>NZ_NWUW01000027.1 GCF_002746455.1 Bacillus fungorum | reverse complement strand
AGAAGGGTGGAACGCAAGATCAGCCCATTTTGCATTTGCGACTTCTTCAATTCGTAGACCAGTAGTGGTAAGGAGGAAGAACAAGGAATACATAAAGAAATTTGTTCTTTTTAATGTATCTAAAATTCCGTTCACTTCCTCTGGAAATAGATCGCGGTTGACCAACTCTTCTTTTTTTACAGATACCTTTTTTATACGACTACTAAAATCGTCTGAGAGTCCATTATTATCATAAACATATTTTAAAAATTGCTGAACTACTGTTTTCTTACGGCGTAATGAAGTGGCCGCATATTTCTTACTTAATTCATAGAAATAGATTTCCATTTCATTATGGGATAATTCCTGAATGGTTCCTATTTTTTCTTTTATGTACCGAAGAAAATGAGAAAGATCATGGAGGTATACTTTTTTAGTTCGTTCACTTCTTTTTTTCGTTAAAGAAGGTTCGTCATGTAAAAATAAGTAAACCAATGATTCTTCACTCAATTGGGAGTAATCAACATTTCGGATACCCATACCCATAATTTTTTCAAAATGACTGCTATCAAAAAAATCTGATTTTGATTTTACAATTTGGTTATTATGTTCGTAATTTATGATATTCAAATATAAACACAACCTTTGACAGAATGAAATATAAACAAATATTTTTATATAAATTTTTATCATTCTAATTATACCACAATAAATCCGTTATTTATTGTGGTATAGATAAATATATACAAGTTAATTATTTTATGAATAGATGAAATGTTTCTCTTTAAAATGTATAATCAAAATATCACACCTTTTTATTTTATTTAGGTTTTTCTTTTTATTTATAAGATAGAGGAGGATTACTTGTGAAAGAGGAACGCCGAACCATTATCAATGAAATTTCCTATCTAGAATTGAAACATTGTATGGAATGTCCTTTATATACTTCAAAAGAAGTTGCACCTGAAAAAAGACGAAAGAAAAAAATAAGGAATAATAAATTATGTGAGGGCTGTCCAGTGTATAAAGAAATAAGAGAGAGAGGAGAACGATTGAATAAATTATCAAAACAAGGTACATTTAATACAATAAAACAAAAATATATGGACAATCCAAGTTTGTTGCTGCAGTACAAAGAATATCCTATTGAGGTTATTATAACGGAATTAGGTATATCCAAATATGAATTGAGAAAACGAATGAAACAGGGAATGCTGCAGACTAAAATGGAATAATTCATGATATATGAGGTGGAACCTTGAATTACATATCTTTTGAAGAACTTTGCGAAATGGCAAAGTTAAGTAAGGGACAATTGAGCTATTTAATTAAACATAAACAAATTGAGCCAGCTAATTTAAAAAGTTGGAAAGCAGATGGCGGATATAGATTCTATGAGGAAGATGCGAAGAGAATATCTGAAATTTATAAAGATCTATACACTTTAAAAGAGGCAGCTACATATTTACAGAAATCAAAAACATATGTTTCAAATATGGCAAAAGAGGGCGCCTTACCATTTAAAGAAGTATTAAAAGGTAAACGAAGAGAAAAACTCTACCATATAGAAGATTTAAAAGAGTATAGAAGAAGTATGGATAATTTAAATAAGGAAAGTCAAAGGATGTATGATCATCTTCCATTGTATACTAACAATCTCCTATTGTTTGACTCCGTGACATTAGATGGACAACCTGTAAGGGTAATAGATGTAACCAAACGGGATGGAATCAATCTGCAGAATGAACGTATGACGATTCCAGACGAAGTTTCATCGAATCATTTTTCACAAATATGTATTCAGATTAACAGAATTACTAAACCTGGGGATGTTTCCTTCTTGTTCCCAATATATACTGCTTATGATGTTATGTTGTATGTCATATGTCATTTAGGAGTTTCAAACGTTCTGGTTTCTAAAAAAAATGAAGGATACTTGATGAAATGTAAGCTAGGAAATATGCCATATGATACTCATATATTTAGTGTTCTTAACACTTGTTTAATAAGTGGTCACTTACAACAAAAGAAAGATAGAATATATTTCACAAATAATAAAGAACATGTCAGTTTATACTTAGACCCCAGCATAATTAAGAATGCTAGGCAAATAGCTAAAGAAAAGGGGTATAAAGGATACAAA
This sequence comes from Bacillus fungorum, assembly GCF_002746455.1. Lineage (GTDB taxonomy): Bacteria > Bacillota > Bacilli > Bacillales > Bacillaceae_G > Bacillus_A > Bacillus_A fungorum. Next base: position 49,655 of record NZ_NWUW01000027.1, on the reverse strand, counting down.
AAAGTCTTAGAAGAGATTCTAGATGAAAAATTAAAAAACTAGCATATATTTTTTATAGGAATTTTTAAAAGAAATCGGTTAAAAACAGCCGGTTTCTTTTAAATTAACTTAAAAGCTATAAACAAGGAAGAAAAGACCGATGCATATAATATCATTAAGTTAATGGATAAAATGCGATACAAACGAATCTGAGAGGCTGTTTTCGCGTGATTTATGTGAATTTTAATGTTACTTATAAAAATATAACTATTTTCATGAGTAATTAGTTATTTGTAACTTCACTCTTTTAATCTGAATGTATACCAAACTATCAGTATACATATTTAAATTATAGTAAACTAAATATCTGCTACATTACGATACTATGACATTAGAAAGACTTTGAAAATGGAGGAATTAACTATTTAAGAGATTCGAATTATGCTAAAATAGAAGTATAACTGTATATTGTGAAGGTGGGTTGTTATTATCCCTTCTTTCCATTTGGAAGGAAAGGAGGTGATCATAACATGGATTTTTTGTTTGAACTTTTAAAAGAAATTGCAAAAGCAGTGGTACGCGAAGTTTCAGCGTATCTTCTGAGAAAGCAGATTCTAAATGAAGACAGCAAAAAACCCACTCTTCGTAGCCGTCGGAAGCACAAGGGTGGGCTTAGAAAAAAATAAAACCTTTTAATAACAACCACCTTGACGGTAGCAGTTATGAGACGGGATGTTGACAGCATCTCGTCTTTTTTAGTATATGCAATTCAGTTAAGTACTATACTTTATATATATTGGATATGCATTCAATATATAACTAATCTAAAGTAAACATACCATATTTTTATTTTTTGGTCAACGTTTGGAAATATGAGGGGCTTAATTAAGAGGTTTATACTGTGATTCCTAATGTAAGTGATATAAAAATAAAAGTAGTTTTATAGTGAAGGGTTTGCTTGTTTTGAAAACAAGTAAACCCTCTTGATAGATAGTCTTTTATATATTTTACAGCAATCAATTTATCGATATCTATGTGCAAATTGCTCGCTATAAGAACCTAGAATTCTAGAACGTTTTTTATGATTTACTTATTTTCCAACCATCATCCGTTTTCTCTAGTTCAATTACGATTACTTTTTTAGGATTACCTTTATATACAGCATCAACAGTTACTGTAGCAATTTCATTTTTCTCTTCGACTTTTCGAATTTTATAGCTTTTAAGATCCTCGCTAACAAAGAGAATAAAATAATAATCAAACAACAAAGGGCTTTTTTAAGAAAAATAGCGGAAAGTGAAGAAGTTCCTTATATATATAAACCAGATGTCACAGAATCATATAAGAGGCTTTATCGGGAGTTAGTTCAACGATGGAAAGATACTAACAACTTAAAAACTAAATTTCCCTATAAAGATGAAGAACAATATAACGAATTGTACAGTTTTCATGAAGGAACCAAAAAAATAGAATCACCTTTATGTACAGATTGGGGATGCAGTGGTAAATGTAGTAAAGAAGAACACGAGCGAATAGAAACGCATTTCATTAATGAATACGGTGCAGCAACTGTCGAGTTCACAGATTCAAAGCGTATTAATTTATCACCATCAATTATTCTAGAAAAAGAAGACTTTCGTCCAAAGAGCTTTCAATAAATTAAATGACTCCCCCAATTATAAATTGGGGGAATGAACTATTTTGTTATAGATGATCAATCTTTTTTTAGCTTATAAAAAAGATAGGCAATTCCTTTATAAAAGGAATTGCCTTTTCAAATGAATTAAAACAAATAACAGACATATTAATTATAATTTAAATCGTTAAATATGTATATAGTTATATTAAAATTTATAGTATATATTTCAGCAGATTGAAGAAACCATAATTAATCGATGTCTTTATTATAGTCCAATGAAGAGACCGTTGGTAGCATACTTCAAATACAGATTTTCAAATTATATCAGTAATAACGGATATGTTATAATTTTCTTAATATACAAAAATAAGGGATAGGATAAAAGGAAAGGAAATCTCCACGAAGTAGCTCCAAGTGGCAATGTTTACTATAATAACGAAAGGCTATTACCAAGTGCCTCAAATAGGACTTGGTATGCATAAAAACCGTGGGAATATTAAATTTCTACGGTTTTATTGTATTGGAACATAATTAAACTTTAAGCATTATCTGTTAGTGATATAGGCATCTTCATTTTAAAAATGTATAATTATTATATGATAATTTTTTAATGGAGATGATAAGAATGCGTTTAAACAAAGATGATAGGTCGTTGCCAGTACTATTAGCTTATGATTCATGTTAGAATACAAAGCAAAATGGTATGGCAAACAAGTCATTGTCGTATCGAAAACATTTGCTTCCAGCCAATTATGCTCTTGTTGTGGATATCAAAACAAAGACGTTAAAAATCTAAACCTACGTGAATGGGATTGTCCTTCTTGTCGTACACACCATGATAGGGATATTAACGCAAGTATCAATCTAAAGAATGAGGCGATAAGGCTTCTAACCGCAAGGACTGCGGGGATAGCCTAATCAATTAGAGTTCGATAGAACTCTTTACTTAGGAACCCCTCACTTCTAAACGAAGTGAAAGTGGGGGTAGTTCAAGGAATTACTAATATCTAAATCTATTTCCGTAATATATATCTTATAAGTATTTTAGTAATTGAATAATATCTTTTTTAAATTCTGGGCTTGCTAATTTTAATAACTTAGGAACTTGTTGTAGAAAGACATAAAAGTCTAAACTAAAATCTCATAAACAATCGTTGATAAATAGCCATTATCATAAATTTTGTAGGTACTTTCATGTCTCAATAAAGGGACATGAAAGTCTAAACCTTTTGAACATAGGACAAGAAACTCTAAACTACTTAGCCGGTAATAATACAATAAAAAGTTTACTTTTGTTCCTCTGAAATCATTAACTTTACATCAAATCTCCTAATATCCTCAAAATGTACTATAAAAGTATAATTAATAAAAGGGAAGGGAAAACATGAACAATCTACACTTTATTTATTTTTTCTCACAAAATCCCTTCACAATTAAAGGTTTTTCCTTTTGGTTTTCCTCTATATAGCATTCAAGATATAACTCTCTAATCAGACTTGTTAGATCTAACATCTCATATTTTCTTACAGGAAATAGCAATAAAATTATAGATTTGATAGCTGCCCAAAAAAGTCTTATAGCAATATAGTAGAGGCTAACAAGACCTGCAATTATTATAAAAATAAATTTCACCGTATTTATATCAATAAGATAGGTGATATCAAACTTGAAATTTGGAAGTTTAAACATATTTTGCATTAAATACGTCCAAATTGGAATTAAAAAACCTACTAATAATGAGAGCCATGAAATATTTAGGAAACGATTTTGACATTCTTTTTCTGATACATCCATAAAAATTTTCAAATGTTTTTCATTATAAAATCCTTTTTCTTCAAAATAATTACGTAATTGCTTTATCTTTACTTCTCTTAGAGATTTAGTATCATTTAAATATACTAAAAACTTTGTTGTTAAAATAGTGTCACAACACACCAAAATCTTTTGTCCAGTTGTTAAATTTTCAAGGCCGCCTAAATTTTTTTCTAGTTTATATACTAAAACTATATAAGATGTAAGCGTTACAGGTAACATTAAAATTATAATTGTGGTCGATACAGTTGTATTTTGATTAAAAAACATTGCCATAAAGAATACCAATGTTAAAATTATACAAAACCAAGCATACAATCTTTCCTTTTTTAATATTTTAGAATTGCTTATGTTATCTCCATAAAATTTTATTAACTCTTGTAAATGGGTCTTCATTTCATTATCTCCTTTTTATAAATAAAATCAATATTATCATGTATAAGTATAATTAGAAATATAAATTTATATTCAATGATATTCGATCCTTTTCTATACTTAATATGTATAAAATTATTGGGATACGTAAATGATTCTGGGTATTAGGGGACACTTTAGATTTAGCGATCTTAGTAATAAAAGACAAATGATATGATAAAATATTTATATAAGAGATGTTTATTTGTATATTAGGCAAGGAGGATTAAGATGAAACTAGATTTTGAATAATATATTAAGGATTTTACAAAAGAGGTGACGGAAGAGAGTGCCGCAATTTTTGCAGGTGTAGATTTATCAATGCCTGCCGGCTATGTTAGTTGGACAAAGATTTTGGAATCTATCGCTGAAGAAATTGGATTAAATGTTAATAAAGAAAATGATTTTGTAAGAATTGCTCAATATTATTGTAATGAGAATCAGGGAAACAGAGGTAGAATAATTGATTAGTACTATACTAGAGTTTGTAGAGATTTTATCTAAATAATCATTACCATTATTAATCAGAGAGGACCATGAAATTATGGCGAAAAGAGTTTTTTTTAGTTTTCATTATCAGGATGTAATTGATTTTAGAGTAAATGTTGTAAGAAATCATTGGGTAACAAAATTAAATCAAAGTGCTGCGGGAGTCTTTGATGCATCTCTTTGGGAAGATGCAAAAAAAACAAGTGATATAGCTCTCAAAAGATTAATAAATAGTGGACTTAACAATACCTCGGTTACATGTGTTTTAATCGGATCCCAGACTTTTAATAGAAGATGGGTGAGATATGAAATTATGAAAAGTATAGAAAAAGGAAATAAAATACTAGGGATTCATATTAATGGTTTTAAAGATAAATATGGAAATATTAAAAGTAAAGGACCTAATCCCTTCGATTATCTAGGGTATCAATATAGTCAAGATGGTAAACAGTTACATTTGTATGAGTGGGCAGGGGGGAAATGGGTAGAATTTACCGATTTGGCGCCATATAATTTGAATCAAATCGCTCCTGAATCACATAGAGGAAAATTCTTTAGATTGTCATTGGCTTATCGTGTGTATGATTGGATTGATGATAATGGATATAATAATTTTGCCTCTTGGGTGCAATGATGAAAATAGATAGATAATTGAAAATAAAAAGAGGTAGCTAGTTATAGCTACCTCTTTTATTAAGATGAATATTGCAATTGTTGGGGAAAAGTTATTCTTCAAGATAATGTAACCTCCAGAATCCATATAAATCATCATTTTTATATGAATGAATTATAGAGAATAATGGTATAGATTATTAGGTACAAATGGGAGCTTCTTACACAAGATTAATTGAATTTAGTTCTGTAAATCTATAAAATTGTAGTTTAGATTTTTTGTTCCAACCAATATCTAAACTTTTTGAACATAGGACAAGAAACTCTAAACTACTTAGCCAGTAATAATACAATATTCGATAATCCCGCTACTTGTGATTGTATTTCTAGTGTATTAAAATTCATATTATTCCCTCTTTCGAAGTTGCATCTATAAATAAATGTAATACATTATATATTTTAAAAAAAAGACGCCCTAAGGTGCTCCTCAGACTTGGATTATCTTAATTTTAATAATCAGTTTATTTGATCAGTCCCTGAAAAAGGAGGGAATACAAAATATTTTATATAAATTGTAGACAAATTTGTATTAGTCGCGGAATGCAGTCAGGACCCATGTAGAGAAGGATAAGTTAACAAAGTAGAGAGTAATATACAAAAAATAGAGATTGGAGAATGTATTATGTCAAAAAAAATAAGGAAGTTAAAACCTAAGTTAATCCAAGAATTGAAAGAACTACAAAAAAGCAGAGGAGAGATGCAACATTTTTTAACTAATTTTGTTCTTAATCTATGCCATCGTAGTGAATCTATGGTTTTTTTGAGAGAGAACTATAGGCCTACGGATAACGGAAATCTTAAAGATTCTAAACCGTTTCAAGTATCTGTTGGTCTATACGTTAGTTCTTTAGTAACTTGTTGGGAAACTTTGTTTCGGGATTTGTTCGTATTTATAGTTGATAACGATAACGATATATATGATAGAATTTATTCTTTTTTGCAAGAAAAAAATATTGAGTTAGATGCCGTTGATGCTATGGATATAAGTGTAAGTGAATATATGTCCAAGCAATTTAATTTTCAAGATTTAGCACAAACATGTGAAGCTTTTAATTTCCTCTTTGATAGAACTGAAAAAAAAATAACAGATTATTTTGATGAAGCAATTAACGCTATCGGTGCATTTCAATGTAGTCGACCTAATTATATATTGCATTGGCTGCAACAAGGCAATATAGCTTTAGTTAAGAAGGAAATATTTGATACGCTTGAAGAAGCATTTAATATCCGACATAAAGTTATTCATGATGGGAATTTTTATATGGAAGTAATCCCAGAACAAATGGCGAAAATTGAATCATGTTTTGTGATTTTCCCTCAATTCATAACAGCTTGGTTGGCTATTAAATATAATCAAAAGAGGATGGTAGCTTTTGAAAAAAATGGAGGAACTGTAATGGTGTTAACTACTGATTTTATAGAGAATTCGGCAATTAAAATTCTTGATGTGTCCGATTTTAGTGCAAAAGATTACATAGTAGTTCCTGATACAAAATAATGAATTTGAACCCTCTCTTTATGTGAGGGCTTTTTATTTTGCTCATACCATACGCTCTATTAGGGGGGCAGCCGAGATACATGATTTTGGTTCATATTCTGCATTTTATTTCCATTATCAGGTTTAAGTGCAACAAAAAAGATGTTTTACTAATAGCACTGAAAAAAAGCCTCGAGTAAAAATATGTATTACTATGACCGAATTTTACACTCTAGTTATATATGGCAGGTTTCTTAGGCATTATACAACAGTTTTAACTCGGTGCATCCACAATTTACTCGGAATATACCTCGCTCACATTAGCTATTCTCTTAACTATTGCAGGAAAAGGAAACGACAAGTCAGGTTAATCCTGACTTATTTTTTGATAAACCAATGTTTTTTTCGCTCTTTAATAGGTATGAGGGCAAGTTAGGGGTACTGCCAGCCAAAGAATGGAGATAGCTAACAAATTTCTATTTCATAGTTGATATGTAAACATAACTCCACTTTTGTTCTTCATTTACCTTTATCTATATTTCACCAATTTATTATTAAATAGATATTGAATTAAGATGTTTTATACAAAATATAAAATGTGATTTTCAGGAGGGAAAGACAGGATTTTGTCTTTATCTTTATTTTTTAATATTCTCAATATTCAAAAATAAAATCTCTACATTTTAAATATTTGTTATATAATGAAACCAAGCCGTAAGTAAGATAGTTTCCTTGTTATGAATAATAAGATAGTTTGTTTCACCTTTTTTACATTATCTAAAAAAGAACTTGTAGTGATTTCTACAAGTTCTTTTTGTTCTTCTAGCTCAATACACAATAAAACTTTCGAACAACCATTTACCATAAAAAGTATAAATAATTTTCAATGATTCTTAGCATATTAAAACTATAGGAGGTGTTGCATAGACTATTCTCCCAAGGAGGAAGAAATGGAGTTATCTTATACTTTAATTAAATGACCATGAATCAAACGGTTCGTAAATAGTATGTATTTATAATGATATCCCATATAAATATTCTAAGTCGATAATACTCTTACCTTAAATATGGAAGTATATGGTGTTCGTATAGTTCCTTTACAACCTCAGTATATTTCATATTTTTAGTGTTAGGCGAAAACATGTTCATAGGCATTGATAAAGAAAGATTGTACTCCCGATCTATCTCTACATTTACGGAGCCATTCATACTATTATCATTACTTATATCTACGTAACGGCCAACTGTAAACTGAATTTGTTTGTCTGAACTAAATAAGCTTCCTAACCATATTTTTAAGTTAACGGAATTTTGACCATTCAAATAAAATGAATACATGACCTTATCGTTTGTTATATTTTGCTTTTGATAAATAAAGTTTGGATTTTGACTTTGTAAAGTATTTAATATTTCATCTAAGCCATTAATAATAAGATTAAAGTTTTCTTCGATAAAAGAATTTCTTTCTAAATCTGTTGGTGGACTTAATCTAGAAACCTTCACATTATTTAAAACAGTTGCAGCAGTATTACCATGTGATTTAGGTTTTCTTAGTTTTTTTTCGCCAATAGGACCTAAATCGAACATTGGAACTTTTTGTAATCGATAAATCAATTCTTCAAACTTATTATCAAATTCAGCTGGATTTGAAAAATCGATATAATTTATTCCTTGCAAATGAAATGGAATAACTTTTTGAAGAACAGCAGGTTGCCGAGTTAAAATGATTAATTTATCTAGATGTTGTTGAATAATAGGCAATGAAAGAATTGTTTCAAACCCCACTCCGCCTGCAAATCCATCAGCTTTGACTGTATATTTTTCAGTTAATACCATTATAATATAATCATCATCTCGCATATGTTCTATCATCATCTGATTCAAATTGACTGTTGAAGTAGATGTAATACCTCGATCAAAATTTGCATCATAACCTTCCGAACGAAGTTTTCTTACCAACTCTAATACCCATAGTTGGTGTTCTTCTGAATCCCAACTATAACTAATAAAAACTTTTTCAGGACTACTATGCATTTAAACCCTTCTCCCTTTTCATAATTGATACAATTTCAATTTGCTGATCTCCTAAGTAAAGAAATTCCGGTCCTTTTTCTTCATTAAAATACTCAATATTCATAAAAACAGGTCTTAATGGAATTGGCTCATTTACAAAAGATATGGTTCCCACTGTCTCCTTAAGAAGATCAAAAATGACGGTTAAATCTAATATTTGTTTGAACCTGTAATCTGACCCTGTGGGTAGATATTTGTTACAAAACGATGACCATAATTTAGCGTAGGTAGAAAATGACTGGTTATTATAATAAACTTTTTCATAATCATATGAACCAACGATTTCATTTTGTTCAATAGAACCTTTTTGAAACATAATAAAATCCCCTGATATATAACGATTATTAATTGCAATTACTAATTTTAATTCGCTCTTATTTCCGGTTATATGTTCTAATAACCCGTTATAATGCAATTTCTTTAAAAGGTAATCCATAGCTTGTGCTTCTTCTATTGAATACATATCAGAGCCTCCTAAAAATTAAAATACTAAGTCACAATCCACCTGTGCCATCAATTCTTGCCTTTTTCTTAACAATACAAATACTGAGATATTCTTACTTTTATTATATAGAATAAAAAGAAAAGATGTGGTGAAATAACATTTTTTAACACCTTATTTTTGTTTTTATAACATATTTAACATTTATAATTCTATATATTTTTATGAAATATAAAATGTTAATCTAATAACAAAAAAGTAAATAGATATAAGTGAAAAGCTTTGTTATGAAATAAGAAGTTTCCCTTTTTAGGATCATTGCAAGTGAAGATAGATTTTTCTTTTGTATAAGTTGAAATGGATATAGATAAAGTGTGATACGATTATATATAAGAAAAAAATGGAGGCGAACTACATGGATAACCAATTAATGTCATTATCTTTTTCAATGGAAGCGAATAAAGGTGTTTATGCTTTGTTACTGGGTTCTGGAATATCATATTCAGCTGACATTCCTACTGGATGGGGGATACTTAAAGAATTATGCAGGAGAATAATGGAGTTAAAAGCGGAGACACATGAAGATCCGATTCAATGGTATCGAAATTATTATGGTCAATCTCCAGCATATGATGAAGTAATTGAAATGTTAGCTAAAACTTCAACTGAAAGGGTAGGCTTATTAGCTGAGTTCTTTGAACCAAAAGAAGGCGATGAAGCTTATATAAAAAGGCCAACTAAAGCACATAAAGAAATTGCGCGGCTAGTAAAGGATGGGTATATCAAAGTTATAGTAACTACAAATTTTGATCGATTGATGGAGCAAGCTTTAGATGAGTTAGATATTCAATACCAAACTCTATATCACGAATCAGATATAGCTGGGATGAAACCTTTGGCGCATGCTAATTGTACTGTATTAAAAATTCATGGTGACTATAGAGACACTAGATTTAAAAATGTCAGTGATGAACTGAAGGAGTATCCCCCAGTCTTATCAAGTTTGTTAAAACAAGTATTTGATGAATATGGAATTATTACGTCTGGTTGGTCTGCAGAATGGGATACTGCATTAAGAGAGACTATAAAATCAGTAAAAGGGCGCCGTTATTCTTGGTATTGGCATGCTTATAATGAAACACTATGTGAGCAAGCGGAATTATTATTAAATTGGAGAGATGGAATTAAGATAGTAAATGGTAATGGGGCTGATAGCTTTTTTAGTTTACTTTCTGAAAACGTAGAAAGCATTTCTAAATTAAAGAAATCTAGTCCGGAAAACATACAGATGAAAATTAATAAATTAAAGAAATTTATTACAAATGATTTAGAAATTGAATTATATGAGATGATTACAGAAGAAACTCAAGTGTTAGTTCAATTCATTAAATCGTTAGATTTCAAGGTATCTGCAACTTCCGAGACTATGAAAGAATATATTGAAGAAATTAAAGAGAACTCACGAACGTTATCTATAATGTTAACAATACTAACTTATTATTCGAGAAACAAAAAACATGAATCAATTATTACTGAAACTTTAGAAAGATTAACTACTGCAATGGCACAGGAAGGTATAACTACATTTACTTGTTTATCAAAATTGCCAGTAATAATTGGTCTTTATAGTGCTGGGATTGCTGCAGTCATGAAAAAAAATTACAAACTATTAAATAAATTATTTACGGAAATAAGAGTAAGAACAAATTTATATCGCCCAGAAAATTTCTTAGAATTCACGGGATCAAATGGTGATTTATATATTACTTTTAGGGATTTATATTCAGAGAAAATGTGGCACCTTCCGTTTGAAAAAATGTTTATACAACCTTATATGTGTGAGATATATGCTAATAATAAACTTACATTTGATGAACAGGAACTGAATAACCACTATGATACCTTTGAATTGCTACTTTCCTTAAAACATCGTTATTTAAACACAGATAGATTTTTTAGCGGTATTTTTGGTTATAAAGATGATAAGTTATATATTTCATATTTCTTAAACTCGGGAGCTGAAGAGAAAGAGAATTGGTCGGTATTAGAATTATTTGATAATAGTATAGAAAATTTTCAAAAGTCGTTAGAAAGATTAACTGAAGACTTGAACAGAGAAATGTATTTTGATGGATACCCATTATTAAGCTCTTATCAAACTGCTATAGAATCATAAGGGTTGTGAATTTAATTAGAATCTCTATATCAAAAGTATTTTATCCGCAAAGTACAATATTTTTGAACATGTTTACTATTTGTAAAGTAAATGGTGGTTTTACAAAACATACAAAATGTTAAACTCCTAAGAATCAGTGATAGCTTGTGTATGTACTGATATCACCTTTTTGTATAGAAGTTTCTGAGTCCGTTTTAAAAATTATAAAATTCATAAACTGAGTTTTACTTTTTATAAATAAAATGTTTGAAAAAGTAAGTATTGTAATTAACTCTATAAATAAAGAATTAACAATTTCTCTGTAAATAATGCAAAGAGTCTATATAACTAACATAATCTCCCGTTAGTATAAGACTATATCTTTTAAAGAAATGATTAACTATTTATACTGTAATTATGCTGTTATAATTCTAAGTTTGAATTTTTATATTTTGATAAAAATTAAGGAGATGTAAATTGGGATGAGTATATCTGTAGGAACATTTGAAAGAGCGGCATTAAAAGATCTTCGTAACAATAATCTAGCAATTTTTGCAGGAGCTGGACTTTCAAGGGGTTCAGGATTTGTTGATTGGCGTGGTCTTCTTAGAGATATTGCTGAAGAGTTAGAATTGGATATTAATAAGGAGTTCGATTTAGTTTCAGTCGCTCAATATCATTTTAATGCGAATGGTAGACAAACTATTAACGAAGCAATTGTAGAGGAGTTTCAAAGAAACGCAACAAGAAATGCCAATATGAATCTTTTAGCTCAATTACCAATCGATACTTATTGGACTACAAATTATGATTCTATAATTGAGGATACATTAAATGATTCCGGTAAAATAGTAGATAAAAAAATAGATTCTAGTCAAATGAAAAATTACAAGCCTAATCGTGATGTTGTAGTTTATAAGATGCATGGCGATAAAGAATTCCCAGATAACGCTGTTATAACAAGGGATGATTATGAAAGGTATAATGTTGAGAGATCTGCATTTACAACTCAACTGAAAGGTGAACTTATAGCTAAAACTTTTATTTTCATCGGTTTTAGTTTTGAAGATCCCAACTTAGAGCAAATTTTAAGTAAAATTCGTATAGATTTATTAGGAGATAGTCCTAAAAATCATTATTGTTTCTTTAGAAAAGTAAATAAATCAGATGAGCATTACAAAAACCCTGATGGTTCGATTAACGAGGAAAATTTTTACTATGACAAGGTTAAACAGGATTTGAAAATAAAAGACCTTATAAGATATGGTATTAAATCTATTCTTGTTGATGAATATAAAGATATTACAAATATTTTAAGTAATATCGAAAAAAAGTTCAAAGCCAATAAAGTATTTATATCTGGTAGTGCAGAAGAATATGGAAATTATTCTGAAGATGAGGCTAGAGGTTTATTACATAATCTTTCTAAATCATTAATCTCAAATAATCATCATATTATTTCAGGATTTGGTTTAGGGGTAGGAAGTTATGTGATTAATGGTGCACTTGAAGAAATTTTTGAGAATAAAGGTAAAAAAATTAATGACTACTTAACACTACGTCCTTTTCCACAATTTGAATCTGGTGGAAATTCATTAAAAGAACTTTGGACAGAATATCGAAAAGAAATGATAAGTGATGCTGGAGTTATGATTTTTTTGTTCGGTAATAAGTTGGTTGATGGGGAAATAGTGGAAGCTGGTGGAATGCTTGAGGAATTTCAGATTGCAAAAGATAACAATAAATATATTATACCAATAGGTTCAACGGGTTATATCACGGAAAGAATTTTTAAAGAGATTAAGAGTGATTTAGAGAAGTATTGGTACCTAAAAAATTCAATTGATATTCTAGAGTCTGATACAGATCCACAGAATATAATTTCTGAAATAAATAAAATAATTGAAGTAATTAGAAGAAGGGTATAAATGTTTTCGAACCACTTGAACCCTTAAAATTTTTTATACAATAGCCTTGTTCGTTTCAAAAAATACAAATTGAAATCCTTTGATGTAAAAGGATTTCAATTCGTATTTTTTTAACATGTTTGTGGTAGATCACTTGCGATTTTTAACGATATTAAAGTTGTGAATCTCTTTACTTTTCTCAAATGCATTATCAATGTATTTATTAGGGTTTGATATAAAATCCTCTTCATTTACAAGAGAGATATATGAACCACTTAGCATGTTAACAGTTTGGCATTTTTCACAAGTGTATTTAGGTGTTTTTACATTGAATCTATTGTTATATATAATGCTATATAATTTATCATTACTAATTACTCTCGGTTTACAACCATCTTCATTTGTATTCTTTGATTCAATCCATTCATACCCGCCATTATGTTTCATGATAACACCAACAATTCCATTGGTTCTCGAAGTTTTATCTTCACGAGAGATTTCTTTTAATGAGTACTCTATTTCCCAATCAATCCACTGACTGTTTTTCATATTTGGTGAAATAACGACAATTGTTACAGAAGTTCCATATATCATATCACGTAAATGCCTTTTAATATTCTCAGTTGTTGTATCCGTTAAATCTGGTGAATCACTTGTTTCCCCTTGATAGTATTTCGCATCTTCCCCTAAAGCTTCTAAAATACTATCTCTTAAATCTTGTGTCTCACTATATTTATATGAAATAAATGTTTTATAAGCCATTTTATCCTCCCATACTTATAATTAGATTTCCTTGATTATTTATTCAAAACAGATTATGCGTAACGTATAGTAGTTCTACTTGCTCCATCATATCATAAAGAACTTGGAAGAATAAGTTTTATCTGAATCAATAGTTTTTACTTTCACCCCCCGTGTAATATGAAGATTTCGCTTAGTTCTGAATTTTTTTGTGAAATTAGAATTGTATTTTCGTTCAGAAAGGTACATATTTAGGGGTATATTTCCATCTTTATAAAGAAGCCAACGCTCTGTTTTTTATATATAATTTTTTAGGATGCAATACCAAAGGTTAGGGATATTCCAAAAATTAATTTCAGAATTAGATAAGAAGAGGCATGCATCTTGCACTTCAAAAAGTACGCCTTTTGAATCATATATGAATTGTTGGGGAAAAGTTTTCCTTCAAGATAATGTAACTCTCATAACCTATATAAATCATTATATTTTTATTAATGATTTATATAGGTCATTTGGTAAGAATGAGAGCATCTTACACAAGATTAAATGGGGGTGGTTCTGTAACTATATATAAAGTTTCAGTTTAGGGTTTCTTGTCCCAACCAATATCTAAAAGCGAAAGTTTAGAGTTTCATGTCTAAGTAATTTGGAGTTTCATGTCCTTGTACAATACATTAAGATAGGAGGGGAGTTTAACTCGCATTCATCCAACTGTTCGTTAAATTCATATTTAACGAACAGTTCAAGAGGTTGGAAAGTATATGCTATAATTAAACTATTAAAATCATATATAGGGGTGGCAATTTTGAAAGAAGACACTCGCATTAATCCTCAAGATTACTCGTATGCATTTAGATTTAGCAGATACGACTGTTTTAAAGTGCGAACAGGAATTTGTTCTTTACATTTAACGAATGAACAGTATCAAAAAATTAAAGAACGTGAAAAAAATAAAGATTTTAAAGCAGGATCAGTTGATTACTGTAGACTCTTTGCTTCTCACATGATTAAAGAAGATTGGTTTAAGAAGAATACTTTAATTGATGCCGATCACTATAAGTGTGGACATGTGGCATTGGCTAGCGGTCAGCACCGGACTTGCATCGCAAAAACAATAAAGCGAGATAGCTTAACTTTAAATACATTTAAGTATAATGATGGAATATGTAGAGTCTGTTCTTTTAAAAAAGGTGAAGGTCAAAAGACAACCCTTCAAAAATTAATAAATACATATAAGAAAAGAAAAAGAAAAAAATTCGCAAATCATAATTTTATAGATGATGAGGGAATTTATTATTACTAATGAGAATTAAGGAGCAAATGTATGAATAATAACGTTCTATACGATGTTACTACGTATGATTTAAAAGGTTTATGCACACATTTCAATATTGAGGAAGAGGATATTTTAGAATTTTTTGATGCAACTGCTTTAAATGGGATTCAATCTAATGCAGAATCATTTCTTAAATATTTTAAAATAGATAGTGCTAGAGTTTTAGAAAAAGAAATTTATCTTACTTCCCTCCACGTTACAACAGTAAATGATCAACTGGATTCAATAAAAAGGTTTGGGCTAGTAAATCTGCAACAAGCTGTTACATTAGAAACACCTATACAAAATTATTTATTGAAAAAAGGTATTTCGATAGATATTGAAAGGAAAACTATTGGCTACAATGGACAAATAATTGATATAAGTAGAAAATTTAATGGTACATTTGACAGTTTAGGTTGGGTTACCTTTAAGTTATTTACAGACTATGCAATAAATGCATTTTTTACAACTGACGATGTTACCAATTATGACGCAAAAGTTCATGAGCGGCCGGAATTTTTAAAAAATCTATCGGAATTAATAGATGCCCCTGAGATTAATAATGATTGGAAGGAAAAGCATTGTTGCTATGTACTAAAATTCCAATCACATTTAAGTAATTTTGATTGCATGAGCTTTAGAGGTGTCGAATCTGACGATCAAGAATTAGAAAAAAGGATCTGGATCATAGACAAAGTATTAGAAAATCAAAGGTATGGATATAAAGAAACTTGTTATTCACATTTAAAAGGACATGTATCAATCCCCTTCCGAGATATTAAAACCATTTATACTCTCGATGAGTACAAAAACGCTTATCATGTGAAATAATCAGTGTTTACAATAAATAAATATAATTCAAACTGTTCGTTAAAAGTGTATTTAACGAACAGTTTGATAGATTTCATAGAATTGAGTATAGTAGAGGTATCAATTATATATTGATACCTCTCTTCTTTTTCAAAAATTAGTATGGTATCCATATATGTAATCAAGTTATTTATTAAAATAGCATTCTAGCTCAAAAATTCGAATAGTTGGTTTAAATATCGGTTTAAGTATTAGTTTAAAAATTAATTTACATTATTTGATTTGATTTGATTTGAGGTGTACAACATGAGTAACCAAGAAAAAGAAAAGTTTAAAATACTAATAGATAAACATAAAAGTAAAATGCCCTGGTATATCATAGAGTATGCAGAAATGAAAACAGCCCTCTCCCCCGCTACATTGTATGCTTACATTACTGAGTTTGAAAAGTTTCTAAAATGGCTTATAAGTAATCGACTAGCCGTTGAAAATGGTAATGTGGTCACAAATATATGTGATGTACCAATTACAACACTAGAAAATTTACCATTAAATGAAGCTAGAACTTTTCAAAGATATCTTCAGGGAGAAGGTATTGAAACCAGAGCTATTAACAGAACTTTCTCTGCTTTAAAATCACTATTCAAGTATTTAGCTCAGAATACAGAAAATGAAAAAGGAGAAAATTACATCTCACGTAATGTTATGGAGAAAATTGAGCTTCATAAAGAGAAAGTAGATGCAGCAGCAAGAGCAGATGATGTTGCGAACATGATTTTTAATGAAAAGGATGATGTAGCCTTTCTTCAATTTTTAGCAAATGACTACGGAGAAATGTTGAGAGATATATCACCGCGAAAATACAGTTTTTTTCAGCGGGATAAAGAAAGAGATATTGCCATTATAAGCCTTATTTTAGGCACTGGGCTTCGAGTTTCTGAGGTAGCTAGTCTTACTATCTCTAGCATAAACTTCCGTCAGGGGACGGTTAAAGTGACTCGTAAAGGTAATAAAAGATCTTCCATATTAGCCACCCGCTCCTGCTTAGATGATGTTCAGGAATATATTAAGGTTCGTCCTAGTAAATATAACTGTCCTCAAGATGAAGACTTACTTTTCGTAACAAATTATAAAGGGAAATATACGCAGCTAACAGTTAGAGCTATACAGAAGTTAATCGATAAATATACAAGTGCATTTGATGAGAAACGCAGCCCACATAAACTACGACATACCTATGCTACAAATCATTATAAAGAAAATAAAGACTTGGTATTGCTGCGCGATCAGCTGGGCCATACTTCTGTAGAAGTAACAAGTATCTATACGAATATCAATAATGAGAAGAAACGAGAAGCAGTTGACCGACTAGAAAGAAGACAGTTTGAATAAAAAATCAAAAAACAATTGCTCAAATTTCTTGCTTTGAGCAATTGTTTTTTCATGGCTCCCATAATCTCACATTATATGTATAGTAATAATACTATACATATAATGTGAATCCTGAAAAAATATAAGGATTTAAAAGAGTTATAATAACAGAAAGCATATGTTTCCCTGGAGTTCTTGCTTTTTATTTAACTCAACTTTCGCAGAGAGAAATCGGTAAATACGCCTTGATATAACTAGGAAGGCCCGCAATCCATTGTTAAAGATGACTTTGAATCATTTTTATGAGTTTGCTTTTTGTTTGTTTTAGTGTATCTTAAAGAAGCTCAATTAATTGCTGTAATGTGACAGCCCAATCCAGTTCGTTTACTTCATCACACATTTCGTAAAAAAGACCACCGAGCGTACATTGGTCGTTGTTACAACGGTTTTCCCAGGAAAATACAATAGTAGTATGGCTAATAAGCCCGTCATAAGAACGGCCTTGAAATTCTTTTTGCAGTTTTATATGGACAATTAGTAAAACATTAATTTTGTTAATACCTTAAAAGTTATCTGCTATTGCTTATGAAAAGGAATGGAAAATCGATTTGAATATTAGTAATTTCTCGTTATTAACATTTCTAATTCCTTTATCTGGAGATGCGACATTTGCAAATTGATTAAATTTATGTACTTTTATATTTTTCATTCGTACATTTTTGGTATCTTAATTTTCTTTTCGAATTCTTTATTCTTAGTTGTATTCTTACTTATTAGCTTATCTATGTAGCCTTTTTGTTGTGAGGAATTAGGACTAAATGCGCCAAACATAGTAGTAAATCCATACAAGGCTATACAAAATGCCAATAGTAGAATACTAAATACGATAGAACCTTCAGGCATAATTCCTTTATCAAACATTACTTCTAGCACCTTATCATAAAGGCTGAACAAAAGAAACCCTAATGATAAAGATGATAAGAAATTAACTGTATCTTTTGAAAACCTAATCACATCAAAAGAAATTCTAATAAATATATTTCTATTCAAACTGTTTAAATACCATGGATATTCTCTATATAAAGTATAAAAATTAGACCAATATTCTTTTTCAATCCATTTATAAAAATATTCTAACTCAATCCAAAATCTATCCCATTTCTCATCTTTTTTTTCTGCTTTAAAATCATGGTATAAGCCTTCTAAATTTAAAAAAGCATCTATTAAATCTTTACTTCCTATCTGATGGATACCTTTGTTTTCAGATATATAAGATTCAAATAGGTTATTAAGTAATTGTTCTTTTTTAAACGAACTTTCTTCTCTCTTTATAACTTTTATACTCAAAAACAAAGGTTCAATAACATTTTTTAAATTTTTTTCATTTTGGCTGTAAAAAAGATTAACTTTGGTAGTTTTTTGTCCAAATATGTAGCCTACCACAGCTGTTAATATAGGTATTATAAAGGGAATAAACTCTTTAATATTACTCATCTCACCGCACTCCTTTATTATAAACATATAAAATTAATATATTAAAATTAAAAAATTTTTTATTTATGCAAAATTCCCTTAGTATTAATAAAATACCGATTTCATTAATCATATCACTAGACTCATTTTGATCTTTATTTAATTTATTACAAGCACTTATGCAAATTAAATAAATAAAAGTACTCTCTGCATAAACAAAAAAGTACTTTTATTTATTATTGATTTACACTCTCTATTAAATCCTTAAAACAAGCAGTTGTTATTTAGAGAACGCTCTTACCAATCCTTTTCTTTTTTTATTTTTCAATCCACTTAAATAGACATTAACATATCTATTTCTCCATAATTCTTTACTGCCATTTAAGTCTATAATATTAAACCCTAAAAATTCATCTAAAGCGTCACGTGTAATATTTATTGTATAAGAAACCTCTCTAAATCTTATGGTATATAGAACTTCATTGATTTGTGGATATGATCGTAAAATCCTTACAGGTTCTCCGGCCAATATTTTCTCAATAGCATCTCCTGTAGAATAATAAATTTCATAACTGTTCTCTGTAATCAAACTATCAGAATTATTAATTTTATATTCGTCATAACTTGAATATGTTTCAAGTACCACCTGATTACCATGAACCTCTGCTATTTTAATAAATGTACTACCGGTTAAAACATTTAAATATTCTTCAATACTTTTATTCATTTCAATCCCTGTCATTATACCCCTCCTTAACTATTTAATTGATATTTACTAGTAAATAATAATGGTATGGTATTTTATACTTTTTTTAGAAGCTTTATCGTTTTATACATAGATCCAAAAAATCTTTCTATGTCCTCTTGCCTTATAACCCAATTACAATTTTGATCATTAGGAAGATCACCGCGTGTTTCTCGCCAAGGAAATTCCATATGAGTTAAATCTTCTAAAAATTTAGCTTCAAATTTACTATACTTATTCCAAACCCAATGCAAAATCTGCAACTGTTCAAAGGTTAATCTTAAATTTTCAATTTTAGTACCTAAATCTTTGTCGATACGTTTAGAACCGTATTCTTTATACTTAAAATACAAATCAGGAACTACAGGTCCATGCACCCATGCTTGAAAATCATCTCTAAAAAGGTTACAGCTTGTATATGCAAATGTCCATCCTTGTGCATAATACATGAGTTTCTGTAATTTCAATGGTGACACTCTCAGATCATCATCCTCATCATCTAATTCCTGCCCTTTTATAATGAAAAATGCTTCAACCTCCTCAATAGACGCTTCCTCCCACACTATCTCTGAAGGTATATCTAATAAATGGAGTTCATTTTCCAATCCTTTTAAAATATCTGCTGATTTAACAATATCTAACAAAAATGACAACCTCTCCTGGAGTGCCTTTCTGTCTTTATCAGGAATATCATCTATACCGCTCTCTAGAATGGTTTTCATAACTTTTGGATCACGCAATGTTTTAAACTGAAGATCATGCTGTTTAGATTGTAATGCTCCATTTTCATAACGAGATAATGTAGCAGGACTACACCCAAGTAGTTTAGCCATTACCCGTAAACTAACCTGATACAATTCCTCGCGTATATATAAGAAGTCTTCTGATTGAAGCATACCTTTCTTTTCACGATACTTTCTGTAGGCCATTTCCAAATTTTCTTCTGTAAGTTCATCATTAGGAGTTAGCAGATTACATTTAGCACAGAGATAATACTTAGCATCATATGTTATAGTTTCACCCTGTATTTCTGCTTTTTCTGGTACAGTCACAAGTTCTACCGCTGTCCGTTCTAAACAATTTACACAAAATTTTCTTAAAGTCATATTAGTTCCCCCTAGTGTGTGTATCCCTTCACATTACTTGAAGGGATACACAATTTTTTCTTTCGCCTTATGGAAAGAAACACAACAAGTGACGGGACCTTCAGCTGTTTCAATAAAACTGAATTTTATATAAACCTCAAATGTTACAAGACCCTCTACTTCTTTACCAAACATCCACATCTCACTATTAGCAAATGCTGCTGGTACATTCGGACTTTCATTAGGTTCAGGACCTTCGTAATAGTCTGAAACATCTAGTTGTAATATAATCTGCTTTGCATCCCATAACTTGAATCCTAAATCATGAAGTGTCTGCCTGTTGTCAGGGCGATTAGATAAGAAAGTGAAATAATCACTTCCACGAGAGATACAGGATTTAATTATTGCTAATTTACTCTCGACTTGCTCTTTTGAAGCCAAAACACCACATCCATTATTATGTTATCCCCCGACACTACATTTTATTCATTAAAAACATATATTGTTATCGGTTGATAACAATATATCATATAATCTAGAAAATATCAAAATACAAGGACAATTTAAATTTTAATAAAAATAATAAAATCGTTATATTACGTTATAATATTTAATATTTTAAAATAAGGAAAAAGCTCTCCTTGTTACTCTGTATGGATACTTTAAGAATACCGAAACTTCTTAAAATGGACTATGTTAAGTAATTAGTTGTTATAGATGGGGTACGGAAACGATTCGAGGTATGAGGGGCCACTATGAAAGAAAACCTAATTGATACAATAAAAACCGTAGAAATTAAATATTTCCACGGTTTTTATTTTTATCTAAGATCCTTTTAATTATTTTACAACAATATAGAACTTACCTGGCATTTCATTTTGTGCATCTTGAAATGTTTCTAGAATCAAATCTGCTTCTTCTCCTAACATATTCTGACTTTCTTTGAAAAATTCCCATTCTATTGTTAAAGGAAGAGTAACCCATGCAGTTAAGCAATCCCACAACGCATTAGCATTTTCACCATAGTAATCTGGAAGATCTAATTTGCTCTTTAATGTTTTATGCAGTGCATTTTTACTTGTAAACATCCGTCCATCTAAATATATTTTTTCCATAACTAAATTCCTTTCTACTTTACTTCAGTAAACGTTTTGTAATGATCTGAAGTCCTATATACCAATCCATCACTAGAATAAAGAATTCTATCATTACCTCGATACCCTGTTGAATAATTAATATCAGCTTCATACCAAACTCTACCTGGAGCACTTGGTAAGGGATTCCCTTTATTTTGGAATATATTACCTCCTATGCTTTTTCCAGGGGCTACTTTATGAAGGTTCCCATCCTTACTAACCCAACCAAGTGCTTGTGCTTGTTCTTTCGTGATATAATTATCCGGTAATTTTTTATGTTCTTTTACATATTTAGCAACTTCATCAAAACCAGTAGGATATTTTGTGAAATTAGTAGTTTTTGCAGCCGTTTCTAAAGCCTTACCTTTCTTCTCAAGGTCTCCAATCTTCCCTACAACTTTACCAACAACTCGTGTTGTACCACCAGATACGACGGCCAATGTGCCCCATGCATAATCATCTGGACCGTATTTTTGACCTGTTACTAAGTCTTCACCTTTGATAAGTTGTCCAATTTCTTTTCCTGTACCAATTATAGGTGTAATACCCAATAAGAATGATACATCTCCATCATTCTTACGATCATATACTCTAGATGGATCACCACCTAAATCACGTAGTGCATTACTCAAGTCAATATTTCCAATATTAATGGCAGCAGCAGATACATCAACTTTATGACTTGCTATTTTATTAGCCGAGTCCATAAAGATATTTGCAAGATCTATTCCCATATTGAAATCTGTGAAGAATCCTGGGACTTTCGCATCCAATGCTTGTAAGTCTTGTGCAATGACTGGAACATTTTTTCTTGTTACTTGTACAAGTTCCTCCATCCCAGGTTTCGCCTCATCTATGGAATGTTTCAAGCGAATGGAGCTATTTACCACTGGTCCTAAGTCTTTAATGACACCAGATAATCCCTTCGATAATTCTTGCATATCCAATGTGATTTGATGAGTAAGTGCGTTAATATCTTTTTGCAATTCAAGAACTTTACCCGCAACCACATCTAATTCTTGATAGGTTTTCTCATACGCTTGAGCCATAGATACATATTGTTGAAGTATAAAAACATATGTATCCATACCAAAATCTAGTAATTCTTTCCCATCGGCTCCAAGCAATTTTACGAGCTCTTTCCTTTGTGTAACCGTTAAGTTTCTTATGTCACCTTTCATGGCATTCACTAATTCTTCTAACTTATCATGCGCTTCTTTAATGACTTTCCTTTTATACTGTACATCTTGCTTTGCATCATTAATATCTCTGGAAAGATTCTCTAAGTTTTCTGCATCATCTACCCAACGTTGTTCTTCTTCTTCTAAAATTTTAATCGTATTATTTATGTATGTTTCGTCACTTTTTAAGTAATCTAATACACCTTCAAATATCTTTACTTTTCCATTAAGCAAAGTGAGTGGACTTTTAGTCTCCTGATCAAAAATAATAGCATCATGAATGCGTACATATCCCTTTTCACCTTGGTAATTAACCTCATACCAAGAACCGACTTTCCCCACTACTTCTATCACTTCACCTTTATTCACACTTTTTGCACGTAATGCTTTTCTTAAGTCTGGCTCTGGATATACTTTTTTAACAAGGGATTCTAATGTAACCCACCCTTTAATCATTTCTCCATCTTGATTAAACGAGAATCTCTTGTCTTTATATGTAAAATCTCCTGTTTGTAATGCACCTGAAGGCTGTAGTAAGTACCAGTTAAACTCTTGCTTCATCCAACCATTTCTTGATTCATGAGAAGCATCAAAATAATACGGTTTCCCATCAACATGTGTAAAACCTGATTGTACAGAACCTAATGGACTAAAGTAATAGATTTTGCCATCAATATGTTGGATTCCGGTTTGCACTACACCATCGGTTCCCAGATAATAATCATATCCACCTGTATGTAACCAGCCCGTTTGCATAAAACCATCGGCACCAAAATAATAGCGTTTCCCATCAATTGATTGGAAACCTGTTATTCTTTGCCCATCTTTTTTATAATACGTCCATTTTCCTTCTTCTTGTACCCAACCTTTTTGATTATCTAAATAAAGTGCTTCTTTTAATTGATCAATCCATTGTAATCCATTCGCAAGAACCTCTGTGTCACTATCTAATTGTTTATCAAATTTCTTTTGAATATTGGACGGAAAGTACTTTTCAGGATCTTTATGATACTCAGTTATCATAAACTGAGACAAATTCGTTGCTTCTTTTGTTACATCCCATGAACGAACTGGTGATTCCCCAATTACAACAGACTCCAGTATTCGAACATATCCAACCTCTCCTTGATATTTGACCTGATACCATAAACCTTGCTTGGATATGACTTCTAAAACATCTCCATCCTTTACAGGCTTAGATTTCAATAGAAATTTTGTTTCTGGCTTTGGATAGATTCTTTTAACAGCAGAACGTAGAGTAATCCATCCCTTTTCCATATCCCCGTACTTATTAATTTCAAATGGTTTTCCTTGATAGGTAAATGTTCCTGTCACATACTTCCCATCTTTTAAATAGCTCCATGAAGTTGCAGAAAAACTCCATCCAGTCTTTAGTTTACCAGGTTCACTATAATATAAAGTATCTTTCCCTACCTGCTTTCTTCCTTGGAATAGCCTTCCATCTTTAAAAAAGGAGTACTCTATTCCATCTAACGTAATGTTATCTCTTTGCTTACTCCCATCTTTGTTGTAATAGTACCAATTCTCTTTCTCCTTCACCCAGCCAACTGATTCATCATTTTGCATATCTGTTACTTTCATAATCGTTCTATATAAGAACATAGAAAATTGCTCTCTAGTAACAATGCCATTTGGATTAAAGTTTCCGTCACCTGTACCACTTGTTATGTTGTTACCGGCTAATATTTTGACATATTCGTTGGCCCAGTGACCTTTCATATCCGTAAATTCTACATTTCCTTGCGGTTTTAAATCGAATGTTTTGACAAGCACAGTTGCCATTTCGGCACGTGTCATATTATTTTTCGGATTGAATTTTTTTTCAGCATTTACACTGAAAATACCACGTGCTGTTAGTGCCAAAATTTCCTTTTTGAAATTGCTGTCACCAATATCAACAAATGGATTATTTGTACTATCTTGCGGTTTTAAATATCGATACAAGAAAGCAGCGAGATGTTCGCGAGTAATAGGATCCGCTGCACCGAAATACCCATTTCCGTATCCTGTTATAATCTTATTCTCCACCATATACATCATTTCTTTATACGCCCAATGAGTTTTAGGAACGTCAATAAAAGATGATGAATTCACTTGACCATTTTGTTCTGCATACGCTGTTCCTACTGTACTGAATAATAAAATACATACCATAAAACTTAAAAATAATTTCTTAATTGTATTCATAATATCTCCTATTCAATTGTTAAAAATATAATTGCAAAATCAGCACTTATTTTATCCTTCATTTACGGCGTTTTATATAATTATCAAATTTCTATTCATACTGATATTTCGCATAAGGACAACCTAAGTCATTCTGTCTAACCTATAATTGATTCATAAGATGTTTCATTTTTTAAATGGAGTAGTCCGTTTATAGAACCTTCTTAATATACAGTAAAACCAAGTTTTTCAATTTAAAAATCCCTTAGTGTAAAATTCGCATTATGTTGACAAGATCCATAATAATACCAGTCTCCTTTCTCTTTGACGCGACCTATTTGATTTAAAACTTCGACTTCCTCTGTAAACAATGGTGCATAGGTAGAAAATAATTAAAATAATGATAATATAAGTCCTATGATTTTCTTCATACTCGCATCTCCTTATCAATTCGTAAAAAACCTTTCTATTATATATTAAGTTTCATTGCTATTAAAATAAAAAAATATAAATATGCATAATTGCATATTTCCCCTCTCAATAGAGTGTACCCTATTGATAATAAAGGGTTCGCAGACTATCAATAGCACTTATCAAAATTCTTGAATAAAGTTCTTTTTTGATTTGTAATTAAATCCCAGAGTGGCCCCTCATACCGATAATCGTTTCCGTACCCCTAGATGAGATTGCAATATGCTATATCCCTATCCAAACTTTAGAAACACTATCATTAAACAAAGTAAAGAAATTGAGAAAAAAACAATCCAATAGTACGGTGTCTGCTCTAAAATTATTCTTCGAGTATTTAAAACGAAATACAGAAGCTGAAAACGGGAAAATTTATTTATCTCGTAATGTTATGGATAAAATTGAAATGCACAAGGAAAAATGGATGCCGCTGCAAGGGTTGATGAAGTAGTTAATACCATATTTAATGATAATGAGGATGTTACTTTTCTAAGATTCATTGCAAATGACTACGGAACAATCTTAAAAGAAACTTCTCCTCGTAAATACAGTTATTTTTTACGAGATAAGGAATGTGACATATCCATAATAAACCTTATACTGTTTCTAACATTAATTTCCGTCAGGGGACCCTCAGAATAACTCGTAAAGGTAATAAAAAATCATCCATTCTGGCGACACAATCATGTTTAGATGATGTCCTGGAACACATTAAGATTCGATAAGAAAATATAAATGTCCTCAGGATGAAGATATATTGTTTGTTACAAGATATCAAAGTAATTATACTCAAATTTCAGTCCGTGCTATACAGAATTTAATTGGAAAATATACAAGTACTTTTGATGAAAAGCGAAGTCCTCATAAATTAAGGCACACATATGCAACAAATCATTATAAAGAAAATACAGACCTGATCTTGCTGTGCGATCAGCCAGGCCATACTTCTGTAGAAGTAACACAAGCATCTATACGAATATCAATAATGAAAAGAAATGAGAAGAAATTGAACGTCTAGAACGGAGACAATTTGAATAAAAAATACTAATAATTGCACAAAATCAGCATTTTGTGCAATTATTTTGGGGAAGCTACATTGTTATAGCTTCCTCCTCTTCATTAAAGTATCTGATTAAATCTCTTCACTTTTTATCTCATTTAAAATAGTTTTGGGATAATTCAAGTGTCTGCTAAGTGGTGATTAGTTCACTTTATAAGTTATTAAAGAAGTCACATTACTCCTGATCTTGATTAGCATTTCTTAAACCTTATTAGAATTATAAAATCATCAATTTTCGAAAAACTCATCAAGCTCTCTAGACATGATCATGATATTCCTACGGTTAATTACTAACTCAGGGAGCGTTGATTGTATGAATAACCAAAATGATTCAACATGCGCTGCTACAAACTTATTACCTTTAGAATGTACACAATCGTTTCTCAAAGTCCTCCAATATTCCATTTGCGCAATTACTGATTTGCTAACTTCAAAATAACAACTATGTGATATTTCTGTAGTAAATAAGTCGAATACTTTTCTTTCCCAGAATTCATCGTTTGAAATTTCGTCTGTTTTCTTCTTCCGTTCTCTACCATACCCAATGGGAGCATATGAACTTTCTAATGCTCTGTGCTTCACTACACTTAAGAAAAATAAATATGACATGATATACGCTGACCTATAAGCTCCTGATTTATAACATAATATCCCCTCTTCAATAAGTCTCATAGCAGCTTCCGGAAATTCTATTTCACTAATAAACTTTTCAATCTCTAATTTCATTTTCTTTTTTCCTTTCACTTTTTCATCACCTAAAGAATATACATTAATACTTCTTTCTATAAAAATATCATGAATATAAGATATTAATATGACAACTCATCTTTCAATTCTTCAAGATATACATCACTAACTAATTTAAAGAAACCTATATATTCCCCGAAATAATCGCTAAATTGCTCTATAAATTCTTCTCTTTCTTCTGTATCATGAGACCATATTGACATACTACCCAGCAATTCTCCTATTTCTTGTTCAATTTCTTTTAATTCATCTGGTGACATACCTTCCGGGTAATCATTAAACCATTCCAACCAATCCGAAATTAGTTCCTCTACTGAGGATATTCCGGATTCTGAGCAGAAATTAAATTGCCTTTTTCCTGTTGTAATAAATGTGTTTAAATCATCTAAAATTAGACGGATTATATATGAAGTACTAATATCTCCGATACTATATTTCATATTTTTTCCTCCTTATCATTTTTTTCTTCCAAGGAAATATGTTTGTTATACCATTTATTTATTTTTCCTTTGTAATACTTTTCGACTTCGTAATCCGGAATCCAAATTTCACGATCATAGATGTTACTCATAACGCTTTCTAAAACATCCTCATGTTCTCTTGGTTTCAATCTACGATTATGAACCTTAATCTTCTCGATATAAGCCTCTCTCAGCCAAGTTGAAATGGTTTCACGCTGCTTTTGCTTTAGGTGAGACCATTTCTTATTAGTTTGCAATAATTGCCCTTTAGAATTCCTTGTGTGATTCTTCATTGAACGCTACCTCCCTATTATATTTTTACTTATTTCTTATTCGAACCGAAAACACTGCGCATTCCAAATCGAGTCACAGCATATGTCGTGCCAATTTTACGGATTGAGCCTCTTGGGAAATCATTTATTCGTTTACGTAATGTCGATGATTCAATTCCCCACTCTTCTATTGCATCCGTACTACTCATAATTTCGTTATCCAATAGGTTAAGGTCTCCCCAATCAACATCTTCAAAATTAAATCCATCCAACTCTAACTGCTGCAGCATGTCTCTTTCGTCTCCTTTTACCGCAAACAAATTATGATCCTCTCCCTGATGGACTTCTTCTAATATGTCTAAATCTATATACTCATGGCCAGTTATCTCAATCGTACTATTCTCTGACACATAATAATAGATACCTTCTTTCGTCTTGAATATTGCCTTATTCCATATACCATCTTCACTAGTACACTCAAAAATTCGTTCTGCTTTCATTTCTAAGCACTCTCCTTTCACGCAAACGTGAATTAATTAAATTAATCTTATCACGTTTGCGTGAATTGGTACAGATTAAAGTATTAATATAAAGAAAAACGATATGATTAAACTGTTTTTTCTGAATTCCGATGAAAATATCATATGTATCTTTGCCCATCCCACAAAAAGGGGAATAAGCTTCTGCTATTTAGACGTTATACCCCATTTTGGGGATTTGGGCAAAAACACCCTATTTCAACTGTCATTTTTTTACGACAAAAAGCCCTTCACAGCATAACGAGTGAAAGGCTTTTTGTTTTTACACTATTTCTTTTTAAAAAGAGTATTTAAAATTATAGATACTATTACTCCCACACTAATACATAGCAATAATCGAAGTAACTCCGTCATAAACCAATTATTTAATTTTAATCCACTAGTTAATTGAACTACAGCATATACAGAGAATATTATTAAGATAAACTTAATGTCTATAAATTTATTTTTCATAGTTTATCCTTTCTGAATTAAAACTTAAATTAAAGCGTACACTACTCCTTGTGCAATGTAGCCACACGTACTTGCTACCCAATGCCAAACATACGGGTCTAAAGCATCCGTTACTACGTCATGAACTTCATCTAAAGGTCCCATTAAAATATACGTATTCCAAATACCTACCCACTGTGCCTCAGATACTTTTGCTGTTAATTCAGCTGGGAATTTCCCATAGATTTTCTTAGGTAGGGTTGATTTTACATAACCACCCCCAAATTTTTTAATCAGTTTCGTGCCAATACTGACTACCCCGAGTTCTTGCATAGAATCTTCATTCACTTGGACTTGCGGTGCTGTTTGTCCTACCTCATTGAGTATCGAAGCGACAGCTTTATCAATTTCTTGTTGATTAATAGTGTTATTTTCAGCATGTACATTAACCACTGGTAGTGAAGTAGTAGCATGCGTTTTTACATCTGCAGCTTTTTCTTCGGCCGCGAACGCACTAGTTGTTGACAACAGGCTTGCAGATAATAAAGAAACACTTAAAGTACCAACAATAGCTTTCTTGAATTTCATAGTACATTTCCCCTTATTATATAATATTTTCAAAGCCCTTATTCTTACAAAAAACCTATTTTTATGCTTTTATACCGGTATTTGTTAGCATGGTTCAGATGTTACGCCATAAAACACTAAAAATAAACACTTTTCTGACTAAATTGATAAAAAAACAATTCGACAAATAGCTGTTAAACTAGATGGTTACTGGGATTACGGACGTATTTTTATAGGGGGTTTTACCAAAGTTCCGTTTCTTCTTCATAGGTGTTTTCTGTCAATTGATATAAAGTTTTTTCATTATTATGAATAATATTTATAAATTTTCCTTTTACAACTTATTACAATTGAACTCTGCTATCATTTAGTATAAAGATAAAAAAGATAAGGGGGATTTATATGCAAGTAATTCTGAATAACGAAGAAGTTACGAAATTATTAAATGACTGGTACAAAGTCATACTATCAAAGCAAATTACGAAAGCAACGAAGATGAAAGAAGAAATCGACGAAAAAATTAGTGTATTAATGGTAGAACAGAATCGCGACTCACAAGACCAAAATCTTTTATTGTACTATTCTTTATTGGATTATAGTTATAAAGTGTTAATAAATAAATCATATATATCTCATGGTGATTTTGATGCTGTTGAAAAACTTACAACAAAGGCTATCGATGATTATTTAAAATACTACTATCATTTCTATAAAGCTGTACATAACACTATGATTGCTAACTATATGGAAGCAATGGAACAGTTTGAAGAAGCAGCACGACTTTTAGAGTATATTCCTAGCGATATTGAAAGAGCTGAATTTAATTATAAACTTGGTGAACTATATTACCATCTGCAACAACCTTTATTGACAATTAAGCATGTAATGAAAGCAAAAGACATATACAAAAAACATGAAGATTATATAATACATCAAATTGAATGCGATACTATCCTAGGATTGGCAAGTGTTACTTTAAGTCAGTTCGAACAAGGAGAAGAACTTTTTGTTAAGTGCTTAGATATGGCTAAAAAGCATAACTGTGCTCGATTAGTTACCTTAATTCAATACAACTTAGGTTTTCTTTATGCGAAACAAGGCATATCTGCAACTGCGATTCGGCATTTAATGGAGGTTTATTCATCTGAGAGACCTTATCATAAAACTGTATTCTTATTAGCACGAGAATATTTTAAAGTAAATGAAATCGAGAAAGCGTATGAATTCTTACTTCAAGGTTTTGAATTAGCAGATGTTGAATATACACATCACTTCCGAATACTTCAAGCACAGTACGATGAAAGTTGCAAACAAAGTTTAGAAGCAGCTGTTACAGATGGGCTTAGTTATTTTGAATCCCAAAAATCATATGGCTTTGTCGAAGAATATTCTGGAGTTTTAGCGAAAAAATTTTATCAAGAAGGTAATCATGAGAAAGCTAGCAAATACTTTAATATATCTCATGATGCCAAGCAATTACTTCAGAAAGGAAGTGCATTAAAATGAAAAAAGTATTAATGGGATTTGTTAGTTTTGCAGCTGTTTTGATTATTGGAAGCTTTACAGAATCTTATACATCGCAAGCAGATCATGGCAGACCACCTGCACCACAAAGACCAGATTATATTTCTAGTTATGAAAACGTAAATGTATCTGACAATACTGCTGATGGAAACACTGGATTGGTTGCTTTTGACCACGGACGACCACCTGCACCAGCATACGAATACGGTGATATTTACATGGATCATGGAGAACATATATAAAATTAAAAAGAACGGATGAGAAAGTACCCCTAGATTGAAGGTTTTGAGAAGGAGGCATTAAAATGAAAAAGACAATTCTCGGTTTAGTTGGTGTAATTACTATTTTTACTTTAATGTTTGGTGCCCAATCCCCTACAAAAACACAAAAAGCTATTGATATTGTTCAATATGCACACGGAAATCATGGTGGATAATAAACAAACAAAAGTCTTCACTTTATGGTGAGGGCTTTTGTTTTTATATGAAGTTGCTCCTTATAAAAATCATAAAAATATTATTTTAAAATCTTTATATACAATAACAGTGATATAATTAAACTATTTCTTTTGCATCCATAAGAAGGATTTAAAAAGATTAAAACATTTAAAGAGAGGAAGAAACTATTCATGCATACACAAGAAGATTTTTACAACAAATTAATAGAGGAAAAAAGATTAGTAACGATATTCTTAATAAACGGCGTTAGAGTACCTGGAATTATTATCGCTGTTGATAAATTTTCAGTGCTAGTTTCCAGTCACGGAAAGCAACAATTCATTTATAAACATGCTATTTCAACAGTAGCTTTATAAATATATATCAGCTGAAAATTTCATTTAAATATTGTTAATTGATTATAAAACAAAAAAGGAATCCTTATAATAAGGATTCACCCCAGGAAATATACGTAAATAAAAAGAATTAATTTTATTATAATATAAAAGTAAACGAAACATATTGAGAAAAAAAATTAGATTGAAGTTTGATAGGAAAGAATAATGTTTGCTATACTAAATGTGCAAAAATATATGCAAAATCACAAATTAAATAAGGGCTGCCATATCAGGCTGCCCTTATTTTATCTTTAATCTTATAATCTGCTATTTAGTTTGAGCTAATTATAAACCTAGTACACTAACAATCTGGCATGCTTTGGAATTTGCAATATGATAGTACATCTCTAACCCTTTTCTTTCCGAGCGTAGAATCTTGCCACGCATCTTGGATAAATGCTGAGATACGGTTGATTGCGGTACTTTTAATAGATCTGTTAACTCTGTTACATTACAAACTTTACGATGTTCTAGCTCCTTCACAATTTGTAACCTAACTGGATGGGCCATAATCTTTAATAATTCTACATCCGCCTCTGGGATTTTGTACATTTCATTACTTACTTGCATTGTTGTCATTTTAATTTCTCCTTTTATAATTATATTTTATTTTAATTATCTATTTTTAAATATGTTTTGTTTGCTTGAATACATTTTTCATAACCACTATGTTGTTTGTTCTTTTGTCTCCCTATCAGATTTAATATATAGAAGTATTATGATGGCTAAAAACCCAACAAAAGATAGCATAGGAATCGAGATGAAACCAAACAAATTCAAATGATCTTCTGTACAAGAAACACCTACTGTACATATCTTCAGTTCACTAGCTGGAAACGTTTGAATTGTAATTTGATATACAGATAACATTGAGCCGATACACGCAAATGGGAATGCATACGTGCTGACGTTCGGATCTCTTCTATACATTCCTATCCCCAATATTAATACTAACGGATACATGGCCATTCTTTGATACCAGCACAAATCACATGGAGGCAACTTCATCCATTCACTAAAAATCAAACTTATGAGCATTGCACTAGTAGCTATCGTCCAAGCAATTGCAATGTGATACTTTTGAATGATCGACATCTTATTTTCGCCTCACCTGTTTTTTTAATGCAAAACATTTGCTAATATATGACTAGTTTATTTCCGTGTTTCGAGTACCCTGTTTCAATAGAAAGTATCCAATTATTAATATCTTCCCAGTCGTATCCCCTCTCTTTTAATTCTAGAGGAAAAAGATTTTCAAAATCATCACGCATTTCGTACATGGTTTCTAATGCTTTTTCAAGCGGACCAAATCCATATACCATGTGTGTATGTACTTTTTTGTTTTTCTTTTCTGCTACAGCCAAATATACATATCTTCTTTCCTTTGCTAAAACAAACTTCAAGAACCCTGGTATTTGACTCATCTAAAATATTCTCCTTTCGGTTTTCCTTACCCTTTTCTTTTGTATACGAGTAAGGAAAACAAGCGCTCTTTCCGTATTAATTCAAGAGATGTCTCGTTTTTTTTCTTTGAAAGTATAAGAATACGCTCATCATGACAATATTTATTACTCCAGCTACAGCACCAATTTTGGAGATAACATACACATATTCGTTATTACTAAATGGCAATAGGCTCACGAAAATAAATAAAATTGAAATGATAAAGGATAAGAGCATATTTCTTTTGTTCTCGTTCAATCATGAAACCTCCATTTTTTTATTAGGCTGCATCATTACGGTTATAATGTCGTTGCTTTTCATCTACAAAACCTTTTATGCTCCACACGCCAATTCTTGATGCCCTGGCTTCTTTCTCTGCTTCTAGCATTTGTGGAAACAGCGTAGTGTTTGGCTTTGAGATATAAGCTACAATGCCATAACCTGACTTGACCATTAATTCGTTGATGTGTATTCCATCGCAAAATACATATGCCAATTTCCTGCCGTATTTGTCTTCTTTTGGTCCCCGATCATAAACCAAGGTTACACTTTTCCCTTCTAGCTGTTTCTTTAAAAAGGAAGAGGCTTCCTTTCCCATCTTTTGTGGTGGAATCTTTTGTGATACGGATTCCGGGGTATCCAATAACAGTAACCTAACCGTCTGTTTCTGCCCCTTTACGTTCACGTCTATCGTATCGCCGTCTTTTATATGTAATACCTTCCCTTTTACGGTCTCTAAGCCTTTTAATTTATCCTTATACGCTTCTGGAATATCGACAATACTTTTCCCTTCTGCATGCTGTTGTATTCCTTTTTGTACGGTTTGTACAGGTCTCGAATCATTTGTTTGTGCGGTACTGCTACATGCTGTTAACATCACAATGCAGGAAGGAACTATACTTACTTTTATTAAAAACTTAATCATAATAAGCACTCTACTTTGATTTTCATAGATTACCCATCTCCATTTTTCCTACGTATTTTACTTTCCAATAATTAGTTATAAAATTTTCGTATTCCATTTGCTCTTTCTCTGTATAATACTCAAGTGCAGTGAGTTCCTGATACCTATATTCTTCAGATAATGTAGGATATAATACCCCTTCGTAGTTGATAAGCATTTCTAAAATCGTTGTCTTCTCTTCCTTATGCAACCGTTCTTCATCAGCAGATACCATACAAAAATATCCTATATTCCAATACTCTACTTTTATCGATTGCGAAAGCAGTAAGATAGTATTTATGAGTTGCAATATCTCAACTTTCTCTCTACTGAGCAATTGCAATTTACCCATTTCTAACTTTTTTCGTATATTGCGTAATATTTCACTATCTAACAAAGAACCAGCTGAATCTTGACCTGACCATATTGTTTCTATCTCTTTCATATTGTTCATTTTTCTATATTTCCGGAACTTGTCTTCAATTGATGAAGGTATAGATAGTGTTACCACTCCACCTGCAAAGCGCTGAAACATATCAACATCTCCTTTATATGAATAAATATCAAAAAAAGGACACACCTACGGCATATGTATGCGTAGGTGTGTCCTTTTGCAAGATAGATTTAGATTATTTTGTTACTTTCATCATATCATAGTTCTTATTAATTTTATATATGAAATTTAAGATTTAATAATATTATTTCTTTTTTTCATACACAAAAGTGATTCTCTTCTGTGCGGAGTCATATGTTAATTTTGCACCAAACGATTTTCCTTTTTTTTTCGATTTAAAAAATTAGCAACACTTGAAGAATCTGTACCAAAACTGCAGTTAGAAATTCAGCAATTGAAACAACAGCTATCTAAAGTAACTGTCCAGAGAACTCACTACGAAACACTGTATAATCAAATTGTTGCTGAAAGTTATTTTCCTCATTTATACGGACAATCAGAAAAATTAAGACAAGCTAATGTGAAGGCAGCAATTATTACTTTACCAAATCAGGCTTCACAAGTTTTAGAATTAAATAACCCTAATAAGGTTTTGCAAAATGAATCAGCAATTTCAAATACTATTGATGTAAACGATAAAAAAATAGAAAAACTTAATGAGTTATTCAATTTAGATTTGGAAGATAGCTAGATTAAATTTATAAATAATATTAGGAGTCTTACGAAACGCTAGAGTAAGACTCCTACGTATTTTAATAACTACAAATAACTTTTAACTCTATACCTGTTGTCTCTTTAATAAAGTTTTCTGTAACTCCTAATAAAGTTAAAATATCATCTCGCACACTTTTCTTTGAAATACTTGGCTGAACAATAAAAATCTCATAAGACATCGGAATTTTCTTTTTTGCTTTATCTTGTAGCGTTGCCAATAATTCTAGATTACCTTTTTCTAATCGGCTACATTGTTGACCCGAATAGGTTTTGGTATGTCTTCTTAGTAAATGACTGAAAAATTCTTTTCCAGATTTATATTTCCACTGTGTAGACTTTTGTGCTTGTCCACACACTTCATAAAGATTTGCTATAGATTCGGAAACTCTTCCGTTTTTAGCGTATTTTAAATGGTATAGTTGTATTTTTAATTCATCTTCAGTTTCTTTAATTGTAACAATATCGGCTATTTCACCACTGCCGTCATCATCATAAATAACGCTATAATCTTTTTCTTTTAAATATTGAATCATTCTATATTGTATAGAATCTTCAATTTTTGGATTGACATGCTGAGATTCTTTCGAAATATCAGTACCAGTCCAATCAAATGGCATCAATAATTCCCTATTATATAAATTAATATGATGTTTTAGAATAATATGATCATTCCCAGTTAAAGAAGATCCATCTGCAAACCAAATAGTAGGTGTATAGTAATCTAGAAAGTCAATAAGTGGCATCCTTTTAGAACCGAATTCCACGAGTACTTTGTCTTCGCTCAAGACTTCAAATTTATAGTTGGGTAAACCTTCTTCGTAACCATGAGAAAGATCATTAAAAACTGTAAATTTAATAGGTATACATATCTCGTCAATTTTTAACTCTATTTCTAAATAACCCCTAATTTCAAAGTTTTTAATATTTAATTCTACTGCACTTAAGTTTTTTTCTATATGTCCAACCTTAAAACGGAATTTGGTCTCATTTTCCATATACACTTCGTAATCCCAATCAATGCCTATTGGGACTTCATTAGGAAGCTGGCATATTCTTGTGGGAACTAGACATTCAACTAATACTTGATTAGGATCAATTGAATAATTTGATAATTTATCCCCAACATTAGTACACCATTTTTTTAAATTCATCAAATTCCCTTGTAACTTAGTCCAAATTCTTCCCTTGTACGAGCAGCCTATATTAACTGGTTCTCCATTTTCAAATCCAGTCCCAACCACATATGATTTTTGGCTTCGCTGTTTTTCCATTAAGGGGATAGCTTCACTAAGGTCACTACCTACGCTCATACGATATCTGATATCTTTTGCTAAGAAAAGTTTCATACCAACATTTTGAAGTTTTAATCTGTTAATATTATAAAGTGACTTAAAGACTTCCATTCCGTTAATTAGTATGGGTTGATCTATTACTTGAGTTGCTAATTCTTTATATAGGCTAGAATTATCCGAACTGTTAATGTATAGTAATTTTTTTTCAGAATCCCAAATTAAAATTATCAATGTCCATGATAAATTAAATGTGTTTTTATCGTTTAACCAATCCAAGGAATTTTTCTTTGCATAAGCAATAACAACCATATTTTCATTTTGGTTTATATCAAAAAACACATATTCATAATTAGTGTTTTTTGTAAAGTATTCTTTTAATACTAAAGGTGACCAAAACATGCTTTTACCTTTGTATACGACTGTGCTTAATTTGGGATGTATATTTTTGAATGCAAAGTTAGATTGAGTTATATTCTTAAATCCCTCTAAAAAATCTTTGTATTCTATTTCGGATTCAACACTAGTGGAACTTATGTTGCTAATCAAATTATTCCAGTTTGCGTCATTACTATATAAATCTTCAAGAACACCTGTTACTTCTAATTCAGCAATATTAGCAATAAATGCAGCTTTACCTAAACTTTCATCATGTTTAGTACGAGTAAATCTCCCAATAAATTGTAATGTTATTGGTAAGCTCTTCCTTATATCATGAAGTGCTGCAACTTTTAATTCTGGTAAATCAAATCCTTCTCCTAACATATCCACACATACAATAATGTTATATTTCTTGTTTATAATTTCTTGATAAATATTTTTTTGATTTTCAATTCCTGAATATATTAAAACAGGGATAAGATTCGTGTTTTCTGTTAGCTCTTGATATATTTTGAAAACTTGTAGTGCTCTATTTTTATTAGAGCATCGAGCCATTAGAATGTGAGGGAAATCATTATCATCCCTATCCTTAATTAGTCTTTCAATGGCGGTTGCTGCAACTACCCTATCTACCTTGTGACCATCATACTCTTTAACAGGTATAAACTCTATCTCAGTAAAATATCCTTCTTTTTGTGCTTCTTCTAAGGGATAATTAAATATAATTTT
Organism: Bacillus fungorum; assembly: GCF_002746455.1. GTDB lineage: Bacteria > Bacillota > Bacilli > Bacillales > Bacillaceae_G > Bacillus_A > Bacillus_A fungorum. The sequence continues at coordinate 11,691 of NZ_NWUW01000027.1, read as the reverse complement.
ACCATCTAAGTTTTTACCATCATTTCTGAATGGAGTAGCAGTAAACTGAATTACCTTACTATCATCAAATGTCTTTCTAACATCTTCCCATGAAGTTGCTCTTACATGATGTGCTTCATCTATAAATACATTGGAACAATATTTTGAGAGTAAAGCTCTGTTACCTTTATCCATCCGAGATAAAATATTCATGGTAGTAACAACTACATTAGAGTTTTCTAGAAATCCTTCAAAAGATTCTGCAGAAGGAAACTTCTCAAAAATCAGTCCCACCTTTGGGAATAGCGCACTTGAATTAACAATCCCAAATTCTTTGAGCAAGCCCAATTTAAGAAATTTATTAGCGACTTGCGTTCTTAAAGCATCACTTGGAACAGTGATTAATAACTTCTCACACTTAGCTGCTATTAATGTTGAAAGCATCGTTTCGGTTTTTCCAGTACCAGTAGGCATCACCACTGTAGCCACATTATTTGGAACTTTTAAATGGCTTAAAATAGAATATAGAGCACCAATTTGTGGTCTACGTAGCCCCTTCTCATCTGTCTCTATATTTTCCTCAATAAAATTGAATGCTCTACTCCAGCTATTTAAAATTTCTTCATTAGTAAAATTTCTAGATAGTAAAGGGTGCTTAAGCCAATGCTTTATCACAATTTCATTAACATTTATGTTCTGTTCAATTGTTATTTTCTCAATTAGTAATACATATGTAGCGGACAAATCGCTCTTCTTTTTGTCAGTTGTAAAGCAATATAAATCTTCTCCACATTTAAAATTAAAAAAGTGCTTTTCAATTCTGATAATTTCACCAGTAATCTCCTTTTCGTTTTCAAGAAGGTGGTATATAGAATTTTTACAACCTGTTTCTTTTAAAATACATTTTTGAACTGCTGGGACATAGATTTTCAAAATAATTCCCTCACTCCTTAAAATACTTTTAAAATGTTGTAAGTCCTTGGTGGAAATTCTTCATCTAATTAATTAGATATACGGATGGTCTTTATATAATATATCTTATACCAAAAAACAAAAAGAAGCATTAAATAACCAGAATGTTAGATTGTTTCTTTAGACAGATTCATTATTAGGAATTTATAGGTTCTTCCACTTCTTTAATTAATTCATGTGGAGCAATATTTAATACCTTACATATGACGAATACGGCAGATATGCTTAATTGTCTTTGAGTACACTCAAGTAATCTAATATAAGTTCTATCTATATCACATTAAAGAACTAATAGTTCTTGAGAAAAATCAGCCTTTTTTTATGCTCTTCACCGAAAGCTTTTGGGATTCTCATGACATTTCAATCGACCGACTATAGTCATCAAAAAAGTGATGATCATTAAAAAAAAGAAATTGTAAATTTACACATCGAAGGAAAATCTGTTACAGATTTAAGCATTATATATAGAGTATCTCCTTCTTCGTTTAAATATTTGATAACTGCACCTATTGAAAAATTAATTTTATCGGTAATTTCCATATACCCCAAAGATTACCTCACTTATTAAGTCCCTCTTTTCCAAAAGTACATCTTCCATCATTATCACTTACCTTACTTCTCCTATTAACTATAAACTAGTTTGATTACAAGATATTTAATATAGAGTCAAGATGCATCTATTTAATTCAAACGGGTTCTATATTTAAATTATATAAGATTTATTATTCTAGGAAAAAATATACAAATTCCTCTGCGTACTAAATTGATTGTATTTTATAGCATTAAAGTCCCTGGTTTTATTTTACAAATAAAACCAGGGACTGCTGATATTTCATAAATATGCTTTTAAATTTTATTCTTAGTTAAAATATCTAGGACTTATAAGGATTTAACTAGCTCCTTAGTAGTAATATTTAATTCATTTGATTGGTCTACCTGTATTACTTCAAAACCAATTTCTATGAGTGCTGCTTTTTCTTGTTCTTTTAAGCTCTCAACATTAATATAGAGTCCCGAGATTGCCCTACTTAATGCAACATAATAAACTCTATGCACTTCTATATTCATATTAGGTGAAAGCAGAAAGTTTAGCTCTGTTCCTTGTTTTTGGGGAGGAATTATTACTAAAATATTTTCAAATTCATCTCCTTTAGATTGGTGGATTGTTTTAAAATCACTTAAGTCATCTAAAATTTTCATTTGGAGGGCAACTTTTCTATAAGTTAAACCATCATATAATGTTTTTGCTGCTCCTCTGGAAATACGTCCCTTAACATTGTATTGCCCTACAATTAACTCGTTGTGGAAGTAAGTAATGCTTTTGGTTTCAAATTCATTGTACATATTTAAAAATCTTTTTAAGTTAACAAAAGCCTCTTTATCAGTAAAAGGCTCATCTTTTCGATAAGCAATTTTCATTAATCTTAAAGCCTCTTTTAATTGAAACTGTTTAGCTAATTCGATAGATTGGATTATATGAAAAATTCTCCAGCCTCTTTCATTATTTGAATCTTGAAGAATAATATTGAAATCCATATCTTCAATTAAATCTGTTTCATATTCAACGGACTTTGAGTTTTCACTTTTATATGATAGTACAACTGGATTTATTGATTTATCATTCAAGTAATGATAAGCACTTTTCTTAGATCCTACCAGTATAGTAGGAAGGTTACCAGATTTATGAGTGGGAGAGGATTGCTCAAAGTCTTTATTTTTACGCATATGATTAAGTACATTTATAATCTCGTTACTTGATCTATGATTATCCTTTAAAATATATAATTTCATATTTTCAATTGAAAACATCTCAAATGATTCTACGTTTGCCCCTTGAAAAGAATAAATTGATTGGCATAAGTCACCTATTACTCCTATATTAACTTCTTTTTGCCCAATTAATTCAATAATGGCTGTTTGTAATGGACTAGTGTCTTGAAACTCATCAATTAAAATATAGGGGAATTTAGCTCTAATAATATCTATTATTCGTATGTTTTCTTGTAAAATTTTATACGCAAAATAAAGGACATCATCATGACTTAATTTTCCTTCGGACCAATATAATTGTTTATATTTATAATAAGCACTTTTTTTTAGGAAATAACCTTCTATCTTACCATCATAAGCATTTAAAAATTTTAATGTTGGTATTTCATCATCTAAAACCCATTGAAGTTTATTTAGCGCCTCACATAATTTCACATCATTTAAATAATTTTGTCCAATTTCAATTTTTAATTGATTGATTTGACTGTGCCGTAGTTTAATTTGTTCATGCCCATCTATTTTATCAATAGGTAAAGGTGAATCTTCTAAAATCCAAATGTATGGTTTGACAATGTGCTTATAGCAGAAGCTATGTATTGTGCATATTTCTAATGATTCAATAGAATCTTCGAGTTTATTGACAAGAGTATTAACGGCAGTATTTGTATAAGTAATACAAGCAATTTTTTTTGCTTTTCCAAGTTTAGTTGATTGATGTAGAATTCTTTTAATATGATTGGTTAAAAAAGTGGTTTTTCCTGCACCCGGTCCAGCATATAATTTAAAATGCTCATCAATTGGTATTATACTGTTACTATTTTCTAATTCCGTGGCTACTGACAAATCCATTTTATCGCCTCGCTTATATAATCTGGTGGCTCAATTAAGCCCTGCTCAGCTGTACTTATGACATAAGCAATCTCCTGAGCCGCTTCTCCTTTAGAGATAGATAATAGGTATCGACTAGCAATTATGCCTTTCTTTACGCTTAACTCATCTTTTAACAATCCAAGAGTAAGCAAGTTTAAAAGCTCGTCTTTAAAGGCATTCTTTCTTATTCTTGCAACTATTTCCTTTATAGGTTTATCTCTTGCAACAAGGTCCATTAACTCTTTAATCTCTTGAGCATTAGAAACTGAAGGGGTTACTAATTTTTCGCAACTCGGATTCTTCAAAATCAAATCATATTCAAATGTAGAGCTTTGTCCGTGTGTCTGGGTAAAAACTTTAATTTTTGAATCACTATGGCTATATGTCCCCACGAGTGAATTAGAAGTTTTTTTATATTCATAGTCTTCTGGTTGTAAGTTCAAAAATATGGGAAGACACTTTTTCCAATTGCTATCCTCATCTGCAGCGTCTTTTAGTTTTCTAACTGGATCTAAATCAGTTATGCATGCTACTTTTTTTGTTAAGGCAAATTTGCAGCGGTTAGTATCAAATAATTTTAAGAAATGATTAAAATATCTTCCACCAATATTCAATATTGTGGTATGGCTGTCCGCTAAATTCAAATCCATTGAGGCTGCGAATTCAGGAAGTACAAGCTGTTCAGCAATACCCTCTACTAGAATTACATTTTGCGCAAAAAATAAATCTGCTTTTGTTACATCTAAAAATCTTTTCACATAATTTCGAGATATGATATCTTCCTCGTTTGAATCATTGAATACTTTACTTGGATAAGCTATTTTAATTTCTTCATTAATTTTTTGAATAACTAAAATATCTTCTAAATCAACTGCAGCAGTTATATTTGGAGAATGTGAAGTAATAAATATTTGGTTAACATCTGAATCTTTATTTTCTTTTAGAAATTGTAAAAACTTATATTGCATACTTGGATGTAAATGTGCTTCTGGTTCCTCAATAGCTAATATGGAGAACACTTTAGCATTTGACCCTAAATATTCTCCAGAAGCATCTTTTTGCATTTTTGATAGCAAAAGGGAGATATAAATTAAATTATTATAGCCTAGCCCATTGCTAATGGCAGGTAGCTTAATTCCAGATTCTTTTTCGACAATGAGTCTTAATGCTGAATATAATTCGGTGTCCAAAATTTCTCCATCAAATGAAGGTTTAGATTCATCAATTCCAGCCCCAGTATTATTGACATACTTTAAAATTTGTTCTTCACCGTTTCTCATACGTTGCTGAATTGATTCAATTATCTTCTTTGATTCAACTGAAAAGTCTCTTTTTTTCTTTTGAATTTGTTCTATTTTTTCCTTTTTTTCTAACTCACTGTTACTTTTAATATCGTAGTCCATAAAAAAGTCTATTACTTCTCTTAAAAGACTGTTATTTCCTTTGAATAAATCTCTTTCGACATCACGAATTGCAGTTAAAAATTGAAAATCAAAACGATTTATTTCATCATTCTGCACAGAATTTTTGAATTCAGGATTTCCAACGTATACTCTATGAACATACTTTTTTAAGAAATTATGTTCAATAGCTTTCCAATAGTGATTAATATCTTCAGTCGATATTTTTTTCATTAAATTTGTATATTCAGCTACTTCTTTTTCAGGTAAGAAATATTCATAGGTAATTGTAGCTTCATACGGTTTATTAAGGCTTGTTAACCAGGTAGCTACTGTCACTAATTCATCTGAGTATTCACCTTCATTTTCAGATTCTTGTAGTTTAGCAGATATATATATTTTAGGTGGGCATACTTTTAGTTCTTCAATCGAGGCACTACGATTAAAATCGTTAATGTTCAATCTCTTACTAGAAGAATTGTTAAAAAGGATATCTAATGCTTTTATTACAGTTGTTTTACCAGCATTATTTTGTCCAATAATTACATTAATTCCATCATTAAAATTTAACGTTGTTTTTTTGTTAAACGATCTAAAATTGCTTATTGTTAACTCTGAAATATACATAAAATCCTCCTCGATAATTCCTATTATATCCAGTTTAATTTTATAATATTTAAATGTAAAATACTTCATTTAATAAATAAAAAGCACATAATTTAAAGAAAAATTATGTGCTTCTTTTTATGTGCAATTGTATAAAGGATTAGATATCATTGTTAAATCAAGGATGAAAGGTATTTTAGGATTTACGTGCAATTATATTTTATAGAGATAAATCCGCGTCACATATGTTAACCACGTGATCAACACCATGACGTTGCAGCAGTTTAACAAGGATTTGCAATTGTTCATCATTTTCTTGTTTCACTTTATAAGCTGGCTGATAAATTAATGGTAAATGTTCTAATTTAAACACTTTATACATTGGATCCATCTCTTCCGGATTTTTTAGTTCCAGCAGATGCCCACTGCACCAACTGACAATATAATGTTCATTTTCATAATAACCATAATATGGTTTGCTACCAATGTACTTTTGTGAGTGACGGAATCGTGGCGATTTCATAATTTCATTGGCCACTTTTGGTTTTTCTGCAATAAATAACGTTTTCCCCATAACTTTTTCCTCCTTAAACAAAAAAAGGACACACCTACGCTATGGTTATGCGTAGGTGTGTCCTTTTGCAATATGATTTTTTAATATTAGATTACTTATATCATAACATTGCCTTTATCTATATACACATAGAAATGAGACACCACTGGAATCCTAAACTTCTATTGTTTGGTTTAAACAACCCTGCTTTTCGGTCTATCGACTTGGCGTAAGAATTTCAATACATCTATTGTTTGGTTTAAACAATTCCTGGAGGAGCTTTTGCTTCTCTCCTAGCCACATTTCAATACATCTATTGTTATGTTTAAACCTCTTGTTTTTCTAAATCAGCTACAACGTTGATTTTTATTTCAATACATCTATTGTTATGTTTAAACTTAGACGTGCTTACTGGACGCACTGACGCTACAGAATTTCAATACATCTATTGTTATGTTTAAACCATTTAAGGTTGAAACGAAGCCAGCAGGCGTAAAATTTCAATACATCTATTGTTATGTTTAAACTTCAAGCCCATATCAATCTCCACCTACTCTTATAGAATTTCAATACATCTATTGTTATGTTTAAACCCCGATAATATATGGATGATTAACAATGATTATTACAACAATCCCTTGTATATCAACAATATCCTTCTTTTTTACCAGCAAATTTATGTATTGTGTAACGGTCTTTGTGTTACACCCTTCAAAGCATTCAGAATGCCTATGTATCAATGTTTTTTAACATTCGATACTACCTTATGGAGCGTTTACACTTGGTAAATTTACCATGTATTACTTCTCCATTTATGGTGTGGAAATCCACCAAACATTTTAGGATTTACAATCTTTCATCCAAGTTTTTTTATCAGTTCAAATGTCCTTTCGCGCACTCTCCCCAATTTCAATACATCTATTGTTTGGTTTAAACACAAGCCTAAGTGACGTGAATAAGCGTCATAACTACGAATTTCAATACATCTATTGTTTGGTTTAAACAATTTTAATCGAATCTTTACCAGCTGTGGATTTAGTATTTCAATACATCTATTGTTTGGTTTAAACTAAAATAGGGACTACAAGCAAAGTTTTAGTATCTTGATTTCAATACATCTATTGTTTGGTTTAAACTCCCAAGAACATTGGGATATGTAACAATAAAGATTGCGAATATCCCTTGTAAATCAATAATATCCTGCCTTTTTACCAGCAAATTTATGTATTGTGCAACGGTCTTTGTGTTACACCCTTCAAGGCATTCATAACGCCTACGTATCAATGTTTTTAAACATTCGATACTACCTTATGGAGCGTTTACACTTGGTACATTTACCGTGTGTCACTTCTCCATTTATGGTGTGGAAATCCACCAAATTATTTCATATAACAATTCTAAACTAATTAATATTTTCTACCTGTTCTATATACTGTTCTGTAAACTTCTTAGAATTCAACTTCTCCTGTAACTTCAACTGTTTTTGTATCACTTTTTCAATATTGTATATAGATATATTTTTTGCCGCATTATAGTCTGCATGTACTTTTAGATTACATTGCTGACACTCAAAAGTAGATTGACTTTTCCGATTATTTTTATGGATATACCCACATTCACTACAACGTTTACTTGTATATGAGGGATCAATTGTAACTACTTTCATACCGTATTGATGAGCTTGCTGCTTGATTTTCTCCTGCAAATCAAAATACGTCCAATTTTTCAAGAATGTTTGTTCCTTGCTTATTCCTTGTAAATTCTCTAACTGTATAGTGCCACAATTATATTTCAGACACTGTTGTACTATATAATTTGCGTATTTATGATTCGTTGCATTTCTAAACTTAGCTATTTTATTATTCAATACATCAATGGGTTTAATTCGCTTTTCTCGCCCTTTCCCCACCCTGTTTCCACTACAATATTTACCTTGACGCAACAAACTTATACGTCTATGTTCAATTTTTTTCCGAAAAGCCTCAATTTCCTCTCCACTAATTGCCCCTCTTATCCATCCTTTATTAAAAGCAAAATAAAGTACGTTTATTTTCCCCATATCAATACCCATGACTAAATCTTCTTCAAATTTATGTTCTTCCTTTACAGTCGGCTTATAAATAATAGACAAATACCATTTATTTTTGTGCTTATGAAGCATGCAAGCACCTTTAGCATATGTATTTTCAATTATTCTATCTAAAATGACCTTCATACTATTTTGTTTTCTCGTTGATAATTTCACCTGTATTTTACCGTTAGGCAAATTATTTTCTATTATGAAGTTTGATGAAAATAGAGATAAGCTTGCGATATAATCCCCACTTTTTTCTTTTGTTATCTGTATAGAGTTCCCATGGATATCGATTGGTAAATTGTTTCGAAAAGAAGGAATGGACATTTCACCACTTCGAATTTCTTTTTTTCTACTATTCCAAGTCTTAATCGTCTTTTGTAGAGTTGTGGACATATTAGCTTTATTCATATCCTGATATTCCTCTTTTAACTGATCATAGATATATCCGCTTATCGTTTTTTGGGTACATCCATATAATTGTTGGGCACTCGGATATACACCATTTTCTCTAAAATGATTCAACGACTGATTGTCAAAATCCCAAAGTTTTTGTATAGTTCGATTTCCAATTGTCCTAACTTGATACGATAGTGTACGTAAATACGTTTCAAACGCCTTCCACTCTATATTTACAGGACAAATTATTTGGTATTTCATTACTTTTACAACTGTACTCAAATATTTCACCTCACCGTTATATTAATCATTACATCAATATAACCTTTTTATTAAAAAATATACTAAGCAAAAGAGTACGTTTCTTTTTAGCTTTTATCCTTATTTGCGCTGCAGAAACATATAAACCAAAATGTAGTACCATGTCCCACTCGTAACTGAACTAATGTTTTAATATTAAAAAAAGACGATTATTTATCATAAATGTAAGGACATTCTTCTAATTCGAAAAAAAATGCCATATAAACATCCATTTGACAATATATAATATTTTACAAATTAACATTTTGTTATGATATCGATGGATTTATCTACAGTAGGAGGAATGCATAGATATGTTAAAAAATTATCAGTATTTCTTATTGATACTTTTCTATTATTTGGTTTAGCATCCTGTGATAGCATAAAATCAGTGAATAGCAATGTTACAGTAGGAAAAGTAATTGAAGAATTTAAGGCTGCAGGGCTTGAAGCAGAACAGCCTAGTGATCTACCGGAAAAAGAATTTGGGAATACTAGAAAAGAAGCGAAACGTATTCTTGTTACAGCACTAGGAGAAGATAGTGGCGGTAGAATATTTAAGTTTAAAAACAAAGAGGATCTTGAACAAGCGAAAAAGTACTATGACGATTTAGGTAACGGTAATCAAATGTTATTCTCTCATACTTACGCAAAGGGTAATTTTCTTTTACAAATGAATGGTGACATGGAAGATGCCCAATTTAAAAAATATAAAGAAGTAATGGACAAAGTAATTAAGCAAGTCAAAGAATCCGCTTTCATTTCTCAGAAAATATGATATGATTATATTTGGATGGTAGCTCGTATACATCTTATTAAATTTAAAGTGGTTATCAAGTCGAAGAAAAGGCACTCAAATGAGTGTCTTTTCTTATGGACAAAGTAATATAAATTATATTATAAATATATAGTAATTATAAGTAAATGAGGTGTATATCATAATTAATTTCGAGCCATTAAGTCCAGTTATGAATGACATAGCAATCAAACTTGCCATGGTACTATTTATACCGTTATTCCTAGCATTAATTGTCAAAGTTATACTTATGAAATTTATGAAAGAGTCGATTGCTGGCAGAATTGCAAGTCTATCTCTATTATTTCTCATGTACTATGTATTTATATTTGTTACAGGGTAAACAGGTATCTTAGGGTGTCTGTTCCATTTAAAAGTTAGAATCAAAGTGATTTCATAATTTCATTGGCCACTTTTGGTTTTTCTGCAATAAACAACGTTTTCCCCATAAATTTTTCCTCCTTAAGCAAAAAGGGACACACCTACGCTATGGTTATGCGTAGGTGTGTCCTTTTGCAATATGTTTATTAGTATTGGATTATTTCTATTATAACACGTTATTTATATAACCCTATTGTCTAGTTTTCCTCTACCATGTTTTCTAGCGCTTTTAATACATCATTTAATGTTCTTTCTTCACCCAAAACCAATCTATTTGTTTTAATGTGCCAAATAATATTTTCTAATTTATCTTTTGCTTCCATATTTCCACACCTTTCTATACAAAATGCAAATTTGATTAAACCCTACTTTCTTATTATGTAGGCTTCAAAACCCTTCATAATAAGAAATCAAAGAATGTTGGATTGGTTATTGGAACAAGTCACTTATATCCCGGTACACTTGCCACCACCAACTGGCCTTTAATACTATTAGACCTATGATTTCTATACAAAGTACAGTTATCATTATCCAACGTATATTATCCACTACCCAATCCTTAATCCACTTTTTAACTCCTTGCACAACTCAGTCCTCCCAATATATAACCTTTTTGGGCTTAAAGGTTATACCTCAATTTCTACAAAATTCAAAATGTATAATTAGAATCACTTATACATTGCTTCTTCAAATAATATTTCATTAAAAAAGGACACACCTATGGCAGTGGTCTGCGTAGGTGTGTCCTTTTGCAATGTAATATCATTATATTAACTTACTTTAATTATAACACTTTTTATATTCTCACTCAATTTAATTTATATCATCACGGATAATATTTACTCCATCAGACAACCAAAAATACATCTTATATTTCCAAAATATTTTATTATTCATTCTTTTTTATCACAAAGTCTTTTGGATTTCCTTTTAACTTATAATACTTCATGTTAAGACGAATAGTTACTACGCAAATTACCAAAAAACCTATTACATATATCATGTGTTTTTCTCCATTTCTTATTGTTTAGCGAACTTATTGTGTAAATACTTCACATGTTTCTTTTCAATATCCTTATCGATAATGTTCGCTCGCAATATTGTTTGGTAGATATGCTGGACCTCATCATTTGTTAGTTGCACCTCAGTATATGATTCAATACAACTTTTTAAGTCGTTATAATATAAGACATGTTTATCTTTAGATTGAACATGTACTCTTTTTAGACTGCATTTTGGATGGAACGCTGCAATAGAGATGGACGGCAGCTGTTGTTCCATTACCCATTCGATTGCTTTTATATGTTTATAGTTTTGTCTAAATGGATTTTGAAAAGAGGATTTTTTTCTAAAAATACCCTGTGTCCATCTTGCAGACTTCTCATTTCCATAGATCCAGCCCTCGTAGTTTTTTGTCTCTATAACAAATACACCAGTTTCAGCGATAACAATATGGTCAATTTTCGTTGTATCACCGAACTCCGTATAAACCGTCACATTATGTAACACAAAGTAACTTTTTGGATCTAATTTACTTAGTATACGTTTTACCAGTTTCTCTCCCGCTTTTCCTTTCCATTTTGGTACATGT
>NZ_NWUW01000026.1 GCF_002746455.1 Bacillus fungorum | reverse complement strand
CCTTAAAATTTAAATTTGTTTAACTACCTTACATTTATAATTATATCATTAGTTCTTACAAAAGTAAATACTTTTGTAAGAACTTGTGTAAAAACTTTTGATTTTTTTCGGTTTTTCTTGCTTTTTTCTTTCGGGTTTGGGATTGTCCTTCACTTTTTGGGGGAGGTTGGCTAGGGGGTGTGGGGGATTATCCCCCTCGGTTTTAGGCGGTTTGACAGGCTACACTTAGTAACGCAAGTCGGCTGCCTTAACAGCTTCCTTTTTGGTGTCGGCTTGGCGTAAGACAAAAAGCCTGTCAAAAATTTAAAACTCAATATAGACTCGGTTTTCTTATGAAATATGCTTTTCCATTTCATAAGAAAATCGTGGCTAAGAGTGGAGATTTTTTTAAAAGTATGAAATGGAATGGAATACTTTTAAAAAAATACTACTCGGTATTGAATTTTGAATTAGCCCTTTCTTTTTCTTTTAGCTTTTCTTTTTATTAAAAAAAGTCATGTGGCCTACCGCTAGGTGGCTGCATGACTTTTCCTTTTTATTTCTTCTCTTTCTTTTTTCTTTTGCCTTTTTCTTTTACGCTCCGCGAAGTGGCGTTAAGAAATGATCAGGAACTTAGAAAGAGTTTCCTTTTAAAACGGTTTTCATTTAAAAGGTTACTCTTTCTAGTTATCGAGCATTTTAGTCCGAGTCGGCAATTATCAGCGAGTTTTCACCAGTCCATACTTTGCTTTTTAAGTATGGACCGGTGAATTACTCGCTGTATTGTGAGCCCAAATGATTTTCATTTAAATTTTAACTATATTGTTATGAACTAATAATTGAACAACAGGTGTTATAATTCGAGTCTGAAATTCCCAACTAACACTATCTTCAGCCCACTCTTTATTTTTCTCACTAATCTTTCCAGTTTCAAGGTATTCTTTTAAAATACAAATCAATTGATTATTCATTTTAACTTCATCAATTTCAGTCATGAATTTTTCGCCTTCTTGTAAATACTGAATAAATAACAACGCATTTTGTTGAGTTAACTCCATACGAGGTATTATTTTCTTTTCTAGTTCTTTAGTCATATCAGTTACTTTCATTTCAAAATCATGTATTTCTTGTAATCCCTCATTTTCAAGATACAAGTCATCTAGTTTCCCTAACCCTTGTATTATTAGTGTTGTAGCTTCAATAAATTCTTTTTGTTTTTCTCTATTAAGTATCATTTTAAATTGCTCCTTAATATTTGATTTAACCTAACCCTTTAATGACTTCTAACATATGATTATGAAAACTTGGTATTGTATAAAATGCAATGATAACTAAAAGCATTACTGAAATAGCATAATACTTAGAGAACTTCCACGTTTTAAATTTAAACTCTACGATCAGTACACTGATTACCAATAAAAGCAATACAAGTGACCAAACAATATCCATACACAACCTCCCTTTATTATTTAGTTAAAGGCTTCATTTCTTTGTATACACGATTTTTATTTATAATATACGCTATGAACCTTAGAAGTATGGAAGCACCTAATATAGCAAAAAATAAGACTTTAAAAATTACATTCTCTTGTTCTATAAATAAACCTGCTGCCATAAAAACACCTGAAACTATAACAATCGTTATTAATGATTTTATTACACTTTCAAAGAACTTTTTCTTTTTGAAATAACAAACAATTGCATTGTACCCCAATAACAAAACTATAAACGGAACAACCAATACAATTGCATGGTATATAGTAAATTGTAATTTCATCCTGTTATATAAATCAAAACAATATAACCAGCCAAATACAGCAAGTATAGAACAAATAATAAGAAGTAATTTATGAGAAAATTCATTTGTCATTACATTTGTCATTATTTTACTCATTATTATTCATTCCTATAATTTTGTCTTTTGGGTCAATAATTAAAATATTTTCTTCAAATGGAATGTTTTTAGATACATATTGCATTAACTCATTTATTTTTTCAGTGTGTGTTACTTCGATTTCTCCTAACGCTCGACTTCCTGATTTACGCACTAAATATATTTTTTGTGTATTTAATTCTAATCGGTAATACTCACCATCTTTCATAAAAGGTACATTAGTTATACAAGGCGTATTCCATTTTCGATTTTGTTTTAATAAATTTTCTATTGTTTTCTCAAATGGGTTACTCATTACTTTCCCCTCCCTGATCTTGCTTCAAAAATTACATATAGGCCACAAATATGCTTTATCATTTGTGCCAATATGTAATTTCGCTGGACTTATAATAAAAGATGTTTTGAACCTTTTTTTGTAACAATGCCACTCACTTTTTTATAATTCTTACTCCACATCATTAAACCTCCTAATATCCTATATTTTTCAATATCCTCCACCATCAAAGTTCCCTGAATCTCCACTTCCAATAGTTCCTGTATCATGGTTACGATGTGAACAACTTGCATCATCATTTGTAGACGAATTTAAAATTCCTGAGTTAAAAAGCTCTGTCATTCCTGAACTTGTTTTTCCTACTACTAGGGAATGCCTATTCAAGTTACTAGCATTAAAGCTTTTTTCTAAATTAACTTTTTTATTGTTTGATGATGTAGCCCCCATTGTATTTGAAGAGTAATCATAACCACCACCGCCATAATACCCAATTGAACGTCGAAACCACCATACATATATACGTAACATAATTAAAAAAGTAAATAACACGAGTAATATCATTAAAAACTTGTGTCCATATCCTGAAGTAAAAACTTCTAAAAGGTCATCAATATTTGATATTTTATCCATTTTATCAACTCCTTTTTTATCCTCGTATTCTCACTTTCATACCATCAATACTAACTTCTTTTCCTAATTCTTCAGCATAGTAGTCTTGACCATTATGTTGAATGATTGTATATATCCAATAAACTGATTCTGTTTCTTCATTTTTATATAGAATTTCACATTGACTTCCTGTTGTAAGATAGCGCCCTGACTGTAAAGCATATCTTTTATCCTTGTTATGTGAAATGTATCCTTCTTCCACAACATCTTTAGATACATATTCCAACCTATGATACATTTTTTCTAATTCTGTTAGCATGTAGTAATATTGGCTCATAATAAATTTTTCATCAAGATCATTGGCATTGTAGCAAACATTATCACAAGCATAGCCTGTTTTACTGATAATCTTTTTAATTTTATTTTTTAACAAATGCATTTCCTTGTGTAATACTTCTAAATCCATTGGTTCAAGACTTCTTTTAAAATCCATTTTAAACACTCCTTATTTTTACTTTATCACCTTATATTTCATATTATATCATTTGTTCTTACTTTTGTAAATACATTTGTAAAAACTATTATAAATACTTTTGTAAGAATTTATTTTATATAAATTTCACAATATATTAGGGATAACAAAATAAACAACAATGCTATATCCAATAACCGTTAAACACATAGAAATGAACCATTTAAAAAAGAGTTTTTCTTCATCTAATTGTAAACTTTGATGAAAAAAAACTCCGATGATTGAAAACAGAATGCTTATACATAGTGTTATAGTCAAAATAAGAATAACTTTTAATCCCATATTTAAACTACCTTCTATTGTTATGATAATTTTGTTTTAATATTTGATATTTAACTATACTTACAAATTGTCATATCTTCCAACAGATAACTTTTCAACGGCTGCCTTCTTTTCTGTATGGCTACTCGTTATGTAAATCATAGTTGTTTTTAAAGAAGAATGACCCGCATATTCTGCAATCATATGTACTGGAACACCTTTTATAACTAGGTCATGACAGAACGTATGACGCAATGTATGAGCCGTTAAATCGGAAATACCTGTTTTCTTTTGTAAAGTAATAAATAATTTAGTAATCCCCATTTCAGTAAATTGACTTCCTCGTTGGGATAAGAATACATATTCACTATCTTTATATTTATCTTTGTTATTTCGTACATCAAGCCATTTAGTCAAAATCTTTCCTAAATCATGATTTATTGGTAATTTTCTGCCCTTCATTCCCTTACTACTTCTAATTAAAATAAATCCTTCTTCTATATCCTTCAATTTTAATTCTGATACTTCACTAATTCGCAAACCAGCCAATAACATAATATTTACAACTGCTAAATTTCTGTATCCTCTCCATTCATTTTTTTCAAGAATTTTAGGATCTTCTACATAACGTAATAATGTTGCTTTTTCTTCTTTACTTAGCCATTTTACTTGCGACTCTTTAACATAACGAATACTTTTTAAATTCTGCGCTGGGTTAACTTCAATTAATTTCTGATTATATAAGAATGTAAAGAAATCCTTAATACAATTTACTCGCAATGAAATTGTATCAAAACTATACGGCTTTCCACTTACACTTGTTGTTTCCAACAGGTATTTTCTATAATCAATTAAATGGTCAATTCGAATAGTATTGATAGAATCCTCAAATGTCTCATAATAAGTACCAAAATTAGAATGATTTTCTTCGTACCATTTAATAAAATATCGAACAGCTTTTTCATATCCTTTTATTGTACTTTCTCGTTTATCTTCTTGTTTTAAATGTTCTTTATACATATCTAAATATGTCATTTCATCACCTATAATTTACTATTAATTTTTGTTTTGTTCTTTTCCTACTGAGTTGTCCATAAAAACAGTAAACGTTTTTCGGTCTGTTCCTTTTGCATTTCCTTTTTCTTTAGTTTGAAAACTTTCAATAATAGAAGCATAAAAACCAAAGAAAGCAAGAAATAGAACAATCGTACTAAAAGTGATTATAAATAAAATACTTTCACCTGCTGCATAGTAAAGATATGGACTTTTCATGTAATCCGTAAATGCTAAAAAAATTAATGAAAATGGGATTGTTGCCAACGGATAAAACAATAAAGTCGCTTTAAAACAAGTTATCCAAAATGCTTTTTTAAATACATTCACATTCGAATTGCTAACACCATTTAGAAACTTTTGAAATACTTGATTCATTACTCTTCATTCCCCTCTTTTTTCCTCCATTTTTTATAATACATACCGATCTCATCAGGTTTATCTAAAGGTGTTTTTACAGTTATTCTGTCCCTGTTTTGCATCTATTGTTACTATACCTTTTTTTTCACTTTTTTTATTAGCTTCATAATTTTTTCAACTTTATTAACAATATTGTTTAATTCTTTTTATCTCCATAAAACATTAGAAGAACTATTATAATTACTGATAAGCTAAAAGTAACACCACAAATTTTCTCAATTGTTTCAAGGGTAACTACCCGACATAAAAAAGCTACAGCACCACTAGTAACAAGTACCCCTACAAATATAGCTATGATTCCATCTAACTTTGAAACCATTTCATTCTTAAATTTCATTCTCTCCCTCCTTATTCATTTCTTTTTCTTGTTGACGTAAATAAAACAAATATCCAATTGAAACAATAACGCTAATACACAAACTAATATTTTTCCCTAATGTAAAACTCATTCCGAATACACCTAATAAAATAAATGCAATTACTGTAAAAGCCATTATATTTACAATGAAAAACCATAATACATAATAAGCCCAATTACTGCCGATTGTATTTGAAACGCTCCATTCAATTCTTTTGCCTACAAAACCGGTTGTTTTTTTTACATGCTTATTATTTTTTATTTTGTTCTTCATTTTTCGGAACATCGTTTTATTCCCCCTTTTATTATTTTTTCCCAAATAAAACATGTGCCATTACTATATGGTTTTCGATTTCGACTTTACGCCCATCCTCACATAAAATATTTTTACTTTCACCTTTAGTATCTGAAATCTCTATTTCATTGTATCCATCTATAAGTTTCACTACATATATGTAATTTTTAAAAGCGTATATAAGCGCAATTCTTCCTGAATCCTGTGAAAAAACCTCGCCTATTTGAACAGGGTCATAATAAAAGACATATTTCTCTAAAAAGGCAATTACACTTCCAACTCCGTTTTGAAACAAAAGACTTAGCAAATCTTGTTTTTTACTGATCTTAAAATCAATCTCTTTATCTGTAATATTGACATAATCACCAGCTTCACTAATTCCACCTAATTTTTTAGCTAACTTAATCATTTCATTATTAGATATCTTTTTATTAAGGTTCATTTTCATCTGTAATTTCAAATTCATTTTTATTCCTCCACAACTGGAAATTTCCCTTCCAATTTATACTTTAATTTTATAACATTTCCCTTCCAATTTCAATATATTTTCAATAAAAATGGAAGGATAATCTGCATTTCCCTTCCTTTTTTATTTCGAATTATACAACTGTTAATTTAAAAAAGTATTGGCCGCAAACATGATCTTCGTTTGTGCCAATACTTTTTATCATGTTTAATTACTTTTTTATTTTGATTAAATTCTCAAAATTATTATATAACAATTTAACATATTATTGAAATACAAACTAAAAATTGTATTTATTAAGGTTTTCTTTTTAAATTAGCTACAAGACCTAATTTTTGTAAAAAATCGGGATAATCTCCTTTAGGGTCAAAAATTTTCACTTCATTTTCACCATTATTAAAACTACCTTTCTTTTGTTTTATGTCATTCCAAGTGATTTTTCTAAATGGTATAGTTTTTGATATTAAAACCGCTTTTATTTCCTCTAAGGTTTCAAGTAAGTAAATAGAATTATTTTGTAATTTTTGTTTTCTTCCTAAAGCTGTTAACATTCTTTTATCTTCTGATATACTATTGTGTTTTTCAAACATTTCTAACAATTCTTTTTGATAATTTTCATAACAAAGTATATCAATAAATTTAGGTATAAATTCTTCGCTTCGAATTAAATCCAAGTAACTTTCTAACCATAAGTATGCTCTGAGTCCATCACCTGAATTATATATATGACACCCACCACATATCGGATCGACCAATGATGTTCTATTATAATCATGTGTAAGCCAATCATCTAAAGAAATGTAAAAACCAGCTTCATTGCTTAATCCGATTTTTAAATTAAATGTCCAATGACTTAATGCTTTTTTACGTTGTTCACTGACTTTCAAAACATACACCCCTTTGCTTATTTAATTACAAATTTAATCCAAAGATACTTCTTCAAGTTCTGTCCAATACTCATTTCCTATGTTATCCCTTACCCGAATACTAATTGATTTAACTCCACCAATTGTAGACTCCTTTGCATCAATAATTTCCACATTACGAGTAATTTGACCAGTACGACCAACCAATAATTCACTAAAATTCCATTTGAAACCTTTTCCGGTATGCGCTTCTGCTAATCTATTATTCATTTTATCTTCTCTCCATTCCCTTAGATTATTATTTAAGTAATTCAGCTACTTTTATTTCTTTTTTTTCATTAATAAATTCTTTCCAATTTTCTTTTGTCAAATTAGTTAATCCTTTTTCTTCGCCTTTAATAGCAAAGATTCCAAAGCGATTTAAAATATTATCTCCAATTTCCATATTTCCATATCTAAGAAACGCACTAATCGCTGGTTCATTTTTTCTTGGAATCTTTAAGTCTGTACGAATAAGAGCCGAAAACGGAATTTCCCCATGTAATACTTCTTGATCTTCTCTCAATTCTAAATCGAGCAATTCTATATAATGACAGGTTTTACCTTTAATGTGACCTAATGCATATCCAACTGAATTTTTAGCTTCTTCAATTGCTTCCTTTTTGTCATAATCAGCTTGAATTTTAAAACTACCATAAACAAGTTTTTTTAAACTTTCTTCCTCTGTTGGCTCATCTTGTTTATATTCCCCTTTTGTAGTTAAAGCTGAATATTCTTCAGCATCGACTAAAAATAAACGTTCTTTAATTTCCCATAGTGCATACTGCATTTTCATTATTTCTCTTCCCCTTTTTTATTAGTTTCTTTTTTTTCTAACAAAACTAAAGCAATTCTTATGCCTCCAATTACAACTATTCCTATAATAAAAGCTATAATCATTCTATCTGCTGGAATCATTGGTGTGAATGGCTGCAAGTTACTATTACTCAATACAAACATACACTTCCCCCTCTGAAAAAGAACTAATGATAAATAAGCTACTGCACATTAAAAATTAATTCTGTATATACTCGGTTTTTTACCTTTTCCCCTCTCTACTGTTATTAATTTGTTCTCCTCTAACTCTTTAATGACTCCTGGTATTAATGACCGATTAATTGCTAATAAATCCGAAAGGTCACTATATGTTTTTTCCATTTCCTTCATTTCTCGTAAAGTGTAAAGGAAAAACTTTGCTTTGTGCGAAATGTTTAATTTATAAATTTCCAATTAAATTACTCCAATCATTAAGTTTATGCTTAATGATTAATACCCTTACTTGTAGTATAAATAAATTACTACAAAAATACAAGTTCAAAATGAAATTTGTAACAATAAAGGTATTATGTTACAATAAGTTTAGGCAAAATTTCCAATTTTCTTGACACAACAGCATATTTATAGACCCTGAATCCTCTTTAATGCTGACAAAGAGGATTCTTTATTTACATACGATAAATACCTCTTTTATAGTATAAATAAATTATTGCTAGGCGGTTATTTCCATTTACAATCCTTACAATAACTGTTAGAATGAAGACTAATTCGTTGCTATGAATTAGAAGAAGAAGATTAATACCCTTAAAAAGACAGAAAATTTCTGTCTTTTTTTATTTTACAGTTTGATTCCATTTATAGTAAAATTTATATGAGTCTTATGACTAACTCGTCATTAGTCATTATCGCTACAAAACACCCAATAAAAAAGGATAGAGAATTTTCTCTATCCTTTTTTATAATCAACCCCAAGGTTCTCCATGTGTATATAAAATTATATTTGTATCCGTTTCTTTTGCTTCTACATGTGATGGGCTATCTACTCCATTTAAAACAAAACCTACTAATAATAAACTCATGACACCTACTATAACCTTTTTCATCTTAAAGCCCCTTTCTGAAATGCTTTTTCTTTTTCTTTAGTTCCCTTGTAGAAATATTTACTTGCCTTTTCATGATTTCCTTCTTCATGAAATTGCATTGCTAATACTTCAGAATACTCTTGTACGTACTCCCATAAACCTTCTTTTTCAAAATACGATAATCCTTCTAAAATAACTACTTCTAATAATTTCGCTTCAGGTTTTTGACATTTTCGTTTCAATATATTGAAATGATGCTGATACTCAACATTTTCAAATTTGTTACAAACCTCTAACCCTTTATCAATTAATTCAATTGCTTTCTTGATCTCTCCTAATTTCGAATACTCTCTAGCTTCTAAATAAACTGCTCTAAAGCTATCAGGATTCTTTTTCGTAACTTCAGATAAATGCCTAATTGCTAATACAGAAAGGTTTTGTTCTGCATACATAACACCTAAACTATGCTTACCACGTAATACAAGCGATTCTTCATTTTTCTTTTGCAAAACATTAATTGACGAGATTAAATATTCTTCTGCTTGTTCAAACTGGCTTAATTGAATACAAGCAAGTCCCAAAAGGTTGTCACAAGCTGCTATCTTTAAATCGTATCCAGCTTGTTTTAAAAATGTACTTTTTGCTTTAGAAACAAATTGAACAACTAAAACTGGCTGGCAAACATAATAATAATATGTTGCTAATTTAAAGTTATATTCAGCTTTCTCAATTTCATCAGGAATTTTAACGATAAATTCCCCAGCCTTTTCAAAGTCCTTTTCCGCTTCTTTATATTTTCCCATAATCATTTCATGTGTAGCTTTAAAAAAGTAATAATAATATGATAAGAAATCGTCACTAGAATTATGATTTATATTAAATTCTTTAAGTTCTGCTTTACTAATTCCTGAAACATTGGGGTAAAAATCGGAACATAAAATTTTATAGCGGAAATCTAATAACAAATAATACTCCAATATTTTCTGATCTTCTTCCATATGATTAATTTTCGAATCAATTTCTTTTTTTAACTCTTTAGCTTCGTCAAGATTTTGAGAACGAATTGTACGATACCAATTACCTAAAAGTTGTGTCATATGTTCTTTTGAGATTACTTGTACATTCATAAATTCCGGTCTCCTTTTCTTTGTAAATTAATTCCATCATACCAAAAAATTTTTTTCAAATAAACTTTATTTTCTGAAATTAAACTTTCTCACTACCGCCTTTCGCTCCGCTTCAGTTGGTGCGGTTGTAAAAAAGGAAAAACAACACGTTTTTTCCCTTTTTTACAACCCAAATTTTAATACTTACTAATTTTTCACAACTTTCTTTTCAAACTCAAAATTTATTTTCATTCCCTCACGCTTTAAAAATGCATCAAATGTTCTACCATCTTTTTCAAATCCTTTTATTAATCCCGTTTTCCCTTTTTCATCACATAATTTTTTCACTTGTGGTTTTGTGATATTCTTTCCTAAAATTGATTTACTAATGGTAAACTTACAACCTTCTTTATAATTTGTGCATCCAAAAAAGCTTTTTCTATCCACTATATTTCCTTTCTTACAAATTGGGCATTCACAAATAGCCCCTTCTTTTTCCTTTTGAATTTCTTCCATTTCTTCACCTAAGTCCATGCTTTTAATACTCACTTTTTTTGCTTCAATTAACTTTTCTACAAATTTACTAATACCAAAAATAAATGTTTCTTTCTTCTGTTTTCCCTCACCGATCTCTTTTAAAAACAGCTCCCATTTTCCTGTCATTAAAGGATTAGTTAACAACGTATCTGCAAGCATTTCACAAATTAATCTACCTTTTTTAGTGATAATAACTTTATTATTCTTAATTTCTATATATCTGTTATCCTGTAATGTTTCAATAATTCCAGCCCTTGTTGCTGAAGTTCCCAATCCCTCAACTTCTTTTAATATTTTAATTGCTTCTGAAGTCTCTTCTTCATCTTCTAAACTAAAATCATTATCTCTTAAACCACATGTTTGCATTAAAGGTATTAGTTGTCCTTCTGTTAGAGGTTTTGGTGGGCTAGTTTTCCCCTCTTTTTCTTCAATCTCCACTGTATAACTTTCACCAGCGTTTACTTTTGGCAATAATACATCGTTATTTTCTGCTTCTTCTTCATAAAGTTCTTTCCAACCCTTTGTAATTTCAACTTTTCCTTTTACATAAAAAGATAAATCCTGAATTTTTGCTGAAATTACTGTTTCCTCATACTCATATGGTTTATGAAACATTGCAATAGTTCTTGTTATAATAGCAAAATAAATATTTCTCTGATCTTTTGTTAAAGAATCTAATGTTTCTTTACTAGGTATATTTTCAGTGGGTACAATAGCGTAATGCTCTTTTACTTTTTTATTATCAATGTATTTTTTATTAGGTTCATATGAAGTAATTTCAAATGGCTGCGATACAATATTTTGATAATCTTTTACATGTTTTTGAATATATTCAAATTCATTTTCCGTTATATATTCACAATCCGAACGTGGATAAGTTACTAATTTTAATGGACTATCATACAACGTTTGAACAATGTCTAGCACCTTTTTAGGTGATAATTTATATTTTTTATTTGCATAAGTTTGAAGTGTAGCAAGTGAAAATAATTTTGGTGAAAACGATGGTTTTATTTCTTTTTCTACATCTGTGATAATTGCTTTTAAAGGTTTTTCATTTAATCGATGATTTCTTATAAACTTTTGAAACTCATTTTTATCTTCAAATTTATCAGTTGTTTTTAATATAATCGCTGGGTTAGTATTCACTATAGCTTCAATACTAAATATTGGTTTTGGTTCAAACTGTTCAATTGCTATTTGTCGGTCATAAATTAACTTTAATGTGGCGCTTTGCACCCTTCCAACAGAAAACTTTTCATTAATTCCTTTGTCCTTTAAGGCTAACGTAAAAAGACGGCTTGCATTAATACCAACAATCCAGTCTGCTCGTTGTCTCCCTTGTGCTTCTTCATACTTATTTTTATATTTATTACCATCTTGTAAATTTAACAAACCCTCTTTTACTTTTTTAGGAACAAGTGAATTTATCCAAAGACGTTGGGTTGGTTTATGTTCACAACCTGCCATTTTCATTATTAATCTTGCTATGTTTTCACCCTCTCTGTCTCCATCGGTACCCACGATCACGCTGTCAGCCATCCTTAATTGTTTCCTTGCAATCTCAAATAATCGTTTTGATTCTTTATCTGTTTTTAGTTTAAATTTAAATTCTTCAGGGATTATCGGTAAATCTTTTAAGTTCCATTTTCCCCATTCTTCTTTATAATCAATTGGGTCATAAAGTTCCATCAAATGCCCTTTAGCATGAACTATTACAAAAGTTTCATCTAATTCTCGAAAATAACCAGTATAATAACCATCTTTCTTTTGTACTCGCTCCATAGCATCACAATACGCTTGTGCTTGGCTCGATTTTTCCGCTAAAATAACTCGCATATTCTTTCCCCTTTTCCCATTTATAGATGTAGGCCACAAACATGCTTTATCGTTTGTGCCAATATCTATAAACATATTGTAATGATTAGAATTTCAAATTATAATGTTACTGACAATGCGAATTTGTCAGTGTAATTTTAATTTCTGGTTAAAATTATTTCCCTTAGACTCACACGCTGCCATGTGTGGGTCTTTTCATATTTGAAATTCATTTCATAAAAAATAAAAATCCCCCCAATACTAATAACCAAAAATGAGAAGCTATAATAATAGCATTCTTACAACCTATCCAAAAATCTAAATGATTACTAGGCTCATAATTATTATAATTCATATTTTCATCATTCATTTAACCCCTCCTTTGCAGTAATTTATTTAAACCTCTAATTCATTATAGTATATATAAATTACTACAACAACATATTTTATCCAAAAAAGGGAAAAAGCCCCTTCGTGTGGTCGAACTGGCAAAGGTAATCAACCACAAGGGACTTCGAGAAAATTTAGAAAAGACAAATAACTCTTAAATAAATTGTACCATATTTTTTCATATATTCAATATTAATCCATAATAAGTTAGAAAAAAAGGGACGCAAATTGCATCCCTTTTTTTAACATTTATTTTATAGTTATTTTTATAGTACCATTTTCGTTTTTTATTTCAGATTCATCTTTTTTCCTTACTTTCTTTTCTTCATTATAGCGTTGTACAAGTGATTCAATACTAGGAAACTGCAATACTCTTAATTCAGTTTCAATATCATAATAGCTATCTGTAATAATAACTATAACTGGAAATACCTCTTTTCCTTCTTGCTGCCATTCAAAATTTCTCCATAGATTTGAATTATATAGATTTTCATATCGTTCAATTTTTTCATTCATGACTTTTTCACTGTACACCGTTAATTGTATTTCAATAAAAAACGGTGATTTCTTAAAAATACAAAAGAGATCAGGCTCAACTTCTCCTTTTTTATACTTGGGTTCAATCTGTACATATGATAATTGAGCATCATGTTTCAATAAATCAATATAGGTATCAGCAATTTTTAAAAAGTGAAACACTTTCTGACTGTGCGGTTTAATTTTAGAATCAGGTTTCATGTACAAATATGGTCGGAAATCTTTACAAGCCTTAATGTACCCCCTATCTTGCAATCTCTTTAAAACTAAATTGCATGTACTTATAGGCTTTTTTAAGTTTGAAAAATGAATTTTAATAATTTGATCTCTACTTAAAACTCTAAATCGTTCTATATCATTAATAATGGATTTGTCACGCTGATTCATTAAAACCCCCTCCATTTATTCAAGCAATCCGAATAGTTGGTCATTGCTTTTTGTTTTTTCTTTCGGTTTTCTGTTTACTAAATGGCTTATCAATTCTTGTGCTGGTTCAACATCTAAAAACGGTGCTTGTATGTCCTGCATATCGTTTTTATCAATTTTAAATACCATTCTCCCCGCTTCATCCCTTGCTATGTCTTCTGCGCCCTCTACCCCTGCAATTTCGCTGTTTGTTTTATCTTCAGTCTTAAATACAATGCGTACATTTAAAATCCCTCTTAAAGCGGTATCTAATGATTTATGACAGGGTCTTTGTAATGAGACAATGGTAAAACAACCAAGCGCCCTACCTAAAGCCGCCCATTTTAAAAGTGACTCTCTTGTTTCTTTCGCTTCAGCCGTTCCATTATTTAATAATAGAATTTCATCAATCATTAATAAGATGTACTTCATTCTTTTTTCTTTTGGCAATTTATCAATATGCGCTACTCCATATTCTCTTAATATTTGTCCTCTTTTTTCTAGTTCCTTTTCTAATTTCTTCATAATGGGACTAAATTCTTTTCCTGTAACGCTCATACTTTTTACATGCTGACAGTGCTGAAATATGTGAAATTCACTACCTTTTAAGTCCACAAGGTGTATTTCTAGTTCAGTTGGTTTGTGGTGTAGCATAAGTGTAGTTAATATTTGTCTATCCATAACAGACTTTCCGCTTCCCGGTATTCCAGCAACTAAAACCGTAGGATTTTCAATCATAGAAAAAGTAACCCACTCATTAAACCTGTTTTTCCCTGCCACTACGGGCATTTTCATGCTCTTAATAGGAAAGGATTCATAATCATACTTAACAACGCTCATGCGTTCAGGAAACACCCTTATTGTATAACTAGACACATCTGTTACAATTTGTATATTTTCATCAAGATATTGTTGAAATACAAATTTTTTTTGAGTAAAAACACTTGGATTCATTCCTTTTGGAATGTTCCCATAAATTTCAACATGTGTATCTAAAAAACGTACATTTAAAACACTTGGATAAACATATGTCTTTATATGTTCATTTTGCATTACTAAGAAAAGCTGTGCCGTATGAAATGCTTTTTTGACTTGTTCCGTTACTTCTCTTTCCATTTCCTTAATCCTTTTCTTTTCTTGAAAATTCACCCATGCCCTCTCAATTTTTTCAATCATTTCAAACATACTTATCCCCCTTACAAAAAAATTTTAATTTTTTTCAATTTCCATGTATAAAACAGAATCGTTTGGGGCATTATGGCTTCCCTCGCTCCTGTCGTCCTCGTCGCCATTAACAAATTTATTTATTGTTTATTTTTATGGTTATATCAGCTTTAAACATGGGTAATACTAAAGAGGTAAATACTTATGCAAAAACTGAAGTAATTGTTTTGTAGCAACATATGAAAAACATAGGTTAAAAATACATTGTCTCTGAAAGGACGATGCAAATGTTATTCATAATTTTTTTAATCAGCCTGTTCATTTATGGATTAGCTTTCACTATTAAAAATATGCAATTCGAAATTAAACCAAAACAACGTACCGATCAAAGAGATATAGGAATCAAACATAATCGTGAAAAATGTGGGAATCGTTTTGAAAGAGAAGTTTTTGACTACCTTGTAAAATTAGGTTACTACCCTATATCACAAGTAAAAGAAGGACGATATAGATTAGATTTTGTTTTATTGGAGAACAACAAACGAATTGTTATTGAATGTGATGGAGATATTTTTCATAATGCTCAACATGATAAAAAACGTGATGCTTATTTAAAAAAGGTTGGTTATGTTTCTGTACTTCGCATTAAATATAGTCAATGGAAAGAAGATAAGCATAAATGTATTCTTAGACTTGAATCAAAATTATATGAACTACAACATTTACCATCTACACACCCATCTTTCCACTTGCAATTTGATATTAAATAAAACACTGTCCAAAATAAGACAGTGTTTTATTATATTCAAGAAAAATATGGTTGGAATTTATATCCTACTGGTACTGGCGCTCCTTTATTGTCACTGGAACAATCTTCATACTTGGTATAATCAATTAATGAAAATTGATTTTCCCCTTCAAGTTCAAGTTTAAATTCTACATTTTCAAAATCGTATATATCTACATTAAATTTTATATTAACTTCAATACAATCCCCATTTTTTTCTTCTAAGAATGCAACATCTATATCTAAATACTTATTATCTTTTAGTAGCGAATTTTCAAATGATAATTGATACACTTTTTCAACATATACAGTCCCATTTTTTTCTTCTTCTTTATCAAACACTAGACTAAATTTATCCTCATGATAACGTAATACTCTATATATTCTGTCATCAAAGGTCATATTTCCCCAAAGTAATTGAGACTGTAATAACAATTCTTTATGGCTGCTGTGCCTTCCTCTTATTGCTTCTATACACGTAGGGTATATTTTTACACTTGATATATCTAAGTTTTCAAGTTTTTTCTCACCAAAATTTGTATACTTCATATTTGGGATTTCGTAAACATCAAAAAATAATGTTGTATAAAAAATTAACTTATCTAATGAAAGTTCTTTCCCAAACAAACCTTCTACAAACATTAAAACAAGTTCTAATTTTTCTGCTGATAATCGAGTCAAAATACATTTTCCGTTCTCATGATCTTCTGCATTATAAACTCGAAAACCTTTGTATTTATTGGTATACAATCTTTTACCCTTCATCAATTTTTGAATTGGTTCGATAAAAACAAAATAAGTATGCATTCCTTCATCAAAAATTGAACGTATTTCTTCAAAATATTCTTTATGATTTTGATTCATATAATTCCATAAATCAACTTGAATACTTACTATTTTACTTTTATCTTCTTCTGTATATTGAAGAATATCTTCTTTTAGCCCTTGATAAACCGTTTTAAAAGCAATATCACGTAAAACTGAAGGTGTTAAATCATTATGTTCTTTAGTCATTGAAATAAACTTTTCAAACATCGAAACATCAATTTTTTTATCTAACATTTCACCTAAAGTTAACACTTCTTTTGTTTCCAAGATATTCAGCCCCTTTTTATTTTTCATACCTTTCGAATTTAACAAGATAACCTTTTATTAAGACTTCAATCAAAAAAAATAAAGATAAACAAAACATTGCATTCAAAACAAAGTCAGGAACTACGGCACGAGCAACATCACTCCCTAAATCTTGTAAATAATAAAACCTCATAAACAACGAAAAAGAATATGCTATTAAAATAACAACAAGTTTTAATATTGAAAGTCTCACTTTTTATCATCCTTTTGAAAATCTGTTAGTTTCATTTCAAGTGTATTTGATTCCTTTTTATGATGATTGGCTGCTTGATTAATTTTTCCTAAATAGCTAGTAAGATTCATATATTCTTCTTCAGTTAAAAAATAACCTACTCTGCCCTCGTCTAATAATGACAATCTTTCTACTTTTAAACCTTTATCCTCTGTACTTTTTAACAAACAATCAATAATTTCATCTTGTCTGTTAACCTGTTTAGTTAATTTACAAATTTCATCGTTTCGTTTTAAAATTTCGTTCTCAAAAAATCCATATGGACGATTACCACACCAAATTTTATATTCATCATCAAGTGAATCATACGTTACAGCAAAGCAATCATTCGGTTTTAATTCTTTTATTTTCTCTAACATTTCTGCTTGTGTTTTAGCTGTTTTGTAAGTTGAGATTTCTTTATTAGGATCAGTCATAAAATCTTCAATTTTTTGCATTATTAATTTCTTCCCTTCTTAATAAATTACCATGCTTTTATTTATAAGCTTTCAAACGTGCTTCACAAACCTTAATATCACTATTTAACCTGCGAATTTTTTGTTTTAGAGTAACCAAAACAACATCTGGTATTGTTCCTTCTTGTTCAGAAATAAAACTTTCCAAAATTATTTTTTCTTCCATCGCTTGTTTCATTTCATCATTTAATTCCACTGTTCTTTCTTGTGTGAATTTCACCTGTAACTGCTGGACTTTGTCCATAACTTTCTTGTTTAAGTCATCTTTTCTTTCTTGCACTAATTCCACCCACTTCCACCCACTTTTTTAATTTAGTTTCAGTAAATTAATATTGATAAGATAATCAATATTAATACGATAGGTAACCCTATTAAAGCGATCGCGATACAATTTGTAAATTCTTTGAGTACAGGTATCTGTTTTTCTTTATCAGTCAACTGCTCATACCTCCGTTTTATACAATATTGGTTCAACTATTTCTGTATAAGATTTACATTGATGCTTTTACTAGCCTAAACGACATATATAGCGCTACAACAACTAATGTAATAAACATAAAAAGCGCATAAAATTTTATAGCGTAATTATTTTTAAACATTCCATAAGTACCATATCCAATCATTACTACAATGAGTACAATAATCCCAATCCCTATTGCTAAATACATACTTCTCTATCCACCTACTTTTCTATAAAATTCAAATTGTATTATACTAACACCTCATTTAAAAACTTAGTTATTTAATACGTTTTGTTTTATTCGCTAAATAATTTATTAGAAACCAGAAAATTAGTATTATAGAGATAATTAACCCCATTATTGTTATCTTATTTGCTAATAACTCCATTCCAATTTTAGGATTTGACAAGACTATAGATACATCAAATAAATAGTTTAAAATCATAAACACCATTGTTGCACCGCCTAACACAAGAACAACACCAAATAAAATATAGCGAAACATTTTTTATCTCCCCTCAACCTGTATTTTTTAATTTTTAGTTGTCAGCTTAATAACTTCATTTGGTAATGCACATTTTGTATAAGGTAACTTACCTGTTTCAGATAACCCAAAATGTCCTAACCTTGAAACCATAACTATCGTGTATTCGTTATTTTCAAACAAAACCTTGTCACCTTTTATAATTCCGTTATACCCAATTATCCTCTTAAAATCTGATCCCAATATAACTTCAAGCATTCCGATTGTTTGTATCCCTTGATTATTTTCAGTTGCTTCATGCCATTCTATTTTTCCCAATCTACCCAACCTCATTTCCAATGATTACAAGAATTTCTAATCCAACAGTTGGTTCAGCTATCTAATACAACGTTTTTTAATTTCCCTAATTCTTCAAACCAAATTTTATCGTTAGTTTCTAATGCTAAAAGTTGAAGATTATGAATTGCATCATTGTCTAATTGAAATTTAACTGGGGATATATCGTCTTTTGAATAAACTTTACTGTTTCTGTAACCAAATTGAACTTTTATAGATGTTTCAGTATGGTTTTTAAAAACGATAAAACCGACTTGACTTTCAGCTAAAACCCATTCGCCAACGTTCATGATTATTCTCCCCTTTTATATAAAATTCAAATTGTATAAACTTATAAAATTAGTCATTAATTTTATTCCTATTTTCTTTATCTACTCTCTTAAACCAAACACCACTAATTAGATTTGTACATACTGTAGCAATTATTACAATACCAATTAAAGCCCAATAAAATGTAAAAGCGATAAAATCTTTAGGAACAGTTAGACCGAACAAAGAGAATAATTCCTCTGTAAATGTTCCTACAACCAAAAGAGATATACCAATAGATAAAAATATTTTTTTAAGCATACTTTTTTATTCCCTCTTTCTATTTAGGATATTTTTATCATAATCTTCCTTTGTATATTTTCTTAATCTCTTTTTCTGTAAACCCCCTATATATTATAAACACTTCAGGAAACTCACTTAGACACATATCTATAATCGTGTTATCTGTTGTTCTAATATAAAAATACTTAACTGCACCTAAATAATCATTGTGTAGGTAATAACTCTGAATCTCGAAATTATAGTTGTTTGCTTCCAGTACCTCATACAGTTTAATCTTTGTTTCATCTACTTCAAATAATGATAGTTGTTTCATTACACTTCCTCATTTCATATTCGAATAACACTTCTGTTAGAAACGAACATTTACTTTGAGATCCAGCTGATAAATCAATGTAAAATCCGAACGGTCATTTAATTTATCAGCTGTGATTTTTCAACTAAATACAAACATTAATACATATTGTTCGCTTCTCTCCAATTTTCTTCTTCAGCCCTAGCAATCATTTCTTGCTGCTCTTGTTCAAATAAATAATCCTCTTGATCGCAAGAAATTTCTTCTTCACAATCTGTGCAACATGTTAATATTTCATAGCCACCTACAATTTTAGTATCATGAAAATCAGACTCTCTTCCGCAAAATGTACATTTATTCATTTTTTCATTCTCCCTTTCGATAACATACATTTAGGTAATCAAAAGGCTTGTTGTTACAAGCCCTTTGATTCTGTTACTCAACACACTTTTCTCTTGTTCCTTCCACCACTAAAACTAATTCCCCTTTTTCGTTTTTTCCTTTAGAAACTATTTTCTCTATTGTTATCAGATAATTAGCCCCATCACCTGTAAACGTTGTATGAATTATACAACCTTCTTCAATCTTCCCTTCATGTCGAACAACTATTGGAAACGTACTTTTCATGATGCTACCCCCTGTAAAAATATATCGAAACGTTCATGACCATTTTTCACTTTTTTTAGTGAATCATCTTGTTTTAAGCCATTTAATGTTTTAAATTCTGTTGCTTTTTCTGAAATCCAATTTATATAATCCCAACTGTTCCAAGTGTCGTTTTCTTTTAAGCCTTTTGCCTTACAGAAAGCCACGAAACGTGGCTGACATGTATGCAAATTTTTCACTGTAAAAGCTGGCATATAAAACAACTCCTTTGCAATTTATGATTATTGTAAATTCATCATTTTCCAAACTTCATCTAATTCCAATGAAGAAAATCCGTTTTCATTCTCTATTTGTAAAACATAATTTTCTCTGTAATAATCAGCAATTTCGCTATAACTCAAAACGTGTTTAATATCTTTTGGTGTATTAAGAAACTCGGTATCAAACCAATGTAAATTACGATCTTTCCAATTAAAAGTTTTTTGAACATCTATTGTCTCATGTTGAACATCAACTAGTTCCTCTAAATGATTTTGTTCAATTAGAAATTCAGTTTTGCTAACAGGAAACACAAAATATTTAACTCCTAATTCGTTTAATTTGTTTTCTACCGCTTCCGCTTTATGTGATGCAACATAAGTTTTACCTTCTTCCAAAATTCTGTTTACGCAAAGCTGTGTGTATTCATCCGTATTTTCTGTAACTTCTGCTTTTAATTCATCAACTTTTTTCATTTCAAGCACCCCTTAAAATTTAAATTTGTTTAACTACCTTACATTTATAATTATATCATTAGTTCTTACAAAAGTAAATACTTTTGTAAGAACTTGTGTAAATACTTTTAATTTTTTTGATTTTGCTTGCTTTTTTCTTTTGGGTTTGGGATTGTCCTTCGCTTTTTGGGGGAGGTTGGCTAGGGGGTGTGGGGGATTATCCCCCTCGGTTTTAGGCGGTTTGACAGGCTACACTTAGTAACGCAAGTCGGCTGCCTTAACAGCTTCCTTTTTGGTGTCGGCTTGGCGTAAGACAAAAAGCCTGTCAAAAATTTAAAACTCAACATAGACTCGGTGTTTCTTATGAAATATGCTTTTTCATTTCATAAGAAATAGCGTGGCTAAGAGTGGAGATTTTTTTCTTTCTGCAGAATGAAATGGGCAGACAGAAAAAAATACTACTCGGTGTTGAATTTTGAATTAGCCCTTTCCTTTTCTTTTAGCTTTTCTTTTTATTAAAAAAAGTCATGTGGCCTACCGCTAGGTGGCTGCATGACTTTTCCTTTTTATTTCTTCTTTTTCTTTTTTCTTTTGCCTTTTTCTTTTACGCTCCGCGAAGTGGCGTTAAGAAATGATCAGGAACTTAGAAAGAGTTTCCTTTTAAAGCGGTTTTCATTTAAAAGGTTACTCTTTCTAGTTATCGAGCATTTTAGTCCGAGTCGGCAATTACCAGCGAGTTTTCACCAGTCCATACTTTGCCTTTTAAGTATGGACCGGTGAATTACTCGCTGTATTGTGAGCCCAAATGATTTTATTCTTTATTCATTTGATTCATCATTTCTTTATTGATATACCAGCCATACCCACCAATTAAAACAACACAAGCAATACCAATTCCTAATAAAACAATATTTGCTGAGATATTAAATAAATATTGAATTGCTCCTACAAAGAAAAATAGTCCTGGTACTCCTAATATAGAAAATACTAGTAATCGCAAATAAGTTTTAAATTTTCCTTTTTTAATAAATACAAAATATATAGCATAAATCAATTGTACGAGAATAAGAGTTAATACCAATGTCATAAACTGCTGTTTAACCTCACCAGCAAACGAATAAGACGTAAATAATAGTAAACCATACCCAAGCAATGCAATTACCGTAAAAAAGCCATAAAACAGCTTATCTAACCTTGTCATATAAATTCCCCCTTTAGTTACAATGTGTTAATTCGAATAACAATACCTGCAATAGCCATTATGACACTAAATATTGCTGTAAATGGTACAAACCATTTATTGTTTTTACTTGCTAAATGAACAGAAACATATATACCTATTAAAGTAATAATCCCCCATGTCTGTTGAACTGCGCTACTTTCAAAAAACCAATCTAACATTATATTTAACTCCCTTTAGTAGTTAGTTTTCATAGTAATATCATAATATTTTCCTTTTCCTGATACACGCAAATCATATTCAAAACGTTTTGCTCTTGAAACACCGACACCATACATTGTAGGTAAAATAAATAAAATAGTTATCCCCTGTATTACAAAAGAAAATCCTTTAATAAATTCATAAATTAATAATCCATCTAAAACAATCAAAAGAAAAGTGAATAATATAAGTCTATTTCGATATTTAACTACTTTTAAATAATCGTTAGTTAATACACACATATAGATTCCCCTTTTATTTTTATAAAGCTATGCAAAGCATAGCGCCCTTTTCTTTTTATTGAAGTTTTTCATTTAATGCGGCCTACCGTTAGGTGGCTGCATTGAATGAAAAACTTCCTTGCCTTTTGATTTCAATTAAAATTTTTCATATTAAGCTGGTTTTTGCTTAATATGAAAAATTTCCTTTCTCTTTTCAACTAAAGCCCCTGCGATCAGCAAAGGCTTCAGTTGAAAAAATGTTAATAAATATTTACATCTTTGTTATTTGTCCAAATATCATCAATCCATATGACTTGATATTTCTTTTGTAAATAATCTAATACCTTATGAAGTTTAGCTTCATATTTCTTAAATTCTTCAGGTATATTCATTACTGTTTCTTTATGTCTTTCAAAGTAATCATATTCAATCTGATAACGTGAGGACTGTTTGCGTGGCTGGTTTATATATAACTGTGTGTCCATTGTAATTTTCACATAATCTTTTTTGGATTCAATAGTTAATGTTGCCATAAATCCCCTTACTTCAACTTTTACATCTTCAATCCAAAATTTTTCCCCGATGCTATTTATATGCTCATTAAAATTTTTACCACCAAAACGAATTTTATCAGCTTCTTCAATGATTTCGTTCTTTTGTTGTTCTAAAGCTGATAAATTTTGTTTTATTTCTTCAAGCTTATTAAGAACTTCAAAATATTGTTTTTTGCATTTTGCTAATTCAGGGTGTCCCTCTACATCCCTAACAATCTTATTATCTGCTTCAACATCATCAATAAATTTTTGTAATGAAGTATATAATTGCATACGCACCGTTATTTCCCCCTATATTTTGATATTAGTAGATTATTCATTTATTGCGGTCTAGATTTTCTTTCAATCAATGTCGTATCTTCTACAAATACCTCGGTAACATAATGCATTTTTTTATTTTCATCTTCATAATTACGAGTTTGTAAATTTCCTGTAATGCCTACTCGCAAGCCCTTTTCTGTATAGTTTGCTAATGCTTCAGCTTTCTTTTTAATAGCAATACATTTTATAAAGTCTGATTCATATTCTCCACTAGTTGGGTTTGGAAATTTTCTTTTAACCGCTAACACAAACTTTGCAACTGCTGTTCCATTAGGTGTATAAGTGAGATCAACGTCTTTCACCAATCTACCAATTAAGTTAACATTATTCATTTGAAGCACCCCTTAAAATTTAAATTTGTTTAACTACCTTACATTTATAATTATATCATTAGTTCTTACAAAAGTAAATACATTTGTAAGAACTTGTGTAAAAACTTTTTATCATTCCTTTATAAAATTTCACCTATTAATGTCCATAAATTTATAAACATCCAATAAAAAGTGGGAATCATAAGAGTAGCTAAAAAGCACATCCCAAATTTTTTAAATTGTTGTGATACGTAAAAATACAATGCAAACGTCAAACAAATTAATACTGGAAAAGCTATATACCATTTTCCTAAAACGTGACCTACACTCTCAAACAATTCTGCTAAAACTTGACTTGTTAATAAACTTACAGATTCATCCTCAACTGCAACCCCACTGGAAAAGATAGAACTTATAACTGTAAATAGTCCAATTAACATTAAAACTGTATAAACATAATTTTTCATATCTCACACCACTTTCCTTAATTAGATTAAAGAAGGAAAGAAGTTTCTTTCCTTCTTTATTTTTTCGATCTTTACGCTGTTAGACTTTTGTAAGTTGGGTCAGCCCATTCTGCATTCTCATACACTGTATCATCACTGATTAAAACCCTTGTTAAATAGCCGATTTGATGGCTTAAATGCTCATATTCTTCAGTAGCGGTTAATTTCTTATGAAACACTTTTACTGTAAGTTGTAAAAACTCTAAAGATGCAAGAATTTCAAGTTTTGTTAATGGTGGTTTAGGCGTATCATAAGAAATGTTCAATGATTCCCCAACGATTTTATTATGAAATTTATTAAAAATACGGTCTAACCAATCCCAATCAAAAAGCGGTTCTTCATAAACTTTTGCTAAAACCAAATTACTATATAAGTTTAGAAATTTATCATCTTTAAAGAATACCTTTCCATTATCCTTTATTTCTCCAATGCTTAGATAATACTCTTTGATATCTATACCATTAATGATGTATAACTGTTGCTTACATCTTTCTAATAATCTTTCAATAATAATTCCTAGATTTTTAAAAGAGTCAGGACTATTTACATAAGATTCAACTTCAATTTGATATTGTACGCTGCGTAATGCCTTTAACACTGTAAATTCGTTAATATCATAATTATCATTCTCTACGATCTCCAGTGTATCCAATTCAACTGAATCATCCTTATATTTATCAACAAAAGAAATGTAATTCGCATACTGCCAATCTTCTACTAATAAAGAAACCTCTGCATCTGTTAATTCCGGCGCAAATTTCTTTACACCATTCGCAACAAAATTGTACATTTCTTTTCCTAAGTAAATTACTGACATTTTCAAGCACCCCTTAAAATTTAAATTTGTTTAACTACCTTACATTTATAATTATATCATTAGTTCTTACAAAAGTAAATACTTTTGTAAGAACTTGTGTAAAAACTTTTGTTTTTTCAAATAAAAAAAAGACTTGTAAACACAAGTCTTTAATATGCTTCAATCATTTTTATAATGTTCTTTAGCCCATAATATTGAATTGGGTTCACTTCAAATCTTCCGCTTTCATCAAAGAAAGGGTCATAAACGGAACGTTCTTCATAATCAATAACAATGAGATTTTCAGCTAAACACTGATTTCCCTTCACTTTTTCCATTTCAAAATTATTATGTTCTACAACCTTTTCTAACTGTTTTAAAATGCTTTCTTGATTCATTACATAGACCTCGGTACTGGCTGACATTCTAATGAATGATACCAAATATTTTTAAAAGGGATTTCAACATCTCTATATAAGTCATTAATTACATACTCTTTTACAGTTACACTATTATCACCTATTTTAACTATATCCCCACTAACTGAAAGGCTATTTCTTCGCTCATGATAACTAATAATAATACTTTCCCCAATTTTGGCTTTTGCAAGAAATAATTTTATTCCCATTTCATTCATAGTAATATCCACCTTTCTAATATGGTAAAGGGCTATACTCCGAATTATCCGTTCTAAAATCACAATGGCGACAAAATTTTATCCAATTAGGGTGTTCATCATACATTGGTAGTAAATTCCCCTTTGAACAACGAGGGCATATATCCGATGTATCTGTATCAGGTATTCCCTCTAAGCCAACAACTAACCCCATATATTCCGCTTCCATTCCAACATCATCATATTCATAACGAAATTTACGTTGTACATGATTCCATATTGCTAATAATCTAAGTTCATAACCATATTCATTATTTGCTGGTACAGTATCGACAATCAGGCTGGCATCTTCTGAAACTATAGAATCCTCATGTAAATGAGCACAATTTTTATCCCAATACCTCTGAATAATATCATTATGTTCAAAACTTCCATTTACTTTGAAAACCAAATTTCCATTTACAAATGTAGAAAAGCCAACAACACCGATTTTATTGTTTTCCTTCATGCCGATCTATCCCCTTTATTTTTTGATTGAAAGAAAAAGGCAACTGCCTTTTTCTTTTTAAAATTGTGTCCAATAAGCCATATCATCATTTTTTAGTTTTCGATATTCTTCAGGTGAATAAACTTTATGCAAGCATTCCTCTTCACAAAAGTATTTATAATCATATCCCGTATCAATTACAAAACCTTGATATATAATTCCCTCGCATTCCTCACAAATCCTAGTGTCTTCAGCAACTTCAGTATTTGTACACATATGCAATCACCTTATAGATACTAAAAGGGAAAATCCCTTTTAGTATCTGACTCCTACATAATTTCCTTGTAGTGAGCCGTAATAATTCCAACGTAAACGGCTTTCATATACATCTGCTAATTCTTCCATCTTTTCATTTATTATTGCTGTTCTTTCACCGTAATTTTTCGGCATATCTTCAAAGTCTCTATCCAAAATAACGGGGCAATCTTCCCAATTAACGCCCTCAATTTTTTGTCTAACTTCAATTCTCACTTTTTCAACTTTTTTCATTTCAAACACTCCTTAAAATTTAAATTTGTTTAACTACCTTACATTTATAATTATATCATTAGTTCTTACAAAAGTAAATACTTTTGTAAGAACTTGTGTAAAAACTTTTAATTTTTTCGGTTTTTCTTGCTTTTTTCTTTTCGGTTTGGAATTTTCCTTCACTTTTTGGGGGAGGTTGGCTAGGGGGTGTGGGGGATAATCCCCCTCGGTTTTAGGCGGTTTGACAGGCTACACTTAGTAACGCAAGTCGGCTACCTTAACAGCTTCCTTTTTGGTATCGGCTTGGCGTAAGACAAAAAGCCTGTCAAAAATTTAAAACTCAATATAGACTCGGTTTTCTTATGAAATATGCTTTTCCATTTCATAAGAAAATCGTGGCTAAGAGTGGAGATTTTTTTAAAAGTATGAAATGCAATGGAATACTTTTTAAAAAATACTACTCGGTATTGAATTTTGAATTAGCCCTTTCTTTTTCTTTTAACTTTTCTTTTTATTAAAAAAGTCATGTGGCCTACCGCTAGGTGGCTGCATGACTTTTCCTTTTCATTTCTTCTTTTTCTTTTTTCTTTTGCCTTTTTCTTTTACGCTCCGCGAAGTGGCGTTAAGAAATGATCAGGAACTTAGAAAGAGTTTCCTTTTAAAGCGGTTTTTATTTAAAAGGTTACTCTTTCTAGTTATCGAGCATTTTAGTCCGAGTCGGCAATTATCAGCGAGTTTTCACCAGTCCATACTTCGCCCTTTAAGTATGGACCGGTGAATTACTCGCTGTATTGTGAGCCCAAATGATTTTAAATGACTTTTAATGTTTTGATTTTGTTTTTCAGATTGTAAAAAAAAGGATTCCGAACTTTTAAATAGAAATAGTGAATATACGACAAAAAAATACAAGGAGTGATAAAAAGTGGATTTCTCAAAAGATTTTAATTATAGTCATGAAGGTGATTTTTTATATCCAGTAGAATATTATCAATTCCGAAAAGCCGATGCATTAATGACTTTTAAAATTGAGTTATTATGTTTTGGTGATATGTATGCATTTCATTTTATTTCTGAAAATGAAACTCTTCCTAAAAAGTATCACTTTTTCTCTAGCAATGATTATGAAATTAATGAAGAATTTGGATTTAATGAACCAATGGATTCTGCATCAAAACAGGCTGTACTTCAAAGAGCAATTGATTTGGGAACGGCAATAGCTGATAAATATATTAAAAAAACCATAAATCAATAATTTTCAATAAAAAAATACCCTCCATTACCCTAAAAAAAGATTCATTTTGATTATAAATTTCAAAATGAATCTTTTTGTTAATTTTAGTCTTCTTTTTCTTTCCATATGGCAAAACGTATCGTTACTTCTTCCGCACCATTTACGGGATCACACCCCTTACACTGGCTACCTTCCCAAATTTCTACACCACATTTTTCACAATATCTTGCTGCTGCCATAACCAACGCCTCCTTAAACGCTTTTAAAAGCGTTAATTTAGGGTTTTATCTAGCAAACTACTTATGTTATTACCTATGTAATTCTATGCGTTTAAAATCAAAATATGCGTGTCTAACAATGCATTCATTAAGTACAACAAAATGTTGCTTTAGAAATTGCATCTTCAGGAATATACACTTTATTATTTTTTATTTTATATGGAATATCATTTCTTTCTAAGACTTTTATATTAACTGTTTCTACGCTATCTCCCCATCGTACATATTTTCCGTTATATCCTTTATTGAAATAATATAATGTTAGAACTGTAATACAAATCAGTAAAAAAATAAAAACTTTTTTCATATCTGTTTCTCCTTTTTATATTTTTAGTTGAAACAAAATTGCAAAAAAATAACCCTTATTACAAGGGTTGAAAGGGAAATAAAGAAAGATACATAAACTAATAAAGAGAATTACCTTATTATAACATATTTGGTTGTTTTACAGGTAATGAAGACCTAATAAAAAAACATATGGTGTAGCTGGTATCAATACTAAATGCATGATAAATATAGTCTTTGTATATACCGTATTTTTTTCTAATTTTAAAGATACCCTGAATAAAAAATTTAAAACCCATGCACCACCAATTGTAATTAATACTATAAAAATATAAAACATTGATTGAACTATATAATGTTCTTCATTTGGACTATCCATTGCCATACCTAAAATGAAAATTACTGGATAAGCAAAAATATAAATAGGTAAATATGAAAATAGATATATAATATATTGGATTTTCTTTTTCACTATTTAACTTCCTTTCTAAATTAAAAAGCATTGGCCACAAACATGATCTTCGTTTGTGCCAATACTTTTTATCACCTTTGTTTTGTATTATATCCTTTATTTGTCACATAACCTTCTTTACTCCAAACATTAATTTTTTCTTTTTTAGCTTGTTCTTGCTCCTTTTGAAGTAATGGTAATAAGGTTGTATTTGGTTTGTTAATGTACCTAACAATACCATAACCATTTCTAATAATTTTTCCTTCAACACATTCACCATCTATAAATACATAAGCTAGTAATCTTTTATAAGGGTCTTCTTTTTGTCCCTTATCATATACGATTGTAACGTCCTTATTTTCCAATAGGCGCTTTGTAAAATCACTAGACTCTTTACCATAGGGCATAACTGGAACGTCTTTCTTAACGCTTTCTGGTGTGTCTAAAAGCAACATGCGAATTGCATGTTGCTTATTATCCTTTGTAACTACATCTATTGTGTCTCCGTCACGTACATGTACAACTTTAGCTGGCTCTTGTTGTAATCCTTTAATTGCATTTTGATAATCTTCTTTTGTAACTATATTGTCTTTATTTGTAGCTTTTGCTTGCGAACAACTTACTAATAAAACTGCGGTAAATAATAACAAAAGAAATTTTTTCATTTTATCGCTCCTGTGATGATGCTGGCACAACTTTATCAACTAACCATTTTCCATTTTGTTTAACTAAGTCTAATTTAAAAGTCATTTCTCCATCACTTGTTGTGTCATTAATAGTAGTTGTATATTTAACAATTGTGAATACATTCGCTTTATCAGGATTATCAATCACACCGTTTATATAAACATCTGCATCTTTATATTTCATAATGATTGTTTTATCTTTTTCAGTTGGTGTAATTGAATTTGGTTCTTCTCCTGCTGGTTTAATACTGTTTAATCCGTTTTCAGTAGTAAAGTTTTTTACTTTTGTCCAACCTCTCTCACTCTTTGAAGTATCATAAGTGAAAAAGGCTTGTAAAAATTCAATCGCTGCTTTTTTAGTTTGATCTTGTGTATTGCTATTAGCATAGTGAAGTTTATAATTAATCTCTTTATTTTGCTTCTCTAAATCTTTAATTCTTTGTTTACTTTCTTCATTGATTTTTTTTACTTGTGTAATTTCTTTTTTTAACTCACCAGCTTCACGATGACTCGTGAAGCTGTATGAAGCTAATCCAACAAATACCGCTAAAGCTACAACAGTAGCAATTGTTGATTTAATATTCATTCCCATGTTAAACACCTCATTTTTTAAAATGGTAAACGTCTGATTCCTGCAAAATGTTCTTTCCAATATGGTTTATCTAAACTAGCATAATGTAAATGTGTACCACCCGCATTAAACATTTGATT
This sequence comes from Bacillus fungorum, assembly GCF_002746455.1. GTDB lineage: Bacteria > Bacillota > Bacilli > Bacillales > Bacillaceae_G > Bacillus_A > Bacillus_A fungorum. The sequence continues at coordinate 24,384 of NZ_NWUW01000026.1, read as the reverse complement.
ATTTCCTATATAGATACCAATGTGCGAAATCCCAGGTTTATAAGTCCCTTCAAAGAAAACTAAATCCCCTGGTGCTGGGTTATCGACTGGAACTGTTTGATTATACATATCTTCTGCTGTTCCACTAATTCGAATGCCTAGTTTATTGTAACTCCATTCAATTAAACCTGAACAATCAAAATTAGGTGGCGCACGTCCAGCCCAAACATACGGATAACCGTCATATGGGGTAACTAGTGCCATAATTTCGTTGAACTTTTGATTTGCAATACTTGTTCCTTTTCCATCTGTAACACCCGTTGGGTTTTGAACAATTACCAAATTTTTCAAAACTTTTTCAACATAGGTAAAGTCGCCATAGCAATATGGGGAACGGAATCCGCATTGAGTACGTCCATTAGCATGTTTTAAAGCGAAACTTTTTGCTAAATCAACTGAATATGCTCCACCATTTTCATTTACATATTTTACAAAGCCCGGTCCCATGTTATATGCCTGTAATGCCAATTTTATTTTTTCTATATCATTAGGAGATTGAACTCCTGCTATTTCTAATGAATGTTTTAATTCTTGTACACCACACCATATACTATAATCTGAATCTGGAATGCCATTTGGTATATGAGGATATTTTGTATTAAATGCCCCTTCCGCACTTTGCATGACATCTATAAGAGTTCCGCCTGATTCCTGTTGTATTAAAGCTAAAATTAAATCAACATAAGGGGTCATTCCAAACTCGGCTGCATGTTTTTCCACTAAAGGTCGCCATTTTAAAACATCTGCTGAAACTTGCGCCATTCCTATACTTCCACCAATTGCGCCACTTCCTGAAGTAGCATTATCCTTTGAAGGAGCAAAAGACCCCATGAGCATTCCTATTAAAAAAATAGGGGCTAGGATTAGCCCTATGCCCCCAATCACTATAAGTTTAAGCTTCATGGTTTTTAATTTAACAACGGTGTTCATTTGACTCATACATGTTCACCCTGCTTTTCTCTATTTTTTCTAATGCTTTTTTCTACAACACTTTCTTTAATTTTTTCTTGTTTTAATTCTTGTTGTAAAGTTGGCATAACTTCAGATACCTTTGTACTGCTACTCATTTTTGGTGGTCTAATATTGTTATTTTTTGCTTTTTGAGTTGGTGCAAAGTCTGATACAGGTTTAGATTGAACTGTATTTGTTGGTGCAACTTGCGGTCTTGATTGTACTTTAACAGGTGATGAATGCATTCTAGTCATTTGTTTTGGAACAACTGATCTTTGAGCCGTTGTATTATTTCTTACTGGCGTATTTACTGCTCGTTGTTGACCACTTACTCGTCTTCCTGCTGATTGACTTACATTCTGTCTTCTTGTTTCTGTTCTTGGTGATGGTACTGTTCCTGCTGGCGTATTCACTACTCGTTGTTGACCGCTTACTTGTCTTCCTGTTGATTGGCTTACATTTCTTCTTGGTGCTTCTGTTCTTGGTGATGGTGTACCTGTTGGTGCATTTACTACTCGTTGTTGACCACTTACTCGTCTTCCACTTGTTTGTACTGTTCCTGCTGGTACATTTCGTTGACCACTTACTCGTCTTCCTGCTGAACTTACATTTTGTCTTGGTGCTTCAACTTTGTTTTGACGGTTTGGCATATGAGCCGCAACTACTGGTCTTGTAGTTAAAGCGCTTCTGTTTGGAACAGTTGTGTTTTGCCCTACTGTATTTTGTCCTGCTGTATTTTGAGAATGTTCATTTCTTCTATATGAAACTGCGCCTTGTTGCTTTTCACCTGTTGGTAACGGACGAACAGTTTGATTTGGTTGTGCTGAACCTACATTTTGAGAAGCTACACGCTGTCCACTTACTCGTCTTCCTTGTTGTACACGTTTATTTCCTTGTTGTTCCTGTGTTCTAGCATTACGTTTTGCTACATTTGGATTTCTTGAATGACTATTACGTTTTGTGCTACCAGCCATTGGAACAACTGTTGGTATATGTTTACCTTGTTCTGTTTTTCCTGCTGATCCTTCAGCACTTACTTGTTCACTTGCAACTCTTGGACTTCTATTTTCACTTGTACCGCCATCATGCGTAGCATGTTTGTCTTGATGTGCTTCTTTTGTTGGCTCTCCTGCTGTTTGATGCCCAGCTACAACTTGTGGTGTACGAGCACTTGATACTTTTTCTGCATCATTATCAGTATGATGGTTTGTATCTTTTGGTTGTTCTGTTGAATCTTTTTCTAAATTTGGTGTACGAGCGCCTGATACTTTTTCTGCATCAGCTTCTGTTTTTGCTTCATGTGCATCTTCTTTTGTTGCGGCTGCTTCTGCTTCAGGGCTTCGACTATCACTATCTTTTCCATGACCTTCAGAAAATTTATCCCAAAGTTTTGAACCTGTACTTGGTGTTGATGATTTTCCATCTTTTCCAGCACCATTTCCAGCGCCTTCTTGTTTTTCACGAATAGCATTTAATGTTTCTTTATGTCTTGCGTGTCTCATTGCTGACTTTCCTGTATTAGCTAGTTTATTTCCTACACCATTAACTGAATTTGAAGCACTTTCTAAAATGCGGTGATGTTGACCATTTATTGCATTCACAATGAAATCACGTTTAAACCAAAGTGCAATTGTTGCTACTGTGATTACTAATTGAGTAAACACTCGATTTTCTGTTTTATCACTTGCATTCGTGATATCGTATCCGATGGATAAGAAAGAAACTGCAATTAATACTACAAAAACCGTTAGTGCCTTAAATGTGATAACACTAAATATTGCTTTAATATATCCATACACCATATTTTCAAGTGCTGGGAATAAGCTGAAAACTAGAACTAATGGTAAACCAATTAACAATACAATAAACGCTAACTGTAATACGATACGAACTAAAGCTAGGATAAAATAAACTGCAATTTGTATTAAATTTGTAAGTGCTGCTACTGTCAAACTTCCCATTTGTGATGGAATGTTATTTGCAAGAATTGAAGAATTACCTTTTTTCTCATATTCTTCTTTTACAATGTCTTTTCGTTTTTCAAGACCTTTCTCACTAAATTCATTAGCTTGTAAATAATTTGTGATACGATCTTTATCATCTTTTGTGATTGCTGCTTCATCGGTTGTACCATAATTTAAGTGTAAAAACGGTTTATAAATCATACCTGCAAACACTTTATTTTCAATTCTCGCTCCAATTTCATTGCTTTTTAATGTATCCCCTGTTTTGGATTCATTGTATTCATTTTGTTGTGAAGCTGTAAGGGAAGGATTAATTTTTAATGCTGCATTTTCAATGTATTTCGATAAATCATTACCGAAAGTTACATATGTTTGAGCATTTCCAAACAATGAATACAGTAACGACATACTAATAAGTGTTTTTGTAAGGATTTTTAAAAACTCGCTCCAATTTTGTTGAACATAAGCACGAATTGCAATATATCCACCTGTTAAAGCTAAGAAGAATAGTAATAAATCACCTGTAACAGCTTTTGCTGTTTCTCCCATAATCCCGCCAACTGCTTCAGAAGTCTTATCTACAATGTCTAAGCTAAATAGGTTAAACACAATTTCACAACCTACTTTTGCAATTAGAAAATTAGCAAACCAAGTAATTTCTTTCCATGCTGCTTTTAAATTTTCTAAGACTTCATTAGTGTTCCAATACCATTTTTCATTGATATAAGTCATTGGTTTGTATTGTACATCAGGATATTTTTGTGATTCTCTTATTACATTTCCTTCTTTAACAATTGTTGGTGATATTGTTTCGGGCTGTTCATTTTCGGCAAATGCAACATTGTACGTTGTAGTGATTGTAAATAATGCAATCACGCAAACCATACAAGCCAATATCATTTTTTTCCACTTCAATTTAGGTTTCCCCCTTTTAGTTCTTTAGAACTTTACAACTTTTTTCGGTTTTAAAAAGGGGACTGCTTGTAGCCATTCTTGTTTCATTTTTTGAAATGATGTATATATATTTTTCTGTCGCTTTTTCATCAGTCGCCTTTACTGTTAAATAATCTTTGTCTTCAGTCTTACAAATTTCAAACTTTTGAAATTTAGTATTTTCATAGCGATCTTCAATTGCTGTTTTTGCTTTGTTATAAAGTTCCATATCTTCATTTCCACAAGCGGTTAGTAATCCAATGGTACTAACCGCTAACATAGTGACTGTGAAAAGCTTCCTCATGTCTTCACTCCCTTTAAGCTAACATGCTTTCTTCCAGCCCAACTGCTTCACTGTCTTTCTTAGTTGTCTTAAATGCTTCAAACCATTCATCAAATAAGACTTCGTGAGCAACAACCTGATTTCGTCCTTTATAATCTTGGAATAAACAAACCCCACTAACTAAGTTTTTAACGAGGTCTATATTTCCATCGTTTACTTCCATATCGAAGAACTCCAATATATCTGCGATTGAGCTTTCTGTTTTCGGTCTAAATGCAAATTTACAACCAATTAACTCTTTCAGAGCATTTGCATTAAAATCATCAAATGCTTGTGTAATAAGAACAATATCTGTTTCAAGCGAACGCCCTGTACGAAGCATACTATCAATAAGTGCTTCACCATTCTTAGATTTTTTTAGCACCCATGCTTCATCAAAGATAATCATTGCTTCTTCATCTTTCTTAGTGGAGAAGATGTTAACGTATTTTGATAAAGAAACCATGATGGATACACCAATAACTTCCGCTTGGTTCATTTCATCTAATGTCTTTTCAAATTGAGGTAATTGTAAACCTTGAATCCCTAAAATATTAACCTGTCTTTCGAAATCCAATGTTTTACTATCATCATTACCAAACAACATTTTTCCGTATCCAATGTTGTATTTCTCGATGAATTTACCCAATTCAGGTTCTTTCTCTTTAATTTTTTCTAGAACTTTAGTTAAAGTTGGTTTAACTTCATTTTTCATTACATATTGGATACTTTCGAAAATCGTAACACTTTCTCTTTTATTTCGACTGTCCACTTTTCCTAATGTCTCTAAAATGATTGAAGCTGTTTCAATTGCTTCATCACCTTTTAAGAAAATTAATGGGTCAAATGCCCCTATGTTATCTCCTGTACTTGATAATTCAATAAAGTTCATTTTCTCGTACATTGATTTAAATTCTTTAGTTGGATATTTCTTAACGGCTGCTTCGAAGAATTTTTTATATTCATTTTTTGGGTCAATGTATAAAATCTTTGCCCCAAAGAATGTTGACCATGTAAATAATGATTTAACTAACATACTTTTACCTGAGCCGGGCGGTCCCGTTACTAATACATTACCATTTGTATGAACCGTACCCTTTAAAGCCCTTTTTGTAATCAGTGGGTTAAAGATTACTATGTTATTTCGAATATTTTTAGCTTGTGTTACATCCAGTAATTCATAGTTAGTTACAACTTTTCCTAAATACATTCCAAAATTGTTGCCAATTTTATTAGATATATCAAAAGATGATGTTGCTAATAAAGATGTATCAATTACTTGTTCATAAAAATTACTATCAGCATAACTTGCTGGAATTAAAGAGTTAAATAATGAAAGTTGATCCACTTTCGGTCTAGCAATTTCAAAGTCTGTACCTTTATAAAATTGCTGTATTTCTTTAACTTTTCGTTCTAAACCTTCTTTTGTCTTATCGAATAAGACAAGGGTTAAATTACAATACATTAATTCTTTCTTTCCATTTTTCGTTTCATCTAGCAATAGTGTTAGTCTTTCATGAGCATTTTCGATTACGCTATCTTCGTCTACATCACCTTGCTGCATTTCATCATTAAAATGTCTGAACCGTTTCTTTAATTGCCTGATTTTTTTTACGTTTGTTTGTTGTGACTTGAAGTTAAATTTAATGTTAAACTCAATCGGAAAATCAACATATTCGATTAAGTCTAATATAAACTTGTAACTTCCGATGTTGTAAGGGGTAAGTACATACGGCATAATGGTGATATAGTCTGTTGAATCTTCATGCTCGATAGTGAGATATCCAGCATGATTTTTCACAACTCCTTCACACAAGTTAACTACTTTTTGAGGGATCTCTTCTAAAATCTCGTTACGGTGGAATTGATAATAGATAATTTTTTCTATATCTTTTTCTGTCGCTTTCGAGATTTTTTTATAATGTGATAAAGCCTGAAACATATCTTCTTCTTTACGCTTATAAAATTTAAAATCTGTTTCATAGTTTGTTTCTCTTGTATAAAATCTTGTAATATCTTCTACAATACGATTCTTTAAAACTTTAAAGAATCCAGCTACATCGTTAGGTACTTCATATGCAAATTTGTTAAGATGTACTCCGAAATAAATTTCATAATCATAAAGTGACAATTCGTCTTTCATAATCATATTGGCACGATTGTAATATGCAATACCTTCTTCTTTAAATTCACCTTTTACTAAGTCATTCGTTACTTTTTTTGTGAAGTAATCAAAATCATAATTTTTTGGAATGATCTTAATGTCAAATGCATATTCATTTTGTTCAAAAAAAGCAACCGTTTTGCGTATATATCGTTTAAATGCATGTGTATCATTTAACGGTAAATTTGACATATCCATTTTGTAATAACCCCAAACACCATTTTTTTTATTAAAAACGATGTTTCCTTCAGTTGTTTGAATTGGATACTCTAACAATGTTGCCCCCATATGTCACTCCCCTTTCTCCTTTTTATGGTAAGCTTCATATTTTAATGGTTTTCTATATTGAGAGTCATTTACAACTCTAAAATTCTCAATAACTTTATTTCTATTTCTATAAAAACGATAACGGTCAATAAAGAATTTATTTATCGGTTTATTATCGTATTTAAAAGAGAATGCTATGAAAATTGAAGTTGCTGGAACTAATACTACAATTTTTATCCAGTTATCTAAAAGGAAACTAACTGCTGGTTTCCCACCTACAAGCGCTATATAAAACAGTAGTGCGACGGTGATTAAGAAAATTGCTGTACCAAACAGCAATTTCCTTAATTCAATTCCGTTCGCAAACTCTAGTTTGTGTATCCGATAAATTTTTATCGGATACTTAAAGAATTTGGTGTAATTGAAATTATTCATATCCAATCACCCGAAGATTGCTTGACCCATTGATTTTGCAAGGTTAGAAAGTTGTGGTCCAAAGTAAACTACAACTAAGCAAGCAAGACCTAAAACTAACTGAGACATGAATGCGCCCCAATCCTGACGGACATAAGCAACAATTGCACGAACAGCCATGATTAGTAAGATAACGAAAGCAATCTGTGAAATAATGTTAGTCGTTATTGATTGCAAATTGAAGTTCATTACACTTCACTCCTTAAATGTTTTTATATTGAAACCATTGCTTTTTACAATGGGTTTCTGCAATTCGGTGTTTGATGCGGCCTACCGTTAGGTGGCTGCATCTGATTAACTATTTAACACTCGTAATATGGAAATCTCCATTTACTTTTTCAAATTCAATATTAAGATTTTGTGAGATTGGTAAGCCTGTTTCTTTTTCTGTAAAGAGGACTGTTAATTCAGCCATAAATTTATTGTCTTTTTTTGCCACTTTCTTGTTTTCTATTTTACCAAATTTGTAATCTTTTAGTGTCTTTGTATCGTTAGATAGATATTTTACTTGGTCGATATTTTCAGTAAATGCCTTAAAGTAATCATTTAAAAATTCATCTATCTTTTTATTTTCATCAGCGGTTGGAGTTGAAGTAAATTGGAAGTCCTCTTTTTCCTTGTATTTGATTGCATCCTCTAATTTTCTGTCTTTAAATGTTGGAATATCAATTACTGCATATCCTTCTCCATTTGTAGTAATTGGAACAATCACTTCATTTAAGCGATGTACTTCTTTTGGTACATCCTTTTCAACTTCTTTTTCAACTTCCTTTTCAACCTCTTGACCATTTTCTACAACTTTTTCTTTTACTTTCTCTTTCACTTTTTCTTTGCCGTTGGTAATAATGGTGTAATCGACTAGGAAATGATAATTTGCTTTCTTGTCACTGATTCTTTCTTTTTGAATGTAAGCAACGTTACCGATCTTCCTCTCACCAGCAAATTCTTTGTAATCTTCAACTTTTTGAAGGTTATAATCTTCAACAAAGTATGAATGTAAATTTGCTACTCGTTTTTCACGATTTTCTTTCCCACTTGCAATATTGATATAGTCCTTCAAGAATTTCTGACTAAAAACAACTGCTCCATTTTGAACTAACAAGTCATCTTTTTGTTTATCTTTAATGGATTGTTCTAGCGTTTCATTTGCCTTTTTTACATCATTTCTAATTTTTTGATACTTATTGAAGTAATAAACATTGAAGAAGAAACTCGTTGCGATAGCCCCCGTTAAAGTGATACTTGTAACCCTTCTCCACTTTTCTCTCGAAAGAGGGACATGTCTGAATTCTTGTTTTTTCCGTTTTTCTTTTGGTTCAAGCTTTTTTTTAAGCATTTCTCGAAAAGATTCTTTTTTTACTTCGTCCTCTGTCTCCTTTTTTTTCAAACCCATCTGTTTCAACTCCTTCAAGTGTGTTTCTCATGTAAACAATATCCGCTGGTCTATTTTCTTTAGCTGCTTTACGCCATACTGCAAATTGACCGATACTAAATTCACGTAATGTTTGCGGTTTAACTTGAAACTTATTAACTTGACGAACTGTACCTTTTTCACTTTTCATATCAATTCGTTTAAAACCGCCACCTGATTGTTCAGTTTGATATGTTACATCGTTATCTTCATAAGTTCCTAATGTATTAGACATTTTCTCGATTGTATAATCATCATTCGCAAGACCAAAGAAATATGTGTTTGTATTACCTATAATTTGGTCAACTAATCCTTTTTGCACTTTTTCAATATCTGCTAATGTTTGAGTTCCGATAACACATTCAAAACCTGCTGAACGTGATTTATTAATGTTGTCTACAACATCAGGTGTTCCATATGCGCTAAATTCATCAAATACAGCTAAAACCTTATCTTTTCTTCTTCCACGAATAGAAGCTAATGTTTTCACATCTGCAATTACCAATCTAGCCATAATATTGATGAATTTATTGTATATATTTCCATCTAATGAGAATAAAACAGCTTCTTTATTTTCTGTAATCTTACTAAGATCAATGCCGTTTTCCCTTTCTTCAAACAAATGACCAATTTCACTATCAAGTAGTGTGTAAATTTGAAGTTGTAAACCTTCAATACCTTCAAAGGCTGCTCCTTCTTGCATTCGTTCGAAAAAGATTTCTTGATATTTTTTTGCTCTTTCTGAAGGTTCTTCTTTTGGAACTTTTTCTATTACTACTTGTTTTTCCATTACCTTTTTTATTTGTTTTACTAATTTAGGCTTTCGTTCTTCTTTTTCGAGTTTTACTTTTGGTTCTTCTTTTGGTGTTTCATCTACTGAAAAATTAACTAAATCATTAATATCAAAATTGTTTAAATCAACTTCAACTGGTTTTTCCTCTACTGAAGTTTCTGTTTCATCTTCAAAAACTTCAACCTCAACTTCTTTTTCAACCTCAACTTCAACTTCATTTTCAACTTCTATATATGTTGTAACAACATCTTGATCTAAAATCTCTTTAATTCTGTCAGGGTTTAAAAATTTTGCGACAGTAGGCAAATCTCTAGGTAATTCATAATCATCTATAAACGAAACAACATTTTGCAAAAGATTTTCAGATTTATTTGCATAAAATTGTTCTGACCAATCTAAAATATTCATTAATTTATCTTTTATAGATGTCTTATTCCCATATTTAATCGCATTATAAGAAGTATCCAGTTTATCGCTAAAGACATGCAATTTTACATTGTACCTGTCACATATTGCTTGAACTTCACTTATTGTAGCTGGATCACCTTTACCATCTACGAAAATGAATGGTTCACCTTTTCTTAATGATTTTTCCATTAAAGCGTAAAATAATGTTGTTTTACCACCACCCGTTGTTGCAACAGCTAATGCATGACGGTTCAATTCTGAATCACCCATATAGTACGGATTCCCAAATTCATCAATTCCTAAAAATACAGCTTCATCTTGTTTAACTGGCTTTTCTCTCCACTTTGTTTGTAGCTTGTTATTAATCTCTAAACGATTTTTTTCAGTTTTCTTGTACTTTTCTGTGCTTCTTTTTTCATTCATTTCATGTTCTTTTGATTTAACAATCTTAGAACGATAATATTCGAGTAAACGCTCCATTGGATAAATTAAAATTAAACCCAACCCGAAATACAATAACATACTTTTGTAAGAAATTGAAAAACTTTTCCACTTTTCAACATTTATTGGGATGTAATGTAAATATCCAAAATACTCGATATAAGGGAACGTGGAGAAAAAGATAATTGTTAGCAATATTCCTATAAAACTGACAATTTTAGAAACAACTTTCTTTTTTACACATAAAGGTCTAAGAATTATAAAAAGCAAGATTGCCATTATAATGGGTGGTAATACTAACGTGATACCAACAGCAATTCCAAGTATTATACTTAGCTGCTCCCACGTTTCATTATCTTTATCTTTATTTATTGGTTTGTCATTGTTCAATTTTTATCACCTCTTTTAACATTTTCAAGGTGATATCTTCATTCATTGTTAATGTATCAGTTGAAGCCCTAGCAATTGCGTTGTATACGATTTTGTCAGGTACGATGTATGTAACATTGTGATATCTCTTTTCTTGCTTGATTAATTGCTTGTAATGTAGAAATTTATCTTTATATCTGATTTTACTCTTAGCGTGAAGTTCAACTTCAAAAGCATTATATCGTCTTATTTCTTGACCGTTTGCATTAAGAGTAGTGATTAATACAAAATCCGGAATACGATTTCGCAAACGCACTGAATTTTTCTTCACCATTTTATCTTCATCTTGCTTACTCAAAAAAATTGCTTCTTCTAATTCTTGCTTTAGAAGAGTTTTATCTGAAACAAATTCAATATTGGTTATATGTGGATTTTTTTCACCTACCTCCAAGTAAGTTAAAATACATTCATTCACCAATAAATCATGCTTTAAAGTTGTTACAGGAAATGACGTATAACCTATTGTATAATCGCCTGTATAACTCGCCCCCTTTTCTGTAATATAAAATACTGTGTCTAATCCGACTTTTTCCGTTCCGATCAAACCCATTGCCATTAACTGATTTTTTACTTTGTATAAAGTTGGCTTAATCAGTTCACCTTTTAAATATTGCAAAATCTGTTTACCGCTAATAATTCCAAATTTGCTAACGGTGTCCAACAACAAATTTTGTTTAGGACTTAAAACATGCATTTTTTCACTTCCTTTTCATTTTTCACTCTCCTTAGTTTAATTTATTTTCCCCATCACATATATAACTTGTTTCAACAATTCTGATTTAATAACTACATTTCTTTTGCACTTTTCATTTTTAACTAACATTCACTTTCCTTCCTGTTATTATTTTTATATAATTTATTTTACATTTTATTACATTTCCAATATTATCTTTACATTTCAATTCCACCAGCTTTCTTACTCTTTACTGGCTTCATTTTCTCTCCCTCCTTTCTAACACTACACTAACTTTTTCACAATCTTTCTTTCTTCCTCTCTCCCTTCTTTCATCTTTTTTCTTTATCTTGTTCTTTCTTTTATTCTTTTTCTTTTTTCTTTATCTTCTGTCTTTTTTCTTTGCTCTTTCCCTTTTCTTTTTCTTTTATCTTTTCTTTCTTTTATTCTTTTATCTTTCTTCTTTTTCTTTTCTTTCTCTTGATCTTCTCCTTTCTTTCTTATCTTTGTTCTTTTCTTCTATCACTTACTACATTCTTACACTATCCTCCAGCCGCACTCCCACACTAGATTCTTTTATATAGGGGCTTCATTTAGAGTGTCATTCAAACCACCCTATCTCATAAGGTACGTTGAGAGAGGGTGGTTTGAATGTTTGGGCGTTCGTCAGAACCCCAAAAACGATAAATGAAGCCCCGTCACATCAACGTTTATTCAAGTGTGGGAGTGCGGCTGGAAAGTATAACGACTATACTACTTTTATACTACTTTTATACTCAAATTATACTAGTTTTATACCTGTTTTATACTGTACCCTAATTTTACCATGTATCCAAATTTAGTCAATACTTTTTAGCAAACTTTTCTAAATAAATGAAATAGTAACCATATTAGGAATTATTAAATAATTTAAATATAAATATGTTTACATATTCAAACTAAATAAAAAATCCCCCTCCAACTTTAAATGTAGTCTCCGATCACTTTCTATAATTCCCATACTTCTACATTTAATTATAATTCCCTTATTTAGAATAAAAACAAAAATTCTAGAACAAAAAGTAAATCCTTTATATAGAAGAAACTCGAAATCTCCCCCTCAAATCCCACTTCAATAATCCCCTAATTTCACAAACTTATCATCAATTTTATTAATCCATTTTCTTTAGATGAAGTTCTTTATAATTACTTTCTTTACTTTTAATAAGAAAGTATTTCGAAAGGTTTTACAAATAACTCTTATTTTATTAATATATTTATTTTTTCTTTTAAATTCTTCAACTTTCTCTTGACTTTTCGAAAAAGGTTTTCAATATCTAGCGGCTTGTTAGGAAGGTCGATTGGATTAGACAGAGTTCCCCCTAGCAAAATGCTAGAAAAACTCTGTTTCTAGAAGGCTCTAGCTTCATGCCGAGGTTCTGACCTTCATAGACTCTAAAGAGTAAGCTGTGTCGCTTCTACAAGCGTTTAAATACTCATCACGCCCTTGTACTTCCTCAACCATATAAAATACAGTCGATTCATCTTGTAGTCCCTTGCTTTCGCAATCATGACATCCAACCCTTGCATTTTTATTTTTGGCTTTCTGCGCTATTCGCACTTTCTTTTCCAATAGAAAAAACACACAAAATACTCGATTGCCTGCCTAATGTTAGAGATCACTAGACCGACAAGGGGTTTTTTATGCATTGGCAACCCTCCAACCTGACCGCTTTTTTATTGACGAGTACGGGCGTTCGTCATGTTACTTTTATTTAATTTGTTATTCTGTGAATCCAATAATTCTTTTAATTCGTCTTTATCGAGCGTTTTTGTGACTACTTTTCCTGATTTCCTTGAGAAATCCGCTTGTTTTCTTGTGTTTTTAACTGTTTTCTTTGTTTTATGGTGTTCATTGTGTAACCTTACCTCTCGTTTGTACCATTCATAAGCCTTACGCTCCTGGGCTGTCATTCTAATTAAGTTAAAACCCTTCCTTTTCGCTTCCTCAAAGGCTTTCTTGTACCTTTGAGGTAAGTTAATAGCTTGCATTTAACTACCTCCTAACAGCACAAAAAAGACCATTCCAAGCTAAAACGCCCGAAATGGTCTTAAAAATGCAAAAATTTGTATAAAATACTTTAAAAATGTCACAAAAAGTAGTAAAATATTTCTTTAAACTACTTGAAAGTATTTTATATAATTGTTATTATTAACTCATGACAAAAGTTAATTAGTAGTTAATGTTGTTGGTAGCAACATTAACCTGCATTTTCAAGTTAGATGGGGGTCTAGCTTGATCGGAAAGCGTCACATTATGTGGCGCTTTTTTTATGTTTTTAAGATTTATATACTCATAGTACATGTTTTTTATAGATTCGTAAAGGATTTCTTTTCCAAACACTCCATTTTATCTCCTAATGTCCTACTGTTTCCTATATATATACTAACCTTCCATTTGATAATTTTTAAATAAATCTCTTAAAAAATATAAATACAAAACTATAAAGCTAAAAATAATTACAAAAGTAAAAACAAATGTAAGAACAAATAAACGTTGATTTATCAATATTTATATGCTACAATTTCATTGTAAGAACAAAAGTAATTACAAAAGTAAAAACAATTTTTACAAAAGTATTGACATTAGTTCTTACAAATGTTATTATTAAATCAACCAATTAAGGAAACAGTAAATAAAATTAAATTTTATATACAGTTAAGAAAGAAGGGCTTACCATGAATAATGAAATGTTAGATCAATGCCAAGATGTTTTTGCGGAAATTATTGCTGAACGAATCCAACTAGAACCACGCTGCATTGATATTTTAAAAAGCTTCATTAATAAAACTGAAGGTCAAGAAGGATTTTCATTACGTTCAATGAACAAAATGAATATCTCTACAGAAAACGATATTCCAAAACAAATTTGTGGATATTACGTAGACATGATGTATTTTTGCGGATTATTAGAAATTGATGATTCAATAAGTTCACATTACAAACGTTCATTTTATGTTTTATCTACTTTAGGCTTTAGAGTATTAGAACTTGTAATGGAATCACACCAAGAAAACTAAACTAATTTCTTCTTATTAAATAGCAAAAATTAAAAATTAAAATAGGGGTGTATTAATATGTTAACAAATAGCAACGAATTAGAATTTATGTATGGGAATCATGAAATTAATAATGTAGCAATTCGATTTGGAGTAATTGGTGCTGGACAAAAAGGAAACAAAGTTGCTGACATTTTTGCTGGTTACAAATTTTCAGATGGCACACCATGTTACCCAACATTAGCATTAAATTTAAGCGCTACAGATATGTACTATTTGGAAAATATCGCTAAAGAAGATCGTATTCATTTTGATGGATTACAAGGGGCTGCTCGTACTCCTAGCGTTGTACTTGAAACTTTTAATCCTGAAGAAAATAAAAATGCTGAAGAACAAATGAATAAGCTTATTAACGCTATCTCACGTAAATTTACTGATGATGATGGACAATTGATTATTGACCATATCTTAGTTGATTTAGGCGCTGGTGGTGGCGTAGGAACAGGCTTTGGTTCTTTAGTATTACAATTAATTAGAGATGATTTTTTCCCAGTACCAGTTTCTATGATGATTTCATTACCTGACGATAATCCTGAAGAATTAAACAATGCTTTATTATTAATTAGTGAAATTAATGAATTTATTAAAGTACAAAATACTGCTTATACAGCTACTGATACTAAACCTTTATCAAATGTAATTCTTTGTTACAACCCTCAAATGGAAAAAATAGTTAGACAACAAAAGGGTTCTAAAGAATTTAAAGATACTCATATGAATTGGCAACAAACATCAAATGACTATGTAGCAAGCTTAATTCATGAAATCAATATAATTCCAGCTAATTTTGGTTCTAACTTAGTTAGTTACGATGCATCTGATTTCCAAAAATTATTTACTAAATACGGAAGATTTTTAACAATTGGGAAAGCAAGAATTAAAAAACAAGATCTTAAAGAATTGGAAAGTGCTATTGAAAAGTCATTAGAGAACAGTTATTTAACTTGTAAACATAAATTCAATTCAGCAAAATCATTTGCAAATATTTTATTACATCCAAGTGATGCTGATTTCTTCCAAGATGTTGAAACAACAAATAAAATAAACAAAGTATTAAGTGGTTACAAAAATATTAAAGAATTAAGCGGTAAAACTGGTGACCCAATTTGGAATAGCGATTATGCTGTTAACTATACAATTTTTGGTGGAATGAGTCTTCCTGAAATAGTTGGAGAATTATCTATTAAAGCAAAATATTTACATGAAAAATTGGATGATAAAACTGAAGATGAAGAAGAAATTGATATTTCTTTTATACCACAAGGTGGTTTTACTCCATTTTCAAAAGGCGTACAAAACAAATTTGGTCAAAATAAGCAAGAATCTGTGTTTGCAAGAAAATCCGCAAATACTCAAACACAAAACACTACTGAAGAAACACAAAAACCTGCATTTGGTAGTAAAAAAACAGGGTTTGGAAAAGTTAATCCTAGCACTATAAATAGGGGTACATTTGGTAATGCATTTGGTAAAAAATAATCAATAGTTTAATATTTAAATAGCCATGTATCAAACATGGCTATTTTTATTTACACTTTTATTGTTAATGTGCGGCCTACCGATAGGTGGCTGCTCATTTCAATCTCTTATAAATTAGAAAGTTATTAAAAACTCCGCTTTAATAATTGGCTAGCCAACATAGGCTAACATAGGGATTCTCATTGTAAAGGGTAAAATGTACTTCGCTATCGCTACGCCCTTTACAACGAGCCTCCACCCTATGTAATACAGCCAATGCGCCACTTCTTGACCGCTCCGTTTAAAGGAAATATAAAGGTAAGAATAATTCATACAAACGTTTTTACAAAAGTAAGAACAATATAATGTGAAATAAAAAAAGTAGCATAATTGATTTATGCTACTTCTCTTTAATTTCTTCTAAATTACCAACTACTACAACCCTTTTTGAATTATCTTTAATTGAAAGACAAGTTATAAGAGTTAACTTATTAGTGCCATCTTCCTCTAAAACTTCACCGGCATTTGGTAACACTATTTTATTCTCTCTTATTTTGTATATATATTGTTTGTAATTATCTTCGATTATTACAACATCATTTTCTTTTAATTTCGGAATATCACTAAATAAAACCCTACTACGTGACATATTATGTCCTGCCAATAAATAATTTCCTTGTCCAAAAACTTGATTACTTTTTAAAGTGGCTGCTCCGATCAATAGATGTTTTTCTGTTGCATTGGCGTAAATCGGTATAGAAAAATTTAACTTTGGAATAGACAACTTACCTATGGCATTTTTCTTTGTAAATTTAGCATTTTTAACTTCATTAAATGTAATTCGTCTTAGATTACTAGCATCGGTTTCTACGGTACTTATATGCTCCTCAAAAGGATGCTTTTCTTCTAATAACTCTTTAACATGTTCTTTTTGCACTTTTTCTACTTCAAATTTTTCATATTCAGGATACAAATACATTCCTATACCAATTAACAATACTACAATTAAAAAGATAATTTTTTTCATTTCTTCTCCTTTTTGAATGTTGGCCACAAACACGCTTTATCGTTTGTGCTAACATTCATTTCTTTACATTAAACCAATTTTGATAATAAAGAAGCGATACCACTTGTTAGTGATATCGCTTCTTAAATTTAAAGAGGGGGTTAATTTTCTTTTCTTCTTCTAATTAAAACATAAGCAAGACCAATTAAGGCTGTTGCTACTGCACCTAAACCAGCATATTTTACTGTATTATCTTCTTGACCACCTGTTTGTGGTAAAGGTTTTGGTTGTTCTGTTTTCGGTTGTTCTGTTTTCGGTTGTTCAGGTTTTGGTTGTTCTGGTTTTTCAGGAGTCGGTATTCTTTCATCCGCTACCGTATGCTTAATGATCTCACCATTTTCTTTAATCTCAAACGGAACTACCGTTTCATTAATTAAGTAACCTTCAGGAGCAAACGTTTCTTTAAACGTATACTTTCCATAAGGTAGCTTTTCAAATGTTGCTTTTCCGTTTTTATCTGTAACTTTTTCTACAACTTTTTCGCCTTTTTCATTGAAAATCACGAATTTAGCGTTTGGAAGTGGTTTACTGTCTACTACATCCACTTTTATAATTTCAAGTGTACCCGTAATCTTTTCATTAGTAACTTTATGTTTGATGATTTGACCATCTTCTAAAATTTCAAATGGTACTACTGTTTCATCAATCACATAACCTTCAGGCGCAATTGTTTCTTTAAATGTATATTTACCAAAAGGTAATTTCTCAAATGTTGCTTTTCCGTTCTTATCTGTAACTTTTTCTACAACTTTTTCGCCCTTTTCATTGAAAATTTCGAATTTAGTATTTGCAAGTGGTTTGCTGTCTACTACATCAACCTTTTCAATTTCAAGTATACCTGTAATCTTTTTGTTTGTTGCTTCTAGTTCAATTACTTGACCATCTTCTTTAACTTCAAAAACAATTTCTTTTTGATCTAAAACAAAGCCTGTTGGCGCTTCTTTTTCAACAAATTTATATGTCCCATATACAAGACCCTCAACGGTAATTTCACCATTTTCATTAGTTGTATATTCTCCAATTTTTTCATTTGTTGTATCAAACAATTCAAAAACTGCGCCTTTTAATTTAACATCCTTATTTTCAGAATCAACTTTTACAAGTTTAATATTACCTTTAATGAAATTGTTAGTAATGTTAAATGGCAACACTTTTCCATCTTCTTCAATACTAAACTCAAATTTTTGAGGATTAATTACATATCCTTCAATAGTTTTTGATTCCTTGAAGTAATACTTACCGTAAAGAAGATTATCTACTTTTGCTTTTCCTTCTTTATCTGTAACTACTTTTTTGATTTCTTTATTATTTTGGTCATAAACAGTAAATTCTACACCTTCTAATGGCTGATTAGCTTCATTTACTTTATGAATTTCAATGCTGCCTTTAATTAATTTGTTGGTTACATCGAATTTTAATGTTTTACCATTTTCTTTAATATCAAAATCAAATGTCTGTTTATTAATTACATAACCTGTTTTTGCTTTTGTCTCTTTAAATTTGTAAGAACCGTATGGTAAATTATCTACTTTAGCGATACCATTTTTGTCTGTGATTACTTGTTTTAATTCGTTTCCTTTTTCATCATAAATAGTGAACTCTACACCTTCTAATGGCTTTTTGTTGTCTCCTACTTTATGAATTTCAATGTTTCCTTTGATTAGTTTATTCACTACATCAAATTTCATTGTTTTACCGTTTTCTTTTACACTGAATGTTGTTTTTGTACTATTAACAACATAACCTGTTTTTGCTTTTGTTTCTTTAAAGTAGTAAGAGCCGTATGGTAAATCACTTGATTTAGCAATACCGTTTTTGTCTGTAACTACTTTTGTAATTTCTTTATCGCTTAGATCATAAATAGTGAACTCTACACCTTCTAATGGCTTTTTGTTGTCTCCTACTTTATGAATTTCAATGTTTCCTTTGATTAGTTTATTTACTACATCAAATTTCATTGTTTTACCATTTTCTTTTACATCAAATGTTGTTTTTGCATCATTAACAACATAACCTGTTTTTGCTTTTGTTTCTTTAAAGTAGTAAGAGCCGTATGGTAAATCACTTGATTTAGCAATACCGTTTTTGTCTGTAACTACTTTTGTAACTTCTTTATTGTCCTTATCATAAATAGTAAACTCTACACCTTCTAATGGCTGCTTACTGTCTCCTACTTTATGAATCTCAATGTTCCCTCTAATTAATTTATTAGTTACATTGAATACTTGATTTGAACCATTTTGTTCAATCTTAAAATCAAATGTATCAGTATTTACTACATATCCTGTTAAACCTTTTGTCTCTTTGAATGTGTAAGAGCCGTATGGTAAATCACCTGATTTAGCAATACCGTTTTTGTCTGTAACTACTTTTGCAACTTCTTTATTGTCTTTATCATAAATAGTAAACTCTACGCCTTGTAACGGCTGCTTATTGTCTCCTACTTTATGAATCTCAATGTTTCCTTTAATTAATTTATTAGTTACATTGAATACTTGATTTGAACCATCTTTTGTAATTTCAAATGCTTCTGTTTTACTGCTACCTTCATATCCTGTTAAACCTTTTGTCTCTTTAAATGTGTAAGAGCCATACGGTAAATCATTTACTCTAGCAATACCATTTTCATCTGTAACTACTTTTGTAATTTCTTTACCATCTTTATATACAGTGAACTCTACGCCTTGTAACGGCTTTTTATTGTCGTCCACTTTATGAATTTCAATACTACCTTTAATCAATTTATTAGAAACAGTGAATTGTTGAACTGTACCATTTTCCTTGATTTCAAATTTATAAGTTTCGTTGCTACCAATATAGCCATCTAAAGATTTAGTTTCTTTAAATGAATACTCACCAAATGGTAAATCATTTACTCTAGCGATACCATTTTCATCTGTAACTACTTTTGTAATTTCTTTATCATCTTTATATACGGTGAACTCTACGCCTTGTAATGGCTTTTTATTATCGTCCACTTTATGAATTTCAATACTACCTTTTGATAGTTTGTTAACAGCATGAATCTTGGCTATTTCTCCATTCTTAACTTCTATTGTTTGCGGTTTACCATCTAATACATAACCGTTTGGTGCTTCAGTTTCAACAATTGTATATGCGCCTAGATCAAGATTATCTACCTTGCCATAGCCGTTTTCATCTGTTGTAATTGTAGCAACGGTTTCACCTTTTGCATTTTTTACATCAAACTTTGCCCCAGCTAATTTCTGTCCATTTTCATTAACTTTTTCTAATTCTAATGAACCTTTTGAAATCCAGTTAACACTTAGATTGTCTTGTACTGGTGTTTGCTTTGTTGTAACTAAAGACAGTGCATTTTGTACACCTGCATCATGTGATTTATATATCATTGTTTCTGTTTTAACTAAATCACCTGTAACTTTAATGTTAAAGTTGCCTGAAGCTGCGTTTTTATCAAAGTAAACATAAAATTCTTCATCGTTATTAAATGTGGTTTTCTTTTCACCGTTAGCATTTGCAAAATATGTACCATTTGGTGCATTAATTGCTTGTGGTGTAAATGTTCCCTTTGCATTTGTTGTTACTTTAAACGCTCCTGCTTTGTAAAAGTCACCTTCAACTTTTGCAACATTAGAAGTTGGAGATACTTCAAACGTGAAATCCTGTGTTGTATCTTTTGTTCTCACATCATTTAAAATGTGATCAACTACACTTTTAACACGTGGATTATCAAAACGTAATTCTGAATAGTCAATATCTGTATTAACAACCCATAATGCTATTTGAGTACCGAAATGTGCTTCCTGCCAATTAGATGCGCCTAATTCATTAGGTTGTTTTTCAGGATATCCATATGCCATCACTCGATACGCTTCATCACTTAAACGTCCAATTGGTTCAAGGTCATGACCATTTGGAGAACTTAAACGTTCATCTAAACAATAAGCAATCCTTCCATCTGCCAACTTAATTAAATCAGTTTGAAGGAAGAATTTTAGATGTTTTGAATATACCCAACCTTTATTGTCATACTTTTCATGATTTAATACTTCTGCACTTGCCTTATGTTGTGGAAAAATCATAGAGAACATAAGTGTAAAAACACTTACAATAGTGAATACAATAGAAAAAACTTTTTTGTTACGAACTGCTCCAACCATTTCTTCACTCCTATTCATTTTTCAAAGATCAAGATCGTGCTTCAAAACGAGTTGCTTGAAATAATTCTTCAACAGGTTTTGAATAGTAGTCTGCAATTTTAAATGCTAATTTAGAATCGACTGTACGTCGATTTTTTTCAATTGCATTTAATTGCTGTTTTACCATACCTAAATCATGTGCAACTTTCTTTAGTTGTAACTTTCTACGCCTACGTTCTCCCTCCAGTCTGCTAATCTCTTTTTTTGACATAAAAGGCGAAATTTGTATCACCTCCTATATGTAGATTTTACCATAATACAACCTAAATTTATACAGTAAACAGAAATTGTTTACAAAATTGAATATTCAGAAAGAAATGGTTAGAGCAACCCTTTTAATCTTATCAAAAAACAATGATTTTTAAACACAAAAAAAATAAGCGGCTTATCAAATTGATAAGCCGCTTATTCCGTAGATAGTTAAACTACTAAATTTAAAATTTTAAGGTAACTTCATTATAACTTATTTTTTTTATTTTAACAATCCTTTTTGAATCATTATTGATAATATTTATTAAGTTTTCTTTCCTAACATCAAAAAATAAAGGGCTTAAAGCCCTTTATCCTTTAATCGCTAGAATATCTTTTTTCACTTTAACTTTTTTAACTTCGTGCATTTCTCTAATTTCATCTAAAGTAAATTGCTTCTTGTGATTCTTTTTATATTCTCCCTCATGAAAATGCCAAGCTTTTTTCTTACGTGAATATTTAAAACCTACTTTATTTAGTTCTTTTCGAATTGGGTAAGTGTTTCCTGTGACCCATATCCAAGTACCTATAATTTCAATTTCGATGTTATATTTGATAATTTCATCAATTATGTTTCTAAATGTGTCAGCTTGTTCTTGTCCATTATTTAATTGTTTAAGTAATGAATCATATTCATTTTTCATTTCAATAAATTCAGTATGTTCGCCACCACAATCAGGATGATGAATTTTAGCCAAACGCTTATATGCCTTTTTTAATTCCTCTAGTGTAGAAACATTTTTAAAATACTTCATTTTCAACACTCCCTAAAATTTAAATTTATTAACTATCTGATATATATAATTATAACATTAGTTCTTACAAAAGTAAATACAAATGTAAGAACTAATGTGTTTACAAATAAAAAAAGCCCATTATTTTTGAGATAATGGGCTTTACATATAATATTGAATTTATTTTATATTCCTTAAAAACCGTAAGCTATACCACCAATTATATAAGAACTTAATGGTATTATAATTCCTAAAGCAAATGTTCCATAATAAATGATTTGGTCACTTTTACATTCTTCAATACCAAACCAACGATTTAATTTTTCATAACGATCTTTGACTTTATACTTAACTTTTTGTAAATCTACAATTTTTGAAATAGATACCTTTTTACAATTTACCTTAACTTGTTTTTTAGCTACAGTGTGCATTTTCAACACTCCTTAAAATTTAAATTTGTTTAACTACCTTATATCTAAAATTATATCATTAGTTCTTACAAAAGTAAATACAAATGTAAGAACTAAAAACACAAATAAAAAAAGCCCATATACAATGGACTTTACACAATAAAAATTTTTTCTTCTTTTTCATCTTTTGGAATAATAATTGTTTCCTCCGGCATTTCATATTCAACATACATTTTCATTAATATAAACACTCCCTTCTACGTTAATTATTTACATTTGTAAGAAATTCAAACACTATATTAGATGCTAAATAACTAAAAGCCGTAGCAATTCCAGAAATAAAAAGTAGTATCGCACAATTTTGAATTACAATACCATGTTTTTTCCCACATTCTAATTCTGATACTATTAATAAAACCGCACAACCTAATAATAAAAAGGCGGAAAAAACTATAACATGCAATGTATTAAACATTTCAAGCACCTTTCTTTCCTTAGTATAAATAAATTACTACTAAAAAGCAATTTTCAAAACTTCATATTATAAGTTGTTAATCCTAATCATTTAAAAGTCTTTGTATAAATTTATCAATAGCAACTTTCCTCATGTCTGCTAAAATTCCCTTATTAGAATTTGTAAAGTCAGAAAAATCTTCTACACATAACCAGCCATCTTTAACTTGTGCTACATAACCAATTTTTTTCTTTTTATAGATCACTTCATAACAATTCCCAACGGCTTGTTTTGGCGTATTTTCACATTTAATACATGAGATATGAGACAGATTAATCCGACACCCTGTGCGGTAAAATCGAAAGGCTTCACGTTCTTTTTCCTTTATTTCCTTAAACTTCAGCATATCCATGTGTTTCGTTTTTAAAATTCTTATAAAATTACGTGCTTGTATTTGGGTTTCTATTGGCATATCTAACAATTCTTTTTTTAATGTATCATTATCTTTTATTTCCATTATAAATCCCTTCTCCCATTCTATTATTTATATAAAAATAAAACATTTTATAAGGATATACTTTATAAAAAGTATATCCTTATTTTTAATTAAAATAGGTCACTATTTACCTTGAATGAGTAATGCCCTTTTTCAGTTACGATAACGTGGTCAAGTAGCGGTATCCCTAATATTGAACCTGATTCAAGTAATTGTTTTGTTAATTCATAATCAGCATCAGAAGGGAACGGGCTATTGCTTGGGTGGTTGTGAAAAGCCATGATGCTATAACTATTATTTAAGATAGCTGTCTTGAAGACATCCCTCATTGCAACCACACTATAATGTAATGTTCCAACATGTACCCTGTGTACTGCCATAACTTCTAATTGAGTATTTAAGCAAGCAATAAAAAATACTTCTCGATCTTCGTCACCAATAAATTGACGAGCCATGTTTGCTCCAATCTCGGAGCTTGTGATTCTTGGAATCTTAATTCCTTTTACTTCTACTCTTTCTTGCTTAATTCTCAATACCTCATAAACTGTTTGCACTTTCAAGCACTCCTTAAAATTTAAATTTGTTTAACTACCTTACATTTATAATTATATCATTAGTTCTTACAAAAGTAAATACTTTTGTAAGAACTTGTGTAAAAACTTTTGATTTTTTTCGGTTTTTCTTGCTTTTTTCTTTCGGGTTTGGGATTGTCCTTCACTTTTTGGGGGAGGTTGGCTAGGGGGTGTGGGGGATTATCCCCCTCGGTTTTAGGCGGTTTGACAGGCTACACTTAGTAACGCAAGTCGGCTGCCTTAACAGCTTCCTTTTTGGTGTCGGCTTGGCGTAAGACAAAAAGCCTGTCAAAAATTTAAAACTCAATATAGACTCGGTTTTCTTATGAAATATGCTTTTCCATTTCATAAGAAAATCGTGGCTAAGAGTGGAGATTTTTTTAAAAGTATGAAATG
>NZ_NWUW01000025.1 GCF_002746455.1 Bacillus fungorum | reverse complement strand
CCATTGTATGTAATGAAGGAAATAAGCCTTTCGCTAATCCCATAGGTTGTGACTCCTCTCTTGATTGAAATGAATTAAAACGTTGTGATGCGTCCTCCATTGTATGTAATGAAGGAAATAAGCCTTTTGCTAATTCCATTGGTTTTGGCTCCTCTCTTGATTGAAATGAATTAAAACGTTGTGATGCGTCCTCCATTGTATGTAATGAAGGAAATAAGCCTTTTGCTAATTCCATTGGTTTTGGCTCCTTTCTAAGGTATCTTACTTATAATATAACAGAATTAACTAAAAATTTTGAAAATGCAAATTATTTTTACGTAATGTATTTATCTCCTTTTTTCTTCTCTCTTTATTAATATAGCACTTCGAACAATAAATCTCGGGTTTGGAAGGTCTCTCACCAAAAAAAGAAAAGATTTACGAATTTATTTTTCACAAATTATGAAGGGGGATAAACTTAGTTTTACTTTTTATAGATTACTAATATGGAGATTTTATTGCGGACTAGGGTAGGAACCCTGTCAATAGGTAGCTAATAAGAGACAGAAATTAGGAATGGTGTTAATATATATTTAATAAATCATATATAAACAAACGAGATAGGGGCTGATGTGTATTGAATAAAGATGCCTTATTAAAAGAGTTAGCCACAAATGGATATAATGTTGGCTTTGGAGCAAAGAAACACTTTGCTACCTATGATATTGTCGAAAAAATTCCCGTTATCATATCCGTTATAACCTTCATGGTAGGGCTTGGGCAGCTAGCCTATCCTAATGCTCCTTATGCTCAATTTATTTCTCTGATTTTAGTTATTATCAGCGCATTTGCTTTTTATATTTCGCCTTATAGTCAGGATAAAGAGAAGTATGAAGAAGCTGGTGTTAAGACTACAAAATTATTCAATCAATTAAGAGCATTGTATTGGAAAGTCCAAATTTCCTCAGCAGATAATTTTCAAGAAGAAGAAACTCAGATGAGGGAAATCATGAATGAATTTTACGCAGTTAGTATGTCAAAACAAATTTATGGGAGCGATTGGTTTGCACACTACAAGTTTTTTTGTCAAATGCAGATTGATTGGATAGATGAGCAAAAAAAATTTAAATGGTACAAAGATAAAATACCTAAATCACTTGTATTTTCCATTTTAATGTATATAGTAATATTCCTACTTTTAAAAGTAGCATTTACAGGGGGACTTTGATGTTATCAGATTCATTCTCAGAATATGTAGAAGGTTTGGAAGTAGATAATTTAGAGGATATTGATAAGAAGTATAAACGGATAACAAAAAAATTAAATCAATCGTTTTGGGATTTAGAAAGTGATGAAGAACATGCACATAAAGTCGGATCACTAGGAAGAGGCACTGCTATTAAAGGTATCAGCGACCTAGATATGTTATTCATCCTTCCTGATGCATTGTATACGCAATATAATAATCATGAGGGGAATGGTCAATCTAAGTTATTACAACGAGTAAAAGAAGTAATAAAGGCAACATATCCTAGAACCATTGTCCGCGGCGATGGACAAGTTGTAGTTGTTAGTTTTTCTAACTATCAAATAGAAGTTTGCCCTTGCTTTTCAGAAAATGATGGCAGTTTTACGTATCCTGATTCAAATAACGGTGGGAAATGGAAAAAAACAGACCCGATGCCAGAAATTAGAGAGAGTCTCGCTATGACAGTAGATACGGATACGCATTACCGTTATATATGCAATATGATGCGCGCTTGGAAAAATGAAGCGGGTTTCAAATTCGGGGGATTGTTAATTGATACTTTAGTATATGACTTTTTTGAAGAATACGCAGACTATAAAGAATGCAGTTTTGAAGATTATTTGCCGATACTTAAGGACTTGTTTGCTTACTTGAAGAATCAGAGTGAGACTAGAAAGTATTGGCTTGCATTGGGAAGTAATCAACAAGTATATGACAAAAAGAAAACTTTTATTAAAAAGGCAAAGAAAGCTCATGGCAAGTTAGAATTATTATCAGAAGAAAGTGAAGAAATATATGATATTCTCCAAGAGTTATTTGGTCAAGGATTTCCAGCTCCTGAAGGAGTACAAGAGGTTACCAAGAGTGCATTTGCATCTTACGAATACAGTAAAACTGAGCAATTCATTGAGAAGTTGTTCCCTGTAGATATTCGATATAGTTTATCGATAAATGCTAATGTATTACAGGATGGTTTTCGTGAGGGGAGTTTATCAGACTTTATAATGAAGCGATTCCCTCTCAAGACAAAAAAGCAATTAAAATTCTATATTGAACAAAATGAAGTAGCTGAGCTTGAATTACCTTACACAGTTTACTGGAAAGTACGGAATGTTGGAATAGAAGCCGTTAAAAGAAACATGATTCGCGGCGAAATCTCTCAAGATACAGGAAACGAGCAAATAACAGAAACTACAGATTTTAGAGGTAGCCATTATGTTGATTGTTATATTATTCATAATGAAGTTTGTGTAGCTAAAGATAGAATTAAGGTGCCCATTGCTATTGCTTAAAAAGATATTACAAATAGATAAAGTTCTTTAAGATAGTGAAATGAAAATAAAAAAAGTCAAATGCCTACAGCTGAGCTGTAGGCATTTGTTTTGAAAATATGTTAGTCGTCGTAGGAGTGTCTCAAAAAGTAAAGTTTTTGGGACTTATTTTATATACAATACGTTATGCTGTAATCCAAAAGGTTAGGGGTATTCCAAAAATTAATTTCAGAATTGAATAAGAAAATATATGCATCGGTTTCAAAAGGTACACCTTTTAGAGCATATTTAATATTTGTAAATCGAAAATTAGTTTTACAAAACATACAAAATGTTAAACTCATAAAAACCAGTGATATCATGCGCTTTTCTATGGTATTACTGGTTTTTTTCTCTATAAAATGAAAAGAAAAAGATTGTCAGTTTAACAAATTATAGTTATAGTTAAACTAAGTTTTACATATTATAGCTTACAACAGAGTTTTAGGAGGTCATGTTTTATGACGAAAGGGGGACGAAAACCTGGGGCAAAAGAGCCAATTCGTTCAATAGAAAAAATTGAAGAAATGAAAGATTGGCTTTTGCAAAATTCCTCATATCGAAATTACTTTTTATTTTATTTTGGAATTAACACAGGTTTACGCATTAGTGACATTTTACGATTGCGTGTGAAAGATGTTCGAGGGAAGCATGTTATAAAAATTAAAATGGAAAAAACAGATACAACTGTAGAAGTATATTTCAATACGGTTTTACAACAAGAGATTGCGAAATATACAAGTAACATGGCAGATTCCGATTGGTTATTCCCAAGTCGTCAAGGAGATAAGCCAATCACAAGACAAATGGCTCATACGTTTTTGCATAAAGCGGCACAGGCTTGTGGGATTGATTCAGAGCATTGGGGAACACATAGTATGCGGAAAACGTTCGGATATCAGTATTATAAAAAAATGAAAGATGTGTATTATTTAATGAAGTTATTTGGTCATGCGACGCAAAGACAAACACTACAATACATTGGTGTAGAAGCTGATGAAATCCGTAAAACAATGGAGGATTTCACACTATAGAGTAAGGAGGATAACAAATGGAGTGTGTTGAGTTTGAAGTATTAAAGCAATGTGGATCACCAACGGTTTATTTTTGTGAACATGAGATGAAACATAGTTGTTTGATTGCAATTCCATCCTGGAATTGGAGTTTCTTAATGGATTACACGATTAATTTTATCGATGAAAAGCCTATGTTAATGAAAGCATTGGAGAAGTATGTTTCTTATCATCTTGTGGAGAATGTTGCAGATGCATTTTATGATTACGTGTTTAGCCAATACGATTAAGATTTTCATAAGGGGGAGCATAATGAATTTTAAAGGGGCGGTAAGTAGTTTTTTAGTAATGGGGTTACTATTTTCGGGATGTTCAGCAATTCAGAATTCAAATCCTGCAAAACAAACAAGTGGAACACAAGAGATTGCACAAGTTATAGAGTTTCCATCAAATAAGTATCCAGAAACCGCGGCACATATTAAAGATGCGATTGCAAATGGCAAGACAGATATTTGTACAATTGATCGGGATGGAGCCGCAGAAAGGAGAAAACAGTCTTTAGCAAATGTTCCAACGAAAAAAGGATATGATCGTGATGAATACCCTATGGCTATGTGTCGTGAAGGTGGAAAAGGTGCAGATATAAGACACATAAAACCAGCTGATAATCGTGGTGCTGGTTCGTATATAGGTAATAAAGTTGAGAAATTACCAAACGGAGCAAAAGTGAAAATTGTTGTGAAATAACGGGTATGGAGCTATGTATCTACATAGCTTTTTTAATTTGTCGAAAAAATACGAAATAAAAAAACAAAAAATAATTGATTATAGGACTTATAAGTCCTATAATTAGGTTATAGAAAAAACTTAAAGAAGGAGGATAAAAAATAAAATAAGCCATTATCAATGTGATAAATGGCTATGGAATAATATTAGGATTTATCATGGGGAACCTAGGAACTCCCTTCAATCCTTCTACAAACATTATAGCAAAAGTATTGTGGAGGGAAAATAACTATGAAAGCAATTGATAACTACATGACACCTAGTGAAGCCGCATTCTATTGGAAGATACCAGATTCAACTTTAAGGAACAAGTTACAAGAGGGAATTTCTAAAAAAGCGGATCAGGAAAGAGAAGTTATGATTCAACAGGGATTAATCAAATGCTTTATTAAGCCGAATGGAAAGAGAAAAGAATGGATTATTACTTCTGAAGCAATGATAAATTGGTTTGGAGAACGAAAAAACTAATATTTTAAAAGAAAGATGTTCCCTAGCCTGCCAGCTCAAAAAACATCTTTCTCTAATACAGAATCATAATTTAAGAAAGGAAGAATGGCTATGAAACAAATCCTTAATAAAATTACGTCTGGTGAGCTTATTTTAACACAACCTCACCTTAAATTTAAATTCCTCAAAAAAATTTACCTATACATTTCAGAAAATTACAAAAATTCAAATCGTTATTTTGGTATTGAAGAAAATGTTTCCGATCAGATTTGGTTTTATGGTTTCTTTGTAATCTCAATTTTTATGATGCTGTTTACTTATTTATTTTCTGGTATTCTATTTGGATTTTAAAACAATCCCTTTAGAAAGGAGCGATAACATTGATTCAATCATTAAAGAGCACCATGCAATTTATTGGCTTGGTTTTAATTGGTGCGTTGATTGCTATAAGTTTAACAAATTAAGTAAATATAAGAATTGTGTAACATCGTTATTTTGGAGGGGAAAAGAATGAATACAAAACCTATTGTTATTGAAATCTCACCAGTTGAAGAATGGACATTAAGAGACCTTAAATCCGTTTGTCGGCACAACAAGATAAAAGGTTATACGAAGATGGATCGTGAGCAGTTAATATATCATGTCAGAGTAATTTTAGGGCATATAAAAGCTAAGTAGAGCTTTGAGAGGCATTGAATAAATAAAGAAAAGGAGAAATGAAAAATGAAAATCGGTGTATCTGTATGGAGAGTTCTTTGCAAAGAAACAAAGTTGAAATTGCTTCAAAATGCTATGCAAGAGAGTAAAAGCCGCTTTACAAAACAATCCCTTTCCATTGTTATAAAGCAACAGAAAGGGGAAGTGTGATGAGTGATCGTATTGGTGAAGGGCACAAGAAATAAGATGCCTTCAAAAATATTTTAGCATGTTCATTTAGGAAATAAAGGGGGAATTTCATGTGATGAAAACAGTTCAATTATTGAAAAGTGAAGAATTTGAAATTGGTACAACGGATAAAAACGGGTACAAATTAAGACAGTCTGATTTTGTTGTCACACAAGATGATTTTGAGGGTATTAGTATTTGTCAAATCCTATACAACAGTATTGCAAAAGAGTTTGTAGCCATGAGTGATTCTAATTGGTGGATACCGTATCATGATTTATCTGTTGCAACAGAAAGGCTAGATTATGTCATTGCAAAAGAGTTTTTGGGGCTAGAAAAATGCGGTACATATTGGGGGAGGAATCGTACACCATTTATTAGAATGCCGATTGAATATTTCAATCCTGTTGAGGAATCCATTTTTATTCTAGAAAAATTAGGGCGGCAATATGACGATCTATTGAGCGTAAAAGAAAATGGGTGCTGGTACCTAACAGTGAACAAGAAAATATATAGTGAAAAACGTCTAGGGATAGCCGCCTGTTTAGCCGCTGTTGATACTGTAAGAAACAATAAGTAGGAATTTGATTTTAAGGGAGAAATACAAATTTAAATTATAAATAGGGGGAATTAAAATGTTACATGCAGTTATACAAGAGCAAAATTACTGGAAAGGCCAAAAACAGAAATTCCGAAAAACTAATAAGAAGTTATTAATTTCATTAGAACCACATTTGCATGAAAGACTGGAAGAGTTCGCATTGTATAACGAAAATTTGGATCAAATTGCATCGGAGCTAGTAACAGAAGGCTTAGACTATATCTATATGGAGGATATACCTGTAAGGCAATCTCATGCTTTTCAGCATTTTGTAGAAATTGAATTATCACCATTTCAGCAAAAACTATTACAACAATTGGCACTCAAACGAGGATGTTCGGCAAGAAAAATGGCATATACAGTATTACATTTCATGCTCAAAACAAAATAAAAAAACCCCACTATTAAAGTAGGATTTTTTTGAAGTGAATGAAATTTACCGAAGGATTGAGTCTCGCCCACTCAATTCCTTTTTTTATGTTATAAAAAAGAATGTAATTTGTCAAAAAGCATTTGCTATAGAATAACAAATGCTTTTTGTTGAACTTGAATTGAACACTTTCAGAAAGTATTTATATTGTTTGCCTTTTTCTCTTGAAAAATTATACCCTCAATCACTAATTTTAACATAGAATATAAAAAATGTAGCGTTTTACTATCAAAAAACCTATTGGTTTTATATGGATTATTTTTTTATAATAATGAGAGGTAGTTCCCGAATGTAGATAGGCTCTCATGCAAGAAAAGCAAGAGAGCCTATCTACATAAAAAAAGATTGGATATTTGCCAATCTTTTTGGCGTAAGGGGTTTAATGATAGTTTGTTACTACAACTCGTTTTTATTTTAAAACAATTAATCAGAAAATTCAATTTTGTTATTTTTTCTCAATATTCCTTTTCATATTTTTCAATTATAATATACTTAATTCTTTTTATTTCTATATCTGTCTCTTGTCTTCCTGTTATGAATCCTTATTGAATTAAGGATTCTTTTTTTATCCTCATTTTTTGATCTAATCGATATTTTCCCATTGCTTCATAAATTAAAAGGTCTAACTTTTGACTATAAGCAATTACTTTTTGATGGCTAAATCCATATTTTTTTACAAGATAGCTCAATTCTTTTTTTTGATCCTCGATCATGTCATGTAGTAATCTCATATCCACCTTTTCTTTTAAACTCCTTTATATATAGAATCTCGAAAAAATTGTATCCAAAAAATCGCAAACAAAAAACAAGGCTGAAACCAGCCTTGCCCCAAAGGAAAAAATCTAACTCTTATATCTAAGAGTACATTATGTATGGAATTTTTTGAAGTGAGATACATTCACTAAAGGATAAAAATGTTATAATTGTGAGATTTTTATATTAATTGTATTTTATAAAGAAACAGTCGAAATTGCTTGCTTATAAAGGAACTGTTGCTTTCCATTGCTTAAAACTAGTACCGAAAATTTATCAACAGCGATAATTTTTCCAGGTACTCTCACACCATTTATTAGAAAAATCGTTACTTCTTTCTTCTCTTCTACTAACTTCTCATAAAATTTTTCTTGTGTATGCATCATTTAGATGGTTGCAACTCCTCTCCTGTTTTGGAACGGTTCATAGCTTCTAAGAATACAGATTCTTTTACTGTTAGTTCAACTGTTGGACAATATTCAAGTATATTATTTGGAAGCCCTATCATACGAGCGTTCTCTAATTTCAGCGCAAAGTTGATCCAATTGTTGTTCTGTAAATTCTTCTTCTTTTATATCTCCAAATGTTGCGGAACCAATAAATATTTCATCATCACAATTGATATCCCAGGATTCAAAAGGTTTCTCGCCTTTTGAAACTTTTTTAGTAAACCGCTTCCATTCACCGTCAATGTATACCAAATCATTCCAGGTTTTGTTGTGCAATATTCGAAGTGTAAACTCTTTTTCAGAGTAATAAAAATCGTATGCTGTCTCTTTTTCAATGAATTTGGACCAATCAATTTTAATTTCTTTTTCTTTTTCAGGTATCTGTCTTGGAATCGTTTCTTGAAGTGTATACAAATAGAATGGGAATGAGACTAATTCTTCTCCTTCGATGTCTTCCATAATCCAAAAGTTATTTTTAATGTCACCAGCATAATATCGGTACCATTCACCGGTATGTGTTTTGAATACGTGTTCAGTATGGTTTTTTGTTTCTTTGTAGTATGTTTCTACAATACACATGTTTACAAAGCGTCTTGTAGTATCATATGTAATTGGTGTACAAGGAAGTTCTTCTTCCCCTATAAACCACTTTTTTATTTTACCATTACACTCAAATTCATATCCTTCATAACGTGCGAAATCTAAAGGATTAGAATAGTCATTGGCGTATTTTTCTGAAGTGAATAATTCTTTTAATTCTAGGGCCGCTTTTAATGGTAGCTCATTTATTGATAATAACTTTTTGATGTCATTATCAATTTGGATATTATAAGGCGATAGAATTTTTTGGATTGCTTCTTTTAATCCTAAATCATCAAAAAACAAGCATTCATACTCATCTGGATTAAAAGAACTTTCAAGTACCAAACGATCCATGTCTGATGCATCTTCCATGTTAATCCATTTTTCAGGGTATTGTAAGTCACCTTTTTTAATAAGATAGCCATTTAATTGTATATATGTTTGAATCTTTTCAGCAGGAAATACCACATATTCATAATTAGGATTTTCCACTTCAAATATTCTTTTTCCATCTAGTAAAATTTCCATCGTATTGCCCCCCTATATTTTTATAATTTTCTATTTCATTTTACCACTTAATGGTTTCTTGGTACTTTCTTATACAAGTTTTTTTATAGGATATAAAGAGCATGTTTTTTTCAAAGGGTTGCTTCTATTTTTTTGTAGACAACAGATGACAACGTATATCAGACAATCAGTGATGAATATTATTTACCAAAGTAATTATCAAAGTGGATATCAACCTTATAACCAAAGAACCTATCATGATAGCACTATCAAAAGAAATCTTCGATTATCACATGTTTTTAGGGGATTTTGAGTTTTGTTTATAGTAGGAGGAATGGCATGAGAAAAAGGAGGGGGAACGATGAATAATTCTTATGAAATTATCGGTAATCAAATTAAATATTATTTGAGGGATGATCCAACAAGGGGATGGAACAACATACCTAGTCCGCAATTTCGAAGTGTGAAAGAAATTACAGAATGGTGTGGAAGTTCAACAAATGAAATTATGTGTGGGTGGGATGCGCTCAATCAAAATGCAATGAGTGTAACGGATACAACAGATTTCTTATATAGGTGGATTAGTTGGTATGTGACAGAACCGTTAGACAGTACAGCACAAGAAATACGTAAATTACCAGATGAACTTGCCAGTTTTATAACCCATGTACCTTTTGATACATTTGAACTCATTAAGAATGCCTCTCATATGGTGTTAGATTGTATATGCTTTGTATTGGACTGGATACCAAATTTGTTAACGATATTCTTTTTTTAGGAGGGGGAACATGCTAAAGCGAAAAGAAACAATTCCTTTTCAAGCCTTTATGGACCAATCTTATAAGAAGAAAAAGCAAACAAAAATATATAGTATTGGCCCTATTAGTCCGTTCACATTTTTTCATATGTCATCACCGCTTGTTCATACGTATGTAGCTCTGGGAATAATAGGCGGCCTTACAATTGGAGCTGTTTTGTTGGAAAAATACTTAGTACGAAATGATTATGTTTTTGCATCCAATCTCCTTTCAAATGGTCTGTATTACGGTGTAAGAATTGGAGGAATTGGGTTCATTGGTTATGCATTTATTCGCATTTTACTCATGTTATAAGGAGGATTACCAATGAAAAGATGGTTAAAAAAGAAAAAATATAAATATCAGTTAGAAGAAGTATTTAAGAAAGCGAAACTATATGATGAGCACATTACACGAGGTGGAAAGGTCCCCATTTACCCTACGATTCATGATGTTTACGAAGGAAAGGAAAGTGTACGGTACACTTTTACACTACCTAATGGCGTTGATCCAGCTCAAATTCATAAGAAATGGTTTTGTTTTCAGCAAATACTAGGCGAAAATCTTATGATGGAAGGTACTATTAAAAAGTTCGTACTCCATGTATTTCATTCTAATGCAAGTTTACAACCTTACGATTACAGTTATAAACAATGGCAACCATTATTGAAACCATATCGTCTTCCTGTTGTAGTAGGACGGGACCAATTCGGAAATGCAATTGTGTATGATATGGTTGATTCAAATACACCGCATTTACTGATTGCGGGAGAAACAGGAAGCGGAAAAAGTAGTATGGTGCGCGTAATTTTAGCTACATTAATCCAACATATGTCACCAGATCATTTACATTTGTACCTGGGGGACTTGAAAAATTCAGAGTTTCATTTTTTAAGAAGAGTGAAGCACGTGAAGTATGTTTGCATGGAAGAACATGAAATGACAAATATGTTATCAAAATTATGGAAAGAGGTATTGCATAGAAGAAAGGTAATGGAAGAATATGAATTGGGTCATATTGATGAATACAATCAAATCACAAAAGATAAACCCTTACCCTATATTTTTATTGCCATTGATGAAGTAGCAATGCTACAGGACGAAAAAGAATGTGTCACCATAATAGAAAAAATATCAGCTGTCGGCAGATCGCTTGGTATCTTCCTCATGCTAAGTATGCAACGTCCAGATGCAAAAATACTTGATGGTAAGTTAAAGCTCAATTTGACGGTAAGAATGGGATTTAAATGTGCGGATTTAATTAATAGTAACATTGTGGGGACACCTGGATCAGAAAATTTAAGTCAATCGGGCCAAATGATTTTAAAATTAGATGGTTTAAAAAAGGTGCAGGCTCCTTTTTTAGCATTGGACCAGGCAAAAGAAATAATAGAACCGTATCGTCTATCTAAAGAGCAAAGTGTAAAGAAAGAAGAACAGGAGCATCAAGAAGATAAAATCTTTGGGGTGTTAGATGATGCTAACGAATAGAGATAAACAAATTATAGGTCATTTACAGCAATTTAGATGTATGTCGCGTGATGATATTATTGATCTTCATTTTAGAAATGTAAAAAATGCAGTAACATGCTGTAATACTGTTACAAAGCGATTAAGCCGCGAAGGATATATTGATGTAGATACATCACAACGTCCATATGTGTATTTTCCTTATCCAAATACCATTCGTAAAGGAAGCCAAAAGATACGTCATTTTTTAGCGATTGTAGATGTATATAAGCAGTTATTACGAACCGAAAGACCCAAGATATTTCAAGTAGAACCTAAGTATAAGAAAGGTTATATGGAACCCGATATATTTACCATTTGGCGTAAAAGTCCATTTTTTATAGAAGTCCAGAACTCCATTTACAATAAGGCTACAATCCAAACGAAAATAAAACGTTATGAATCGTATTTTCGTAGCATGGAATGGAAAAAAGAGTTTTGGCAACCGAAACATAATATGGTATTCCCCTCACTTTTAATCCTTACTGATTTCAAATATCCAATCTCCAGTTCTAATTTCCGTATTTTTCAAGCACCATCTATTCAGCATTTTCTTACACAAGTACAGCAACCTAAAGACATTTCAGTTCAAATAGGTTCAGTCAAAGCGAAATTATGAAAGCACAAGATACTGTTTCTTGTGCTTTTTACATGTCCCAAAAATCATTAATTCTAGCGTGAGGATCAATTTTTCTGATAGTATGTAATAGTTTTTTCATGATTTCAGGTTTGGGGATATAATCTGTGTCTCTACATGCTTTACTAATTGTTTTTGTAGACACTTTAGATTTTTTTGCTAGCTCTTGTTGTTCAATTCCTTGCCGATCTAACCACTTTTTTAGTTTGGTCCTATTTTTGCGGAAAAACATTCCTCTCACTCCCATAGCTATAATTTTTATTTACAATTATGGACAGGAATGAGAACTTACATACATTCCAATTTACCCTAAGGTAAATTAGAGTGTAAAAAGGTTCGATTTATAAATCATTCACACGAACGATTTATTGATAATTTCACTTCGAATGAGGTATACATAC
Source organism: Bacillus fungorum (assembly GCF_002746455.1). Classification (GTDB taxonomy): domain Bacteria; phylum Bacillota; class Bacilli; order Bacillales; family Bacillaceae_G; genus Bacillus_A; species Bacillus_A fungorum. The sequence goes on along the minus strand of NZ_NWUW01000025.1, from coordinate 45,742 downwards.
AATGCAAAGATTTGACTTACGCATCATACAACAAATCTTTGCAAGGCGCTTTCCAAAAAAAATCAAATCCGTCTATTCTAAGAAAACATGAATAAGGACACTTTTGTTTTACTCGTATAAGGTAAGTAATTGAAAAATGGATAAATAGAAAGAGTTTGGACATATTACAGTTTGAGTATTAACTCAAATTTGTATTAGGGCGTGAAGGGATGATCGGTTTATTAGTTGTATTGGGATGCACACTTGTATTTTTTCTTGTGGCACAAATTTTCACTCCACCATCTACCTATAATCCAAACGATGATACACAGAGGGCGAAATGCTCTAATAAATTAGAGAAGAGAGTATATGATGCATTGCGCTTTAAGGGTTATTATCCAATTGTGCAATATAAAGTACCGAATAAACGTTTTAAGTTAGATTTTGCGTTTTTTTCTCCAAATGGTTTAAAAATAGATGTAGAAATTGATGGACCTTTTCATCGAACACCAGAAGGAACCAAACGAGACAGAAGAAGAGATAAATTTATGAAAACAAATGGTTGGAAAGTGATTCGTATTACTGATATTTCTTTAAAAAATGGATTTGAAAAACAAATACTTTTGCTGGTGGCAACATTAAATGAATTTGGGATAGAACCTTCTAAAGAATCAAATCTTGTTTTGTTAGAAGAAAAATGAAGACGTATGATAACTTCATCATACGTCTTCATTTTTTGAAAAGAGCTTAGACCAGAATCCTTGTTTTTCTTTTGGCGCATTAAGAGCTTGTTTACTTTCTTTTAGCTCTACATGTAATTGCTCAATTTGTTTGGATTGCTCTTGTAATAGTTTTTTTTGCTCAATCATTTCATCTGAAATGACACCTAACATTTGCTTTAACTCACTATTTTCTTGTGTTAAACCTTGTAATACGCTCATTACATTTTCATAACGCGTTATATAATGCTCATTTTCGTCTGTGACGGGGGGCGTAATGGGTGCTAAATTATTGGGAGGATTCATTGATATAATAGCATTTGCGGCATCATCTAGCGTCATAGACTTACTTTTACTTAATTCTTGTATTTTTCTTAGAATTATAACGTCCTTGTCAAAAAAACCGCGTTGGTCATGGTCGTTACGGTGGAAGTTATAGCCGCGGTCTTCTAATAAACGGGCATACTTACGTATAGTTCCTTCCTTTACTCCTAATAATTCAGCAACCTCGCGGGTCCAGTAAACATTTTGAATATCTGTTACGGCGTCATGTGACACGTCACATACACCTCCTTTTCGGATAATATTATACACTTTTTAATAGAATCCTTGTGTATTTAATAAAAAAAGAGTTGTTCTTTTATAAAAGAACAACTCTTTTTGATTGTATTATGCATATGGATCATCTTCTAAATCATTCAGTTTATTCCATGATGTATTTTCTTCTTTATCATTGGATTCCCCAGGATTCGTTATCTCTTGACTTGTTTCGATATGAGTTTGATCCGAAATAGGTGTATGAACAGTTTTTGAACCTTCATCGTGTTTGATTGGTAAAGGTTGTGTTTCGTTATCTAATGTAAATGTGTATTTACGCGGTAAAATTTCCGCTACATCTGTATTACCAATTTGTTTATGAAGTTGTTGCGCCGCATACAAAAAGAACATTGTAAGATCACTTTGTTTGTTAATAAAATCGATCATGTCTGGTGAAATGTCTTTCTTAATATAGACATTTGCTCTATCACCAGCTTTGTATATTTTACGAGCCATTATTTTTCACCGACAGGAGCAAGCGCTTTTTCTTTTAATTCTTCAAATCTTGGAGAGCATGTGTACACAAGTAATCCGCGTGCATTTACGAAAAGTGGGTCTTTTAAGAAAATAACATTTGTTAAACGTCCTTTTTGCTCTAAAATTTGCTGTAGGCTTTCTTTTACGATTGCGGCACCGCCACCATAAATGAATACATACGGATCATCTTTCATATCATCAATTTTATTAATAATATCAGTTGCAATTCGATTCGCTAAACCTAATAATGCGCCGCGTGACGCTTCTTTTAAACGAATATGACGAGGATGTTCAGAATCAAGATAAATTGCATTAAATTCAGCAATACTGTCTATTGTCTTTTGTTTATTGTTTAAGTTCCAAACCTTGATAATATCAAGTAAAGTTTCTTTCACTCCATATGGTAAACCACGACTCATTTTATGTTTAAAGCTAACGCCATGAGAAACAACTTCTTCTGTCGTACCAGCGCCAATATCGAAAGATAATATTGTTTTGTCAACAAAGTCTATTTCTGTTGTTTTGCCTTCTGTAGCCTCTACTTTTCTTTTGATGGTTTTACCTTTTTCATCATAAACGATTCCCCATGATCCCGCCGCGCCTTCTGGTAAACACTTGCAAAATTCAATTTGGATATTAACTACTACTTCACGTCCGCTTGGGTGGTGGAATTTCACTGTATGATGATTCATATAACGTTCTACAAATTCTTGTGCTGTTTGAGGCGTGATTGTTGCGACAGGTAATGCAACAGAAAGATCATAAGTAACATCAATTTTATCTTTATTTGGTTGTTTTTTCATAGCTGTAATTGCTAAACCAGCTAATGTAACAAGTAGCACAAGATCATCTTTCGATTTATCCGATTTCTTTTCCATTTCAATACCTTTAATGTTTTCATCAATCACTTTTTGACCAATAATGTAACGCAGATTGTTTGCTTTTAAGGTAGGTGATGAAATTGTAACATCAATGTTGTTTTCTAAATCTTCAACAGAAATATCCTCATCACTCAAAATGTTTGTTGCTTCTCCAATGTGATGTGAATAAATACTTGGTATGAATAAAGGATCAAGACCTAATACATTTAACTTTAAACCACTGTTTCCCGCATCCGCACCAGCTTTAAGAATTGCCATATATAAAAACCTCCTAAAGATTATTTTTTATCGATTAACTTAATTCCATTATATGCTAAACCCTTTCAAAAAGTCAATACAATTACACACAAATTAATACAATTTAATACAAGTCAATACAAAATTATTAGTGAAAATCTATAAAAATCATTAAAATACAAGTGTTTTCCGTATTGATTCGTATTTACTTGTATTCATTTGTATTGACTTTTATTGATTTTTACATAATTTAATTGTTTTTAGATCGTGGGGCCGACTGTCTTTTTGAAATAATCCACCTGTTACCTATTTTTTTTGCTTTTACTTCTCCCGCGGCACATAAATTTTTAATTGTCCCTGGTGGCATATCCCACTTTTCGGCGGCTTCTTCAACGCCCATGACTTCTTCTAATGGGTCGCTATCATCATTATTGTAATTAATCACTAATAAACGTAATGTTTCGCCTGGGGCACTTGTTTTTTGTAGAAATTGCTCCCAGACATCGTCTGGAAGCCTAAATTTTCTTTGCATAAAATCCCTTCCTTTCAATTTCGCAATGATATTGCTTTGCAAGCTGATCCGCATATTTTAAAGCCAGGTGACGTTCTCTACCTGTAAACATTTTTTCATGTCTGTAAAAACCGTACACCCGTTCATTTTCTATATAATCTGTACTGACGTTTGGTCGCATTTCTAGTTGTACATGATATTTCACATGATTTGTAGAATAATCTCTTCTTCTAACGAGTGTCACAACGCTTTTAAATTCAGTATTTGCAACAGTTTGAGCATGTTCATATATAGCCATTTGATAATTTTTAAGTTTGTTTATTATTTCCTCTAATTTTTCTATATCCCGATCAACCGTGTCACTATAACTCTTCAATCTTTTCATATCAAAAATGTGTTTGAATTTTTCACAATTTGCATTTACATACATGTGGGCATCTCCTTTTTTGGAAAGATTAAGAGGGGAAATCCCCTCTTATGCTTCAAGTTTTGGCTTGTTTTTCTTGATACGTTTCACTTCGTGCATTGTACGAATTTCATCGAGTGAGAAGTCTTTGTTATGAAACTTCTTATACTCTCCTTCGTACCAGTACCAAGCCTTTTTCTTAGATGCCCATTTAAACCCTAACTCTTTTAATTCAGTTTTCAAAGAATAAGTGTTTCCTGTTACCCAAATCCAAGTCCCGATGATCTCAATTTCAATATCGTATTTGATAAGTTCGTCTATGATGTTTTGGTATGCTCCATTGTTTTGTGTTCCAGAGTTACTATGTAGTTGTTCAAAAAGTCTGTCATACTCTTTCTTTAATGCGATAAAATCTTCATGTTTCCCGCCACAATCAGGATGGTGTTTCTTTGCTAGTTTTTTATATTGCTTTTTCAGTTCCTCTAAGGTAGTGACGCTTTGAAAGAATTTCATGGTCAACAGCTCCTTTTTTTTATTGTCTTAATGCGCTAGCGCATTTCTTAATTTCATTTTATCATGCGCTAGCGCACAAAACAAGCATTATTTTACTTATTTTGAATTTTTTAGAAATTATTTAGGGTTAACAAATAGCATAACAAAAGCCCTGGTTTTGCTTGCACCAGGGCTTTTTATCGATTTATTCACCTAATTTTTCACTAAAATAAGCCTCTTCATATTCATTCCCTATACGAACTAACATCAATGTATTTTTTAAATCAGAAATATTTTTTGGTAATGAAGCTCTTAATTCGCCTGTCAAATAAACAATGACAGCTTGACTTAGTTCAAGTGAAAAATCAATAAATTGTTTTATATGCTCTTTTCTTAAAGGGTTATCTTCAATTAATTTATCCATGTTTTTCATAGCCTTTTTAGTATTATGACTATATATATTATTCCTTTGAGTATACAACCAGTTTAAGTTGTTATTTTTTTCGAATTGTTCATATTCTTGTTTTTTTAATTTAAAAAAGGCTTCTGGTGTTGGCCCGCTTACTATCAATTCAGTTGAAAAATTTTTATACTCCATACATCGATCAAGAAATTTTTTAACGCTAATTGCATTTCTGTGTTCAGTGTTATCATACAATTTAGACACGACTGCAAACGTTGAAACTACTAATGAATTATAAATGTAAGAATAAAAAGCAGAGGAAACTCTTATTTCATCAAAAAATTCCACTTTTTCTCTTTCTATTTGCATCATTATTTCGTAAAAGTTATTCGCTTCAAATGATTGTTGGTAAATTTCTTCCGCAAGCTCTAATAACTGCTCTTCTGTCATAATGTCCCCTCTATATCTATCTTTTTGTTCATTATATCACAATTTAAAATCGTTCCATTATGAGGTAGCCCCCATGTTATTGCTGTTTATTCCAGAATTGAACGTACCTATGCAGGGCCTCAACGCTTTTTAATCCCAAAAAGGCTTTAATTTCAATGGGTTTCATGCCATTCTGTAGCGCATTTAATATAAAACGGTTCCGAAGCATAGTAGGCGTAATATGGATTTCAGCGCGTTTCGCTTCTTTCTGTAACATGCGTTGTACAGCGATTCGAGTTAAAGCGGCGGGCTGATCGTTTTCATAGTCCCAGCGGAAAGTCTGCGGGCCGAAATCAAATGCTACAAAGAAGGGATCGCCTGTTTGTTGGCGTGGCCTTACAAGATTAGGAATCTGATTGTAATAGGATAAGGCAAGTTTTACATGCTCTTTTGAAAGGGTAATAGATCGCTTGTAGGCGTGTAGTCCTCCTGGGGTAATGGTATTCGTTCCAAAGTGTATATCATGCATGGATAACGTTAAAATGTCCTGGATAGATAGCCCATAGTCTAACATGAAATGAATCAATAAAAGGTTTCGTTCCAGAATAAACTTTCTTCCTGACGCCTGGTAGTCGGTTAATCCGTTATAACTACGCATGACGCGGAATAGCTTTGTAATTTCTTGATCCGATGCAAAGTGTTTGGAAGTTAGTCCAGGAGGGGTGACATTACTTTTTAATTCCTGGGCCGCGCCATGAAACTTTAAAAAGTTAATTAAAATACCTCGTACACGTTTGATGTTAGAAATTGACGCCCCACGTTCCTTTCTAAACGCTTTTAAGTATCTGTCTAATACATTTACATCAAAAGAACGAAAAAACGATTCTGGGGGCGATTTGACGTGTTTCTGAATCCAAGATATAAAAAGCGTGAGATCGTAGCGATATTGTTTAACGGTGGAGGATTTACGACCATGTTTTAACAAATCAGAAAGGAAAACATCAACAGAAAGTTCCCATGTCATCTTTATATACTCCTTTGTCCTAAAAATTGTGTACCGCAATTATAAGCGAAAACCATACAAACAGGCAATAGGGGATTCTAGGGCGTGGTGTTTTTCCAAAGGGCTTGTGTGGGATGCCATAGCTGAGACTTTGCGAGGCTATGCGGAGACATATGGGCCTGGCTAGACAGGGCGTGTGGTTGTGATATAGGGGGATATATAGATGTATTGAGATGAGTGGAAGGCGAATGATGGACCGATGTTGAGGGAGGACGATAGGCGAGGAATGGGAATGGCCGCCGCCCCGCCTACGTAGTTTTTTGAAAATCTGCCTGTCAACGGAATCTGATTCATAGCTGAATCAAGATACCCTTAACAGGAGAGCTTCGTTTTTCTTTTTCTTTATGTAAGTAGAAAAAAGCTAGAGTTTACATATATCAAACTGACTTTGTACTCATGCCGAAATGATGCCGCCTTTCATCATGTATACACTACATAGGAATCATATTTGCATCACTTTGGCATAACATAGGCATCAGTATTTTTGCTGTATGTTTAGATAGGATTAGAAATGATAATAGATAAAAGATCATCATGATATGTAGGAAAATAAACGAATAAAGCTACTCATAAATAGTGTGTTTGTTCGGAAATATGTTGAGTAACTAAAATATTGTAGATTTGCATATTAAGAGAAAATGAGGATTTTATTTTCGTATATAGATCAATTTAGGAATGATATGTAGAAGTTTATAAAAAAAGAAACTCCCAATATAGGATACTTTTTATTACTAAATCTTGTTTTAAAAAAAATTAAAACAATTAAATACATTAGGATTTATTTTTGCCCAATAAGCCTTACTCTCACAAGGGATTAGAAAATTTTTCTTATTTAATTACTAATTTAAAAGCAGGTTCAATTCGGGTTTAAATTCATAGTGGATTTGTTGTGAAAAACGTCCTTAATTTATAAAAATATAATAGATTGATAATATGTTTAATCTATTAAAATAAAGAATGGCATGACAAAAAGCCTTGTTAGGGGGGATTTTTTTGAACAAGGCTATAAAACAATTATTTTTTTGTGAAAAATACGATTTAAGCGTTTGGATCGAGCATCTTTTTGAATAAATCAAACGGGATTTTACTCTTATTTGATTTTCTCAATCCTATATTTCTTATGTTTTCTTTCGCTTGTTGCTGTCTACGCTTCCTATTTGCAGTTAACTGTTTTGTATAGATTGTTATGAAATGTGCAGGCGTACTTTCTTGTGATTTGTTTATCTCAAAAAACTGTACACAATCCTCAAAAGTCTTTCGTGCTTCCCAATCTACGTCTGGCGGCATACGCAATGCGATTGTATAAGCATCTTTTTCAGTAATATTTGTATCTTTACTTATGATATACATATAAAGTTTCTTTTGATCTTTACTCATAAACTCATCCATTTCGCGGAATCGTAGTTCTAACTTTTCACCCAAATCAGGGGCATTTATTGGCTGTTTTTCTTCTACTTCTTCATTTGAAGGAGCAACAGAATCTAATATGTCTATTCCCTGGCATGTAGGCACAGTTGGTTTTTCGGCTTGTTCTGTAGATTGCTCCTGTTTTTTACTTAGTTTTTTAGATAGAAACTTTGTAAATGTAGAAAACATATCAATTGAAAACGCCCATTTTTGCTTAAAGTATTCAATGATTTTTAAATAATTGGTATTGAGGCTTAATATGTAAATAGATGGTGCCTTCTTACCATGACGTCTTGTTTTGATTTGATGGCATACTTGAAGGTCCTCTAACCAATTCAGGATAAAGTTGATAATTGGTACAGAGATACCCGATTTTTTACTGATTTGATCTTGTCGCATTTGAGAGAAGCCTTCTTGTACGAGGTAAGATAAAACAACTTCCAACGCCTGATAGCGGCGTGGTGTTTGTACGAAGTATTCTTTAGTGGTTTTACCTTCACAATCGAACAGAATAATATCAATATTTTTAATTACTTTTTGTACTGTTTTATTGATAGCACCTCGTGGAACATGAACCAGGTGTGGACTTAATTCTCGTTTTGCTGTACTTAGCAAAAAGTTATTTAGTAGCATAAAAAAACCTCCTATTTTTCCCACCTAAAATAAACAGAAAAATGCTGGAAAAACAGAGGTTCTATATTCACATTACATATACAATATGGTATAATTTCAGTATCAAGTATGATACTAAAAAAAATCATATAAATTTTTTATGTGAATGAACCCTGTTAGGGAGCTTTTATCTGGTGTCGTCGCCAAACTTCAGCCAGATAAAAGCTCGAGGTGGGTTTATTTTTTTTTTGTTGTTATATTTGTATTGTAAAACGTTCCTCGTAAAATATCAATAAAAGATGAATAAAACCTATTCGAAATTCCAATAAAAATTTTCAGAATTTTCTGTATTTAATTTTTCAACTGAATTGACAAAGATTCGTAATATTCTAAAATAAAAAACATGAAGATATGTTAAAATTTTGTAAAGGGCTAATAGGGTTTAGTGAGGAGGAATTGTCACTATGAACGAGATCATTACAAAAGAATTTACAATGAAACATCTTATGGATGAAATATCGCAAAAAATAAACGAAAAATATACATTACGTAAAATAGCTAAATTATCGGGAGTAAGTAGAGAGAAAATAACTAGGGCAATTGAGTGTAAAAATAAATATGAAATGAAATTAGACAGCTTTTTAAAATTGGTTAGTATTTTATATGACAATTTAGAAGTAAGGCGTCAAAAAATTAATACCTTTATACTCTTAGTGAAAAGCCCTTTGAACATTAGGAAAGCCTTGTGTTATTCGCATGTTTCTGGTGATTATGAGATTATAGATGGATTAATAAAAAAACATATTAATACCGATAGTGTGAGTCAGTACCTATTAATTTATGATTTATTTAATCGAAGAAATAAAAATGAAATTAAAGGGCAAAAAATAGTTGATGAAATTAAAACTTTAAAACTTTCTTCTAACGCAGAGTGTCAAGCGTTAGCAAATTTGCTTTATACTGTGGCTATGTATGATGAGGATGAATCAAATGCGGTTGCTCCCTTTGCAAAAGACGCAGAAAAATTTATAAAAGACATTAAACAGACATATATAAAAGATCATTTATATATGCAATATAGAGAACGGCTTGCTTATATATATTTGTTGAGTGACAAAATTGATAAATGTAGAGAAGTCTGTGAATCGATCATAAAATCAGACTTAGAAATTCCGATGATTAAGGCTGTTGCAAAAGGGTGTTTAGGAGAGAGTTACATATATGAGGACCCTTTGAGGGCAGAAATGCACATGGAATCAGCTTTGGAGCTTCTTGATAATATCCATGTCCCTAGAAAGTCTCAAAAATATTTTGCTTTTAAAACAACATTGGCACATCTGTATATCGAAAATAATTTTAATCTTCATAAGATTGATTTTGATTATATTCATATTGGTGAACGCGCTCATTATGAATGTTTACATGGAGATCGAGAAAAAGGACTTGCAATGTATAAAATTTTGGAACAAAATGGATTTAGTGCACATCAATTATATTCTTATTCAAAAGTAGTTGGAGACATACAAGGTTTAAAAGAGGCATTAATATCTTTTGAAAGATCTGGAAACTTGTTTTATGCTAGAGGTGTGAAACAAGCGCTATTGAAAAGCGAGGTGAATTTAGTTGACTAAATATTTAATGTGCATGTTACTTATCTTAGGGATTTCAGTAACTTCTTTACATGACGAACCTGTTCAAAAGTTTGCTAAGGTTCAAGATAATCCCTCTTTAACTACATCTTATATGATGGTAGACCCTGGGACTGGTTGAGTTTAAATTTAAAAAACTGAATTTTGAAATGATTAGACGCTACTTATTGTAGCGTCTTTCGTACTTTTTAGGGGGTGGTGCGATTTTTGATTCTGTAAAAAAAATACACCACCTTGACGCTGATTCTTAAATTATAAGAAAAGGACGTGGCATTGTCATGGAATTAAATATTCATTGGTTAGAGCAAAATGTTAAGAATAATTGTTGTACAACTGATGTATACACTATTTTCAACCTATATATGGATTTAATCCAAATATGTAAACAAGAAAGTACAAGGGAAAATATAGAAAAGACAGGATAATTTAAACATAATTATTTTAACTAAACTTATTTGATCTTTTTTTGAGATTTAAATTCATTCATATAGGCGATCAATTTTTTCTCTAATTCAGCTCTATGCTCATCTGGAACACTTATGTATGTTTCAAATAAATTTTTAGATAAGCGCGAAATGAGCTTTAATGTATCTTCATCCCTAACGGCCGCTTCTGGATTCAATAAATCATTTATACTTACTTTATAGTAAGAAGCTATATTATTGAGCGTGGAAATATCAGGTTCTCTAAACCCATTTTCCCAGCCAGCATAGGTACTATAGGGAGTATTTAATTCTTCGGCGATTTTTTTGCGACTTAGTCCCTTTAATGATCTTAGTCTTTTTAAGTTTTCTTCAAGTGGTTTTAGTATATCTTTTTTTTCTAGATTTTTTATCATATCTAGTTTTTGATTTTGTATCTCTATAGAATCTGATGAAATTATTTGTGTATTAACTAATTCATCAATAAGAAGGTCATAGTAAATAGAAAACTTTTTTAAAGATAGCAAATCGGGTTCCCTTAAATCATTTTCCCAATTGTTATAAGCATAATAAGAGATATTAATTTTGGAAGCTAGCTCTTTTTGAGTTAGCTTTTGTGAGTTTCTGAGATGTTTAAGGTTTTGTCCTAGAAATGTATTGGTCATAATTAAACTCCTTTGCATGGATTTTAAAACAAAATTGCGTTTTTGAATAAAAATTATTCGTTTTGTGTTGACTTTCGGCTTTAAGCCGAATACAATGTAATTAAGGGAAGGGAGGGTGAAAAAATGCTAGCGTCACATGAAAACAAAACCGTTGTACGAGAATATAGGGAATCCAAAGGTTTAAGTATTAAGGAAGTTTCCAAAGGCGCTAAAATTCCGATCGGCACATTATATGATGTTGAAATTGGAAGAAGGAGTCTGAAAGACAATAAAGCTAAAAAAATAGCTGATTTCCTTGAAGTTCCGATCGAGAAACTTTTCAGACCAACATATTATCGTGCAATACCCATCACAGAATGAATAAAAATCATGTTATTGATTACATCTATCTAAGTGTATTGTAAATGAAATTCGGCTAAAAGACGAAATAATTATGACTAAAGTATATTGTTCTATATTTAGAAAATTAAAATTCTAAATATTCTGTCCTTTGAAAACTGAATAATCCTAAAGGAGCTGTAAAAAATGGTTTTGAAACGATCGCATCAAACACTACTACTCTTTACGAGTGTACTTTTATTCGTTATGAGCTTCTTGATTCCACTGAATCAAGCCAGTGCGGAGGTAATCAATCGAGAAAGGTATCAGATGGATTGGGCCTATAGTCCGCAGTATGGAAAAGATGTTCGTACAGAGCTTCTAAAGAACGCGAGTGGTCAAATTGCGTATTGTCTGGTATACGGTTTAAAATCCCCAAATGGAGAGGATTTACCCGAAGCGGGCAAAACAGATGATGTATCCTATCGTGTTTTAATGAATGGATACCCACAGAAAACACCAGAAAGTTTAGGTGTTTCTAATTGGCAAGAAGCCCATTACGCGACACAATTAGCTCTTTGGAATGCACTGGGCCAGATTTCTGTTGATGAATTACAGTTCAAGAATGCGGCTGTTGAAAAAGCGGCAAAGAACATTATTCATGCGGCAAATCAAAGCCAGGATACACAAGATGTCTGGATGAATGTCATCCCAACGGATAAACAAGAAGCACAATTAAACGGTGAATATTTTGAAACAACAACATACAGCGTTCAAACAAATGCAAAAAAAGGTACATTCCACGTAGAAATGAACAATGCACCACAAGGCACACGTATTGTGACAGAACAAGGTGAAGTAAAAGAAACGTTCCAACTAGGAGAAAAGTTCCGTATTCAAGTACCAAAATCCTCTAAGAGTAGTGAACTATCTCTAAAAGTCGTTTCAAATCTAACAAATATTCATGCAGTTGTGTATAAAGGAACAAGTACGATTCAAGATGCAACTGTATTATTAGAGCGTAGTACAGAACAAGTAAGCACAGAGTTACAAGTATTCTGGAAAGCAAATGGTGCCTTAAAAGTCATGAAAGTGGATGAAAACAAAAAGCCGCTACAAGGCGCAGTATTTGAAATCGCAAACAGTAATCAACAAGTTATGGGAACGATTACAGCTGATAAAAACGGTATCGCTGAAATGGGTAACTTAGAACTTGGCACATACACTGTAAAAGAAGTGAAAGCACCTGTTGGATATGTGTTAGACGCTACACCAAAGCCTTTTGAAGTAAAAACAGGTGAAGTTGCTGTTGTAGAAATGAAAAATGTACAAATCAAAGGAAATATTGAAATTAAAAAGATCAGTGACACAGGCAAGATTCTCCCAGGCGTTGAATTTACAGTATTTACGCCAGAAGGAAAGACAGTCACAAAAGTAACAACAGATCAAGAAGGGATTGCGAAAGTACATTCTCTTCCGTTTGGAAAGTATTACTTCCAGGAAACGAAAGGATTAGAAGGTTACTTATTAAATCAAACAAAGTATCCATTTGAAGTAAAAGAGCATAATCAAACACTTACGTTTGAAGTGAAAAACGATCAAGTAAAAGGAAATGTACAGCTCTTAAAAGTAGATGAAGACGGAAAAACGAAATTAGAAGGTGCTGTTTTTATCCTAGCTGATGAAAAAGGTAAGAAGATCAGTGAGCATAAGACAGACAAAAACGGGTTAATCAAAATTGATAATATCCCATTCGGAAAGTACCAATTCATTGAAAAGACATCACCAGCGGGCTATGTACTGGTAAAAGAGCCGATTCCGTTTAGCATCACTGAAAACGGGAAAACAATTGAGCTGGTTGCAAAGAATACGAAGATTAGAGGATCAATTGAAATTACAAAAGTAGACGTAGCCGATGGAAACAACAAGTTACCAGGTGCAGAGTTTACGATCTATAACGAGCAAGGCCAGGAAGTCGTGAAAGGGAAAACGAACGAACAAGGCGTTGCGAAGTTCGATAAACTACCAGCAGGAAAGTACACATACAAAGAAACACTTGCACCACAAGGTTATGTGTCACATGAAGAAACATTCTCTTTTGAAATTAAAACGGATGGTGAAGTGATTAAACACACCGTAAAAAACAAAAAGATTGAAGGTAGCTTAGAAATTACAAAAGTAGACGTAGCCGATGGAAACAACAAGTTACCAGGAGCAGAGTTTACAATCTATAACGAGCAAGGCCAGGAAGTTGTAAAAGGAAAAACAAACGAAGAAGGCATTGCAAAGTTTGAGAAATTACCAGCTGGTAAATACACATATAAAGAGACATTCGCACCAGAGGGATATGTAATCAATGAAGAAACATTCTCCTTTGAAATTAAAACAGATGGTGAGATTATCAAACATGTTGTAGCAAATCAGAAAAAAGAAGTTCCACCAACACCAGAAACGCCACAACCAGAACAACCAAAACCACAACCAGAGCAACCGGAACAACCACAGCCAGAACAACCAAAACCACAACCAGAGAAGCCACAAACACCACAGGTCATTGAAAAACCTGTACCAACACCAGAGAAACCACAACACATTGTAAAACAACCACAACCGATGAAAGAACAACCTAAGAAAGTAGAAAGCCATTTACCAACAACAGGCGGCAAAGCTGAAAATCCATATTGGAAATGGATTGGCGTTACATTTGTCGTTCTTGGAAGCATCCTAGCTGTTTACGCATTTAGAAAACGTAAGAATCAAGAAGTGTAAAACACTCTCAACTGATAAGGGAGGGCGGGATCAAATGTGCATATTTGATGTACATTATCAAATCAATGATAGGAAATATACGAAATCATATTTACTTGCATTGGTGGAAGATGGGTTTCAGTTGCGAAAAAATATCCAACATGTTCTATTCAAAGAGCACCAACAAGAAATTACGATCCTTTCTACAGATTTAGAGGAATTAGATTTAGTAGCTTCATAATGAATGAAACCTCTTAGATGTACAGAATATTTCTATTTAGCGATATAGAATGATAAAACAATACAGGAGGATTTCTTATGAAACCAATCAAGCATATGCGAAGTAAACGCGGGTTTTACATTGGGCGAGTTCCACATACAACTCATACACCTTCAACAAATAAGCGTACAGAAGAATGGACGGGAAGAATGGGAAAAAGCATGATTTTCTCTTCTCTCCTAGTCACACTAGACCCTTACAAAAAAGCGCGTAAATCATAGTGTTCATGGGGGGACATTCTTTCACTGAATATCCTCCCAACTTAAAAGGAGGAAGCAAGATGGGAAAACAAGCGTATCGAAATCGTCAAGAATGCTGGGAAACGTTCTGGAAAGAACAAGTAACGGTAAATGGTGAATTAGATATCGAACAAGTAAAGCAAGAACTCTTCAACTATAAAACACTCTTAGATCAAATTAATCAACCTCAAAACAGGAACATGCAACCTCAAATTCTGATTCAACTAGCCGCAGAAGAACGAACACAAAAGCATCATGAAAAACTAGTAGCCCTTGCATAAGGCCATTTCAAGGATAGAAAGGAAGTGAAGAAGTGGCGCACAGCAAGCTCGACAAAGAAATTGAAAACTTCATAGAAAAGAACTGGAAAATGCTTTTAGGTGTAGGAGCTGTCGCATTTGTCTGGTTTTCTAAAGAAAAAATCCTTACAGAATTAATGAAGCTGGTGCCAACTGTAGTCGGTGTGTTTCGTGGGATCGCTTTATTGATCCTGTTAGGAATTATCATACGGATTGTCTTACATGGCATCTATTTATATCTAGAAAAGAAGCGGTATCGATACGTATTATTCATTCCGCACATAGATGATGAAGTCACACCAGATAAGCTAGGGCAAATGATTCGGCATGTACATGGTTCGGGTCGAAAGCCTTTAGAACGTCTGTTGAAAGGGCGCGATTGGTACCGTATGACGATGTATCGTCCAGAGGGAGAAAATGAGCGTGTTCGCTTTTATGTAGGTGGTCCAGAAGATAAAATCAAACAGGTTGTGCAAGCGATACAAAGCGCCTATACCCACAGTGAAATTTATACCGTCCCAAAGAAAGAAATGCCATTTCCAACAAGAAAAGCGGTAGGGGGACGGATGGTATTAAAAAGAAAGCGGCTAGATGCCACATTATCACTAGCACGCTATACACGTGATGTATTACCGATGTTAGGAAGTGCAATGGAAGAAAAGACATGGGTTGATATTGCTTTTACACCAGATAACGGGTATCAGCTGACAAAAGGGATTCGAAAAGCAGAAAAGGCCATTCGAAAGAAGAAAAAGCATGGGTTAGATGCCTTTGAAAAGGAAGAAATTCGCGCATTGAATAAACGTTTTGCAAAAAATGAAGTGGCATTTCAAGTATCTGTTTCATTTGCAAGTGACTATTATCCTGGTGTACCTGTTATTAAGAATTTAGGGCATATGGTAGCAAGTATTATGGCCGATGTGAATGAGCTGAGATACAGAAGGTTTAGACGCAGTATGCCAGCTGTACCACATCCCGTATATGGAAAAATGATATGGACGGGATCAGAACTATTAAACTTGTTCCATCTTCCTAACGTAACAGGGGATAAAAACAGTAAGACAGAGCGACACATTTTGTATCTAGATAAAGGTGAAAACATGATACCAAATGATTTATTGGCCGAAGGCATTTCAATTGGTCATGTGATGCATCCCTATATTAAGGACCGATTAGTAAAAATTCGAGAAGATTTCTTCAAGAATCATGGCTACATTACGGGGAAAGTTGGGTCTGGTAAAAGTACCATTGCCATGAGGTTGATGCAAAGTGTCATTGATAAATGGCTAGAAAATCCGAATGAAGCGGGCGGATTGTCCTTATTTGATCCGACAGAAGATTTGGCATATGTAGCAATGAATCGACTGTTAAAAGCGGAAAAGGACGGGAAACAGGTGGATTGGAGCAAGGTTCACTTTATCCGTTTTCGAAACACCGATCATCCGCCAGCTTTGAATTTGTTTCATCGTTTTCCAAATGAAGATATCCAAACAGTGGTTGAATCCATTATGGAAATGATTAAGTTAATGATTCAAGGGCAAGCCCAACAAACAGAACGATTACTAAGGGCGATTATTGGAACGTTGCTTTGTGATAAGAGTCAAATTCATACGATTTTAAGTATCCCACTATTCATAAGTGATGAACTGTTTCGAGCAAATGTAATCGCCAATTTACAAGGGCCAGAACAAAAATATTACTCTCATTTTTGGAAATATGAAGTAGGAAGCGCATTAGAAGACAGCACACAAGCGATTTTAAACCGATTAGATATCTTCCGTAATACGTTGTATTTAAAGCGTATGTATGGGCAAACAGGCTTTTCCTTAGAAATTCGGAAGTGGATGGATGAAGGCCACCTTATCTTTTACGATTTAGCGGGCATGGGAAAAGAAGATACATTGCTTACAGTCGGTTACATTTGTAACCAATATCACCGTATCGCCCAACAGCGGCCGCATGGTTCCAAACTACATTTAGGCGTAATAGATGAAGCCCATGACGTGCCAGTACCTGTTCTTCCGAAAATTATTGCGAAGGATCGGAAGCATGGATTTGGATTATGGGTGATTACCCAGCAAGTTTCGGGACAGTTAGACAGAGAGCTAACAGACATGTTAACAGAAGCGGGCGGAAATTACTTTGTATGTAGGCAAGGTCATAATTCCGCGAAAACGTTAGAGGGTATTATGCAAAAGCAATTCCGTACAGAGTATTTGCAAAACCTTCCTAACTTAGTTGTAGCCATACAAACACAAGATTATATCAGAGGTGAAGCAAAAAATGTGTGGTGTACCATACGTGTTCCACCATTAGACCGCTATTTACCAAATGGAAAAGCGGCCAATTACAAAAACGAAAAAGAAATTCATGCATCAAATGAATGGACCAGAGCAAAGATTCATTCTTTAGAGCAACAAAATGGGAAAGCAGGATTAGAAATTGACAAGGAAATTGATGAGTTCCTATATGGAAAAGGCAAGTATCAACAAGCCGAAAAAGTCAATTTAACAAAAGAAGAACCTGTTGTGACATCGGGGTTTGATGAGTTAGAAAAGAAATTATCTTCTAATGAAGAGGTGAAAGAACCTGTTTTAGAAACAGAGCCTGTCGAACCCGCACACCAAGCGCAAATTATCCCATTCCGAAAACAAGCTACGACAACAATAGAAGTAAAGAAAGAAGATAAGCCAGTAAAAGAGCCTGTTACAACAATCGAAATAGAAAATGTAGAAATAAAAGAGGATACACCGCAAGAAGAAGTGAGCATTTTCGATAGTTGGGAAAAGGAGTAAGGGGCATGGGAAACATTTTATTTCAAATTGCAGATGAACAACTACTCATGAGCTTGCATACACACATCTACTTGGATATTGAGTACATTCATCAAAAAGTGTATGTGGATTATACAAAAAAATCTGTTACAAATCGTTTGTATAAGCTAGAGCAAGCGGGCTATATCCGTTACGAGTATTTACCTGTTACATCATCGAGAAATCAGAAACGAAAAGTTGCGAAACCTCAACGCATTTATACCTTAACGCCAAAAGGAGTTGAAATGGTTTGTGGATTTCGAGGGGAAGTGCATTGGAAAAATAGTTGGTCCAAACGTTCGGCATCCTTTGTATATCACAGTTTAATGTTAGCGAAAATTGAATGTGCCATGACACTAATATCGAAGCAAGAAGAAAGATTGGAACTAAAGGAATGGATCAACGAACCGCGGGCCACATTTCAATATGCAAAAGGAAAAAGTCGTGTCATACGCCCAGATGGAATTGCGGTGATTGGGTTAAAAGAAGAGATCGATAAAAACATTGGTGTATTTATGGAAATGGAACGTTCTTACGGATCAAAAGAAGTATTAGAAAAAAAGATTATCCGTTATAACGATTTTATGGCACAAGAAGGAAAAGCGGCAGAGTATCGGATGCATATTGGTATGGGTTATGAAATATTACAATGGCGCCTGGTATTTATCGCGGGTAGTGAAAGTAGAGAAAAAGAATTGATTCGCTATTTAAAAGGGGTAAGTAGTCCAGAAATACCAGTGTTTATCACACTGTTTCAAGATATATTGCAGGACCCATTCGGTAACATTTATCGCAATATTCAGAATCCTGATAAGAAAGTGAGGCTGTAAAAATGTGTTTCGGTTTATTTTATCGATAAGCGCCAGTATTTTTCTGTTAGTTGTCTTTTCAGATTGGTTATTTGAAAGAGTACCAGGATCAAGAGAAGCCTGGGAAGCGGTAAAAAGTAAAGTGGTGGAAATTTACTATACGCAAGGATGGGAAGGTGTCTTGCTTTTCTTCCTGGTCGTAGTGGGGATATGGAAGATGGTAGATCATAAGGGGGGATAAATATGGATATATTGGAAGGCTTAGAGTTTGTAAGGGCGTTTCGGGCTACAGATGGAGCGTCCTTTGAAGTGGGGAGAGATGAAGACAAACGGTATGTGGTTCATGCTCGATTTCCCTATATCACAGGCAGTCAAACGAAACTCAACAATTTTATCAATTATGCAAGAAATGAAATACAAGATGAATCAACCGCGGTTGGTATGGCTTCATTCGCTTGTGATTGCTACGAACGATCTTTACGCCAGTACAGAAATTGAAAGGGGGATGAATATGCTTCAAAAGGTGAAACAGTGGTTTGCAAAAACATTTGAAAGTAAACAAGGGAAGGCAAGGAAAGCCACAAGGATTCCTTCCTATAAAGGCCGCTTAATTGGGAAATGGGCCTTTTGGCTCCTGTTTTGTTGGATGCTGATTGTATCCATCACAACCGTAGTAAAAGGAAAGGGAGATACACAAGCAAAAGCCAGTACCATTCCAAAAGAAGTTACGCAAAAACAAAACCTTGCCTCGCGTCCAGAAGCGATTGAATTTGCGCGCGGATTTGCAAAAGAATACTTTACATGGCAAAGAGGGGATGAAGGCAAGAAGAAGCGTTCAGAGCGCTTACAACTCTATATACCGAAAGCACTTGACCCACAAGTTGGTTTGGATTTTGCAAGTATACAATGGGATTCCAATTTTCTATACGCAACTGTATTAAAAGTAGATGAGGTCACAGATAAAGAAGCAAATGTAATTTTTAAAGTGAAATACAAATTAAGCCGCATGAAAGCAGATAATAGCGGGCCAGAGGATAAGGAGGTGATCCAGCAAGTGTCGGTTCCTGTTCAATCAGATGGAAAGGCTTTTGTGATTAGTGGATTCCCTCAAATCGTCAAGGTGAATGAAAAAGCAGAAGTACCAGAAGAAAAAGCAGGGAAAGAACGAGAGGAAATTCATGAAATCACTGTAAAAGAAGACATTCGAGAATTTTTACCAACCTTTTTTAAATCCTATACGACCGCAACACCAAAAGAACTCGCGTATGTTTTAGCCAATACAGATATTAAAGGGTTAGAAGGAGCCATGAAATTTGAAAATATACTTTCCTCTAAGATTTATCCAGGAAAAACAAAAGGCACATATGAGGTACAAACAGAGGTATCTATGATTGATCCACATTCTGAAACGAAAATGAAAACAGGTTATACGTTGTTTGTCAAACAAGATGGAAAGCAATGGGTTGTAAAAGACTTAAAAACAAAATAGGAGAGGGGCATGTATATGTTCAATATAAATCATTTTGTGTTAGGAATCGGGTTAGAAGGATTTTTCGAAATGATGAAGACACAAGGAACATACGCGTTATATTGTGCGTTTATCATTGTAATCTTGATCGTAGCGGCAAAGCGCGCATGGGGAAAAGCGATTACGTTAATTGTTGGCGGCGGGATTGTTGTATTCTTCATTAACAAACCAGATGCATTAAAAACAATCGGAACGTGGTTAGGCGGATTGTTTGGCGTCTAAGTAAGGGATGGAAAGGAAGGGAGCTACATGAAGGAAAAAGAATCAAAATCTATCATTGTCTATTGTTTCGGAAGCTATATGAACTATATGCGAAGACAGTACGAAATTATGGGGTATCGTCTTCCGCGTGCGGTTACATGGAGGGCACTTGGTTATTTTGCGGCGGTAGAAGCGGGGCTTGTAGCCTTCCGCTTCCTTCCTCCCTTTAAATGGATATTTGGGGATATGATCGATCAAGTTTGGCTCATGTATTATGGTGTGATTCCTCTTTTCCTCGTATGGGGCGCAGATAAATATAAAACAGATGGAAAATCACTTTTCTCTTTTGTTCGGTCCTGGGTTACATTTCGTTTACGTAAACATCAAAGTAGCCGATTAGTAACCTTACCGAAATTTAAAAAACATGTGTTTTATGGTCATGTATGTGTACAACATGACGTCAAAGATTTACCAATCGTACATGTATCCAGTGAAGAAGAAGAGAACGACATACACGCTTATGATGTAACATTTTTACCCCAAAAGGAGGAAATTGAATATGTTGAAAACGATGAACAGACCACCATTAAAGCACGTTGAAAAGAATTTAGCGTTTAGTATAGACGGAAAAGTATCCGCAGTATATGAAGTAGACGGATTCGAATACGATCATCAAGATGAAAGCACCAAAAAAGTATATTATCGCAATCAACTCGCTCTTTTTACCCATCAAGAATATGATATCCACTTACTTGTGATTCCTCGTACAACAAATTCAGATGAAATTCTGGATGAACATATTTCCACTTTAAAAGGGCCAATGGCCCCAACAGGACGCTTTCTTTTTAAAAAGGTAAAAGAATACTTACGAAATGCGGCCATTGCGAAAGAGAACATGGAATATCGCTTTTTCGTTTTAGTACAACTGAATATGGAACAGAAAGAAAGACAAATTCGTAACCCTGTCGTAGAAACATGGAAGTTTATGAAGAAGGTTAGAGAAGGATTTGCAGAGACAGCCCAAAACATATCGGGCATGAATGTGACGGATATTTTAGAAGAGGAAATCGAAAATTATTTAGAAGTAGAAGACGTGTTATTTAGCCAGGTTAGAGGGGCATTTCATAATACAAGACGTGCGAAACCGTCTACAACGCGCTTTTTATTCCATCATAACTTCAAACGTGGCATGAAAGAACTGAATCGGGATCAAAACTGGAAGGTAGGTTCTACAGTTACCTTGCAAAATGAAGAAGGAAAGGCAGTAAAAGTACGCCGCCCAGATTTACAAGAAATGGTCCAATTAACGGATACGGTGATTGATGAAAGCCCAGGGCGTTCTCTTATACTCGAAAGGCAAAATGAAGAAGGGGAAATTGAAACCTCTCATGTTGCTTTTCTTGCGGTGAAAGATATGCCCGAAATATCGGCTTTTCCTGGTGGAGAGTGGATTTATCGCATTCAATCTCATTCGTTAAAGTTTCCTGTTGAAATGAGTATTCGAGCGTATCACTTAGAAAACCAGATGGTCACACAAAAACTCTCGAATAGTGAACTGGAATTAAACGATCAACGCCAACAAGCGATGGTAGGTGGTCGCACAACAGATTTAACAATTGATCGTAAAGCAAGGGGCGTCAAAATTGTAAAAGATCGATTTGAAACAACGGGAGCACCTGGATATGAACTAAGTGTACTATTTTGCGTGTACGCCGAAGATGACAAAACATTAAGATCGCGCGTAAATACGCTCATTACAGAATATCGCAAAATGAAAATCGAGTTAGTTAATCCATATGGAGAACAGCTTGCATACTTCTATGAGTTCTTACCAGGCTCTAAACGTTATAATACGGATTTCAAATTGTTTGTGGAGCCAGGTGTGCTCGCACAGGGCATGTTTGGGGCCACGACACAAATTGGCGATAATCAAGGGTTTTACATTGGAAAGACAAAGAAATTAAATCGTCCTGTTTTTGTTCGTCCAGACTTGGCGGCGAAAGCACTAGATAACATTGTAACAGCGTTTGAAAGTTTATCGGTTATGTTTGCGGGGCAAACAGGGAAAGGGAAATCTTTCTTAATGAATTTACTCGCCTTCTGGATTGTGATGAGTGGCGGAAGGGCATTTATTATAGACCCTAAGGGCGATCGCACAAGGTGGCCTGAATTATTACCAGGGTTTAACGAGGATACCTTGCAAGTATGGACGCTTGGAAAGAATAAAGAGGATGCGGGTTGTTTAGACCCATTCCGAATCAGCGCAACGATAGAAGATGCGAAAAGTTTAGCACTTGAAATTTTAACGTTCCTATCGGATGTAGGTTTAGAGGATATCCGATATGACTATTTATATAAGGCGATTGAACGAGTGGCGGAAAAAGAAGATGCATGTTTAACTTTGGTTCGTAAAGAGCTAGTGGAGATGAAGAAAGAACCTAACTTATTGCCAACTGAATTAGAAAAGTTAAACGCTCTTACAAATCGTTTGGCAACCTTAGAAGGTATCCAGTTAGGAGATTTATTGTTTGGTAAACAAGGTCAAGATTACCGTGTATTAAGCCTAGAACGTCCGTTACAAGTATTACAAATTCAACATTTACGTATTCCGAAATCAGAAGAAAAGAATGAGAGTGTTACAGACAAATTATCTCGTAGTATCTTAATTGCATTAGCGGCATTTGGTAAATCCTTAATGCATTCCGACCGTAGTATTTTCAAAGTATACCTACAAGATGAAGCATCTAGTATTCTGAAAAACAAAGAGGGTGCGGCGTCTTCTGACAAAATCATTCGAGAAGGACGTTATCACAATATCGGCTTGTATTTAGGAACACAAAATGCATCCGATTATCAATCTGAAAATAAAGAGGTTGCAAATGTGGGTATGAAGTTCTGTTTTGCATTGAAATACGATAAGGAAGCGGAAGAAATGTTGCGTTACTATAACTTGCCAGTTACAGAAGAAAATATCTTGATGTTACGCCAATTACGACGCGGCGAAGCGTTGTTCCAGGATATTTTCGGCCGAACAGCGGTTGTAGAAATTGATCCTGTTTTCCAAGAATTAAAGACTGCATTTGATTCCTCTACGAAAACAGACGAAGAACGCGCACAACAATTGGCGTAATTCGTATTACAATACAGATAAGAGTATTCTAAATTATCTGTATATGGAGGATGGAACAATGAAAAAATTACGTATGTTATCGGGATTATGTGTAGCAGGAATGTTGATGGTAACGGGGATTGCGGGTTGCTCAAATGAAACGAAAAGTAATGCAAATCAACAAGAGAGTCAGAAAGAACGTGACATGAAAGAAGCGGATAAAGCCGCAGTTGAGTATTTAAAGGCTTATATTGAAATGGATTCAAATAAGATTAATGATTTGTTATATAAGAAATTTGATTTAGGAAAAGATGAGATAATGCATCCAGGAATTAGCAAAGAAATGAAGGAACGATACGATTTATATAGATATGATTTACAAGAAGGAGAAGATGAATTTTATTACAGAATAAAATTTTATGATCCTGTAGAAAAGGCTCAAATGGGGTTATACCTTCGAATGGTAAAAGATAAAAAAGATGATAAATGGAAAAATTACGAGTGGGCATGGGATTCTAATAATAGCCTTAATTCAATTGTTGGAAGTGTGAAACCTGTACATGTCCATAAATGGGGGCAAAAAGAATGAAAAGACTTTTCTCTATTTTTATGATTCTTGTATTTTTCTTACTTCCGCTAGGGTCTCATGTAGCCCTAGCGGAAGATACAAAAACAGAAGAAAAACAAGAACAAAAAGGAGCGCGAATATCGGAAAATCTATTTAGTGGGTATACAGATGGCATTTACAAAGATAAGTATTATGAAATTGATACGTACCAGCCGAAAGAAGAAGATAAGAACGTGTTTGAAAAAGGGTGGGGGTATTTATTTGGTGATGATAGTATGGGAAAAGATTTACAAAGGATGCTGTATACAACCTGTCAATGGTTTGCGAATATGGCCTTTCAATTAAATGTGATTCTTGGACAATTAACCATCTTCTTAGTCGATCAAGCGTTGAACCTAGATATTGTAGATGCGGTTGCGGATAAATTAGGGGCGGCTATGCAAAATATTGCTGGTATTGGAAAAGGCGGATTTTTATCTTCTGGACTATTCCCAGCAATTATCGGTATTGCGTGTGTGTTATCGGCTTGTTATGCGGGTTATATCTTCTTTATTAAACGTCAGCCCTCAAAAGGTTTAAGTGAGTTAGTAAAAACGGTATTGGTTATTGCTTTTATTGTTACGTACATTGGGAACGCAAGTACAATCTTAAAGAGTGCAAATACAATTAGTTCTGAAATTAGCGTAACAGTATTAGCGAAAGCAACGGGAACGGTTGCGGGTGATCCAGGACGCTCCAAAGCAGACGCAATCTTTTCAGTGAAAAAGCAGATTTGGGATTTGTTAGTTGAACGTCCATATTTATTTTTACAGTATGGAGAAGACTCAAAAGAAAAATTGGGTGCTCAACGGGTAGATGAATTGTTGGCAAAATCACCAGGGAAAGAACGAAATGAAATAGTTGGAAAAGAAGTGAAAAAAGGAAACCAAATGATGGTTCTTTCATCGGTGGGAGAACGTCTGGTGTTTACAGTCATGTATTATGTGGTAAATACATTCGCAGGTGTTCCAGTAATCGCCTTTTGTTTACTGATTGTAGCATTCCAATTATGGTTCCTTGTCATGAGTATTATCTCACCAATCGTCATGGCGGTGGCCCTATTGCCAGGACATCGTAGAGTTATTGAAAGTTGGGCTTCACAATGGATTCGCCCATTAGCATTAAAAATATTTATGTCTGTTATGCTGGTCATCATCTTTACGATAGCAGAATTACTATATGTGTTACCAGAAGCGGGCGTTGCAGGATATGTGTCTACAATGATTTTCCAAATTCTTGTTTTCGTTCTTTGCTACCTGTTTAGAGGAAATATTGTTGCGGCCTTTAGTCGAGCGCGCGGCGTGTATGAAACGGTCACAAATATATCTCTTATGACTGAAAACTTTGTAGATAAAGGAAAAGAGTACGCTGGAAATACCATGTCTTATATTGGAGACAAAATGGGAATGCATTTTAACAACGCGGCTGAATTGGCGGCGGCAGGCGGCCAGTTAGAAAATGCAGGGACAGACGATGAAAAGACAAAAGCCAACCCGTTAATGCAAGCCAATATACCGAATGATTTACCAAATAATCAAACAGAACAAGGAAAAGAAGAGAATCAAAAGAAAGGAAAACTTATTTCTTTACAGGATCGTGATAAACAGGGGAATTTACCACAGCAAGAAGAGGAAGGAAAAGAACAACCAACACCAGGTGAAGAAGAAGTACCAATGCAACAAGACCTTATCAGCTTAGATAAAGAAGCATTAGAACAAGAAGTAGAAGGACAACAAGAAGGAACAGAAGTAGAAGAATCAGAAATGGAGGTTCAACCAGAGCTAGTATCTTTACAAGACGAGGAAATTCCAACAGGAGAAGAAATGCCAACTGATATAGAGGGATATGAAGAAATTCAACCAGAAGTACCAGAACAAGAGGTACCATTAGAAGATATTCCGACTGATATAGAAGTATATGAAGAGGTACATCCCGAAGTACCAGAACAAGAGGTGCCATTAGAAGAGGTTTCAACTGATATGGAAGCATATGAAGAAATCCAAACAGAGGTGCCAGAACAAGAAATACCACTAGAAGAGGTTTCAAGCGATATGGAGGCATATGAAGAGATTCAAACAGAAGTGCCAACACAAGAACTTCCATTAGAGGAAGTGTCACCAGATCATGAAACATTTGAAGAAATACCATCCGATATCCCACAACAAGACATTCCAACAGAAGAAATTCCGATGGACATTTCAAGAGAAGAAATACAACCAGAACAGGAAACTTCAACACATATTCCACAACAAGAAATCTCAACACCAATTGAAACAGAGGCAAATGAACCTTTAATACCAGATACAATTCGAGCAGATGTAAATGAAGAAGGTGTTATTGTACCTCACACACCAGAAACAACAAGCGCAGAAATTCCAGATGCTATACCTGCCGAAGTAACCGAAGCGGGGGAAATTGTTGCAAAAAATCCCAATATAGATGTCGAGTCAACTGTACAAGTAACAAATCCTTCTGACGTATTTATCCCGACGGAATCCGTTTCCTCTTCTGATTTAACACGAGTAAATGAGAAAGAAGTAAGTAAAAATGAACCGATTCAAGGAGAAGCGGAAACAATCGATACACCAGATATACAATATGGAGCTGTAGCCGCTGGAAGTGAAAACTGGATGCCTTCTACTGATCCGCAAAACTTAGATAACTTAGATGATTTGGAGCCACCAAAAAAAGATGAGTAGAGTCCTAGACTTTTAGGACTTTACTATTTTTTTACGAAAAAAGGAGCGATATAGCTATGAAACACTGGGGATTAACGTGTTTGAAAATGGTGAGTATCAGTATTTTTCTTTGTATCGGGTGTTTCGGATGGATGAACATAATCATTCTTTTCATACAGAGAGAATGGCCGACAGATTTATTGGGATGGATTGGTTTAGGGTTACTTATCTGGTACGCGCTCATTCTTCTAACTCTTCAAATTATCCATAATGAGTTACGTTTCCGTATTGATGATAGAGCGAAACTAGCCTTTTTCATTTGGTTTGTAGGAATCGGTCATTTTGGATTACTACATTTTATACAAGACCAGCAATCTACTGTTTTAACGTTACTATTTCATGTTTTTGCGATTATACCTATTCTGTTGGCCCTTACATATGGGCTGATTGTTCGAAAATATTCCAATCAATCTTGATACATGGCGTAAGGGGGGAGGGATGATATGAGACCAGAAATAAAAGAAGTTGTAGATAAAACGGTACAAGAAGAGATTACACAAGAACAAAAAAAGAAGAAGAAAAAGAAATCCTGGTTACTGACATTTCTTTTTGGGAGTTCTACTTTCACGATAGGATTGTTCGTCTGTATTGGATTTCTTTTATTTATTGTTTTGGGGCAAGGCATTGGTAAAAAAGAAGAGGAAGCACCAGCAACCATCCCAAGTAATGGAATGACGGTTTGTCGTCCAGGTGGAAAAACAGTGTCACCAGAAGAACTACAACCCCACCTGGGCGGCGTTTTTACAGGGAAAGCACAAGCCTTTTTAAATGCAGGAACACAAAACCAAATTGATCCCGTTTTACTAGCGGCCATTGCAAGATTGGAAACGGGTAATGGTACTTCTAATGCAGTAAAGAACTATAACAACCCTGGTGGCCTTATGGACCCTAGTAGTTCACAAATGAAAGGATTCATGAAGTTCGCCACTTTGGAGGAAGGAATCAACGCTATGGCGCGAAACCTATATAAAAATTATATCGGTATGGGGATAACAACTATAGAAGCAATAGGAGCAAAATACGCACCGCCAGGAGCCGCAAATGATCCACATGGTACAAATGGTTTATGGCCTGTATTAGTAACAAAGTTTGTGGCGCAAATGGGCGGCCTTACTTTTAATTGTGAAGCGGGAAAGCCAGGCGGCGTTGTAGATACGGGATCAGCAAGCTCACAAGGATTTATTCGTCCTATCGCTCAAACAACGATTACAAGCCCGTTTGGGCCACGCTGGGGCACTATTCATAAAGGCATCGATTATTCTTGCCAGGACGGTGTCACCGCAATTGCCGCGTCGAAAGGTGGCGTTGTAGAGTTGGCGGAATTTGGCGCAGGCGGGAGTGGCTTCGGGGGGTATGGAAACGTAGTTGTAATCAATCATGGGAATGGATATTGGAGTCTATACGGTCATATGTCATCCATTACCGTACAGAAAGGGCAAAACATTGGAGTCGGTCAACAGGTAGGCGTTTGTGGTAGAACAGGGCAAGTAACAGGGCCACACTTGCATTTCGAAATTAAAACAGCCTTTAAATTCGGGCAAGTGGACCCAGCACCTTATTTGCCGAAATAAGCAGAAAAAAAGGGAGGATTAGGGATGAAACAGGGAATCGTTGGTTTTGTCATACTTGTATTAGTGGGTATCAGTGTATGGTTATGGAATCAAAATCGCACTTTACAGCATAAAGTCGAGCAAACGGAAAAGAAATGGACGGAACAGGTAAAAGAGCTGAAAACAGAGAATCGAGCATTGGAAAAGCGCGTGACAGTTTTAACAGAAAATACTCAAGATAAAGGGCAAGAAGTAGCAAAACAATTTGTAGAGTTGTTAATACAGAATGATAACAAACAAAAAGAAAAGCCAGGATTTGAGAAAATCAAAGAAATGATAACAGGAGAAGCACGAAATAAATTATTAAACGCGCCAGATGATGGACATAACCATATACAAGATGATGGCTCTATGCATATTCAAACGAAAGCGAAGATAACAGATATGTACTACATTAAAACCGCTGATAATAAAGCGGATGTAACGGTTAAATATGATTATCTTGTAACGGTTGATGGAACAGAACAACAAGAAAAACACACAATGAAATTAAATTTAGTATTAGAAGGTGACAAATGGTTTGTAGAAAATTATGAGTTCCAAATCAATACAGGAATTGAAGGACCATAGGGAAAGGAATGAGGTGAGTTGGTGAATCAAAATGTGTTGCATCATATCGGGTATGAAATATTGCAAGAAACGTTTGTATTGATTCGAAATGTATTTTCCTATTCAAACCAAGATGAATCCAGTGTGACATATGTGCGAGAAATTGCGGATGCCTTGCATAATATCCCGTATTCGATTCAGAAACAACATGATAAATTCCTAGAATTTGAGTTCAAACTGTTAGAAGAAACATTAATGCAAATGGATTTTGGAAAGGTTGCCGCACAAAATATTCCCTATTTTAGAATGTATGCGGCGCGTGTACAGCAATTGTTACAGAAGCGTTATAAAGAGGTTTAATCGAGTGGAAATGGGGCGATAAGAATGATTGTATTGGGAATTGGGCTGTCAGTTTTGCTGATAGCCTTTTTGTTTATCCAGGTGTATCCGTTCCACGAGCAAAAATTAGAACAAAGAAAATATGATGAATATGGAATTTGGATCATTATTTGTACAGGGGTATGCCTCTATGTATCGCATCATTTTTTACAAGAAAACACGTGGCAATGGGGATTGAAAATCATTGGTGCAACTTTTTTTACAGGCTTTTCAGTTGGATGTGTCGGAAAACAAAGTATATATGATTTTCAACACAAAAAGTTTCCCTTTCAGAAAAAATGACGTTTCAGATTCGCTTGTAATTGATTTTGAAGAAGTTATTAATACATTTGGTATCGAATGAGGTTACGTCTTTTATTCGGTCTTTTAAGTGGTTTAAATGAGTTTTTAGAGAAAAAGGGGTGTTAGGATGATTCTTTTTAAAGTTATTGCATATATTTTGATAAGTATAGGAGTTTGTACGCTTGTTTTGGCAGGAATAGCCGCGATTGTAAAGAAACAAATCAAAATCGCGAATATAAATTTGTTATTGGCCATGTATTATGTTTGTTCTGGAAGTCTTCTTTATTTGTGTACGATGTGGGAAACACAAGATACTTTACTACAAGCCTTTTTGATTTTAATTGCAGGAATTACGATTATCCGATTAAGAAAAAGTTGGTATGTACCGCAAATGCGTATCCGTCTTCAAAAACTACAGGAGCAAGCAACAAATAAGAATGATCTGTGAGGAAATCTAGGAGAAAGGGAGTGGAGAAATCTTGATACATCAATACGAATTGAATTTTTCAGTGATGTATAGTGGTAAGGTAACAGACTCACAATCTACGATTATTCCAGCACAATCCTTAGAGGAAGCAAGTGAGAAATTGCAATCAGAGGTAAAGCGGCGATTAGGAAAATGTACTATAAAAGTGAATTCCGCAAGTTTATTTGTTTCAGAGGGAGTTCAATATACAGTCTTACAAAAGTGAAAATCAATATCGTGCATAAAAAGGAGGAAATGAATATGCTATGTCCAGTATGTGTCCAAAGAGAAGAAAAGGAAGTTGAAATGATCCCGATGTATGACGAATATCCAAATTGGATTCTTTTTTGCAGAAAATGCGATCATCGACATGAAAATGAAGAAGTAAGCCCTCTTCCTTATTGAAAGTAATAAATCGAAAAGTCCTGCTTTTATAGCAGGACTTTCTCTTTTTTCTTTTATGTAAATAACTGTTATTGATTATTCCGTTCATCATAAAATGTTTTGTCTTACGATTCAATCAAACGAGAGTTCTCTAAATCGTTCCATTCTAAAAGTTTAGTTAGTATTTCATTCTTTTCTTTTTTCAAATGTTCCATTTTATCTTGGATAATTTTTTGGGCTTGATTCCATTCTATGGAGCGTTTTAGAGTATCATCAAATTTAGTCAATTGTGACACATTCATATAATCTAAATATCTAGAGTTACACCCTATATGCTCTTGTTGTAACTTGAAAATGGGAGCTAATTCGAGAGTATCTACATTTTCTATGTGCTGATTATATTCTGTAAATAGTAGATGTCTAACAAAGGATACATTTTTAGACTGGTGATTACTAGCGTTATTGAGTAATCGATATTTTTGGTCTTTTATAAGTGCGTAATATTCATCATTTGTTGTATTTTTGACCTTCTCTAAAGAAATGTGATCTGTAATTTTAATTGGATCATTACTCATAGACATTCTGTATTCGAAGGTATGGAAATGGCAATCGCCATGTATATGAGCTTGGAGAGCATTAATGTTAGAGTTGTGAACTAAATCAATTAATACATTACCTGTTCCATTCCCTTTTTTCATCGTACGAAAAACGAAAATACATCCGTAAATATATTCGTTCTGATAATCAATCCCTACAAGGGGTAGCGTCAGGAAAATGCGGATTTACAACGATAAGAAAATGTTCGTAAATTATCCGGCCTTCAAAACGAAAACCGGATTCCATTTAAACTTTTAAAATTATTAATCCCAATTTCTATATTTATTTATCTCACTCTTTTTTCTAAACGCCTCTTCTAAATCAATATCGAGCTTGTTGGCAAGATCAAAAAGATTCCATACCGCATCGTATATTTCAAAACTCAAATGTTCTTTTAGTTCATTAATATTATCAGCATCAGGTTTGGAAGAGATTTTTAAAACTTCTTGAGCTACTTCTCCTATTTCTGTAACCAAAAATAAGGTTCTTTCTTCAATCGTTGAATGCTCAAAACCTTTATTTTTACTAAACTCTCTAACATTTCTTTGTAATTCAGATATTTTCATTTTTTAATTCCTTCCACAAGGATTCTTTATAATCCAAAACTAGATTCCCTAATTTTTTTGAACATGCTTTCTTAGTTACAAAGGGCTTGATAATCTCTCCGCATCCTATAAATATTATAATATTCACTAAAGAACTGCTTTCTTATTTGAAAGGAATCGTTTGTTATTTTAATTAGTATTAGGTTATTTAGAAAAGGATGCTTAGAGTTATCCATTACTTCTGATATTGGAAGTATTATTTGACTAGTTTCCAAAAGTTTGGCCCATAGTTATTGTTCTTAATAAAAATTTCTAATTCGTTAAAAGGCAAGGTTTCCCCTACTTTTAATTTATAGATTTTATTATTTATAGGGGAACCGAAAGAAATATCTAATTGTTTGTCATTAAGATTAAATAGTATAGAATGAACAGTTCCGAAATTTTCTTCAAAATTGTGTACTGTTACACCCTTAGGGTATTCCTTTAACATTAATTGTTGTAATTCATTCTTTGTAATAAAATTATTACTTTCTAAGTTGTCTTTCAAAAAATTATAACGCATTTCAGATTGTTCTAATTTTCCGCTTTCTAACTTAATTATTTCTGGCATTACAGCATGATTGGTTGCAATAAAAAATCCTGATTTTTTATCGCCTCTTTCTACAACCTTTTTTCCATCATAAGTTTCTATTAAAGCTGCGTTACCATTGGCATCTGCCAGAAGCAAATTCATATTTGTTCCAATAGGCATATCCTCTAAATAAGAAATTCCTTCCTCAACGTCTTTACAATTTTCAAGTAAAGCTCTGACTATTACCATAAATTGTAGTCCTTTTATGATAGGCTTTTTCATTCCTAGATGTTTTCCAACTGGCATACCGCAAGAGGCAAAAGCTACACAGAACCCCTTTTCATTTAAGCCTTCACTTCGACCAAAATAAGAAACGGAGAATCCGGTATGACTGTATTTACCCTTTACTTTTGTTGTACAGAGTCTCATATCAGATATTGCTGGTGACAAGTCGTAGTTTCTAAGGACATAGGTTTTACTATCATTTGTTTTAGACGGTAAAACAGCACCCAAACTACATCCACCTGGTTGTAGCAAAGCTTCATCAAAGAAATTAAGATAACTAGGCTTTACATTTAGTGAATCTGCAAACCCTTGTAATTCCTCGATTAAACCGGGACAATACTGGTTCATTAATTTTTCCATATCCTTAAATTTCGCCTCATCTATTGGTTCGGATAATAAAACTACATTCATTACATTAGGAATCTTTTTTATTTCTTCTCCTTGCCTTCTACCAATCTCGTGGCTGTTGCCTTCAAGAAAAGAAAAATAACCTTGAATTGAATCTTTCATATTTGTCTCTCTCCAGTCCAATTTATTGATTAATATCGTGGTAATACATAAGGTGTCCCTATTGAAACGACATCTATCAACCGTCTATCCGATATATATTTTGCTCTGTTTGGTTGTCCCTCAGCTCTGTTTATATCTAATGTATTTAAGTTTGCTACAACAGAGAAGAGCGTACCAAAATTATGTTCTTTTAAATTTAAACAAACATGTCCCTTTGTTTCTGACATAATTGATTGCGCAATGGAAAGAGTCATTTTATTGACGTTTTCTTTAAGACGTATATCTAATGTTTCAAAACGTTCTTTTGATTTGCTCCAATTCCAGCTTTCAGATACTGATGTACTTTCATGGTGATTGGTACAATGAATATAATTATTGGTGGGAAGACGCACTTGATAGTCATTAGGGGTAACTTCTACAACAGCCATATTCCCTAATGGATCTGCTAACAAGTAGTTATTAGCTACCGAACTTGGGAATCTTTTTAACACTTCTATTCCTTCTTCCACGGTACAACAGTTTTCTAAAATATATTTAACAGCAAAATAAAAATTCAATCCTGGCTTAATTTCCTCATGAGGAACCGATGTAATTCCTACAAATAAACCATGTTGATTTATACCATCAACTTTTCCAATAAAACAATCTGAATGACCTACATATTTATTTTTGCCTTCAAAACAAACTAATGAGGACTCTGTTATTTTCTTTAAATTTAAGAGCATATCATAATTGCGTCCAACAATCATTTCTCCTCCATTGAATGCTGAAAAGATGCTACATTGACCAGCCAATTCAAATACACCTATACTTAATAGAAATGCACTTACTTCTTCAAAAGAAGAATGGCAGCCATCAGCAAATCCTTGTATTTCCTTAACAATAGAAGGGTCAAATTCAGTAAGAATAGGTTTGCATAACTCCCCAAATTTTAATTTTTTCTCTGTTATTTTTGGAAATCGAAACCCATTTTTATAAAGGATTTCTGCATAATGCTTTCCTGCCTGATAAACATTTCCTTTTAATCTCGGATGATACATAGTAACTCCCTCCGTTTATACTTTTGTATATATATAGAATAAACCCTCCAGTAAGTGGAGAGTTTACCCTGTTTCGATATAAATAACTGTTACTTAACTATAGTTCTTGATAACTGGAATACATATTTTCGTAATAAACTCTGATGGATGTCTGTTTAAATCTGGTCGTATGTCTCTTAAATTAATATTAGAAGGAACAATACCTTTTTCATAAATCTCTATTGCTTTTCCGCTCTGGATTAGATTCTGTTCTAGTATCCAATTTTTCAATATTTCATATCCTACATCCAACTCTGAATAGGGACCTTTAACAGTCAGACATGCGTACATCCCTTTGTCTAAAATCCTACAATTGTCTATTTTATTCGTATCTTTTACTGGAAGAAGAAGTTCTACGTCTGCCTCCTTTTGATTCAAATCTCTATCATGAAAGATAGCCATTAGTTTTCCATTTATCACAAGATTAAAAGCATAAACTCGATCAAATAATTTTTTAACCAACTTATCTATAAATTTTATCTTTATTTTCTCACGAACAGAATAAACTGTTATTCCCTCTCGATTTTCAATATAACAGCTAGATATAACCGGCCCAGGAATTATAGATGCTTTCTTTTCTATTTGTATTTTTAACCGATTCATCTCTTCTATTTGTTTGGAGATTTGTCCTTTTTGATCCTCAAGCTCATATATTTTATGCTCTAATATGCTTTTCCATTGTACTTGATCAGGGTTTTCAATAAATTCCTTAATCGTAGTTAAGGGAAATTGACAGCTTTTTAGAAGCATAATTTTTTTCATAATTTGAATTTTTTCGTAGTCATAATACCGATAGTTTGTTACAGGATCTATGTAAGAAGGTTTTAGTAATCCAATGTCGCTATAGTAGCGTAATGTTTTAACAGGAATATTACATATTTCAGAAAATTTGCCTATAGAGTACATTATATTCTCCCTTTACGATTATAAAATATTTATTATAAATCAGGATCTAAATATCTTGTTCAATTTCCTTTAGTCTACGATAAAACGCAGCCTGACTGATCCCTGTAATTGTACATATCTCTTTTATAGTTTTATCGGTAGTTTGACGTAATTCAATGGCATGGTTCATGCCAGGATGTTTATCTGTGTATTTCTTCACTCTTCCTCTATATACTCCTTTTTGTTTTGCTAGCTTTATTCCCGCATGTTGTTTTTCTTTAATCATTTCACGATCTAATTCACTAAAGGCAGCCATGACAGTTAAGAAGAACTTACCCGTTGGAGTTCTTGTATCAATTCCTAAATTTAAAATTGCAAAGTGAACATCCTTTTCCCGAAATTGTTCTACTAACTGTAACAGTTGAATGGTATTTCTACCTAAACGATCCATTCTAGTTACGACTAAGGTATCCCCAGTAGTTAATTTTGAAAGTAAAGTGTCTAACTCCGGCTTTTGTTTTGTTACTCCACTAATTTTCTCTTTTATGATTTTATCTACTCCATATTTTATAAGTTGTTCAATTTGTGTATCTAAATTTTGATCTTGTGCACTTACACGTGCGTATCCATAGACCATTTTCATCCCTCTTTTTGTACATATTTTTGATAAGTGTTATTGAGAGTCTATGAGACTAATAATATCAAGGAAATGATTTCTTCTCAATAGGGTACACTCTATTGAGAAGGTAATATGTAATTATGCATATTTATATTTTTTTATTTAAATACAAATGAAACCTAATATATAATTAAAAGGTTTTTTACGAATTGATAAGGAGATGCGAGTATGAAGAAAATCATAGGACTTATATTATCATTATTTTAATTATTTTCTACCTATGCACCAATGTTTACAGAGGAAGTCGAAGTTTTAAATCAAATAGGCCGCGTCAAAGAGAAAGGGGATTGGTATTATTATGGATCTCGTCAACATAATGCGAATTTTACACTAAGGGATTTTCAAATTAAAAAACTTGGTTTTACTGTATATTAAGAAGGTTCCATAAACGGGCTACTACATTTAAAAAATGAAACATCTTATGAATTAATTATTGTTTAGACAGAATGA
Source organism: Bacillus fungorum (assembly GCF_002746455.1). GTDB lineage: Bacteria > Bacillota > Bacilli > Bacillales > Bacillaceae_G > Bacillus_A > Bacillus_A fungorum. The sequence continues at coordinate 9,813 of NZ_NWUW01000025.1, read as the reverse complement.
CTTAGGTTGTCCTTATACGAAATATCAGTATGAATAGAAATTTAATAATTATATAAAACGCCGTAAATGAAGGATAAAATAAGTGCTGATTTTGCAATTATATTTTTAAAAATTGAATAGGAGATCTATTATGAATACAATTAAGAAATTATTTTTAAGTTCTGTGATATGTATTTTATTATTCAGTACAGTAGGAACAGCGTATGCAGAACAAAATAATCAAGGAAATTTATCATCATTTATTGACGTTCCTAAAACTCACTGGGCATATAAAGAAATGATGTATATGGCTGAGAATAAGATTATAACAGGATACGGAAATGGGTATTTCGGTGCTACGGATCCTATTATTCGCGAACATCTTGCTGCTTTCTTGTATCGATATTTGAAACCGCAAGATAGTACAAATAATCCATTTGTTGATATTGGTGACAGCAATTTTAAAAAGGAAATTTTGGCACTTACTGCACGGGGCATATTTAGCGTAAATGTAGAGAAACAATTTAATCCGAAAAATAATATGACGCGTGCTGAAATGGCTGCAGTGCTTGTCAGAACATTCGATTTAAAACCGCAAGGGAATTTTGACTTTACGGATATGAAAGGTCATTGGGCTAACGAATATGTCAAAATATTAGCTGGAAATAAAATCACAAATGGTACTGGTGATGGCAATTTTAATCCAAATGGACTTGTCACAAGAGAGCAATTTTCTGTGTTCTTATATAGGACAATCATGGCAACATCAGATATAAAAAATAATGATGCGGTTGGCTGGGTTGTAGACGGAGAAAAGAAATACTATTATGACAAACCAGGCGTGAAACATACTGGATTATTGCGTTCAGGAGACGATACATATCTCTTCGATCAAAATGGTAATTTAGCAGTGGGATGGAATACTGTAAACGGGAAGGACTATTACTTTGATAGAACAACTGGTGCTGCCCAGAAAGGCTGGTTTCCGCAGGCAACACATTGGTACTTCGCAAATGATGATGGGGCAATTCAAAAAGGTGATGTAACCTACAAAGGTAAACAATTTCAATTCGATAGAACAGGAAAAATGGTCAAAGGATGGGTGAAAATCAATTCTTTTGATCATAATATATACGGTTCAAGAACAGTTTTAAAAGGATATAATCCTATTCAAGTTGGAGACGATGAAACTCTTGAAGTAGTGGGGGAAGATGGTCCCTTATGGTTTAGAGTAAATTACAACGGGAAGACATACGTTGTAAAAAAACTATTTGTAGTTGTGTTTGACCAATCTTTATCAGATAAAATGGATGAGATTAGTCAAGGTGTAGACGATTTAAAATTTGGTCTAGAATTAATTCAAATACACTCTAAACGATTAGCTGATGCCAATCAGGCGAAAAATGTTGATGCGGCTGTACTCGAATCAAGTGAATTGGCACACAGCATGAATGAATTCCTGACAACATTAAAAGGATCACACATAAAGAGCTTTGTTGAGAACATAAACGCAAAAGAAGCTGATCCAAATGTGCAAGAAAAATATCAGTCTATCCTAACGAATCTGCAAATGATGGAAAATGATTTTAGTAAAATACATAAATTGATGCTATTAAAAGATAGTATTATGGTTTTAGATAAAGCCAATAAGGACTCTGGGGATATTATTAAAAATGTACAGGCTGCCAAGAATCTGTTACCAGAAACTAAAAAACAATTAGCAGAATACAGTGCAGAATACATGGATGTAATTGCAGCGTCACTTAATATGTATAATGGTTTTCCAGTAGAAGTAGGAGAAGCATATATTGAACCGATAGAAAAATTCTTGAATTCCTTACCACAAGAAGAGCTTAAAAAACAAGCTAACGGTTTAAAAGATACTGCTACAGAGATAAAGGATTGGCGTGAAGATTTTAAGGGTAGAATACCTGCATACAAATCAATGGCTAAAGATTTACACACTTTTAATAAAAGTGTAGATAAATTTGCTAAATCAGTTGATACAGCAGCTAAATCATTACATAAGCAAGCATTGATGGCCGAAGATTTAACAAGAAGTGTTTCTACGCATATTAAAGAAGCACAACAAGCTTTCCCAACACTTCACACAGATATTATGTCAGGTATAGACGCGACGAATAATCTTTTAGGTACTGCTAATAAAATTGCAAGTTACAAGATTGATATACCAGCAGCTGCACAAAAAATGGGGAATATGGATGGACTTAAAGACACTTTACGTGATTTTGGTGTGCCACCTGAAAAAATGAAGGAGTATTTAGAAGAAGAAAAACGTTCTGCTCAACAAACTTCATTCATGCTTGATATTACTCCTGGATTTGGAGAACTAAAACAAGGTATCCAGCTCTTTACGGGCGAGGATATGTTTACTCATGAAAAATATGGTCCAAGTGAATTTGTAACAGGAACGCTTGCTGCAGTTACTGGCGGTACAACAAGAATAATTGGCCGTACATTTGGTACACTAGGCGATCTTGAGAAAAATGCACAGAAACTTGGTAATGTAACAAAAAATGTATCTAAAGGTTCTTTCGATGTAGCAGCCTTTGATAAAAAAATCGCAAAAATGAATATAAATGAAAAAGCTGCTGAAATAAAAATAGCCTCAAAAGGCATTGCAAAGCAAAACGGTTGGGAAAAGAACAGTAAATTAAGTAAACTTAATAAAAGAGATGTATATGTTGATTCAAAAACAAAAAATATTTATGCTGTAGATACACAACATGGAAGATTTGAAGTACTTAATAAAAAAGGAAAACACCAGGGGGAAGTAGATTTCAATTTAAACTCAACAAAACCTGCGGACAAATCCGGGGGACATGATTTGATAATGGGGTAAGAAAGGATTCATTTATGAATGAGTTAGTTAAAAAAACAATACAACATTTTTATGTGAATGGTGACGAAAATGAATATTTATCTACGTGTGAAAACAGAATTGAATTACCCAAAGAATTAACTGTATTTGTTAATAATGCATGTATTCAAACAATACCTTTCTATAATGATGATATTTGGCCATCGGAAAAATTTATATTTAAATTTGAACCTTATAGAAAAGATAATTTACAAATAAACTATAGTAGTACGGTATTAATTTCAAAATTGGCACCTGTATTTTACTTACAGCATGAATTTTCAGTTGACTGTCCTGATGATACGTCACTCATGTCTACTTTAGATGGAGAAAGCACACAGGCCTATACGATTCAACAATTGGAATTCGAACAACAAGTCATTCAATCTTTAACATCGAACAATTATACACAATTATCCTATGCGGAAGTAAATGAAGTTGTAATGGACCTTAAATTCCCAGAGGGTGTAACTTTCTTTGGCCCTCAGGTGACTGTAGAATATGCTATGTTTCATGATGTACTTGATCTATGTCCAGAATAATATAGTAGACATATTAATTTCATACTATTGCCCTTACAGGGGGAGTATATTTGGAGCTTAAAGCCAAATATGCATTTTGTGTAAAAAGACAATAAAGTTATTAAATTTTAACATCTAAACCAAGCATAACCCCGTTCTAATTTTAGGACGGGGTTAAAATATATTTGTTTCTGTAGTGCTAAAAAAAAGAATGTACTTTTTTAATAGCCTACATAGCTTAGTCACAGAATTCTTGTTGTAGACCGCAAAGTAGTAAGTGAATAGGTTACTAAAAACTATACTTTTTGACATAATACTTAATTTTCTTATGAATTAAGCTAATTTCCCTTTTTATTTTATGAATTTAGGGATTGGAATTTTTGTTCGTATTTTGTATACTAAACGTGAGTTTTTCTTACAGTAGGTAATCTTTCAGTTTCTATGACACGCAACTAATCTGTTAATTATGTATGGTGTCAAAAAAGCCACAATTCTAACGTTAAGAGATTGTGGCTTTTATTGCATTGCAACATATATATCACTTATTACTAATCTAATGCATTTTCTTTATCATTTACATCTTGGGATTGCTGAGAAAGTTGGGTATATTCACGGAAGGAAAAATGTTTACACCCTATACACTTTGGCGTATTTAGATAACCTAAAGCATAGTCAATAGCTTCTCCTGTTGTATCAATAAATGGTACTTAAAAATTAAAAATACAACATTTTTCGTCTAACTATTTTGGCGATTTAGAGATATCGCATCCCCATTTTTCTATGTCGAGATTAAAATAAGGTGCCACTCTTTCTACAAAGAACCTATTTACACGTTGAAAATCACTACATAATTCTTCATAATTAGAATATTTTTTTTGTAAATCTCCAATTGGCATAGTGTAGTAATCTTCCTCTTCATGCAGTTCCATGTACTTATACCATCTTCTATAATTACTTTGATGTTTTGTTAAAAAATCGTTTAATTCTTTTATTATTTCATTTGATAAATTATAACCTGTAATAGATTCCGTGGTCTTTTTTCTTTTCTTTTTCTTCGTATCATCCAAAATTTTCATTTCATCTCTTAATAATTTATAAGTTTCAAAATAAGATGTTAGGATTTCATCAAAGTTATCATATTGTAAATCTACTCTAAATAGGGTTCTTTTTGTATCTAAAAATGTTCCTATTTGTCGTTTAAATAGATGTTCTGGGTTATCAAAAAGGACATTGAAACCACCTATTGTTAATTTCTCTACACGAAATGCCCACTTTTTTGTACTAAACAAGATAATCATCAATATCAATAATAGAAACGGTAAAAATGCAAACATGATTCCAGATATAAAGGTTATATTTTTCCACAGTGTCGGTATATAAGTCGTTTCAATCGCTTGAAGATCTTTTATAGATAAAAAAAATGTTATCCCTATTAATACCACTAAACTAATAATCACTTTGATGATTTTTTTAATCATCCTGAATACCTCTTTTCTTTATCTAACATAGAAGAGCTGCTTGTTAACATAGCAGATTTTCTATGTTTATCTTCATGTATTACCAAGAATTCCTAATGTAATTTACGGTCTATGACAGCTACCTTGTCACTTATCCTATATAGAATCCATTATTTCTATTTCCTCTTGAAATGGTTGAAGTAAGTTCAACATGGCATTCACAATATCCTCTGTACTATGAATGGCGGTATTTAATGCTAATCTATCTGTAAGTGTAAGATTTCTTTTTTGAATTTCATCTCGTGTAACATTATGCCAAATTGGTAAAATGATAGAGTCTTGTGTGCTAGAATCCTTTTGAAAAATACCGTTAAGTTCATAATTAGTCCAATATTTATCTAAGAAATTTTGAGATAATATGATCATACAAAATCTAGACTTAATCAATCCTTTATCAATACTCTGTCGAATACTTTGCCCCCAGCCTATTTGATCAGCATCATACCACGTTTTAATTCCAGCTTTTTTTAATGCAATTGTCAAAGGTTTAACGAAAGATTCTTTATCTTCAGATGCATGAGATATAAAGACATCATATTCCTTTTCTTCAAATGTAGAGCTATTTATAACTTCTAACTGTTCTTTAATTTGAGCTTTCTGAATAGCAATTGATTCCTTCTGAAGTTTTTCCAACTCTTTTTGGTGATTTTCACGTTGTTTTGTTTGTTCCTTTGCTAAGCTAGTCCGCTTTGTAGATAGGCTCTTCGTTTTATTTGCTATCTGCTTCGATAACTTTGCTTGTTCTTCCTTCGATTTTTGCTCTGCACTCATGGCACTTTGCAGATCTCTTTGAGCGCTTCTTAAAGTTGTTGCATTTTTAGAACTTATTAATTTTTTTTGTGCTTTCGCCGCTTTATCTATAGCCTTTGCTTCCTTAGCACGTTCAGTGGATAACTTTTTATTTAAGCTTGCCACATCACTCTCTAAACGTTTAACTTGACTCATAATAATATTGACAGACACTTTTTTATCTCCTTCTATATAAAATGATGATACCGTGCCAGACAGGCTTGTATACCTAATCTCCTTATTTTCACCATTATACCTCTTGTTTTAAATAAAAACTAAATTATCTTCTACTATACTATATAAAAGTATATTGACTACCGTATGTAGTAATTTTGTTTTATAGATGTCCTCGGTTTTTTAGGAATATAAGAAACTCACTTCTACATAACCAAAAATGGCCGTTTAAGGAACATTATTTATATCTATCAAGACCGACTGAAGTATGTTTAAAATCCAGTCCCAAAACTTATTACCAAAAACAAAGTATCATAACAAACATCAAATACCGTTTATAGAACCTTCTTAACGTACGGAAAAACCAAGCTTTTTAAATGAAAAATTCCTTAGCGTACGAAATTCGCGTTAAGTTGATGGGCGTGTGGCCGTACCCCTATAAGCAGGCTTTTATGTATATTCACAAAAGAGCTTGTTTGCATGCGCATCACTCTTTTATGTACAATAAAAGAAAAACATCTTATGAGATGGGGAGAGGAAAACCCATGTCCAACCAACAATTAGTGAATTTACGCATTGATTTTGCTTTTAAACAATTATTTGGCACAAGTGGAAATGAAGATATACTTATTGCATTTTTAAACGCTATGTTGCAAGGTTCTTTAGAATCTCCTATTGTTTCTTTGCAATTAGAAGACCCACACTTGCACCGAGAACATGAAGAAGATAAATTATCGATTTTAGATATTTCTGCTACATTAGATACAGGTACAAAGGTAAATGTCGAAATACAGTTGAATAACAATCATGACATGATTAAGAGAAGTTTATATTACTGGGGAAGGCTATACACATCCCAACTTCAAAAGGGGATGCCATACAGCTCTCTTCATAAAACAATTACGATCAATTTGTTAAATTTCGTTATGTTTCCTGAATACGAGGCATTCCATACAACCGGAATCCTATGGAATCAGCAACAACAGAAGGTATTAAGTAGTGATATTGAAGTTCACATCGTAGAGATTCCAAAACTCATGCAACAGTGGAGGAATGAACAAGTAAATCCCTGGGAAGATTCATTTGTTCGTTGGTTGTTATTACTACCAGCGAATGAGGACGAACAATTAACCCAAACATTGGAGGATATTGCGATGAACCAAGACCCAATTTTACAAAAAGCGATGAATAAATGGGAACGTATGAGTCAAGATTCTTCTTTCCGACAAGCATATGAAGCAAGGGAGAAAGCGTTGATGGATGAAGCTGCAAAGTTTGCTCATGCTCGTAATGAAGGGAAAAAAGAAGGAATTCAAGAAGGGATTCAAGAAGGGGTTCAGCAAGGGAAAATACAAATGATTAAAGGTATGCATGAACTTGGTGTACCAATTGAAACGATTGCAAAAGCAAGTAAATTAAGCATAGAAGAAGTTGAGCTTATTTTGAAAAGAAATTCATAATAAACAATTAAGATAGTAAAAGAGCCACAATCCCCAATGGCTGGGATTGTGGCTCTTTTTTTACGATGCAAGAAGAAGACACAAGAGAAAAAATCAGTGACAAGATATTACACATAGAAGAGACTTGTCACTGTTACGTTCTCTGTAAGAGTATATCATAAAATGATTTTGATAAGGGATAGCAAAGCGCAAACTTGTTGCATGATTTATAGTGAATAAAGTACAAAAAAACAATTCTTGTAAGGTAGTTTTTCTCACGATTCAATCAAACGAGAGTTCTCTAAATCGTTCCATTCTAAAAGCTTAGTTAGTATGTCTTCCTTTTGTTTTTTTAAATGTTCCATTTTATCTTGGATAATTTTTTCAGTTTGTTTCCATTCTGTGGAGTGCTTTAGAGTATTATCAAATTTAGCCAATTGTGACACGTTCATATAATCTGAATACTTAGAGTTATTCCATATATGCTCTTGTTGTAACTTGAAAATTGGCGCTAATTCGAGAGTATCTACATTTGCTACGTGCTGATTATATTCTGTAAATAGTAGATGTTTAACTAAGGATAAATTTTTATGCTTTGGATTATTAAGACCATTATTGAGTAATCGATATTTTTGTTCTTTTATAAGTGCATAATATTCATCATTTGTTGTATTTTTTACTTTCTCTAAAGAAATGTGGTCTGTAATTTTAATTGATTCATTGTTCATAGACATTCTGTATTCGAAGGTATGGAAATGACAATCGCCATGTATATGAGCTTGGAGAGCATTGATGTTAGAGTTGTGAACTAAATCAATTAATACATTACCTGTTCCGTTCCCTTTTTTTATCGTACGAAAGGCGAAAATGAATCCATAAATATAATCGTTTTGATAATCAATCCCTACAAAATCATATCGGTATCTCGGACTTAAATCTAAAGCCCTGTCATATTCTAGCCCTATTGTTAAATCGTACATAGTAACCTCCTATAAATAATTTTTTACCCTTATTAGAACCATTGTATCAATTAGGAATTGTAATTGACTAATTTTATATAGGGGGCAACCAGCATTCTACGAATTTTGTATGCTAAAGTTATATATGTTTTTTTATCAGTTGAATTTGAAAAATGTCATTATCCGTAATACCAAGCACCCTCATTTTCTCTTTAAAAGAGCGCCAGGGTTCCACTTTTATGGATTTTGTACTTTTATTCCGCAATGTATATTCTCTTATATAATATGATGTTTGTTTTTTATTATTTTTCATTGTAATTCCACCTGTGTATTAATAATAGAACATTTTACCAAAGGGGTGTATATTTTAATTATACAAATACTAGAAATTTGATTAGGAAAGAAGTTGATATTTTATGCCAAATTGTGATTGGGGTAGCCCCTGTGATTGTTCGGACTGTAGAACAAAACGATTTCCTGTAGTATGTACTCATTGCGGTTTTGAAAATATACTTAGAGTAGTGGGAAGCTCTGAATATAAGATGGGTAGAAAAGGACTAGGAGATTATGAATTTACCCATCCAGGAGGAACAAAAGATTTAAGTTGTTATCATTGTTCAACGGTCATACCAGGAGTTCGCTACTATGATGATTATGATGAAGAAGCTTGTAAAAATAGTTTAGAGCTTTATCAAAATAAATTAAATGGTCGTATTTGTAGTGCTTGTAATGCAATAGAAGGTGATCTCAAAGGTATTTCTTTTGTTACATTAAAAAAATTACATAATAAACTTTACTGTCAAAATTGTATAGTGGAAGTTGGTAAAAATCAAATTCCCGATCCTTCAAATGAAAATGAAAAATACAACTTCAATGGAAATACTTTAAAGTGGGAATTAGATAAAGTACGTATCGAATGTCCTTCTTGTCATAAAAAAAGGTGGCTAAATGCCGAAAATCGTTGGAGAAAGCAATGTAAGCCCTGTTATTATGCTAAATCATAAATTAAATTTAAGGGAAGCACCTTACTATGACAAAAGGTGTTTCCCTTTAGTTTGTACCTTATGTTTTATAGACTTGTTTCGCTAATAATTATGTATTTGCTAATCACTTCAAATGAAAAGTAGAGTGTCTATAGTGACAATTATTAAGGATTTTATTAATGAAATCTCCCCTGTTATTATTCTTCTCTTTTTCTTGCTGTTGGAATGAATTAAAACGTTGTGATGCGTCCTCCATTGTATGTAATGAAGGAAATAAGCCTTTCGCTAATCCCATAGGTTGTGACTCCTCTCTTGATTGAAATGAATTAAAATGTTGTGATGCGTCCTCCATTGTATGTAATGAAAGAAATAAGCCTTTCGCTAATCCCATAGGTTGTGACTCCTCTCTTGATTGAAATGAATTAAAATGTTGTGATGCGTCCCCCATTGTATGTAATGAAGGAAATAAGCCTTTCGCTAATCCCATAGGTTGTGACTCCTCTCTTGATTGAAATGAATTAAAACGTTGTGATGCGTCCTCCATTGTATGTAATGAAGGAAATAAGCCTTT
>NZ_NWUW01000024.1 GCF_002746455.1 Bacillus fungorum | reverse complement strand
TAGTAGTAGAAATTAAAATAGGAAATAAGAAATTGCCAGATCCGATGGGGAAAATGAAGTTAGTGAAAGTAGATACGAGCGATAAAAATAAACAGCTAGCAGGAGCAAAGTTTCATATTGAAGATTCAAATAAAAAAGTAGTTGGTGAGCTAGTAACAGATGAAAAAGGAGAAGCGATATCAAAAGATTTACCAATAGGTAATTATAAGTTAGTGGAAGTAGAAGCGCCTAAAGGTTACGAATTATTAAAAGATAAAGTAGTTGTAAAAGTAGAAAAAGATGTAGTAGTAGAAATTAAAATAGGAAATAAGAAATTGCCAGATCCGATGGGGAAAATGAAGTTAGTGAAAGTAGATACGAGCGATAAAAATAAACAGCTAGCAGGAGCAAAGTTTCATATTGAAGATTCAAATAAAAAAGTAGTTGGTGAGTTAGTAACAGATGAAAAAGGAGAAGCGATATCAAAAGATTTACCAATAGGTAATTATAAGTTAGTGGAAGTAGAAGCGCCTAAAGGTTACGAATTATTAAAAGATAAAATAGCTGTAAAAATAGAAAAAGATGTAATAGTAGAAATTAAAATAGGAAATAAGAAATTACCAGATCCGACTGGGCAATTTGAAATTGAGAAAGTTGATGATAAGGATATTAATTTAAAACTAAAAGGTGCTGTATTTCAAGTCTTAGATAAAGAAGGTAAAGAAGTTACTAGATTAACAACGGATGAAAAAGGAAAGGTGATTTCCAACCAATTAGTATTTGGAAAGTATACGATTAAAGAAATAAAAGCGCCAAATGGATATATGTTACTTAGAGATCCAATAGAAATAGAAATTACAGAAGCGGTAAGGACACAAAAACTAACAGTGAAAAATGCGAAAAATAATTGGGTAATCCCTAATACTGGTGGCAGCGGAACAACAAGTTTTTACGTAATTGGTTTTATGCTAATGTTTGGTGTGCTATATTTCCGTAAGAAAATCGTATATAAATAGTTTAAAAACAGTTGTATATGATGAACTAATTTTTTTAAGTTAGACAGATCGTTGTATTAGATAGTTTAGGACATGAGTTCGGTATTGTACTGGATTCATGCTATTAAATTTGTTGAAGAAGGTGTAAGAGTAGCTGAAATTTGTTATGAATTTTTAAAGTCAGCAGGGCATATTCGGTGCGGTGTTCCTGATGCATTTTTCCGAGATGAAGCATATCAAAATATAGTTCAAATAGGCGGACCTGGTCCGAAAGATCACCCAGCAGCAAGTCATAAAATTGTTCATAATTATAAAACATTAACGAAAATGTTTGAAACTGCTGGATTTGAGGTAGATTTACTTGAATATTGTGATGAGAATGATCAGTTTTATAACAATGAATGGGGTGCAAAAGACGGTGTTATTTTCCGTTCGAAAAGGTATGATTCTAGAAATAAAGGTGATAAACTTGGTTTTCCATCGTTAATTGTTGATGCGATTAAGTGCTAAATCATTCAACAAAAACAGAAGTAATTCTATAAATTCAAGAGTCGCAAATGCGGCTCTTTTTATTTGAGCGTAAGTCTATATTTAATGAAGAAACGTGCATAAATGATATTTAGTTTTCAAGATTATTTAACTCGATTTAGAAAAAAATCAATTTTTTCTCATCACGATTAACTTTAAATTAATACTTCGTTGATATAAAGATTTATTTTATATTTATATTCGTTTAAAATGAAGTGAGAACATACATTCTATATAAGGGGACAATCAATATGATAGCTGAAATTGGGGAACTAACTGATGGATATATTATAAAATTTGAACGTCAATTTGCATATACGATTGAAGAAGTTTGGTCTGTTTTAACCGAAAACAGTAAGCTGAAAAAATGGATGTCTAATTTACAGATTGAAAGTCTTAAAACAGGTGGAACCATAAAGTTTGATATGATGGATGGTTCATTTATAAATATTAATATTTTAGAGTGTAAACTAAACTCAATACTTGAATTTACTTGGGATAAAGGTCGGGTTCGATTTGAAATACATAAAGAGGAAAATGGTTCTCTTTTACTCCTTAAAGAATACATTCATGAATTAACTAATCATACACCGAAAGATATAGCAGGTTGGCATATTTGTTTAGATCTTTTTACTTCCGTTTTAGAAGGGGAAGAGAAAGGATTCTCTAAAGATGAATGGCAACGATGGTTTGAAATATATAAGGATAAGGTTCTCAGACCGGGAGAATAATCACGTTAAATGTTATATTAATTATATAATTATTATATTATAAAAGTGATCATTAGTATTGAAAACAGTTGATAAGTGGTATTGTTGTGTATTAATCTTTTTGTTTTATTGTCTGATTTTTTGCATTTAACAGAAATATATACTTGAATGAAGTATATATTTCTGTTAAATTTATCCTATGGATAGAACAAGTTTAATTAAAGGTCATTTAGAAATGTGTGTATTATCTATTTTGTCGAAAAAGAAAAGTTATGGTTATGAGATTATGAAAGAGCTAGAAGTACACAATTTAAAGTTGAAAGGAGTAGGAAGTATTTATCCAATTCTAACTAAGTTGAAAAATCAAGAGTGGGTTAATACTTATCAAGAAGTAACAGACAGTGGTAAAGTTAGGATTTATTATGAAATTAATGAAAATGGGAAAATGCGTCTTGAGAAGAAAATTAGTGAGTGGTTAGAATTGCAATCGGATATTCAAACATTATTAAAAAGCGGTTTGAAAGGAGACCTTCTGAAATGAGGAATAGATTGATAGGTAAAGAAAAGCAATTTTTAACAGACGTACTTAAGGAATTAAAGCAATACGATATAAGTTTAGAAGAAAGGGATAATATTAAGCGACAAATATTAGAACATATTCAAGAATGTCGTGAACATGGTGAAGATAGTATAGATGATTTAGGTACACCTCAATTATTTGTTCAAGATTTTTTAGAAATAAATGAAATTGATTTACAAGTTAAAATGAAACAACTTCAAAATGAAAAGGGCAAATTCAACACATTTATCTTACGTGGCATATTCATCGCAGTTATTACTTACCTCTTCTCGCAAACTATATTTTCAATATTTTTAACTGAATCATTTAATCCAACTAATAGTAAAAATGCATTCCAGTATAATCTTTTATATCGCATATTAGAGAATCAATGGTGGAACTCATTATTAATAATGATAAGTTTTACGCTCTCTGTAGTGGTATTTATTTGCTTGGTAAGTTATAAAAAAAGAAAGCATCTAAAGTATAATGAAGAATATGATCTATAAACTGTCTCTAATTTGTATTCTTTGTAATGTATTAATATTATGTATCACACCTCCAAAAGTATACGCTCAGCAAAATGTTAAAGTTACATTAGATAAGTATATTGAAAAATTTATAAAGGAGCAGAACATTCCGGGAGCTTCTGTTGCAATTGTACATAATAAAGATGTATTCTTCACAAAAACGATGGGGATTACAGGAGAATCTAAAAAAAAGGTAACTAGTAAAACACCATTTGCAATCGGCTCAATAAGTAAATCTTTAACAGCTTTAGCTATAGTGAAATTAATAGAAGACAAAAAAATAAAATTAGAGGATCCAGTTCAACGATATCTCCCCTGGTTTAAACTAAAAGATTCTCAAATATCCTCAACTATAACAATCCAACATCTACTAACTCATACAAGTGGAATCAACACATATGAGGGCTTAGCATTATCAGATAAGCAATCCAAAAGTTCTACAGCATTAAAAGAAAATATAATGAAGCTTTTAAATGTAAAAGTAACTGCTCCACCAGGTGAAAAATATCAATATAGTAATGCGAATTATATTGTTTTAGGCGCACTTATTGAAGAAGTCACAAATGAAACATATTCATCATATATGCAAAAGCGTATTTTTCAGCCATTAAATATGAATGGAACGGCAGCAAGTAAAGAAACTGCATATGAAAAAGGTTATTTAACAGGTTATCAGTCTTGGTTTGGCATACCAAGAAAAAGTATAGTCTCCTATGATAATGCCGGGGCACCGTATGGCTATATTACTGCAAATTTAGAAGATATGATTCAATATATTATGTTTTTGAATCGTCCAGAGGATGCTCAATTATTAAAGCAAGAAAACATGAATCTTTATCTATCACCACTTTATAAGATAAATTCAGAAAAAAGTTATGGTTTTGGATTAAGAACAACAAATATAAATGAAAGTGAAACGATGATTTGGCATTCAGGATCAACGCCCGATGCTCGTGCAGAAATATTTATTTTAAATAAAAGTGGCTGGGGTGGTGTGATTCTAACGAATAAAAATCATGTATTAGAAGAAACCGCACTATCAGTATTGAAAAATGGGATTATTAGTATTTTGAATGGAGAAGAACCGGTTGATATCCCTAAAAACATACCATTAACACAAATTATTTTGTTGATAGTTACACTTATACTTTTCATAATATCAATTATGTTAATTAAAAAATATAAACATATGAAAACTGTAAAAAAGGTAATTTGGTTATTTACAGGGAGTTTATCCCTACTATTATCTATTATTTTCATCCCACTGCTTACTTATAGTACAAGTTCACCATGGCGTACGATTAAAATATTTGCGCCAGACGTAGCTTTATTTATAAGTATTATTGTAACTTTATTAGCTGTGAACGGGCTAATATCAATTCTTATAGCCTTAAGAAGGAAGTAAGTATAAGGGGAAAGAATTAAAGAAATATAATTTAAGTGTTATAAACAGTTGACTCTCACACAATGTCATTGTTTAAGATGAAGTTGAGCTTCGAAGTAGATGTAACTTATAGGAGGAAATCATGTTTAAAATAGGGGATTTTTCGAAACTATCTTCCATTAGTATACGTATGTTGAGACACTACGATAAAGTGGAATTATTACAACCAGTAAAAGTCGATGAACAGAGTGGATATCGATTTTATTCAGCAGACCAATTAAAAAAAGTAAATCAAATTCAAACATTAAAAGCTATGGGGTTTAATATTGCTACCATCAAAGAAATAATAGAATGTGATAATATAGATAGCATAAAAGAGCAATTTTTAAATCGTAGTGCTCAAATTAAAGAAGACATGAATAACCTCCAAAAACAATTACGTCTCCTCGAAGGCTCAATGAAAACGATGAGAGAGGATGTTGTTGAGATGAATTATCATGTTTCGATAAAAGAAATTCCAGAAAGAACTGTAGCTAGTGTTAGAAAGATTATTCCATCGTATAATTGCGAAGGTGATTTATGGAGTATATTAATGCAAGAAATTCAAATGAAAAATATTAGTATTGCCCAACCGAGTTATAGTATTGCGGTTTTCCATGATC
Organism: Bacillus fungorum; assembly: GCF_002746455.1. GTDB lineage: Bacteria > Bacillota > Bacilli > Bacillales > Bacillaceae_G > Bacillus_A > Bacillus_A fungorum. The sequence continues at coordinate 52,985 of NZ_NWUW01000024.1, read as the reverse complement.
GTGAATACAAAGAAAATGATGTAGATATAGAAATACAGCTAAGTATTCTTGGTAATCACGAAAATACAAAAGATGTTACATTTAAAAATATGGAATCAACTAATGTAGCTTCTATAACAGTTAATGGAAGTTATGAACAGATGGCAGCTGTAAATGAGGCTGCGGCAAAATGGATTGAGACAGAGGGTTACAAATTAGCAGGCCCGATGTTTAATATTTATCATGTGAGCCCAGCGATGGAAGCGAATTCTAATAAGTGGGTTACAGAAGTTTGTTATCCAGTTAAATGATGATAAAGAAAAAAGGCATTATTTATATGCCTTTTTTCTTTATAAACTTATCCATAAATATCAAGACAAATTACTTCTAGATTCGATTCGTCAACTACTAGCACAATTTTATTTGCAAATGTACAAAATGAGCGGATTGTAATGGATTCCCTTAATGAATCTTCTAAAAACCAACCTGTTGGTACTAAAGAAATACAACCCTCTTTTTGAAAGAATGAATGTTTTAGAAAACCCCGAGTGGCATAGCTAATCGTGTAAGTACACGTAAAAATCCTAAAACTCTTCCTTGTATATTTGATGGGACTGTTTTCTGGCGAACTGTTGTTACAATCGTATTCCATGCAATATTACACGTCATTGCAATACCGAAAGCAATGACGGGAGCTAACCAATATGTACTCCATAAAGCGATTGTTAATCCAAGTGTACCTAATAATAGGAGTAAAGGGATAAGAAGGCCACGCCGGAATTTCTTTTCTAAAGGGACGGCAATCAAGCTACCTAAAAGTCCTCCAATCCCAATTAAAGTATAGTTATAACCACTTTGTGCAGAGGTAAGATGTAATGTGGATAATAAATAATACATAAGTACACCTAAAACAGCACTTGCACCAAAATTCCCTACCATAGCTTGAAGTGATAAAGCTATATTTAACGGATCTTTTTTTAGCCATTTAAATCCATCATATAAATCTGTTAGTATATTTTGAAATGAATTTTTATCTTTGGTTCTCTTATTTTTGTTTTTGATAGGCGGTAACATCATCACAGCAATTAAAGTTGCAATAAAAGAAAGAACATTGATCCAAAGTACATGAAACCCACCAATAAATGAAATGAAAACTCCGGCTATCATTGGACCAACTAAACTAGACAGTTGATTGACCATTTGATATAAAGAATTCGCCTTTGTTAATGATGCACCTGCGATGTGTGGAATGACTGTAACAGTTGTTACATCAAAAAGCATGGACATAACTGCTAAGATAAAAGTAATTACGTATAAATGCCAGACTTCTAATAGATGTAATGCATGTAGAATTGGTATGAGACTTACTAAAATAATATTGGTAATATCCGCTATCCAAAGTAACTTTTTTCGATCGTATCGATCAATTATTACACCCACTAAAGGGCCAAATAAAACAATTGGCAATATGTTAATAGCAAATAAAGAACTCATAATTACACCTGAGCCGGTTAATTGATAGGCAATCCAAGGTAACCCAAAAGTATACAATGAGTCCCCAATTCGTGAAATGAGTAAACCAAAAATAAAAATCTTGTATTCTTTAGAAAAAGTTGTCTTTACGGTAAGGCTACGTTCTTGTATAAGTTTCACACTGTTTATACCACCTTTATTATAGAGGAATTTGAAAATAATCCGTCCAATATTTGTTATATATAGAATTCTATGATTCTTTTGTGAATCCTACTTTTTAGATGTATTTTAGAATTTTAAGGAGGGAATAAATGAAGGCTTTGGATTGAAGATTATTTAAAAACATAATAAAATTATAGTAAACTATTTTGTGAGAAGGTTGATTTAGGAGGAGAAATATTGATACATATAGATAAAAATGTACGAACATCTGGTGCATATGTAATGTATAAGAATTTATTTGTTTTTTCAAGTGGGACCAACGAGTAAAGGGGATACATTAGGTGTAGTAAGGCTTGGCGGACATAAAGAAGACGAAGAAACAGCAGTTTCTAAATTAGCAACAAAAGCCACATTAATAAGGGGCTTTTGTTTTAAATAATTTAATTGTATGTGTATCCTCCATCAGGAAACAATACATTGCCTGTAGTAAAATTATTTTGCATTAAATATAGAACAGTATGTGCAATTTCATCATTATGACCAGGCCTTTTTACAAGAGAAAGAGTTTTATAAGCTTCATAAGCAGCTAGTCTATTTTCGTTTTGTTCATTTTCCTTCTGTATCGTACCAGGAGAAACAACATTAACTCTTATAGGAGCTAATTCAACAGCTAAAGCTTTTCCTAAACTTTCAATAGCCCCATTACAAGCCCCATAAGCAGGTGCCCCTTTAAGTGGCCGTTGACTAAAAGCACCGGACATTAATACGATAGATCCTGATTTTGAAAGAAAAGGAACCGCATATTTAACTGCATAATATTGTGGCCAAAACTTTCCGATAAAGCTGCTTTCAGCAATATCATTTGTAGCGGTTATTGGTCCAAGTGTGTAAGAGGCTCCTGGTGTAAATAAATGATCAAAATCCCCGACTTTCTTGAAAAAATTTTGTAAATGCTCTTTATTTTGATTATCCAATACATAAGTTTGCAGACGATTGTTATTTATTACTTCTTGAGCATTCTTTAGTTTCTCTTCAGATCGTCCTGCAATAATCACATGTGCTCCTTGTTCGATTGCTTGTTTTGCTGTTGCTAATCCAATACCAGAACTCCCACCGATAATAATGATTTGTTTATCTTTTAATGAAGTAAAAGACATGATTAAGCCTCTCCCTTAATATAAAATTAAAAATAAATCTGTGCTCCTTTTATTATTCTTTAAAATAAGAGTATTGAAAAGTACGCACTTTATTTGTACTTAGTCGCAAATTTCGTACTAATCGCTTGTCGTATGGATAAATAATATGAAAAATTATTTGTTATCATTTATGATTTGAGGAGAGAGGTGAGAAAAATGAATTTACAAGAACCAAAGTTAAAAGGGGTATTAGCAACATTACAAATAATCGGTGGAAAATGGAAGCCACTCATTTTATTTATTTTACTAACAGATGGAACGAAACGATTTGGTGAATTAAAGCAATTAATACCCGATATATCTCAGGGCACATTAGCGAAGCAACTTAGAGAATTAGAGTTAGATCAACTAATAGAACGCGAAATTTATCAAGAAATACCACCTAAAGTGGAGTATAGCTTAACTGAACATGGAAAAACAGTTAGTACAGTTTTGGATAGTATGTGTAGTTGGGGAAGAGCGCATTTAGAATATATCGATAAAGATGAACTATAAAATTGTTATGTAAACTTAATGTAGTGTGAAGTGAAATATTGTTTTAATAATTTGTATTTTATAATATATAATTAAATAGCGTTGTAGGTTATTATACATATTTAATTCGTTTTTACAAAGGGGAGTTATAAGGTGAATGAATTAGAGTACAAAAACTTTTATGATAAAGTAGGCAGATTAAATGGATGGGATTTTAGTAAAATAAAATGCGAAACTGAAGGAGATACATGGGACTTTTATGGAGAAGTGAAAGAAAGATGTAAATTATCAGACACTCTACTTGATGTTGGTACAGGTGGAGGAGAGAATGTACTTCACATAGCATCTTCAGCCAAATGGTTAATTGGAATTGATAATTCTAATGGCATGATTGGAAAGGCACATTCCAACTTGAAAATATCAGGTGTACAAAACGTTGAGTTTTTTCAAATGGATTCTGAGGCATTAACTTTTCCGCATGAGTATTTTGATATTGCTTCTAGTTGTCATGCCCCGTTTATAGCATCTGAGTTAGCAAAAGTAATGAAAAAGGGTGCTTTTTTCTTAACACAACAAGTTTGCGAACATGATAAATTAAACCTTAAAGAAGCATTTGGACGAGGACAATGCTTAGGTGAAAGAGATGGAACTTTAAAAGAAAAGTATATGAGGGAGCTTATTAGTGCGGGATTTGAACTCGTGCAAGTACGTGAATATGATGTAACTGATTATTACAGTACGCTTGAGGATCTTATTTTCTTATTAAAACATACGCCTATTATTCCTAATTTTGGAGAAGAAGAAGAGGATTTTACTATTTTGCAAAAGTTCATTAAAGCTAATAGTTCTGAAAAAGGTATTCGTACGAATTCAAAAAGGTTTATGATTATTGCTGCCAAATTATAACGTATTATAGCGTAAAAGCTGTTTTTCTTGTATAGAAAAGCGGCTTTTTGTGTAAAAAAGAATGCAAGAAAAACTTAAAAATGCCCCCTTATTGATAGTGGGTATCAAACAAAAAGATTTTTGGAGCTAACATATTCATATTAAAGTTGTAGTTTTTATATGGAAAATCCATTCTTCAGTTTGATTTTATCTATTTATAAGTGTAATAAAATACGGATAGATAATAAGAAACGAGGAGGAATGTAGTGTGATTACACATATATCAGATATAAAACTACAAACGGTTTCCATAGAAGGGGTAAAACAAGTTTATAAGGACATATTATCTTTTCCAATAAAAAAAGAAACAGCATCATTTATTCAATTTGAAGTAACACCTTATACAACAATTAGCTTTCAAGAAGTGTATGAACCAATTACACCTGCACATTTTGCTTTTGAGATTCCATATTCAAAATTTCATGAAACTGCAAAATGGCTTGAAAATTCTGGGGTACTTATTGTGAAATGGAAAGGTGGAAATACAATTGGTGTGGAGAAGGATTTATTCAATTTATACTTTAAAGATGGAGATGGAAATCTTCTCGAAATTATCGCACATAGTTATGTTAAAGAAGATGTATTAATACCGCATTCACCATTAAACGCTTTATATGTAAGGGAAATCGGTCTTCCCGTTAAAAGTGTACCTGTATTTACGGAATGGTTGAAATTAAATCTAAATATGAAAACGATGGAAGATGGGGATATTTTTAACTTTGTAGTTGGCGGCACTGCATATATCGTCGCGACTTGGTGTCAGCGACCTTGGATTCCAATTGCGATGAAAGCTTTACCACCGAAAGTACATGTTTCTTTCGGAACACCGGATCAAGCTTTTTTACACCGAATCCAAAATAACTTTAAGAAAAATAGTGTTCCATTTGAATGTAAACATAATGAAGTGTCATTTATTGAGCAGGGATATTCATTTTCTATTGTGTATACACCAGAGTTTTATTCGGATATTCCTAAACAATTAAACTTACCGCTTTCTATTTAAGGATGGAAAGCGGTAAGTTTATTGTATATTCGTGAAGAAGGTTTTAGCTAGGATTATAGTGAATTTAAAGAGAAGTATAGGGTGTTATTCTAATTTATGTTAAGGAGGGAAATGAAGTGGTTTTAGGTAATCCAATTGCAAAAGGGAATACAGCGGAAATTTATTTGTATGATAATAAGATTGTGAAATTATTTAAAGAATATCTTCCAGATACTGAGGCTATGAACGAGGCAAAAAAACAAAAGTATGCTTATTCATGTGGACTACAAGTTCCAAACGTATTTGAAGTGATAAAGATACAAAATAGACAGGCAATTATTATGGGACATGTAAAAGGGGACAACATTGGTGATCTCCTGCTTAACAATCTAAATGACGCAGAGTATTACATAAATATTTGTGTTAATGAACAAAAAAAGATTCATTCTATTTGTGTGAACACAGATGAAATAGAATCAATGAGAGGAAGGTTAGAGCGACAAATAAAATCTTTACATAAATGGGATGAAAAACAAAAGGGAAATTAATTATGTAATTGAATGTTTTTTGCTTTTTGGTGACGGATTACGATTAATTCATTTAATATATGTTGTAATTTATCTTCAACAGATAAGAACTTTTCGGAAATAAGCGTTTTTGCTTTTTTTTCGTATATGACGATCTGGATCTTGTAAGTAAGACTGTAATTCGGTAATTGTTTTTTCTTCATCGTCCCATAACGCAGTTAAACCACCAGTAATTTCGAAGTACTCGGTTACTAGTTTGTCTTCGTTTACTTCTAAATCAATATTCTTTTCACAAAATAATGTTTGCGCATTCTTAATTTTTTTATCTAGTAAGCTGTACGTTTCTGGATTAAGTTCCATTCGAAAAGGGGAATCTAAATATTTATTATCAAATGAATTTTGATAACGTTTCAAAAGAGGTCGTACAAATTGTTGATCATATTCAAAAGTATCTTTTATTTCTTTATTACCTGTATTACATTGAAAGGCGATATAGTGGGATCTTAATTGTTCTTCAATTTCCCAAATGAATGTAGATTGTTTTTTTTACCAGTTTTCAAGTTCTAGTTTTGAAGAAATCACTTCATTCAATAAAGTAGAAAGAGTATTTTCTAATTCTAGAACGTTACTAATATCAATCGTATGTAAGCGTTGCATGACATATCCCTCACTTTTTATTTATTCATGGAGATATTCTATTTATTAATTGTAATTTCCTTTTTAAGAGGAGAAAATGTGAAATAATGTTAAACTTTAAAGTGATAGAAGGGATGTATTTTCTTTCGCTTTATTATGAGCCGATGAGAATGAGGGATCTTCTTAGGTACTGCTATAAGGGAGTGAAATAATGTATAAGTATTTACATGTTTTAAATGATATAGAGAACATGATTCAACATGGAGAGGTGAAAGAAGGCAAGAAATTACCGTCTATACGGTCACTCGTTACGCAATATGAATGTAATAAGGCGACAGTTATACGTGCGCTTCATGAATTAGAAAAGCGTCATATTATATATTCTGTCCCTCAAAGTGGATACTACGTTGTTAAGAAATCTGGGAGTACCATAGAAAATAACGAGATAATTGATTTTGCGTCCTCAGCACCAGATTCAGATGTTTTTCCGTATTTAGATTTTCAACATTGTATTAATAAGGCTATTGATACGTATAAAAATGATTTGTTTGTATATGGAATGCCGAAAGGGTTACCATCTTTAATACCAGTTATTCAAAAACAACTAGCAAATTATCAAGTCTTTACAAAAGAAGAAAATATTTTTATAACGTCAGGTGTTCAGCAGGCACTTGCTATATTAACTTCTATACCATTTCCGAATGGAAATGAAACTGTATTAATTGAACAGCCAACATATCATCTATATATTGATTATCTAGAAATAAATAAAGTTCCTGTAATCGGTATTAAACGTACGAATGAAGGTATCGATTTGAATGAATTGGAGCAAATATTTCAAACTGGAAAAATAAAATTCTTCTATACGATACCGAGATATCATCATCCGCTTGGAACGTCTTATTCTAAAGATGAGAAAGAAAAAATCACACTATTGGCTAAGAAATACAATGTATTTATAGTGGAAGATGATTATTTAGCAGATTTAGAAACTGATTCAAAAGCAGATCCGTTATATAGCTTGGATAATTGTAGTCATGTCATATATTTGAAAAGTTATTCGAAGATTATTTTTCCAGGTTTACGGGTTGGAGTTGCGGTCATCCCACCATCCATTGCAAATGCTTTCTATACATACAAAAAAATACTAGATATTGATAGTCCGATGATTTCTCAAGCGGCTTTAGAAATTTATATAAAGAGCGGTATGTTTGAACATCATAAAAGTAAAATTAATTCTTCCTACTACAATAGATCAAAAAAACTAGCAGAAACATTAGAAAAAGTGCAAAATGAAAATCCATCGTTATTTACATTTAATAGACAAAACACATTGGGAATACACACTTGTTTAGAAATACAGAAAAACATAATTACAGAAACATTTATACAAAAATTAGGTGACATTCAAATAAGTGTCGATACTATTGATAAAAATTATATGAGGGATTTTCCTAAAGAAAAACTATTAAAACTAAATGTTTCGAATGTAAAAGAAGATAAGATTGAAGAAGGTATTCGTAAAGTAATTGAGGAAATCAAGCAATCAAGACAGTTGAATTTTCAGTTTAGAAAAGAATAATTTGAATTAGGAGGTTGGTTTGGTTTTGAGGCGCAAAATCATTCTCTTGTTTGTATGTAGCGCTATAGTAGTTGGTGCAATGATTGTGGTTAAATATAAAAAAAGAATCAATGCATAGCAGTTGCAAAGTATTCAAGAGGTATTATCGTAGATCAAAATAACGAACCTATATCTAATGTGAAAATTTATGAAGATACTATTAAAGGCAAGGAACGCAGTATTTCAAATGCAGAAGGTGAATTTGAAGTACTGCATGGTGTTTGTGGTGAGATTGTATTACAATTCGTTACTTCAGATGGGGAAACCTATATGAGGAAATATGATAGGAAGCATATACCAGAAGTTATAAAGCTGAATAAAATGAAACCATTACGGAGAAAAGTAGCAGTTGTGGCCGGAGCAACTGTGTATGTAAATGGATAACTATATAGAATTTTAAGAGCGCTCTTTTTCGTTAATGTAAATATTTACTTAGCATCTTTTTAAAATGATTTTTATCATAATTTACATATTGCGTAGCTGTATTTCGTATTGGATCTCCAGCATAAAATCTTTCATATAATTCGTGTCTAGATCTTAAGGGGCTTCCGATGATATCCCAGGCTAACTTAAATAATTTTGTGCGTTGTTCGGCATCTATATTCGTTCCTTTAAAGTATTTTTTCAATAAATCAGCTATCGGACTCTGGAAATCATTCGAGCTCGAAGGAAGTTGAATGAACTCACCTGCTCCAATTAATTGTAAAATTTCTATTGCACGTGGATAATATTTGGAACCAAGATTCCTTGCAGTTTCAATATATTTAAAGTTCGGCAAATAAGTTTTTGTTTCATTTGTAGTACCTTCAACTTCTGCAGCAATTAAAAGTGCGCGAATTGTTTCGATTTGCATAATTAATTCCCCAAGCTTCTCTTGAACATGTAAATAAGTAGTAGCACCAATCGCTTCAGCAATTTCACAAGCAATTGCAGTTATAAATTCTAGCTTTACTACTAATCGTACAATTGTTTGGTGATAAGCTAAACTACTAGAAGCTATATCTGACTTTATTGCCCATAACGCTTCAGGGTTGTTATATAGTAAGACACGTTCCCATGGTACAAATACATTATCAAAGATTAATAGTGCATCCATTTCATCGTACTGTGAGCTAAGAGGGGAATCAACTGTAATTGAATGTGTATTTGCAAATGGTTCTCTACAAACCATATGTAATCCAGGGGAATTGGCTGCGACAATGAGAAAGTGAGCTAAATCTTTTTGAGTATCAGTCAGTTTTGCTAATGGATAGATTAATAAATCATTTGAATAAGGAGAAGCAGTACCTATCATTTTCGCACCACTTAAATAAATTCCATCAGAAGTTTTCTTCGTAACTCTTAGTAATCCTAATTCGTTTGTATTCAACATAGATTCTGTAGATCGATTTATTTGTGGATCACGTTGGACTACGCTTAAAAACAAGTGGTTATCTCTCGCTTCTTCATAATAAGATGTAATTTTATCTGGAAACTGTGTATCAAATTTTTTGATACGCACCAGCCAGTAAGTCTCGATCTTGCGTAATCAGATAGTCTACTCATTACACCGTCTGTAGCATTATACATTTTATGTACAGTATCTTTTTTTACTGTGAAAATATTTCCCTCTGTAAACTCTTCAATCCGCTCACTATTATTTTCGTACATTATATTTTGTAGCGTACCATTGACTATTAGTATACATCCTACAGATATTCCGTGATCGTGCACAAAAGTCTTTGCTTTGCTGGGGAAATTTAATACTAAAATCTCTACAAATTCAGACTGATAGATAACGTTCCTTCCGTATTCAAGATTAACTGGTGAAGTAATAAAAGGAGATATTTTATGAAGTGAAATATTTAATGATTGAATAGCGTGTATTAAATTGACTGTATCGTAGTGACATAGGTTATTAAACGCCTTTCTTATGTTATGAATCAATTGCATGTACAACTTCCTCCTAAGCATTTGCAGTGAAAGAAAGTAACCTCCTATTATATCGTGTGTAGTTGATTACATAACATTGTATTGAAGAAATTCAAAAAGGGGACTGGTTTTAATTGGGTAATATCTGCTTTGGATGATATGGTGATTAATTCCATTTTTGTGGTATGCTTGAACTATAGCCTGTTTTCTATTGGAAAGGTGATGAAATAAATGGCAGTTCTTTTAGTGGAAAATCTATATCAAATGTCTATTGTTTTACTGATCTTATGTTCATTTTGTTTTTATAGATATTTAAAGAAAATAAAAAGGGAAAGAAAGCTTACAGGTTTTGAAATTACGATGTATATCGTGACGCAACTTGCGTATTTCGTTTGGGCGGCAACAACTTTTCTTAAAATGTTATCAGAATAGTAATCTTAAAGGATTAGACGCTGAACAGAAATGTACAGGAGCATTAACGGTATAAACGTGGGCAAGGCTAATTTATCTATTAGGTAAATAAATGTAGTCGATATCTAGGTGGATAACAATATTACTTATAACATCTTTATAAAAAGAGAGGATATAAATGGAACAATATAAGTTAATTTTAAAAGGGCCTAAACAACTTGAGTGGGAAACAAATGAAATTAAGGACATACAGGACGATGAAATTATCGTTAGAACAATCGCAGGAGCGATAAGCATTTGGGCCGAGTTACCACAGTATAATGGATCCGATGTTACGGAAACGAATCCTTTTTATCCAAGAAAAACTGGATATGAAAGTTATGGTGAAGTGATTCAAGTTGGTAATAAAGTAACACATGTAAACGTAGGTGATAAAGTAGTTTCTTTTTATGGACATGAAACGATAGGGATAGTTAAGGCGCATAAAGTAATTCGAGTGCCTAGTTCTATACAACCTAAAGTTGCTTTATTATCTATTCTTTCGTGTGATGCCGCTAAAGGAGTATTGAAACTAAACCCGCGACAGGATGAAAAAGTACTTATAACTGGAATGGGAGTTATTGGTTTGCTCGCTTGTTATTTCTTAAAATACCTTGTAGGCATTGAGCACGTGGATGTTGTTGAGCCTAATAAAAAGAGAGGAGGTTTTGCAAAGAAGTTTGGTGCGAAAAACATATATGATTCAGAAGAGAAAATAATAGAAACATATAATTATGGTTTCGAATGTTCTGCTACAAATAGTGGGTTCCATACTTTGCAAAAAGCTCTTAAAACTAATGGTGAAATATGTATACTGTCTGATGGTAATATAGAAGAACTAACATTAACTGCTAACTTTTATCAGAAAGAATTGCAACTCATTGGATCAAGTGACGGATACGATTATCAAAAGCATGCAGATTGGTTTTTTGAAGAAATAGGAAAAACACCATTTATAGAAGAGATCTTTCAACATGAAATACATTATACTTCACTCATAGAATGCTTTAATGAATTGAGTTTAGGGATAATTAAACCATTAAAAGTATATGTTTCATATGAATAACGAAAAAAATGAGAAAATATTTGTCACATACCTTACAAATGTTTCGTCACATTTATGATTACTAAATGAGGAGGAACATATATGAAAATATTTGTAGCAGGTGCAACTGGTGTAATAGGACGTTCTTTATTAACACTGTTAATAAAGAATGGGCATACGGTGTTTGCGATGATCCGTAATACTTCGCAAGTAGAAGCAATGAAAAAGGTTGGCGCCATACCAGTAATAGCTGATGTATTTAATAGAGAGGCTGTATTTTCTATATTAGAAGAAACAAATCCCGATGTAGTTATTCATCAATTAACGTCATTGTCATCATGGAATTTTGAGGATAATGCAAAAATTAGAACAAAAGGCACTCGTAACCTTGTCGATGCAGCTAAAAATGTAGGGGTACAGAAAATAATCGCTCAAAGTATTTCATGGGCGTATGAACCAGGGGATACATTTGCGACTGAAAAAGATTCACTACATATTACTGCTTCCATGCCCCGGCAGCTGACTATTAATGGCATATTAAAATTAGAAGAAGCTGTTTCTGAGTTGCCAGAAGCAGTTATACTTCGTTACGGTACGCTATATGGTCCAGGTACATGGTATGCGGAAAATGGATTAATTGCAAATCAAGTTCGTAATAATGAAATTATCGCATCAGACGGGATAAGCTCGTTTATACATGTCGAAGATGCCGCTAGGGCAACTATGTTAGCTCTTCATTGGCCTACAGGAACTGTAAATATTGTAGATGATTTTCCAGCAACTAGTAAAGAATGGTTACCAATATATGCAGCAGCGATAGGGGCAACTAAGCCTAAAGTTCAAGATGGGAAAAATAGTTGGGAAAGAGGAGCTTCAAATAATAAAGCACGTAAAGAGTATGGGTGGAAACCTTTATTTCCATCATGGTCTGAAGGGTTTAACAACTTAATAGGTAAGTAAAACACAACTTTAATGGGAATGATAGTAAAATACACCATTAAAGGATTGGGTTATTATGAATATAATTTGGGAAAGTATTATATTAACTTTTACTGGAATAATTGTCTTGAAAATGACAGGTAGTGCATCTGTCAGCCAAATGACAAGAGCTGAAATCATTATAGTTGTATCAATCGGCCGTATTATTGTAGAACCTGTATTAAGTAGAAAAGTAGTCCCATCTATATTTGCGGCCATCATATTTGCAAGCATACTACTTATTATTCATTTCTTTGAATTGAAATCAAAGAAGGTGGAACAATTTCTAAATGGAAGTAGCATTATAATTGTTGAAAACGGAGAGATTGTAAAAGAGAATTTGATGCAGGCAAAAATGTCGGAGCAACAACTATATATGCAATTAAGAGAAAAAGGGATCCATGATGTAAAGAGTTTACAGCAAGTTACAGCGGAACCGAATGGGCGTATTGGTTATCGATTAATAAAAGAAGCAGAACCAATAACTTTAGAAATGTTAGAAAAAGTATTAGATAGGTACAATATAAAAAGATAATTTCTCGTGAGAAAAAGCCAATTTTTTAACGATAAAATGTAAGAGAGAACTATAATTAAAAGTTATTAAGAATTATTAAAGATGTTTATATATTGATTATGCACAAATAAAAAGGACAAGCATATAATAGAAGTACCTATTAACTTTAAGTAACCTTAACTTTCTTTAATAGGATATCTCAAAATCCCCAAAAAGAGCACTTGCGGAAACAAGTGCTCTTTTATTTGGAATTTTAAACCATAAATATTGAATAAAATGTTAAACTGAAAAGAGCAATTTTTGTAATTAAAACTGTAGTATATGAATGGAGTGTTATTGAATGCAAACAAGAAAAGCCTATCTATATGTATTTGACACGATGTCGGATTGGGAGTACGGACATTTAATTGCTGAACTTAATACAGGGAGATATTTTAAAAAAGATGTAGCGCCTTTTAAAGTAGTCACAGTTGGAATAAATAAAGAAATGGTTATTTCAATGGGGGGCTTGAATATAAAGCCGGATATTTCCCTAGATGAATGTATCCTTGAGAGTAACGATCTATTAATTTTACCTGGAGGGAATACTTGGAGTGAAGAAATACATAAACCTATTTTGCAAAAAGTTGATGAGGCTTTAAAACTTGGTACAATTGTGGCTGCCATTTGCGGTGCAACTATAGGTCTTGCAAATTACGGTTACTTGGATTCTATAAATCACACAAGCAATAGTTTAGAGTATATGAAAATGGTTTGTCCTACTTATAAAGGAGAAAATTTTTATAAAGAGGGACCTGTATCATCCAGTGAAAACTTTATTACCGCATCGGGTGTAGCTCCTCTAGAATTTGCCATGGAGGTATTGAGAAAATTAGATGTATTTGCGCCGGATACACTTCATTCATGGTATAAATTGAATGAGACTCATGAAGCGGAATATTTCTTCCAGTTAATGAATTCAATTAATAGCTGATTAGTATTTCGAATGAAAATTATATTTTAGATGATACGAAAACTAATAACGAAATAATATTATGAAGATAAAAGGTAAGGGTGTTCCTATGAATATATGAGAAAATATCCTTACCTTTTATAGTATTATTTCTGAAAGGCAAAAGTAATAGCATTTGTTTTTAATTGAATGTGTCTTTCGTTACGAACTATATTATAAGCTAATTCTTTTATTTCAACTTTTACTTCTTTCCATCCTTTATAAATACTTTTTAATAGATGTATCATTTCATCAGTTGGGAGATTAATTTCAATTAAAGCTTCTAATTCTTCATTCGTTTTTAAAACAATTTCTTGTATGTTAGAGTTAATAATTAAACAATTAATACCGCCGTTTTTTGTCCCTTGTTTCATAGAATGGAGCACTTTTTTAAAATCTTCTTTTGATTTAACATGCTCTAAACTTGATACTGCAACGATATAATCATAAGCGTTAGAGTCAATATGATAGTTTTCAATTTCTGCTTGTTCTGTTTTTATAACCTCGAATACATCATGTTCTTTACTATAAATTTTTAGCTTTGTTAAAGCGGAATCAAGTAAATCAACACATGTAACAGTGCCATTATAATTTTTTATTATTTGTGCAATTGGAATGCTATTTCTACCGACGCCAGATCCAAGGTCAAGTACTTGTAATTTGTTTTGCCCTTCAAAGTAGTTCATTAAGTCCATAACTGTTTTAACCGGTTTATAAAGCCAAGAGCCAGCTTCAAACAATTTATATTGTTCATAGCAAAGATCGTGCTATTTCTTTTCTTCTTGTCTTATGTAATCGATACGGTTCATATTGTTTCAGTTCCAATATTTTTATTACAAAATGAATAGGTGGGGCAGCCTTTAATATTTGTTTGAATTCGAAAAATACCACCAGCATGTGGATACTCTTTTAATTCGTCATCAGTCATTCTTGTTCTGGCTGTGGTGATATATAAATCTGTTAAATTAGGTCCTCCAAATGTACATGATGTTACATATAACGCAGGAATTGGAATGCTTAATATTTGTTCTCCAGTAGATGGATTCCATCTAGTTATTTTTGAACCTCCCCAATGTGCAATCCATAAACAACCTTCTTCGTCAATTGTCATACCATCAGGTAGACCATCATTTTCAGAGAAAATGATTACATCACTTGGATTATGAATTTCTCCAGTACGTATATTATATTGATAGCGAACCACTTTTTTAGTAGGTGTATCTATAAAGTAAAAGTATGTATGATCAGGTGACCAAGCAATTCCATTTGATGTATTTACATGTGAAACTTTTTTCTCTACACTTAAATTATGATGTAAACAATACAAGGAACCTACAGCATTCATACCGTATGTATCTGTAGAACCTGCCCAGAAACGACCAGTTGGATCACATTTTCCATCATTGAAACGATTTTCTATTAAATGTGGTTTAGGGTCAAAAATATGTGTCAGTTTTTCTGTATTTACATTAATAGAATAAAAGCCTTTTTCCATAGCTAAGAGTAGTACATCCTCTAAATATGGAACAACACAGCCAATTGGTTGATTGAGTGCAATTACTCGGTTCGTATTAGCGGTAGGATTGTATATGCATAATTTTCTCTCCATAATATCAACCCAATATAAAAGTTGCTTTTTTTCATTCCAACATGGTCCTTCAGCTAAACTTGCTTTAGCATCTAAAACTAATTCTATATCACTGAACAAGATGTTCACCTCGCGTTATAAGATATTAATATAATTCGATAAGAATAGAGGTAAACCTTTTAGTCAGAGGATATTAAGATTTATACTGTAGAAAAATGACCTTCTCACAAGTGATTAAAAAAGTGTATAAACAAGGAGAGGAAAATGCATATGATGTTTTACGAAATTGTTTGCTTTTCTTGTAAAAATATATTTCTTGTTTACGAAGGTAGTGAAAAATATAAGCGATTTAAAGAAAAACCAAAAGGGGTATATTGTTGTGATGAGTGTAGTCACAAAATTCAATTAGAAGCGATAAAGAATTTTTTAGGTAATTTTACGATCTCAATTCGAAAATGTTTGACAATAAAAGTATTATAAATTATCATATTAAAAAACTAATATTTAACATGGCATGGAAGAGAAGAGTAGTTAAGAAAGAATACGTACAGAGAGCTCTGGTAGCTGAGAAAGAGCGGTATACATCTTAACGAAAAAAGACTTGGAGCTGCGCAAGGAACTAATTTATTTAGGGATGGTGCGACGGGTTCTCCCGTTATAGAGATAGGGTATAAGCATATTTTGCCGTACCTGAAGAGGTTAATATGGTGACATATTAACAAACTGAGGTGGTACCGCGAAGCTAACAACTCTCGTCCTCAAGATGAATAATCTTGGGGGTGGGAGTTTTTTTATTGCATAAAACTGAGAATACGAAAACAAAAAATAATTGAGGTGAGCAATAAATGCATTGGGCGTATGAAGTAGCACATGAATTAATTAGGAAACATCCAAATAAAGAAACGTTTGTTTGTGCATCTGGAATTAGTCCTTCAGGTTCTGTTCATATTGGGAACTTTCGTGAAATCGTAACGACTTATTTCGTAGTAAGAGCACTTCAAGGTTTAGGGAAAAAGACTCGTTTTATATTTTCGTGGGATGATTATGATCGATTTAGAAAAGTTCCAAAAAATATTGATCCATCTTTTGCAAAGTATATTGGTATGCCATACTGTGATATTCCAGATCCGTATGGATGTCATAACTCGTATGCGGAGCATTTTGAAAAAGAGTTTGAAACATCGCTTCAAGCATTTGGAATTGAAGTAGAATTTATTTATCAACATGATGGATATAGAAGTGACCACTACCAATGGCTATCCAAAAAGAAAAAATAATGACAATTGCTTCAGAGAAATTGTTAGATGATGCAGTGAATCGCGCTGTACGTAATATGGTGACATTTTTACATGAGGAAGTAGAAATGTCTAAAGCTGAGGCCACTCTTTTATTATCAGCTGCAGGCAATTTAAAAGTTTGCCAAGTTGTGGATCCGCTGAAGACTGCTCGAATGGAACTAGGAATGGATTATGTGGAGAAACTAGGATTTACTTTTAGTAAATTTCATATTAAATAGATAAGGGACGAAAAAGGGTACTTTTGTATAAAAGCATCCTTTTTTAATTTACGGATTTTGTGAAAAGAGGTAGTATTTATTTTATATAAGTATATTTGAGATTGTGGATTAAAAAGGAGTTCAATAATGGTCAAAATTATGATTGTAGAAGACGATATGAAAATTGCAGAACTATTATCAACACATGTTGCGAAATATGGTTATCAAGGAATTATTGTATCGGATTTTCAAAATGTATTAAATGTTTTTTTAGAAGAACAACCAGAGTTAGTTTTATTAGATATTAATTTACCGAGTTTTGATGGGTACTATTGGTGTCGTCAAATTCGCGGAGTTTCTACATGTCCAATATTATTTATTTCAGCCCGTGAAGGTACGATGGATCAAGTTATGGCGCTAGAAAACGGTGGCGATGATTTCATTTCAAAGCCATTCCATTACGAAGTTGTAATGGCTAAAATTCGAAGTTATTTAAGGCGTGCATATGGAGATTATGCACCGAAACTAGAAGAGCGAATGATTGAACAACAAGGCCTTTGTTTATATCCTGAAAGACTTGTATTGAAACTTAGAAACGAAGAGATTGATATAACGAGAAACGAAGCTATTTTATTAGAGACATTAATGAAAAATTATCCGCGTGTTGTGAGTAGGGAAGTGTTGTTAAATAAATTATGGGATAGCGAATCTTATGTTGATGATAATACATTAAGTGTAAATACAACACGTGTGCGTAAAAAGTTACAAACGTTACATATAGAAGGTGCGATTGAAACGATTCGTAGTGTTGGATATAGATTGCATATTACTTGGGATACTGGTATGGAAAAATGATAAGGTTGTTTATACGTGATCATATACCACTTATTTGCTTTACTATAATTCAACTACTAGCTATATTTCTCGTATATTGGTTTGATGGGCATAATCATATTACAACGGCGTTATATGCAATGTTTCTAGGGGCTTTCTTTATGGGAAGTTATTTAGTGTTTCGTTATTTTACACATCGTTCTTTTTATGAGCGCTTAGCAAACCCGATGCAATCTTTGGATGAATCTGTTCAAAAATCTGATTTTGCAGCTGTATCTGCTGCTCTTCAAGAATTGCTTGAGGTGCAATATAGGCATTATCAAAATCAGCTGCAAATGCAAGAGAGAAAAAATAATGACCATTTAACTTTTATGAATCAGTGGATCCATCAAATGAAAACACCTTTATCTGTAATAGAATTAATTACACAGGATGAAGTAGATTCACGTTTTGAAAGTATAAATGAGGAAACTGATCGATTAAAAAAGGGATTAGAAATGGCTCTGTATGTCGCGCGTTTAGAAGCGTTTACACAGGACTTTTATGTAGAAAGGGTACAACTACATAAAATAGTGAATGATTCGGTACATGAACATAAACGTTTCTTTATCCGGAATTTTGTATATCCAGAGCTTGAAATTGATAAAGGCATTACTGTAGAAAGTGATGCGAAATGGTTACAATTTTTAATCGGACAAATACTATCGAATGCGATTAAATATTCATCAGGTAGTAGAGAAAAGATTAAAGTGAAAGCTTGTAAGGAAGATAATACCGTTATACTTGAAATTGCTGATAATGGCGTAGGTATACCGAAGCAAGATTTACCAAGAGTCTTCAAACCTTTCTTTACAGGAGAAAACGGTAGAGGTTTTAAAGAATCAACAGGAATGGGGCTATATCTTGTATATGAAATTACAAAACAATTAGGTCATAGTGTAGAGATTCATTCAGAAGTTGATAAAGGTACGGCAGTACGAGTAATATTTTTTAATGTGTAAAAATTGATCAAGGCTAAAGAACTTTGGAGATAAGTTTTTTAGCCTTGTTTTGTATTTTTTTTAAAGTTTTCATATGAATAAACGATACAAATTAGTAAAAATTAAAGATATGAGCACATGAAATTGTAGAAATGAAAAATAATTGTTTTTGTAGTACAAATAATAATATTTACGCATACAGTATTATCATGGTACAATATGGTTATTAATGACGGAAAGGAATGATGGGTGGACGATGATTAACTAATCTTATTTTTAAATGTTGAAATTCAATAAATTTCAATTTCTAAAAAATAGGATTAGTCTGCCCAATTCCAAACAACGGTATTGCTATTTGCTTTATATAATAGCTTATTTGGGTATAAATAATGTAATGACTAATCCTGCCAAAATTACTTTGGGAGGATTTTTTTGTTCTCCTTTAATGAAAGGGATCGGTAATATGAAAGGAATTTTAAAATTAAATGATGTTTATGTTGAAATAAAGGAAAATACTTTGTTAGAAAAAATGAATGTAGCAGTGAAACAAGGGGATGTTATCGGATTAATTGGTAAAAATGGTGCTGGTAAATCAACGTTACTTCAATTAATAAATGGAAAGATTGAGCCTTCGAAAGGGATTGTTGAATGGCAGCAAACGAATATGACAACCGCATATGTTGAGCAAGAAATAGAATCTTTTATTAGTAATGATGTAATTGCAAAAGAAGCAGAACTTCTTGCGAAATGGGGCGTGCCAACGAACGATTTTCATACTTTAAGTGGTGGTGAAAAGCTGAAAATTCGATTAGCAAAAGGATTTGCTGAAAATCCTAATGTCTTAATATTAGACGAACCGACAAATCATTTAGATGAGATCAGTACGGGATTTCTCATTAAACAAATAAAAAACATGAAAGGTACAGTTATCGTTGTATCACATGATCGATATTTTTTAGATGTTGTCGCAACAAAAATATGGTCAATTGAGGACAAAAAATTAATTGAGCATAGTGGTAATTATACGAGCTACATGAAAGCACGTGAGCAAAAAAGAAAGTCGCAGCAGCGTGAATATGAAAAGCAGCAAAAAAAGATAGAACAGGTAGAAACTCATATAAAAGAATTAAGTTCATGGTCACAAAAGGCACATGCGCAGTCTACAAAACAAGAAGGAGTTAAAGAATTTTATCGTGTAAAAGCGAAGCGCATGGATGCACAAGTGAAGTCAAAACGAAAACGGCTTGAAAAAGAGCTAGAGAAAACGAAGGTAGAACGTGTAAAAGAGGAATATTCAGTTGAATTCTCTATTCAAGCGAGTAAAAAAGTAGGAAAACGCTTTTTAGAAGTAAAGCAATTAAAAAAAGAATTTCATGGGAAAACATTATTTGAGAACGTTAATTTTACAATTCAACACGGTGAGAAGGTTGCGATCGTTGGACCAAATGGTAGCGGGAAAACAACATTACTGAAGATGATTATGGGAGCGGAAACTGCTGAAGGAGAAATATGGATTTCACCTTCAGCAAACATCGGTTATTTAACACAAGAAGTATTTGATTTACCACTTGATAAAACACCAGAAGATTTATTTTTTAAAGAGACGTTTGAAGAAAGAGGAAAAGTCCAAAATTTAATGAAACATTTAGGATTCCAAGCGTCTCAATGGAAAGAGCCGATTGAGCATATGAGTATGGGAGAAAGAGTAAAGTGTAAGCTAATGGCTTATATTTTAGATGAAAAAGATGTACTCATTTTAGACGAACCGACGAATCACTTGGATCTACCTTCACGTGAACAGCTTGAAAATACATTAGCTGAGTATAATGGAACGCTTGTTATCGTTTCTCACGATCGATATTTTCTAGAGAAAACAACTAATACAAAACTCGTGTTTTTAAACAATACGATACAAAAGCAGCTAGAAGAACCGACTAAATCAAGAGATGAAATTGAAGAGTTACGTTTAACGTTAGAAACAGAGAGACAAGAAGTATTAGGTAAGTTAAGCTTTTTAACTTCTAAAGACAAAGAATATAAAGCACTGGATGAACGGTTTATGGAACTTACGAAGCAGATTAAGGAGCTTTAATGATTAACATGGGGGGAGAAGAGAGTTTGCCTAATTTATTTAGAATCGATTGTGGAGATATATACCTGCAAGAGTTTACGATTAAAGATGCAGAGAGTATTTATAACATATCCAATCAACCGGAAATAGAAAAGTTTTTACCAGACTGGAAATCAACGAAAGAACAAAGGGTTAATTGGGTTTTAAATTATGAAATACCAGAAAATAAAGCGTTTCTTCATGCAGTGAGAACTACGACTAACATAGATGATCACATATTAAGACTAGGAATATTTAAGAAAACCACAAATGAATTTATTGGATGGTGCTGCACAGGTATGAAAGATGAACTCCCTGCACCGAACAGAGAAATTATGTATGCTATTTCAAGTGAATATCATAATAATGGTTATGCAACGAAAGCAACTAAAGGACTGATTAACTATTTGTTTGAAAAAACGAATGTAGATGTCTTTAACGCAATTACTTTAATTAACAATGTGGCATCAAATAAAGTTATTGAAAAATGCGGGTTTACCTATAAGAACCAACTGAATATAGAAAATCAATTATATAACTATTATATATTGAGTAAATCGGAGTGGATAAAAAATATAGCTCTTTAACAAGTGCTAAAATGTAATGAAATTATTAAAAAGCTTAGAGTGAAAATTCTAAGCTTTTTTACAATCAAATGTACCAGTTAACCATATTGAAGAGTAACTTCATGATGAAGTTGCTTTTCACCAAAAACAGATGCATCAAGTTGTACATGAAGCATGTTATAAATATTATATCTGAAAAGGTGATTGGAAATTTTTGTAGAATGTATGTATCTATGAAAACACTAATTTCTTACTCAAATCATCTTACAAATGAATCATTTTAAGTTTTAGTAGAAGAATGCACGGCAAAAGTGAAGGTGAGTGAAGATTTGCATTTAAAATTAACGGTTGAATGTTAGTGGATTAAATGTTTTAAAATATGAAATAGTTTAAATGAGGGAGGAAAGGCGTATTATTATTTGGTTTCGTCACTTACCACAGATAAGTATGGATTTGTCAGAATGGACTCCTTTTATACAGAATAATTGGCACCGCAACCATTATATGAAGCTCGTATATGTACTTCAAATCATCATTTTTCTAATACCGTATTACTTTGGAGCAGATTTCACCCACATTAATATATTTTATCTCATCATCATAGGCATTTGGGCCTTTATTATTCATGAATTTCTACACGTTATTGTTATAAACAAAAAAGGTGATATTAGCTTAACGTGTAGTGGAATATTTTTTTGGTTAAATACAAATGCAATCCTATCCAAAACGAGATTTTGGGTCTTTATGAGTTTGCCTATTATTGTATTATCGATCGTCCCTGCCATTATATCGTTCTATATATCAGGAAATATTAAGTCAATCATTTTATTTGTATGTTGGATAAACGCAATAATTTCCGCTTCAGATATCTACAATTCATTTTTAATTGCGATTAAACCGAAGAACTCAATTTTTTGTAGAGGTTATTATAAAGTGAAATAGTATTAAAAGAGTAACTCAAAAACATATCAGCTAAAGGCAATAGTTATAAATATAACTTTGGGAAGTAAAAGATCGATAAAGTAATCGGTCTTTTTTCATTTATATAATAAAGTATTGATATACATTGTATTTTCTACCACTATACAATTATTATAAGATAGTTATGCGTTAATTTTAGTTTGAAAATAGTTATATTGTCAGTTTTTTTAGAAATCTTACAAGCGTGTAAGATAAATGAAAGATGAATCAATATGAGCTGTTTGACAATTCATTTACACTTTATAGTGAGCAGTGCAAATGAAGGGAGAATATACATGGAAATTTTACATGCAAAAAGTATTAGTAAAGTATATAAAGGAAAAGTACCTTATAAAGCATTAGTTGATATTGATTTATCAATTCAAGAAGGTGAATTTGTAGGGATTATGGGGCCATCTGGTAGTGGGAAAACAACGTTATTAAATATGGTATCTACTATTGATTCCCCGTCATCGGGAGAAATTTTAATAAATGGCACAAATCCTTTCCAATTATCATCAGAAGATTTAGCGTTATTCCGCAGAAAACAATTAGGATTTGTTTTTCAATCCTTTAATCTTCTTAGTACACTTACTGTAAAAGAAAACATCGTATTACCGATGACTTTAGATGGTGTTTCTGTGCAAGAAATGAACAAACGAGTGGAAGAGATTACTGAGAAATTAAATATTACAGATATACTAAGTAAAAGAACGTTTGAAATATCAGGGGGACAAGCTCAAAGAACAGCAATCGCTCGTGCGATAGTTCATAAGCCGCAATTATTACTTGCAGATGAGCCTACAGGAAACTTAGATTCTAAATCTTCAAATGATGTAATGGAGATGCTAGATACGCTTAATAAAGAAGAAAAAGCAACGATGATGTTAGTTACTCATGATCCGTATGCCGCGAGTTTTTGCAGCCGAGTAATATTTATTAAAGATGGTCAACTATATAATGAAATTTATTGTGGTGAAAGTAGGCAAGCTTTTTATCAAAAGATTATAGATGTCCTTTCTTTGTTAGGAGGGAAAAGGTATGACTTTTCGTCAGTTCGCATTTAATAATATTTTTCGCAATAAGCGTACATATGCAGCTCATTTTTTGAGTAGTGCATTTTCTATTATGATTTTCTTTACGTATGCTCTTTTATTATTTCACCCTGATTTACAAGGGGAATTAAAATCGACAAGTGCAACAATAAGTGCATTGAGTACAATGGGATTTACAATTTCGCAAGGTTTGATTTTTATATTTTCATTTTTCTTCATTCTATATTCAGTCAGTTCATTTTTAAAGACGCGTAAGAAAGAATTTGGCATATTAATGATGCAAGGTATGTCAATGAGACAACTTAAGAAGTTATTGTTAATTGAAAATATGTTAATTGGACTTGGTTCAATTTGTATAGGGATTTTCATTGGACTGATATTTTCTAAACTAGTCTTATTAATAAGCGCAAGTGTATTAATGATTAATAATGGTTTACCTTTTTATATACCAGTGCAGGCTATAATATTAACAGTTATCACATTTCTTTTCTTGTTTTTAATCGTTTCACTTTTTACATTTAAAATGGTGAAAGTAACAGAACTTGTGGAACTTATTCAAGCAGAGGAAAAGCCAAAACCTGAACCGAAATCTTCAATTTTATTATCACTACTTTCTTTAATTTTTATAGGAAGTGGGTATTTTTCAGTATTTCATTTTATTTCAAGTCATAGTTTTTTTACACTTGGAATGGGTGTACTACTAGTAATTATAGGAACGTACTTTTTATATACACAGTGTAGCGTTTATATATTGTACCTTGCTAAAAGGAGAGAAACTTTCTTTTTAAAGAGAACAAATATATTAACATTTTCAGAA
The DNA here is from genome assembly GCF_002746455.1 of Bacillus fungorum. Lineage (GTDB taxonomy): Bacteria > Bacillota > Bacilli > Bacillales > Bacillaceae_G > Bacillus_A > Bacillus_A fungorum. Next base: position 28,696 of record NZ_NWUW01000024.1, on the reverse strand, counting down.
TTAATTTATCGTATGAAGGATAATGCAACGATGTTTTTCGTTGTATCTATTATTACAGCAGTTGCTTTTACAGCAATTGGTACAACAGCCGCTCTTGGAAATAAAGAATTGGTAAGGATGACGAATCCGTATACATTTCTGTATACAGGTTCTGAAAAAGATCAAACGGTGGATAAACATCTCTCTATTATAAAAAAACACCTTTCTGATGCGAATATTCCATATCAGATGGCTTCATCTTCAATTATATATACAGAAAGTAATGTATATATAATTAAGTTAAGTGAATATAATGAGCTAGCGAGAGCGCTCGGATATCAACAAGAAACAATTGAAAAAGAGGATGAAATTTTATTAATACCTGGCATGGTATCACAAAAACAAGAATTTAAAAATGGGGATTATAAAAAGAAAATTGAAGTTATTCAGGGCGAATGGAAAAAGACATTTCATGTGAAAAAATCTGTAGAAAATTTAGTTTTACCACATGATACTATAGGTATTTTTATTGCAGTTCAAGATCATGTGTATGATGGTATTCCTTTTAATAGTAATCAAGATGATATAGTTGTTCAACATCGTACGTACGGATTTGTTGTTGATGACTGGATAAAGACGAAAGAAATTTCAAATCAATTAAATGATATATTCGCTGAAGATGCTAGAGAAGGTAATTTCTATTTTCAAGCTTTAACATTAAATTTGTTAGAAGCAAAGCAAACAAATGGATTATTACTTATGGCAAGTGTTTTAGTAGGAATCGTCTTTTTTACATTCGCCGCTAGTTTTATTTATTTTAGATTATATACAGATTTGGATCGCGATCAACAGCAATATAAAATGATTTCAAAAATGGGGTTAAGTAAACGAGAATTAAAAAAAGTTGTAACGAGACAGTTAGTATTAATGTTCTTCTTACCAATTATTGTTGCAGTAATTCATACTGTAGTTGCTTATATGGCATTACAACAATTAGTAGACTTTTCTATTTTAAATAGTTCTATCGTTATTTTAATTTCATTTATATGTATACAAGTTTTATATTTCTATATAACCCGTTGGCGTTACCTGCAAAAGCTTTATAAGGTTATGGAGCAATAAAGTATAGTCGCTTGTAAGACTATACAAAAGTACGTGAAAAAATGAACTGTATGATGAAAGGAAACGAGATGAAAAGAACTTTAACTATTTTTATTTTAACGATAGTATTTTTAATAAGTTTTAGTGCATGCACTAAAAAGGAAAATCCATTTCCTGCAAACGGTTTATTAATCATTGGAGATGAAAATAAAATTTCACCAATTATTAATCGTTATCAGGAAATTACGAAAAAAAATGAAGTGTTTTCTGTGAAAAAAGGTAAAGTTGGAAATGGACAAGTATTAATTTTAAATGAATCTACTGCACAAGCATTAATTAAAGCAAAAGTTTTTCGTAAACGAGATAATGGCTCCAATTTTATACCTATAAATACGTTACCGCAGCTCCCAAAAGAGGGTTCGTTACTGTTTGCACAAGAAGACGAAAAGAATTTGAAAAGTATTGAATTAGAAGGAAAAGAGATTTCTGTTAAATATGATAGTGATGCTTGGATAGGTAATACTCGTGCATATCCAACGCAATGGCATGTAATAGTATCAAAAAATAGTGTGTATAAAGAAATAAAGGCAAATGAAACGAAAATGCACCTTCTTCATTTGAAAAAATCTCTAGGTGACGAAAAGCCTAAAATGTCGACAGATAATATATTGGTTAATGAAAATGTTAAAGCAAAAAAGCTAATTAAAGGTTTGGAAGAAGAAGTATCTTTTCAGTTTGTAACGATTGGAGAAACATCTTAAAAAAGAGTTCGAAGCTGATGGGAATTTTATCAACTTCGAACTCTTTTTAGTTTATAGATCAATCAAATATTATGCTTTACATAACTTCATTTAATCGAGTCTCACTCGTTTCCTCAATCGCATTTGAATTTTGAACTGAATTATTTTGGGCTTCTTTTTCTTTACGAGCCTTTTGTAGCATTTCAAGGATGATCCATAAAGGAACACCTTTATCCTTTAACATCTTCCATAAATCTAATTCATTAAATTTATGCTCAGGCTGTTTCATTTCTTTTTTAGATGAACGAATGTCGAACTTGATAGGATCATTTACTTTCTTACCTTCAAGTTTAGTAGAAGAGATAGTATTATGCTCAAGAGTAGATGGAGTTATTTTAGTAGGTTGAGATAATGTATGAATGTTTGATCCGATTTGCATGCTTTTTCCTCCTCTTTAAGTAATGAATTTAGTTTTCTTATGATTTTTAAAACCATTTAACATGAGGAAACTAAATTTAATTATAAATTCGAATAATCAGATTTAAAAGTTTTATTGTAAAAAAGTAAATGCTTAGTTGAATTTATATTTATCAACATTTGTGTATGTTTTCTATATATACAATGTATATAAAATACTTTACATTATGTTTAAGTTATTAAAGCATGTTGTGAATTAAAAATGTAAACGTTTTATTAGGGGGGAGAAAGTATGTGGAAGTTATTTTTAAAAATATGTTTTTTTGCATTGATGACTGTATGTTCATTCGCAACCAAAGTAATATACGCTGAAGAGAGTCAACAAAATAATTATCCTATCATATTAGTGAATGGATTTGCTGGATGGGGTAGAGAGGAAATGCTAGGGGTTAAATATTGGGGTGGTGTTCATGATATACAGGAAGATTTGAAACGCAATGGTTATACAGTTCATACCGCAGCTGTTGGGCCAGTTTCTAGTAACTGGGACCGTGCATGTGAATTATATGCCCAAATTAACGGTGGAACAGTAGACTACGGTGCCGCACATGCTGAGAAACATGGACATAATCGTTTTGGTAGAACTTATAGTGGTTTTGCGCCGAATTGGAGTGAAACAAATAAAGTTCATTTAATTGGGCATAGCATGGGTGGACAAACGACTAGAACATTAGTACAGCTATTAAAAGAAGGTAGTTTTGAAGAAAAAAATTATGTAAAAAATCACCCAAACACCAAAATATCACCACTATTTGAGGGCAAGAAATCATATGTTCATAGTGTTACAACATTAGCAACTCCACACAACGGTACAACACTTGCGGATGGTAGTCTTCTACTACCGTTCGTTAAAGATTTACTCATTACAGCTGCAAGTTTAGGAGGAAACAGTAATTTATCATTATATGATTTCAAATTGGATCAATGGGGGTTAAAAAAGAATGCTGGAGAGTCCTCTTTCCAATATACTGATCGTATTTTAAATAGTTCAATTTGGAAAAATACAAAAGATATAAGTCAATGGGATTTAAGTACAGATGGTGCAAAGGAGTTAAATGATTGGGTAAAGACGCAACCGAATGTGTATTACTTATCCTATAGTGGACATGCATCACAAGCAGCACCTATAACCGGTTTACATTTACCTCATATAACGATGAATAAAGTACTAATGGGGAATGCGTTTTTCTTAGGCTCTTATGCGAGATATGAAGAAAAACGTCCATTAATTAATACTTCTTGGTGGCAAAATGATGGTGTAGTAAATACAAATTCTATGATTGCACCATCATCTAATGCTACTGTAAATAATAATGAGTCGTTACAGATTGGGAAATGGAATCATATCGAAACGAAAGCAAATTGGGACCATCTCGACATGATAGGATTAAGTGTTTCAGGCACGTTAGGTTTTTCTAACATTCAAGAGTTTTATAGAACAATTGCTGAAAAGTTATCACGTTTACCAAAATAGGTAATATTAAAGCGCTCTCGATGGAATTCGAGGGCGCTTTATATTATATTGAAAGAGGGATTTGGTAGGAAAATATGGGGGGGATATTATGAAAATTCAAGTTGTATTATCAGGATATGGAACAGTAGGAAGAGAGTTTATAAAATTACTAAATGAAAAATGTTCATATATATATGAAACATATGGTATAGAGTTAGTTGTAAGTGGCGTATTAGGTAGAAATATTGCAATACATAATGTGGATGGATTATCTATTCATAACTTATTAATGTATGGTAGCAGTAGTGCCGCAATTGAACAGTATATAGAACATTATCCGGAGGAACGTGCAACAGATAACATAAGTGGGACAGTACTGGTGGAATCAACAGTTACAAACCTTAAAGATGGAAATCCAGGAAAACAATATATAAAACAAGCGATTGAGAAACGGATGGATATAGTAGCAATTTCAAAAGGTGCACTCGTTACAAACTGGAAAGAAATAAACGAAGCGGTAAAGCAGGCGAATGTACGAATTCGATATAGTGGTGCAACTGCTGCCGCATTACCGACACTTGATATTGGTCAATTTAGTTTAGCTGGTTGCCATATTGAAAAAATAGAAGGAATATTAAACGGGACGACAAATTATATTCTTTCGAAAATGAATGAGGAAGATATTACGTTTGAAGAGGCACTGAAAGAAGCGCAAAGTAAAGGAATTGCTGAAACGAACCCAATATTAGATGTAAGTGGCTCTGATAGTGCGTGTAAATTGTTACTTTTGACAAACAGTTTAATGGGAACAGAGAATACACTTACAGATATACATATAAAAGGAATCGAACATGTTACAAAACAACAAATTCGAAATGCTAAGGAACAAAATAAATTTATTAAATTAATTGCATCAGCATATAAAGATGAGGAAGGCAATGTGAATCTAAATGTTGAACCGTGCAAAGTGGATAAAGATCATCCGTTAGCAAAAGTAAATGGGACGGAAAAAGGGATTACGTTTTTTACAGATACGATGGGGCAAGTTACTACAATTGGTGGTGCTTCTAATCCACGTGGAGCCGCAGCTGCTGCTTTAAAAGATATAATTAACTTATATCGTAAAGATTTGTCACGTATTAATGGGTAGTAAAACTCTTGATTGGTGTGGGCTAATAATCAATGGGCGGGATGAATTCTCCATTGATTATTAGCCCACTTTATAAGACCGTACCGCCCTTAATAAAAAATACATATGTAGTGGACCTTTTGAGAATGAAATAAATATGCAAAAATAATTGCAGGGGGTAAGGATTTGTTTAAAGATTTTAAAGTTGTCAAAGATCGTCCCGTTTATATTCAATTGAAAGATTATTTTAAAAAAATGATTATGAAAGGGCATTTGCTCGGGGACCAAAAAATACCTTCAACAAGGGAACTAAGTGAACTATTAAGTGTAAGCAGAAATACTGTACTCGCTGCCTATGCAGATTTAGAGCAAGAAGGGCTCATTTATGCAGTTAAAGGAAAAGGGAATTTTGTTACGAAGGTTGATATTTCAAACACTTCGTCTGTTGAAATAGATTGGAAAAATAAACTTAATACAGTTACTTTATTAGCGGATGAATTAGATTTAATGAAACATGGTGTTCGCTGGGAAAAAGGAATGATTGTTTTTAACAGCATTGCACCGGACGAAAAGCTATTTGATGTGGAAAATTTCAAAAGAGCTTTTCTTACTCGTATGTCCATTGAAGGGGATATCGTATTAAACTACGGATATGCAAAAGGTTATAGACCGTTAATGAATTATCTACTTCATTATATGGAAATGAAAGGTGTAGATATTTCAAACAAAGATATTTTAATTACAAATGGATTTACTGAAGGGTTAGACATTGTTCTATCCTCGTTATCAAAGAAATCAGGGCGTGTTATTTGTGAGAATCCGACTCATCATGCTGCGTTGAAGCTTTTCCGCTTACATGGTCTTGAAGTTCATGGTATTGATATGAATGAGGATGGCATTGATACGAATCAAGCTGAAAAAAGCTTGCGTGAAAAAGAGTTTGATTTTGCGTATTTAATTCCTTCCTATCATAATCCAACCGGTATTGTTACGAGTTCGGAGAAAAGAACGGAACTGATGAGATTATTTTCAAAATATAAGATTCCTATTATAGAAGATGGATTTAATGAAGAGCTACGTTATTCAGGGTCACATTTAGCGCCATTATTAACTTTTGCTGGCGCTGGTAATAATGTGATTTATATTAGTAGCTTTTCAAAGGTACTTTTCCCTGGTTTACGTGTAGGTTGGATTATCGCAGATAAAGAACTGATTCATTATTTAGAAAGTGTAAAAAGAGCAAGAACAATTCACACATCTACTTTAAATCAAGCTGTTCTTTTTCAATATTTACATGAAGGATATTTTGAAAAATATTTAAAAAAGGCAAGGTCTGTTTATAAGAAAAAATATGAGTTAGCTGTTGGGGCGTGTAACGAGTACATTCCGTTTCAAAGAATGACCGGTGATGGTGGACTTCATTTATTTATAGAGTTAGAAGAAAAAATTCATGCCCGCAAACTTTTACAAAAATGTTATGAGCAAGGGGTTACATTTTCTCCTGGAGATGTGTTTTATTCTGATGGAGGAGGATCGAACACGTTTCGATTAGGATTTTCACGTCTAAAAGAAGAAGAAATAGTTCGTGGAATTAAAATAATTGGTGATACAATAAAAAATGAAATTTGGAGTTGAGGAAATGAGAATTGGCGTTATTATGGGAGGAGTATCCTCTGAAAAACAAGTATCAATTATGACTGGAAATGAAATGATTGCAAATTTAGATAAAAATAAATATGAAATAGTACCAATTACGTTAAATGAAAAAATGGATTTAATCGAAAAAGCAAAAGACATTGATTTTGCGTTGCTCGCATTACACGGAAAATACGGAGAAGATGGGACGGTTCAAGGAACGCTTGAAAGTTTAGGTATTCCTTATAGCGGGAGCAATATGTTATCTAGCGGTATATGTATGGACAAAAACATTTCGAAAAAGATTTTACGTTATGAAGGAATAGAAACACCAGATTGGATTGAACTTACAAAAATGGAGGATCTAATTCTTGATGAATTAGATAAGTTAGGATTTCCGTTAGTGGTAAAACCAAACTCTGGTGGCTCAAGTGTTGGGGTAACGATTGTATACAATAAAGACGAATTAATTTCAATGCTGGAAACTGTGTTCGAATGGGATTCTGAAGTAGTAATAGAAAAGTATATAAAAGGTGACGAGATTACATGTTCCATTTTTGACGGAAAACAGTTACCTATTATTTCCATTCGACATACTGCTGAGTTCTTTGATTACAATGCGAAATATGATGATGCAGGTACTATTGAAGAAGTTATTGAACTTCCAGCTGAATTAAAAGAACGTGTAAACAAAGCGGCACTGGCTTGCTATAAAGCATTAAAATGTAGTGTTTATGCAAGGGTTGATATGATGGTGAAAGACGGTATTCCATATGTAATGGAGGTTAATACATTACCAGGGATGACACAAGCAAGTTTACTACCAAAAAGTGCAGGTGCCGGGGGAATTAATTATAGTAAACTATTAGATATGATTATTGAAACTTCATTAAGAGTAAGGAAAGAAGAAGGGTTTTAAGTAGTAGTATCATGAATAATTTTGATAGTAATATGAAGTATGTTATGATGAATATAATACGAAAATTAAATATTTATCCACTAGGGGGGCCTATTATAGGCTGAGATCAAATGGGAATTTGAGACTCTTAGTACCTGATCTGGTTAATGCCAGCGTAGGGAAGTGGGAAAGACATTGCTATTTCATGTATAAATATTGTCAATTTCACTTTCTTTACGCCTGTAAAGAAAGTTTTTTTATTTTAAAGCGTTAATAGCTGTGGATAAATACTTATATTTAATTAATTATTGGAGGGATTTACATGATTTTTTCACAATCATTACGTAAAGAAGTAGATTCAATTTGGGAAGCTAGTTTTCATCATCCTTTTGTAAAAAAACTTGGTGAAGGAACGTTAGATTTAGCTAGTTTTCGCTATTACGTGCTTCAAGATTCATACTATTTGAGTCACTTCGCTAGAGTACAAACTTTAGGAGCTGCAAAAGCACTGGAATTAGAAACGACAGCTCGTATGGCACACCATGCTCAAAATACATATGAGGCGGAATTATCTTTACATGAAAATTTTGCGAAGAAACTAGGGGTAACACAAGAAGAAAAAGATAGTTTTATCCCTGCTCCAACTGCATACGCATATACTTCACATATGTATCGTGCTGCGTATGAAGGACATTTAGGCGATATCATTGCAGCAATTTTACCTTGCTATTGGCTGTATTATGAAATTGGTGAGCGTTTAAAAGAGTGTAAGCCAGAAGAGCCAATTTATAACGAATGGATTTCTGCTTATGGATCCGATTGGTTCCGTACATTAGTTGAAGAGCAAATTACACGATTAGATGCAATAGCTGAAAAAGTAACAGAGGCAGACCGAAATCGAATGAAACAACATTTTATTATTAGTAGTCAATATGAATATTCATTTTGGGAAATGGCTTATACATTAGAAAAGTGGCCAGTGGATACAGACGTAAAAGATGTAATTGGATAAATAATGGAAGTAATGTTATAGATAGGTAGGGATAATACGTATCTATATTTCAAACATATCTTGCAACAGCAGAAAAAATTACATGAGTAATTCCAGAGATTTGGAAAACTATTTTGATAGATGTTCCTTAAGGTATACTTGTTCTTTTAAGCGCAAGTGCTTTATATGATTTCAGAAAAGAGGTGTCACAAAAAGACGCATCCATCTAAGTGGGTCTTTCTTCAATTAGCAATTTCATGGAGAGCTTGGTAGAAAAGTAGAAAAACATACCTAATCAGTGCTTATTTTATAGGGATTTCTTAACGGTTATTGAATTCTGTCACTATTAGGTGTTTTGATGCTACGGCGGACGAGATTGTTTATCCGGCTAGTGAAGTATATAAAAGTTGGCACGCTCAGAAAGTATATGGAAGTGTTATAACGAGAGGCATTTACAGTATAGAAAAATCTAAGTGGCAGACGGGAATACATAGGGTACGGCATCATGGTTATTGAGAAATGAATTGAATTTAGTAAGCATGAAGATATAACACTAGAATTCAAATTTTATAATTTCTATTTATAAAAATGAGCCCATAGTAAAAATAGGTACATGAACAAGGTGCATCATCTAGTGATAAGTCATACTTTGTTGGTGTATGTATTGAACTTAGTTTATAGCGCTATTTCTACTTAGATTTAACGAACAGAAATATAGGAAAGCATCGATGAGGTTGTATCTTATAAACGGAGGTTATGAAAATGAATCAGTTTCAACAAGAACTACAAGCGTTAAGCCTTAATGATTACCGGTCTGGAGATATTGTGTATTGGGACCCACAAAACCAATATCCATATTACTATATTGAAGATGCTGCTCGTCGTTGCGGTGGCTGTGGTCGTTGTGGCGGTTGTGGCGGTCGTTGTGGTGGATTCCGTTGTATTGGTTGCTTCGGTTGTTTTGGTTGTGGCGGCTGTGGAGGTTGTGGTGGTTGCTCTAATTGTTTTAATGGTACTTTTGATACTACTGGTACTATTGTAACATATGAATATTGACTACATTTATCAATTAAAAAACACTAACTTTATACATGTATATGCCGACAAAGAATATAGCCATCGCTAATGGATATATTCGATCATTCAAGTGAAAGAGTAACAATAAGATATATAGGTATAAATCAAGATGAGGTAGATAAAGCAATGGCTAGATATAAATCTAATCATTGCTTTTTTCTTATGGTTTTACCATCAAATATCTGTCTAATTTAAGGAGCGATTTCTTTTAGTTAGTGTGTAGGTCATGAAATTATTACAATTGTGTAAGGTTAATGTAATGTTAATCGATAGTAAGTTAAGGTGCTTGAGTGTATTTTAAATAGGATTAAAAAGTACTGTTTATCTATAGAATAATGGGTAAATAATATTTAATTAGGAAGTGTATTAAAATGATTGAATTTAAATCTGTTATCCATTCGTACAAACTAAAGAGAAAAATAGCTAAGGATTTATACGGAAAAAGAGATGAATTGACACTGTTATTAAATGAATTTAATAATATGAAATGTACAGTAACATGTGAAAAAAAGAAAAATAATATATTATCTCGTTTACAATTAATCTATCAAAATATGAAATTAGATAAGCAGTATCCTCTTCCAGTTGCTTTGAATAGTAAATTATTGGAGCGATTAGAAAAAGAATCTCTACATACTATTGAGGATGGTGTAACATGTCTACATTTCATGTTAGATATGAATTATGAGAAAATAAAACAATATGGATCGAATACAAGTAGGTCATTTGTTCCATTATCGCAGTCTTCTATTTGTCTTGCTGATTGTATTTGTTTTACAGGATTTGTATTAGGTTTACTAGGGGCAATTTCATTTGGGAAACTAATCTTATCCGTATGTTCAATTATATAAATATTAATATTTATAAAAAGGGCATCGACTTAAGGTGTTCCTTTTTTATTTTATTGTAAAATTATTGTAAATGATAAATACATTACATTATTTATATTATATAATTTGAATGTATTGAAATATAGTTTTCAAGGGGGCTGTATATGATAATTACTTTTTATTTTTAAATGAGCTGTTTTAATAATACATTATTCGGAGAAATGTTTTTTACTTTTCTTTTAAATACTTGATTTAAATGGATTAGAGTATGTGCTAGTTTTTCTAGTTTTTTGATGATCAAGACAAATAAAGAAAGGAAGTAATGATTTTATGGAAAAACTAAGACTGTTAACATTTGAAAATATAGTAGAACCTTTTTTAAACGAAAGTGTATCATTTATATATTTCCCTATTGATTGGCTCGATATTGTAGAGATACATTATAAGACATTTTTATTAACGAGTAAGTTGAAACGATTGAATGAAAGATTATATGATATGTTTTCTGATATATTATTTATTCAGCATAATCCATATGTATTAAATGAAAATACACCGTGGATTGTATGTAAAGAACCTATTAGAAAAGAACAACTCGATTATATTTTTCAAAGTTGGTATGAGGTGATTCATGATTGGAAACCTAATAAACTAATAGAATTGCCAAAATATGAATGGCATTACGATTTAATTTCTAATTTAACAGTACTACATGATAATGAAATATATTCTAAATGGGTGCCCGCTTTAATTTCACATATTTTTTGTGAACAACCTGTACAATTAGAAGATATAAACGAAGAAGATATATATTTTTCTCCCCTTAGATCACAAAATATTTGTGAGGCTATGTCAGTGCCTATTAAAGATGAAAAAACACAAGATTATTTCGCCTATGTATATCGGTTCGAATGTATAACACGCGGAGGTGAGAATATTCCATTATTAAATGTTTCAATAGGAATTCGGAGATTCTACCAAGAATATAACCATCCAGAAATTCCTTTGCTGTTAAGACGAAAACGGGGCATGATATTAATTTCTACTCCAGAATTTGCATCGAATAATAAAAAATTACGGTTTGTAAAACTAAAAGTACAACAAGCTACAAACGGTATAAAGTGGATTAAGATATTTAGAAATTTAAAAGATGATTTTCATATAGGTGGAGAAGTTGAATTGGAGCATATTCTTCAATATCCGAAAGATTATATGCTAGGGGCAAATCTTAGGGTATTGCTTCCATACAATGAGAGAATATATAAAGTTCAAGGTACTAAAATAAAACCTGGTATAAAAGTAAAGGAAAGAGAGTATCTATTTAAAGGGTTCCAGCAAAAATTCTCTTATTTCACATTACTACCAGAATGTAAAAGAATAGCAACAAATAATGAAAATGAATTAGTCCCTTTAATTGCACCAAAAGGATTAGAGACTATAACGTTAGAAATATGGTCTGAAAAAATATCGATGGAAGTAGAACAAGCGTTATTTGAAAGTGAAATTGTGTTAGCTCAAATCAGTGAATCATCATATGTATTACATGCAGATTCTCCAGTATTATTAAAAATAGTAAGATATGATATTGAAAAAGTATTGCAAAATCCATATAAAATGCAATATTGCCAGAAATATAAAACAAATTTAGTAGAGGATGTTATGAAAGCGGTTTATGCTACTGCAGGTGAGTGCAATGAAGCAACATTGGCGTTAATCGCAATGAAAAATTGTGATGGCCGTGAAAAAATTGATCCAAAGCAAATTGTTAGAGAAGGATTTGCACGAACAAACCGTATTTCAGCATTTATTAATTTATTTATAGGCCAAAGTGTATCACGTAAAACAATTATAGATTGTATTCTTAGTTTATTAGAACAAAAAGGATTTTTGAAACGTAGTTGGAATAAGATAAATTTACCTTGTACATATGTTAATTTATCGATTGAACGAATCTCGAAATTTGATTTCTTACCTATTTTTTCACAAATAAAAGGAAAAGAAATTTCATATAAATTATATGGGAATACAGAGTGGCAAACGATTGATCATTTATTATTAAATATAAATAAACATAATATCTTTTTACCGCAACCTTCAAAAAGAAATGATATGGGAATTCAATTTAAACAATTTGTTTTTGAAACATTAAAGAAAATTTTACAACATGCAAAAGAGAAAAATGAGCAAGTGTATTTCATTGTAGATGCGAATTTAAGAAAATATTGGATAAAAGAGTTACAAAATAAAAAAATTGATATAGATATTTTACCGGAGATTGTTCCTGATGTGCTAAAGGTTCCCAATTTAAATGTTATAAGAATAAATACAGCTTTTGATACACCGAAATACGGTGTGATAGAACGTGATGATGTTCCTGAGGGCACAAGTTTATATGTAGATCAAAAAGGAATGTATTATAGCACTGGTGAATATTCCTTTAATGGTAGTGAAACATTGCATCGATACATACTTGAAATTTTACCACTAGGTGTAAAACCTGTAGAAAGGAATTATATCGCTAAAATGATACACTATATGTGCTGTAATTCAAGTATGCTTCAGGAAAAAAATATACACATGCCGTATTCCATGCATATGGCGAAAGTAATAAAGAGCTATATGACGGATATAACATGAAAGGTCGAACAAACGTTGATATAACAAGGTTTGTTCGACTTCATAATATAAAATGCAAACATTTTGCAAACATTGGCTATCCAAAGATGCTTTTACCAAAGTTTTTAACAGCCTCTTCTTGCATATTCGGTAAAACATGCGAATAAACACTTAGCGTTATTGAAATGTCTGTATGACCTAATCTTTCACTGATAATTTTAGGATTAACCCCTTGTTTCAATAATAAAGTTGCGTGCGTATGTCTTAAATCATGAAATTTAATTTGCTTTACACCTGCGTTTTTTATTATTTTAATGAATTGTCGTCTGAAACTGTCTTTTCTAAATACATTGCCAAATTCATTACAATTAATTAAGTCTTGATCTTGATAAGCGGAACCGAATCGTAATTTCTCTTTATTGATTGTAATCTTATGCTTTTTTAAGGCTTCTATTGTTTCTATGGGCACGGGTATTGTACGCTTTGACGAATTTGTTTTTGCTGTTTTTTTGATCTTATCATCATGACCAGATGTTTGATTAATTGTGACAGTATGGTTCTCAAAATCAACATCTTGCCAACGCAAACCTAAGACTTCCCCTAGACGCATGCCTGTAGTTATTGCAAGAAGACATCCGATATGATAACGTGTTTCTTGTGAATGCAATAAAAATTTCTTTACTTCTTCCTCTGTCCAAGTTTGGATAGAGGCTTTTTCTCTTTTTGGAATCTCTGCAAGAGCAGCTGGATTTCGAGAAACAACGTTTTGTTTTACAGCTAGGTTTAATGCAGTTTTTAAAATCCTATGCATCAGCAGAATAGAATTGTTTGCCATACCTTTATCCATTGCAGTTTTGTAGCATTTTTGAATGTGCATAACATTTAATTTAGGAAGTGCAATTGTTCCAATGCTAGGTATAATATGTGTGTTTATATATGTTAAATAGCAAGCATAGGTACTTTCTTCAATACTCATACTTTTAATTTCTAGCCAACTATTTAGGTAATCTTTTAAAGTCACCTTAGATGGCTCGATAAAAGTCCCTTCATTCAACTCCGCAATCTTCTTCGCAACATCAGCCTGTGCTTCTTTTTTTGTCTTATACCCAGAAAACCACTTCTGTCTTCTTTTTCCTGTCTCTGGATCAGGTCCAATGTCGACCACAATACAATATTTATTTCCTCTTTTTCGAATATGTCCTTTCACTTAAAACACTCCTTCATTTTGTTTTGAATCATGTTGTATAAGTCTAGTTGTAATTTTGCTGCTATGAAAATTACAAGTTTGGACATATCAGCGATGGATATATTTTACCATATATGAACAATTTCAGTTATAGGATATGATTGTCAGATGTTGTTAAATAATAGTAAAGTATATATTTTAAAAAAGTAGTTAATAACTTATAATCTATATAAATGGATTTGTTTTATAAAATTAATTAGTGAAAGGAGGAATCTCAATAATTCTCTTATAAACATAAGAGGGTGATTGGAGAGAAAACATATGTTAGCAAAAATCAATAAATTTATGTTTGATTTACCTGTAGTTTGGTTTATATTACTGATCTTATTAGGTTCATTTTTATTTGCTATGCCATTAGATTTATTCTTACCTGAAATAGAGAAAAATCCAATAATGGAACAGCCTATTATTATTGAAATTTTAGCAGGAATAGTTGCAGCACCTATATTTGAAACAATAGTTTTTCAGGTGTTTTTATTCTGGATATTGAGTTTTATTCCTTTTATCAGGGATTATAATTATCTTGTTATCTTAATAGCATCGATTATATTTGGATTAAATCATTCATTTGGAATTACTTATATCGTTGCTACAACAATAATTGGACTTTTCTATAATTATGCTTATTGGGTATATCATAAAAAAAATGAAAAAAATCAAGTTACAATATCTGCTTTTTGGGTTGTTTGTTGTATTCACTTTTTACATAACTCTATTGCTTTTATTGGGTCACATTTGTAACTTTTTTAACGATAACTTAGATTAACAAATTCTGTTTAGTTCTAATTGAATGTAAGAAGAGATAAGTAGGTATTAAAGAATATTAGTTAATTTACTAGAATGGCGAATTGAGGCTCTTTTAGTTTATTCCTTAACGAGAGAATCTTTTGGGATCTATATTAATACATAATAAAAAACCACTCATTTGAGTGGTTTTTTATTTATAGTAAATGCATACATAATGAGAATTTTTGTATGAATAATTTTGTAAACACAAAAGTTGTATATATATATATCATTTGCCAAATGCAATATTGCATAATTTTTTTCAGTGTCTAAAAAACTAGGCGTATATTAATTTCATCAACTTTCTCAAGTATTTTCAGAATATGAGAGAATAGATGTTTGGTTTATTTGTGATAGAATATTCTTAATAATATAATTTGACGGAACAAAAAAGACCCATAGCGCGTGTAATTGTGCTGGGAACACGTTTACACCATTTAACCCTAATTGAAGTAGGGAAAACATTTGCCATGAGCCTTTCGGTTACGAGTTTTCGTAACGTATAAGGCTAGTATAACACAGCTTTTGGATGTAATTCGTCATTAAGGTGCGTTTTCATGATAGGGAAGTGTGTCTTGTTCCAAGAAGGGGGACAAAGCATGTGGAAAGCTCTAGGTCAAATTGAAAAAGAATTATGTGTAGCTGGTATAAGAAAAAATAAACTAGCAGACCATTGGGGTGTTAAGCCAAGTACTGTTACAAAAGTATTTAAAGGTAACACAGATATTAGTTTTGGTTTTCTTTCTAAAACAATTATTCTATTAAATAAAGGCATACAGGTACAAGGGAATATATTAAAGAATTATATCGATGTCACAAATCCGAAATCAGAGAATTTACGTGAAGCGATGGAGGACTTAGCTTTAAGAGGTAAATTCGATCTTTTGATTGAAGTAATAAATAGTGAATTGCAGTCTAAGGTGTCTGAAAATAAAGAATTTGCAAGTGTATATCTGATTATTTATAAACGATATATCGGTGAGTTGAATGCCAAACTGTATCATAAAGCGTTGCATATAGAAAGTAAATCAGTGAAAACAATTGAGATGGAAGTGCTAACTGAAATTTTATTATGTCAAGCGCAATATCAAACAGGAAATTATACGGCTTTAAATGAGCGTCTGAAATCACTAGAAACTAAAATTGATAAAATTAGTAATAAATATCTTCGTGAGTGCTTCAAATTACGTTACAGAGAAGCGATTGCTGTTACTTCATTGCAAGGAGGAGAAATAGATGAAGCAAGAAACGTTTGTATTAAATTAATAGATGATCTTGAGTGGGATAACTTTTTTTCTTTTCCAAAAGTAAATGCTTACTTAAAGTTAGGTGAATCGTATGTTTTCTCAGTAGGTGAATATGAGAACTCAAAATATTACTTAGAGAAAACATTACAAGTGATTGGTGATAGAAAAGTTGAAGCTGTAGAGAAGAAGAAAGAAATGGTGCAACATACATTATCATTTTTAAAGATTCACCATGACAAAAAAATTAGTGATACAGATGTTGTACATCCAAGTGAGCTGGCATATTTAATGATTAAACAAGGTAATACAACAGGAGCGAGGGAAATATTAAATCAAATTAAAAGTTCTATAGGTGAATTAACAGACATACAGACCGCTTATTTAGCTTTAACATATGAGGGAGCTAAAAGAGAAGAGTTAATGAAACAATCTCTTCTAATGTGTCAAAAATCAGGAAATATATTTTATTCGAATTTACCGAAAATTCACTTGGGTTTAATTTGAATATTTGTTATAATTAGCATCGGAAAGAGGTGATTAGATGAAAAAATTAATTACAATTATTCCTGTACTATTATTAGCAACTACACTAGTTGTTAACACTGATTCTGCGAAAGAAAAGCCTAGTACAAATGACTCAAAACCAGCAGTTCAGCAAATGATGGTTGATCCTGGTGGCGGTTGGTAAGATACAAAATATAGGTTTACATATATATATTTAAAATGACATCGTCTTAATTGACGGTGTCATTTGTAGTTTTAAGTAAGATTTCCTTTTTAGGTTTATGAACAAAAAAGAAATTTATGTAAAAAAATAACAAAAATGATAAGGGGATAAGAGAAGATGAAAAGTAAAGATGGGGAAGTTAATCTGATAAAAAAAGCGCTTTTACTTCTGCAAGAAGAAGATAACCCAAAAGAAATATTATTATCTATCTGTTTAAGTGGACATGAAAGAGAAAAAGTATTTTAAAAAAGACTATCTAATTTTTCGGATAGTCTTTTTTCATTAAATATTCCCTTTAGCTTTTTCGTAATTCACAAACATTTCTAGTTGTTCTAATGCTTTTTTTCGTTGTTCTTCAGGTAGAGCATTTATGATTTGAAGAATTTCTTGAGCTTCTTTTGTAAGTTGTAGATCTTGGTCTGCTGTTAAATCTGGCGAATCAGATAACCTAAGTAGATAATCAGTAGTAACTTTTAAATGATTAGCTATTTTTTGAAGTGTACGTGTACCTGGTGATTTTTTTCCTTCAACGTAGTTATAAACAGAAACATGACTAACACCAATTGCATCAGCTAATTGTTGTTGGGTAATCCCTCTTTTTTCAATTAACAACTTTAACCTTTCATGACTAAACATAATTAAAACACCCCAAGTTTATTTTATCTATTTTATATGAAGTTATTTCTTCTTTATTACTGTTATAGTGTGACACACGTCACTTTGCTACACTGTCATTATATATTAACTATCAGTTAAGTGGAAAGGTAAAGTTTTTGAAAAAAGTTTTATAAAACACTTGAACTTAACTTAAGGTTAAGTTAATATGTAATTAACAACAAAAACGGAAGAGAGGAGTTGCATATGAAAACTCTAAAACAGCTACGTGTAGAACAAGGATATACATGTAAGGAAGTAGCTGAGGCCGTTGGTATTACGGAAGTGTACTATTGGTACATAGAAAACGGCAAACGCCGTCCTTATTATGACTTAATTGTAAAAATTGCTGATTTCTTAAAAGTGAAACTAGATGCAATTAAAATTTTTTGCCCTTAACTTAACTTATAGTTAAGTTAAAGTTGGTTAAGTTAAATAGAAGGGAGCAAAACAAAATGGGATTAGATCAAATCATTAAAGAGTCAATCCGTGAAGTTGTTCGTGAAGAAATTCAAGCCGCATTAGCTTCATTCCAACTGCAAGCACAACCAAACAAAGTAATGAGAGTGAAAGAAGCGGCAGCTTACCTTAACATCGCAGTTTGCAGAATGTATGAGTTGGCAAATCATCCGCAGTTTCCGGTAATCCGAGAAGGGCGCAAATTACTCTTCTTACAAAAAGATTTGGAAGCATGGCTAGAAGCACAAAAGGAGGGATCAAAAGTTGGTTGAAAGCACATTCAGCCTTTTAATAACAGCGGTGGTTATTGTGTCATTCATGGGTGGTGTAGCGTTATTAGATGTATTTGAAAAACTTATCAGCGAGAACGAACAGCTAAAGCAAGAAAATAAACAATTACGGAAGGTGAAGAGAATATGAAGAAACCAATTCAGTTGGAAGACGCACCAGAAGAATTACATAAGGCAATTCAAGCATATCTCAACTTTCATTATGAAGTGTTGCAAATAACAGTAGAAGAAATTGATCCAAATAAATTCGTTTACACTTCAATTTTAACGCACAATCACTACGAGTTCGTTCAAGTGACTTGTCGAAACAGAAAAATATCAGAGCAAATATTCGAGTCTTGGTTCATAAGAGAAGTACTCGAATTAAGTGAAACGTTCCGAAATAGAATCCGTTGGCGTATTGAAAATATCGAAAAAGAAAAGGAGCAAGGCGAATGAGCATAACAGCACCAGTTCTACCAAAAGACATGAAAAAGAAACAAGTGTTAGATGAATTTTTAAAGTATTGCAATACGATGCAAATTGAAGCATTAAAGCACCATGATCCAATCGCACTTTGCACATGGATTAAAGAAGCGCGACTTGCAAGAAGGGAACTTGCAGCACTGTATCGAGCGAAAGAAAAGCATGATGTGGAACGTGAAAGAGATCGTAAAAACATTTTAGGAATCATCCAGCGGTTAAGAAGTCAAGGTGTTGATGCAAGTGCGGTGGTAAGAGCTCATTACATTACTCTTTGCGAGGAGGTTAGCTAAGTGAGGAATAAGTATGAAGGTTTCTGTTATCGATGTGGTAAGAAGGTCGGAGTAAGAGAAGGTCATTTCGAACGCTTCCAAGGAGGATGGAGATTACAACATGCAACATGTGCCATCGAACATAGGAAATTGAGAGAAAACAACAAAAAACGTTCTCCTGATAAAGGAGGTGAACAAGATGCTAGATAACCCGATGACAATGCACAACGGTTACGGTAAAGCGGATCCACAAGAACAAATGATTGACCATCCCATCGAGGATGCATTAGGAAATGAAATTCTACCTGGTGATGAATTTTTGATAGCACCAGATGGTGAAGTAGTTTTGAGAGAAAACATTATGGATTACATGATTACGCAGCTTGGATTTGAGAAGAAAACCGCAGGGGAATAAAACAGACACCTGTTACAGCAGGCGTCCATTTGAAAAATTAAGTTAACAATATTTTATCACAAGGGGGATATAAAATGCACGTTCAGTTTAAATCTTTATCTATCTTGAATTTCAAGAATCATTCAAATTCACAAATTTTATTTGGTGATATTACTTCTGTCGCAGGTCGCAATGGTGTAGGTAAATCAACAATCGCTGAAACAATCACTTGGGTGCTTTTCGGTACAGATCCATTTGGAACAAAACTTGATCCGAAGCCAATCGGTGATTCAGATGCAGAAACGGTAGTTGAGCTTCTAATCAATGTAGATGAGAAAGACATCTTAATTGGTCGCAAACAAAAGAAAACAGCAAAGTACTTTATCAATGAGGTACCTAAAAAGGCAAAAGAATTTGAAGCATGGGTGGAAGGGTTAATTGATAAACAAGCATTCTTATCACTATTCAATCCTAGCTTTTTCAGTACACAGCATTGGCAAACGCAGCGTGAACAACTTCTCACATACGTAAGTGAACCATTAAAAGTAGAAGTGTTTGCTGAATTATCGAAATTGCAGGTGGAATTACTCGAGGAGAAGTTGAAAAAGCATTCGCTGGATGACTTGCAAAAAGTGCATGCAGAGCGAAAAAAAACACATGAAAAGTCATACGAACGTGCAAGCGAGCGCGTCATTACCCTGCAAGAGCAACGGGATAAACAAAAGGAAGAACAGCTAGAAACGGATACGGAAACTGTTAAACAAAAATTATCAGAGTTACAAGAAAAACGTTCCGTAATCGATGAAAAGGTTCGTGCTTCTCAAAAACAACAATCAGCATATACGCAAATGCAATATCAAATTGGAGGCGTTAAACAAGAAATTGAAAAGCAGAAAGAATTGGTTTTTGCTATCAAGGCGGAACAGGTGCAAGAGTCTTGCCACACATGTGGTCAAGCGTTACAAGGTGAAGCGCTGGATAAGGTGAAGCAAAATCGTATCGATCGTTTCGAACAAGCGAAACAACTTGGGAAAAGCATGGTAGCCAAACATAAAGAGTTGGCGGAACAGTTCAAACAATTATCACTAGTTGAAGTAGATGTAACTGAAACTAGTGAGCTAGATAGTCAAATCTTCTCACTGAACGCGGCATTAAAACAAGTCCATAGCTTAGAACTTTTACAAAAAGAAATTGATGAAGCGGTAGCAACAAAAGAGCAAATTCGAAAAGAGAAAAACGAGTCCATTGTATTGTTAGATGCAATCAAAGATTTCCGTACGAAACGTAGTGAGTTAATGGTGAAAAAGATTCAAGCGTTATTTAAAACAATCGATGTTCAATTGTACGAAACGCTGAAAAATGGCGAGGAACGTGCAACATTCGAAATCTTGATGGATGGCAAGCAATACAGCCGATTAAGTACTGCTGAAAAAATCAAAGCAGGTTTAGAAGTAATTGAGGTATTAAGCCAGCAGTCAGAACTTATCGTACCAACATTTATCGATAATGCGGAAAGTATTTTACACTTCGAAAAACCAGTTGGACAACTGATTGTGGCGCAGGTTCAAGATACAGAATTTACGGTGCAAGCAAAAACAATTGAAAACAAGGAGGAAGTTGTTCATGAAGATGCGCTATAGAAATTATGATTGTGAAATTGCTTTTGGAATGTACGGGAATGGAAATGTAGCAATGCAATTATTAGGTGCGAAAGGAACGGAATATGGTGGTGATCTCATTACGACAGCAACGGTGAATTTGCATCCTGTTTCTTCAGATACAGTTGGTATCAAAAACTGGTCGGAAAACCAAGGGATGAGCCAGGCTCTTATGCAAGCGAACGTGATTGAACCAGAAATGTTGTATTCATCACCAACGGGTTTTGTGGAAGTTGAGTATTACAAGTTGACTGAAGAAGCTCAAGGGGAATTACAAAAGCAAAAGGAGGGACAAATCAATGGCTAAAAATCAAGTGGCAGTTTCAAATACACAAGCAGTGGTAGGAAGTTTTACGCAAAGTGAGTTAGATACATTGAAATCAACAATTGCAGCGGGTACATCAAATGAACAGTTCGCTTTATTCGTTCAAACGTGCGTAAATTCTGAACTGAATCCATTCTTAAACCACATCTTCTGCATTGTGTACGGCAATAAAATGAGTATACAAATCTCAGTAGAAGGTGTGCTTCACTTAGCGCGACAAAAGAGCGGATACAAAGGAATTGATGTTCAAACGGTTCACGAAAATGATGAGTTTGATGCAGAACGATCAAATGAAGGGGAATGGATTATTAAAAACCATAAAGTGAAATTTCCTAGAGGTCAAGTAGTTGGGTGTTATGCAGTCGCACAACGCGAAGGGTTTAAAGATGTAGTTGTACTGATGGAAACAAATGAAGTGGACCACATGAAGTCAGGTACTAATAAGCACATGTGGAATAACTGGTACAACGATATGTTTAAAAAACATGTAATGAAACGAGCTGCAAAATTACAGTATGGTATTGAAATAAATGAGGATGAGTCGGTTGGAAGTAATCCGGTAGAACAAGTTGATTCTTATCAACCAGGTGCTCGAGTGGATATTACTCCAACTCAGCTACAAGTTGAGGAAGGAAAAACTGTAACACAAGTATCAGAACGTGAAAATCAATGGTCGTATATTAATGGGAAATTGCAAGAGTATGACATGACAAAGGACGATTTAAAAGCAATTATCAAAGAAAAATTCAATAAGAAACCAAACGATTTATCACTTCAAGAAGTTGTAGCTCTTTCTAAATTTATCGATTTAGAACATACAAGTCGCCAGAAAGAAGCAGTGATTGTTCCAGAGCAAAAAGAGCAGAAAGAATTCGACTTTGAAAATGAAGAGCTTTAATCCATGCGAAACGTTCCATACAAAGTGCTTCTCCCCAGTGCATTGTGGAGAGAAGCAAAATCTAAAGAAGAAATAAAAGAACGGATAAAACAGTATTTTAGGACTTCGTATCCAGAATGCCAGATTAAAAAAGTCATTATGGAGAATAGGTCTTACATCGCGATTTGTGAGAGGAAGTGAGTCATTTGAACAGCAAGGTGCTACAAATTGGACAAATGAACTTCCGTGGAAATGTGATAGATCATGGTTGGTTTAAAACAATCACATTAGACAACGGAAAGCCATATGTAATTGCCATTACCATCTTAGGGGAAGTTGTTTATTGGTATAAACCAACAGAAATAAGAGATGAAGAATCCAATCATGTAAGGTACAAACAGAAATTTAAGGCGGATATGCTTCAAAAGAACTACCAACAGCTTGCAGACTCATTTGGTTTTACCAAAAGACAAGTAAAAGATGCATGTGACTATTTGAAAGATAGAAGTTTGATTAACATTGAATTTCGAACGGTATTTGTAAATGGCACTAGGTGCAATAACGTGATGTTTATCGAACCTGTTCCGGAAGAAATACAAAAAATATCAATCTTATATTGGGGAAATGGTACCCCTCCTACGTTGAAACGTAATAGCCCTCCTACGATAGAAAGTAATAGCCTATTACGTTCAAACGTACCACCCTCTTACGATAAAACGGAGGAGCCTCCTACGTTAGAACGTAAGACAAATACAGAGATTACTACAAATATTACTACAGAGAATGTAAGTAGTAGTAGCAGTCCTAATTGCTTCAATTTTTACGAAGAAAATTTCGGTATGATAAAGCCGTTTGTCGCAGAAGAAATTGGTCACTGGATAGATGATTTAAGCGAAGAAGTAGTTATTGCTGCCATGCAAAGAGCATTACGGAAAAACAAGCGTTGGAATTATGCAGTGGGTATTTTAGAAGATTGGGCTAACAACAACATTCGTACATTAGCTGATATTGAATCAGCTGAAGAAGAATTTCATCGTAACGCAAATAAACGAACAGGAAAAGTAAAAGGCGGTGGATTGAATGGGTCAGTTAAAACAGGTAAATCAGGTAAATCAAGTGAAGAATTCTTCAGCAAATATGATTTCTCAAAAAGCTAAGAAAAAAGCAGTGGAAATGTTTCAATTTTCACCGAATCGATGCCAGAACGTTTTCATTGTAGGGAAGAAGAACATAAAAGATGTTTGTAACAAGCGCATGCTTATCGATAAAGAAACAGGAAAAGAATTTTGTCCGCAGTGTAAAGCGGTAGAAAAGGAAGATCAGCAATTAGCGACGGAAGCACAAGAAATGCATGTGAAAGAAAAGGTCCTCAAGTTATTTAAAGGATTTGAAGATGGCAGCTTAATCAATCAGAAGTTGAAAAAGGCAACATTCCAAAATTATGTTCCACCAAGTCAACAGCTTTATGACGCGAAAGAAGCGTGTGAGCAGTATGTACGAACGTTTAATAAGAAAGTCGGACAAAACATCATGCTTGTCGGTGATTACGGAACGGGTAAAAGCCATTTAGCTGTATCCATGACAAAAGAATTAATGAAACGCGGTATAAGCGCTTGCTTTATTACAGAAGAAAAGCTCTTTACCAAATTGAAGTCCACATATAACCGTAAAAGTGACATGACAGAAGATGAATTACTGACAATGCTTTCTAAAATAGAGTGCTTAGTAATTGATGATCTTGGGGCTGAAAAGGAACCAGATGATGAAGACGAGTTAAAGAAGCACAAATGGGCGCAAAAGAAACTGTTTGAAATTATCGATAGCCGAATTGGACGGCACACGATTTATACAACAAACCATTCCATACAAGCTCTCTTCGGGATTTATAACGAACGTATTTTTAGCCGCATCTTTGATGATGAAACGGAAGTTATTGAAATGAACGGTAACAATTATCGATTAAGAAGATTCGAAAAGGAGTGAAAAAAATGTGCATGACATGCAGTAACACTGGCGTAGTTCATAAAGAAATTTATCCTGGGATGATAACGGTTGAGGGTTGTAATTGTGAAATAGCAAAGCAGCAAGTAGTTGCGCAAAAAGAAAATTGGGATGCTTGGATTCGAAAATTTGAAGGATGGAAAAGGGGGGTACTGCATGAGCAACGTGTCGGTTGAGAAAAAGCGTGAGTTTATGCAATTTGTTTTAAACCATATCTTGCCTAGAAGACACGAGGGCTTTCCATTTATCTACACATTTCATAAACATTTAAGGTTTGTAACAAGAATCCACTTTGTTGAAAATGCAAAGAAGTATCCGTATGGAATTGAAATTTCTGCAGAGTTTTCAGAAGGTCAACTGTTCGCGTTTTATAAACCAAATTTAACTGTTACAGATGGGATGTCAGCATATCATCATTTCAATGTGAATGATGCACCGATATATATTCAAATCAATTTTAAAGGTAAATACAAGGAACCTTTGTACATGGAAGTACTTGAAGATGATGAGTGCTCACTTGAAACGCATATCGACGGGGAAGATCATGATGAAATTGAAAAGTTAATAAAATACCAACTCATTAATCATGCACTAGACACAAGAAACAAAGAACTGTTCCACCAGTTGATTGCAAATTAAGGGGGAGGTGAAAGGATGGTGGTTCTTTACAAATTCAAACTCACTACCATTTTCGAACAATGGCCGAATGAAGAATATGTGGTAGCGGAAACTGAAGGAAAGGCAAGATTTCTGTACTGGCAAAAGTTCAGAACAAAGCTTCTAACGATGCCAATGGCTGAATTCATGAAGTTTGCAAAGTGTGAGAACGAAGGGGTTTTTGATATCAAGCGGATGTACAGCACAGAACAAGCGTTTAAGAAAATGCAAAACTTTAGAAACCTACATTTTGCTTACATGGGTATGCGAGTAAACGTAGCTGGCATGTGGGGTACGATCGTTGGGAACTGGAAAACTAATCTGTTCGTTTTGTTCGATGGAGAAATTGAAAAGCACAACTGCCATCCTTATTGGGAAATTGTTTACTACGATGATGAGGGCAATGTGGTTCGAAATTATCAGAAGGGAGAGTATGCGGTATAAGTAAAAAAGGACGAGCAGTCGTACCTGCCGTCCTTTATAGGAGAAAAATTATTCTGGATTAGAACTACGAATAACCAGAAAACGCGCTTTAAAACAGTGTTGTCAAAGATGTGATAATCTATGCAACAAAAAGCTTAGTCGGAATTCAAAACACCAAATGGCTTGCATTGGCAACAGGCTCAAAAGTAGTATATGTAAAATGAAAAATTCCATACAAAAAGCAGACAACATTTTCGGTTGTCTGCCAGTTAGTCGAATGAGTTAGCTAATTGTGATAAATTGCATTCCCATTGCGAGAAGAGTGAAGCTGCTAGTTCAAACAGCTTGTTGGTATTATTTTCGATATTTTTAAAAATATACAGTAAGAATTAGAAAAGTGATGAACCAATCTGCCTCTTACTGTAAAAGAAGGAAGTACCAGCCGTGGATTAAGCGGCTTGAAAATAGTATGTATTGATTTTTGAAAAATATTCAAGGGGTGAAGAAACATGGAACGTGCACAAAATGCTGTATATGAAATCACTCAGTTAATTAGTGAAGCGAAAGAGAAAAGTTATGAGTAAATATAACAATAAAAAAGTTAAGCTAAACAGCCATATTTTTGATAGTAAAGCAGAAGCGGATTATTACTCCGGATTAAAAATACGCCAAGCTGCAGGTGAAATTACAAGCTTCGAATTACAACCAAGATTCACCTTGCAACCAGCGTTTACGAAGAACGGTAAAAGTTTTAAGGCAATTACATATATCGCAGACTTCATGGTTTATTTGCCAAATGGTGATGTGGAAGTCGTAGACATAAAGGGTATGGTTACACAAACATTCGCGGTAAAGAAAAAGATGTTTGAATACAAGTACCCACATTTACAACTCATCTTGCTAAAACATGTGAAGAAATACGGCGGATTCATCACGCTAGATGAGTACAACAAATTAAAACGTGAAGAGAAAAGACTAAAACAAGCGAAATAAAGGGAGCGGATCATATGTCATATATCGAATTCAAACCAACATTAAAGAAAGTGAATCTTAAACCTGATGGGAAGAAAGAAATTGTTTTGGAAGTAACGGATTCATCATTGCGCGGTAAGTTGGATGTACTTTCCGAAATGATCGATACAAAAGTATTTATCTCGCTGGAATCCATGCAGGTTAATTTCAACGTTACTGTTAACGCAAAAACGAACGAACCAGTAACGCAGTATGAGGTTGATGACAAAGGGTTTGTGAAAGAAGTAAAGGCATCATTTGAACAGTTAGAAGCTGATTTTGATATCCCAGAAGAGAAAATTCCGACACGCGAAGAAAGAGAGCAAGCTGATCGCGAAACGATTGATGAGTTTATCATTAGCGGACTTGCACCAGGTTTAGATGATTTGCCGCATGATTTTGCTTACATCGTAAAACGAAAGCTTGAGGGAGAGTCTTATCTAAAACTAGCGAATGAGCTGAAAATTTCTAACGTGAAGTTGATTGAAATGATTGATGATTACCGCGCGCGTATTGCACCGATGGCAATCAAATGGCACGAATGGAAAGAGAAACAGCCTGATGTGGCAGAGCAGCCGAAGGCAGAAGAGAAACCGAAGGAAGAAACAGATACAGAAGAACCGGTTGTGCCGGAAGAAGAGCAGGTGCAAGAAAAAGAATCGAAATCTTCTGAGGAATATGAAGTGTCTGATGAGGACAAGCCTTTTGATGAAACATTAGAAGACTAACAATTACAGGTTGGTAGTATGACAAGTTCGTTGTACTACCTATCTTTCAATCTCATATGGGGTGATGGATTGAACAAAACTGAAAAACGTCAGGTCCGACTTAGGATTTTAAATATACAAGATGATCAGTGCAAAGGTTGTACGAAGGTCCCGAAATATAGTAACACTTGCAAAAACCATAAAACTTCATGGTGCGCTGAAAATTGTGAAATCGGTGAAAAACTAAAAAACTTAGGCGAAAGCCTACTCGAGGGGAGAACGGAACACATGGCTGAACAAAAAAACTGGGATCAAATTTGTACGACTGCTGAAAAGTTACGTGCTGCGGATGAAAAGAAATGGACTTGGGGAAGACTTTCTGAGCACTTAGGTGTAAACGAAAAAACTTTGTACCATCACATTTCTAAAAGAAGAGAATCAAAAGTGGTGCCTAATAAGCGTGTAGGCGCATCTAAGAATCCTCAGAACACAAAACCATCACCACAACTTAAAAACGTTGAGAAAACGAAATCTGAACCGTCAAAATTAAATTCTATAGCTGCTGAACATATCGAGAAAGTAGAAACGTTAAATGTTTCTTGGAAAGAGCGATTAAATGGCATTATTGATGAAAAAGATGCCCTTCGAAAAGAGTTAAGTGAAGTATCGAAACTGTATGAGGACTTAAAAGGTATAAAAGAAAAACTAGCGCAAGGTCTGATTGCAGAAACGAAAGCACGCTTAGAAGCGGAAGATGCTTTTGAAAGCATGAAACAACAATCGCAAGAGCGTGAGGAAGATTACAGCACATTACTAAACGAATTCAATGCAGTTACTGAAAAGAATCATGAATTAGAGCATGACCTTCAAAAAATGCATATCAATGTACGTGCCGCAGAAGAGACAGCTGCGAAAGAACGTGAACATCGCCTTGAGTTACAAGGTAGATCACAAGCGCTCGGTATGGCGCTCAAAGCAGTCTTATAGGTGCGCGTTATGAAATTGACAAAAGAAGAACGAAAAGAGCTCACATACCAAATTGGTGACATTATCGAACAGAAATGCAGACGTTGTTATTACAATCGCTCATCCAATGAAAGTTTTAGTGTTAATGAGTGTAAAGTATGCCCGACTGGTGAAGAGTTACGCCAGTTGGGTAGATACTTGGATACACAGCCTAAAAAGAACGGTGGACCAAGAAGGGAAGCGTCGAGTGGTTTAACGCCTGAGGTTGTCAGGAATTTAAATATACAAGGTATACCGGATAAGGATATTGGTATTATGTATGAACTTAGCCCCTCGTATGTCGGGAAAAAGAAAAAACAATGGAAACGAGCGGGGATTTGGAAAGGTCCAACTGATATGAGAGAAATCAAAAGGGGTGGAGCGAATGGCTGAGGTTGTTGATGTGAAGGGGATGTCGGATGATGAATTTGTGAAGAAATATAAAAAGCTAGTTTATAATTTCGTTTGGAAAAAATACAGTTCAAACGAGGAAATGATAAAAAGTAATACGGGATTAGAAATAGATGATTTAATCCAATACGGCATGATTGGTTTACTGAAAGCGAGAA
>NZ_NWUW01000023.1 GCF_002746455.1 Bacillus fungorum | reverse complement strand
CCCATAGCGTAAGCTAGTAAGATCCCTGAAAGATGATCAGGTTGATAGGTTCGAGGTGGAAGCATGGTGACATGTGGAGCTGACGAATACTAATAGATCGAGGACTTAACCATATAATATGTAGCAAATGTTATCTAGTTTTGAAGGAATATGCCTTCATAGTTTGGTGATGATGGCAGAGAGGTCACACCCGTTCCCATACCGAACACGGAAGTTAAGCTCTCTAGCGCCGATGGTAGTTGGGACCTTGTCCCTGTGAGAGTAGGACGTCGCCAAGCAATTAAACACGAGTCAAATGACTCGTGTTTTTTCGTGTTTTCTTTTATAATCCATAGTAATTAAAAAATGTGTTTAAATAATTATTATTTTGATTAAATATAGGGGAATATGGCTAGGATAGTAAATAAGCAAAAGAGTTGCAAATTTTATTAATACGTATATAATTAAAGTCAAAGATAGTCAAAGTCAATAAAGGTGGCGGATAAATGAGAAATATATCTGATATCATTGAGCAATATCTAAAGCAAGTTATTGACTTAAGTAATAATAATGTGATTGAAATCAAAAGAAATGAGATTGCGGATCGATTCGAGTGCGTACCATCTCAAATCAATTATGTAATCAATACCCGTTTTACATTAGAAAGAGGATTTGTAGTAGAAAGTAAACGTGGTGGAGGAGGTTACATTCGCATTATAAAAGTCAAACTGCATGACGATATAGACATTATTGATCAAATGCTTCATATGATTGATCATAGCGTTGCACAAGGGAATGCAGAGAGTATGATTATACGTTTAATAGAAGAGGGAATCATAACAAACCGTGAAGCCAAACTCATGTTAAGCGTACTAGATCGTTCTGTATTATCAATGGATGTTCCTTCTCGAGATGAACTTAGGGCTCGAATATTATGCGCAATGTTAAGAACACTGAAATATAAATAAATACAACTTTTGTAGAAGAATAATAACTAAGAGATAAGGCAGTTAAATATTGTAGAGGTTTTGAAAAAAGAACACGCACTTTTATTTAAATGAATAAAGGAAAGTGAACAATCTAGTAATGTATGAAAAGTACTATGAGATAGATCGTTCCTGTTGTAAAGGTGGGGATAGTGATGACTTGTCAAAACTGTAATATAAGACCAGCAACTTTACATTATACAAAAGTAATCAACGAAAAGAAGGCGGAAGTTCATCTTTGTGAGCAATGTGCAGAACAAAGTGGCTATACGTCTTTCTTTCAATCATCGCAGTCTAACTTTTCATTCCATGATTTATTTGCTGGGTTATTACACGGTGAATCAACAATGTTTGAAGAAGGAAAAAACGGGTTTTCGAATACAAGTGTATTGAGATGCCCGGATTGTAAGATGACATATGAACAATTTACAAAGGTGGGACGCTTTGGATGTGCTTCTTGTTACGGTACATTTAAGGAACATTTAAAGCCATTATTAAAACGTCTTCACGGTGGGCATACAGATCATTGTGGAAAAATTCCGGAGCGTATAGAAGGAAATATTCACTTAAAGAAAGAATTAGATGAACTAAAACTCATTTTGAAACAATCCGTACAGAAAGAGGAATTTGAGAAAGCTGCTGAAGTAAGGGATAAAATTAGAAATCTTGAAACTCAGCTTAGTGAGCATAGAGAGGGGGAATAGTTCTATGTCACTGGACAACATTATGAATGAAGCGATTAGTCCATGGATGAAGGGTGATGGCCCTGATTCTGATATTGTTTTAAGTAGTCGAATTCGTTTGGCTCGTAATTTTAAAAAATATCAATTCTCTACTATGCAAAACGAAGAAGAAGCTAAACAGATTCATGAATTATTTAAAAAGGAATTTATAAATAAAACAGTAGAAACTTATGGAGAGTTTGAACTATTAAAAATGAATGAATTAACCCCTCTTCAAAGGAGAGTATTAGTTGAAAAGCATTTAATTAGCCCTAACCTTGCAGGAACAGAAT
This sequence comes from Bacillus fungorum, assembly GCF_002746455.1. Classification (GTDB taxonomy): domain Bacteria; phylum Bacillota; class Bacilli; order Bacillales; family Bacillaceae_G; genus Bacillus_A; species Bacillus_A fungorum. The sequence continues at coordinate 56,685 of NZ_NWUW01000023.1, read as the reverse complement.
ATGGAGCATGTCTATTGTCAGAAAGCGAACATATTAGTGTTATGCTTAATGAAGAAGACCATATTCGGATTCAGTGCTTATTTTCAGGGTTGCAATTATCAGAGGCCCTTCACAGTGCCAATCAAATAGATAATTGGATAGAGAAAGAGGTTGAATATGCTTTTGATGAATCACTTGGATATATTACGAGTTGTCCTACTAACGTTGGTACAGGATTAAGGGCTTCTGTAATGATTCACTTACCGGGGCTGGTCTTAACGAAAAGAATTAGTCGTATTATACAAGTAATTCAAAAATTAGGGTTAGTAGTAAGAGGAATATACGGTGAAGGTAGCGAAGCGTTAGGTAATATATTTCAAGTGTCAAACCAAATGACATTAGGAAAATCTGAAGAAGATATTATTACAGATTTAAAGAGTGTCATTCAACAAATCATACAGCAAGAAAAAATGGCTAGAGAATTAATCGTACAAAATTCAAGTATTGAACTTGAAGATAAAGTTTATCGCTCTTATGGCATACTAGCCAACAGTCGTTTAATTCAATCTGCGGAAGCAGCCAATTGCTTATCAGATTTACGACTTGGTATTGATTTAGGATATATAAAAGGTATATCGAGAAATATTTTGACTGAGCTAATGGTTCTTACACAACCAGGCATTTTACAACAATATGCTGGAGGACCTTTAGGGCCAGAAGAAAGAGATTATCGAAGAGCAACCTTAATCCGTGAGCGATTACGTATTGAAAAAAACTAAGCGCAAGTAGGAGGCGATTTCTATGATGTTTGGAAGATTTACAGAAAGAGCACAGAAAGTATTAGCTTTATCTCAAGAGGAAGCAATTCGTATTGGGCATAATAATATTGGAACAGAACATATTTTACTTGGGCTTGTACGCGAAGGTGAAGGAATTGCAGCAAAAGCGTTAATTGCTCTTGGGTTAAGTCCAGAGAAAGTTCAAAAAGAGGTAGAAGCGTTAATTGGACGCGGAACAGAAGCTTCTCAAACTGTACATTATACACCGCGTGCTAAAAAGGTTATTGAGTTGTCTATGGATGAAGCTCGTAAATTAGGTCATTCTTACGTTGGAACAGAACATATCTTACTTGGTTTAATCCGTGAAGGTGAAGGTGTAGCAGCACGTGTTTTAAATAACTTAGGTGTTAGCCTAAATAAGGCAAGACAACAAGTATTGCAACTTCTTGGAAGTAATGAAGCAAGTTCAGGCCACCAAGGTGGTTCTTCAACAAATGCAAATACACCAACATTGGATAGCCTAGCACGTGATTTAACAGTTGTTGCACGTGAAAATCGTTTAGACCCTGTTATTGGGCGCGGTAAAGAAATTCAGCGTGTAATTGAAGTGTTAAGCCGTAGAACAAAAAACAATCCTGTATTAATTGGGGAGCCTGGTGTAGGTAAAACAGCAATCGCAGAAGGATTAGCACAACAAATCGTAAATAATGAAGTTCCTGAAACTTTAAGAGATAAGCGCGTTATGACACTAGATATGGGTACAGTGGTAGCTGGAACAAAATATCGTGGTGAATTTGAAGATCGTTTGAAGAAAGTAATGGATGAAATCCGTCAAGCAGGAAATATCATTCTATTTATTGATGAACTTCATACATTAATTGGTGCAGGTGGAGCAGAAGGTGCCATTGATGCATCGAACATTTTAAAACCATCTTTAGCTCGTGGGGAATTACAATGTATTGGGGCGACAACGTTAGATGAATATCGCAAATATATTGAAAAAGACGCGGCTTTAGAGAGACGTTTCCAACCAATTCACGTTGATGAGCCAAGTTTAGACGAATCAACTCAAATCTTGAAAGGTTTACGTGATCGCTATGAGGCACATCACCGTGTATCTATTACAGATGATGCAATTGATGCAGCTGTAAAGCTTTCAGATCGTTATATTACAGATCGTTTCTTACCAGATAAAGCGATTGATTTAATTGATGAAGCTGCTTCAAAGGTTCGCTTACGCTCTTATACAACACCACCAAATCTAAAAGAGCTTGAAGTGAAGCTTGAGGAAATTAGAAAAGAAAAAGATGCAGCTGTACAAAGTCAAGAATTTGAAAAAGCTGCTTCCTTACGTGATATGGAACAACGCTTACGTGAGAAATTAGAAGATACGAAGCGTCAATGGAAAGAGCAACAAGGAAAAGAAAACTCAGAAGTGACAGTAGAAGATATTGCAAATGTCGTTTCTACGTGGACTCGTATCCCGGTTTCTAAACTTGCACAAACAGAGACTGATAAATTATTAAACTTAGAATCCATTCTTCACGATCGTGTTATTGGTCAAGATGAAGCAGTAGTAGCTGTAGCAAAAGCTGTTCGTCGTGCTAGAGCAGGATTGAAAGATCCGAAACGTCCGATTGGTTCATTTATTTTCTTAGGACCAACAGGTGTAGGTAAGACGGAGCTAGCAAGAGCGTTAGCAGAATCTATGTTTGGTGATGAGGATGCAATGATTCGCATCGACATGTCTGAGTACATGGAGAAGCATTCTACTTCTCGTTTAGTTGGATCTCCTCCAGGATATGTTGGATATGAAGAAGGTGGGCAATTAACAGAAAAAGTTCGCCGTAAGCCATATTCAGTTGTCCTATTAGACGAAGTAGAGAAAGCTCATCCTGATGTGTTTAACATTTTACTACAAGTATTAGAAGATGGTCGCTTAACAGATTCTAAAGGGCGTACAGTTGATTTCCGTAATACAATTGTTATTATGACATCTAATGTTGGTGCAGAGGCGTTAAAACGTAATAAACATCTTGGATTTAACGTACAAGATGAGAGTCGCGATTATTCAGATATGAAAGGTAAAGTAATGGATGAACTGAAAAAGGCGTTTCGTCCAGAATTCTTAAACCGTATTGATGAAATTATCGTGTTCCATATGCTTGAGAAAAAACACATTCAAGAGATTGTAACGCTTATGGTGAATCAGTTAGTAAATCGCTTAAAAGAACAAGAAATTGAATTGCATTTAACAGAAGGAGCGATTTCAGCTATTGCTGATAAAGGATTTGACCGAGAGTACGGTGCGCGCCCGCTTCGTAGAGCAATTCAGAAACATGTAGAAGATAGACTATCGGAAGAACTTTTAAAAGGTGCTATTGAGAAAGGACAAAAAGTTATCTTTGATGTTGAAGGAGAATCATTTGTCATTCATAGTGCTGAAAAGGTAAAATAAGTATAGACAAACTAAGAGGGCTACGAGATAGCCCTCTTTCTTGTACGAGAAGGATAAACTGTTTATAGATGAAAGTGAAGTGAAATATAAAACGATATGGCTAAAAAGAAAACAAAATTTACATGTCAAGAGTGTGGTTATCAGTCACCAAAATATATGGGGAAATGCCCTGGATGTGGCCAATGGAATACGCTTGTTGAAGAGATGGAGCCGGTTGTATCATCAAGGCGCCTTAATTATGCCAATGCAATTCAAACTGAAGTAACAAAACCAAGACGTCTAACAGAAGTGGAAACAAAGTCTGAGGCGCGTATTGAAACGAAATTTCAAGAATTTAACCGTGTACTTGGTGGTGGGATTGTAGATGGGTCCTTAGTACTCATAGGTGGAGACCCTGGGATTGGAAAATCAACGTTACTATTACAGATATCATCGCAATTAGCAGATTCTTCATATGATGTACTATATATATCGGGTGAAGAATCAGCAAAACAGATTAAACTGCGTGCGGATCGTTTACATGTAAATGGTAGTAATCTATTTGTTGTATCAGAGACGGATTTACAACGAATTGCAACACACATTGAAGAGGTGAACCCAGCCTTTGTTGTTATTGATTCCATCCAAACAATACATTTACCTGAGGTAACGTCAGCACCGGGAAGTGTGGCGCAAGTACGTGAATGTACAGCAGAATTAATGAAACTTGCAAAAACGAAAGGAATCCCTATTTTTATCGTTGGACATGTGACGAAAGAGGGTGCAATTGCAGGACCTCGTATGTTAGAACATATGGTCGATGCAGTTCTTTACTTTGAAGGAGATCGTCATCATACATATCGTATTTTGCGAGCTGTGAAGAATCGTTTTGGTTCTACGAATGAAATGGGTATTTTTGAAATGAAAGAACTTGGTCTTGCAGAAGTCTTAAACCCTTCTGAAATTTTCCTTGAGGAAAGACCGGTTGGGGTTGCAGGATCAACGGTGGTTGCCTCAATGGAAGGGACAAGACCGGTTTTAGTAGAAATACAAGCATTAATCTCCCCTACTAGTTTTGGAAATCCTCGAAGAATGGCAACGGGAATTGACCATAACCGTGTATCGCTTATTATGGCGGTGCTAGAAAAAAGAACAGGTTTATTATTGCAAAATCAAGACGCATATTTAAAAGTAGCAGGTGGTTTGAAGTTAGATGAACCAGCAATTGATTTAGCTGTGGCTTTAAGTATAGCTTCAAGTTTTAGAGATAAATCTACGGCACCAACCGATGCAGTAATAGGAGAAGTGGGATTAACTGGAGAAATAAGAAGAGTATCAAGAATTGAACAACGTGTACAAGAAGCAGCTAAATTAGGATTTCAACGCGCTATTATTCCTAGGAAAAATTTAGGAGGATGGACAATTCCAGATGGGATTGAGGTAGTAGGTGTATCCAATTTAGGAGAAGCGCTTCGTTTGACATTAGGAGGCTAGGCTATGGAAGAAAACAAGCAACGTGTCAAAAGTATGATTAATATTTTACAGCTCGTGGCCCCGGGAACACCACTGCGCGAAGGAATAGATAATGTGCTTCGCGCACAAACAGGGGGATTAATTGTTCTTGGATATAATGAGCAGATAAAAAGTATTGTTGATGGAGGGTTTCATATTAATTGTGCATTTTCTCCTGCTAGTTTATATGAGTTAGCAAAAATGGATGGAGCACTTATTTTAAATGAAACTGGAAGTAAAATTTTAATTGCGAATGCACAGTTAGTGCCAGAGTCATCTATCGACTCTATTGAGACAGGGATGCGCCACCGAACGGCAGAGCGTGTAGCAAAGCAAACAGGTAGTCTTGTTGTGGCTATTTCACAAAGACGTAACGTAATTACGCTATATCAAGGGAATTTACGGTATACACTAAAAGATATAGGTGTTATTTTAACAAAGGCAAACCAAGCTATTCAAACGTTAGAAAAATATAAGGCTGTATGGAATGATGGGATTACGAATTTGGGCATTCTAGAATTTGAAGAGGTCGTTACAATGTCCGAGGTAGTTCACGTTTTACATAGTGTTGAAATGGTGTTGCGTATTAAAAATGAAATATTGAGCTATATTCATGAGCTAGGAACAGAAGGTAGGCTAATACGTCTACAACTTACAGAGCTACTAGCTGATTTAGAGGCAGAGGCAGCGTTATTAATTAAGGATTATCACCAGGAGAAAACGCAAGATCATCATCAAATTTTGAAAAAGTTACAAGATCTTGCAAATACACAACTTCTAGAGGATAGCGATTTAGTTAAATTGCTTGGATACCCGGGACAAACGAGTTTAGAAGAAACTGTAACACCGAGAGGATACAGAATCACAAGCAAAATTTCGCGTGTTCCACCACTTATCATTGAAAATTTAATTAATCGATTTAAAACGTTGCAAGGCGTTTGCCGTGCAACTATTAATGAATTGGATGATGTGGAAGGAATTGGAGAAGTCAGGGCGAAGAAAATACGAGAAGGCCTAAAAAGAATTCAAGAGCATCTCTATATGAGTAGACACAATTAAGAATATTACATTGATTCCATAATATAACGACACTAGAACACTTTTGGTATATGATATGATATATTGGTAAATAAAACTATTTATAAAAAACACGTCCGCTTTTGCATTCGGCGTTTTGATTAGCGAAACAATGGTTAATAATGAGTAGGAGGTGGTTGGATGTTAAAACGGATTGTACAGCTCTTCTTTCTAGTAATCGGGGGAGCGTTAGGGATTTACTTAATCCCAAAAGTTATTAATGTATTAGACATCGGTGCCGTTCCTTTACTGGAAGGATCGTATGCTCGTGCAATTATTGGTGCAATTATTTTATTTTTAACAACATTTTGGCTTGTAGATTATATTGTTCAACTTATTAAGCATATTGAAGAGGCTCTTGTAAAGGCGCCTGTAGCAGATGTTTTATTTGGTACATTAGGTTTAATCTCTGGCCTTATTGTTGCATATTTAATTTTAATACCAATTCGTGAATTTACAATTCCAGTTATTAGTACAGTGTTGCAAGTGTTCTTTACTCTTTTACTAGGATATTTAGGATTCCAAGTAGGATTTAAAAAGAGGAATGAATTGCTAGGATTATTTACATTACCACAACGTGGTAAGAAGAAAAATAATAATAGTGAGAATGAAGAAACTGAAACTGAGGTAGAAGAATCTACAACTCATTGGAAAATTCTCGATACGAGTGTAATTATCGATGGACGTATTGCTGATATTTGCCAAACGAAGTTTTTAGAAGGAACAATTGTGATCCCACAATTCGTGTTAGAAGAACTTCAGCACATTGCCGATTCTTCTGATGCTTTAAAGCGTAATCGTGGTCGCAGAGGATTAGATATTTTAAATCGTATTCAAAAAGAGATGCCGATTCCGGTAGAAATTTATGAAGGCGATTTCGATGATATTCAAGAAGTGGATAGCAAACTTGTAAAGTTGGCAAAAATCACTGGTGGAACTGTAGTAACGAATGATTTCAACTTAAACAAAGTTTCTGAATTACAAGGGGTAACAGTGTTAAACATTAACGATTTAGCTAATGCGATTAAACCTGTTGTACTCCCAGGTGAAGAACTAAGCGTTTATGTTGTAAAAGATGGGAAAGAACAAAATCAAGGTGTTGCATATTTAGATGATGGCACAATGATTGTAGTAGAAGATGGTAGGGAATACGTAGGTTCACAACTCGATGTACTTGTAACTAGTGTGTTACAAACATCGGCTGGTCGTATGATTTTCGCCAAACGTAAATTATTAGAAAAAGCATTATAAGTAGAGGATTATTAATATGTATACATTAATTATTCCAGCAGCTGGTCAAGGAAAGCGTATGGGTGCTGGCAAAAATAAGTTGTTCTTACTTATTAATGAAGTACCGATTATTGTGCATACGTTACGTGCTTTTGAAAAGGATAAAGCATGTAAAAATATTATCATGGCAATTAACGAAGAAGAAAGCCCTTATTTTGAAGAGCTAATGCAGAAGTATCCAGTTGAAAAGCCAGTACAATTTATTCAGGGTGGAGCTGAAAGACAAGATAGTGTGTATAACGCGATTCAGCATACGAGTGATGTTGAGTATGTTCTTGTACATGACGGTGCGCGCCCGTTCGTAACAAATAAAGTGATTCAAGATGTATTAACTGCAGCAGAAAAATATGGGGCTTCCATTTGTGCGGTGCCAGTGAAAGATACCGTTAAGAAAGTACAGCAGGGTGTTGTTGTCGAAACGGTAGAAAGATCTCAGCTTAAAGCTGTACAAACACCGCAAGGGTTCTCTGTTTCTCTTTTGCTAGAAGCTCATAGAAGTGCGAAGCAGAGTTGTTTCCTTGGTACAGATGATGCAAGTCTCGTGGAACGTATCGGGAAGCAAGTAGGTGTAGTAGAGGGGAGTTACTATAATATTAAAGTGACGACTCCAGAGGATTTACTAATTGCTGAAAGCTTTCTTCACGTTCAAAAGAAATGATAGTAATGATTATAGCGAAGAAAAGCTCGGCAAAGGCCGGGCTTTTCTTTATAGGGATAGCGATATAATATAGAGTCATAAAGCTCAGTAGTTTAGCTTGAGGAGGATGTAAAGAATGTTTCGAATTGGACAAGGTTTTGACGTACATGAATTTGCGGAAGGTAGACCGTTAATTATCGGTGGAATTACAATTCCTCATGAGAAAGGATTGATCGGTCACTCGGATGCAGATGTATTGTTACATACGATCGCAGACGCATGTTTAGGTGCAATTGCAGCAGGGGATATCGGAAAACATTTCCCTGACACAGATCCTGCCTTTAAAGATGCGGATTCAGCTGTATTGTTACAGAAGGTTTGGGAATTTGTACGTGAACAAGGTTATGAGCTAGGGAACCTAGATTGTACAATTATCGCCCAAAAGCCGAAAATGGCACCGCATATTGAAAGTATGCGTAAACGCATTAGCGAACTATTAGAAACGTCTATTGATAATATCAATGTAAAGGCAACAACAACAGAAAAATTAGGATTTACAGGTAGGGAAGAAGGAATTGCTTCTCAAGCAGTTGTTTTATTACAGAAAAAATAATGGTTTTTAATTCGTAAGATGGATAATCACATTTTTTTGGTGTACAATTATAGAATGTGTTGACATTAAGAATGGAAGGTGTACCAATTATGGAAAAGCAAGTGAGAGTGCGCTATGCGCCAAGTCCAACAGGACACTTACATATCGGAAATGCGCGTACGGCATTATTTAATTATTTATTTGCTCGTCATCAAGATGGTAAGTTTATTATTCGTATTGAAGATACTGATGTAAAACGTAATGTTGCTGGTGGAGAAGAAAGCCAATTAAAATACTTGAAATGGCTCGGTATGGACTGGGATGAAGGTGTTGATGTTGGTGGTGAATTTGGACCATATCGTCAAACAGAGCGTTTAGATATGTATAAAAAATTATATGAAGATTTATTAGAGCGTGGTTTAGCTTACAAATGTTATATGACAGAAGAAGAGCTAGAAGCAGAACGTGAAGGGCAAATCGCTCGTGGTGAAACACCTCGTTACGCAGGTAACCACCGTGATTTAACTGAAGCACAAGTGAAAGAATTTGAAGCTGAGGGGCGTATTCCAAGTATTCGTTTCCGTGTACCAGCTGACCGTGATTACACATTTAAAGATATTGTAAAAGATGAAGTTGCATTCCATTCAAATGATTTCGGTGATTTCGTTATCGTGAAAAAAGATGGAATTCCAACTTATAACTTTGCGGTAGCAGTAGATGATCACTTAATGGAAATTACACACGTACTTCGTGGTGATGATCATATTTCAAACACGCCAAAACAGATGATGATTTATGAAGCTTTCGGTTGGGATATTCCGCAATTTGGTCATATGACTTTAATTGTAAACGAAAGCCGTAAAAAATTAAGTAAGCGTGATGAATCTATTATTCAATTTATTGAGCAATATAAAGAGCTTGGATATCTTCCAGAAGCAATCTTTAACTTTATTGCACTACTAGGTTGGTCGCCAGTAGGAGAAGAAGAAATCTTCTCTCAAGAAGAGTTTATCAAAATGTTCGATGCAGCTCGTTTATCAAAATCACCTGCATTATTTGATTCTCAAAAACTAAAATGGATGAACAACCAATATATGAAAAAGCAAGATTTAGATACGGTGGTAGAATTGAGCTTACCGCATCTAGTGAAAGCTGGACGTATAGGCGAAACTCTAAGTGAACAAGAACAAGCTTGGATTCGTGATGTAATTGCGTTATATCATGAGCAAATGAGTTTTGGAGCTGAAATTGTAGAGCTTTCTGAAATGTTCTTCAAAGATCATGTTGATCATGAAGAAGAAGGACAAGAAGTATTAAAAGGTGAACAAGTACCAGAAGTACTTCGTGCATTTGCTGGTCAAGTAGAAGCACTAGAAGCGATGGAGCCAGCAGCAATTAAGGCGGCTATTAAAGCAGTCCAAAAGGAAACAGGTCATAAAGGTAAAAATTTATTTATGCCAATCCGTGTTGCAACTACTGGTCAAACACATGGCCCAGAACTTCCTAATGCTATTGCACTTCTTGGAAAAGAAAAAGTTTTAAATCGTCTTCAAAAAGTAATTGGTTAACATTTTCTAGGTTTAGAAATATAATAAGTATACTTAAAACCTAATAAGGAAAAGCGACGAGAAGGAGAAGTAGAAAATCAGGCTTTTTACAGAGAGAACCACCTTTAGGCTGGAAGTGGTTTATAAGCGGATTTTTGAAATGCCCCTTCGAGTCTTCTGCTGAACAGCAAATTGTTTTGCGAAACGTCTTAGGGCGTAAAGTAAGCAGAAGCGGTGTACACCGTTATCAGAGATGAGTTTGAGGCTTTTTTTAGCCTAAACAGAGTGGAACCGCGCTTATAAGGCGTCTCTGTCAATATGACAGAGGCGTCTTTTTTTATACCGTAAAAATGGGTATGAGTATAAGTTTTATCCCCGTGTATAAAGATTTAGGGGGATAAGTAGGGAGTTTAGTTCACTCGAAAAAGCAGCCCATAAAGGGGAGGGAACGTCGATGTTTAAGAGGCTTCGGGAAGATATTGAAGTCGTTTTTGAACAGGATCCAGCGGCAAGAAGTTATTTCGAAGTCATTTTGACTTACTCTGGATTACATGCAGTTTGGGCCCATCGAATTGCACATGCTTTTTATAAAAAGAATTTCTTCTTTATTGCACGTTGGATCTCACAAGTTAGTCGTTTCTTTACTGGCATTGAGATTCATCCAGGAGCAACAATTGGTCGTCGTTTTTTCATAGACCATGGAATGGGGGTTGTAATTGGAGAAACGTGCGAAATTGGTGATAATGTAACGATCTATCAAGGGGTTACATTAGGTGGTACGGGTAAAGAAAAGGGAAAGAGGCACCCTACAATTCAGGATAATGTATTAATTGCAACAGGTGCTAAAGTGCTAGGTTCTATTACAGTTGGAGAGAATTCTAAAATTGGAGCAGGGTCTGTCGTATTAAAAGAAGTCCCTGCACATTCTACAGTTGTAGGTATACCTGGCCGAGTCGTTATTCAAAATGGAGTGAAGATCGGTCAAGAATTAAATCATTCTGATCTTCCCGACCCAATTTTTGATAAATTAAAGGTCATGGAAGTAGAACTTGATAAATTGAAAAAACAACTTGAAGTAAAGGTAGAAAGGAAGGATAAAAATGACTATTCACATTTATAATACGTTAACACGTCAAAAGGAAGAGTTTACTCCATTAGAAGAAAATAAGGTAAAGATGTATGTGTGCGGACCTACAGTTTATAACTATATTCACATTGGGAATGCAAGACCACCTATGGTATTTGATACGGTACGCCGTTATTTAGAATATAAAGGGTATGATGTGCAGTACGTATCTAACTTTACTGACGTAGATGATAAATTAATTAAAGCGGCAAATGAATTAGGTGAAGATGTGCCGACAATAGCTGACCGTTTCGTTGAAGCGTACTTTGAAGATGTAACGGCACTAGGTTGCAAACATGCAACGGTTCATCCTCGTGTAACGGAAAATATGGATACCATTATTGAATTTATTCAGGAACTTGTGAATAAAGGATATGCATATGAATCAGAAGGTGATGTGTACTTTAGAACGAAGGAATTCGAAGGGTACGGTAAATTATCGCATCAACCAATCGCAGAATTACGTCACGGTGCGCGTATTGAAGTAGGAGAAAAGAAACAAGACCCTCTTGATTTTGCTTTATGGAAAGCTGCGAAAGAAGGAGAAATCTTCTGGGAAAGCCCTTGGGGTAAAGGTCGTCCAGGCTGGCATATTGAATGCTCGGCAATGGCGCGTAAATACTTAGGGGATACAATCGATATTCATGCTGGTGGTCAAGACTTGGCATTTCCTCATCATGAGAATGAAATTGCGCAGTCTGAGGCGTTAACAGGAAAAACATTTGCACGTTATTGGATGCACAATGGATATATTAATATTAATAATGAGAAGATGTCTAAGTCACTTGGGAACTTCATTTTGGTTCACGATATTATTAAGCAATATGATCCACAGTTAATTAGATTCTTTATGCTATCAGTACATTACCGTCACCCAATTAATTTCAGTGAAGAGTTATTACAAAGTACAAATAACGGACTGGAAAGAATTAAAACGGCTTACGGTAACTTAAAACACCGTATGGAAAGTAGTACGGATTTAACAGACCATAATGAGAAATGGTTAGCTGAGCTGGAAAAATTCCAGACTGCATTTGAAGAAGCAATGAATGATGACTTCAACACTGCTAATGCAATCACTGAATTATATAATGTAGCAAATCATGCAAATCAATATTTACTGGAAGAGCATACGTCTAAAGTGGTAATTGAAGCATATGTAAAACAACTTGAAACATTATTTGATATTTTAGGGTTAGAATTGGCACAAGACGAGTTGCTTGATGAAGAAATTGAGGCACTTATTCAAAAACGAATTGAAGCTCGTAAAAATCGTGATTTTGCATTATCAGATAAAATTCGCGATGATTTAAAAGACCGTAATATTATTTTAGAAGATACCGCTCAAGGTACAAGATGGAAAAGAGGATAAGAATGATTGATGCAAAGCAATTAAACAGCTTAGCGTTAGCATATATGGGTGATGCGGTATATGAACAATATATCCGCTACCACCTACTTCAAAAAGGGAAAGTTCGTCCTAATCAATTACACCGATTAGGGACGAGCTTTGTTTCGGCAAAAGCACAGGCGAAAGTTGTTTATCATTTATTAGAGACAGCATTTTTAACTGAGGAAGAAGAAGCGGTACTACGAAGAGGGCGTAATGCAAATTCAGGTACTGTTCCGAAAAATACGGATGTACAAACATATCGACATAGTACAGCCTTTGAAGCGCTAATTGGCTATCATCACTTATTAAATAATCGTGAAAGATTAGACGAAATTGTATATAAGGCAATTGCTGTTTTAGAAGAAAAGGAAGGGGGCACATCATCATGAGTAGTGAATATATTATTGGACGTAACCCTGTAATCGAGGCGTTACGATCAGGAAGAGATATTAATAAAATTTGGATCGCAGAAGGTGCTGCCAAAGGACAAGTACAAATTGTACTAGCACTAGCGAAAGAAAATAAGATTATTTTACAACATGCACCAAAAAAGAAGTTAGATCAATTAGTTGAGGGAAACCATCAAGGTGTAATTGCTCAAGTGGCTGCCTATCAATATGCTGAGCTAGAAGATCTATTCAAAGTAGCAGAGAAGCGTAATGAAGACCCTTTCTTCTTAATTTTAGATGAAATTGAAGACCCGCATAACCTAGGTTCTATTATGCGTACTGCGGATGCAACAGGAGCTCATGGAATTATTATTCCGAAAAGAAGAGCTGTGGGACTTACAGCATCAGTTGCGAAAGCATCTACTGGAGCAATTGAATATATTCCTGTTGCGCGCGTAACGAATTTATCTCGTACAATCGATGAATTAAAAGAACGTGGACTTTGGATTGCTGGTACAGATGCCAAAGGGAAAACGGATTACCGCAATTTAGATGGTAAAATGCCAATTGGATTAGTAATTGGAAGTGAAGGAAAAGGTATGAGTCGTATTATTGGTGAAAAATGTGATTTCCTAATCACTTTACCGATGGTTGGTAAAGTTACATCCTTAAATGCTTCAGTAGCCGCAAGTTTGTTAATGTATGAGGTATATCGTAAACGTAACGAAATTGGTAAATAAAAAATGAACGATATTTTAATCGTTGACGGTTACAACATTATCGGAGCTTGGGGAGACTTGAAGAAACTACGGGATGTAGATTTGCAATCATCAAGAGATGCACTGATTGATAAGATGGCGGATTACCAAGGTTACACAGGTACAAAGGTAATGATAGTTTTTGATGCTTATACAGTCCACGGTATTGAAAAAAAGATGAAACAATCGCGTGTGGAAGTCATATTCACGAGGAAGAATCAAACTGCAGATGAAAAGATAGAGCAACTTGCGATTGAGCTTAGAAATATAAATACGCAAATATATGTTGCGACTTCTGATTATACGGAACAATGGGTTATATTTGCACAAGGTGCTCTTCGGAAATCTGCACGTGAATTAGAGCTGGAAGTACAAGCGATGGAGCAACAAGTAAGAAGGCGTACGCAAGACACAAAAGAAAAGCAACCCGCCATGCGAAAGATATTTAGTAAAGATATTACAGAAAAGTTAGAAAAATTAAGAAGAGGAGAGCGTTGAAGCATTGACGCTCTTTATCTTTTTACTGTATAATATTGCTAAATAAATAGCGGTCGGAGGGATCAAGGTGGAAGCAGGCTTCGTAGGTGTAGGCGACGTTACATTTCGTGATTTAGAGGATGAGGCAATCGTTGAGTTAGTTCGAAAAGGTAATACTGACGCTCTAGAATATTTGATTCACAAATATAAGAACTTTGTTCGCGCGAAATCAAGATCTTATTTCTTAGTGGGTGCCGATCGAGAAGATATTGTTCAAGAAGGTATGATTGGATTGTTTAAAGCGATTCGTGATTATAAAGAGGACAAGCTGTCTTCATTCAAAGCATTTGCTGAACTGTGTATCACTCGACAAATTATTACCGCTATTAAAACAGCAACCAGGCAAAAACATATTCCGTTAAATTCATATGTGTCTTTAGATAAGCCGATTTATGATGAGGAATCTGATCGGACATTATTAGATGTTATTTCGGAAGCGAAGGTAACTGATCCTGAAGAAATGATTATAAGTCAGGAAGAATATACAGACATAGAATCTAAAATATCTGAATTATTAAGCGATTTAGAAAGAAAAGTGCTTTCTTTATATCTAGACGGTCGTTCTTATCAAGAGATTTCGGAACAGTTAAATAGACATGTGAAATCTATTGATAACGCTTTACAGAGGGTGAAGCGGAAATTGGAACGATATATGGAAATGAGAGAGAGTACCACTTTAAATTCATAACAAGTGCTACAGGTGTAAAAAATCACCTGTTTTCTTTTTGTAGAGAGTACAAAAGGCATGTCATTGACATTGTCTTTTGTTGTATGATACATTTTTAGGGACATAATGTTACAAGGTTGGTGTAACTGATGAGGAAAAAAGTTGTACTCTCATGTGAAGAGTGTAAAAATCGAAACTACTCTACGATGAAAGATACGAGCTCAGTAGAGCGACTTGAAATAAAGAAATTCTGTAAAACATGTAATCAGCATACAGTTCACAAGGAAACAAAATAAATAATTGAAATAATACACTGGAGGTCCCGTAGATGCGTTTAACGAACTTTTTCGGCGATGTAGGTCGCGAAATGAAAAAAGTAAGTTGGCCTAAAAAAGATGAATTACTCCGTTCAACAGCGACTGTTATCGCTACAGTTGTCTTCTTTGCGATTTTTTTCGCAGTGGTTGATATGGGCATTTCTTCTTTAATTCGGTTAATTCTTGGTTAATTCTTGAATAAGAAGCACTTATCCATGATATAATGTTATTTATAAGAACTGTGTAAAAGCCCGGTGAACGGGTTTTTTCATTTGCGCAAAAAAATGTACGTCAGGGAGGGAAGGACGCTCGTCCTAAATGAATGGAAAAAAGTTGGTATGTTGTCCATACTTATTCTGGATATGAAAATAAAGTAAAAGCAAACCTAGAGAAACGTGTAGAATCAATGGGTATGCAAGATAAAATTTTCCGTGTTGTTGTCCCGGAAGAAGTAGAAGTAGAAATGAAAAACGGTAAAGAAAAATTAATGAAAAGAAAAGTGTTCCCAGGTTATGTATTAGTAGAATTAATCATGACTGATGACTCTTGGTATGTTGTACGTAACACGCCAGGTGTAACTGGGTTCGTTGGTTCTTCTGGTTCTGGATCTAAACCATCACCTCTATTAGAAGAGGAAGTTGTTACCATTATGAAACATATGGGAATGGACAACGAAGTGGTTGATTTCGACTTTGAACTTCATGAGACAGTACGTGTAAATGAGGGGCCATTCGCAGATTATACAGGTGCTATCGAAGAAATTGATGTGGAGAAGAAAAAGGTTAGCGTGCTTGTGGACATGTTTGGTCGCGAGACTCCAGTTGAACTTGACTTCCACCAAATTGAAAAATTATAAAATGAAACTTGAAATGAATTGTAAAAAGTGATAATATCTTTTAAGTCAGTACGTCTTCGTTATCGGAGACGTTTTTTGAAAGATTTTATCCTTACAGATAAAATATGACGTGGGAGGGCAAATCACTGTCCAATTGACCACATCACGGACTTAAGGAGGTGTGTCTCGTGGCTAAAAAGGTAATTAAAATGGTAAAACTTCAAATTCCTGCAGGTAAAGCTAACCCAGCTCCACCGGTTGGTCCAGCATTAGGACAAGCAGGTGTTAACATCATGGGCTTCTGTAAAGAGTTTAACGCTCGTACAGCAGATCAAGCTGGTCTTATCATCCCTGTTGAAATTACGGTATTTGAGGACCGTTCATTCACTTTCATTACTAAAACTCCTCCTGCTGCTGTTCTTCTTAAGAAAGTAGCTGGTATCGAGTCTGGTTCTGGTGAACCAAACCGTAATAAAGTGGCAACTGTTAAGCGTGATAAAGTACGCGAAATCGCTGAAACTAAAATGCCTGACCTAAACGCTGCTAGCGTAGAAGCTGCAATGCGTATGGTTGAAGGTACTGCACGCAGTATGGGCATCGTTATCGAAGACTAATTCGATTTGTTTTTAAAAAAGGTTGCGGGTCTGGAATTCCAATTCGCAACCTTTATTATCGTAAATGATTATCGTTTTTTAAATAAATGGATGGCGCGCATCCTCAGGTTATACCTGAAAATAAGCGTAAACGTGGGAGGTTATTCCGCTAAAACCACATTCGAGGAGGAAATAAAAATGGCTAAAAGAGGTAAAAAGTACGTAGAAGCTGCGAAGCTTGTTGATCGTGCAGCTGCTTACTCTGCAACAGAAGCAGTAGAATTAGTAAAGAAAACAAACACAGCTAAATTTGATGCAACTGTAGAAGCTGCATTCCGTTTAGGTGTTGACCCTAAGAAAGCTGACCAACAAATCCGTGGTGCAGTTGTTCTTCCGCACGGTACTGGTAAAGTACAACGTGTATTAGTATTCGCTAAAGGTGAAAAAGCTAAAGAAGCTGAAGCTACTGGAGCTGACTTCGTAGGCGATACAGATTACATCGGTAAAATCCAACAAGGTTGGTTCGATTTCGATGTAGTAGTAGCAACTCCTGACATGATGGGTGAAGTTGGTAAACTTGGTCGCGTATTAGGACCTAAAGGTTTAATGCCAAACCCTAAAACTGGAACAGTTACTTTCGATGTAACTAAAGCTGTTAACGAAATCAAAGCTGGTAAAGTTGAATACCGCGTTGATAAAGCTGGTAACATCCACGTTCCAATCGGTAAAGTATCTTTCGAAGATGCTAAATTAGTAGAAAACTTCAGAACAATCGCTGACACTTTACAAAAAGTTAAGCCAGCTGCTGCAAAAGGTACTTACATGAAGAACGTAACAGTTGCTTCTACAATGGGACCTGGCGTACGTGTAGACGTTTCTACATTAGCGTAAATTTTGGAAGTTGACTTCATAAAGAAGTTTTTATATAATCATTTATGTTGTGAATTTAAATAGTGTACCGTAGACAGTAGGTGTCGATAGACTTAATTTCCTACCTAGGTGTTAATATACGAAACGGAATTTTTTTCTGTGACTATATGCCTCCATGTCTACAAGTTGGGCATGGAGGTTTTTAGTGCACTTTCGGTACATCTTCTATATAATCTACAGGAGGTGTAATAACATGAGCAAAGTAATCGAAACTAAACAACAAGTTGTGACTGAAATCGCGGACAAACTTCGCGCTAGTAAATCTACAATCGTTGTTGACTACCGTGGTTTAACAGTTTCTGAAGCAACAGAATTACGTAAAAACTTACGTGAAGCTGGCGTTGAGTTCAAAGTTTACAAAAACTCTCTAACTCGTCGTGCTGCAGAATCTGCTGAAATGGCTGAGTTAAATGAATTCTTAACAGGACCAAACGCAATCGCGTTCAGTAACGAGGATGTAGTTGCTCCTGCGAAAGTATTAAACGACTTCGCTAAAGATCATGAAGCTTTAGAAATTAAAGCGGGCGTAATCGAAGGTAAACTTGTAACACTTGATGAGGTTAAAGCTATCGCTACTCTTCCATCACGTGAAGGCTTACTTTCTATGCTTCTTAGCGTTCTTCAAGCTCCAATCCGTAACCTTGCACTTGCTACTAAAGCAGTTGCAGACCAAAAGGAAGAGCAAGGCGCTTAATTTTTTAAAAGATAATTACGTATTATCGATAAAACAATACAAACCTATTTAAGGGAGGATATTTACAATGACTAAAGAACAAATCATTGAAGCAGTTAAATCTATGACTGTATTAGAACTTAACGACTTAGTAAAAGCTATCGAGGAAGAATTCGGCGTAACTGCTGCTGCTCCTGTAGCAGTTGCTGGTGGCGCTGGAGAAGCTGCTGCTGAGAAAACTGAATTTGATGTGGAACTAACTAGCGCTGGTGCACAAAAAATCAAAGTTATCAAAGTTGTTCGTGAAATCACTGGTCTTGGCTTAAAAGAAGCTAAAGAATTAGTTGACAACACTCCAAAAGTAATCAAAGAAGCTGCTGCTAAAGAAGAAGCTGAAGAAATCAAAGCTAAACTTGAAGAAGTTGGCGCTGCTGTAGAAGTTAAGTAATTAACTTTTGATGCTTTAAAAAAAGCTCGCTCTCATGCGAGCTTTTTTTTTAACTGTAAAGAAAAGAGGTGGCCATATGGCAGACCATTATTTTTCTAACGACCCTTCTAGTAAAAGTGATCGTAAGCGATGGGAATTTACACTTCGTGGATCTCAATTTACTTTCTTATCTGACCGTGGGGTGTTCTCGAAAAACGAAGTGGACTTTGGTTCTCGTCTTTTAATTGAAGCGTTTCAAGTGCCAGATATTAAAGGTGATATATTAGACGTAGGTTGTGGATATGGACCAATTGGTTTATCGTTGGCGAAAGAGTTTCAAGACCGTAAAGTTCACATGGTGGATGTGAATGAAAGGGCACTTGAGCTTGCGAAAGAAAATGCCGCTAACAATAGAATTGGAAATGTACACATTTTTCAAAGTAGCGTCTATGAAAACGTAGATGGTATGTATGCTGCTATTCTATCTAATCCTCCAATTCGTGCAGGTAAAGATATCGTGCATGAGATTTTAGAAAAGGCTGTAGAGCATTTAGTTCCAGGTGGAGAGTTGTGGATTGTTATTCAAAAGAAGCAAGGTGCACCATCTGCACTGAAGAAACTAGAAGAAGTATTTTCTGAAGTCGAAGTTGTAGAAAAGAAAAAAGGATATTATATCATAAAATCAAAAAAACGTTGACGGTTATTTTTGGCTATGTTAACATTATACAATGCCAATATATGATTTTCTGCGTTGAGAAAGATGTATATTTTTGTTTCTCTTGGAAAAGATAGTAAAATCAGCAGATTATGAAACAGAATGATGGTTTTCTTCTAGAAGCCATTTTTCTTTTTTGAGCAGGTAGAAAGACTCAACGTATTTATCTTTAAGAGAAAAAACTACGCTAATAGCAGTAGTTGTATTTATTTGTGATTTTGCACAAATTTTTTTGTGCATTTATAATACTCATGATTTGAGGGGTGAAGCAGTTGACAGGTCAACTAGTTCAATACGGACGCCACCGCCAACGAAGAAGTTATGCCCGTATTAGTGAAGTATTAGAGTTACCAAATCTTATCGAAATTCAAACCTCTTCTTATCAGTGGTTTCTTGATGAGGGTTTGCGAGAAATGTTCCAAGACATTTCTCCGATTGAAGACTTTACGGGAAATCTATCGCTTGAATTTATCGACTACAGCTTAGGTGAACCTAAATACTCTGTAGACGAATGCAAAGAGCGTGATGTGACGTATGCAGCACCACTTCGTGTAAAAGTGCGTCTAATCAACAAGGAAACTGGTGAAGTAAAAGAACAAGATGTGTTCATGGGAGATTTCCCACTCATGACAGAGACTGGAACATTCGTAATTAACGGTGCAGAACGTGTTATCGTTTCCCAGTTAGTTCGCTCTCCAAGCGTATACTATAGTGGCAAAGTGGATAAAAACGGAAAACGTGGTTTTACTGCTACTGTAATTCCAAACCGCGGAGCTTGGTTAGAGTATGAGACAGATGCTAAGGATGTTGTATATGTGCGTATTGACCGTACGCGTAAACTTCCTGTAACTGTTTTGTTACGCGCATTAGGGTTTGGCTCTGATCAAGAAATCACCGAGCTTTTAGGTGATAACGAATACTTAAGCAACACATTAGAAAAAGACAACACAGATAGCACAGAAAAAGCATTGCTTGAAATTTATGAGCGTCTACGTCCTGGTGAACCACCAACAGTAGAAAATGCTAAGAGCTTACTTGTGTCTCGTTTCTTTGATCCAAAGCGCTACGATTTAGCAAATGTAGGTCGCTACAAGATCAACAAGAAGTTACACATTAAAAACAGATTGTTTAATCAACGTTTAGCTGAGACATTAGTGGATCCAGAAACTGGTGAAATTTTAGCGGCAGAAGGAACAATCTTAGATCGTCGTACACTTGATCGCATTTTACCTTACTTAGAGAAAAACATTGGATTCAAAACAGCGAAACCAATGGGTGGAGTGGTAGAAGGCGATGTTGAGCTGCAATCTATTAAGATTTATGCTCCTGAGTCAGAAGGCGAACGCGTAATTAATGTAATTGGTAATGCAAATATTACTCGTGATGTAAAACACATCACACCAGGTGATATCCTTGCTTCTATCAGTTACTTCTTCAACCTACTATACAAAGTAGGGGATACAGATGATATTGACCACTTAGGAAACCGTCGTCTGCGTTCTGTTGGAGAACTATTACAAAATCAATTCCGTATCGGTCTTTCTCGTATGGAACGTGTTGTTCGTGAGAGAATGTCGATCCAAGATACAAATGCAATTACACCACAGGCATTAATTAATATTCGTCCTGTTATTGCATCTATTAAAGAGTTCTTCGGAAGTTCTCAGTTATCTCAGTTCATGGACCAAACAAACCCATTAGCAGAGTTAACTCACAAACGAAGACTATCTGCATTAGGACCCGGTGGTTTAACGCGTGAGCGCGCAGGCTTTGAAGTACGTGACGTTCACTACTCTCACTATGGTCGTATGTGTCCGATTGAAACACCAGAGGGACCAAACATCGGTTTGATCAACTCATTATCTTCGTTCGCGAAAGTAAATGAGTTTGGTTTCATTGAAACACCATACCGTCGTGTTGACCCAGAAACTGGTCTTGTAACAGGGCATGTTGATTATTTAACGGCAGATGAAGAAGATAATTATGTTGTAGCCCAAGCGAATATGAAATTATCTGAAGAAGGAGAATTCCTTGATGAAGATATCGTAGCTCGTTTCCGTGGTGAAAACATTGTCACAAATAAAGAACGCATCGACTACATGGATGTATCACCAAAACAAGTAGTGTCGGCAGCGACAGCTTGTATTCCGTTCTTAGAAAACGATGACTCTAACCGCGCACTTATGGGAGCGAACATGCAACGTCAGGCGGTTCCGTTAATGAATCCGGAATCTCCGATTGTAGGTACAGGTATGGAGTACGTATCAGCGAAAGACTCAGGTGCTGCAGTAATCTGTAAACACCCTGGTGTTGTTGAACGCGTAGAAGCACGTGAAGTTTGGGTACGTCGCTATGTAGAAGTTGACGGTCAAACAGTAAAAGGCGACTTAGATCGCTACAAAATGCAAAAATTCATTCGTTCTAACCAAGGAACTTGCTACAACCAACGTCCAATCGTAAGTGTTGGAAATGAAGTTGTAAAAGGTGAAATCCTTGCGGATGGTCCTTCTATGGAATTAGGTGAACTAGCACTTGGACGTAACGTGCTTGTTGGCTTCATGACTTGGGACGGTTATAACTACGAGGATGCGATCATTATGAGTGAGCGCCTTGTAAAAGATGATGTGTACACTTCTATTCATATTGAAGAATATGAATCAGAAGCTCGTGATACGAAGCTTGGACCAGAAGAAATTACACGTGACATTCCAAACGTTGGGGAAGATGCATTACGCAACCTTGACGAGCGCGGTATCATTCGCGTTGGTGCGGAAGTAAAAGATGGAGATTTACTTGTTGGTAAAGTAACACCTAAAGGTGTAACAGAATTAACAGCTGAAGAACGTCTATTACATGCTATCTTTGGAGAAAAAGCGCGTGAAGTACGTGATACATCACTACGTGTACCACACGGTGGTGGCGGTATTATCTTAGACGTAAAAGTATTCAACCGTGAAGATGGCGACGAGTTGCCACCAGGCGTGAATCAACTTGTACGTGCATATATCGTTCAAAAACGTAAAATTTCTGAAGGTGACAAGATGGCCGGACGTCACGGTAACAAAGGTGTTATCTCTCGTATTTTACCAGAAGAAGATATGCCTTACTTACCAGACGGTACGCCAATCGATATCATGTTAAACCCATTAGGGGTACCATCTCGTATGAATATCGGTCAGGTATTAGAGCTTCATCTTGGTATGGCAGCAAGATACCTTGGCATTCACATTGCAACACCAGTATTCGATGGTGCTCGTGAGGAAGATGTTTGGGGCACAATTGAAGAAGCTGGTATGGCAAATGACGCGAAAACAATCCTGTATGACGGACGTACTGGTGAACCATTCGATAACCGCGTATCTGTTGGTGTCATGTATATGATCAAACTTGCGCACATGGTTGACGATAAACTTCATGCTCGTTCTACTGGACCATACTCACTTGTAACGCAGCAGCCTCTTGGAGGTAAAGCTCAGTTCGGTGGACAGCGTTTCGGTGAGATGGAGGTTTGGGCACTTGAAGCTTACGGTGCTGCTTATACTCTTCAAGAAATCTTAACAGTGAAGTCTGATGATGTTGTTGGACGTGTTAAGACGTATGAAGCAATTGTTAAAGGCGAAAATGTTCCAGAACCAGGCGTTCCTGAATCATTCAAAGTATTGATTAAAGAGCTGCAAAGTTTAGGTATGGACGTTAAAATGATGTCTAGCGACGATACAGAAATTGAAATGCGTGATACGGAAGATGACGATGATCATCAATCAGCAGATAAATTGAATGTCGAAGTTGAGACAACTAAGGAATAATTGGGATAACCTGTAGACTAAAAGGGAGGTAGGCCCCTTGATAGATGTAAATAACTTTGAATATATGAAGATTGGACTTGCTTCACCTGACAAGATTCGTTCTTGGTCATACGGTGAAGTTAAGAAACCAGAAACGATTAACTATCGTACGTTAAAGCCTGAAAAAGATGGCTTGTTCTGTGAGCGTATTTTCGGACCACAAAAGGACTGGGAATGTCATTGCGGAAAATACAAACGTGTACGTTATAAAGGTGTAGTTTGTGATCGATGTGGCGTTGAAGTAACGCGTGCGAAAGTACGTCGTGAACGTATGGGTCATATCGAATTAGCTGCTCCTGTATCTCATATTTGGTATTTCAAAGGTATCCCGAGCCGCATGGGACTTGTCTTAGACATGTCCCCTCGCGCGCTTGAAGAAGTAATTTATTTCGCTTCTTATGTTGTAACAGAAAGTGGAGATACACCACTTGATAAGAAGCAATTACTTTCTGAAAAAGAATACCGTGCATATCGTGATCGATATGGTAGTACATTCCAAGCTACTATGGGTGCAGAAGCGATTAAAAAGCTACTACAAGACATCGATTTAGATAAAGAAGTAGACTTCTTAAAAGAAGAATTAAAAACAGCACAAGGACAACGCCGTACTCGTGCTATTAAACGTCTAGAAGTATTAGAAGCATTCCGTAACTCTGGAAATGAACCATCTTGGATGATTTTAGATGTTCTACCAGTAATCCCACCAGAACTACGCCCAATGGTACAGTTAGATGGTGGACGTTTTGCTACTTCTGACTTAAACGACTTATACCGTCGTGTAATTAACCGTAACAACCGTTTAAAACGTCTATTGGACTTAGGTGCACCAAGCATCATCGTTCAAAACGAAAAACGTATGTTACAAGAAGCTGTAGACGCATTAATCGATAATGGTCGTCGTGGCCGTCCAGTTACTGGACCAGGTAACCGTCCATTAAAATCACTATCTCACATGCTTAAAGGTAAACAAGGACGTTTCCGTCAAAACTTATTAGGTAAACGTGTTGACTACTCTGGTCGTTCTGTAATCGTTGTAGGACCGAACTTAAAGATGTATCAATGTGGATTACCGAAAGAGATGGCGCTTGAACTGTTCAAACCTTTCGTAATGAAAGAGTTAGTTGAAAAAGGATTAGCACACAACATTAAGAGTGCGAAACGTAAAATCGAGCGTGTACAACCTGAAGTTTGGGACGTTTTAGAATCTGTGATTAAAGAACATCCAGTACTTCTAAACCGCGCACCAACACTTCACCGTCTTGGTATTCAGGCGTTTGAACCTACATTAGTAGAAGGTCGCGCGATCCGTCTTCACCCACTTGTATGTACTGCATACAACGCGGACTTTGACGGTGACCAAATGGCCGTTCACGTACCTTTATCATCAGAAGCACAAGCTGAAGCTCGTCTTCTTATGTTAGCGGCACAAAACATCTTGAACCCGAAAGACGGTAAACCAGTTGTTACTCCATCTCAGGATATGGTATTAGGTAACTACTACTTAACACTTGAGCGTGAAGGCGCAATCGGTGAAGGTATGGTCTTCAAAGATGCAAACGAAGCATTACTTGCATACCAAAATGGATATGTACATCTTCATACACGTGTTGCAGTAGCTGCAAGCGCAGTAAACAACGCAACATTCACTGAAGAGCAAAAGAGTATGCTTCTATTAACAACAGTTGGTAAATTGATATTTAACGAAATCTTACCAGAGTCGTTCCCTTATATTAATGAACCAACAAATTCAAACCTTGAAAAAGAAACACCAGCGAAATATTTCGTTGAAAAAGGTGCGAACATTAAAGAAATTATTGCTAGTCGCGAAGAAGTGGCGCCATTCAGCAAGAAAATCCTTGGTAACATCATTGCGGAAGTGTTTAAACGTTTCAAAATTACAGAAACGTCTCGCATGCTTGACCGTATGAAAAACTTAGGATTCAAGTACTCTACAAAAGCTGGTATTACAGTTGGGGTATCTGACATTCTTGTATTAGGCGAAAAAGATGAAATTCTCCATGAAGCACAAGCAAAAGTAGATAATGTAATTAAACAATTCCGTCGCGGTTTAATCACGGAAGAAGAACGTTACGATCGCGTTATCTCTATTTGGAGTAATGCAAAAGATGTTATCCAAGGAAAACTGATGAAGTCCTTGAATAAACGCAACCCAATCTTCATGATGAGTGATTCCGGTGCCCGTGGTAACGCATCAAACTTTACTCAGCTTGCTGGTATGCGTGGTCTGATGGCCAATCCATCTGGTCGTATCATCGAACTTCCAATCAAATCAAGTTTCCGTGAAGGTTTAACAGTACTTGAGTACTTCATCTCTACGCATGGTGCGCGTAAAGGTCTTGCCGATACAGCACTAAAAACTGCCGATTCTGGTTACTTAACACGTCGTCTTGTTGACGTTGCACAAGATGTAATCGTTCGTGAAGATGATTGTGGAACAGATCGCGGTTTATTAATTGGTGCGATTAAAGAGGGTAATGAAGTTATTGAGTCATTATATGATCGTCTTGTTGGACGTTTTGCAAGAAAAACTGTAAAACATCCTGAAACAGGTGAAGTATTAGTTGCTGAAAATCAATTAATTACTGAAGATATCGCTCATATCGTTGAAAATTCGGGTGTTGAAACTGTAAACATTCGTTCAGCGTTTACGTGTAACACTCGCCACGGTGTATGTAAGAAGTGTTACGGTCGTAACTTAGCAACTGGAACAGACGTAGAAGTAGGGGAAGCGGTAGGTATTATCGCAGCTCAATCTATTGGTGAGCCAGGTACACAGTTAACGATGCGTACATTCCATACAGGTGGGGTTGCCGGAGATGATATCACTCAAGGTTTACCTCGTATCCAAGAGATCTTCGAAGCTCGTAATCCGAAAGGTCAGGCAGTTATCAGTGAAATCGACGGTGTTATCGCAGCGATCAACGATGTTAAAGATCGCCAAGAAGTAGTTGTACAGGGTGAAGTTGAAGCTCGTACGTATGCTATTCCTTACGGTGCTCGTCTGAAAGTAATTCCAGGACAGCAAATTAGCCACGGTAAAGAGTTAACAGAAGGTTCTATTGATCCGAAAGAATTACTAAAAGTAACGGACATTACGGCGGTTCAAGAATACTTATTACGTGAAGTTCAAAAAGTATACCGTATGCAAGGGGTAGAAATTGGTGACAAACACGTAGAAGTAATGGTACGTCAAATGTTACGTAAAGTTCGTGTAAGTGATGCAGGTGAAACAGATGTATTACCAGGAACATTACTAGATATCCATCAGTTTACTGATGCGAATGCGAAGGTGTTACTGCAAGGTAAACAACCAGCAACAGCTAGACCTGTTCTACTTGGTATTACAAAAGCTTCACTTGAAACAGATTCATTCTTATCTGCAGCATCGTTCCAAGAAACAACTCGTGTCTTAACTGATGCAGCAATTAAGGGTAAACGCGATGAGCTTCTAGGATTGAAAGAAAATGTTATTATCGGTAAACTTGTTCCTGCTGGAACAGGTATGAATCGTTATCGCAAAGTGGATCTTGTTAAAACAACACAAGGTGACACGAATGTAGAAAACGATGAAGTTTATGTGGAACAGTAAAATTTTCCGTCGTAAATTTTGTATAAAAACAGTTAATCCTAGTTGACATTGTATGAGTCAAAATGTTACTATAAGCAAGGTTGCTCCTGAACGATGCTTTGGAGGATATTTATATGTCTTATCAAAAAGTGTCAAATGCTGAAAATGTAGTCGTTGGTCATAAACGTACATTGGAAGCAATCAAAAATGGTATAGTTAAAGAAGTTGTCATTGCGGAAGATGCTGATATGCGGTTAACCCATATTATCATTCATACTGCATTGCAACATAACATACCCATAACCAAAGTTGAATCAGTTCGTAAACTTGGAAAAGTTGCGGGGATTCAAGTGGGAGCTTCAGCAATAGGAATAATAAGTTAAAACTGTTTTTGTGAGGAGAGAGCATTTGCTCTCCCTTGCAAAAACTTTGTTTTCAACTAATAATGAACCACCTGGATATGTGGTCATACAAACATGCGAAGGGAGGATAATCAAATGCCTACTATTAACCAATTAGTGAGAAATGGTCGTACTGATAAAGTATGGAAATCTAAATCACCTGCGTTAAACAAAGGGTTCAACTCTTTAAAGAAAAAATCAACTGATATCTCTGCACCTCAAAAACGTGGTGTATGTACTCGTGTTGGTACAATGACTCCAAAGAAACCTAACTCAGCGTTACGTAAATACGCTCGTGTACGTTTAACAAACGGTATCGAGGTTACAGCTTACATCCCAGGTATCGGTCATAACCTACAAGAGCATAGCGTAGTATTAATTCGCGGTGGTCGTGTAAAGGATTTACCGGGGGTACGTTACCACATCGTTCGTGGTGCGCTTGACACAGCTGGTGTTGACAAACGTATGCAAGGACGTTCTAAATATGGTACTAAGAGACCAAAACCTGCTAAAAAATAATAACTTTAAAATGAAAGGAGGAACTCAATATGCCTCGTAAAGGACCTGTTGCGAAACGTGACGTGTTACCAGATCCAATGTACAATTCGAAGTTAGTAACACGCCTTATCAACAAAATGATGGTTGACGGTAAAAAAGGTAAATCTCAAACAATTCTTTATAATGCGTTCGATATCGTAAACGAACGTACTGGTAAAGAGCCAATGGAAGTATTCGAGCAAGCTCTTAAGAACATTATGCCTGTTCTTGAAGTACGCGCTCGTCGTGTTGGTGGTGCTAACTACCAAGTTCCAGTTGAGGTTCGTCCAGAACGCCGTACAACTTTAGGTCTTCGTTGGTTAGTAAACTACGCTCGTCTTCGTGGTGAAAAAACTATGGAAGAGCGTCTTGCTAACGAAATCTTAGATGCAGCTAACAACGCTGGTGCATCTGTTAAGAAACGTGAAGACACTCATAAAATGGCAGAAGCTAACAAAGCATTTGCTCATTACCGTTGGTAGGATTCAACGTAAAATAAATGTAAGCATAAACCGCTTTATTTGTCGCTTATGGAAGTGTGGAGAGGGAGAATGCCTCTCCCTTTCGTTGGGCGCTCGTTTTACATAATGAGAGTACTGGACATACTGACATGTGTAACAATATAAAGTGGCTTTTTTGCTACTTAAAATAAAAAATCCAATCCATATATGGAAGGAGCAAGACACCAAATGGCAAGAGAGTTCTCTTTAGAAAACACTCGTAATATTGGTATCATGGCTCACATCGATGCTGGTAAAACAACAGCAACTGAGCGTATTCTGTATTATACAGGACGTATTCATAAAATCGGTGAAACTCACGAAGGTGCATCTCAGATGGACTGGATGGAGCAAGAGCAAGAGCGTGGTATCACAATTACTTCTGCTGCAACTACAGCACAATGGAAAGGTCACCGTGTAAACATCATTGACACTCCAGGTCACGTAGACTTCACAGTAGAAGTAGAACGTTCTTTACGCGTACTTGATGGCGCGGTAGCAGTACTTGATGCACAATCTGGTGTAGAACCACAAACAGAAACTGTTTGGCGTCAGGCTACTACTTACGGCGTACCTCGTATCGTATTCGTTAACAAAATGGATAAAATCGGTGCAGATTTCTTATACTCTGTAGGAACAATCCACGATCGTTTACAAGCAAACGCACACCCAATCCAGTTACCAATCGGTGCTGAAGATGAGTTCAATGGTATCATTGACCTTGTTGAAGAATGTGCTTACATGTACGGTAACGATTTAGGAACAGACATTCAACGTGTTGAAATTCCTGAAGAGCACAAAGAATTAGCTGAAGAATACCGTGGAAAGCTTATTGAAGCGGTAGCTGAGCTTGATGAAGAAATGATGATGAAGTACCTAGAAGGTGAAGAAATCACTGTAGAAGAGCTTAAAGCTGGTATCCGTAAGGCTACAACTTCTGTAGAATTCTTCCCAGTAATCTGTGGTTCTGCATTCAAAAACAAAGGTGTTCAAATTCTGTTAGACGCAGTTATCGACTACCTACCATCTCCATTAGACGTACCTGCTATTAAAGGTACTCTTCCGGATACAGATGAAGAAGTAGAACGTAAGTCTAGCGATGAAGAGCCATTCGCAGCTTTAGCATTCAAAATCATGACTGACCCTTATGTTGGTAAGTTAACGTTCTTCCGTGTGTACTCTGGTGTGTTAAACTCTGGATCATACGTGAAAAACTCAACTAAAGGTAAGCGTGAGCGTGTAGGTCGTATCCTACAAATGCACGCTAACAGCCGTGAAGAGATTTCAACAGTTTACGCTGGTGATATCGCTGCTGCTGTAGGTTTAAAAGATACTACTACTGGTGATACTCTTTGTGACGAGAAGAGCCTTGTTATCCTTGAGTCTATGGAATTCCCAGAGCCAGTTATCTCTGTAGCTATCGAACCAAAATCAAAAGCTGACCAAGATAAAATGGGTACAGCATTATCTAAGCTTTCTGAAGAAGATCCAACATTCCGTGCTCACACTGACCAAGAAACTGGCCAAACAATCATCGCTGGTATGGGTGAACTTCACCTTGATATCATCGTTGACCGTATGCGCCGTGAATTCAAAGTGGAAGCAAACGTTGGTGCTCCTCAGGTAGCATACCGTGAGACTTTCCGCGCTGCTGCGAAAGTTGAAGGTAAGTTCGCTCGTCAATCTGGTGGACGTGGACAATTCGGACACGTTTGGATTGAGTTTGAACCTAACGAAGAAGGTAAAGGATTCGAATTCGAAAACAAGATCGTCGGTGGTGTAGTTCCTCGTGAATACATCCCAGCTGTTGGAGCAGGTCTTGAAGATGCACTTAAAAATGGTGTACTAGCTGGTTATCCACTAGTTGACATTAAAGCTGCATTAGTTGACGGATCTTACCATGATGTCGATTCATCTGAGATGGCGTTCAAAATCGCTGCATCTATGGCACTTAAAGCTGCGGTTTCTAAATGTAGCCCAGTAATTCTTGAGCCAATGATGAAAGTTGAAGTTGTAATTCCTGAAGAGTACATGGGTGACATTATGGGTGACGTAACATCTCGTCGTGGACGTGTAGAAGGTATGGAAGCTCGCGGTAACGCTCAAGTTGTTCGCGCTATGGTTCCACTTTCTGAAATGTTCGGTTATGCAACGTCATTACGTTCTAACACTCAAGGACGCGGAACATTCTCTATGGTGTTTGACCACTATGAAGAGGTACCAAAGTCTGTTTCTGAAGAAATTATCAAAAAAAATAAAGGTGAATAATTGATTTTTATCGATTGTTCAAGTATAACTACTTATGTAAGCTTAGAAAGTGGGACGCAAGTTTCGCTTTCTAGACTAAATATAAAATAACCTATATAAACTAAGGAGGAATTTAGAATGGCTAAAGCTAAATTCGAACGTTCTAAACCCCATGTTAACATCGGTACAATCGGCCACGTTGACCATGGTAAAACTACATTAACTGCTGCGATCACTACAGTTCTTGCAAAAGCTGGTGGTGCTGAAGCACGCGGATACGATCAAATCGATGCTGCTCCAGAAGAAAGAGAGCGCGGTATCACAATCTCAACTGCACACGTTGAGTACGAAACTGAAACTCGTCACTATGCACACGTTGACTGCCCAGGTCACGCTGACTATGTTAAAAACATGATCACTGGTGCTGCTCAAATGGACGGCGGTATCTTAGTAGTATCTGCTGCTGATGGCCCAATGCCTCAAACACGTGAGCACATCCTTCTTTCTCGTCAAGTAGGTGTTCCTTACATCGTTGTATTCTTAAACAAATGCGACATGGTAGACGACGAAGAATTATTAGAATTAGTAGAAATGGAAGTTCGCGACCTATTATCTGAATACGGATTCCCAGGCGACGACATTCCTGTAATCAAAGGTTCTGCTCTTAAAGCTCTTCAAGGAGAAGCTGATTGGGAAGCAAAAATCATTGAATTAATGGCTGAAGTTGATGCTTACATCCCAACTCCAGAACGTGAAACTGACAAACCATTCTTAATGCCTGTAGAGGATGTATTCTCTATCACAGGTCGTGGTACAGTTGCTACTGGTCGTGTTGAGCGCGGTATCGTTAAAGTTGGTGACGTAGTAGAAATCATCGGTCTTGCTGAAGAAAATGCTTCTACAACTGTAACTGGTGTAGAGATGTTCCGTAAACTTCTTGACCAAGCTCAAGCTGGAGACAACATCGGTGCTTTACTTCGTGGGGTTGCTCGTGAAGACATCCAACGTGGACAAGTACTTGCTAAAACTGGCTCTGTAAAAGCTCACGCTAAATTCAAAGCTGAAGTTTTCGTATTATCTAAAGAAGAAGGTGGACGTCACACTCCATTCTTCGCTAACTACCGTCCTCAGTTCTACTTCCGTACAACTGACGTAACTGGTATCATCCAATTACCAGAAGGTACTGAAATGGTAATGCCTGGTGACAACATCGAAATGACTATCGAACTTATCGCTCCAATCGCTATCGAAGAGGGAACTAAATTCTCTATTCGTGAAGGTGGACGTACAGTAGGTTACGGCGTAGTTGCTACTATCGTTGAGTAATCTTAACTGATATAAAAAACCCCAAGGGATTTTCCCTTGGGGTTTTTGTTTGGATTTATATAATGAATGAAATCATATTTTTATGTTTTGACGAGTTTCTTCTATAATATATAAAAAGCAATGAAATAAAACCCAGAAACTGTAAAACGAATTCTAGTAGATGAAAACTTGAAATTCTTTAAAGTGCCATGTATAATAGCAAAAGTAGAGAAAAGCAGATACAAACAAAAAGATGCTTGCATCTAGACGAATAACATTGTATAATAGACAATGTTGGTCTTTGACTGCGATGAAGTGGAAGGTTGCTGACACACCCGGCCGCTTTGCCATGGCATGGTGTGGGGAAATTTCCATGGAGAAGGTCTATTTTAGAAATAGGCGAACGAAGGAGGGAAAATAATGGCAAAAGAAAAAATTCGTATCCGTTTAAAAGCTTACGATCACCGTATTCTTGATCAGTCAGCTGAGAAAATTGTAGAAACAGCTAAGCGTTCTGGGGCAACAGTTTCTGGTCCGATCCCATTACCAACTGAGAAGACTGTTTACACAATTCTTCGTGCTGTTCATAAGTACAAAGATTCTCGTGAGCAATTCGAAATGCGCACGCACAAACGTCTAATCGACATCGTGAGTCCTACTCCACAAACAGTAGATTCATTAATGCGTTTAGACTTACCATCTGGTGTAGATATCGAAATCAAATTATAATTTATATAACTTAAAAATGTAGGAGGTGTAACTCATGACCAAAGGAATCTTAGGAAGAAAGATCGGTATGACTCAAGTATTTGCTGAGAACGGTGAGTTAATCCCAGTAACAGTTATCGCTGCTAATCCAAACGTTGTTCTTCAAAAGAAAACAACTGAAACTGATGGCTACAATGCAATCCAGTTAGGATTTGAAGATAAACGTGAAAAGTTAACTAACAAACCTGAACAAGGCCACACTGCCAAAGCATCTACAACTCCTAAGCGCTTCATTCGCGAAATCCGCGATGCAGACGTGGACGGATTAGAGGTTGGTCAAGAGGTAAAAGTTGACGTATTCGCTACAGGTGAAATCGTTGATGTAACAGGAATTTCTAAAGGTAAAGGTTTCCAAGGTGTTATCAAACGCCACGGACAATCTCGCGGACCTATGTCTCATGGTTCTCGTTATCACCGTCGTCCAGGTTCAATGGGCCCAGTTGCTCCGAACCGTGTATTCAAAGGCAAAAAACTTGCTGGACGTATGGGTGGAGACCAAGTTACTATCCAAAACTTAGAAATCGTTCAAGTTGACACTGAGCGCAACTTATTATTAGTAAAAGGTAACGTTCCAGGTGCTAAGAAATCTCTTGTAGTTGTTCAAGGCGCTGTGAAGGTTAGCAAATAATTCACAATAGGAAGGAGGAATTCCAATGCCAAAAGTTACTGTATATAACCAAACTGGTTCACAGGTTGGTGAAATCGAATTAGCTGAAGCTATTTTCGGTATCGAACCAAATGAAGCTGTACTTTTCGAAGCTGTAATGATGCAACGTGCATCTTTACGTCAAGGTACACACAAAGTAAAAACTCGCTCTGAAGTTCGCGGTGGTGGTCGTAAGCCATGGCGTCAAAAAGGAACTGGACGTGCTCGTCAAGGGTCTATCCGCTCTCCTCAATGGCGTGGTGGTGGTACGGTATTCGGACCTACACCAAGAAGCTATGCGTACAAACTTCCTAAGAAAGTTCGTCGTTTAGCAATCAAATCTGCATTAGCTACTAAAGTAGTTGAGAACAACATTGTAGTTCTTGAAGACCTAGTGTTAAATGCACCAAAAACAAAAGATATGCTAGCAGTACTTAAAGGATTAACTGTTGAGAAGAAAGCTCTTATCGTAACTGCTGATGCAAACGAATCTGTAGAGTTATCTGCTCGCAATATCCCTGGAGTAACAGTAATCACTGCTGATGGCGTAAACGTTTTAGACGTGCTTCATCATGATAAGCTAATCATGACAAAAGCGGCAGTGGAAAAAGTAGAGGAGGTGCTTGCATAATGAGAGATCCTCGTGATATCATTAAGCGCCCAGTTATCACTGAACGTTCTATGGAAATGATGGCTGAAAAAAAATACACGTTCGATGTGGACGTTAAATCTAATAAAACAGAAGTTAAAGATGCTCTTGAAGCGATCTTTGGTGTTAAAGTAGAAAAAGTGAACATCATGAACTACAAGCCGAAAGCAAAACGCGTTGGTCGTCACGCTGGTTTTACTAGCCGTCGTCGTAAAGCAATCGTTAAGCTAACTGCTGACAGCAAAGAAATCGAAATCTTCCAAGGCGTTTAATTCTTACTAAAGAAGGAGGGAAATTGAGATGGGAATTAAAAAGTATAATCCAACTACTAACGGTCGTCGTAATATGACTACGAATGATTTCGCTGAAATCACGACTGACAGACCCGAAAAGTCATTACTTGCTCCTTTAAGCAAGAAGGCTGGTCGTAATAACCAAGGTAAAATCACTGTACGTCATCAAGGTGGCGGACATAAGCGTCAATACCGTATCATCGACTTTAAGCGTAACAAAGATGGAATTCCAGGACGCGTTGCTACGATCGAATACGATCCAAACCGCTCTGCGAATATCGCATTAATTAACTACGTTGACGGTGAAAAACGTTACATTCTTGCTCCTAAATCTTTAGAAGTAGGTATGGAAGTTATGTCTGGCCCAGAAGCTGACATCAAAATCGGTAACGCATTACCATTAATCAACATTCCAGTAGGTACTGTTGTTCATAACATCGAGCTTAAGCCTGGTCGTGGCGGACAATTAGTTCGTTCTGCTGGTACATCTGCTCAAGTACTTGGTAAAGAAGGTAAATACGTACTTGTACGTTTAACTTCTGGTGAAGTACGTCTTGTATTATCTGCTTGTCGCGCTTCAATCGGTCAAGTAGGTAACGAACAACACGAACTTATCAAAATCGGTAAAGCAGGTCGCTCTCGCTGGTTAGGTAAACGCCCAACAGTTCGTGGTTCTGTAATGAACCCGGTTGATCACCCACACGGTGGTGGTGAAGGACGTTCTCCAATCGGACGTAAGTCTCCAATGTCTCCATGGGGTAAACCAACTCTTGGATTCAAGACTCGTAAGAAAAACAAAGCGTCTGACAAATTCATCGTTCGTCGTCGTAAAAAATAATGGGATTGTAGTACGGTTCATTTCTAGAACCGTACGCCAATCACGAAGGGAGGCACCAAAATGGCTCGTAGCTTAAAAAAAGGACCATTTGTCGATGATCACTTAATGAGCAAAATGGAAAAATTAGTTGCATCTGAGCAAAAACAAGTTGTTAAAACTTGGTCTCGCCGTTCAACAATCTTCCCTCAGTTCATCGGACACACAATCGCTGTATATGATGGTCGTAAACACGTACCTGTGTACATCACTGAGGATATGGTTGGCCATAAGTTAGGTGAATTCGCACCAACTCGTACGTATAAAGGTCACCTTGCTGACGATAAGAAAACTAGAAGATAATGAGAGGAGGCACTTCAATGCAAGCTAAAGCAGTAGCGAGAACAGTTCGTATTGCTCCTCGTAAAGTTCGTTTAGTAGTAGACTTAATCCGAGGTAAGCAAGTGGGTGAAGCGATTGCTATCCTTAACCACACACCAAAAACTGCTTCTCCAGTTGTAGAAAAAGTTTTAAAATCTGCAATCGCAAATGCAGAGCACAATTATGAGATGGATATTAACAACCTAGTTGTTGAAAAAGTTTTCGTTGACGAAGGTCCAACGTTAAAACGTTTCCGTCCACGTGCAATGGGTCGTGCAAGCCAAATTAACAAACGCACAAGCCACATCACAGTTGTGGTATCAGAAAAGAAGGAGGGATAATCGATGGGTCAAAAGGTTAATCCAATTGGTCTTCGTGTCGGCGTTATTCGTGATTGGGAATCTCGTTGGTTCGCTGAGAAAGATTACGCTACATTACTACATGAAGACATCAAAATCCGTGAGTACATTAATGTACGCTTAAAAGATTCTGCTGTTGCTAAAGTAGAAATCGAACGTGCAGCAAATCGTGTAAATGTTACAATTCACACTGCAAAACCTGGTATGGTAATTGGTAAAGGTGGTACTGAAGTTGAAGCACTTCGTAAAGCTCTTAACCAATTAACAGGCAAGCGTGTACACATCAACATTTTAGAAGTTAAGAGAGCTGATCTTAACGCTAAATTAGTAGGCGAAAACATCGCTCGTCAATTAGAAAACCGTGTATCATTCCGTCGTGCACAAAAGCAAGTTATTCAACGTGCTATGCGTGCAGGTGCTAAAGGTATTAAAACACAGGTTTCTGGTCGTCTTGGCGGAGCTGATATCGCTCGTGCAGAATCTTACAGTGAAGGAACTGTTCCACTTCATACACTTCGCGCTGATATTGACTATGCAGCAGTTGAAGCTGATACAACATACGGTAAATTAGGCGTAAAAGTATGGATCTACCGTGGAGAAGTCCTTCCTACAAAAAAGAAAGCTTCTGAGGAAGGAGGAAAATAATATGTTAATGCCAAAACGCGTAAAATATCGTAGAGAGCATCGTGGTAAAATGCGTGGTCGTGCTAAAGGTGGAACTGAAATTGCTTTCGGTGAATTCGGTTTACAAGCACAAGCTGCTTCATGGATTACAAACCGTCAAATCGAAGCTGCTCGTCGTGCAATGACTCGTTACATGAAACGTGGCGGTAAAGTATGGATTAAAATTTTCCCTTCTAAACCTTACACTGCAAAACCTCTAGAAGTACGTATGGGTTCCGGTAAAGGGGCACCAGAAGGCTGGGTAGCAGTAGTAAAACCTGGGAAAATTATGTTCGAAATCGCGGGTGTATCTGAAGAGGTAGCACGCGAAGCATTACGTCTTGCAGCTCACAAGTTACCTGTGAAATGTAAATTCGTAAAACGTGAAGAAAATGGTGGTGAATCTAATGAAAACTAATGATATTCGTGAATTAACCACTGCCGAAATCGAAACAAAAGTTAAAGCTTTAAAGGAAGAGTTGTTTAATCTTCGCTTCCAACTTGCTACAGGACAATTAGAGAATCCAACTCGCATTCGTGAAGTGCGTAAAGCAATTGCTCGTATGAAAACTGTAGTTCGTGAAAGAGAGATCGGAATTAATCGATAAATTGAGGGGAGGTTTGCATAGTGAGCGAACGTAACCAACGCAAAGTTTATACTGGTCGTGTTGTGTCTGACAAAATGGACAAAACGATTACAGTTTTAGTTGAAACTTACAAAACTCATTCCTTGTACGGAAAACGTGTTAAGTATTCTAAGAAGTACAAAGCCCATGATGAGCAAAACCAAGCGAAACTTGGCGATATCGTTAAAATCATGGAAACTCGCCCGCTTTCTGCTACTAAGCGTTTCCGTTTAGTTGAAATCGTTGAAGAAGCGGTTATTATCTAAATAGACGAATCGGAATTTTTAGTCCGAAGGGAGGTTTCATAACATGATCCAACAAGAATCTCGTTTGAAAGTTGCTGACAACTCTGGTGCACGTGAACTTTTAACAATTAAAGTATTAGGCGGCTCTGGTCGTAAATATGCTAACATTGGTGACATTATCGTTGCTACGGTAAAACAAGCAACACCAGGTGGCGTTGTTAAAAAAGGTGACGTTGTTAAAGCAGTAGTAGTACGTACGAAGAGCGGAGCTCGTCGTCCGGACGGTTCTTACATCAAATTTGATGAAAACGCAGCGGTTATCATTAAAGACGATAAGAGCCCACGTGGTACTCGTATCTTCGGACCAGTAGCTCGTGAATTACGTGATAGCAACTTCATGAAGATCGTTTCTTTAGCTCCAGAAGTTCTATAATTTAAGGTATTGCCTTGCTAAGGAGGTGCAGAATTAAGATGCATGTAAAAAAAGGTGATAAAGTACAGGTAATCACTGGTAAAGACAAAGGAAAACAAGGCGTTATCCTTGTGGCTTTCCCAAAGCAAAACCGTGTTATCGTTGAGGGTGTCAATATCGTTAAGAAGCACTCTAAGCCATCTCAATTAAATCCACAAGGTGGAATTATTACTAAAGAAGCACCTATTCACGTTTCTAACGTTATGATTTTAGATCCGAAAACAGGTGAA
Source organism: Bacillus fungorum (assembly GCF_002746455.1). Classification (GTDB taxonomy): domain Bacteria; phylum Bacillota; class Bacilli; order Bacillales; family Bacillaceae_G; genus Bacillus_A; species Bacillus_A fungorum. The sequence goes on along the minus strand of NZ_NWUW01000023.1, from coordinate 18,905 downwards.
CCTACTCGCGTAGGCTTCAAAGTAGAAGATGGTAAAAAAGTTCGTATTGCAAAAAAATCTGGTGAATTATTAGATAAATAATTTTCTTAAGAAAGGAGGTCACTTCATTGAATCGCCTTAAAGAGAAGTTCCAAAAGGAAATTACTCCTGCTCTAGTGAGCAAGTTTAACTATAAATCTGTGATGGAAGTACCGAAAATCGAAAAGATCGTAATCAACACTGGTGTTGGTGACGCGGTATCTAACTCAAAAGCTTTAGACAATGCAGTAGAAGAATTAACACAAATCGCAGGTCAAAAACCTGTTGTAACTCGTGCTAAAAAATCAATCGCTGGTTTCCGTCTTCGTGAAGGTATGCCAATCGGTGCGAAAGTAACTTTACGCGGCGAGCAAATGTATGAGTTCTTCGACAAATTAGTATCAGTTTCTTTACCACGTGTACGTGATTTCCGTGGTGTTTCTAAGAAATCATTCGATGGTCGTGGAAACTATACATTAGGTGTTAAAGAGCAACTTATTTTCCCTGAGATTGATTATGATAAAGTAAGCAAAGTACGCGGTATGGACATCGTAATCGTTACTACAGCGAAAACTGATGAAGAAGCTCGTGAACTTTTAACACAATTCGGTATGCCATTCCAAAAATAATGGAAGCCAACGCTAAGTAGAGGAGGCGAAAACGTGGCTAAAAAATCTATGATAGCGAAACAAAAGCGTACTCCTAAGTTTAAAGTACAAGAGTATACACGTTGCGAACGCTGCGGTCGTCCGCATTCTGTATACCGCAAATTTAAACTTTGCCGTATTTGTTTCCGTGAACTTGCATATAAAGGTCAAATTCCTGGTGTTAAAAAAGCTAGTTGGTAAAACCCACAAATGGGAAGGAGGTAAAACACATGGTGATGACAGATCCAATTGCAGACATGCTTACTCGCATCCGTAATGCGAACATGGTACGTCATGAGAAATTAGAGGTTCCTGCTTCTAAAATCAAAAAAGAGATCGCTGAACTTTTAAAACGTGAAGGTTTCATTCGTGATGTAGAATACATCGAGGATAACAAACAAGGTATCCTTCGTATTTTCCTGAAATATGGTGCAAACAATGAACGTGTAATCACTGGATTAAAACGTATCAGTAAACCTGGCTTACGCGTTTACGCTAAAGCTGATGAAGTACCACGTGTACTTAACGGATTAGGTATCGCTCTTGTTTCTACATCTAAGGGAGTAATGACAGACAAAGACGCTCGTCAATTACAAACTGGTGGAGAAGTAGTAGCATACGTTTGGTAATATATATTTAAAACGAACGGAGGTGTGACCACATGTCTCGTATTGGTAAAAAGATTCTTGAAATCCCTGCAGGTGTTACTATTACAGTTGCAGAAGACAATACTGTAACAGTAAAAGGCCCTAAAGGTGAATTAACTCGTACTTTCAATGCTGATATGCTTATCAAAATTGAAGAGAATACATTAACAGTTGAGCGTCCATCTGAACAGAAGGAACACCGTGCATTACACGGTACAACTCGTGCTTTAATCGGAAACATGGTTGAAGGTGTAACTGAAGGTTTCGCACGCGGACTTGAATTAGTCGGTGTTGGTTACCGTGCTCAAAAACAAGGTGATAAACTTGTATTAAGCGTAGGTTATTCTCATCCAGTAGAAATGACTCCGGAAGCAGGTCTTGAAGTTGAAGTACCTGCACCAACTAAGATCGTAATCAAAGGTATCGACAAGCAACGTGTTGGCGAATTTGCTGCTAACATCCGTGCTGTACGTGCTCCTGAGCCTTACAAAGGTAAAGGTATTCGTTACGAAGGCGAAGTTGTTCGTCGTAAAGAAGGTAAAACTGCTAAGTAAACCCGTTAGGTGAGAGAAAGGAGTGACAAGAAAATGATCACTAAAGCTGATAAAAATGCGACTCGTAAGAAAAGACATGCGCGTGTACGTGCTAAACTTACTGGTACTGCAGAGCGTCCACGTTTAAACGTGTTCCGTTCTAACCAACATATTTACGCTCAAGTTATTGATGATGTGAATGGTGTAACGTTAGTAAGTGCATCTACTCTTGATAAAGACCTTGCTCTTAACGGTACTAGCAATACTGAAGCTGCTACGAAAGTTGGAGAATCAGTTGCTAAGCGTGCTGTAGAGAAAGGCGTTAAAGAAGTAGTATTTGATCGCGGTGGTTACTTATACCATGGCCGTGTTAAAGCTCTAGCTGAAGCTGCTCGTGAGGCTGGATTACAATTTTAATGGTCAAAGGAGGGAAAATTGATGCATCGCATTGACCCAAGTAAATTAGAACTTGAAGAACGTGTAGTTACGATAAATCGTGTCGCGAAAGTTGTTAAGGGTGGTCGTCGTTTCCGCTTTGCTGCACTAGTTGTAGTTGGCGATAAAAACGGTCATGTTGGATTCGGTACTGGTAAAGCACAAGAGGTACCAGACGCAATCCGCAAAGCTATCGAAGACGCTAAGAAAAACTTAATCGCTGTACCATTAGTTGGTACAACAATTCCACACACAATCAACGGTCACTTTGGAGCTGGTGAAGTATTCTTAAAACCTGCTGCTGAAGGTACTGGTGTTATTGCTGGTGGACCTGTTCGTGCGGTTCTTGAATTAGCTGGTGTACAAGATATTCTTTCGAAATCTCTTGGTTCTAACACACCAATCAACATGATTCGCGCTACTGTGAACGGATTAAGCGAACTTAAGCGCGCTGAAGATGTTGCAAAATTACGCGGTAAATCTGTAGAAGAGCTACTAGGTTAAGGAGGGAAAACAAATGGCGAAAAAGTTAGAAATTACCCTCACTCGTAGTGTAATTGGTCGTCCACAAGATCAACGTGCGACGGTAGAAGCTTTAGGTCTTAAAAAGTTGAATTCAACTGTAGTTAAGGAAGAAACTCCTGCTATTCTTGGTATGATCAACAAAGTTTCTCACCTTATAACTGTAAAAGAAGCTTAAGGATAACTCATTAATATAAGGAGGTGCCTGGGAATGAAACTTCATGAATTAAAACCTGCAGAAGGTTCTCGTAAAGTACGTAACCGTGTCGGTCGTGGTATCGGTTCTGGTAACGGTAAAACTGCTGGTAAAGGTCATAAAGGACAAAACGCACGTTCTGGTGGCGGTGTTCGTCTTGGCTTCGAAGGTGGTCAAACTCCATTATTCCGTCGTTTACCAAAACGCGGCTTCACAAACATTAACCGTAAAGAGTTTGCTATTGTAAACTTATCAACGTTAAATCGTTTTGAAGATGGTACAGAAGTAACACCTGAATTATTGCTGGAAACTGGCGTTATCAGCAAGTTAAACGACGGTGTTAAAATTCTTGCAAGCGGCGCAGTAGAGAAAAAACTAACTGTTAAAGCGCACAAGTTCTCTTCAAGTGCTAAAGAAGCAATTGAAGCAGCTGGCGGATCAGTTGAGGTGATCTAATGTTTCGTACAATCTCCAACTTTATGCGCGTTGCTGAGATAAGACGTAAAATATTATTCACTTTAGCGATGTTAATCGTATTCAGGATTGGCACGTTTATCCCCGTGCCATTTACAAATGGAGACGTACTGAAAGCACAAGATCAATTAAATGCTTTAGGTATTCTAAATACATTTGGCGGTGGAGCCTTGAAAAACTTCTCCATCTTTGCGATGGGAATCATGCCGTATATTACAGCATCCATCATCGTGCAATTATTGCAGATGGATGTTGTTCCTAAATTTTCGGAATGGTCGAAGCAAGGTGAAATGGGCCGTCGTAAACTAACGCAATTCACGCGTTATTTTACAATTGTTCTTGCGTTTATTCAGGGGTTTGGTATGTCAATCGGTTTTAACGGTATGGTAGGTGGGCAATTAATTTTGAATCCTGGTTGGAGCACTTATTTATACATTGCTACGGTACTGACTGCTGGTACTGCATTTTTAATGTGGTTAGGTGAACAGATTACAGCTAAAGGTGTAGGTAATGGTATTTCCATCCTTATCTTTGGTGGTATTGCCGCAGCGATCCCAAGTGTTATATCTCAAGTGTATCAGCAACAGTTTCAAAATATCGGAGATCAATTGTTCATGAGTATCGTTAAAGTTGCATTGATCTTACTAGCTGTGCTAGCAGTTATTGTGGGTGTTATTTTCATTCAACAGGCTGTTAGAAAGATCCCAATTCAATATGCGAAGCGTGTAACAGGAGGAAATGGCGGTTATGCTGGAGCACAAAACACACATTTACCGCTTAAGGTAAATAGTGCTGGTGTTATTCCAGTAATTTTTGCTGTTTCATTCTTAATTACGCCTCCGACTATTGCACAGTTCTTCCCGAAACATGATGTATCGCAGTGGATTATTGCAAACTTTAACTATTCTCACCCAGTGGGAATGATCATATATGTTGCGCTCATTGTAGCCTTCACATATTTCTATGCGTTTGTTCAGGTTAATCCAGAGCAAATGTCAGAGAATCTAAACAAACAAGGTGGATATGTTCCAGGTATTCGTCCGGGTAAGAATACAGAACAATATCTAACAAAAATCTTGTATCGTTTGACCTTTGTAGGATCAATTTTCCTAGCAGCGATTGCAATCTTACCAGTTATCTTTACGAAGCTGGGAAATCTTCCTCCATCTGCACAGATTGGTGGAACGAGTATGTTAATCGTTGTCGGCGTTGCTTTAGAAACAATGAAGCAGCTAGAAAGCCAACTGGTAAAACGCCATTACAAAGGGTTTATCAAGCAGTGAGTAAGTGGGAAGTATTGTCTTCCCTACATGCTCATGTACTCTGAGGGGGAACAAGGATGAACTTAATTTTAATGGGGCTTCCTGGTGCTGGTAAAGGTACACAAGCCGAACAGATTGTTGCCAAGTATAACATCCCTCACATTTCAACAGGAGATATGTTCCGTGCAGCTATGAAGGCTGAAACTGAAATGGGTCTACAAGCAAAATCTTTTATTGATAAAGGTGCACTTGTTCCAGATGAAGTTACAATCGGAATCGTTCGTGAACGTTTGAGTCAAGACGACTGCGTAAGAGGTTTCTTACTAGACGGTTTCCCACGAACTGTTGCACAAGCATCAGCTCTTGAAGAAATTATGAAAGATCTTGGCAAAAAAATCGACTATGTTTTAAACATTAATGTGGATTCAGGGTTGTTATTAAAACGCCTTACAGGCCGTCGCATTTGTAAAGAGTGCGGTGCGACTTACCACTTAGAATTCAATCCACCAGCAAAAGCTGATGTGTGCGATAAATGTGGTGGCGAATTATATCAACGTTCTGATGACAATGAAGAAACTGTAGCGAATCGCTTAGATGTAAATATTAAGCAAACAAAACCTTTGCTTGATTTCTACGAAGAGCTTGGTTACTTACAAAGCATTAATGGTGAGCAAGATATCAATAAAGTATTTGCTGATATCGATGTTCTCATCGGAGGCTTAGCGTAATGATAATCTGCAAAACTCCTCGCGAGATAGAAATCATGCGAGAAGCTGGCAGGATCGTTGCTTTAACTCATCAAGAGTTGAAACAGCACATTACTCCAGGAATTACAACGAAAGAGCTCGATCAAATAGCGGAAAAGACGATTCAAAAATATGGTGCTACGCCATCTTTTAAAGGATACAACGGATTTCCGGGGAGCATATGTGCTTCTGTAAATGAAGAGCTTGTACACGGAATTCCAGGGAAGCGCAAGCTCAAAGAGGGCGATATCATCAGTATCGATATTGGTGCGAAATACAATGGGTACCATGGAGATTCTGCATGGACGTATCCAGTTGGAAACATTTCTGAATCTGTTCAAAAGCTACTTGATGTCACAGAAAAATCGTTGTATCTTGGTCTAGAACAAGTAAAACCAGGCGAGAGATTATCAAATATCTCACATGCGGTTCAAACCCATGTTGAAGAGAATGGATTCTCGATCGTTAGGGAGTATGTTGGTCACGGAATCGGGCAAGACTTACATGAGGACCCTCAAATCCCGCACTATGGTCCACCAAATAGAGGCCCTAGATTAAAGCCGGGAATGGTCATCTGTGTTGAACCGATGGTGAATCAAGGAAGACGATATGTAAAAACACTATCTGATGACTGGACAGTGGTAACGGTAGATGGTAAATGGTGTGCCCATTTTGAGCACACGATTGCTCTTACAGAAGCAGGATACGAAATCCTTACCACTTTATAAGTAGCTGGCTCTCCGGGATTTCAGAGCAGTGTAAAATGTTACTGATTTGAAGAAGGGAGAACTATTGAATGGCTAAAGATGATGTAATTGAAGTCGAAGGTACCGTTCTTGAAACGTTGCCAAATGCTATGTTCAAAGTAGAATTAGAGAATGGGCATGTCGTATTGGCTCACGTTTCTGGTAAAATCCGTATGAACTTCATTCGTATTTTACCAGGAGACAAAGTTACGGTAGAATTATCTCCGTACGATTTAAATCGTGGTCGTATTACGTACCGTTTTAAATAATATAGCACTCCGTAATCTTTAAGGAGGTTCGAGACATGAAAGTAAGACCGTCAGTTAAACCAATCTGCGAAAAATGTAAAGTTATTCGTAGACGTGGAAAAGTAATGGTTATTTGTGAAAACCCTAAACATAAACAAAAACAAGGTTAATCAGAAGGAGGTGCATTCGTAATGGCACGTATCGCAGGTGTAGATATTCCTCGAGACAAACGCGTTGTTATTTCTTTAACTTACGTATTCGGCATTGGTCGCACAACTGCTGAAAAAATTCTTGCTGAAGCAGGTATTTCTGAAGAAACACGAGTTCGTGATTTAACGGAAGACGAATTAGGACGTATCCGTGATATCATCGATCGTATTAAAGTTGAGGGAGACCTTCGTCGTGAAGTATCTCTTAACATCAAACGTCTAATGGAGATCGGTTCTTACCGTGGTCTTCGTCACCGTCGTGGTTTACCAGTTCGTGGTCAAAACTCTAAAAACAATGCTCGTACACGTAAAGGTCCACGTCGTACAGTAGCAAATAAAAAGAAATAATAAGTAAAGGAGGTTGAACTAACAATGGCACGTAAAACAAACACTCGTAAAAAACGTGTGAAAAAGAATATTGAAGCTGGTATAGCTCATATTCGTTCTACTTTCAACAACACAATCGTAACACTTACAGATACTCACGGTAACGCACTTTCTTGGTCTAGTGCTGGTGCACTTGGTTTCCGTGGATCTCGTAAATCTACTCCATTCGCTGCGCAAATGGCTGCTGAAACTGCTGCTAAAGCTGCAATGGAACACGGTTTAAAAACTTTAGAGGTTACTGTTAAAGGTCCTGGTGCTGGTCGTGAAGCTGCAATTCGTGCTCTTCAAGCTGCAGGTCTAGAAGTAACAGCAATTAGAGATGTTACTCCAGTTCCTCATAATGGATGTCGTCCACCAAAACGTCGTCGTGTGTAATTTTTCTGTATAGAATTTTCCCTTTTGTCTATAATGGATATGATGCATTATCGAGAAATTTCGTACAGAAACATCGCTTGTTGTGCACAATCGGGAACTGCCTAAGGGGGACTTTCGGTTAGACAGGGGTTATACCTTTGTTTAACCGGGGTTTCGACGTTTTGAAGGAGGGTTTAGTTAATGATTGAAATCGAAAAGCCGAAAATCGAAACGGTTGAACTTAACGAAGATGCTAAATATGGTAAATTCGTAATTGAACCGCTTGAGCGTGGATATGGTACTACTTTGGGTAACTCCTTACGTCGTATTCTTTTATCCTCACTCCCTGGTGCCGCTGTTACTGCTATCCAAATCGATGGCGTATTACATGAATTTTCAACAGTTGAGGGCGTAGTAGAAGACGTTACGACGATCATCTTAAACTTGAAAAAGTTAGCTCTTAAAATCTACTCTGAAGAAGAGAAGACGTTGGAAATTGATGTGCAGGGCGAAGGTATTGTCACAGCTGCTGATATTACTCACGATAGTGATGTAGAAATCTTAAATCCAGATTTACACATTGCAACGTTAGCAAAAGATGCGCATTTCCGCGTGCGTTTAACTGCAAAGCGTGGCCGTGGGTATACGCCAGCTGATGCAAATAAAAGCGAAGATCAACCAATAGGAGTAATTCCTATTGATTCTATTTATACTCCAGTATCACGTGTGACTTACCAAGTGGAAAAGACACGTGTCGGACAAGTGGCTAATTATGATAAGCTTACGCTTGATGTATGGACGGATGGAAGCATCGGGCCAAAAGAAGCTATCTCTTTAGGTGCCAAAATCTTAACTGAGCATTTAAATATCTTTGTTGGTTTAACTGATGAAGCACAAAATGCTGAGATTATGGTCGAGAAGGAAGAAGATCAAAAAGAGAAAGTTCTTGAGATGACTATCGAAGAACTAGACCTTTCTGTTCGTTCTTATAATTGCCTAAAACGTGCAGGAATTAATACTGTACAAGAGCTTGCGAACAAAACAGAAGAAGATATGATGAAAGTTCGTAACTTAGGACGTAAATCCTTAGAAGAAGTTAAACATAAACTTGAGGAATTAGGTTTAGGTTTACGTAAAGACGACTGAGGATTTAAACCCATCAACAAAGGAGGGAACTACGAATGGCATACAGAAAATTAGGCCGTACAAGTGCGCAACGTAAAGCTATGTTACGTGATTTAGCTACTGATTTAATTATCAACGAGCGCATCCAAACGACAGAAACTCGTGCAAAAGAACTTCGTTCTGTAGTGGAAAAAATGATCACTTTAGGTAAACGCGGAGATCTTCATGCTCGTCGTCAAGCAGCAGCTTTCATTCGCAATGAAGTAGCTAACGCTGAGACTGGTCAAGATGCACTTCAAAAACTATTCGCTGATGTAGCTCCACGCTATGCTGAGCGCCAAGGCGGATACACTCGTATTGCAAAAATTGGTCCACGTCGCGGAGACGCAGCACCAATGGTAATTATCGAGTTAGTATAATGATAATTAAAAGGGCAGGACAGTTCTTTTCAAGAAACTGGTCATGGCCCTTTTTTTTAAATATAAAAATAGGCTTACTTGGCGAAGGAAAGGGTGCCTTGTATTGAAAAAAGAGAAACTTCGGACAGAAAATATATCATTTCAATATCCTGGTGCAGCCACTTATGCATTAAAAGATGTTTCATTCTCCTTATATGAAGGAGAATGGGTATCTGTTATTGGACAAAACGGTTCAGGGAAGTCTACACTTGCAAAATTATTGAATGGTTTGTTTTTGCCGGAAGCAGGGACAATTACAGTAAATGATACAATGGTTTTGTCAGAGGAAACGGTATGGGATGTTCGAAAACAAATTGGGATGGTATTTCAAAACCCAGACAATCAATTTGTTGGAACGACAGTGCAAGATGACGTTGTCTTCGGCTTAGAGAATATCGGAATGCCAAGAGAGCAAATGGTAGAAAGATTAGATCAGGCTTTAAGACTTGTCCGTATGGAAGATTTTCTTAATGATGAGCCTCATTCGTTATCTGGTGGGCAAAAGCAGCGAGTGGCAATAGCAGGCGTTTTAGCACTTCAGCCATCTATTTTGATATTAGATGAAGCAACGTCAATGCTAGATCCTCAAGGGAGACGTGAAGTAGTAGAAACGGTTAGGCAACTTGTTAATCAAAAAGGTATTACCGTGTTATCCATTACGCACGATTTAGAAGAAGCGGCACAATCAGACCGTGTCATTATTTTAAATAAGGGAGAGATATTAGAGGAAGGGACCCCAGAACAAATTTTCAAGTCCTCTCATATGCTCCAAGAAATTGGATTAGATGTACCATTTTCAGTGAAAATAGCAGAATTATTAAAAAGAAATGAAATTCTCTTGCAAAATACGCATCTTACAATGGAAAGCTTGGTGAACGAACTTTGGAGATTACATTCCAAAAAGTAGAACATCGTTATCAATATAAAACTCCATTTGAAAGACGCGCACTTTATGATGTAGACGTGTCGTTTCCAAGTGGGGGCTATTATGCCATTATCGGTCATACTGGTTCAGGTAAGTCGACGATGATTCAACATTTAAATGGTTTATTGCAGCCGACAAATGGCACAGTTCAAATTGGTGAACATTTCATTTCGGCAGGAAAGAAAGAAAAAAAGCTAAAGCCACTACGTAAAAAGGTAGGGGTTGTCTTTCAATTCCCAGAACATCAGTTGTTTGAAGAGACTGTGGAGAAAGATATTTGTTTCGGCCCTACTAATTTTGGGTTATCTGTAGAAGAAGCGAAGCAAAAGGCAAGAGAGGCAATTGAACTTGTAGGGTTAGAACCAGAACTGTTAACACGTTCACCGTTCGAGTTAAGTGGTGGGCAAATGAGGCGTGTTGCGATAGCAGGCGTATTGGCGATGGAACCCGAAGTGCTTGTATTAGATGAACCTACAGCAGGACTAGATCCAAAAGGGCAGAATGAACTTATGGAGATGTTTTATAAGCTACATAAGGAGAAAGGTCTTACAGTTATCCTAGTAACACATAATATGGAGGATGCTGCTAAGTATGCGGCGCAGATTGTAGTCATGCATAAAGGAACGGTCTTTTTGCAAGGAAGTGCAGAGGAAGTATTTTCACATGCTGATGAACTAGAGAAAATTGGCGTGGACCTTCCTATGTCTTTAAAGTATAAACGTGCAATTGAAGAGAAGTTTGGCATTTCAATCCCAAAGTCTACCTTATCTTTAGAGGATCTTACTCATGAAGTTGTGCAGGTGTTACGAAAAGGTGGTCATGAATCATGCAGCAGTTGATTATTGGAAGGTATATTCCAGGGAATTCTCTTATTCATCAACTTGATCCACGTACGAAGCTGCTGATTGTCTTTTTATATGTATTTGTTGTTTTCTTAGCAAATAATGCGATTTCATATGGATTTTTATTTTTATATGCACTCATTGCTTTATTTTTTGCAAAAGTGCCGATTCGTTATGTACTTTCGGGCTTAAAACCAATTCTATGGATTTTTCTTTTTACATTTTTCCTGCATATTTTTACAAATAAAGAAGGGGAAGTACTATTCCAGCTTGGTTGGTTTTCGATACATGAAAAAGGATTAGAGCAAGGGATATACATTTCTATACGATTCTTCGTTATTATTTTAATGACGACATTATTAACGTTAACGACGACACCTATTGAGATTACAGATGGTTTGGAGACGTTATTAAAGCCGCTGAAGCGTATAAAAGTTCCTGTTCATGAAATCGCATTAATGATGTCAATTTCTCTTCGTTTTATCCCGACATTAATGGATGAAACGAGTAAAATAATGAAGGCACAAGCGTCACGTGGTATTGATTTCGCAGGGGGACCGATAAAGGATAGGATGAAAGCTATCATTTCACTACTCGTTCCTCTATTTATCAGTGCTTTTAAGCGCGCAGAGGACTTAGCAATTGCTATGGAAGCTCGTGGATACCAAAGTGGCGAAGGACGTACTAAATTTAGGCAACTGCGCTGGAAAACAAGCGATACAGTAACGATTATAAGCTTACTTTGTTTAGCTTGTATTTTGGCATGGGTGCGATCGTAATGGAGAATAGAGAAATGGATAGAATAAAATGTACGGTTGCATATGATGGCATGCATTTTTGTGGTTATCAAATTCAGCCGCAGCATCGTACTGTTCAACAAGAAATAGAGAAAGCTTTACAGAAATTGCATAAAGGAGAACTTGTTCGCGTTCAGGCATCAGGCAGGACGGATTCTACCGTTCATGCTAAAGGACAAGTGATACACTTTGATACACCGTTGTCTCTTGAAGAGTGGCAATGGAGTAATGCATTAAACACAATGTTGCCAGATGATATTGTTATCAGACAGGTAGAGAAAAAAACAGAAGAATTTCATGCGCGTTACGGTGTTGAGAGAAAAGAATATCGTTATCGTGTATTATTATCAAAGACTGCGGATGTATTCCGTAGAAATTACGTATATCAATATCCATATCCGCTCGAAATCAACTCTATAAGAAAAGCGATCCCGTATTTTATTGGAACGCATGATTTCACTTCTTTTTGTTCGGCAAAAACTGACAAAAAAGATAAAGTGCGAACAATTTATGAAATTGAGCTAATTGAGCAAGATGATGAATTAATTTTTCGTTTTGTAGGTAATGGATTTTTATATAATATGGTCAGAATTATTGTTGGTACGTTACTGAGCGTAGGGCAAGGAAAGCTTGATCCGGATAGCATTCCAGAGATTCTAGCCAAACAAAATCGTCAGTTTGCTGGAAAGATGGCTCCAGGTCATGGGCTTTACTTATGGCAGGTAAACTATAACAACTAATCCTGGTGTAACATTTGCTTGACATTAGAAACTCAAAAGTATATCATAACATATGGTATTGTTTCTAAAACCACGATTAGCCCCGGAAGGAAATCGTGTTTAAGATAAACAATAGATTTTTTCTATGGAAAAGATAACGAGGAGGGAAACACATGCGTACGACTTTTATGGCAAAAGCTAACGAAGTTGAGCGTAAATGGTATGTGGTTGATGCTGAAGGTCAAACTTTAGGTCGCCTTGCTAGTGAAGTAGCATCCATTTTACGCGGTAAAAACAAACCTACATTTACACCACACGTTGACACGGGTGATCATGTAATTATTATTAACGCTGAGAAAATTCATTTAACAGGTAATAAATTAAACGATAAAATTTACTACCGTCACACTAACCACCCAGGTGGACTTAAACAAAGAACAGCTCTAGAAATGCGTACAAACTACCCTGTACAAATGTTAGAGCTTGCAATTAAAGGCATGCTTCCAAAAGGACGCTTAGGCCGTCAAGTTTCTAAGAAACTAAACGTGTATGCTGGAGCAGAGCATCCACACCAAGCACAAAAACCAGAAGTTTACGAACTTCGCGGATAATTAATTAAAGGAGGGCTTACTTTGGCACAGGTTCAATACTATGGCACTGGACGTCGTAAGAGTTCAGTAGCGCGCGTACGCCTAGTTCCAGGCGAAGGACGCGTTATCATTAACGGTCGTGATTTTGAAAACTATATCCCATTTGCTGCATTACGTGAAGTAGTGAAACAACCTCTAGTTGCAACAGAAACTTTAGGTAACTACGATGTACTTGTAAACGTAAATGGTGGTGGATACACTGGTCAAGCTGGTGCTATTCGTCACGGTATTTCTCGCGCTTTATTAAAAGCTGATCCAGAATACCGTCTAACACTAAAACGTGCAGGTCTATTAACTCGTGACGCACGTATGAAAGAGCGTAAAAAATACGGTCTTAAAGGCGCACGTCGTGCACCTCAGTTCTCAAAACGTTAATTTTTGCGAACTACAAACCCCAACCATTTTGGTTGGGGTTTTTTGTGTTTCATTCCTCTTTTGCAATTTTTGTAGTTTGGAATATTTTAGTGCTATCCGCTCGCGTATGCTTCTTCTTTAGAAGTTTAGACTAATACGTAGTAGGGAGGTTTATAAGTACTATGAATGTCATTGTCAACTTACAAGAAAAACAAAAAGAAAAGCAGTTGAAATATGAACGGAAGATGCTGCGGGAATTATCATTAAAAACATTACGTTCAAATATTAGGGATGCCTTTCAGATGCAGGAGCTTCATCGTCAGTATGAAGATTACTGCATTGAATTAGGGATAGAATCGTATTTATTAGGAGCGAGATATAGTAAATTTGGTTATTATGGCGAATCGTTCTTTGACGTGAAATATAGAGCTTTAGAAGAAGAGCAACAATTAACGGAAACATTATTTCAATTTTTAACGAGCATGACCATGCGGGAAATTAAGTTACAAGATGAGGAATTACTTTTTGAATCTTGCCAGCAGTTTATCGGCTTATGGTGGCAGGAAGGATATGAAAAAGGTGAAAGAAGATATCGATTAAAGCTTCATTAAGACAAGCATAAACTTTCCTCTTGTCCCATATAAGTAATTAGAGGGACTAGCTGGAGGAGGAAAGGTATGAAGAGAATTCGAATTATCTCTTTTTCACTCGCTGCGGTTGTTTTGTTTTTTTTAGTCAAACAAGAATTTCAAATTACAAAATCTTGGCGAGCTTGGAATTTACCCTTATCAGGGAAAGTGATTGTATTAGATGCTGGGCATGGTGGACCAGACGGAGGGGCTGTTGGTGGAAAGGATATTGTAGAAAAAGATATTACGCTTGAGATTACAAAGAAGGTACAAGATTATTTACAAGAACAAGGTGCGCTAGTTATTTTAACACGTGATGGAGATTATGATTTAGCTCAGAAAGATACAAAATCATATAGTAGACGTAAAGCAGAGGATTTAAAAAAACGTGTAGAGATTATTAATAAACCTGATGTAGACTTTTTTGCGAGTATTCATCTGAATGCTTTAACTAGTAGTGGATCGAAAGGCGCACAAACGTTCTATTACCGTTCTTCGATTGAAAATGAACGTGCTGCGAAATTTATACAAGCTGAATTGAGAACGAGTTTAGAGAATACGAATCGTTCTGCTAAAACAATTTCTCATGTGTATTTATTAAAGTATGCGAAAACACCAGGCGCTTTAATTGAAGCTGGCTTTTTATCGAATGTAAATGAAAGGTATATGTTAAATTCGGAGAAATATCAGCAAAAGGTAGCGGCTGCAGTATATCGTGGGATATTACGTTATTTCACGGAAAAAGGAAATCCTCCAGAATAAGGGGGATTTTTTTGAGTTTCTCTCGTTAACGAAGTTTTCCGAAAATATGTTATACTGGAAATGTAAACGCATTTATTTCAAAAATAAAGAGAGATACATTTAATTAACATTACGTTATTTTTCATACAGGGGGCTGGGCTAATTATGGTAACGAGAGAGCAAGTAGTGGAAGCATTAGAAGGGATTGTAGATCCGTTTTTACATAAAACGTTAAAAGAAACAGGGTCAATTAAAGAGGTAACAGTCAAGCCTGAGAAGGAACATGTAAGTGTTAAAATTGCAATCGTCAAAACCGGTACAGCGGAACAAATGCAATTGCAATCTGGAATTGTAAAGTTAGTAAAAGAACTAGGAGCAGCAACAGTAGGGCTTCGCTTTGCAGAATTTACAGAAGAGGAATTAGCTCAGTTTGCACCGGAGCAGGAAGAAGAGCAAACTGAATCTTTATTGTCACCAAATTCAAAAACGACATTTTTAGCAGTAGCGAGTGGAAAAGGTGGAGTCGGAAAATCCACAGTTTCTGTTAACCTTGCCATTGCTCTAGCTCGTCTAGGGAAAAAGGTTGGTATCATTGATGCTGATATTTATGGTTTTAGCGTACCGGATATGATGGGAATAGAAAAACGTCCTGTTGTAAGAGGAGATAAAATAGTTCCAGTAGAGCGTCTAGGTGTAAAGGTAATCTCAATGGGGTTCTTTGTAGAGGATAATGCACCGGTTATTTGGAGAGGACCTATGCTTGGGAAAATGTTAAATCACTTCTTCACAGAAGTAGAATGGGGCGATTTAGACTATTTAGTTTTAGATTTACCACCGGGTACAGGTGATGTTGCGCTAGACTTACATTCAATGTTGCCGGCTTGTAAAGAGATTATTGTAACAACGCCGCATCCAACAGCGGCATTTGTAGCAGCACGTGCTGGAGCTATGGCTTTACGTACAGAACATAGTATTCTTGGTGTTGTTGAAAATATGGCTTATTTTGAAAGTAAAACAACTGGTGAAAAAGAATATGTGTTTGGAAGAGGTGGAGGAGATAAATTGGCTACAGAACTTCAAACAGAAGTACTTGGCCGAATCCCGCTTCAACAACCCGATTGGAATAAAGAAGACTTTGCGCCGTCAGTATATGAAGATACACATACGACAGGTCTTATTTATCGCAAGATAGCTGAGACAGTAATTGATAAAGTAGCTGTTGCGCAAAAATAAAATAATGATGGGTGGACGATACATATATTGTCCACTCATCATTAACATTATTGTTGTTCCTTTTTGCCACCTTGGGAACCACCTTCACCGCCTGCTTCTTTTTTATCAGAACCACTTTTTTCGGCTTTTTGAACACCTTTACTAATAATATCAATCATCTTAGCTTGGAAGAGTGGGCTTTCAGCGGTTTCTGTGAGTACTTGTTGTAAATATTGACGGTATTCTTTACTTTTCATCGTTTGTAACATCATTTTTTCTACTTCAGGGTTTTTCATAATTTCTATAACGCCTGCTTGGTATTCAGGGTCTTTTAGTAATGTTTTCATTAAGGCTGTTTGTTCTTTTCCCATACTTTTAGCGAATTTCGATGAGAACTCAGGGTCTTTAAAGAGCTTTTCCCAGAATTGTTGCCCTTTGTCGGATACCATTGCATCTTCAATCGTTTTTTTTACTACTGTTTCATCTAGTATGAGTGCTTGTTTCATTTTTTCATCAGTTAACACATCTTGAATAGCTTTCTTACCTTGATCAGTTTTTAAAATATCAACAATCATTTTCTTCGTTTGATCATAATCAAGTTCGGACTTTGCTTCTTTTCCTTGTGCACATGCTACAAGTACAAGAAATAGAAAAGAAGAGGTCAAAACGAGCAGCATCCGTTTCATAAGTTGGAACTCCTTTCAGCACAGTTCTCTCTTTTTAATATAAATATCTTTAAGAAATTTATACATGAACATGGCTAGCTTTTTGAAATTGTCATTGATACAATTTAATTAGAAATATAAGGATAATGGGGGATGTGTTGTGAATAGCCGCAAGTGGGTACGACTATTTTTTACGACGTTGTTTCTTGGTGGGATTAGTACGGTCATTATTGGGTTCGTTTTAGAGTGGGACAAGTATGTTAAATTTTTTCAAAATTTCGACGGAAAGGAAATTCTAGCAGTTTCCTTCTGGTTGATGGGTGTAGGGTTTATTTTTAGTGTTATAAGTCAAATGGGATTTTTTGCCTACTTAACAATCCATCGTTTTGGACTAGGTATGTTCCGATCAACTTCTTTATGGAATGCAGTCCAGCTCTTTTTTATTGCATTCGTTTTATTTGATTTCGTGTATTTAAGATCTGTGTTGATTGCAAATGGGGAAGTTTCATTAGGAAATAACATACTTGTTGCGGGTGTGTTATTTGTGTTTGGGGCGATTGTTGCTTACATAAAAAGTAAAGAAACGAATAACAAAGCATTTGTGCCCGCCTTGTTCTTTATGGTTGTTGTAACAATTCTTGAGTGGGTACCAGCTCTTCGAATTAATGATACAGATTGGTTATATTTAATGGTGATACCACTTTTATTATGTAACGCATATCAGTTACTTATATTACATCGTTTAATTGGAAAGGAAAGACGAGTAAGTCGGCCTAATTAAGAGAGCTTTTACGCAGAGTAGTTGAACGGGATGAAAAAAGCTCTATTACCTTAATGAAAGGTAGTAGAGCTTTTTATGTGTGAAGGCACGAGGGAATAGAGTTACTGTACATCTTCACTTTTCGTACTTGTGTTGGAAATAAGTTGTGATACGGATATTTGCTCATATCCGTCACTCTTTAATTTTTGTAGGAGCAGTGGTAATGCTTTATTTGTTTGAAGGGCAGAATCGGATGCGTGTAATAAGACGATATCTCCACCTTTTAAATTATTAGAGACGGTGGAAACGATATTGTTTACACCAGGGTTTTTCCAGTCGTTTGAGTTATTACTCCAATGAACGACAGTGTATCCGAGTGATTCTGCTATTTTAAGTGTTGCTTTGTCAAAGTCCCCACTAGGTGGACGTAATAGCTTGACTTGTTTCACACCGAGTTTTGTAAAAACATCTTGTGCTCGCAAAAGATCTCTTCGTATTTCATTTGTCTCAAGAGAAGTGTAGGACGTGTAATTATAACCCATACTACCGATTTCATGTCCATCTTTTATGATGCGTTCAACAACATCAGGGTGTCTTTCTGCCCATGCAGCAGAAAGGAAGAAGGTTGCATTCTTAATGTCTCTTTCTTTAAGTGTATCAAGGATTGGAATTGCTTTTTTGTCTCCCCAACTAATATCAAATGTGAATGCAACTTGTTTTTTTGAGGTGTCGCCTTTGTAAATAACCTTAGGTCCTGTAGCAGTTGAAAAAGCAGACTCGTGTGAATATGTTTTCAAAAAGAGTAGCCATGCTGTAAATAAGGAAAGTATCACTATTAAGCTAATGTGTTTAAAATTTCTTTTACTCGTAATAAAAAAGAAAAACATAATATTACGCCCCTTTGTCCAATCCTTTTCAGTTACATATATGCTGTAAATATAAAAAAGAGAACAAGGGATTAATATCGTAAGTAGTGGATATAATGGATGATAGGATTTTGTTAAATGAAAACGAGCGGAACGTTTATCGCTCTGTAAGAAATGATTGAGGTGATGAGTTGCTTGGATTTATGTTAACGAAAGAAGAGAAAATAGAAATGGAATACATATTGAAGAGAGAGTTAGAAGAACTTTTATTTGATTTTGAAGATGAACGTATTCATGACGTTGTAAAAAAAGCAATGGAAGAAAGATATAAAATCATTTTTTGTTTGTTTCGAAGAGTTGCTAATGCAGAGGAATGTATTCGTTATGTAAGAAAAAGAACTTTTTATTAAAAAGTGTTGACGTTAATGGTTACTATATGATAAATTAATAACCGTCGCTGATGCGGAAACGCAGAAAACGACAAAAAAGAAATTGAAAAACTTAGTTGACATCGAAAAACGAAGATGTTAACATAAGGAAGTCGCAAATGAGCGACCAAGTAGTTCTTTGAAAACTGAACGAAACAAACAACGTGAAACGTCAATTTTTATTTTTAGATGCTAGACAAACTAACTTTATTGGAGAGTTTGATCCTGGCTCAGGATGAACGCTGGCGGCGTGCCTAATACATGCAAGTCGAGCGAATGGATTAAGAGCTTGCTCTTATGAAGTTAGCGG
>NZ_NWUW01000022.1 GCF_002746455.1 Bacillus fungorum | reverse complement strand
AGAAGGGTGGAACGCAAGATCAGCCCATTTTGCATTTGCGACTTCTTCAATTCGTAGACCAGTAGTGGTAAGGAGGAAGAACAAGGAATACATAAAGAAATTTGTTCTTTTTAATGTATCTAAAATTTCGTTCACTTCCTCTGGAAATAGATCGCGGTTGACTAGCTCTTCTTTTTTTACAGATACTTTTTTGAGACGACTACTAAAGTTGTCAGAGAGTCCATTGTTATCATACACATATTTTAAAAACTGCTGAACCACTGTTTTCTTTCGACGTAATGTGGTGGCCGCATACTTCTTACTTAGTTGATAGAAGTAGATTTCCATCTCATTATGGGATAACTCCTGAATGGTTCCGATTGTTTCTTTTATGTAACGAAGAAAATGAGAAAGATCATGCAGATACAGTTTTTTTGTTCGCTCACTTCTTTTTTTCGTTAAAGAAGGCTCATCGTGTAAAAATAAATAAACTAATGATTCTTCGCTTAATTGGGAATAGTCAATATTTCGAATGCCCATGCCCATAATTTTTTCGAAATGACTGCTATCAAAAAAATCTGATTCGGATTTTACAATTTGATTATTATGTTCGTAATTTATAATATTCAAATTTACACACACCCTTTAATAGAATGAAATGACACACATATATTTTATATAAACTTTTATGATTCTTATTATACCACAATAAATAGATTATTTATTGTGGTATAAATAGAATCGATTAAATAAATATTTTAGCCATAATATTTAACATTTCTATTTAGATATTATATAATAGAAATGTTTAACCTGATTTTTTTGTACATTTCGTTCTAAGTGCGATAGGAGGAGACATTTTTGAGTAATATTCGTCGGAAAATTTTACATGAAATCTATAATTTAGAAAATACCCATTGTTCAACTTGCCCTCTGAACAACCTATCAATGAATTGTACAGATGAGCAAGAACAGACAAAACAAAGAAACTACAAACATTGCAAAGGTTGTCCCATTTTCGATTCCATCCGAGAGAAAGGAGAGCAATTGAATTCTTTATCGAAAAAGAGTACATTTAATAAGGTACGTGAACGTTATATGGAAAATCCATTCAAGTATCTGCAGTATAAGGAGTACTCAATCACAGATGTAGTAAAAGAAACAGGTTTAACAAAGTATCAACTAAGAAAATGTAAACAACAGCTAGAATGAAAGTTTCGGATGAGGTGAGATATGGACTATTTATCTTTAGAAGAGGTATGCGACAGAGTAGGTTTAACAAATAGTCAATTAGGCTATTTAATTAAGTATAAACACATCGAACCTATCAATCTCGCTACCTGGAAAGCAGATGGGGGATATCGCTTTGAGCAAAAAGATGTAACAAAGCTAGAGGAATTATACAAAGGTCGTTTAACGTTAAAAGAAGCTGCTGAATTTCTAAACAAATCTAAGACATACGTTCATAATGCAGCTAAAGATGGGATATTGCCCTTCAAAGAGATTGCTAAAGGGAAATCTACTGAACGATTGTACTTAAAAAAGGATTTGGAAATTTTCAAAGAAAGAATTGAAAATAGATCAAAAGAGGAGTCGAAAGAAAAAAAGCAGCATTTAAGTCTATACCTTGATGAAAAGGTATTAGAAGCTATAAAGAAAAAGGCCGAAAAGAAAGGGTATAATGGCTACAAGAAATTTGCTGAAGACATTTTATCCGCAGAAGTAAAAGAAGACATAGAAGAATAGAATTCTAGAGAGAATAGATCCCTGAAAAATGAAAAAACGTTATAAGGGGTCTGTTTTTGTTTTTGAGGAGCTTTTTAACACTCGAATCTTATTGCATTACCCACATAACCAATGTTCTTTATAAACGAATTTGAGAGCCCTTTTTTTGAGTGTGTTCCGGAAAAATTCTCTTAAAATACAAAAAAAGTAACATACATACTATATATGGAAAATAATGGAGGGGTAATGAGAAATTTAAGACGATTTTATTCAAGGTAAAAAAAGCACTCGAATTGAGTGCTTTTTTTATCATTTATCTGGTACATAACATGTGTTGTTATCCATATAGCATTTTTCTATCTTTGTTTTTGTATTCCCTTTTTTATCTCTGTAAAAAATTTTAACTGTCCCCTTAGCGCCATTATAATCAAATTCATATGCATTAGGGTATTTGTCTCTAACCCATATTAATCCTGAACCAGCACTTGCCGGCATTGCAGAAATAAGTAATGCAGATGTTAAACTTAGCGCCCCAACTATCTTTTTAATTTTTGACTTTGACATAAATAATCCCCCTTATCATTTTATTAACTTATTAGAATAATTTATCTAATAGGTTAATAAAATGGTAACATATACCACAGGTTTTTAAAATCAATAAAACTTGATAAATAAATATTGTAAAATTCAAAAAACAATTACTGTTTCTAATAAAATTTAAGGGTAAGTGTAAAAACCTTCAAGTAAACATATTTTAATTATAGTAAACTAGATTATTCGAAAATGAATGTATCATTGTGGATTCTCTATTTAAATGAATAGGAATATGATAAAATAGAAGTATAACTGTATATCGTGTGAAGGTGGGCTTGTTATTATCCCTTCTTTCCATTTGGAAGGAAAGGGGGTGATATAACATGGAATTTTTGTTTGAACTTTTAAAAGAAATTGCAAGAGCAGTTGTGCGTGAGCTTTCAGCATACGCACTGAGAAAGCAATTCGAAAAAAAAGACAACAAAAAACCCGCGCTTCACCGACCAAAGTACAAGCGTGGGTCTAAAAGAAAAAGATAATGCATAATAACAACCACCTTGACAGTAGCAGTTATGGGACGGGATGTTGACGCATCTCGTCTTTTTTAGTTTATGCAATTCAGTTAAGTACTATACTTTATATATACTGAATATGCATTCAATATATAACTAATCTAAAGTAAACATACCATATTTTTATTTTTTGGTCAACGTTTGGAAATATGAGGGACTAATGTTGGTTTGGAATAAAGTTTGATCATTTTCTACCGATGATCTTAAACAATCGCGCCCGTTTGCGGTATTTTAAATTGTTACCCCTTTGCCCTTTTTGGCCAAATAAAATTGCTTATGGCAATCACAAAATCAATACCTAACACAAGTGTCCATAATTTTAGAAACCCAACCAACACTTCTGTCCGGGAAAAATCGTTAATTAAATAGATTAGGACGAGTAAAATCCCAGCACCTATTAGAAAGGCAAGCACATGTTGTCCCCAACTTTTAAAGTAGTGTTTCGCATAATCGATGCCAAATCTTTTAACTGGTTTCGATCCTTGTTTCATCACATAATATTGAAAGCGTATATCAGCCCATTCAATCATACTTCTACCGTATGCGATAGAGATTCCAATATACACAGCAGCAATTGCATGCACTTTGGTAGCAGTCGCACCACGATACAAGTCTATACCCGTAGCAACCAATAAAATTAAATCAATGACAGGTGTCAAGGCTAGAAAAAACAATCCTAATTTATTTCTTTTAAGGATATATCGTGTGAATAGACCTAAAGTGATAACAACCCAAAACCCTATTTCACATGCAACGATTAACCACGCAATTACATTCACCCCAGCACCCCTTTGTACGACGTACGCAATTACTTGTTTCCCCTTAATAGTTCAACAAAATGGCCCGTTCGTATAACCTTATATTACTTTTACCATAGGACCCCCCTTCAGATAAAGCATATCCAAAGGTGCAAAAAGGTGCAACTTTTTTATAAACGGTTCATCTTTTTTCAAAACGGTACGACTTTTTTTCAAACCCACAACTAAATTAAGAGGTTTATACTGTGATTCATAATGTAAATGGTATAAAAAGTAAGAGTAGTTTTATAGTGAAGGGTTTACTTGTTTTGAAAACAAGCAAACCCACTTGATAGATAGTCTTTTATATATTTTACTGCAATCAATTTATCGATATCTTTGTGCAAATTGCTCGCTATAAGAATCAACTAGTTTTATTTTAGGAACGGATATTTTCAAATGATAACCATTAATGAAATAATGATATGTTATAATTTTCATAATATATAAGAAAAGAAGGGATGGAATGAGCACACAAATAAAGGTAACACCGGAACAATTAGAACAAGCTGCTAAAACCGTAAAAAATACGAGATCATCATTAGAATATATACATAGAGATTTATACTCTCAAACAGAATATATAGCTTCTCAGTGGAACGGAGCAAGCAGTGTTCGTTTCTATCAGATGTTTAATGAAGCAAAGCCAATGATGTTTAACATCTTGCAAGAATTAGATAAAATCGCAGTAGAATTAGAACGTGCAGCTATTAAATTCCGAGAAGCGGATGAATTGTATGGAGGAAATTTAGTTGACTCTGATATTCAAGAAGGAGCCATGTGTGGAAAACTCCCTCCAAAATCAGAAGAGTCATTTTTCAATAAAAAAGATTTAAATGCTGCGTGGACTGGTATTTCTAATGGGTTTGTAGATGGTGCAGTGGATGCGTGGGAAGGACTGATATCCTTAGGTGATAAAGAAACCTGGCTTAATATGCGAGATGCAATTGTAAACTATAGGGAGACTATTCCTGCTGCATGGAACACTGTATCAGATACATTTATGAATAAATTTTGGAATGGGGATCTGGAAAGTAGAGAGCATTATGTAGCTTATGGAATAGCAACGTTAGGACTCGGGCTTCTGGGTGATAAAGGTCTTAGTAAAGCAGGACAAGTTGGGAAGGTAGCTGCTATTACAGGTTTTACTAAAGGAAAATCACTTGTAATTAATTCGCCGGCATATAGAAATGCATTACATATATTAAACAATTATGAATTTAAGGGTGGTAATCATCTCTCATATGCAGGTGTCGGTAGTACACAACAATATTTACAGAAAGCAGCTACGTATACTTATGAAGGCGCGAACGGTCCAAAAACAATTCGTTTGCGAAAAGGAGACTTAGCAGGAGACAAGCACCCAGTTACAGGAATTCCATACGATGCTGACGGATTTCCTATTTTTGAATCAAAAGGTGAGGTACTATTAAAAGAGGCAGATTTCAAAAAGTCTAGAACAACACAGTCTAGAAAGTGTAGTAAGGCATTATATGAACAAATAATGGAAAATCCTGAATTAGCTTTAAATTTCACAGAGGAAGAAATTCAATTATTTAAAATAGGTAAAACGCCAGAGCATTATACATGGCATCATCATCATGATGCTGGGAGAATGCAACTTGTAGATTATCAGACTCATCATGATATCGGTCATACAGGTGGATATAAAATTTTGGGAAAAGATAGCGATAAATAGGGAGGTACTTAGTCATGAGTCACATTACATGGATCAATGCAAATGAGAACAAAATAACAAATAACCAAATTAAACAATTAGAACAATACTTTAATATTAAATTTCCTAATGATTTTATAGAGTGTGTACAAAAATATGATGGTGGATATCCTACGCCAGATACTTTTAATATTCCAAATCAAGATGAAAATTCACTCAATAATCTTTTAACCCTAGATTCTAATAAAAAATATTCCATTCTAGAAACATATAATAATACGAAAGATAGATTACCTGATAAAATTTATCCTTTTGCTAGAGATCCATTTGGTAATCTTTTATGCTTCGATTATCGAGATACCAGTGATTCACCATCAATCGTATTCTGGGATCATGAGGAAGAAGACATAGAGGAAGCAATATATCCTGTTTGTCCAACATTTACAGAATTGCTTTATAGTCTATATGAATTTGATGATGAAGAATAAAGGATGAGTTATACCATAGCTTATCCTTTATATTTTTATCATTTATTGGTTTTAATAAAAAGCACCCGACATCTTTCGAACAGCAAAAATCGGGAAAGATTCCCTTATTTCATACATAATATTTTTGAAGGGAGGGATTACACCTGGACTGGCTGGAGAGAATGAATCGAGCAATGAATTACATTGAGCAGAATTTATCAAAGAAAATAGATGCTAAAGAAGTAGCAAAATTAGCTTGTTGTTCAGAATATCATTTTCCGAGAATGTTTTCGTCAATTACAGGATTTACTTTGTCGGAATATATTAGACGAAGACGTTTATCACAAGCTGCATGTGAGCTTCAAAATGATAAGACTATACGTATTATTGATCTTGCACTTAAGTTTGGGTATGATTCACCAGATGCATTTAGCCGAGCTTTTAAAAACCTGCATGGTGTATCTCCGACAGCAGCGAGATGTAATGGAATAGAGTTGAAAATGTTTCCGAAAATCTCCTTTCAAATTACGATTAAGGGAGATGTGGAAATGGAATATCGAATAGAAGTATTAGATGAGGAAATTGAAATTATAGGGGTAAAACAAAAAGTAATGACGGAAGATGCATTTCGTACAATTCCGCTATTATGGGAAGAAGCGACAGCGAGTGGACTCTTAGGTAAACTTATAGATATGTCTTGGCAAACTCCACAATGTAAATTAGAAGGACTTTTAGGAGTATGCGGGAAACAAGCCGCTATTACCGACGAAGCCTTTCACTATATGATGGGATGCCGTTATCAAGGAGAATATACACCTGATATGGAGAAAATCATAATACCCAAAAGCACATGGGTTGTATTCCCAGATGTTACTAAAGCATGGAAACGTCTCTATACAGAATGGCTGCCAGCATCTGAATATGAGCTAGCAGACCTTCCTTGTATCGAGAATTATTTAGCTCCTGATCAAAATCCAAGTAGTGAACTATGGGTTCCAGTTGTTCAAAAATAAAAAAACGGCCTATATATTAGACCGTTTTTTTTATGATTTACTAATTTTCCAACCATCATCCTTTTTCTCTGATGCAGAAAAACTTTCTCAATATTAAATTCACTAATTATTCTAAATTTAAAATGTTTTTATTTTATCCTAATGTTAATATTTTGTTGAAAAGAAAAAATATGATTTAGGAGGAAGACTATTATGAAAAAAGTACTAGTAAGTATTCTAAGTTTATTTTTATGCTTCACAGTTTTTGGTGCGTCCTCAGCAGCTGCAGAATCCACACATTTTAAATATACCCAAGGAGTAGGTCCTGGAGACAGTTATGAATGGGATCAAAAAATTTACCTAAAAAGTAATGGAGATGTGGAAATAGTAGCTGTACAATACTCAGATGATACAACAGATGTTAAGGTAGAATATACATTAATAAATATTGGTAGCAAGAATGCAGAATCTGATGCAATAAATGGAACTTATAAAGGAAAATCTAAAATACTTAAATTTAAAAATGTAAAAAAAGGAACTTACAAATTAAAAATTACAAATCACTCAGATGAAGTAGTTTACGGTAATTTTTACGCCTATTATTGATAAATGAGAATATAAGGTGTCCATATACAGAATTACTTTCTGATTGGAATATGGGCTTGCAGACCTTCCTTATATCGAAAATTATTTAGCATCTGATCAGAAGCCAAGTAGTAAACTGTAGGTTCCAGTTGTTCAAAAATAGAAAAAACGGCCTATTTGTTAGACCGTTTTTTCTATGATTTACTAATTTTCCAACCATCATCCGTTTTCTCAAGTTCAATTACGATTACTTTTTTAGGATTATCTTTATATACAGCATCAACAGTTACTGTAGCAATTTCATTTTTCTCTTCGACTTTTCGAATTTTATAGCTTTTAAGATCCTTGCTCACTGATTTCATTAAATCTGCATTTCTGCCTACAAAAGCAACGATTTTCTTCGCTTCAGGATTGAAGAACTCTCCAAAATCTTTTACATTTCCTTCTTTTGCATCTTCGAAATACGCTGTAGCAACTTCTTTGGGATCACGATTATTTCCACATGCTGCAACGGATAAAGCCATTACCACCATTAACATGATTATACGTGTAAAATAAGATTAAAATCCTGTACATTATTTCTTTGATTTTCCTTTTGAAAACTTGCTTTTTTCATATACAAGCATTTTCCTAGGCTAAGGTTAATTGCATTTATATTCACCTATATAGTTTCAGCAATGATCTCTAATCCTATTTTTCTTTATCTTTTGTTTTTAATTAAGGCGTTAATCTTGTTATACCTCATTTTTAAATTGGAAATTAAATATTATTGTACTAATTATAATTTTATTGAAAGCCATTGTTTCAACTGTTGTAAATGTATCTTCCATCTCTCATGTTTTACTTGCTCTATTTTATTTAGTAGAAGAGAAGATTCTTGAAATGCAGCATCACCTTTTAAAGTACTTTGTAAACCTGATAGTAAAGCATTAATAGATAAAATAACAATGGTAAAGAAAATAACAGGCCCCACCGCTACCCAAGGAAAGTTTATTAATTTTTGATTAGTGTCACTAATTAATACAAGACTACCTCCTACATTAAAAGAAATAGTTTCAAATAATGCTAAATGCATCATTAATATCATTACCTGTAGCATTTGTTGATGAAACCAAATGAATAGTTTTGAAATTAAATAAGGCCTAATATGAACTTTATATATGTGATAAGAATATCCACCAAGTAGCTTGGAAGTTATAACATATTCACGTTTTAAGAGTAATCTAACTTCATTGCTAATGAGATGTGTTAAATTAGGTATGCCAATTAAAGTAAGAACTACAATTGTATAACATATCCATTTGTTTTCGGGATTATCATAGATACCTGACATTGTAGGACTGATTAGTAAAATTGCTAACAGTGTCGTAGGTATAAATTGGAAAATTTCAAAAATCCAATTTATATATTTCGTCCAAGTATAAAAAAAAGCATGTAATACCCCAAATATAAGTGATAAAGCGAGTCGAAAGATACAAATGACTATAGCGAAGAAAATTGGTATTCGTGCAAAAATAAGAACTTGTTTTAAAATATCCACTCCATAATCTCCAGTACCCAATGGATGCATTAAAGAAGGAGGTGTGGGTACAGATTGAAGATTTAGATTTTCAGAATTATATTCAATTGAGTATTCTAAAATAAAGCTAGTTATAATAATGCTGAATAAAATAAAAAGACCTACTAAAAATTGTGTGTTTTTATATAATTTTTTTATCATATAAATACCTTCTTTCCACTATAACAATTTTTAAGACTTCAAATAAAAAATAAAGTGGAATCATGAAAAGTAAAATACCAATGGAGATAATTTCAGGGTTTTGATGGCTAATCAAAAATCTGAACAATCCAAAAGAATTAAATAAAAATTCAAGAATAATTGAATTAGAAATCATTAGTAGCAAAATGGATTTCGCATTATAAAAAATTGAGATTGATGTATTACGCAGAACATGGTGATTTAGTATATAAAAATGTTTCAATCCTTTGGCGATTGCTAGATCTATATAACTGTTCGACATTTCATTTGTATAGTTAATTAAATTTATTTTATATAGATAAATCGTTGGTAAAATTGAGAGAGTTACAATAGGTAAAAAATATGTTTTGTTTGTTATTGTAGAAAACGGAATAGTAATAAGCCAATTTGTATTTTTATATATTAAAATAATAATTAATTGTACAGATATTATTAAAAATAAGTCAGGTATAGCTTCTATGATATTTAAACTTTTCGAAATTATAGATTGGATTCTTTTTGGTAAATAGAATGTGAATTTTACTAATACAATAGATAAGAATACCGCAATAAAAAAAGCTGAAATTATAATAGTTAAGGTATAAAAATATGACTCTAATAAATTGGGTAATAATAAGCGTTTAATACCATAAATTTCATATGTTATATGTAATGGATCTAGTAGGGAATTAATAACTTTTTTCACATAACTAATATACTCTAGCCAATCCAATTCTAATATAATTTGTTTCTTATTGTTTTGTGAGGAAGTCAAAAACAATTTTGGTAGACAGCAAATGAAAACAACTCCTATAGCAATTAAAATAATTTGTAGAAAAACGAATATAATCCTTTTTGTAAAGTGCATAAAATATATCTCCTTAAAATAATTTGTTTTCATTGTTTTCAACTACTGCTGTCGAATACCCTCTTTAAAGAGAAAAATATTAATCTGGATTTTTCAAGAACTGCAATCAATTTTAATGATAAATAAAAAGTTCTAAAGATTCAAATATTCTTAAAATTTTTTATATTGTTATTGACTTCCTTTATTTGGTTATGTATTGTAATAAATGTAATAAAAATCCTAAAAAGGAGGAAAAAAGATGAATAAATTTATGCGTGAACTAAAAGCAGAAGAATTAACAAAGCACAGTGGAGGCATTAACCCTACAAATGAAACAGTAATCCATGATGGTGGAGGAGTAGGCCCAAACTGTAAAAGTTTATTGAATGAATGTCTAGCAAAACGCCCCAAATCATGTATTCTATATAACCAATTTTGCTAATATGTTTAAAAATTAATATTTCTTAGGAGGAAAAAAGATGAATAAATTTATGCGTGAACTAAAAGCAGAAGAATTAACAAAGTACAGTGGAGGTATTAACCCTACAAATGAAACAGTAATCCATGATGGTGGAGGAGCAGGCCCAAACTGTAGAAACTTACTTGAGTCATGTATGATATTTAAAAATTTAAAATCTTGTAAATTATATGACCAATTTTGCTAATATGTTTAAAAATCAATATTTCTTAGGAGAAAAAAGATGAATAAATTTATGCGTGAACTAAAAGCAGAAGAATTAACAAAGCACAGTGGAGGCATTAACCCTACAAATGAAACAGTAATTCATGATGGTGGAGGAGCAGGCCCAAACTGTAAAAGTTTATTGAATGAATGTCTAGCAAAACGCCCCAAATCATGTATTCTATATAACCAATTTTGCTAGACAGAGTGGGTTAAGATATTAGATGTAATTAATATAGTTGTATTGTAGTATATGTAATAACCTCAAAAAAGTATAGTATCATAAAGAGTTAAAAAAACTGAATTTTCATTTTTTGTAGATACCTGTTTAAACTTTTATTAAAGATTCTTGTAACAGATTCCAAAACTCTATTCAAAAAAGGAGGATTTTGGGATCTGTTCCTATAAAGTATGAAAAAAATTAAAAACCTAATATTATGTAAAGGTGATAATAAAATGAAATACATACATACAAAGCAACAAGAAGAATACGATTGTGGAATAGCTTGTGTCGCATCTATTTTTAAATATTATCATTTGCATCATGGTATTAATTACCTTAGGGATCAAGTTACTTATAAAAATGGATATGATTTAAAAGATTTGATATCGTTATTTAGTCAAGTTAATCATTTTTCTTGTAAAGCAGTTGAGATAAATAAAGAAGATATTGGAGAAGCATTAAAACACATTGAAGGACCTTGTATAGCTTTAATAAATAAAGGAGTCAATGAATCTTATGAAGGTCACTATATAATTGTTTATAAAAGGAATAGAAATAAATTGGTAATAAGTGACCCGGCTAACGATAAAATATCTAAAATTACTATTGATGAATTTAAACAATATACTACAGGCATATTTCTTTTAATTGAATCTAAAAAGTGTAATTCTGATAAAAAAATAAGTTATCATCAGAATTTTTTTAAGGAATTGATAAAAAATAATAAATTGAATATCTCGTTTGTCTTATTTTTATCTATTTTGTTTGTCTTGTTTTCAATTAGTAACTCTTTCTTCTTTAAACTTGTAATAGATGAGATAATTCCTCACAATTATGAATATCTATTGCTGGAATTCGCTTTGATTTTTTTAGGAATTAATTTTTTAAGTAATGCATTTGATTATTTAAGAACTTACATAATTAATAAGGCAGCGATAAAATTAGACAAATCTATATCGAAAGAATTTTTTAGGAAAATATTAAAACTACCTATTAATTTTTTTGAAAATAGGGATGATGGCGATATTATATCGAGATTTAATGATATTTATTATATTCGGAATTTAGTAAATATAGCTTTTGTTTCAGTAATATTAAATACTGTAATTTTTTTAGGAATAGGATTCGTCCTTTATAACATCAATGTTTTACTTTTTTTCACTGTTCTTATTTTGACGTTGATTTTGATAGCAATTACTTTTATATATTATGATATTATCCAAAAAAGAAATAAAGATTCTATGAGTAAAAATGCTGATACCCAATCTTTTTTAATACAATTTATAAAAAATATGAATAATATTTATTCTTTAAATAAGAAGGAATATTTTTTCTCTGCATTTAACAAAATATTCAATAGGGAACTTAATGCGGCGTTAAAAGAAGCCGTTACAATAACAAATAATAATGGACTAAAAAAACTTATTCAGACTTCATTTTCTATCATATTATTATATGTTGGTGCTAAACAGATTATGGCGGATACTATGTCATTAGGGGATTTACTTTTTATAAACTCGTTAACTATGTTTATGTTAAGCTCTTTATCAGGATTAATTGAATTGCAAGGAGAAATTCAAAAATCGCTTGTGGCTAAGGAAAGATTGACTGATTTAATGAATTATCCAGTAGTTCAAAATAAGCCTCAGACAGATATTACAAGGATTAAAGACATATCTATACAAAATTTAAACTTTAATATTAATGATCACTGTATTATTAAAAATGTTAATATGAATATTTCTAATAATGATAAAGTTATTTTAATCGGTGAAAGTGGTTCAGGAAAAACTACGTTTTCTAAATTATTAAACAAACTCTATCAAACTAACCCATCACAAATATATATTAATGGTGTTGATATTAATGAAGTTAATGATAATAGTTTAAGAAAGGAAATTATTTATTTAAATGAAAATCCATTTCTCTTCAAAAATACAATTAAAGAAAATATATGTATGGGGGAATATTTTACTGAAGATGAAATTATAAAGGCTTGTAAAATTGCACATATTTATGATGTAATCACTTCACTTCCTAAAGGATTTAATTTTGTAATAAATAATAGTCATTCTAATTTGTCTACGGGACAAAAACAGCGATTATGCCTTGCTAGAGCAATTCTTCATAAACCAAGTGTTTTAATTTTAGATGAATCGCTTAGTAATGTAGATTCTGATAATTTCATGAAAATTTATGATGCTTTATTGGATTTAAATTCGATAATAATTTTTATTACACATAATCCTGAGTATATAACAAAATATGATAAGAAATTTATTTTTAGAGAAAAATCCATCTTCGAAATGCAAAAAGAATTTGAGAAACAATTAAATTAGAGGTGAATAAAATGTCAAAAAAAATCCTGTTTTTCAGTTTAGTTATTCTAATAAGTATAGGTTCTCTCTTTTTTATCTTCACTTCAAAAGATTTAGAAAAACCTAACTATACTAATATTGATATAACAGAATATAAAGGTAAAATAAACTCAAAAGATAATTTTTATGTTTACGTTTACAAAACTAGCTGTACAGCATGCCAAACCACTAAGCCATCCTTAAATGAAGTGATTAAAGAAGATAAGAAAAAGGTATTTGCTATAAACATGGAGTCAGAAGAAAATATGGATATTGAATTTTTAAAAAAAAATAACATTCAAAAAACACCTACTTTACTAAAATATAAAAATGGGGAAGAAATAGACCGGGTAGAGGGGATCCAATCTAAATCTGAATTAAAGTCATTTTTGGCAGAATAAAATTAATTTGATTTTTTTAAAGGAGTAAATATATGATATATTTTTCTTTTCTTGTTTCACTAGTAGCTACGATAGGGAGTTTATATTTTAGTGAAGTAAAGGGCTATGTTCCTTGCAGTCTATGTTGGTATCAAAGAATTTTAATGTACCCAATTCCTTTGTTAATTTTCATTTCAATACTAATTAATGATAAAAATATAAAATATTATCTTCGTTATTTTTCATTGATAGGTATAATTATTTCTTCTTACCATAATTTTATTCAATTTACTCAACAGAAAAGTAGCTTTTGTGGTATTACAAGTAGCTGTTTAACAATCTATGATAAATGGGGAGGTTTTATAACAATTCCGCTTATGTCTTTAACAGCATTCATAATAATATTCGCTTTATCATTTTTTATAAACGGGAAGGTTCTGTTACAAAGTTCGAAAAAATTATAAACTGATTGATAAATGGGAAACAATGTTTAGGAGGTATCTAGTATATTCATTTTATCATAGTTAATTTTTCCCCAATATAAATCTAACTAATCTTGAGTAAGAATGGTGGCATCTTACTCAAGATTAAATAGGTTTAGGTCTGTTAATCAATAAAATTTTAGTTTAATAATTTTTATCGGAATATTTTGAAGTTTTACACCCTTGTACAGATAGGATAAGGGGTAACGGCCATCTTATAATTGTCCGTTAAATAAAAATTTAATAGACACAATAAAAATAAGAATCTGTACATCTTATTTTTTTCAAAAGAAAGTGATTATACCCCAATTAAAGTAAGGTTTAATTATGCATTTTTTATACAATAAAATTTAATTTATATTAAAATACATATGTTTGAGTAGGATGAAGAATAAGATTTTGCAATAGGAAATTGCTAAACTCTTATTCTTTATTTTTTCCTATTCTTCCTAAACTATCTTTAATAGTTGTTTCTCCAAGCTGTGTGTATAACAAAGCTGTATCTTGACTCGTATGTCCAAGTTGCTGCATGACTTGTAACGAATCTTTTTCTTCCATATATAATTTATTTGCCAATGTATGTCTTAATTTATGAGGAGACATTTTTTTGCCATAAGCCTTAGTATATTTTTCTACTATATCCTGGATAGCCCTAACCGAAAGAGGTTGTGCAGTATGTTTATACTTCGATAAAAACACATTTTTTAATTCTTTCCCGGGAGCGTATCTATTATCTCTAATTTCCATATACTTTTCAAGATCATTTAATGCAATTGGGGTAATCCATACTGAATCTTCTTTATTTCCTTTGCGAATTACATCAATTAGTCTTTCTTTTAGGTTTATATCCTCCATACGAAGATCGGCCAATTCACTTACACGAATACCACTACCAAGAAAAAGGGAGAGGATTGCTACATCCCGATCTTTATCTCTCAAAAAATAGAACAACTGATGTTTTGTTAAAGATTTTTCATGCTTATACTTAACGTAATTTAAAAACTCTTGATCGTCATCATTATGAAATATTTTAGATCTCATACGTTTTGCACGAGCATTTAACGTTTCTTTATCTTTATGTATTTCAATCTTAGCCATTACATTTCTATAAAAATAACATTCTCCATCATCATTCTCTGATAGGGCGGTAAGGTACTTAAATAAAGACTTTAAGGCTGAAATTTTTCTGTTAACCGAGGAATTCTGCATGTTTTGTTGTAGTTTTAAAAACCTCATAAAGTTCTCAACATCTTTTTTCTTTAAATTCTCCAAATCAGAGAAGGATATGTCTTTAATAAGCTTATATTCAATAATTTGTTCAGATAATAGCCAATTAAAGAAAACTCTAAAATCATATACATAATTCAGTAGGGTGGAGGGAGAGGCATCATGCAATTCTTTGTACTCCACAAATTCTTCTATGTAAAAGGGCATTTCATTTAAATTCTCGTATAATTTCTTACGATGTACTGATTTTTGACGTTGCTTGCTGTAATCCATAAAAATCACCTCATATATACTATAACAGAAAAAATAAACGAACACAAGTTCGCGTTAAATTCAATTTTTACACAGACTTATTTACATAATTAAATTATCAGGTACTAAAAATACTCAATAGTGAATGGAATAATGTATTTACTCAAGTAAAATTATAGATAATTAAGCCAGAAATTTGTATTTAACCATAAAAATTAGTGTAAAAACTACAAATGTATATAAAATAAATTTGATATATAAATTTATACAAAGAATCAATACATAAATATAGTTTAAAAGTCTTTATAAAAACATACATTGGTTTATATAATCATAATTATGGGGATTTAATTAGATTGACGTGAGAAAAAATCTTATAAAGTAAAATGTAATTTACTATAAAGATTAGTAAGGAGTTACTCAAAATTTAATAATTTCTATATAAAGTATGAATTATATAGGTAAACACCAAAATACTAAGATTCATGAAACTAAGCTCGAAATCCCTAGATACTGTTATTAGATTTTTATTTAACCTCCTTATTATTCGTAAAATTGGTATTTCGTGCGAAGTTATTGGTGCTTATTTTTCCCTTTCTTTATAAAGATATAATTCTCCTTACCATCGGCTAGCATGGTTAATTTTTAGTTTTAGATACTTTAAACTATACATATTACCTATTAGTCTATAGTTTAGCGTTCCTGCACTAGCAAAGGGCTATAAACTCTTGATCAAAGCGATCGAAGACTTTATAGCCCTTTGCTTTTTAAAATTATAGTAGGAAAACTGCGTACATAGCCAGGAACGTCTCATTTCAGATCGTTTAATGTTTTGCGAATTTGAAATGAGAATATCACAGTTTTTTATTAAGATTAAGAAACCGCAGATGAATCTTCTTGCGTACTATTCCAAATTTTTTGCATTTCTTCAGAACTTTCTAACAGATGGTCTAGACTGCCTGTTGCTTCTACTTGTCCGTCTTTCATAACGATGATTTGATCTGCACGACGCAGCACGGCTGGACGGTTAGAAATGACGAGATACGTAGCATCTTGACTATCAAAAATTCGCTCCCACATCGTAAGTTCCGTATTCACATCAAGCGCACTAGAGAGATCATCAAACACTAGCAATTCAGCTTCTCTTATAAACATACGCGCGGCCGCTGTACGTTGTAATTGACCGCCGGATAATTTTGTTCCTCTCGTACCGATTAATGTCTCCAATCCTTGCTCCATTTGCGAAACATCCTTCTCTAACACGGACAATTGAATCGCCTGTTCCAGGTTCACTTTATCTTCAGGAAGCCCCATCAAAATGTTTTCACGTAGCGTTTCACTTGATAGCTTTGGCACTTGAGGTGTATAGGAGCTACGTGGCGATACAAAGAAAGCCCCTTGATCTTCCACAAGTTGATCGTTCCAACGAACTTCGCCTTCCTGCTTTGGCAATAGACCGAGCAGCGTCTTCACGAGTGTGCTCTTTCCAGAACCGACTCGGCCTGTAACTACAGTCAACGTGCCCCGTTGGATGTGCAAATCTACATCCTGAATGCCCTGCTGTGACCGTGGGTAGGTATAGCTCAGACCTTTTACATCCAATTTATTCAAATGATGTTCTACCGATTTTTCTACATACGGAACTTCTGGAAACTGTCCGTCCAAATAAACGGGTCCGTGCTCAGTCAGCTTATCCACTTCACCGCCTTGCATGTCTAAAATACGATCAATAGATACGCCCGCCTGCTTAAAGCGTGCAATTAGACGTCCAAGGAAGTGTGTGACCTCTCCAAGCCATCCCAAGTAAAAAATGAATAATACTAAGTCACCCGTGGAGAAACTTCCATCTTGAACAGAGGCAGCTGCAAAAAATAGAATTAAACCTGTTCCGAAGCGAATCGAATTCTCAAAAATAGTGTTTAGTAAATCACTGAACAACTGATCTCTAACAGAGAATACTTGTCGCTTTTCGTTAAGACTCTGCAGGTATTTTACCAATTGTTTTTCAGAACCAGATGTTTTGACGGTTTCCACACCATCGAAAGTATCCGCGATAAAACCTGTGACACGTCCCATCGCTTGACGACTCGCTCTTCTATACTTTTCAACATAGGTTTTCGCAATATTACTTACTATCATTAATCCTACTAACGGAATAAAGACTATCAGCGTTAATTTGACGTTGATTTGGAACATAATCACCAATGCGACAATCGCAAAAAGTGGACGATAGATTAAATCTGCTGTCCAACCGACAAATCCTGCGATTTCATCAATGTCATCACGGAAACGACTGATTGAATCACCAACCGAGCTCGGCAATGCTTTGGCAGCAGGGCGTTTAAAAATGTATTTAAGCACATTTTTACGCAATAAACTTGCCACGACAAAGATAAAGGTGAAATCAACATAAAAACCGGCAATCAATGTAATGGCCCGGACAAGTAAAGTAGCAACCAAAATGATAATTAAAAAACCGATATCATTTGAAACAACTGCCGCTCCATCTAAAGCGTCAAAGATTTCTTTTAAAACAATCCCTGTGGCTAGTGGAAGTCCATGAACCAATGCCCAAAGAAGAAAGGCACCTAAGTAAAGTCGTGGACGGAAGCGAATGAGGCGACCTACCAATTTCCATATCTTCATGCGATCACCTCCGTTAAACCAGCTTTCTTCAGTTGGGCAAAGCGCGAAAGCTCATCCTGTTCAAGAATTTCACGTTTGTCATGCTCAATGATCTCTCCGTCCTCAAGTATCATGATTTCATCCACTTTTTGAACAGTTTGCATGCGATGGGCGATAATAATCGCAGTCCGTCCTTCAAGCAATTTCTTCATTGCTTTATCCATAATCTTTTCTGTGCTAGCATCTAGACGAGAAGAAGCCTCATCCAAAATAACCAATCCTGGATCCTTCAAAAAGACACGAGCAAAAGCAAGGAGCTGAACTTGCCCAGCTGAAAGACCATTGTCGCTTGTTGAGAGCTCCGTATCGAGTCCATGAGGCAATGAATGCAGCCAATCGCTCAGTCCGATTTCTTCGAGTATTTCAATGATACGTTTATCCGAAGGATTATCGTCAAACATGGTAATATTATCGCGGACTGTCGCCCCAAATAATCGGACATCCTGCGTCACAATACTAACGTGTTTACGCAGTTCGTCAAGCGGAATGTCGCAAATATCATGTCCTCCAAGGAGCAGATTACCTCTTTTTGCTTCATGCAAGCGCAATAGTAATCGAGTGATGGTGGTTTTTCCACTTCCCGTCCGCCCAAGTAAGCCTAAAGTTTTGCCAGACTCTAACTTGAAAGAAAGATCATTTAAAATTGTAGAATACTCGTCGTAACCAAAGGTGACGTTTTTAAATTCTACTGATAACGATTCTTGAGCCAGATTCACCTTATTTTCATCCTTAATACTGCTTTCCATAGACATCAATTCTTGAATACGTTGAATACTAGCACTTGCCTTTTGGAAGTCCTCCATTTGCAAGGTTATACGTTCTAAAGGAGCACGCAAAGTATCCATATAGTAGAACATCAAGAATAATGTCCCCATAGTAATAAACTCTTGCTTCATGAGGTAAGAACCAAGAATAAAGACCAACGCATACCCTAGAGCAAATACACAAATAGTTGCTGGCCACAAGGCGCGTGCACGTACATAAGCTTTTCGCTCTTTAATCAAAAGGTTATACATATTTTCAAATAACTTCCGCATCACATAGGAAGTTCCTTGATTCGCTCGAATATCTTCCATGCCTGTGAGACGTTCTCCAAGAAAACCGAAGAAATCGGCGCTCGCTTGACGCGCGATCACCCAAAAAGGAGTAGCATATTCACGAATGCGGTTAAGGGTAAAGAATGCCAATATCGTGAATGCGACAAACGAGAGACCAATCCAAATGTTTTCGATGAGTAAAATAATCACAATTCCAAAAATCAACAGCATATTTCCTAAGACTTGAATCACAAATCTTGAGAAAAAGTTCGCTAGATTTGTGACGTCTCCATCAATTCGTTCGATCATTTCCCCCGAGGAGTGCTCTTGGTGAAAAGAGCTATCCAGTTTTAAACAATGCAGCGTCAATTCTTGACGCAAAGCATTGGTTGCTTTCCACGCCACGTTTTCACCAATATATGTTTCAAAGAGTTGTACGATTTGATTGACAATTGTCAGCCCAATAAATAGTAAAGCCACTAGTTTTAAAATTTCAAGACCACCAGAGGTACCAGCAGTATCAATGTAGTAGCGCATAATCTGCGGGCTAATTAACTGTAAACCAATCCCGCTTAACAACAAAATTAGCAAGAATATTACCCTGGTACGTTGAGGAGCAATATACTTTGTATATAACTCTTTGTAATCCTTCAACGATATTTTCATAACCTTTGATTTCTCCTTTTGTATTATTGGGCAGATTGAGCAGATGCAATAATCCGTTTAATACAGCTGACATACATCTCTGATAATGATTCTATTGTTGATTTTTCGTGTACATTTGTGCTGTATTGCCAGTTCAACATAATTTGGCTGTTATAGACCCAGCTTCTAACATCGAGTTCATAATATCTTTGTGCCTTTGGACTACGCACTGATCCACGGGATTCAGTAGCATGTTCCCACAAAGAAGGTTTTGCCTCTCCCTTGCGCCCTGCACTTCCAATCAATGGACCATCATAGTCAAAAGAAACTTGTGGTGTGGGGATTTGAGACAAAGCTTCTTTCACAGCTTGATCTTTACAGAGCGATTTCATCACAGCATAGTTAAAGCCGTATTGACGACTCGTCTCGAGCCGTTCTTTCGTCGATAATAATATTTTTTCAATCGACTCATCACTATCTATTTCAAACTTTGTTGGGAAAGAAGTGGTAAACCATCCCACCGTACGGGACAAGTCTACATCTTTACTTATGTCTTCCCGTCCATGAATTCCTTGATCAATGAGCACACTGCCTTCGCCTTTCCACTTGACAAGGGTCATTGCCATAGCGGTGAGCAAAACATCTCCTACGTGCATCTGATATGCTGCTCTCACCTCTGCAAACAAGGATTCTGTATCTTCAACACTTAACGCAAAATAAAATTCAGCTAAGGATACCTCGATATTATTGCCATCCTCGCAGTCCCTTGGCAGATCACGGTTTGCTGTTTTCTGTTCTTCTACCCAGTGCTTCATCTCCTCGAAAAGTTCTGGTGATTGGGCATAGGCTGTCAATTTCTTTGCCCAATCCTGATAAGCAGTCGTTTTAGCAGGCAGACGCGGAACCAATCCTTTTTCCAAATCCATATAAGCCGTCTGAATATCTTCCATCAGGAAAACCCAAGACATATGATCAATCACCAGATGGTGTACGACGATGAAGACACGTTGTCCGCGAACACCCAAATCAAACAACACCACTTTGATTAAAGGTCCCTCTGTTAAGTTCAACTCAGATTGATAATTGGACACTGCTTGCTCTAGTGCGGATTTCTGCCGCTCTTCAGCTACATCCGAAAAATCCATATATTCAAAGATTTTATGGTCTTTGCGTTGTTCTTGGAATTGTATCCACCCCTCTTCTGTCTGGCGATAGCGCAAGCGCAACACATCATGATACAAGACGATATGCTGAACCGCAGCTTGCAGTAAATTAGGTTCAACCGATCGAACCGTTTTTAGCACGATAGCTGTATTCCAGTGATGCGCTTCGACAAATTCTTGTTCAAAGAACCATTGCTGCATATGAGTCATTGGCTCATGGAATTCCCAAGTATAGCTTCGTACTCCCGTCTGCTCCTGTGTACTAGCAACCTGCTTTTCTCCTATCTTAGCACTGGAACAATCATGGATTATGGAGCGTAGAGCTTCCATAAAACCTTGAGCAAGCTGTTCAATTGTGGCACGATGATGAAGATTGTCACTGTACTCCCAATTAAAACGTAAGCAACCGTCGATTACAGCCCCGTTAATATCGACAAGGTAGTTACGCTGGTCTCGTGCACTCCGCAACGAGCCCATTGATTCAGGAGCAGCTTCAAACATAGATTCTACCGATGAAACTTCATTAAACTGACCCAGATAATTAAAGCTGACCTCTGGTTTTGCTAATGCAGCAAACTGTTCTCTCACATGATTTTGCGAATGCAAATAACGAAGCAGGCCATAGCTAAATCCACGCTGCGGAATCTTCTTTAATTGCTCTTGAATTTGTGACATAACAGAAGTAAGTGAACAATCTAGTTCTAGCATAACTGGAAATTCTGAAGTAAACCAGCCAACGGTTCTACTAACATCCAGATCATCAAATAGATCTTCCCGTCCATGTCCTTCTAAATTAAGAAACAGAGAAGATTCCCCTGTCCATTGGCTAAATATCTTCAGCAGTGCAGTTAATAAAACATCATTTATCTGAACATTATAGAAAGCGGGAACTTGCTGGAGCAAGGACTTGGTTTCCTCTGCTGTTAGTCCTTCCGAAATAATTTGAGAAGAACCCACCGTATTGTCTCCTTCTTTCTTATCAATCGGTAGAGCAGAAACATCTCTTTGCGCTAAATTAAGCCAGAAAGGAATATCCTCTGCTATGTTTTGTGATTGAGCATAATCCACCAATCGCTCTGCCCACATTTTGTAAGATGTAGTCTTGACGGATAACGGAGGGGCCTCTTTACGGCGCAGAGATTGATAGACCGTTTGGAAATCATCTAAAAGAATGCGCCAAGAAACGCCATCCACGACCAAGTGATGGATGATAAATAGCAATCGCTCAGGTTCATCCTCACCTAAATCAAATAATACAACACGTAGGAGTGGTCCATTCCATATATCCAGGCTTGCCTGATACTTCTCAGCCAACTTAGTTATCGTGACAACTTGCTCTTTTTTAGCCATTCCTGCTAGATTTACCCTTTCAAAAGGAAGGGAATCATAAGAATCTTGAAATAATTGCTGCACTCCCGTAGCTGTTTGTTCAAAGCGAACACGAAGGGCATCATGATGTTCTAATATTCGTTTTAGCGCTTCTTGCAACACATCAATTCTTACGCGTTCACGTAGTTGCAAGAACGTCGCCTGATTCCAATGATGGGCATCCAGATACTCCTGCTCAAAGAACCACTCTTGGACAGAGGTTAATGGTGCCCCCCCGCTGACAGCGCCTTGCTCAGCTTGCAGCGTTTTGGCTTCGCTTACCATACTTGATAGCTCTTCAATTGTCTGATGTTCTAAGAGATGGGTAGGACGGATAAATATTCCCTGCTGCTTACTTTTGTACGCCATTTGAATACTTAAAATCGAATCTCCACCTAATTCAAAGAAATTACTTCTGACCCCAATCTTTTCTAGATTAAGGACCTCCGCCCAAATATCTGCCAACACTTGTTCGACATGGTTTCGCGGAGCAACGTAAGTGTCACTAGAAGCTGCCCCAATGAAATTTGGAGCAGGCAATGCTTTATAATCCAGTTTTCCATTGGGGGTCAGCGGCATGGCATCCAGCCACACAAAGATATGAGGTACCATATATTCTGGAAGGCATTGTTTTAAAAAGCCCTTTAACTCCGCTTCTTGAAGCCTGATCCCCTGCTCACATACGACATAAGAGACAATCTGTTTATTATCACCCACACCGTCTCGAACCATGGTTGCTACGTCTTGGACACGCGGGAACTGTCTTAGTACCGCATCAATTTCTCCGAGTTCAATGCGATAGCCGCGAATTTTCACTTGATAATCGACACGACCGATGTATTCTAGATTTCCATCACTCAAATATCGTCCTAGATCCCCTGTTTTGTATAATCTTGCTTGGGGGTCATCTACAAAGGGATTTTGCAAAAATGTCGCGTTTGTTTTTTCGGGATCATTCAAATATCCACGGCCAACTCCTATCCCGCCCACATAAATCTCCCCTGTAACACCGATAGGCACGGGATTTAAGTGAAAATCGAGCACATAAACTTGCAGATTTGGAATCACTTTCCCAATGGGTATATTGACGGCATTTTCAGGCGGGCTCTCATGGATTGGATACATCGTAACATCATCTGAGCACTCAGATGGACCATAGGCATTCATTAATGGGATATCAGCATAATGTTCAAACCACTTGCGCGCTAAATCAGGAGGGAATGCTTCCCCAGTCACACTTAAACACTTGAGTTTTGACAACTTTGGCTTCAGAAAATGCTCATTCTCTATCCCATGAAGAAACGCACGTAATAAAGACGGTACGATTTGCATAATATGAACCCCTTGGACATCCGCCTGCTGAAATAATTTTTCAGGATCGCGAGCCACGTCATAATTAAAAATGTGTACTTTTCCTCCGACCAATAAGGCAGCGAGAAACTGCCATACGGAAATATCAAAACATTGCGATGCAGTTTGTGCAACGATATCTTCGTTGATCAAATCAAAATCCTGGATCATCAAAAACAGATGGTTAATCATTCCCAGTTGTTCAATCATAACCCCTTTTGGTTCACCAGTAGACCCTGACGTAAAGAGAACATAGGACAAATGCTTTTCTCCAGTCACAACAGGCAGGTTCTTTTCATTCTGCTCCCTTGCAAGTAAATCCTCTGCCACAAAGAATTGAGGAGGTTTATCCGTAGACATGCCCTCTAACACTTCTTCCATCTTCTCTGCAAATTCTGAAGTCACTACTATGGTGCGAGTGGCACTTTTTTGAATAACCTTGCGCATTCGCTCCACAGGATAGTTAGGGTCAACAGGAAGATAGGCCCCGCCCGCTTTAAAAATGGCAATCACCGTGGCAACGAACCACACACCACGTTCAGCGAGCAAGGGAACCACGGAATCAGGACCTACATTCTGTTTCACCAATCCTCTAGCCATTCGGTTGGCTTTTGCATTCAATTCACGATACGTCCATGCTTCTTCTTCAAAGCATACAGCAATCTGGTCAGGGGTCTTTGCCACCTGTGCTTCAAATAATTCTTGAAAACTCTTATCCAATGGAAAATCAGCTTTACATTGATTCCATTCCACTAAGACTTGCTGACGTTCTGCTTCGGTTAAGAGGTCTACTTCTGCCACCGATGCTTGATTATACTCTACCAAGGTGTTCAAAGCATTTAGAAAATGCTGAGTAAACCTTTCAATGGTATCTGGAGCAAACAAACTAGAATTGTAGACGAGTTCTCCTCCGAAAGCTTCCCCTTGATTTTCAAAAGTAAGGGTAATATCATTTTTTAAATCAGGAAATTCGCCGTGTATCTCCGAATAGGCTAAGATGATATCAAATACAGGACAACTGTTCAATTGTTTCTTGATTCCTACATCCCTAATGACATGCTCAAAGGGATACGATTGATGCCTATATGCTTCCAATAAAGTTGCCCGAATCTGTTTGATCAGCTGACGCATTGTCGTTTGATCATCTATCTTATCAATAACCGAGACAAGGTTTGGTTTTGTCTCGGTATCTTCTCCTGTTTTACGACTAGGACTCCCTACAATAATAGAAGGGTTTCCTGTATACTTGTACAGGCAAGTTTTTAATGAAGTCATCAGTAAAACATAGATTAGAAAAGGAGAATCCTTCGCTAATTTACGTACTTTACTGGATAACGCAGTTGGGATGTTGATCGTCTCAACATATCGCTTATCTACGTATTGAGCGGGACGAGGATAATCCAGTATTAGATTGGTACTTGGAACATCTCCAGAAAGCTTGTCGGCCCAGTAATCCCGTTCTGCTTTCAGCTGTTTATCAAAAAGTAACACCATAG
The DNA here is from genome assembly GCF_002746455.1 of Bacillus fungorum. GTDB lineage: Bacteria > Bacillota > Bacilli > Bacillales > Bacillaceae_G > Bacillus_A > Bacillus_A fungorum. The sequence goes on along the minus strand of NZ_NWUW01000022.1, from coordinate 57,503 downwards.
GAACAGAACTCCTTTCATGCTGAAATAATCTTAGAATTAATCGAAATCAAAATCATCCAATTCATCATTAGCTATTTGCTCCCCTGCAGGGACAGAGACCGCTGTCTTCTCCATTTTGATATCTAGCAACTGAGTTTCAGGGTGCTGTAAAATATATTCGATCAGTGTAAAAAAGCGTTTCATGAGCAGCTCTATTGTTGGCTCATCAAAAAGTGAAGTACTATACTCCATGATACCAAGGATTTCCTCATCTCCCTCTGCCAAAGTCATACATAAATCGAACTTTGCCATCTCTGTGTTGGTATTTATAAATTGCATATCAAGACCCAACAGCTCTACATCTTTAGTCAATGATTTGTGATTATGATAATCAAACATCACTTGTACCAAGGGAGAATAACTAGAAGAACGTGGCACCTTCAGCGCATCTAAGAGTTTGAAAAATGGCAGCTGTTGGTGGGAAAACGCTTCAAGTGTTGTCTGACGAACATTCTTTAAGAAATCACGGAACCTCGGATTCCCAGATAAATCAGAACGTAAAGCCAGCGTATTAATAAACAATCCAATCAATCCTTCCGTCTCTACCTGCCGCCCCGCTACGGGCGAAGCTACCACAATATCCTCTTGGCCGGAATAACGATAGAGCAGTGTTTTCCAAGCTGCCAAAAGGATCATAAACAAGGTAGCCTCTTCTTGCTTACTAAACTTCCTAAGCTTTTCAGTCAATTCCGCTTCCATTTTAAAGGAATAGCTCGCCCCTTGGAAATTCTGTACTGTTGGACGTTCATAATCTAGCGGAAGATCTAGCAAAAGTGGAGCTTGATCAAGCTTGGCTTGCCAATAGTTTAATAGCTTCTCTAATGGTTTTCCCTGTAAATATTTCCGTTGCCAATTGGCAAAATCATAGTACTGGATAGGAAGAGCAGCTAAAGCAGCTTCTTCCCCTTTCACTAAGGTGTTATAAAGAGTAACAAGCTCACGGATGAAGACATGAATCGACCATCCATCTGATACAATATGGTGCATCGTCACCAACAACACATGTTCATCATCATCAAGCACCAGCAGACTTGCACGGAATATCGGTCCCTCTGCAAGATTGAAAGGAATCTTTGATTCTACGTCAATCCGCTTTTGAACTTCTGCTTCCTGGTCTTCTGGGTAGAAGCCTTGCAAATGTTGAATGGTTAAAATCGAATCGGTTACAGACTGAACTTCTACCGAAGGCATACCATTGACTACAGGAAATGTGCTTCGTAGTGTATCGTGACGTTTGACAACTTCGCATAGACTTTTTTGTAACACTTCCTGATTGAGCTCCCCTTTTAATCGGATCGCCAACGGAACATTATAAAGCGCACTCCCTTCTTCCAACTGGTCTAAAAACCATAAACTCTGTTGGGCAAAGGAGAGAGAAGCTTCTTCACCATCTTTCATCGGGATGATTTCATTAAGGTCTGTTGCCGAAGCTAACTCTTGTTGTGCTACAGGAACTGTTAGCTCTAGAGAATCAATATACTTGGATAATTCTCGTAACGTAGAGTATTCATACACATCCTCAAAGGCGATCTCCACACCAAAGCTTTTCTTGATACGTCCCATCACACGCGAGCCATTTAAGGAATTTCCTCCTAGTTCAAAGAAATTATCTTCCACACTGATTTCATCTAGTTTTAATACTTCTCCCCACAAACGAGCCAAAGCTTCTTCCGTAGCTGATACATTCTCGCCTGTCACCCGGCAGTGATATGCATCTTTCACAGTTGTTTTGGCATGACCTATACTCTTCTCAAATGGGCGAGGGGCTTCTACCCAACAACGAATTTTTTCAAATGGGTAGGTTGGAACCTCGACACGTTGAAGCTGAGCAGATTGATAATATTTATCCCAGTTAATTTTCAGCCCTTGAGCGTACATGGCAGAAAGCGTCCGTGACAAAGAGAATGACGTTTTTGAAGTAAAGGATGAAAATACACTTAAATGCGCTAGTTGAGCCGTCAACTTGTTCATTTCTCTTGACAAAATACCTTGTGCACCGACTTCTAGATAGAGCAAGTACCCTGCTTTACTTAGTTTAGATGCTAACAATCGGAGCTTATCTGCTCCTAAAGGCTTTACGGTGCCCAGTTCTACAGCACATTGGATCCCATCTGGCAGTGAAATTTCTTTTGAAATCACTTTTGCCACGAGATTCCCCACGCCATTACCGATAATTTTGTTGGATGAAATCCCGTGCGAACGCCAAAGTTGATATAGGGAATACTGGTATATTAATTTCTTTACATTGTAGTGATCGGCCTGCTCACCAGCGACCTTCAAGCACTCGGTATATATTTTTTTAAAAAGCGGGTAATGACTCAACAAGAAGTCGATTTGATTTTGCTCGGCCTTTACATCATGTGAAAACATAAAGACTACCTTGCTTTCCTTGGTCATGCGAAACTCATCAGGTGATTTGAAATCGCGTTCTAAAGATTGAATCAACTCCTGCTTATAAGCCGCTGTCACTGCATAGCGATACATATGGTCATCGCGTCCCCGGTTAAGGACATATGCAATATCTGTAAGCTGTGGAGTCTCACCTTGGAGATATTCTAATAAATTCACGCCATACCGATGCAGACTAGCAGCAGATTTTGCGGAAAGCGTTATCAGATGATCCTCTTGTTTTTGCTCTTCCTCTCTGACTAGCAGGGGACCTTCTTCTAAGACAAGGTGTACATTTGTACCACTTAGACCAAACGAGCTGACACCTGCCCGTCTAGTTCTCCCTTGCTCTTCCCAATCTTTCAAATCTGTATTGACATATACCGCTGTATTTTCAAAGTCAATATGCGGATTGGGTGTATGAAAGTTTAGTGATGGGAAAATCTTTTTATTTTTCAAGGAGAGCACGACTTTAATAAAACTAGCAATTCCCGCTGCGCCAGCAAGGTGACCAATATTCGTTTTAAGAGAGCCGATAGCGCAGAATTTTCGTTTCTCGGTATAGCGTTTAAAGGCATCTGTAAGCCCTTTAATTTCAATAGGGTCCCCAATTTGTGTACCTGTACCATGGGATTCAATATAAGAGACAGTTTCTGGTTCGATCCCCGCCAACTCCCACGCTCTGGTGATCACTTCAGTTTGCGCGCCTGAGCTTGGAGCTGTAATTCCTGTGGAACGCCCGCCATCTTGGTTTGCGGCTCCACCTTTGATGACAGCGTGTATTGAATCGCCATCCTTAATCGCTTTTTCAAGCGATTTGAGAATAATGATCCCACCTCCTTCTCCACCTACAATGCCATTTGCAGACGAATCAAACGTCTTACACTTTCCGTCCGGAGACTCCACGCCAAACACTTCATCACCTTGATCTTTAAGCGGAAAATCGAGATTCAGATTTATACCGCCTACAATCGCACATTCTGCTTCACCCATCAGCAATTTATTATAGCCCTCATAAATGGCTAATAAGGAGGAAGAACAAGCCGTATCAATCACCATAGCAGGACTATGTAAATCAAAAAAGTGTGAGATTCTTCCAGCAATCACGGAATGAAGATTCCCAGGAACAGCTGTAGGATCAAATTCTGTAATTAATTGATAATAAGAAGGCTTGGGAGCCCCAGGTGCTCCCAAAATGACTGCCGTTCTGCTACCCTTAAATTCTCGTAAACTATACCCGGCGTTTTCAATCGCACTAGATACCAATTGTAAAAGCAAGCGCTGATGAGGATCCATATTTTGGGCTTCACTTCTTGAAAAACGAAAGAATTGGTAGTCAAATTCATCGATTCGATCAAGATACCCACCAATTTGATAATCTATAGACGGATCAATAGAAGAGTTTTCTTTTCTTTCAACCGATAACTCTTTGACGCTATCGATACCATTGCTCAAGTTATAATAAAACTCATCTAGGTTTTTTGCGTCTGGAAATATGCCGCTGAGTCCTATAACGGCAATATCGCGATTCGACATCATGATTCCCCCTTAGTCCGACAAGCTGACTGTATTTACTATAATTCGAAGTTTTCAATTTCGTTTTCCTCAGCTTCCCCTTGCCCTTCTTGTTTATCAATAAATTCACTAAGCGAAGCAATGGTATTGTGTTCAAATAAATCAACCAACTTTATATGTGGATACTTCTCTTGTAGTAACGCTAGCGCATTTACACTCTTTAAAGAATTTCCACCAATTTCAAAGAACTTATCATGAATGCTGATTTCTGCCGTTCCTAAGACCTTATACCAAATCTCGGCAACCCACTCTTGCGTCGGTGTTTCTGGAGCAATAATTGGGCGAGCGGATTGACTGGCAGGGTCAGGAAGGGCTTGGCGATTAATCTTTCCGTTGGCTGTCAGCGGAAATTTATTTAAAAAGACAAAAGCAGAAGGGACAAAATATTCAGGTAAAATGGATTGCAATCGCTCGGACAGCTCTTCTTGAGATGGCACTTCACTTGATGAAGCAAGTAGATAAGCAACCAAATACTTGTCTCCTCCGTGTTCGTCACGAGCTAAGACAAGGGCTTCTTTAATGCTTGGATGTTGTTCTAGTGCGTGCTGTATTTCTCCTAACTCAACACGGTAGCCACGAATTTTGACTTGGTCATCCACCCGTCCAATGAATTCAAGATTACCATCTGGAAGATAGCGTACAATATCCCCTGTACGATACAGAGTCTGTTCATTATCAAAAGGATTCTCAATAAAACGATCTGCTGTAAGCTCTGGGTGGTTTAGATAGCCTCTGGTTACACTTTCCCCACCAATGTAGAGCTCTCCAGCCGCGCCAATCGGGACAAGCTGACATTGACTATTCATAATATACACTTTTGTATTGGCAATCGGTTTTCCAATTGGTACCGTTGCTGCTACAGTTTTTTCCTTCCGTTCATGCAACCCATAGGTCGTTACACCTATTGTCGCTTCTGTTGGCCCGTAGTGATTTATGATGCGACAATCAGGGGCTAGTTCTTGGATTCTGCTCACTAAATCCCAAGAAAGAGCTTCCCCTCCAAGCACCAGCAGACGCTTCGGTAAAAGATTTGCTGATTGCGGTGCAGACAGCAGGGTAGATAGATGAGACGGGACAATTTTCAAACAATCAATAGTATGATTTTCACAGTAATCGGCGAGCTGTTTTGGATCTAATAGACGCTCTTGAGAAATAATATGCAAGCGGCCTCCTGTACACAAAGAGGTATAAATAACCGTATTCCCCAAATCTGCTGCAAGTGTAGATACCGTGGCATAACTTGCAGCAGAGCCAATCTCAAATCGATCGTACATCCCATTGAGATAGTTTAGGAGCTGTCCGTGTTCTACGACGACTCCTTTCGGTTTTCCAGTCGAACCAGAGGTATAAATCGTATAGGCTGCATTATCAATCGTAACAGAACGATTCGGGTTATCCTTGCTTTCTGTAGAGAGTTTATCACCATCACTATCCAGACAAATTACGTTTTTTTCTATTGCTGGCAAATCAGACATTAATGCTTTTTGAGTCAAATAAATTGAGATATCAGCATCTTGTAAGATAAATTGTTTGCGTTCTGCTGGTAATGCGGGATCAATCGGTACATACGCCCCACCAGCCTTCAACACACCTAGCAGCGCAACAATCATATCTAAAGAACGTTCCATACAAATGCCAACCTTGACCTCTGCCTCTACTCCTTGTTGGACAAGAGCGTGAGCCAGCTGATTGGCACGCTCATTTAATTCGCGGTAGGTCAGTTGTTGTTCCTCAAAGATTACTGCTATCTCATCAGGCGTGCGCTCTACTTGCTGTTCAAATAATATGTGGAAGCATTCAGAAGCAAAAGGAGAAGAAGCAGGGTTGGTGGCGCTTCCTGTTAACAGATGCTGTTTCATCTCTTTGCTCAAAATATCTAAATCTGTAATTAACGTCTCAGGCTGCTCCACAGCATACTTAACAAGTTGAATATAAGATTGGAGTAATTCGCGTACGTATTCTTCTTCCCAATATGGATTCGTATAATAAATATCAAGTGAAAGTGATTCTCCTAATTTGGTACAAGACATCTTTAGATCAAAGTAATCCACTAAGCTTGTCAGTTTTTCGAGCTCAAAGTGAGGACTTTCAGAAGAAAGCATCCCTGCAGCTTCACTATACTCAAATCCACTGGAGAAATATATGTCGTTACTTTGAACTAGTCCATATGAGAAGTATTCCTGCCATTCATACGCATTGTACTGCGCTTCAGCAAGTTCTTGTAAAACTTCATCCATACGCGTGTTGGCAATGTAAGTATAGCGAACAGGCGCGGTGCCAGCTAATAGGCCTATGGTTTTTTCCATTTCTTCGTACTTTCTGCCATCAAACACATAACCAGTAGTGATTTCGCTTTGCCCTGTCAGATGCCACATGAATAGGTGCCAACTCGCAAACAAAAGGTCTTCTAATGAGAGTTCCCACTTTTCTGCGACTTCCTCAAATTGAATGGATAGATCAGATGAAAGCATGATACTTTCAATATTAGGCACCTTAGGAGAAAGTTCGGATAAATCATTCCACGGGAGTTTTAATTGCATCGCTGGTTCCCATTCCTGGTTTTCCCAAAAAGCGATTCCTCCCTCTTCATCTTCCTCATAGATATCGTTTTTCCACTCGGAAAATTGAATGTATTGCAACGGCTCCTCTTCTTCAAAATCAACCGGCGACATATAAGCTTCCTGAATCTCTGCTACGAGATTATGAAGACTTACCGTATCAGCGCATAGCGCTGAAATCGTCATCAACAGTATGTTGTGCTGTTCTGTAAGTGAGATCAACGTGAGCCTAAATAATGGTCCGTTTTCCAAATCAAACGGTTTAAGCTGCTCCTTCTCATATAATACTTGGATTTTCTCCGTATTATCTGTTTCTGCTTCTACTTGCAAATCTACCTGTTTCCATTCTGGTACCATTTCCTCATGCACGATTTGTAGCGGTAGTTCCATTCCTTGTAATTGCTTAAAGGTTGTGCGCAGTGCTTCATGCTTTTGTACGACTTGTTGAACCGCATGTTCTAATTTGGTAAAATTCAATTCCCCCGTTAGCGATAGGGAACACTGAGAGTAAAACGATGGACCATTCACTCCTAAAGTCCATAAGCGTTCTTGTTGTGGAGACAATCGAAAGCCTTTAATACATACATCTTTCATATTCGCTCATCCTTTTAATCATAATTTTATAATCGAATAGTCCTCGTCTGCCTATTTTCGGTACGGATCAGCCATGGCAACTACGACTTTACGTTGACCGACAAATGGATTTCTCCCATGGGCAATCAACATATTATCCAACATGAGTACATCGCCTTCCTCCCATGGGAAAACGATAAGTGCTTGACGATATGCTTCACGAATCATTTCAAGGACTTCGTTTTCAATCGGGCTGCCATCACCATAGTATGCATTGCGTGGTAACTCCTCTTCGCTTACTACGGACAACAGAGATCCACGCGTTTCTTTTGGCAAGCTCGATACATGGAAAAGATGAGCTTGGTTAAACCACAGCATTTCCCCTGTGACAGGGTGCTTTTCTACGGCTTGACATACTTGTTTCGTTCTCAAGCGGCCATTTTCCAACCATTCAAATTCAATGTTGGCATCGCGACAGTATTGTTCGACCTCGACAGGATCATCGGTTTGAAAGGCATTTTGCCAAGTAAGATCTAACCCGGCACCAAAATTACGAACATACATCACTTTTTTCTCCATAAACTTCTCTTTGATTTTTTCATCTAAAATCTCAAATACTTTGCGATTATCAGCAAGCGGAGTCTCACCTTGTTCATCTGCCGGCTTCACACAGTAAAACCATATTTTTTGTGGCCAGTTAGAGCTATACGACATCTCACTATGCATCTGTATAAATTGATCTGCTGGATACTCTGTAGAAGTATAAACCTTACCACTGACCTCTGAACGCGGCGTTGAGCGTTCATGATAATTAAGAAGATTAGGTGCGATCACTTTTGTAAACTGTTCAAATTCGTCAGTAGACCCCGTTTGAAAGCCACGAAAAAGAATTCCACCATGTTCAACCAACTTTTTGTTCATCTCTTCTTCATTACCAACTACCCACTTCGTAAGATTAATATGCTGAGAATTCGGCTGCATCACGAGCGGTATTTTGATAGATGGGTCCAAAAAGCTGGAGGTCACTAATTGTTCATTAGAAATCGTTACTGCTTTGGGCTTGTTCTTCAAAAAATTCTTTTTTTTGAATCCTTCTTTTTTCTTTATTTTCATCGCTCTCTCCTTCTTCCCTTCTTCTGTAATCATAGGTAAAGCACCGATTGGCTGTTCCGGGTTGCTTATAATACTCTGAAGCAATGTGATAAGGTGATTCAGCATGCGCTGAATCGTTTCATCGTTAAATAATTCTGTACTATATTCAATTCTCCCGCCCACACCTTTTGGCGATTCTGTTACATCTAGCATTAGGTCAAACTTGGCTGTTCCTGTATCTGTTTGTAAAAATTCTATGTCAAGCCCTGGCAATTCCAAACCCATACCCGGTATATTCTGGTAAATAAATTTAACTTGACACAAAGGGGCAAACCCAGGGTTGCGCTCCAATTGCAACGCATCTACGATCATCTCAAAAGGAATTTCTTGATTGTCATAGGCTTGCAGAGCTGTTTTCCGTACCCGTCTAAGCACTTCACGGAAATGAAGATTCCCTGACAAATTTGTACGCATTGCCAAGGTATTGACAAAGAATCCAATTAAGTTTTCTGTTTCTAGGTTGCGTCCTGCTGCCGGTGAACCTACAACGATATCTTCCTGTCCTGTGTAACGGTATAACAAGGTTTTCCAAACTGCTAAAAGAGTCATATAAACGGTAGCATCCTCTTTGCGACTTAAAGTACGAAGCTCCTCTATCAACTTTTCTGGCAGTGTAAAGTATAGACGTTTTCCTTGGAATGTCTGTACTTTAGGACGCGGACGATTCATAGGCAATGGGATGACAGATGGCACACCTTTTAACTTTTTCTCCCAATAGGATAGTTGTGACTGGATATGTTCACTCTCTAATCTCTCATGCTGCCATGCGGCATAATCCGCATACTGAATCAACAATTCTTTTGGCTGCACGTTTTCCTCTAGTGAGTATTTCGTGTAAAACTGTTGTAACTCTTGAAGAAAGACCATCATTGACCAGGCATCAAACACAATATGATGAACCGCTAAAGACAATACATGTTCTTCTTGGTCTAACTTTAGTAATGTCGTACGAATCAAAGGACCCTGCGCTAAGTGAAAAGGCCGCTTCCCATCTTCCATCAGTAGACTCTGTACTGCGCGCTCACCATCTTCTGGCGACAGATACGACAAATCCTTTACAGGCAATGGATTGTGAAACGGAGGGGAAATCTCCTGCACAGGATTCCCCTTATCATTTTTAAAAGTCGTGCGTAATGCTTCGTGGCGCAGGATAATTTTGTTAAAGCTGCGCTCCATAGCGCTCACATTTAACGCCCCTTTTATACGGATCGCGATTGTAATGTTATAAGCAGCACTACTTGAGTCCAATTGATCAGCAAACCATAATGCCCGTTGTGCAAAAGACATGGGGTTATGATCTTCCCCTGACCGTTTTGGGATTTTACGTTCGGTACGTCCCGCATTCTCCCTTTTCTTTTTCAATTTTAATTCCAGCAAAGCACGTTGCTTCGGACTAAGCGAAGACAGTCTTTTTTTTATATTACTCATCACCTATTCACCTACAGCTATTTCTTCCGCAGAATATTTTGCTTTTAAATCTGTCAACTTTTGCATGCTTTCCATTACCGAATCCAAGTCGAGTCCGAAGTCAATTAAACACCCAATCTCATTTACCCCCAACACTCCTAGCCTTTGAATCACCTTTTCACACTTTTCTGGTGTCCCTAATAAGGAGCTTCCCTTATAATAACGTTCAAACGAAAAAGCGAGCAGATCGTCTTTGGACGTGTCGATGATATTTTTCATTTCACTGTTGCGCTTATCTTCGGATTTCTTATTTGAATTGTCCTGCTGATCAAGAAACTTACCGAGATACTCATACATTGGGAGTCTTACTTTCTCTTTCACCATTTCATCATCATCCCCGACAAAGGTGTGCAACATCACCGTTACCTTCCCTTGTTGTGGATCATATCCATGGCGTTCTAAGGAGTCGCGATATAGTTGAATTTTGTAAGCTAAGTCATCAAAACTTTGTGTAATCAGAGCAGCGAGGACATTCGCCCCCATTGCTCCTGCTTTTATCCACGTCTCAGGATTGCCCGAACTAGTAATCCAAACAGGCAATTGTTTGCTAACAGGCTTTGGCGTTAGACTTACAGTTACCTCTTTATCTTCTACACCATCGAAGACCACTTCTTCACCAGCCCATAGCTGTTTCAGCTTTGCAATCCCTTGGAATGTAATCTCTCTACGATTGTCATAGTTTTCGGGACGGAAGACAAAGTCTCTCGGATTCCATCCTGTTCCAAAGGAAAGCCCTACCCGTCCCTTCGATAAATTGTCTACAATCGACCACTCTTCCGCAATGCGAATTGGGTGGTGCAACGGCAAAACGATACTGCCTGATCTAATTTGAACATTTTCACTAATTACCGCAAGCGCTGAAGCGATAACAGAAGGGTTGGGATAGAGCCCTCCAAAGTCTCGAAAATGCCGCTCAGGAACCGAAACGAATGAAAATCCAGCCTGGTCTGCATATTTGGTGGTTTCTAACAATAGTTGGTACACATCGTCCGCTTCCGCCTGTCCGTTACTAGAAAAGAAGAAGAGACCGAAATCCATATTTACCTTAGCACTGCCCTCTTCCTCCAAACCTGTCACTTTGTCTGCATTGTTTGTTTTCAGCGTGTTTCCTAATGTTTTTAAGGAAACACGAGACAACCCCTTCTTCTTCAACTTTAACTCTAATAATTCACGCTGCTTGGGTGAAAGAATTGAAAGACGTTTGGACCAATCACTCATGGCCATCATCCTCCTCATCGAGATGAATCGCCGCTGCGATCTCATCCTCGATATCATCATCTGTCAAGGATTCGATCTCTACTAGCAAGCTTTCCAATTCATCATCTTCTAAGCTTTCTAGTTCTATTTTAGAAATCCATTCAGCTATGCCTGCAATGCTTGGTGCTTCAAATAGTTGATTAAGAGATAACTCCACCTGGAACACCTCGCGCAGACGCGCGAGAAGCTGTACAGCTAATAAAGAGTGCCCACCCAAATCAAAGAAGTCATCATGGATACTGATCTGCTCCATTCCAAACAGCTCTTTCCAAATTTTTGTAATCTCTTCATTTGTAGACATTGAGAGATTATTAGAGATGCGAACAGTATCTAACTTATTAGAAACTCCGCCGATGGCTTCCAATTGTTCAAAGGCGCTTGTTGTCTTCCATTCTTCATGTTGTTCAATCAGTGCATGTAGATCCTGCGTCGTAATAGCCATTTGTGGTTGTTGGGCATATAAAGTACGGAAAAGCGCATCAATTCCTTCTTCAAAAGTCATTCCAAAAGTTTCACGATTTTGTCTCAGTTCTTCTTGGAATACAGTTGCCGTAGGCAATGCTGCTCCTTGCCAATCATCAAACTGCCATTGTCCCCAGTTGATAGAGATGGTAAGTCTATTTTGCTGCGCATGGTGATAATGGGCAAAAGTATCTAAAAAGCTGTTCGCTGCTGCATAATCAACTTGACCTAATCCGCCATAAATGGCTGATAAAGAAGAGAACAAAATTATAAAGTCTAGCTCTTTTCCTTTTAATACCTCATCCAAAGCTAAGGCCCCTTTTACTTTTGGCGCTAATACATTCGCCGCCATTTCTGGGGTTTTCAATTGGATAAGTCCTGCACCTGGAACCCCTGCCAGATGGATGACACCATTGATGTTTCCGAAATGCTGTTCTGCCGCACTTACCACGGATTGTAGCTCTGTTACATCAGATACATCGGCTTGGAAAGTCAACACTTTTGCTCCTAATTCCTCAAGCTTCTGTATCTTTTTTATGCGCTGACTGATACGATCTTCCCCACCATGATTAGTAAGATATTGCTTCCATTCTTGCTTATCTGGCAGACCAGAGCGTCCGATTAATACCAGCTTGGCCTGAAAATCGCTTGCTAGCTTTTCCGCAATCGCAAGCCCGATGCCACCAAGACCACCTGTCAAAAGGTAAACGCCACCTTGACGCCACTGGTTCTCTTCAAGTTCTGTTTTCTGTAACGGTACGGCATCAAACGTTTGTTGCCAGCGATAATTCCCACGATAGGCCACCACAGTATCCTTCGCAGACGATGTGGCTTCCGAAACAATTTGTCCTGCCAAACGCTGCTGACAGTTGACGTCTTCTGCCGAGATAGATATGTCGACATGGCTGCAGTCAATATTTGGATATTCCTGTGGGATGACACGCACAGGACCTGCGATAATAGAAGCCTCTGGATACAACACTTCATCGCCTAAAATACTTTGTACATTATTGGTTACGACCATCAAACGAATTTGGTCCTCTGTGTTTTGAATGCCAAATGCTTGCGCCAAATAGAGAAGGCTATTAAAAGTAAGATCTTGTGTCTGTTCAAAGTCAGACAAGCGCCGCTTCTGCTCTGATGTCACCTTAACTGCCCACATGTGCAAAACCGTGCTCGGAAGTTGGTCTAGTGATTGAATCAGCATCTGGTAATCGTTGCGCTCCGCAGGATTAATTGTATAAGCAGACCCTTGCTGGTCAAAGGCCTCTCCAGCTTTTACTGTAATCACCTCTTTAAATTTGGACTGCAATTGTTCTGCCACTTGGACATGAAGACCCCATTTATCAGTAAATACAATCACGGTCTCATCTCCCGTTTCTCTGATTGGAACAGGAAGCGGTGATTGTTTCCATGTAGGCCTGTAGAACCATTCAGAGCGATTGGATTTTTTATCCATTAACTTTTGCGTGTCTCGTTTAGCAACTATCACCTGATTTGGCTCCACCCAGTGGCGTTGACGCTGAAATGGATAGCTTGGCATAGCAATGCGATAACGCTTTTCGTCCTGGTATAAAGACTCCCAATCTACTTCTACACCATTCAACCAAAGTTTCCCAATTGAACTCATCAAAAATTCCAAATCTTCCGCCTTTTTATCGTTTACATGACGCATAGATGTGATGACATGATGCGGCTCCACTTTTTGCTGCTTCGTCAACATACTTAATGTACGTCCAGGTCCTACTTCTAGAAAAACAGGGCTGTCTTCTCGTAATGTTTCTATCCCTTCAGCAAAGCGCACAGCTTGTCTTAGGTGCTGTGCCCAATATTCTGGACTTGTCGCTTGTCCTTCTTGAATCCAGGTTCCTGTAAGATTGGATACGTATGGAATAGTCGGTTCTTGTTTCTTTATATTGTTTACAAGTTCTTCAAAAGAAGTCAAGATCGGGTCCATCATTTTAGAATGGAACGCATGACTGGTATGCAAGATCACGGCCTCAATATCTTGCGCCTCCAATTTCGCTTGAAAACTCTTAATTACTTCAGTCTCCCCAGATACAACACACAATGCTGGTCCATTAATGGCAGCGATTGATAAATCTTTTCCCAGTAATGGCTGTATATCTTGCTCTGGCAGCGGTACCGCTAACATAGAGCCTTGCGGCAATTGCTGGATCATCTTACCTCGCATCGAAATCAATGCTAACGCATCTTTTAGACAAAAGACTCCAGATAAACAAGCCGCCACATACTCCCCGACACTATGTCCAATCATGGCATCGGGTTTAATGCCCCATGCCATCCAGAGTTTGGCAAGCGAATACTCAATGACAAATAAAGCAGGCTGTGTATACTGTGTCTGTTTTAGCTTACTAGCAGCCTCCGTTGCCTCGCATTCCTCAGGATATAGTAAGGTGCGAATATCAAAGCCTATATGCTCCGTTAAAATTTCCGCACAACGATCCACCTCTTTACGGAAGAGCACCTCACTCTGATATAGCTCGCGTCCCATGTCTACATATTGGGCTCCTTGACCTGGGAACATGAATACAACAGGCTGTTGTTCATCCTGTGCAACCTCATGTGTAGAAATTCGTTTTGGATCCTCCAACGCTTGAATGGCTTCTTCGCGATTGCGGCACACAATCATACGACGCTTTTCAAAAGCACGGCGTCCAATTTGTAAAGTATAGGCAGCATCTGCCAAATTTATATCCGTTTGCTTGCTGAGATAATCACGCAATCTCTCAGTCGCTTCTTCCAGTGCTGCTTCCGTTTTCGCAGATAAAACGAATAATTTCCATGCTTTCGAGTCGTCTGATGACGACACAACAGGGGCTTCCTCTAAGATCACGTGGACATTGGTGCCACCAACTCCAAAAGAACTTACCCCGGCCCGACGAGGTTCCTCGCCTGTTGCCCACTCTTTCAATGTTGTATTTACATAGAAAGGACTATTTTCAAATTCAATCTTGGCATTTGGTTTTTCAAAATGCAGACTAGGTGCTATTTCTTTATGCTTGAGAGATTCAACCGTTTTAATTAACCCTGTCACACCAGCTGCGGCATCTAAATGTCCAATATTGGTTTTGACAGAGCCGATTGGACAGAATTGTTTTTCGTCTGTATCGGCTTGGAATGCACGGGTTAATCCCATAATTTCAATCGGATCACCAAGTGGAGTACCTGTACCATGTGTTTCAATATAGCCAATCGTGTCAGGAGAGACACCTGCCACAGCCAAGGCTTCCGTGATAACTTCTGCCTGTCCATCTACACTCGGAGCGGTATAACCAATTTTCATATCGCCATCATTGTTGATCGCTGAACCTCTGATGATTGCTTGGATAGAATCACCATCTTCTATCGCATCTTCTAACCGCTTTAGCACAACAATGCCCATTCCACTTCCAAAAACAGTGCCTTGGGAGTTTTCATCAAAGGCACGGCAATGACCATCAGGAGAGGAAATCCCCCCCTCTTGATACGGATAACCTTCACCTTGACTCACCTTGATGGAAACGCCCCCCGCCAATGCCATATCACATTCACCATTTAATAAGCTTTGACAAGCCATATGCACAGCGGTCAAGGAGGTAGAACACGCTGTTTGGATGTTCACACTTGGCCCTTTAAGATTTAATTTATAAGACACCCGCGTTGGTAAAAAGTCCTTATCATTTCCAATCATGGTTTGGAACTCGCCTACGTTTTTAATGAGGTCTGGGTTGGAAAGCAAGTTGAGAATCATATAGGTGTTTAAGGCTGCACCGCCATATACACCGATTAATCCGTCATACCTTTCAGGATCGTATCCCGCATTTTCCAGCGCCTCCCAAGCGCCTTCCAAAAAGAAACGTTGTTGCGGATCCATCATCGATGCTTCGCGTGGCGTATATCCAAAGAACGCGGCATCAAAAAACTCAATGTTGTCTAACATGGCGTTTGCTTTTACATAGTTAGGGTCTTGAATGTTTTCCTCGGCTACACCAGCTGTCTTTAATTCTTCATCTGTATGAAATGTAACCGACTCTATACCATTACGCACATTATTCCAAAATGCGGAAATATCTTTTGCACCTGGAAAACGCCCCGTACTACCTACAATAGCAATCGCTGATTCATAGGATTGATCAAAATTACTCATCTCGTTTCCCTCTTTTCCTTTTTAGCTTGAGCACGCTGTTGTCTGCGCTGTCTCTGTTTTTTTTGAACTTCCTTACGACTCTTTGCTCGATCTACCTTCTCTTCCATTCCCTGGTGTTCCCGCTCTCCTTGATGCAACGCATTAGCTAGGGTGGCTACCGTTGGATATTGAAACATGTGCATGGTTGGAACTGCTTGATCCAGTGTCTCACTCAACCTACTGCACACTCTTACAACGAGTAGAGAATGGCCGCCTAAGTCGAAGAAGTTATCTTTCAATCCAACCTTATCCACGCCCAGTACTTCTTTCCACACATCAGAAATTGTTTGTTCTAGCTCCGTTTGCGGTGCTGTATAAGAGGTTGTAGACAGAAGATGATCTTTTTTTGGCGCCGGCAATGATTTCCGATCTACTTTTCCTGTTCCTGTCAATGGCATTTTCTTTAATAAGGTGAAAGTAGAAGGTACCATATATTCAGGCAGAAACTTTTTGAGATATTGTCGGAAATCAGAAGTGATATCAGTGTTCGTCATGATCACATAAGCTGCGAGACGCTGTTCCCCTGGTACTTCCTCACGAACAACCACAGCACATTCTTGTACCTCCGGGTGTTGGGCAAGCAGTGATTCAATCTCTCCAAGCTCCACTCGATAACCGCGAATTTTCACTTGGTCATCAACACGGCCTAAAAATTCTATACTGCCATCTGGGCGATAGCGCGCTAAATCTCCACTGTAATACATGCGAGCATTTGGCTCATCACGGAATGGATTTCCAATGAATTTCTCCTCCGTTAAGTCCGGGCGGTTGAGATATCCATTTGCCAAGCAGTCCCCTGCAAGGTACATAACGCCTGGAACCCCAATGGGAACAGGATTCAAATGACGGTCAAGAATGTACACCTGTGTATGATCTATTGGATAACCAATAGACGGCAATAGCGGCCAGTCATCTGGATTCCCAGTCAGAGCCATCGTCGTGATAACATGGGTTTCAGATGGTCCATAATGATTATGCAGCGTACAGTTGTTTAGTTTTTTAAACAAATACCTCACACTTGGTGTGACTTTCAACTGCTCACCTGCTGTAATTACTTCTCCTAAGTGTGTTGGCGCTTGTACTTGTCCACTGACTACAGCTTCAGCAAGTTGTTGCAAGGCAATGAACGGAAGATAAAGTCTCTCAATCTTCTTTTCATCAAGATAGTTCAATAGCAACACAGGATCTCTTCTTGTCTCTTCTGTAATGAGCACAAGTTCTTCACCAGCACATAGAGTGGAGAAAATTTCCTGATAGGAAACATCGAAGCTAAGGGATGTAAATTGCAACGTCTTCATAGGCCTTGTTAATGTAATATTTTTGTGCTGCCAAGCAATTAAATTAGCAAGCGAACGATGCGGCATAGCCACACCTTTTGGCTCCCCAGTTGAGCCAGAAGTGTAAATCAAGTAGGCTAAGCTATCTAGCGTATCATCTCTTGATAAATTGTCGCTCTTTTCTTCATCGATCCGCTGCCATTCTTGGTCTAGGCATATGACTTGGGCTGAAGATAAAGCTGGAATCTGTTTGGACAATGACTCTTGGCTCAATACCAGGTTGACTTGAGTAGCACCTATGATAAAGGCTAAGCGTTCTTCTGGGAAATTCGGGTCCAACGATATAACCGCTCCTCCTGCCTTGAGAATCGCTAGGACAGATATGATCGTTTCAATGGAACGATCCAAACAAATTCCCACAGGTGAATCCTTACCTACTCCCGCTTTACGAAGGTAATGTGCCAACTGATTAGCACGATTATTTAGTTCGCAATAGCTAAGACTCTGCTCTCCAAACTGTAGTGCTGACGCGTATGGTGTTTTTAACACTTGCTCTTCAAACATGCGGTGAACACTTTGTTCTACCTTTTTATTAGATGTCCTATCATTCCAATCATTGAGCAGCTGCTGTTCTCGCTCACTTAGCATCGGTATCTCCGTAATGGATTGGTGAGGATTTTGAATCACCTGCTCTAGCAATCTTTCTAAGTGTCCGAGCATGCGTTGAATGGTAGCTCGGTCAAATAAGTCCGTATTGTACTCAATCGTTGTCGCTAGTCCATACTCTGTCTCTTGAACGAATAGCGTCAAATCAAATTTGGAAGTCTTATTATCAATATCAATTCCTTCAAAGACCACTTCATCCATCATAAACTCTTGCGACGTAAAGTCTTGATAAGCCAACATGATTTGAAATAATGGCGAACGGCTCAGGTCACGGTTTGGCTGCAGCTCTTCTACTAATTTTTCAAAAGGAAGATTTTGATGTTCATAAGCTTCTAAAGCTGTGATACGTACCTGTTTTAATAACTCTCGGAAACTCATATTCTCCGTTATTTGAGTGCGCAACACCAATGTATTGGTAAACAACCCAATCAGCTCTTCTACCTCAGACAATTGACGGTTGGCAATCGGTGAACCGATCAATATATCCTGCTGATTGGTATAACGATAAAGCACCACTTGAAAGGCTGCCAGCATCGTCATAAATAACGTAGCATCTTCTTGGTAACTCACTTTTTGCAAAGCTTTCAGCAAAGATCGAGAAAGATTCCGAGTCTCATGTGATCCGTTAAAAGTCTGCACAGGCGGTCGTGGTCGATCCGTTGGAAGTTCTAAAGCGGGTGGCGCACCCTCTAGTTTTTGTTTCCAATAGTCGATCTGTTTATCTATAACTTCTTTTTGTAGCCACTGTCGTTGCCAATTAGCAAAATCAGCATATTGAACCGGCAATTCTGGCAGCTCAAGCTTTCCACCTTGCGTCCACGCTTCATAATAGGCTGCTAACTCCTTCATAAAAACATCCATCGACCATACATCAAAGACAATATGATGAACGGTAAGCAGTAGGATATGTTCGTTTGATTTCAATCGGATCAAAGCTAATCGCAACAATGGACCTGTATGCAAATCAAACGGCTTTTTAGATTCTTGTTCGATAAAGAAGGTAATCTGTGCCTCTTGTTCCTTATCAGAAAGATGTTCAATCTCTACCAAGGTCATATTTATATTCATATCTAGATGAATTTGTTGTAACGCTTCTCCATCTACCTTAGCAAAGGCGGTACGCAATACTTCATGACGACGTATGATGTCATGAAGCGCCTTCTCTAGAGCAGAAACATTTAGGTTTCCTGTTACACGGAACCCAATTGGAATGTTATAAAACGCACTGTTTGAATCCAATTCATTTAGGAACCACAGCCGCTGCTGAGCAAAAGAAAGAAGAGGTGAATCCTCAGCAGACCTCGGTTCAATCGGCGGAAGTTGCAGTGGTTTCTCTGCTTGACTCAGTCCTTCCACTTCCATTGCTAAACCAGCAATCGTTGGATTTTCAAACAAACTGCGCAAAGGCAATTCTACATTGAGCTCCTTACGCAAGCGGGAAATTAATTGAGTCGCCAATAGGGAATGACCACCACTCTCAAAGAAGCTGTCATGGATGCTCAACTGATTTACGCGCAGGATATTACACCATATATCTGCCAACTGTTTCTCCATTTCAGTACGCGGTGCTTCAAACTCATGATTCCCTGTTAATTCTGTACCCTTAGGAATCGGAAGTTTGCGTCGATCGATTTTTCCATTTGGCGTTAAAGGAAATTTGTCCATAACAACAATCGCTGATGGAACCATATAATCTGGTAAATTTCTCTTTAACAGACTACGTAAGGATGAAAGATTAGGCTGCTTATCATTGTCAGCGATGACATAAGCCACCAAACGTTTATCGTTGACCACATCCTCACGTTCAATCGCCACGGCTTCTTTTATACTCTCATGCTCGATCAACACATTTTCGATTTCACCCAACTCAATACGGAACCCTCTGATTTTTACTTGGTGGTCAATACGAGAGATGAACTCCAATTCACCATTCGCTCGATAACGCACTAAATCACCCGTTCGATACATCTTAGCATTAACTTTATCACTAAACGGATCGTCTACAAATCGTTCTCGCGTTAATGCGGGACGGTTAAGATAGCCAGCCGCCAGCCCTTCTCCGCCGATATAGAGTTCACCTGAAACCCCTGTTGGTATAGGATTCAGCTGACGATCAAGAACATAAATGCTCGTATTGGCAATCGGGCGACCAATAGATACCCAATTTTCCCCTGGTTCTACTTTAGAAATCGTAGAATAAATGGTCGCTTCCGTCGGTCCATAAAAGTTCCAAACGCCGGCACTGCGTTCAAGGAGTTGATTGGCTAGATTTAGTGGAAGTGCTTCTCCCCCTGTAAGCACCTTAAGCTGGCGATGTCCTTCCCATCCCGCTTGGAGCAACATCTGCCATGTAGCTGGTGTTGCTTGCATCACTGTCGCTTCACTTGTCGTTAATAGTTCAGCTAAACACTCTCCATTTGTGGCTTCTTCACGTTTCGCAATTATGACACAAGCCCCCATCATGAGCGGCAAATACAATTCCATTCCAGCGATATCAAAGGAAATGGTCGTCACAGCTAAAAAGCGATCCTGCTCTTGTAACTCAAGGTGTTCGTTCGCGGCTAATAAGTAATTGGTCAGCGCATCATTGCGAATCTGAACGCCCTTAGGTTTTCCTGTCGAACCGGAGGTATAAATGGTATAAGCTAACGAATCATTCGGTCCATAACACTCTAGGTTGTGGTTAGGCTCCAGAGAAATTGTTTCCCAGTCCTGATCGACATACACCACTTGCGCTCCGTGTTCTGGAATCTGTGTTGCTAAATCCTGGTGGGTTAATATCACACGCGTCTTAGAATCCTCAAGCATAAAGGAGACTCTCTCTTGCGGATAAGACGGGTCAAGCGGTACATAGACTCCTTCCGATTTGAATACAGCAAGCAGGGAAACAAGCATTTCTAGAGAGCGCTCCATGTAGATGCCTACAAGCGTACCTGCTTTTACACCTTGTGTTTGCAAGTGACGTGCTAGTTGATTCGCACGACAGTTTAATTGTTCGTAGGTCAGCGCCTCCTCATCGAAAACGACCGCTAGGGCTTTAGGATTTTTTTTCACTTGCTCTTCAAAGAACTGGTGCATCCTCTTTTCTAGTGGATAATCTTTTTTTGTATCATTCCAATCTATAATTAATTTTTTCTTTTCTTTGGCTGACACAACAGGAAGATGGTCAATTCTCTCCTCCACATGAGCGACGATGCCTTCCAATAAGGTATAGAATGAGTCCGCCATTTGAGCAATGATGTGTTCATCAAATAAATCTGTATTGTACTCAAAAACACCAGTCAGTCGATCATCTTTCTCTGCAATAAAAAGGGTTAAATCATATTTAGCCGACGGTCTATCAATCTCTATGTCTTCTATCTCTAATCCCGGCAATTCTACTTCCACAGCAGAGGTATTCTGAAGCATAAACATTACTTGGAATAGCGGAGAGTAACTTAAATTTCGTTCCACGTTTAATTCCTCTACCAATTTTTCAAATGGAACATCTTGATGAGCGTATGCTTCGAGAGCTACCTCGCGTACATGCTTTAACAACTCACGATAGGTCATGGTTCCTGCTACTTGCGTACGCAAGACCAACGTATTGACAAAATAGCCAATGAGATTTTCAATGGTACGTTGATTGCGATTAGCGACAGGAGAACCTACGGAAAGGTCCTCTTGGTCTGTATAACGATAAAGAAGGACTTTAAACGCCGCTAACAAGGTCATATACAAGGTAGTGCCTTCTTCTTTGCTTACATTTTTCAGCAAAGCGGTTACCCGCTCTGGGATTTCAATCCGATAGATGTCTCCCCGATAAGTCTGTACCGATGGACGCTGGTGATTCGTCGGCAATGGCAGCAGCGGAGGCTGTCCTTGTAATTGTTCTTTCCAATAATTGATTTGCTTCGTAACCTCTTCACTTTCGATCCACCCTTGTTGCCACGCAGCAAAATCAGCATATTGAATCGGCAATTCCGGAAGCTTTTCCACTTCCTTTGCTAAACGCGCCCGATAAAGAATAGATAATTCACGCATGAAAACATCATGTGACCATCCATCCCAAATAATATGGTGCAAATTAAGCAGCAAGATATACTTTTCAGGCTGGAGTCGAATGATACTTGCACGGAAGAGCGGTCCTTGACTTAGATCAAATTCGTATAGCACCTCTTGCTGAATCAGACTATTTGCTTTTGTTTCTCGTTCTTCTACTGGCTCCCTACTAAGGTCAATAAACGGAACAGACATGGCTTTGAATGGAGAGATTACTTGCTCGATTTGCTCTCCATTTTCCACGAAAGTCGTTCGCAGAATTTCATGGCGACGAACGATTTCATTTAAACTTTCCTCGAATACAGCAAGATCTAATTCTCCCTGAAGTCGCAAAGCAAGTGGAATATTGTATACATGCTTGTTTTCCATTTCCATTTGATTTAAAAACCACAATCTCTTTTGTGAGGAAGAGAGTGGTAAATGTTGACCTCGTGGTACGGCTTCTATAGCAATCTCGTTTTCCTCTTGCTTCGTCGTATCAATATGTGAAGCTAATTCTGCGATAGTTGGGTAATTAAAGATCGCATGGACAGGGACTTCGATACCTATGGCGATACGTAAGCGCGAAAGAACCTGTGTCGCTAATAGAGAGTGGCCTCCGATCTCAAAAAAGTTATCTTGAATACTCACCTGATTGACACCGAGCACCTGATTCCAAATCCCTGCAATGATTTCTTCAATTGGGTTACGCGGTGCCGTATATTTACCAGAAACCACGCCCTCTACTTTCGGCATCGGCAATGCTTTACGATCCACTTTACCGCTTGGGGATAATGGCATTTCGTCTAGTGTTACAAATACACTTGGAACCATATATTCAGGTAATTTTCTTTTCAGGAAATGGCGCAGTTCGCTCGTAGCCAACGCTTGATTTGGCTGCACGACGATGTAGGCTACTAACCGCTGATCCTGTAGCTGGTCTTCTCGAACAACAACGACAGATTCTCGCACAGCAGCGTGAGATTCTAATGTCGCTTGAATCTCGCCTAGTTCAATACGGAACCCTCGCAATTTTACCTGATCATCCATCCGCCCTAAATATTCCAAGTCGCCATTTGGCAACCAGCGTACCAAATCTCCCGTACGATACATCCGCTCGTCTACAGCCCAAGGCACAGGGACAAATTTTTCTTCCGTTAGACCTTCACGGTTCAGATACCCCTTTGTTACACCCAGGCCTGAAATGCACAATTCTCCTGGTACACCCAATGGCTGCAGTTGTAAATTTTCATCAACGACATAAGCCTTGGTATTCGGCAGTGGTTTTCCGATTGGGATACTTGATTCCCTCTGCATCTCCTCGACTGAGAAGTGAGAAGCATAAATTGTAATTTCTGTCGGTCCATAAAGATTTTCTAGTCGCACGCCTTCAAATAGCTCAAAGAATGTTTTCACCGTCTCTTTTTTCAGTGCCTCTCCCGCCGAGAATACATAGCGCAAGGCAGGCAATTTCCTTGGAAGCTTATCTTTTAATGACTCTAGAAAAGAGTGCAACATAGATGGTACAAAATTAACATGGGTGACTTGGTAATCTTTAATAGCCTCAAATAAACGTACAGGGTCTTTTTCAGCTTGTGGTTCTAAGATCGCAAGCTTTCCGCCTCCCTGAATCCAACCAAATAATTCACTGACAGACACATCAAAGGTAAATGGCGTTTTCAAGAGGTAGACATCACTTTCGTTAAATGGATACAGCTGCTCCAAGGCGTATAAAATATGCAACACATTGCGTTGAGTAACCATTACACCTTTTGGTTTCCCTGTGGAACCCGAGGTATAAATCACATATGCCAAATCATTTAATTTGCTCAACGGCTTAAGATCAGTCGCGTCTCCTTGGTAAAGTTTTTCATCTTCAAGATTCAAAACCTCACCGGCAAATGCGACATGCTTTTGCCAAATTTCTTGGGTCAAAAGCAGCTTTACTCCGCTATCTTTGAGCATGTACTGAATGCGTTCCTCGGGAAGATGAGGGTCAATTGGTAAGTATGCTCCTCCCGCTTTCAGGATTGCAAATATACCAATCACCATTTCTAACGAACGCTCTGCCATAATCCCGACTAGCTGGTTAGCCTCTACTCCACGCTCGCGCAGATGATAGGCTAGTTGATTGGCGAGCTTATTTACTTCTCGATACGTAAGCTGCCTGTTTCCATAGATGAGTGCCACCGCGTCTGGACTTTGGGCAACTCGGGTTTCAAAATGCACAGCGAGTGTATCAGGAGCATCCGCCTTATGATTGAATTCATTCCAATCTGTTAGAAATTTCTGTTGCTCCATCTCTGTTAAAATTGGAATCTGACCAATCGTATATTCTGGAGAATCAACGATTCCATCAAGGATTGCCTGGTAATGCTGCCCCATGCGCGAGATCGTCTCTTCATCAAACAAGTTACTATTATATTCAATAGACACTTCTAGCCTGTCTTCACTTTCCATGACGTTTAGCGTGAGATCAAACTTGGCAATATCATGCTCTAGTTCCACGGATGTTACACTAAGCCCTGGTAACGTCAGAGACGATGATGAAGTGTTGAGCATAGCAAACATCACTTGGAACAACGGGGACGTGCTCGCATCCCGATCAGGCTGGAGTTCCTCTACTAGCCTTTCAAATGGAACATTCTGATAGGTATAAGCATCTAAAGATATTTCCCGCACATTTTCAAGTAACTCAAGGAAGGTTTGTTCGCTTGATACATTTGTTCTAAAGACGATCGTATTGACAAAGAAACCGATCATTTTTTCAATTCCCTCGTGATTTCTTCCCGCGATTGGTGAACCAACCAATAAATCTTGCTGCCCCGTATAACGATAAAGTAGGACTTTAAAGGCTGCGAGTAAAGTCATAAATAAAGAAGCCCCTGATTGCTGACTGAGCTGCTTCAGCTTCCTATAAAGCGCACGAGATAGTTCAAATCGCTTTAATTTCCCTTGGAAGGTCATCTCCTTTTGTCGCGGTCGATCTGTTGGCAATTGAAGTATAGGCAGTTCACCGCCCAGTTGTTTTTTCCAATAAGACATCTGTTCTTCTAGCCTATCTCCTTTCAGCCATTCGCGCTGCCAGACAGCATAATCCGCGTATTGGAAAGGCAATTTTTCTAATGGGGAATCCTTTCCTTGACTTATGCTTTCATATAAAGCAGACAATTCTTCCATGATGATTTTATTCGACCATCCATCCGACACAATGTGATGAAGATTGAGCATCAAAAGGTATTTCTCTTCTTCGAGCTTTATAAGTGTCACTCGGAAAAGCGGCCCTTGACTAAGGTCGAAGACATAATGTGCTTCTTTTTTCAGTATCGCCTTGGCACGTTGTTCACGTTCAGATTTTGGCTCGTTAGATAAATCAATCATCGTTGATTTGAATTCCGTATAGGAGTCAATTACTTGGACGATTTTTCCATCCATATCTTTAAAAGTCGTCCGCAAGCTTTCATGACGGCGAACCATCTCGGATAAACTCTGCTTCAATGCCTTGACATGGACTCTCCCCTGCATTTCATAAACCAGCGGGATATTGTAAAGATGACGCGTGTGAGACTGCCATTGATCTACAAACCACAAACGCTGTTGAGCAAATGACAGCGGCAGATTTTCACGTTGCCCAACAGGGGAAATCCCCTCTGTGAAAGTCTTTTCACTTCCCTTTTGCCCTTCTATATAGACAGCCAATGTGGCTACTGTTGGATATGTAAAAATACTCCGCACATCTAAGCAAATGTCAAAAACTTCACGCAGGCGTGAAACGACAAGCGTTGCGACTAAAGAATGACCACCTAAATCGAAGAAATTATCATGAATTCCGATACGACGAATGTCGAGAACCTGACTCCAAACTAACGCAATCTCCTCTTCAACATTAGTGCGCGGTGGAATGTATGCTTCTGTCAAATCTTTGTTCTCTAACTCTAAGGCTGATAACGCTTTGTAATCTACCTTACCATTCGGCGTTAATGGCAAACTTTCTTTAGTGACCACAATGTGGGGCACCATATACTCTGGAATATGATCTTTTACGTAATGAAGCAATCCTTTGACTGCAAGCTCATGTTCCTGTGCAGAAACCACATAAGCCACTAAACGCTTATCCCCCGATGTAGTTTCATGCACCATTACGACAACGTCTTCTACATGTGGATACTGTGCCAGTACAGCTTCAATTTCACCTAACTCAATTCGGAAGCCGCGGATTTTCACCTGATTATCAGCCCGTCCTAAAAACTCAATGTTACCGTCAGCTAAATAACGTACCAAATCTCCGGTCTTATATAAACGAGATGACGAATCGTCACTAAATGGGTCTGGAATGAATCGCTCCTCTGTTAAGTCGGGACGATTAAGATATTCTAATGCCAGACCATCCCCGCCAATATACAACTCCCCTGGTACGCCTACAGGAGCCAGCTGAAGCGACTTGTCCAATACATAGACTTGTGTATTAGAAATCGGTCTGCCGATCGGTACTGTCTTTAGGATTTGCTCCACGTTGTCCATTGGATAACAACAGGTAAAGGTAGTGCTTTCTGTTGGACCATACCCATTAATGAGACAACATCCATCTAATTTATCCAACACTTTGCGTACATGAGCAGGAGATATTACGTCCCCCCCTGCTAAAAGCTGACGAACTCCTTGCAAATCTTCCAAATGGTATTCCACCATTTGATGGAATACACCTGCTGTGAGCCATAATGTACTGATTTCGTATCGCTGCAATACCTGCCCCAATTCTTCAAGTGAGGCTTTCTCATAAGGATAAATCACCAATTGCGCTCCATTGAGCAAACTACCCCAAATTTCAAAAGTAGCCGCATCAAAGGAGATTGGAGCAAATTGAAGTAATGTCTCTTCAGAGGACAAGTTCACATAATTAACATTTTTGACCAAGCGTAAAACACCACGGTGGGGGATTACAACCCCTTTCGGCCTTCCCGTAGAACCAGAGGTATAGTTGATATAAACCGGGGCTTCTCCCGTCAAGCCATGTACGGGATTTTCGGTGCTTTCTTGTGAAATCTTGTCCCACTCGGAGTCTAGTGTAAGAGTCAAATCTTCATCAAATGGAAGTCTTCCCATCATATCCTTTTGTGTGATCAAAAGAGAAACATTTGAATCTTCTAACATAAAACGCAAACGTTCCTCTGGATAGCAAGCATCAAGGGGGACATAGACACCACCCGCTTTAATGATTCCGAGCATTCCTATAATCATTTCAATAGAACGTTCTACACTTAGCCCAATCATGGATTGTGAGGAAACCCCACGCTTTTGAAGATAGTGAGCTAATTGGTTAGCGCGATGGTTTAGCTCCGCATAAGTCAGACATTTTCCGCCTTCTTTCAGTGCTACAGCATCCGGTGTATTTGCTACTTGTTCTTCAAATAAATCTTGGATACATTTTTCTCGTGGGTATTCTGCTGTGGTATTGTTCCAGTCTGTTAATAGCCGCTTTCGCTCAGATGTTGTCAACATGGACATTCGGCTAATTTTTTGATCAGGATTGGAAACAGCACTTTCAAGCAATGTCACATAATGTAGTGTCATGCGAGCGATAGTTTCATCATTAAATAAATCTGTATTATATTCAAATACAGCTTGTAAACCTTGTTTACTTTCCTCAATAAATAGAATTAAATCGAATTTAGCTGTTTCATTGTTTACTCTACGAGGAGCCAACGTCACCCCTTCCAATTCTAATGGCTTCATGGGTGAATTTTGGAAGGCAAACATAACTTGGAAAATCGGGGAGTAGCCCGGATCACGTTGTGGCTGTACTGCCTCCACGACTTTATCAAATGGAATATCTTGATTGTCAAAAGCTTCATAGGCTACTTTCCGAGATTCCTGCAACACATCTAGGAAAGTCGGGTCATCCTTAAGTTCCAAACGTAAAACGAGTGTATTGACAAAAAAACCGATGAGGTCTTCAGTTTCTTTCTGGTTCCGTCCAGCTATAGGCGTTCCAATCAAAAGGGTTTCTTGAGAAGTATAACGATATAAAAGTGTACTGTAAGCGGCAAAGAAGAGCGTAAACATCGTTACACTTTCCTTCTCACCCAATTGCTCTAATTTATGAATTAACTCATGAGGAAGGTCAATCACTTGATAATTCCCACGGAATGTTTGCTTCACAGGACGTGGACGATCTGTCGGCAATTGTAATACAGGAAGGTCTCCAGCCAATTGTTTCTTCCAATAGTTTAACTGTTCATTCGCCTCTTCCTCCTGCAACCACTTGCTATGCCACTCGGAAAAGTCGACATACTGAAGGGCTAGTTCAGGAAGCGGGGAATGTTCCCTTTTTGAAAACGCGGCATATAAGGTAGAAAGCTCCTTATGAAAAACCCCCATAGACCACCCATCTGAAATAATGTGGTGCATATTCCAAAATAGTACATGTTTCTCAGGATTTAACCGAATAAGAACAGCACGGAATAAAGGTCCTTTCTTTAAATCAAAAGGCTTTGCCACCTCTTCTTTAATCAGTGGCACTACATCCTCCTCTTGTGCTTCAATGACAGGAATTTGTATCTGCAAAGAAGGATGAATGATCTGCACTAGTTCTTCTTCTACCTGCGCAAATGTCGTCCGTAAGCTTTCATGACGATCTGTAATTTCTTGAAAACTTTTCTCCAAGGCGCTCACATGAAGCGGGCCTGTGATATCTAAAGCAACAGGGAGATTGTACACGGTGCTAGGCTTAAATTCCTCAATGAACCACAGTCGTTTTTGACTTGAGGACATCGGAAAAACAAAAACTTCATCTGCCGTATTATTTACGTGAACAACGGTAACAGAATCATTAGATTGACTCATTTCAACAACTCCTTTGTTTATTCGCTCATTTAATCATTTAGCAAATCTGTTAATTTTTTCGCATGTGAACGCCGTGATTGACGCATAATACCATTGTTTCTTTTTGAGGATTTACTTGTTTGATGCTCTTTACGATTAACTTTTTCTGCTATTTTCACAATAACTGGTTCACTTAAAAATTCAATGAGCGTTAATTTTACTTTGAAACGCTCATTAATCCGTGTAATGACCTGAGTGGCCAGGATAGAATTACCGCCATGTTCTAAGAAATTATCATGAATTCCAATTTTCTGCGTACCTAGCACCTCTGTCCAAATCGCTGCAATCCGCTCTTCGATTGGATTGCGGGGAGCTATATATTCTGCTGAAACCACTCCCATTGATTCGGGGTTAGGTAATTTTTTACGATCCACTTTACCATTCGGAGTCAGCGGAAACGACTCCATTGGCACAAACAACGCGGGCACCATATACGACGGCAGGTGTACTCGAAGATACTCACGCCACTCCGCCATTTGTTTTGCATGATACCCTTTCTCTACAGTGAGATAAGCGGCTAAATATTTGGTGTTTTTCTCACTCAAACGGTCAACCACCACTACCTGCTTCACCTTAGGAGCTCCCTCTAATACATTTTCGATTTCCCCAAGCTCAATGCGGTGACCATGGATTTTAACCTGATGGTCAATCCGTTCTATATATTCAATTTCTCCGTTTGAGAGAAGACGTGCTATATCTCCTGTCTTATACATCCGTTTTCCTGGTTGGTACGGATGCTGTACAAACCGCTCTTGATTTAACTCGTCACGGTTATGGTAGCCACGAGCCAAGCCGGCACCGGCAATACATATCTCACCTTTGACACCAAAAGGCTGTACTTGCATATTCTTGTCCATAATGTAAAGCTCATAATTGGCAAGCGGCTTTCCAATGGTGATTTCATCAGGACTTGTCAATTCTTTGATTGTAGCGTATACCGTTGTTTCTGTTGGTCCGTATATATTGAGAATCTTGGCATCACTCACGCTACGTACAGCTTCAAACAACGTAGGAGGAAACGACTCTCCTCCCATACAGATGACTTTTACAGATTGAAAACTTTCTTTATGGTCATCATCATTTAGCATCAGTTGAAGACGTGCAGGGGTTCCAGGCAAAACTTCTATTTGATGTGTCTTAAGTAAGGTATGAAGTGCCTTATAGTCGTGCTGCTCTACTTCATTTGCGATGACTACTTTCAATCCATAAGCTAGTGAAATGACGGATTCAATAACAAAGATATCAAAAGCCATACTTGCTAAGGCTACAATAGAACGGTGCTTATTCAGATCAAGATGATCCCTGACAGCATAATACAAATTTCGCACAGAATGATGTTCAACCATCACTCCCTTGGGCCTTCCTGTAGAGCCAGAAGTATAAATCATGTAGGCTAGTTGATTGCCTCTAATTTCTACATTCAACTCTTCTGTACTCTCCGTTTCAATATTTCCGTTCTCGTCTTGAAGATTAATGATTACTGCTTCAGAATCAGCAAACTGCTCCGCCAATTCCGATACGCTAATAACAAATCCCAATGCTGCATCCATCATCATATAAACCAACCGCTCTGTTGGGTAAGTAGGGTCAAGAGGTACATAAGCAGCCCCTATTTTCAGAATTGCCAATTGTGAAATGATGATTTCTGCTGAGCGCCCTAGGCAAATTCCTACGAGATCGCCCACACCTACTCCTTGTTTCTGTAAATAACGTGCTAATTGGTTTACCTTATGGTTAAGTTCGCGGAAGGTTAAACAGTGTTCACCTACTACTATTGCAATAGCTTCAGGATTCAATAATACTTGGTTTGTAAATAATTCATGAATCTGCCCCTCATTGGGGAATTCACAAACATCAATATTTGCTATAGTTATCAATTCCTTCTGCTCTTCTTCCGTTAAAATTGATACTTGTTCAATCAAACAATCTGGCTGATTTATCATATTATGTAATACCTTCTCAAGATGCCCAAGTATACGTGCCACTA
Organism: Bacillus fungorum; assembly: GCF_002746455.1. Lineage (GTDB taxonomy): Bacteria > Bacillota > Bacilli > Bacillales > Bacillaceae_G > Bacillus_A > Bacillus_A fungorum. The sequence continues at coordinate 27,011 of NZ_NWUW01000022.1, read as the reverse complement.
CATCTTGGCTAAAGCGACCTTTGTCATACACCATAGAAAGTGAGATTCCAGATTGTTCTCTAAACGTATATAGCCCTATGTAGGCACCACTCAATTCTTGAAATTCTTGTATATGATTAGAAACTGTCTTAGAAGTCTCAACTGAAAATTTTGTCATATCTATAAAATCAAACAATACCTGAAGTAATGGTGTACTACTCTCTTTGTTACGCTCAGATTGCAATTTTGCAAATGATGTTAATTCTTGAGATTCAATCTGTGCAGTTTCAACTTCCTTACATACCTGACAAAAAGTAAACTTTTCGGAAAATCTTATATTAAAAACGTTTGGATTAATGTCTTCTAGATTACTAGATAAAGAGTTATCCGATTTTATCCGTGGAGAGCCAATCCAAAATTCGACTTTTTCAGTATACCGATATAAAAGTATATTTAATGCAGAAAGTAATGCTACACCTTCGTCGTGAGAAAACATCTTTAAACTCTGAAAAAGGTAATCGGGTAATTTTTTTTTGTAAATTGCATATCCTGATTCCTTCCTATTTGTGAAAGGAAGGCTAAGGATATGCTGTTCACAATTTAAGAAATGTTTTAGATTTTGTTGTGTAATCAATATATATCACCAATACCTTTCAAAATATTAAATCAAGTGTTTATATAATGGAATTAATTATTTCGGAACAAAAGTCCAATTCTAAAGATAATGCCTATTGGGAGGTAGACATATAACGAAAAACCATAGACAAGGAAAGCTTTGACACATAGATTCAAGAAATTAAAATTCACATGAAAGAATTATTAGTACTAAGATTGCACAATCGTCCAAAGTAAACTTTATTGAATGAACTGAAGATGTTTATACAAGAGATGAGATATAAATAGCATCGTATATTCTTAAAAAACTTTATATATATATTGACAGATTTTATTTACTAAAGTACAAATTATTCATTTTTTTCGAAAAATTAACATTATAACCATTTTATTTCAATTAATTGGATATTTCAACAAATTATTCTAATCTTTTTATTTTTCTATAAACTAAACATATTTCACACCTAATATTTTTGTTAGTTAAATTTTATTGATGCGGTACAAATAATAAGAAAAACAGCCAACTCATTACAGTATTTACAATATGGGAAAGTTCACCTAGGACTTCCATCCCACTTTAGACAGGGGATGAAAGTATCGTTTTTTACATAGCAAAACATGTTATACTTTATTCATAGTCATGCAAAAGACATAACAGCATTTGAGAACCAACAATTTGTACAGTACGGTCACAGTATATAGACCACGAACCTATATGCTCTGTTGTCAGAGTGGTAGCAATCTTACTCATCAGCAATACCAGAAATGGACTAAACCTTTGGTAGGAAGAATCCCACTGACGTTATTCAGCTTGCCTCTTGAGGTGGTGAAAATGTCAAAATAACTATGATTTCATTTTCTACATGATAAATTGTTTTCAATCATTTTTAGATCTGTTTAAGATCTTATAAATTTCTTGCCTATACCTTGCAATCGACACGGTATTTACAGCTTTAAAGCATATATTAATAGAAAGACCACCTAATAATCATTAGAGAAATCTTATATAAAACATAAGGTTTAATTATGTCGTAGGTAGATAAATTAATAGATAAAATCCGTAAACGTTTATGGTTAAAAGGGAGAGTATAAAATGAGTCAAATAATTAAGGAATTCCAATCATCAACAAATCATAAGAAAATATTTTGTTTCCCGTTTGCAGGAGGATATTCAGTATCCTTTCGTCCACTGAATACATATTTACATGATTTTTTTCACATACTCGCTATTGAACCTCCCGGTCATGGTACAAATCGAATGAAATTAAATGATAATTTCGAAGAATTAGTAAACATATACATTCAAGAATTAACCCCACTACTTGATGGTGTTGATTTTGCTTTGTTTGGGCATAGCATGGGAGGATTAATTGTTTACCGATTAGCTCAGGAGATGGAAAAAAAAGGTGTATTCCCAAGAGCTATATTTATTTCTGCAACTAAACCTCCACAACACAAGTATACTAATATTTCCAATTTCGATGATACCCATTTAATAAACTATCTTATAAAGTTAGGTGGAATTCCTAAAGAATTAGTACAATCAAAAGAATTATTACAATTTTTCTTACCAATATTCCGCGCTGATTTTAAGGCGTTAGAAACATTTAAACATAATGATCATACTTTACTTCAATCTCCTGTTCACATTTTTAATGGCAAGTTAGATCACATGTGTTTTCAACACTCCTCGGGTTGGAATAGATGGGCCAACGAAGTACACTTTCACAATTTTTCAGGAGGCCATATGTTTCTTAATTCAGAAGTCGAAGAAGTCGCAAAAAAAATTCGGTTAATATTAAATAACAATAGCTTATAAACATCTTTATTTACAAAAATGTGTGAGGTGAGACAGTTATTCAAAATTATATAGATCTTATTGCATTTAAAGTAGGTAATAAACTTACAGACCTATCTATGGAGCAGAAACTTAAACTATTATCAAATAATGAAAGACAGCGGATATTGCGATTTCGAAAGTGGGAAGATCGACAAAGGAGTTTATTAGCAAATATCGCTGTACGAAGACGATTGCAGATTTTACTACAAGAGCCAATTAATCCGTCTTCTATTGAAAGAGATCAAAAAGGACGTCCTTTTCTAAAAAATTTCCGCAACTGGCAAGGAGATTTTAATCTTTCTCATTCGGGCGAATGGATTATATCTGGAATAACTACTAATGGAAAAATTGGTGTTGATGTTGAGCAGATACAATCTATAGATCTTTCAGTATCTGAACTATGTTTTACACAGGAAGAAAAAGCTTATCTATATAGTCTTCCTACTAAAGATCAACTATCTTTTTTCTATGAGATATGGACATTAAAAGAAGCTTTTGTAAAAACAATTGGTCAAGGACTTCTTTTTCCAATTAATAGTGTTGGCTTTGATATGAATAAATGGACTCAAAATAAAATAACAATAAGCAACACTACGCTTTCTTTTCATCATTTCCTATTTCAATTATATCGATTAGAACCAAATTACATTGTAGCTGTCTGTACAAATTTAAGACATGTTTCTGATTTAGAAATCCAAATTTTAGATAGATCCGATATTCTTTAGGGTATTGTAACAGTCTCTTTAATTGGTATGATAAAAATTCAACATAATCATTTATTATTGTAGATTAACGAAAATAAAAGAAGGCCGATGGATATGTCTGTCAACTAACAGAAAAATAATCTGAATGTTCGGATGTTTAAATAGTTCTTATAAGTAACAAGGCGATTTTCCATTTTTACACGTTTAAGATTTTGAAGTAAACAATAACATTTGACTAAATATATACTTGTGTGTTTCTTAGCTCCTGCGAGGCCAATTGAAGTCGCTAAGTGGTTCTTACCAATACACCACTCGGTCCTAAGAAAACAATGTTTTCATGCTTCTCTAAAAAACATAAAAGAAACAAAATCTAAAATTTATTGGAGGTTAACACTTGGTTGGAAATCAAAATCTTCAATTTCTTTTAAATAAGGAAATGCTCCGAACTTAACTATAGAATGAATCATATTTTGCTCACGCACATCGATTTCGTAATTTGTTAATTTTACTATTGTTTCTACAAATGATAATTGGTTATTAATACTTAAATCAACAACTTCACCGAGGTGTTGTACCAATTGCTTAAGTTTTAGATATTCTAGATTCTTTGTTAATTGTTGATAACTATTATTCATTACTATACACCTCACCTGTGGCAGATAAATTTTGTTTGGCTAAATTATTGATATCTAGATATTGAGGAACTACTGTAGAAAATGTTTCTTTATCATCCAACTTCGAGTGGCTTACTTTATACCGCACAATTAGCTCTGTGTAATAATAAACAAATAACTGATTATCATATACTTGTAGACTAAGGTCTTTCCTTGATACTTAGCTGGAATTGAGCATTGACTTGACTTTTAGGAAATCCTGTTCGATGCATCGAATTTTACAAGTGTATGTTTGATTCTATAAGAATCTCTTATTGTGTTCTTTTGTAGGAACTGTAAGAGATTCTTTTCTTGTGACAAATTGTATTATTAAGTGAGACACCTAAAAGACAAAAAAGCTCACCTCGCTCCGTGTAAAGTAGAAGTTACCACACCACTTACTTAACACAGAGGACGAGTATGAGCTATTCTCATTTCACCACATTTAAATGTGGACAACTAGAATCACTTTATAGATTGGGATATTTCAGAAGAAAAGTAGGTTCAATTTTAAAACGACATCATTCATCTATCTCACAAGAGTTAAAAAGAAATTCCAAAGAAAACAAGATATATGACAGTGAACAAGCACAGAAAAATATATCGAGCGAAAAATATGGTATTATCAAGCAGCTGTCATCCCAGACAGAACGGCAGAATCTATGGAATTCGTTATTAAACAGGTTAATCTACTGCATTTCAAATAGCTATTGTTGATAGAGGAAAAGAGTTTTCGTGTTAGCAACGAGTGGATAACAACCTGAAAATCGCAATTTTCTTTACCGATCCTTATTAAGTCACGAAGATGCTAATAGCCTATTATGCGAGTTTTATCCTAAAAAACAGATTTGGGCCTTGTTTCACAACAACAATTGAATCAAGTACTATTTCTTATTAATCAAAGACCCAGAAAATGTTTAGAGTAGAAAACTACTCACGAAGCATTTCAGAATGAGCTGTCGCATTTAGATTGATAAACTATCATATAAAGACCCTCGGTAATACTTGGAATATAAATAATAAAACCTTCATCAAAGTCACTAACGATATTACTTGTATTCACTTTATTTTTAAAATATTCGCACTCCTTTTCATCTCTTAACCTGCTGAATTATATTCTTTTCCATCGCATTTTTCATGATTATACAGCCCTTCTCTAGACCTTCAATGTCGATAGTGAGAGGTGGCATAATCTTTAATACAGTATCATTTCTTCCTACACGTTCAATTAGCAATCCATTCTCATAACAACAAGAAGCAATCTCTTTGGCAAGGATAGATGCTTGTTTCCCTAAACCTGATAAATCTATCCCCCAAATTAAACCTAACCCACGTATTATTATCTTTTCATCTAATGCTGAAATATGGTCATTCAAATATTTCTCCAGCCATGTTCCTTTACTTTTTACACTCATATCAAGTTGATTAATTTCACGAAATTCAAGTGCTGCTGTCGCCCCAATAAATGCCAATTGATTCCCTCTAAAAGTTCCGTTATGCTCAGCCGGTTCCCAAATATCTAGTTCTGGTTTTATCAAAAGTATAGACATAGGTAAACCATAACCGCTAATAGATTTAGATAAAACAACTATATCAGGAATAATATCAGCTCTTTCAAACGAGAAGAAATTGCCCGTTCTTCCACACCCAACTTGAATATCATCACATATTAAAAGAATATCGTGTTTGTCACATAATTGTCTTAATCTTCGAATCCAATCAATTGAAGCAATATTTACTCCTCCTTCTGCTTGAACAGTTTCAAAAATAATAGCAGCTGGCTTAGAAACTCCCGAATGACTATCTGTTAGTAATGCTTCAATATATTCGATAGTATCAAAGGGAAAATCAGTTGGATATGGCATAAATGTAACATCCGACAAGTTGACTCCAGCTGCATTACGATGATAATCATTAGAAGTTATAGATAAACTTCCCAATGACATTCCATGAAAGCCACCTGTAAAGGAAAAAATCCCCGTTCTTTTCTTTGATTTCCTTGCAATTTTTAATGCAGCTTCTACAGCGTTTGTTCCCGTCGGCCCACAAAATTGTACTTTATAATCCAGCTTTTTAGGATTAAGTATTAAATTAAAAAAGCTTTGTAAAAAATCTTCTTTTGCAGAGGTATACATATCTAATCCATGCATAATTTTATCAGATTCTATATATGCAAGAATTTGCTTTTTTATAAAGTCATTGTTGTGACCATAGTTTAATGCACCCGCCCCAGCAAAAAAATCAATATACTCCTTTCCTTTTTTTGTGTATAAATTGAAATTTTTTGCAATCTCAAAGGTGTCAGTAAAATTCCGGCAATAAGAACGTACATTTGATTCTAGTTGTTCAAATGTATTTAATTTAGTATTTAACATTAGATTATGCCTACTTTCTAAATTATTATCGTAATTCTAACTGATTGAATACACATCCTGAAAATGTAAAAAGATTTAAAATCAGGTACTTATTACAATTTTTATGCGATATTAATATAATAGAACATGCGCAATGGATTTTCAACGGAATTTTCTGAACAATACAATTTAATTATTTTGCATATAGTTATGTAATCCTTTATCTTAAGCCAATTTATTCTTATTAGGATTATAGAAATATCAATACTTTGATTCAAACTGTAAAAGAACAATGGAATAAGATAAGCCTTGCAGAAGAAAAAGATATTTCTGGAACAAAAATATCAAAAGGTGACCTTTTACTGTTTTTAATTCAATATCAAATTCAGCACCTAGGAAAAATGACAATTCTGATGCACCAAGCTAACTTAAAAATGCCCGCTATTTACGGTCCAGCAATAGAGGAATGGGCTAATTTTGGTACGAAAGCACCAAAGTACAATTTCAATTATGATTTTGATCTAAATAATGAGCTCTGAAACACTACTCTTCTTCTAAAATAGCGTAATAATATTCATCCCACCACTCATTTCCATGTGGTATACACTTCCTGAAATAAGCCTCTTTTCTCATTCCCATTTTCTCCATCAATCGATATGATGTGGTATTTTGTGGCTGACATGTAACTATAATTCTATGTAATCCCATTTCCTTAAAACCATATTTCAATGTGGCTTGTGTAGCTTCAGAAGCATATCCTTTATTGAAATATTTAGGATTGAATACCCAACCAATCTCATAAGTATGCTTACCAAAATATTTATGAAAAACATAAAGGCACTCCTCAACAATCCATATATTTAATATCCATTAGCTATAATTTCAGCTATAGCTATAATAAAAACAGGCTATGATTTAGGTTCCTTTATAATAAAGTTAAAATATTTTTAACCCGTAAAAAGGAAATTGATTTTTAACATAAGAGCAATTTCCTTTTTATATTTTATCGTGACTTTATTTACAAGCGAAAATGGTCTAAAAAAAGAAAGTCATAAGTCCATCGTTCATGTAAATTGGAGCTATATAATAAGATAAGAGCATCCCCTATTAAGAAATGCTCTTATCTTTCATATAAGTGAATCCGATTTTATAAATTGAATTTTGTATGATAAATCCCTATAACTCTTCAAAATATTTATTTGATATAGATTGAAGTTCGCATGGTATTAAATGGAGCGTTAATAGATGTTTTCTGGTATTCAAATGTCCCTTGCTGATGCCCAGAAGCATCCCACTTATAATACCAACCAACAATTGGTTTTCCACCAATTATAGTAGAGCCAATACTTTTCACATTAAAACCATTCATTTTCGCAAATGGATTTTGACCATATCCCATTTCCTTTGTAGTAATATATAAGTATTTTCCCCCGTGGTCACGTGTTGTGCTAAAACTGTTTGGATTAATCGTTTCTACTCCACCCTGCTCAGATTCTACTTGTACGACGTTTAGTGAAGTAAGTGGTGCTGCAGGTCCTGCAGAAGCTTCTGTTGCCATTCCTAATCCGACAAACGCAGTTATTGCTAAAGATGAAATACCCAGTGCTGCTTTTTTAAACATAAAAACATCCCCTTCCATCTATTACTTTCTCTTTCACTGCAAATATAATCCTATTACCTTTATATGTATATAGTTTGAAACTGTAGAAATATTAATGAGAATATTCTATCTTATATTTCTGCAGTTATTTGACATCGAATTACTTATTTACAGTGTAAAACAAAATCTCTATTAAAAACCCCTTAATTATCGCTATCATTAACATCTGTTATTCATTTCTCAACTAAAAATAATCCCTTAACTTAGATTATCTGTGAATTGTAAACCTAAAAATCTAATACGCTTCCACTTTAGTAGAGATAAATTTTAAGTATCCAAGAGTTCGTTAGATTCCGATTTAACGAACTCTTGAGTAGATGTATGATTTGAATGATATAATTGTTATAAAAGATATGGCACACAACCATTACATTCTATATTTAAGTTTATAAAATCTTATAAATATAATAAAATAATATTATGATTAAATGGATAACTTTTTAAAACCATACTTCACTCTAGTAATCGCTGCACAGCTTTTAGGTATTAAAAGGAGTGGTTTTATGTTTCAACGAATTAAAAATACATATTTGATAGTAGCATTCTTTTCATTATTATATTGAATAAGAGGCACAACAACGTATGAATGTGTCTCTTATTTTTGAAAAATAAACTGTATTTAGTAACCTATAATCATTTTTTTCGACGCTTTATGCACTCAACCATTTTAGAAACTTTCTCTTGAAACTTATATATCTTGCCTTTGAAAAAATCATATAATTTGTTGTATTTTGCAATGCTATAATTTTTCAACCTTAAAACTTTTTCTTTTACAGATTTAGATATTAGAGGGAGGTTTCTTACAATGTAATTAAATAAATTGATTGATTTTTCTTTAATTAATTCCCGATATAAAATACATATAAAAATAATAAAGATAAAATTACTTATAGAATATATAGGTAGAAGATATTCTACAATGTTTAGCAATTCTAATAATTGCTTTAATGTTGGTAAAGAAAATAATAAGGTAATAGTAATTGTTAATATTGGACTTAAAGCAGTGAATTTTGAAACATATTTTTCTTTTCTTAAGGTAATTAACTCTTCCAATCTTTTATTCCTTTCTATTACCATTTCATTTTTCAAATAATCATCGCAGGCATTTTCAAGGTAATTTGTAAAAGAGTTTACTGAAGCATATGAATAATAGTACTGTGAGAATTCATGGAAATATTCAATATTATTATTAGTTTTAATTTTAATTAAATCGTTTATTGTCATTGCAGAATTAAGATTTAAAGAAGTTGTTTTATCATTTTGAAGTTTTTTTTGCATAAGTAGTTCTATAGAATTGATGGATCCGCCAATCGCAGTAGTGTAAAGTGAGCTCTCAGGAAACGGGGAGTCACTCATAGACTTAAACGGTTGTTCAATTCGGCTGCTATAAATATTAATTAATCGATTGTGGTTCGCATAAGAACGAAAATGCAAATTAAAATCATATTTCTTATTATTCAATACTGTACCTATATTCATATCGCTATTCATAGTAAACTCTGAAACTGGCGCAAATAATAATTGATAAAGGCTAGCCTTCAATGGCTTTGAAATATTATCTTCTTCAAAGGTTTTAGGTCTATATGAATAATCAATTAAGTTTAAATGATTATATTTTGTTGTATTAATTTGATCTTGTATATCGAGATATTTTGATAAATATTCCAAAAATAATGATGTAATATCATTCATATTGTTACATCTAGCTTTCTTTTTATATTCCATAGATGTACAGTTGTTTATCATCCTTTCAGGGAACATAATTTTATCAAAGTGAACATTCCACACACTGGTATTTAGAAGGTCTATATCAATATCTGTTGCATTAATCGAGCAATGTAACATACAATAACCATGTTTAAAAATCGTTAATATAACGTTTATAAAGAAAGTTTTCTCATTAATTGTAGCTTTGACTGGCATTAATAAAAATCTATTTTTAAAAGATGTATGTAAGAAACCTGTATGTTTATGTTCTAAGTTATACAGGGATATTAATTGCTGTAAAGCGATTAATTGGGAAACTCTTAGCTCATCTACAATATGGAGTTAGTGGAGTTAGTATAGTCATATGGACACAACTTAGTTAAGTCCCTACAATGGATTTCAAGGAGGAAGTGTCCGTATGACTATACTAACTCCAAATGTACCAATTTCAACATTAGAAAGTTTACCATTAAATGAAGCTAGAGCTTTTCAAAGATATCTCCATGGTGTAGCCATTAAAACAAGAGTTATTAACAGAACTTGCTCTGCTTTAAAATCCCTATTCAAGTACTTAGCTCAGAATACAGAAAATGAACAAAGGGAAAAGTACATCTCACGTAATGTAATGGAGAAATTTGAGCTGCATAAGGAGAAAGTAGATGCAGCATCAAGAGCAGACGACGTTACAAACATGATATTTAATGAAAAAATGATGTAGCCTTTCTTCAAATTTTAGCAAATGATTATGGTGAAATCTTAAAAGATATATCTCGCTAAAAAATACAGTTTTTTTCAGCATGATAAAAAAGAAGTTATGTAACAAATATTCAAGTGCATCCGATGAGAAACGCATTCCACATAAACTACGGCATACCTATGCTATAAATTATTATAAAAAAAAGGACCTTGTTGTTTTTTGCAAGCAGAAAGTGCAGAGGCTTGCAGTTCTCTTTTTTCTTAAAGGTTCATGTCTGAAGTTGCAGAAGAAAGAGCGTGTCTCAAGCGATAACTTTCTCCTGTAAATGCAATAATGTGGGCATGATGGACCAACCGGTCCACCAATGCAGAAGTTAAGCGGTTATCCCCGAATATACGATTCCACTGTCCAAACTCCAAATTAGATGTGACAATTACACTCTTTTGCTCATAACAGTCATCGCTGATATGAAACAGAAGCTCCGCTCCTTGTTTTTGAAAGGGAACATACCCAAGTTCATCTAGAATAAGTAGCTCGCAAGCTTCGATCTGTTTCTTTAGTCGAGATAAACTCCCTTGTTTCAACGCTTCCTCCAACTGAGCTACTAAGTCTGCTACTCGGAAGAAACGTACTTCATGTCCCGCCTCACAAGCTTTTAATCCCAAAGCGGTAGCTAAATGCGTTTTCCCGGTTCCTGGGGAACCGAGTAGAAGGAGATTTTGCTTTCCTTGAAGAAACTGAAGGTCGCAGATTTGCTCTTGGTTCACTGTAGCTGGAAAATGGATTTGATCTCCCCATTCATATTTCTGCAACCATTTTACTTCTCGAAACTTAGCTTTCTTCATGAGACGTGCAATTTTCTTTGTCTGACGAGATTCTATCTCTAGACTTAATACATCGCAAAGAAATTGCTCTTTATTTTCAAATGTGATGCTACTATAATTGTCAACCACATGCGCTAGATGAAGAGATTTACAAACTGTTTGTAATGTCTGTAGAGTCATTACTATAGCCCTCCTTCTAGTGATGGACAGAGTTTCCGATCATATTGACCTAAATCTGTTTCATAGTCCACTAGGACTGTTGGAGTATGCGTTTCGTCCCATTTCTCTGGGTAAGAAATGTTTTTAGCCTCTATAAGAAATCCGAGTTCGTGAGGGTCTCTCTCTAATCGTTCTTCTTGTTGAAGAAGTTCATGGAGTTACTGTAAACAGTAGTTTGTTAAAAGTTTGCGTAAACCAGTAATCCGCTTTTTGCTGTCTTCTTTCTTGAAAAGAAGATAATCTTGTACCCTATCGGGCAAATAAGGAAAAAAACGTGAATAACGCATAGAACGTGGCTTTTTCTCCCAATCACCTAAAATTTCATCCCAAGGAATTTCTCTATTCACATTCATATATGGTCTATAATCCTCATAAATAATCTCTCCATCATTTGTAAAACAAGTAAACTGATCCCATCCCTTTTTCACGACAATAACTTGCTTCATACGCGCCTTTCGGATTACAAAACGTTCTTGATCCACTGTAATTTCTCCGTACTTGTTCACCGTAGCCTTATCTAAGGAGAAGACCTCCAGGTCTTCCAATGGTAACGGTTTAAGTTGCAGTTTATCTTCTTGCCAAAGTTCCTCTATCAAGGTTCCTTTATCATAATGAGGGCGCTTTCGATCTTCTATCATTTGTTCTTGCAGCCATTCTGTTAGTCCCGCAAAATCTTTCATAATCGGGGCTGTAACGAACCAGTTATTTCGAGTATAACTTACCTTACGTTCCACATTTCCTTTTTCATGTCCGCTCGCAGGATTACAAGGTTGGGTTTCGAAATTGTAATGCATTTGGAAACGAAGGAAGGCATCTGTATACGTACTCTGGTCTCCCTTTCCAATACTTACGATAGCTGCTGATAAGTTATCCATTCTTACATGTGTAGGAACGCCTCCGGCTTGGTGAAATAATTGCTTTAAACCTTCTTTCTGCTGGAAGTGGATACACAAATGCTGCATTATTGTGAGGAAAGCTCAGAATAAGTGCTTTAATATCTTTATATGCTCCATCTTGCACAGCTGTCATATTCCCAAAGTCCACTTGTGCCTCACCCCTTTGCGGTCTTTTCATGTTTCAAAGCCTCGTGTTATAACGGTCGGCAAGAATCCAGCTTATCCTATAGCAATTGAACAGTTAAAAAAAGAAAAAAGCATACCTAACGGTATGCAACTTAGATAACAAAAGTACTTGAATAACATAGTAGAACAAGATCATCGCTTTATAAAGAAACGAATCCATTCTATGCTAGGGTTCAAATGCTTTGACACAGCTACATCTATTCTTTCGGGAGTAGAGGCTATGCATTTGATAAAAAAGAACAGATTGATTTACGGGACCAGTCTGTCCAAAACCAGAAAGAATTCATCCATCAATTGCTTGAATTTGTAGCTATGCGTTTTACTGGTTTCCATTTTATCTTTGCACTAGAACCCTAATAGTTACTCCATTTCTCCTTTTAGACTAATTAGAAATAAAATCTAACTTACGTAAAATAAATTTCCAAATGAATTCTTCACCCGTCACGACAGAAACTCTGCCTACCATTCCCATATGTAATTCATCAAATGCATTTGTATCAATTGAAGCTTCCATTTCATACATATATGTTTTGGAATCTTTATCAAAAATAGGATGGGCAGATATATAAGTTACAGTCCCAACTTGCTTATCGGTCTTTTTTAATTTAAAGGAATACTGTGCTTTGTCTCCTTTTTTTATCCCTTTTACTTCTTGAGCAGGCATTAATATCTTTATCTTTTTGATATTTTCCTTTGGAATAATCGATATTAACTCTTGACCTGAGTCGACTAAATCACCTGTTTGTAAAATAGAGGGGAATTGTATAATACCATCCTTTTGTGCCTTTATAACAGTCGTTTCACCTTGATGATGTAAGCTATCCATTTCTTGTTTTTTTACAAATAGTTCTTGCTCTACTGACTGAATACGCTGATTAATTGAAACAATAGCATCCTCTTTATATTTTCCTAAAGTAAATTTCTTTTGCTCTTGTTTTCCTTCCTTAACTGATTCAATTTTACTTCTTTCATTTTCTAATGCTACTTTTCTTTGTTCGACTCTTTTTTCTACATTAGTTTGTTGCGCCTCTAATGATTGAATCCTTTCATTAATTGAATCGATTTGTTCTGATGTCGTCTTTTCTTTCTGTTTTTGAGTAAATTTCAGCTCTCTTTGTATGTTTTCCTTTTCCGCAAGTAACCCTTGTAAAAACTCATCTTGTTCGTTAGGTATCTTATTTTTCATGAGAGATTTAATCTCATTATCCTGTTCTTTTTCTAAAGCTTGATACCCTTGCTCATATGCCTTGTATTCATCACGTATTTTTTGATCTAAATCCTTAGAAAAAATTGCTTTTTCAGATTTAATACTCTGTTTTAGTTGTTCTAACATTGCTTTTTGTTCTTCTACATGTTGTATAATGTTATTTAGTTGATTCTGTTTACCTGTTAACTCCTGGTTCTTCAATTGGATTAAGGTCTCTCCTTTTTTTACTTCATCACCAGATTGCACAGAAATAGTGTCTACAATACCTACAATTTGCGTACGAATTGTACTGATATTTGATTTCCCTTCAACTATAGCAGTACCTTTGCTAACAATATCTACTTTACCAACATATGCCCAAATAGCAAAAACTAATAGACACAAAAAAAGAAAACTCAACAATATAGCTATAAAACGAGGCGGTTTTCTTTCTAATAACTCAACACTATCAGTTAATTCATCAAAAGAGTATATTTTAACCATATTGTCCACCTCGCATTGCATCAAATTCAGTCTCGAGATACTCCGCATGAACGGTTTGATTTTTCCATAAACGATAATACTCTCCTTTTTGAGTTAATAATTCCTCATGAGACCCTTTTTCAAGGATATTTCCTTTTCCCATTACAAAAATTCTATTGGCATGTTGAATGGTACTAAGTCGATGGGCAATCATGATAACCGTTATGCCTTTGACCCCTAAGTCTTTTAACATATCTGTAATATGCTTTTCTGTTGTTGAATCTAAGTTACTGGTTGCTTCGTCTAAAATAATAATATCTGGTTTTTTTAACAGTGCCCTTGCAATAGCTAATCTCTGTCTTTGACCGCCAGATAGATTTGAAGCATTTTCCTCTAAAGGAGTTTCATAGCGTAAAGGTAAATCACAAATAAATTCATGCGCACATGCACTCTTACAAGCTTGAATAATTTCTTCTAACGAAAGCATTTGTTCTAATCCAAATCGTAAATTATCATAAATAGATCCACTAAAGAAGAATGAATCTTGTGATACATAAGCAATACGATCTCTTAGTGCTGTACGATTAACCTCTTTTATATGAAATTCGTCATAATATATGTCACCTTTTTGTGGTTCATAATAATTCATTAATAACTTAGCAATAGTCGTTTTACCTGAACCACTTTCTCCTACAAATGCGACTTGGTGACCTGATTGAATCGAAAAGTTGATATTCTCCAACACGTTTTTACGTGTTCCATATCGGAATGTAACATCTGACCACTCTATCTTCCCAGATAATGCTTTAGGAGAAACTTTACGATATTCTGTTTCATCTTTTTCTCCATCTAAATCTAAAATTTCATTTAATCGTTCGCCAGCAACTAATGCAGATTGCATCGTAGGTTGAATACCGATTAAATTTTCAATTGGATTTAAGAAATATCCTAAAAGTGCATTATATGTAATTAATTCGCCAATTGTCATATTTCCTTTTAGAACTTGTATTGCTCCCACCCAAAGAATAATAGTACCTCCAATAAGTGCCAAAACCATTTTAATAGAACCTTGTAAATTTGATAACATTCCTCTTTTAAATATATGTTTTAATAAGTTTACAAAGCGATTTTCTGTTTGAAAAAACACTTCTTTTTCCGCATTATAGGACTTTATTGTCGCTATTCCATTTAATGATTCCACTAAATACGATGTTAATTTAGCACTGCTTTCCATTTCATTACGATTTATGGTCTGATAGGGCTTATGAAATAAAAAAATAACTCCTATATAAAATGGGATGAGAAGTAATGTAACTACAAATAAAGTGGAGCTTTGCACATATAATAAAATACCACCCAACAAAACCATAACTGTATCAATCATTAATGTAATAGTAATTGTCGATAAAGCTTCACGTATTTTACTTGCATCCATAAAACGGGAAATAATTTCACCGACTTTTCGGGTTTCAAAAAAATTCATAGGTAATCCTACAACATGATGATAATATCCAAGCATTAATTGAATATCCATCCGTCTACTTAAATATAGTATAAGGTGCGTCCGAAAATAGGAGAGTAATACTTTGAAAATGTATAAAATCACAATTCCTATAGATACTATATGCAGTGTTTGTAGCAATTGTTTCGTCACAATATCATCAATTAAGAACTTAAAATAAAATGCGCCAGCAAAACCAAATATATTAAAAAAAATAGAAGCCACAAATAATGGAAGTAGCAAGCTCATTTGAGGTCTTAACAGTGAAAAAAATCGAGATAATGTTCCTTGAGATTGCTTCCCTTTTTGGAAATTCTGACGAGGAGCCAGTAGTATCAATATTCCTTGCCAAATTTGACCGAAATCAACCGAGGTATATGTAACAAGCCCTTGTGCTGGATCTGCTACATAAATTTTACCGTTCTTTACTTTGTGTATGACTACATAATGAAGTAGTCCACCGTCCATAACGACATGAGCAATAACTGGCAAAGGTATTTCTGACAATGCATCTATGCTCTCTGCTTTTACACCCTTCGTATCAAAATCCAATCTATTAGCCGCTGTTAGTAAACCCTTAATGTTTGTGCCATGTAGGTCCGTTCCAGCAATTTCTCGAATTTTTGATATGGATATTGTAAGGCCGTAGTGGCGTGAAATCATAGCTAAACAAGCTGGACCACAGTCTTTTAAATCGTGTTGTTTGATACAACGAAACTTCTTTCGAACCAATATACTACCTTCTCTCTCAGTGATAAAACTGCTAAGTTACAAAACATTTTATTATCAAAGTGGCAGATACGAAATTTGCTATTACTTTTTACGTAGGGTATTTACTGTTTCTACAAATGTAGTAGCATCTGCATTCGTAATTTTATTAAATTTCAAGAATTCATCATTGTACTGCATTTGGATTCGAATTCCGAAAATATTCTTTTTCAATGTGAATGAAGAGATCCCTTCATAAAGGAATTCTTCAACTATTTCGTTTTTAAAATTCATAAAAGGTGTTCCGTAAAAAATCATTCTTTGCTCAGTGGCAACTAATATGCCGGGACGAGCACAATTTCGGTTGACATATTGGTCGAATGAACATTGTAATGTACACAATATGTTTTCAGTAGAATCCAATTGTTCCTTTATTTTTCCTAATGACTTTTGCATTCCAAAAACTCCTTACAATTTTATTTTGAGTTAGGATCTATCTCTCTTAGCCATAAATCCTAACTCAAAATAAAAATATTTACAGTAGTTAGGATATACTATTTATTTACTTAAAAAATTTTCAATATTATCTTTTAAAGCATTTAAGTTTGATTTGATTTCATCTAGCATAATGTCATCCTTTATTATAAAAAACATTTGAAAAGCCTTTGCATAATTCCCCACATTAAAATACAACATGCCTAATAGATAAAAGATATGATACCCATTAGAATTTATTATGGAATAAGGAGATTCGACCTTTCTCATATGTTGAAAACTTTTCTCGGTAAGAAGTGAAATTTGAGATGACTGGTATTCCCAGCTACTGATTAAATTATAGTATAATCCATCAATACAATACGGGAATCCATTAGATAATTCATTAGCAATTCCATGTAGCGCTTCAAAATTATGATTATTATGATAGAGATCTGCTAACATTAAAAGAGATAATAAATAAAAATGATTATTTTTTTGCTCATTTTTACTATTCTTTATTCCTTGTACGAGTGTATGAATTACTGCTTCATCAGAATAACCAGCTAATTGTCTTTCTCTGGCTAAGAAATAAAACCATCTGATGTTGTCTGGTTCAATGCGTACCATTTCATTTTCTAAATCTAGATTTCTTTTATATTTGTTTTTTAATTCAATTATTTCTGGCTTATACCCATCATGATTAAGTACAAAATCAGTAGTAAAATAGATTAAGTCGGCCCCTTTTTTCTGGATATTATAACGTAAATCTTCATGGATCATTCCAAAGTATCTGAGATTATCATTCTTTTTAAAAATCCTTTTATTAAAATCCAACTCTTGGTTATCATGATTTTTAATTTTCGGACAGATAACCATTGGAGATTTAGGAAATTCATAAAATAATTCTAAGAAATCCCTTAAATCCTCTTGGTTGATTTCTAAATCCTCATCCGCATCAATCTGAAATATCCAATCGCCCGTCGAATAATCTATTAACTGATTTCTACATTCCGAAAAATCATCTTTCCACTCTGTGCAATATAATTTTACATCCGGGAATTTTTTTTGTATGATTTCTAGTGTTTTATCAGTAGAACCAGTGTCTAAAACAATAATCTCATCTGCAAAATTTTTAATACTTCTAATACATCTCTCAATACATCTTTCTTCATTTAAAGTCATGATATTCACAGAAACCTTAATTCTTTTAGTGACTAGAAAGCTTTTTAACATTTCTATAAATTGTATATCACTTAAATGATTTATCTCATCAACTGTGCCTGAATGTAATTCAGAAAGTAATTCGTTAACTTCTTCTGAATATTTATGAATGTGGTTTAACAATGCTAATCGTTTCTTAACCTTTTTTAATAAGCTATTATCATCAATATTCATTGTTAATAATTTATTATATGCTATTTCAAAAAAATTTATATTATATCTTAATTCTTTTGAAACATAATTAAAGTTTGTCATATATCATCCCTGCTTTAATGTAATAGCTACAGGGTTAGTTTTGTAAACTAACCCTGTAGCTATTATTTATTAATAAAAGTTATTAACGGCTACCATATGATCCTTTTAAGTAACCACCGCCACTAGAAGTGTATGTGCTACCTTTAATATATGCGTCACCCATACCGCAACCATAAGGGAAAGATACAAGTCCTCTACCAAAGTCTGCGCCCCATCTTAGATGGTCTCTCCAGCCTCCACCATTAATTTCTTCTAATTCAATTTCTTCTAGATTTTTTAATAAACTATTTTCTTTGTTTAAAGTTTTCATACATAACATCCTCCATTTTTTAAAATCATTATATAAATATATTGTAAGCTTACGATATTTATTGTACACCTATAAGGAAGCGTTTTCAATAGTTTTTTACAAAATATTAATCTTAGATTATATTTGCAGAATAATATATTCAGTACACATTTTCCAAGTTTGCCCATCATTATGATTAATAGTATAGTAAAGTAAAATACATAGTTCCTAACCAGGATTTATAATTTCACAACATGCCAAAGGAGTAGATCATGCGGAAACGTTTACATCTTTTTATTTATAACTTAAGATTCCCTTATTTCATCATACTTATGACTATAGCTACATTTGTACTACCATTGTTATCCTTTCTTATACCGATAGAAGACGCGCAACGAAATCCGATTGAGGATATCTCTCTTATTCGGCAAGTTATATCTGGTTGTGTCGTAGCCCCGCTAATAGAAACATCCCTTTATCAAATGTTTTTGTTTTGGATTTTAAAAGATATTCCATTTGTGCGTAAATACGATAATATCCCAACGATTTTTCTTTCAGCCATTATTTTTGGAACTATTCACTCATATGGGCTTTCCTATATAGTTTATAGCGCCCTAATGGGTGTCATTCTAGGATACTCATATTGGATTTATCAAAAAAAGAAAGAAAAAACATCCAAAGCCCCCTCCGCCTATTGGGTTGTTTTTTTAATCCATGCATTACATAATTTATTTACCTTTCTATTAAAAAATTTCTTTTAATAGGGTCCCTTCACATTGCTATCAAGCTAAGATTTTAAAGTACCCCCTAAAAAAAAATACGCTATTCTTTCTGTAGAATCATAGGAAAGGATGGCGTTTTTGTATGTCTATTTCTGTATCTAATGAATTACAATTATTTGCTCAAGAAATTCAAAGAGTCTTATCCCAAAATATCTTGCTAGAGATGTTGGCTTTGTACAACGAACTAGTAAGTATCAAGCAAAAGATTTAGTCGCTTTATGTGTATGAATGAACGAAAATGTCGCTACGACGTCTTTAATTCATTTATCTAGCTGTTTAGAAGCAGCAACATCAGTACTCATCAGTCCTGAAAGACTAAATCAACGATTTAATCAAGCAGCCGTCCAATTTTTACAACACAAACTAGCTGAACTACTAAACAAAAAAATGGCCTCATCCATGCCGATTTCTTCTCCAGATACTTCTGTTTTCAAGCATATCCATATTTTACTCCCTGATTTATTTTCATCGGTTTATCCAAGTGCAGGAAGATGCAGCCATACAGCTGGGTTAAAAATTCAACTTGAGTATGATTTGTTAAGTGGACAGTTTCTACATATTCATACAGGTCCAGGTAAACAACATGATCGTACTTACAGATCTCTGTGTGCCCCAACTATGACAGTGAATGATTTGTGTATCCAAGATTTAGGTTATTTTCATTTAAAAGACCTTCGATATATACAAGATAAAGAGGCCTACTATACCTCTCGTCTCAAGTTGAATACATACTTTTACAAAAAATTCCAATTATAATTATTTTCAAGACGGAAAAATTAAGAAAGGTACAGAGTATATACAGATAGATATGGAGACGGTAATGAACTCCCTTCAACTAGGACAAACATGTGAAATAGCTGATGCTTATGTAGGAATGATTGATAAAGTGCCCGCTCGTGTAATTGTTCATCGATTAACAAAACAACAACAAAAACGATTACAAGATCAAGCTGTAAGAAAAAAAGAAAGGAATGAAATATTCTTCTCGTAGTAAACGACTCAGTAGTATCAATGTATATATGACAAACACCCCCTACAGATATTGTCCCGATGGGACAGGTACATGACTGGTATTCTTTGCGTTGGCAAATCGGCGTCTCCAAATAAGGGCACATTATCTAGTTGGTGAAAGTCTAATTGGGAGAATAGACTCCACTCCCGTAGCCTGAGAGGCACCATGAAGTGAAAGCGACATGGCGAAGCCCTCTGACATCACGTGCAAAAGGAATCTGGATAAATCTCCAGGTTGTAACGTACAGTGAACGTAGACGTAGCCTCGTTATACGCAATTCCGGTGGCTGAGATAGTCGATAACGTGCGAAAGCAGCAAGAACTGACCGAAATGAGTCCAGAACATAAGTTTTCACCGGTGACATGGAGAAAAAGTTAATGTGGGAACTGGAGAAGCCCTCGACATCCGATGAAAAAACTAATTCAATATGAAAGAATACGAAATGAAACTAACCTTTAAAAAATAAAAATCGATTCCTTAACGTACAGGGAATCGGTTAATCTGTGTCTAAAATGTGTCTAAACGTACATTAATTAGAGTATTATGAAGAGAGGATTATTCGTTCAATATAGAGACGAATATCCTCTCTTTTTATATATATTAGAAATGTAAACAGTAGCTTACATTTTTAGTATAGCTCGTTTATTATGTAGCTCATGTTTAATTTATAGGAGGTGGTTAGATTGAGAGTTCAAGAAGTGAAGCTAGATGGTAATAAAAAGAGGTATCTGTTACTAGAAGAACAAGGAAAACCTGTAATACCAGTAACAAAGTACCTTAAGTTTCTAGACCAAACAGGAAAGAGTAGCAATACTCAAAAGACATATTGTTATGCCTTAAAGCAGTATTTTGATTATCTAGGGGAATTTGATAAGAACTACATGGAGATTACTTTACAGGACTTAGCAGTCTTTGTCGGATGGTTGCGAAATCCATATAACAGTCATAAGGTTACTCCCTTTAAAGAAGTAAAAGCAAAAAGGACAGAGAGAACAATAAACCTTACGGTTACTGTGGTTACAGCTTTTTATGATTACCTATACCGCAATCAAGAGCTAGAAGAAGATGTTCGTGACAGACTTATGAAAGAAGTCTTTATGGGAGACCGGAGGCGGTATAAAAGCTTCCTTCATCATGTAAATGCAGGTAAACCTGTAAGTAAAAATATTCTTAAACTGAGAGAGCTTCGCCGCAAGGTGAAGATTTTAGAAAAAGAAGAAATAGAAGCCTTATACGTATCAACTAGTAATATACGTGACCGTTTTCTTATCTCTCTCCTCTTTGAGACAGGACTGCGAATTGGCGAGGCATTGGCACTCTTTTTAGAAGACTTCATTTTCGATCATAAACATGGACATCGCATACGCTTACGGGATCGAGGAGAATTATCAAACGGTGCTAAATTAAAAACTGGCGAACGAGAAATTTATGTGTCACAAAAGCTTATGGACTTATACGATGACTACCTCTACGAGGTTATTGATGAAATGGAGATTGATACAAATTTTCTGTTCGTAAAACTACATGGTAAAAATAAAGGGTTCCCAATGACGGATTGGGATGTTCGCGCACTCTTTAAACGTTTACGAGAGAAAACAGGAATAAAAGTACATCCCCATCTATTGCGTCATACACACGCTACTCTATTCTATCGTGAAACAAAAGACATTAAACAGGTGCAGGAACGACTGGGACATGCTAACATTCAGACCACAATGAACATGTATGTCCATCCTTCTAGTGAAGAAATTCGTAAGAATTGGGAAAAGGCACAATCAGCTTTTCAAGTTAGCACAAATTATAATAAGGAGTAAAGAATGATTGATACAAGTGTTAAACCTATTATAGAACAACAAAAGTTTCATCAAAAAATTCAAGATGAGCTCACTACTTATATAAAAGAAAAAATAAACAAAAGTAATTGTGTCTCTAATTCTTATCTTTTAGCAAATGATGTTTGGCATTTAGACGTTATAACAGAAATGGAAGAATTCGTGGGGTATAAGCAAAAAAGGATAGGTAGCAAGAGTTTATATTTCTTAGCTCGTAATTATTTTATAAATTTGGAACTGAAATATATTTTTTATAAAAAGTTATTTAATCAAGAGTGGGCATTGACAAACATATTTGGTGGTAAAAGCAATTTATTAAAGAAGTTAGCACAATTCTTAAATGAAGTATATCCGGAAATAGATTCACTTTTAAAATTAGATTTAGAAAAGACTGAAAAGAGATGGATTTGGTGGTTAAATGAAAAAAACATTAAGACAAAAAGGAGAGTAAATAAAAAAGGATGTAAAGAATCTATTGTATATACAGCTGAGGCTAAGTTCCTAAGAAGTATACATTCTCTTATTTATCAGCTAGCTGACTCCCGTGATGAATGGGAGAAAGATAGATGGGATATCAGAGTGTTAAATCAAATGTATGGTATTGAATTCAATCAATCGCACCATAAGTATTATATCAATTTTTTGAAAATTGAAAACAAACACTTCCGTGGTGAACTAAAAAGATATTTTAAACAGCGTTTATTGGGACGAAGCGTGTCTTGGGGAACAGCAATGACCTACATGGAGTACATCCCTAAATTTATAAATTTTGTATGTGAACTAGAATCTGAATGGCATGATTTAAGGAAATTGTCCAGAGAACATGTGCTGAAATATATAGAACAACTCTATGACTATGCGAAGACCAAATTGAAACGAAGAGATTCACATCCTGAACAGTATGTAAGGACAATTTTAGTTATGATTCGGAATTTTTTAGAGGATCTTCAAACCTATGAATATAGTATCGCTCCTATAAAGAGTGCAAGAACGCTTATTTTCTCAGAGGACCTTCCAAAACCTCGGAAAAAGAGTTATGATCACGTTGACTATATTCCAGATTATGTATTGGAGCAATTGTTTCAAAAAATTAACCACCTTCATCCTGAAGTTCAACCATTGATATGGATTGTATTTAAGACAGGTCTTCGTATCTCCGATACACTCACATTGACACAAGATTGCTTAATAAAGCTAAATGACAAATATCAGATAGTAACGGATATAAAGAAAACCTATGTACAAGGGCATTCTATCCCTATTGATGATGAGTTGGCTTTAAATGTTCTTGTAGCTCTTATTGATAAATCTAAAAAGAACAGTAATGAGAGGAATAACCCCAATCGGTATATTTTTGTACGTTATAGTGGGCCTCGAAGAGGACGACCATATTGCCAAAGCTGGGTTCGTGAGCAACTTAACATTTTTGCAAAAGAACAAAATATTCGAGATGAAAATGGCAACTTGTTTCACTTTAAACCCCATCAATTCCGGCATACTTATGCCGTTAAAATGTTGAACGGTGGTGCTGATATTTTAACAGTTCAAGAGTTATTAGCACACGCCTCTCCAGGAATGACAATGTGTTATGCTCGTTTACTAGACAATACAAAACGAAAAGCCTTTGAATCTGTCATGAAGCAAGGAGTCTTTAGCTTTGACCTAAATGGTGAAGTTCAACAAGTGCAGCCGAATGAAGATCTTCCAACCGACATCTTAGAGGCACTGTGGCGGGATCATAAGCTAAATGCCATCGATAATCCCTATGGTACGTGTTATGCGCGAATTAATGGAAATTGTCCATATGCGGAAGAACCACCATGTTTGACTTGTAATGGTGGCAGTCCATGTAAGGACCTTGCGGTCGGCTTCTCGGAGCTGGACGTACAGAAATATGAACTGCATATGAAGACGACAACGAAGATGATACAAGCACTAGAAGACCGCGGCCGTCATGACACTGCTACGAAGAACCGTACTAATTTAAAAAGGTATGAAGATATTTTAAATACCATAAAACAAGGAAATATCATATTTGGTCGACTAGAACGAGTAAAACGAAAGATGGGTGTACAAAATGAAGACATATGACCGATTAGCGCACGTCAAGCAGCTTCATGAAATGCGCAAAAAAAATACCTTTCAGAAAGTGGATAAAGCCATCCAAAGGCTCATACGAGCTTGTGAAAATATCAACTTTAATAGCGTGGCAAGTGAAGCTGGTGTTAGTAAAGCCACTCTTTACAACAATATGGAAATACGGAAACGAATTGAGTCTCTGCGTAAGCAGCAATCACAAGTTCCTACTCCTAAACAGATTAAGAGAGAGATGGATGAGAACAACAAAGATGCCATTATTGCTTCTCTCAAACGCAAAACTAAGAAGTTAGAGGAACAAAACAAAGAATTGCGTGAGCAATTGAAGATTGCTTATGCTGAAGTTTATAGAAAGATTTGAGGGAACGATGTTCCCTTCCTTCTCAAGCTAATAGTACAGGTTAGTCGAAAAAGAACCTTACTAGATTTCATGTAATTTTACTTATACTAAGGAGACGTAAAAACTAATGGAACAATTAATAAAAAAGGCTCTCATTCCCTATTTTATAGGAAACAAATCATTGGTTATTGAAAAAGAGTTACATATAGACAGTTGGAACAGTGACTTACACTATAAAATTGTTGTAGATGGAATACCATATTCCGCAAGGTTTATTAGATATAATCGATCACCTAATAATGTGTTTGGAGAGATTACTAATGAAATATTATATGAACAAACAAAGTTTTGCCGATTCCTTGTAAATAATAACGTCCCATTCATGCGTTTATTCCCAATATCAGAAGATGAGCCATTTACTACTGTTGAATGGAAAAATGAAGTTTATCGTTTTATATTATTTGAATGGATTGAAGGTCAACATATCACTCATTGTGATGAGTATATTGCAGAGGAATTTGGAAGAGTGGCAAGAAGATTTCATGATATTTCAAGTATATATAAGAGTTCCATATTCCCCCAAAAATCACACCTTGTTGGGTACTCTCAATTTATTAACAATCTCCGTAATAAAGTTAAAACACTCAACCTATCATTAGAAAATTCAAAAATGATAGAGGAATACCTTGAAATAACTGAACATCATATAAAAAAAGCGAATACAAAGCAGTTTGATTTTATCCTACACTCAGATTTAAATCCACTTAACATCATCTGGAATGAAAATAAAAGGGTATTAGGAATTGTGGATTTTGAATCAATTGGATACAGTGATAGAGTTGAAGGTTTAGCCTGGTTAATAAAATGGTATTCTAGAACAAATGGAATTAATTCTCATGAAATGTCACCTAAAGTCGCTAACTCTTTTTTAAAAGGTTACAATTCTGCTGATTTTTTAAGTAAAAAAGATTATCATCGACTATCTTCACTTATATGGCTATCAGGTTGTATTAACTGGAATTTTGTTAAGAAAACAACTGAAATTTTAGAAACGAATAATAATGTCACATTAAAAAAACATATAGAGACTTATAAACAGCGAGGCGAAAAACTTTTATCATTAATTTTAATCAATTAGTTGAACTAAACATAAAAGGTAAGTATATATTAAACATGACTAATATATACTTACCTAGTATTGTTGCAGGTTTTTAAACTTTAGGTCTTGATAACGTACAATTTTCTTTTTTTGATAAGGATATTCATGCACTTGTTTTTGACTACATGGAAGTAGAAGGCGTACAACAAAAAGAAGAGTGAAATCTCACTCTCCTTTTTTTATCACTCAATTGGGTGTCTTTTCTTTGATTAATGCCTTGTTCCCCCATAGCATCCAATGCCCTTATGATAACCATAACCTTTAAAGTACCAAGTGATACCTGATGATGGATCAGTAAAAGCGTTAGCGAAAATCCCATCTGCATTTCTCAATGACATGTGATAGTCAGATATAACCTGAGGACAACTATCATGATATTCATACATTTTATAAGGTGCCAGCTGTGGTGAATCAATTTTTTTATTAGTATTATCAACTGTAGATGTTGCAGCTGAGGCTCCCATACCTCCTGTTAATACAAAACCAGTTGCTAATGCTCCCACTACTAATTTCTTGAACATAAAAATCCCCCCTTTAATAGTTTTATAACTCGCACCTTAACTGTAACACGTTTTACATTACTGTAAATATTTATAATATACAGAAAATTTTATTTAAGTATTAGGAATATTTGGAACCCACTTTCTCAATACAAAGAAAATAAATTCTAATATATAATTAAATCAAAGTTGTCACTCTTATCAATGTTAGATTGGAAAACTAACATCTTATCGAATTTCAACAAAAGAAAAGGCACTCAAAATCTGGGCATAGCCATCAAATTTAAAGAAGTGCCTCCGATGCTAAAAGTATCGGAGGCACTTCTTTTACAATCTTTGAATACAATCCTGTATTTTGGACATACTCAAATAGAACTTCCTATGGTACTTATTTTTTATGAAGTCATTGGAAGTTAATCCGTTGATTTACCTATTAAGCCTAGGATCTCAAACGGTGTTCTTTTTTATACCGCCGTGCTTTTCTCCCATTTTGACTGATATCTTGAAAGAGCCTGCTGAGCACTGAAACAGGATGTTGGACAGTATAAAAAAGGGCAGCGTGTATTTTTTTAGATAAATCTGCACCATACAAGCACATTTCAACTCACTCATTTCTTTTCCTTGTTTCTCCCATAAAAGCCTTCGCATTTGATAAGCAACGCTTGCGACTAAACATAAACGTAAAAGTTGGTCATACAAATGACATTAAAATCGTTCTAGTTTCATTCTTTTACTTACATGAATACGAAATATAGATTTCCATGTTTTAAATAGAATTTCTACTTGCCATCGTAATGAATAAAAAGCATACACCTCTGTGGCTGGCAGTTTCTCT
>NZ_NWUW01000021.1 GCF_002746455.1 Bacillus fungorum | reverse complement strand
CCGCTAACTTCATAAGAGCAAGCTCTTAATCCATTCGCTCGACTTGCATGTATTAGGCACGCCGCCAGCGTTCATCCTGAGCCAGGATCAAACTCTCCAATAAAGTTAGTTTGTCTAGCATCTAAAAATAAAAATTGACGTTTCACGTTGTTTGTTTCGTTCAGTTTTCAAAGAACTACTTCGTCGCTCATTTGCGACTTCCTTATGTTAACATCTTCGTTTTTCGATGTCAACTAAGTTTTTTAATTTCTTTTTTTGTCGTTTTCTGCATTTTCGCATCAGCGACGGTTATTAATATATCATGCAGAAAAATGAAATGCAACACCTTTTGAAAACTTTTTTTAAATTAACTACATTTCTTTTTTTATATCATATACTTAAACGAAATATCTCTTTCATGTATGAGCAATTCCTACATATATTCTATATAAAGTTACTCTATCAAAAAGCGTTTCTTTCTATAATAAATGTTTTATTCATATACCATATCATACAAGGAGGAATATATATGGACTATACCGATTTATTAATCAAACTAGGTCTCTCGGCTATTTTAGGATTCGCTATCGGTTTAGAGCGCGAATTAAAACGTAAACCACTTGGTTTAAAAACTTGTTTAGTTATTTCTATCATTAGTTGCCTCCTGACGATTGTTTCTATTAAAGCGGCTTACAATTTACCACATACCGATCATATGAATATGGATCCCCTTCGACTTGCCGCTCAAATTGTATCAGGAATCGGTTTTTTAGGTGCCGGTGTTATTTTACGTAGAGGAAATGATAGTATTGCCGGATTAACGACTGCTGCTATGATCTGGGGTGCTTCCGGTATTGGTATTGCTGTTGGGGCCGGATTCTATATCGAAGCCATTTTCGGGATGTGTTTCCTTATGATTAGTGTCGAACTTATACCATTAACAATGAAATTTGTAGGACCAAGATCATTTCGCCAACGTGATATCGCGGTAAAACTTGTTGTGCGAAATATGGACAATATCCCAATTGTAATTGAAGAAATAAAAGAAATGGATATAAAAGTTAAGAATATGAAGCTCAAAACATTGGAGAATGGCTCGCACTATTTACATTTGAAGTTATCTATCGATCAAAAAAGACATACTGCTGATGTTTACTACGCTCTCCAGCATCTTGAAAGTGTTCAACAAACTGAAGTGGAAAGTATGTAATGTAAAACAAACTCTCTTTTAAATTAGAGAGTTTTTCTTTTTTCTATAATGGTAACAATGAATGTAGTCCTGCAAAATAAGGAGGAATAAGAGTTTGAAATCCCGCCCAAATTTAGTAGATACATTTCGTGATTCCATTATTTTTCGTTTAATTTCCTTTATTGTTGTACTTACTGTTTTTTCTGGCTTTCTTATACATAGATTAGAGCCATCACACTTTACAACATGGTTTGATGGAATTTGGTGGTCAATCGTTACAATTTTCACTGTTGGCTATGGTGACTTTGCCCCGTATACACTAATAGGCAAACTTATCGGTATGGGTATTATTTTATTTGGAACCGGTTTTTGTTCTTATTATATGGTTCTATTCGCCACTGATATGATTAATAAACAATATATGAAAGTTAAAGGAGAAGAAGCTGCAACTTCTAACGGTCATATGATTATTGTCGGCTGGAACGAACGGGCAAAACATGTTGTAAAACAAATGCACGTTTTACAACCGAACCTTGATATCGTTTTAATTGATGAAACACTTTCTTTACTTCCAAAACCATTTCATCATTTAGAATTCATAAAGGGGTGCCCCCATCACGATCAAACTTTATTAAAAGCTAACATTACAACAGCCCACACTATATTAATAACAGCTGATAAAGAAAAAAATGAAAGCTTAGCAGATACACAGTCCATTTTAAATATTTTAACTGCAAAAGGGCTCAATCCAAACATTCACTGCATCGCTGAACTTCTTACTTCTGAACAAATACAAAATGCAACGAGAGCTGGTGCATCAGAAATTATAGAAGGAAATAAATTAACGAGCTATGTATTTACAGCTTCTCTTTTATTTCCTTCCATTTCAGGTGTACTATTCTCACTTTATGATGAAATCTCTGATAATAAATTACAACTGATGGAGCTTCCTCCGTCCTACACCGGACAAACTTTTGCAAATTGCAGTTATACTCTTTTAAAGCAAAATATTCTCTTACTAGGTATAAAGCGTGACGAACAATTTATGATTAATCCAGTACATTCCTTTGTTCTCATTGAGAGCGACATACTCATTGTTATTCACCATTAAGAAAATGTTTTTCTAGTTCCTGAATAAGCACTTTCCCAATATTGATATATTTTCTTTTTACATCTCCATCTGGATCTTTCGGCTCAGCAAATTGATCTATTCCACTCGTACCAGCCGTTAAAGTATTAACATGATCATCTAGTTCGTCTTGATATACGTGCGAAAGAATATACGGCGTTTCAAGACGGACGATTACGCCAGGCACATCTAATTCGCCGTTCACCGCTGTAAATGGCACTCGTAAAAATTGATAACCATCTTCTTCATCGATTTTATAATCAAAGCATCCTTTATCATAATCCCAATTGCCACCAATGCTATATCCAAGTGGGTTCATAACCTCTTCTAACTTATATAACGCATATGTACGTCCTTCTAAATTTGATTGAATTTGAATCAAGCCCATCCCTCCTAGACTTTTTCTTTAGCATACCCACTCTAGTTTGAATATACTGATGGACTTTTCGATAAAATAATAAAAAGCGACCGGAATCGGTCGCTTTTTATTATTTTAAACGCTCTTCTAATTCTGCTTTTAACTCTTCAAATCCTGGTTTACCAAGTAAAGCAAACATGTTTTTCTTGTATGCTTCTACTCCTGGTTGGTCAAATGGATTTACACCTAATAAATAGCCGCTCATCGCACATGCTTTTTCAAAGAAGTATACAAGGTAACCGAATGTGTACTCATTTAATTCAGGGATATTTACGATTAAGTTTGGTACTCCACCATCGCTATGTGCAAGTAATGTACCCTCGTATGCTTTTGTGTTTACGAAGTCTACAGTTTCACCAGCAAGGTAGTTTAATCCATCTAAATCGTTGTCTTCTAATTCGATTTTTAGTTCATGTGTAGATTTACCTACTTTCAGAACTGTTTCAAATAAGTCACGACGACCTTCTTGAACGTATTGACCTAATGAGTGTAAGTCAGTTGAGAAGTTTGCTGAAGATGGGAAAATACCTTTTTGATCTTTTCCTTCACTTTCACCAAATAACTGTTTCCACCACTCAGCGAAGTATTGAAGTGCTGGCTCATAGTTAACAAGCATTTCAATTGTTTTTCCTTTATTGTATAAGGCGTTACGAACTACTGCGTATTGGTAAGCTGGGTTTTCTTCTAGTTCTGATGTTCCGAAGTCATCATGGCCAGCAGCTGCACCTTTCATCATCTCTTCAATATTTAAGCCACTTACTGCGATTGGTAATAAACCAACTGGCGTTAATACAGAGAAACGTCCTCCAACATCATCTGGAATGACGAATGTTTCGTAACCTTCATTATCAGCTAATGTTTTTAATGCACCACGTGCTTTATCTGTAGTTGCATAAATACGTTTGCGAGCTGCTTCTTTTCCATATTTCTCTTCTAATAATTTACGGAAAATACGGAATGCTAGTGCTGGCTCTGTTGTTGTACCTGATTTGGAAATAACGTTAATAGAGAAGTCTTTACCTTCTAATACATCCATTAAATCTTTCATGTAAGTGGAGCTAATGTTTTGTCCAACAAATAGCACTTGTGGAGTTTTACGTTGTTCTTTAGAAAGCGTGTTGTAGAAAGAATGGTTTAACATTTCGATTGCTGCACGTGCCCCTAAGTAAGAACCACCGATACCTACAACAAGTAAAATGTCAGAGTCATTTTTAATTTTTTCTGCGCATTTTTGAATGCGAACGAATTCTTCTTTGTCATATTGAAGCGGAAGGTCTACCCACCCAAGGAAATCGTTCCCAGCTCCAGTTTTTTCGTGGATTGCGTGATGTGTTACTTTCACTGCATCACGTAAATAAGTGATTTCATGTTCACCGATGAAGGATAACGCTTTAGAATAGTCGAACGTTACATGTGTACTCATCTTTTTCCCTCCAATTATGGATATGTATTTCTGTATTCACTTTAGCGAAACTGAAGTTGTAAATCAAGCGATTCAACCATTGTAAACGTAACCAATATATATTTTTTAGAAAAAGTTCATTTTTTGCATAAAAATTCGCATTTTTCGGTATAGATGTATATACATCCTATTTCAAACATTTTTTATGTATAAAAACAACATAACTACACCATTCTATAAAAGAGTTAATTAACTCATAGCTTGCTTATGCTTCACAATTAAGGGGGGCTTTTTCATGAGTACTCTGCAACGTATCGCATTAGTCTTTACTGTAATTGGTGCTGTGAACTGGGGACTAATCGGGTTCTTCCAGTTTGACTTAGTGGCAGCCATTTTTGGTGGGCAAAACTCAGCTCTCGCACGTATTATTTACGGCATCGTCGGTATTTCTGGGCTTATCAATCTTGGTTTACTCTTTAAACCATCAGAAAATCTTAGCACTCACCCAGAAACGAACGAAATTCGCTAGTCGGTATGTCTTTACTTCACCTCCGACATACGAATATGATTGCATGCAATCATATTTGCAAATATATATCATAAGACAAAGTAAAAGAGGAACGCTCATATGCGCTCCTCTTTTACTTTGTTAACTCGGACTCTTCAATCCATTCGGTTAGCTTTTCTCGCAGCGTATTAAATCCGTTCTCAGATGGATTCGGTATAAGGATTCGCCCTTGTTTTCTTCTCGCCGCTTTTAACGATAAACTCATTTTTCTGTGTTCTTCATCAATTGAAAGTACTTTTACTTCTACTGTATCGCCGACTTTTAAAAAGTCATGAATATCCTTTACATATCCATTTGTAATTTCAGATATATGCACAAGCCCTTGTGTTTCTGCATCTAACGCTACAAATGCTCCGTAATCTTGAATCCCAGTCACTTTCCCTGTTACAACCACTCCAGTTGTATATTGTTCTGACATATGAAACACTCCCATACGTTACCATTTTCTCTACAATTGTAGATAGTAAAGCAGATGATTTATTGTTAAATATCCGATTAGTTAGTACGTACCCTAAGTAAAGCTACTCAGGATATGCATACCTTATATTAGTAAATTATACCACTATGACAGAACTCATTCAAAATTAACGAAAAATTTCCTAGAGTACGTATAATTTTCTAATATTGGGATAGAATACTAACACATGGCTTTCTAGTATTCCCCCCCTTTTATGGACAAAACGTATTATGTTTTGTCCTTTTTTTATTTTCTATAAACCGTTCCATTCTCTTCATTGCTTCCATAAGTTGTTCAAGCGATGTTGCATACGAACAACGAATAAATCCTTCACCACTCCCGCCAAATACACTTCCAGGTACAACAGCCACCTTTTCTTCTAATAATAACTGTTCTGCAAATTCCGCCGAAGATAGTCCAGTTGAAGAAATAGAAGGGAAGACATAAAATGCTCCGCCCGGCACATGACACGTTAATCCCATTTCATTGAAAGATGTCGTCATAAAATAACGGCGTTTCTTATAACTATCTCTCATCCGAATTACTTCATCATTCCCCGCGCGTAACGCTTCAAGTGCTGCGAACTGAGACATCGTCGGTGCACACATCATGGAATATTGGTGAATTTTGAGCATTAATTCTGAAAAATGAAGAGGAGCTGCAATCATACCGAGGCGCCATCCTGTCATCGCAAATCCTTTTGAAAATCCTGAAATTAAAATCGTATGCTCGCGCATATTTTTAATACTCGCGAAACTTGTATATGCTTCGTCGTATACAAGCTCTGCATAAATTTCATCAGATAATACGATTAAATTGTATTTCTCAACAATCACTGCTATTTCTTCAAGCTCAAGTTTATTTAACATCGCACCTGTTGGGTTATTTGGTGAACAAAGTAAAATTGCCTTTGTTTTCGCTGTAATGGCTGCTTCAATTTGTTCTGGTTGTACTTTAAACTCATTTTCTAAAGTAGTCGCCACAGGAACCGGAACTCCTCCAGCTAATGTCACAAGCGGTGCATAAGAAACGAAACTTGGTTCAATAATGAGTACTTCATCATCAGGATTTATAATGGCGCGCATCGCTACATCTAACGCCTGACTTGCTCCAACTGTAACAATGATTTCATCGTTTGGATCATAAGATACTGCAAATTGTTTTTTTAGATACTTTGCTATTTCTTGACGGAGCTCCAATAATCCTGCATTTGCTGTATATGACGTATATCCTTGTTCTAAAGAACGGATACATGCTTGCCTCACGTTCCAAGGTGTAACAAAGTCAGGCTCTCCTACTCCAAGGGAAATAACACCTTTCATATTTGCTGCTAAATCGAAAAACTTTCGAATACCAGATGGTTGTAAAGATTCTGCCGCTCTAGATAGTTCAAATTGCTTCATGGTGTCACCACAATTCGCTTATCATCATCGTTTTTTTCATAAATAATTCCCTCATGCTTATACTTTTTCAAAATGAAATGCGTTGTCGTAGAAACGACAGATTCAATTGTTGCTAATTTCTCAGAAACAAACATCGCTACTTCTCCCATTGTCTTTCCTTCTAATGTAATAGAAAGATCGTATGTCCCTGACATTAAATACACAGACTTTACTTCTGAATAACGATAAATTTGTTCAGCAACCGCATCGAATCCAACGCCGTGCTTTGGCGTAACTTTCACATCGATCATCGCCGTTAAGCCTGTATGTTCTTTCACCTTCGTCCAATCAATATGTGTGACATAATCCACGATAATCTTTTCCGCTTCTAATTTTTCAACCATTTTCTTTACTTCTTCTACTTCTATATTTAACAGCTTCGCTAATGTATCTACAGATAATTGACTACTTTTTTCAAGACAAGCTAATAATTCTAATTCTTTTTCTGTCACCATATAAATCATCCTTTCTTTTCGTTTGTGTCTAAATTATACAAATACCGTTTCCAGTTTGAAAAGAAGATTTTTTTAGTGAATTATGTCAAAATAAGGTGTAACTTTAATCATCGGAAAAATGCGTGATAAAGCGAAAGGGGATGGAACCGTGAAACCAAAAATTTATATTGCTGAACCAGTTCCAACATTTGTAGAAAACTATTTATCAAAGCACTGTGATTATGAGAAATGGGAGCAAAATGAGAAGGTACCTCGTGATGTTCTATTGGAGAAAATACAAGATAAAGATGGTTTATTAAATTTTGGATCTGCTATTAATGAAGAATTATTGGAGGCGGCTCCTAACTTAAAAGTAGTGAGCAACATTTCTGTCGGTTACGATAATTTTGATTTACAAGCGATGGAAAAGCGCAATGTCATCGGAACAAATACACCATACGTACTAGATGATACAGTAGCTGACCTCGTTTTCGCCCTGATGTTATCTGCTGGTCGTCGTGTTTGTGAACTCGACTCCTACGTAAAAAATGGCGAATGGAATGCCGAAATTGGAAAAGAGCACTTTGGCCTAGATGTACACCATAGTACAATTGGGATTATCGGAATGGGCCGAATCGGAGAAGCCGTTGCAAAACGAGCAAAATTCGGATTTGATATGAATGTCCTTTATTATAACCGTCGCCGTAAAGAAGAAGCAGAGCAAAAATTCGATGCTACATATTGCGATTTACAGACGCTACTCAAACAGGCTGACTTTATTGTTCTTCTTACTCCATTAACAGATGAAACGTATCATCTTATCGGAGAAAAGGAATTTTCATTAATGAAAGAAACAGCTATCTTCATTAATGCTTCTCGCGGGAAAACAGTAGATGAAGAAGCGTTAATCCATGCGTTAACAGAAAAGAAAATCTTTGCAGCAGGCATCGATACTTTTACACAAGAGCCAATTCAAAAAGATAATCCACTCTTATCATTACAAAATGTTGTGACTTTACCGCACATCGGATCTGCAACATTAAAAACTAGGCAGCAAATGGCTATGACAGCCGCTGAAAATTTAGTTGCAGGGTTACAAGGAAAAACACCGCCTAATATTGTTCGCAGATAATAATGAATAAGCGAAAGGCAAGATGACATCGTCATCTTGCCTTTTTTTGTTAACATATTTTTTTCTTCCTTGGAGATGATATGAACAAAAATCAATGGAGTGACAAAAAATGAATCACGAATATACTTGTCCTTATTTCACTTTTTCCACTCGCGGCACGACGGTTCATTACGAATTGTATGAACATAATAATAAAACGGAACGTCCTACTTTCGTACTCGTTCACGGCTTCTTATCTTCCTCATTCAGTTACCGCCGTCTTATTCCTTTACTATCGAAAGAAGGGACAGTCATTGCTCTTGATTTACCACCGTTCGGAAAAAGTGATAAGTCTCATCTGTTTAAGTATTCTTATCACAATTTAGCAACGATTATTATTGATTTAATTGAACACTTATCTCTCTCAAATATTGTGTTAGTTGGGCATTCTATGGGTGGGCAAATTTCTCTTTATGTAAACCGTATACGTCCTGAATTAATCTCAAAGACAATTTTACTATGTAGCTCTAGCTATTTAGCACGCGCAACTTTGCCTTTACTGTATTCTTCTTATTTACCGTTCTTTCATTTATACGTAAAGAACTGGATTATACGGCGCGGAATCGTTCATAACTTAATGAATGTCGTTCATGACCACTCATTAATTGACGACGAAATGAAGGAAGGTTACTCCGCTCCTTTTTATGACAATCGTATATTCCCCGCTTTAACTCGTATGATACGAGACCGTGAAGGTGACTTATCTTCAACTGAATTACAAAAAATCGAAACACCTACACTACTCATTTGGGGTGAAAAGGATCGCGTCGTCCCTGTACATGTAGGTCATCGTCTACACAAAGATTTACCGAATTCGAAATTTATTTCTTACGAAAACACAGGGCATTTACTACCTGAAGAAAAACCTGAACACGTTTATGAAGAAATCATCGCTTTTTCTGCGCAATAATGTGAAAGGCTGTCGGAAATTCCGACAGCCTACAATGAACAACTTCCGCCTTCTTTTACTACAAGTAATTCCACAGCTAACTTCTCACATTTTTCAAGCGCAGGTACTTCCTCAAAAGACATAAAGTATATATGTTGAATCTTCTTTGCGATGTATTTTGGATCATCAAACACACTTGCGACGTTCACAACATCGCTCGCTTCTGTTTCATAAAACTCCGGTCCCATTTGAAACGGATCCCAATTCTTCACAACCTCTATCATCTTTTCATATGTACCCATTCGCTTCCCGCCTTTTCACTTTTTAATACTTTTCTTTATCCTATCACATCAGCTATTCTATAAGAAGAGAGAGAACTTTCATAACTTAACGGTTTTACAGAAGAAGGGGGCAAACTTATGCAACTATTTCATAAAACAGTCAATCGACGTGGAACGCATAGTATAAAATGGGATACATATAAAAACGAAGAACTTATCCATGCTTGGATTGCTGATATGGATTTTGAAGTACCACAACCAATTCAAACTGCTTTAAAGAAACGTGTCGAGCATCCTATTTTCGGCTATACACTTCCTCCCGAAAATATTGGAGATATTATTTGTAACTGGACCAAAAAACAGTACAACTGGGATATTCAAAAAGAATGGATTGTCTTTAGCGCGGGAATCGTTCCAGCTCTTAGTACGAGCATACAGGCCTTCACAAAGGAAAATGAATCCGTTCTTGTACAACCACCTATTTATCCCCCATTTTTCGAAATGGTCACAACAAACAACAGACAATTATGCGTAAGTCCATTACAGAAACAAAATGATACATATACGATAGACTTTAAGCATTTAGAAAAGCAATTTCAACAAGGCGTCAAACTCATGCTTCTTTGTAGCCCTCACAATCCAATCGGGCGCGTTTGGTCAAAAGGGGAACTCACACAGCTTGGCGCGTTATGTACAAAATATAATGTAATCGTTATCGCGGATGAAATTCATTCCGATATTATTTACGCAGACCATACACATACACCGTTCGCTTCCTTATCTGAAGAATTAGCAGCGCGCACGATTACTTGTATGGCTCCGAGTAAAACATTTAATATCGCGGGATTACAAGCATCGATTATTATCATTCCAAACGAAAAACTCCGTCAAACCTTTACATCGATCCAATATAGACAAGGCTTCCACGGATTAAATCTATTCGCCTATACAGCGATGCAAAGTGCCTATACAGAATGTAACGATTGGCTAAATGAAATTCGATTATATATAGAAGATAACGCTCAATTCGCTTGTGAATATATTAAAGATCACATACCTGCTCTTTCTGTAACGAAGCCAGAAGGTAGCTTTTTATTATGGATTGATTGCTCTCGCCTACAGCTTTCTCAAAATGAGCGCACCACATTACTTGAGGAAAAAGGGAAAATTATCGTTGAGCCTGGTGAGAAATACGGATTAGGCGGAGAAGAACATATTCGAATTAACATCGGCTGTCCAAGATCTGTTTTAGAAGAAATTTTAAATAGACTGCGCCATTCGTTTTCATAATAAGAAAAGAGGTTTGGACAACTTCCTGTATCAATATCTTTTCAACTACGTCTCACAAAAAAAGCTACCATGCACGGTAGCTTTTACTTCTTCTTCATATCCGACGCTT
This sequence comes from Bacillus fungorum, assembly GCF_002746455.1. GTDB lineage: Bacteria > Bacillota > Bacilli > Bacillales > Bacillaceae_G > Bacillus_A > Bacillus_A fungorum. The sequence goes on along the minus strand of NZ_NWUW01000021.1, from coordinate 79,159 downwards.
TTTTTACAATGACACCACAAGCAATTCGATCACCGGATTTCCCTGTCGGTTGTGTCATACCATCATCAGCGTTTTCTGTAATAATAATAGATGCTCCATCTTTTCTATGAATCGTCGTTTTTCCTTCTTCCAGCGTTATATGCGGCGCATCGATTTCCGCTTTAATCTTTCCAGTACCGTCTGCAATTACGTTCGGTAAATCACCGTTTTCTGCCCCCTTTGGATTAAGAAGTCCATGCTTTTTATTATCAGGATTAAAATGATTCCCAGATGATTCAAAACGTGGTGCTTTACACTCACCAATTTCGTGTACATGTATGCCGTGCGGGCCAGGTGCGAAACCTTCCCCTTTAATCGTAATTTTCACTCCGCTTGTTTGCTGCACTACTTTCGCAGTCGCCACTTCATCACCAGAAGCATTATGTAATTTCACGTCAATTTCTTTCGGCTTTCCTTGGTCACAACCTGCCATCAGAAATAATAAACAACAACAACAACTAAAAAAAAGCCGTTTTTTCATTCGATTCCCTCCAAAATATATTCTGCCCTTAGATTGTCCGAGCATAGAGGGAAACATACAAAAATGAGTTACTGTTTCTTTTCCGCTAAAAGTTTTTCTTCAACTTTCTGCAATCGCTCCGCTTCTCGTTTTGATACACGAATGAACATACGCCACGTAGCAACGGCACCAATGATAAATAGAACGCAAACAATCCCTGGAATAATGTATTCTGTTTTATCTTCCGGAAAATATAAAGGCATCATATCAAACACTCCTTATTATAGGATTCAAAAAAACATCAGAATTTTCTGTTATATCAATTTAAATTATAGTTGAACCGATTCATATTCTCAAGTGGGCGTTCCGAAAGCGAATGATTTCTTTGACTCCTTCTCCTACTTTCCTTACTATAAACTTGAGGTGAAAAATATGAGAGAAACATTTGAAATTGGCGAAATCGTTACTGGTATTTATAAAACTGGAAAATACATCGGCGAAGTTACAAATAGCCGTCCTGGCAGTTACGTCGTAAAAGTATTAGCTGTTTTAAAACATCCGGTGCAAGGTGACTTACATAACGTAAAACAAGCTGACGTACCATTTTTCCATGAAAGACGTGCTTTAGCTTTCCGTGAACAGACGAACATTCCAGAGCAAATGGTGAAGAAATATGAAGGAGAAATTCCAGATTATACAGAGTCACTCAAATTAGCATTAGAAACTCAAATGAATTCATTTTTTGAAGATGATTCACCTTTTGCGGTTCGTAGTCTAGAAACATTAGAGCAGTTAAGAAAAGACTACAAACTTTAAAAAACAAAACGACCAAATTACACACTGTGCAATTTGGTCGTTACTGTGTACTCACTTTCTTTAACACTTTTGAAAAATCAACGAGTTCTCCTAATGTTGGAGGTGCTGGTTTCACTAAATATTCTTTATCTTTCTCTACTAATTTAAAAATATTATACGTCGTCATCGCATCATCTAGCGCACAATGATGCTTACCCGTCCCTACTTTTCCATACGCCTCAATTGCTTTCCACAATCCCGTTTGATTTCGTTCACCAAAAAATTTCTTATACTCCAGTGATAAATCACGACACTGTCCTAAGAACGGAAAGTCTACTCCCGCCTTTTCACAATTATGCTTCAACACTTTCATATCCATATTTCCCCACGTAACAATGGTCGGCTTACATCTCTTTTCATATTCTGCAAGTTTTTCAACGAGTTCTGGAAACGAAATTCCTTTATCTACGACTTCTTGTTTAATTCCTAAAAATTTCTTACATCGATCTGTTAAAGAAGGAAAAGTCTTCGGCCTAACATGAGCTGAATACGTATCTTCTACCTTACAGCCGACAACCGAAACGAGTCCTACCTCAATAATCTCCGGGAAAAATCCTTTTGGTTTTTTTCTGTGCTGGGGCATCGTAAACTCAAAATCCAAAAATAAAAATTGTTGTTCATCCATACGATCCCTTCCTTATCATCTTTGTCATTCCTTTCTATTTGACACTCCTACACGAACAAGCTCGAATGCTAATTCCATTTTAAATATTCAGATTGGATGTATCTTATATATATGTCAAATGCCCGCAAATATTTTTAAAAATAAGAAAAAGTAACAGTTGCAGAAAATATAACAAAATACGCCCTTTCATTTACATCCGACATTTCTCTAATTTATAATGACGTTATGTGTGTTTCATCTAGTTAATTTTTGACACACTAAGAAAAGTGAATGAAAGGAGATGAGAGTTTTGCACGAAACAACGCAAGAGCTCGCAAACTGGCAGTATTATTTTGCTATCGCAGTCTTTTTAATTACATATGCCATTATTATTTCTGAAAAAATCAATCGTGCTGTCATCGCACTTCTTGGTGCAGCACTCATGGTAATTATGGGGGTCGTTGATTTACACAACGCCTTTACGAAACATATTGAATGGGGGACGATTACACTACTCATCGGTATGATGATTTTGGTGAACATTACGAGTAAATCGGGTGTCTTCCAATACGTTGCCATTAAAGCAGCAAAAGGAGCGCAAGGAAATCCAATTAAAATTTTAATTTCCCTTTCCTTACTTACTGCGCTTGGTTCCGCATTTTTAGATAACGTTACAACTGTACTTCTTGTTGTTCCAGTTACTTTATCTATTACGCGCATACTGCAAGTAAATCCTGTTCCTTATTTACTTTCTGAAATTATTTTTTCAAACATCGGGGGAACAGCAACATTAATTGGTGATCCACCTAACATTATGATCGGTTCTGCAAATAAGCATTTAGATTTCAATGCATTCTTGCTAAACTTAGCGCCAATCGTAATTATTATTATTGCAGTGACAGCAGTAATACTTTACTTCATGTACCGTAAACAATTAATTGCTGATCCTGTACAAGTTAAAAAATTAATGAGTTTAGATGAAAAGCAATACATTAAAGATCCAGTATTAATGAAAAAATCTTTAACAGTACTTGGACTTACAATCGTAGGTTTCATGACTCATTCGATCTTCCATGTTGATGCAGCTATCATCGCCTTAACTGGTGCTACTGTACTTATGCTAATCGGTGTGAAAGAGCATGAAATTGAAGAGGTATTCGCAAGTGTAGAATGGGTAACAATCTTCTTCTTCGCAGGATTATTCGTACTCGTTGGAGGACTTATCGATATCGGTCTTATCAAAATGTTAGCTCAAAAAGTAATTGGCATAACGGGCGGAGATATTTCTTACGCATCTATCCTTATTTTATGGGTATCTGGTATCGCCTCTGCAACAATTGATAACATTCCATTCGTTGCAACAATGATCCCACTTATTAACGATATGGCAGTTGGGCTAGGTTTATCACCTTCTGACGCACAAATCGACGTATTATGGTGGGCATTAGCATTAGGTGCTTGTCTGGGCGGAAACGGAACATTAATCGGAGCTTCAGCTAACGTAATTGTCGCAGGTATCGCAAGCCGCGAAGGACATAAGTTTAGCTACATGGACTTCCTTAAAGTCGGTTTCCCAATTATGATTGTTTCATTAATCATTTCTCATATTTATATTTATGTACGCTACCTTATGTAGTAGAAAAAGCGCCCAAATAAACAGGGCGCTTTTTTCATTACACATATTTAAAATATATCAACAAAAAATAACAAACCTACTCGTTATACCTTACCGGCTCATTTCGAATAATGAACAAATGAATTGGCAAGAACACTGAAAATGTGATTACATGAATAATCGTAAATAATATAGAGTTCGTTCCATATCTGTCTAAGATAGCGTAAATGAGATAAATAGACAATACAAGTGATACAGCTGTTGCTATTAAATATAGAATTGGTACGAAATTAAAAATGAAACATGCGACATATATACCGAATACTTTCCATCCTGCTTCTTCTTTCAAGAAATCGGGTAATTTGTCTTTCGCTAAATCGCCCCATATCTTACTATTTACAAAAGGAATAAATGCAAGAACACCATCCGTTGCACCATCATTTTTCGCCATCGTATACAGTGCAAAAGCCGTTAACAAATACGCAATAACTGCCCAAATCAATATAACAAGAATAAACGCAAAACTAAGAGCAAAGAAACCTGCTAGTATGCCTTGATCTTCCATCTTATCCTCTCCTCTCTACTTTCAACATATTTCATTCCATGGCAAGTTATGTTTTAAAATTTATCCAAACTCTCTGTATAATAATAGGAGTAAGATAATAAGAGAGGAGAACAACCGATGCATCCATTTGTAAAAGCACTACAAGAGCATTTTACAGCTCATCAAAATCCTGAAAAAGCAGAACCGATGGCACGTTATATGAAAAACCATTTCCCATTTCTCGGCATTCAAACTCCCGAGAGAAGACAATTATTAAAAGATGTCATTCAAATACATACTCTCCCAGATCAAAAAGACTTCCAAATTATCGTGCGTGAGCTTTGGGACTTACCAGAACGTGAATTTCAAGCAGCCGCACTTGATATTATGCAAAAATATAAAAAACATATAAACGAAACTCATATCCCCTTCTTAGAAGAACTCATTGTAACAAAATCTTGGTGGGACACTGTTGATAGCATCGTCCCTACATTTTTAGGCGATATCTTTTTAAAACATCCGGAATTGATTTCTGCCTATATTCCAAAATGGATTGCATCCGACAACATATGGTTACAACGCGCAGCTATTTTGTTCCAGCTAAAATATAAACAAAAGATGGATGAAGAACTTCTTTTCTGGATGATTGGACAACTACATTCTTCAAAAGAATTTTTCATTCAAAAAGCGATCGGCTGGGTCCTTCGTGAATATGCAAAAACAAAGCCCGGTGTCGTTTGGGAATACGTGCAAAATAACGAGCTTGCCCCGCTCAGCAGGCGTGAAGCAATTAAGCACATTAAACAAAATTACGGAATAAATAACGAAAAAATAGGTGAGACTCTATCATAGATAGACGCGTTCCTCTATTGAGATTTAAAAAAGAACGTGTTAGAATATGTTCATTATTATTAATATAAGTAGCGATGACGGACTTATAAGTACTTGCACAAAAAGCGATTCAGGGATAGTGAAAGCCTGAAGCCGCAAGGAAACGGCAGTCTCGAGCAATACGTGATAAAGTGGATGCACCTTTTGTGTATCAACTAGGGTGGAACCGCGGGCAAACGCTCGTCCCTAGGCAATTAAGCCTTGGGATGAGCGTTTTTTTATGTTTTTTAAAGCATATACTGCTCGTTTCACAAGTTACCTGAGCACGTCATCGCCAATACGTTAACTTTCAAAAGGAGGATTTTATTATGTATTCAATGGAACAAGTTGTAAACTTAGCGAAACATCGCGGTTTTGTTTTCCCTGGTTCTGAAATTTACGGTGGTCTTGCAAACACTTGGGATTACGGTCCACTTGGAATCGAATTAAAAAATAACGTTAAAAAAGCTTGGTGGAAAAAATTCATTCAAGAATCTCCATACAACGTTGGTTTAGACGCAGCTATTTTAATGAACCCAAAAACTTGGATCGCTTCTGGTCACGTTGGTAACTTCAACGATCCAATGATCGACTGTAAAAAATGTAAAGCGCGTCACCGTGCTGACAAATTAATTGAAGATGCATTAGATGCAAAAGGCATCGAAATGGTTGTTGATGGTCTTACTTTCGACCAAATGGCTGACTTAATGAAAGAACATGAAGTAAAATGTCCTGATTGCGGTAGTGAAGAATTCACTGAAATCCGTCAGTTCAACTTAATGTTCAAAACATTCCAAGGTGTTACAGAGTCTAGCACGAACGAAATCTTCCTTCGTCCTGAAACAGCACAAGGTATTTTCGTAAACTTCAAAAACGTACAACGCTCTATGCGTAAAAAACTTCCATTTGGTATTGGCCAAATCGGTAAGAGCTTCCGTAACGAAATCACGCCTGGTAACTTCACATTCCGTACACGTGAATTCGAACAAATGGAACTTGAATTCTTCTGTAAGCCTGGTGAAGATTTAGAGTGGTTCGCATTCTGGCGTGAGACTTGTAAGAACTGGTTACTTTCACTTGGTATGACTGAAGAAAGCATGCGTCTTCGTGACCACGGTGAAGAGGAGTTATCTCACTACAGTAACGCAACAACTGATATTGAATTCAAATTCCCATTCGGTTGGGGCGAACTATGGGGCGTTGCATCTCGTACAGATTTCGATTTAAAACGTCACATGGAACACTCAAACGAAGACTTTAACTATATCGATCCACAAACGAATGAGCGTTACGTACCGTACTGCATCGAGCCATCTTTAGGTGCTGACCGCGTAACATTAGCATTCTTATGTGATGCATATGAAGAAGAGCAATTAGAAAACGATTCTCGTACGGTTCTTCGTTTCCATCCTGCTTTAGCACCATACAAAGCAGCTATCTTACCATTATCTAAAAAGCTATCTGAAGGTGCTACTGAAGTATTCGCAGAACTAGCTAAAGACTTCATGGTAGACTTTGACGAAACTGGTTCTATCGGTAAACGTTACCGTCGTCAAGACGAAATTGGTACACCATTCTGTATCACTTATGACTTTGACTCAGTTGAAGACAAAGCTGTTACAGTACGTGACCGTGACACAATGGAACAAGTTCGTATGCCAATTAGCGAACTAAAAGGTTTCTTAGAAAAGAAAATCCAGTTCTAATTATAAGAAAAAGAGGCTGCTCATAAGAGCGCCTCTTTTTTACTTTTCACGTTTTTCTTTAATTGCTACTGTACATCTTGATATGCATAGTAAATCATCATTCTCATCAATGATACGCACATCCCAAACCATCGTTGAATGCCCTCTATGTATCGGTGTTCCGATCGCTGTTACAATTCCATCTTTCTTTGAGCGAATATGATTTGCATTAATTTCTAGACCGAAACAGATGCATTTCTCTTGATCAATTAAATTGTATGAACCAACACTTGCCACTGTTTCTGCTAATGCAACAGATGCACCACCGTGTAAAAAGCCAAACGGCTGATGCGTACGCTCATCAACAGGCATCGTAGCAACCACCTTATCTTCTGTCATCTCTAACAACTCAATTCCAAGTGAATCCATTAAAGTTTTTGCCATATCGTTTCCCCCTTCTCTTACTTTAATTAAATGTATAATTTTACCTATTTACTTTCAAACTACTTATAACACTTATATAAGGAGGTTTCACCTAAATGAAACAGAAATTTTGTATACTATTGCTTATGTTCTCCTTGCTGACTATTGTACCAAATTGTGCACTAGCAGCCAAAGCATCCAACCTGACAATCGATGTTCAGACTGTCACGCAAAAAGGTAAGAAACCTTATATAGAATATCAAATTAACAGGCCTTCTTTTCATAACTTTTCTGATTCTAAGTTCCAAAATAAGCTCAATTTCTATTACAAAAAATCTACTGAAAAATTTAAAAATAAATTAGAAAAAGACGCAAAAAAATATTATAAAGAAACAGAAGGATCTAGTACACCATTTCATCCGTATGTAGGGAACGTTGATTATAAAGTCTCCTTAAATAAACCACCTTTTCTCAGTCTATATGTGAATTACTATCAATATACAGGCGGAGCACACGGCCTTTATACGTGGAAGGCAAACACATTCGATTTAAACGAAAAAAAGTTACTACACTTAGAAGATTTATTTCAACAAGAAGATAAATATAAAGAAGTAATCCGTGCTGAGATTGTAAGGCAAATTAAACAAAATGAAAGTATTTATTTTCCCGATGCAACTGAAAAAGTCATGAGCGCGAAAAAGTTCCACTTCTTTTTAGAACCTAACAATCTCGTCATTTATTTCCCTTTATATGAGATTGCTCCTTATTCAAGCGGAATTCCGCAATTTCGTATTCCGTATACATTGCTAAGAGAGTATTTGAAGCCTTCTTATCAAAATATTTTGATTGACAACAAGTAAATATTTTCGCTACGATAATGTTAACCTAAAAACAACAGGAGGTTAACATTATGAGAAGATTTCATGTTTTAGATTTAGCATTAGCTGCCATGTTCGTTGCTCTTATGGCTATTGGTGCAAATATTGTATCTTGGGCCCCATTCCTACAAGTGGCGGGCATCCCATTATCTATGCAACCATTTTTCGCAATTTTAGCAGGGCTTCTTCTTGGAAGTAGACTTGGTGCATTATCAATGACTGTTTACATGCTTGTTGGAGTAGCAGGTGCACCAATCTTCGCTAACTTCAAAGCGGGATTTGGAGCACTTTTAGATCCTACTGGTGGTTTTATTATCGCATTTATTATCGTTGCTTACGTATCAGGAAAACTAGTAGAACAAAAGGAAAAACCAAAATTTAGTACATTTGCAATTGCTTCGTTCACAGGAATCATTTTAACGTATATTATCGGTACTACTTACATGTACGGGGCAGTCAATCTCTTTATGGGTGGTAATATGAGCTATAAAACAGCTTGGATGATTATGATGTGGTTCGCAGTAAAAGATATTGTGTTTACAATTATCGGTGCTATTATCGCACCTCGCATATACTATGCTGTACGTCGTTCCGCTTATCAACATTCTCATTCGACGATTTCATAACAAAAAGAGTTATTTCAGCGTACTGAAATAACTCTTTTTTTATATTAAGATTCTTGGTTCGTTTGCTCTTCTAAAATTTTCTTCATCATTACAACCATGTCATCACGTAATTCTGGGTGTTGCAGGGCCATTTCGATTGTCGTTTGAACGAATCCTAACTTTTCACCTACATCGTAGCGCTTTCCTTCGAAATCGTAAGCGAATACACGTTGAATTTCGTTTAAGCTTTGAATCGCATCAGTTAACTGGATTTCACCACCAGCACCAACATGTTGCTGTTCTAAGAACATGAAGATTTCAGGTGTTAAGACGTAACGTCCCATAATTGCTAAGTTTGAAGGTGCTGTACCTGCTGCTGGTTTCTCAACGAAATTGCGAACTTGGTAACGACGTCCTTCTTGCTCTAATGGGTCGATAATTCCATAACGGTGTGTTTCTTCTTCTGGAACCGTTTGTACACCAATAACAGAAGAAAGCGTTTTATCATATTCTTCAATTAATTGACGTAAACATGGCTTTTCAGCTTGAACGATATCATCACCTAATAAAACAGCAAATGGCTCATCACCAATGAATTTACGTGCACACCAAACAGCGTGACCTAATCCTTTTGGTTCTTTTTGACGGATATAATGAATATCTACCATTTTTGAAGAAGCCTGTACTTTTTCAAGTAACTCATACTTTTTCTTTTCTAATAAGTTTTGCTCTAACTCAAATGCATTATCAAAATGATCTTCAATAGAGCGCTTCGTTTTACCAGTAACGATAATAATATCTTCGATTCCTGATTTTACTGCTTCTTCTACAATGTATTGGATAGTTGGTTTATCTACTATCGGTAACATTTCTTTTGGCATTGCTTTTGTAGCTGGTAAAAAACGTGTTCCTAATCCAGCTGCTGGGATTATCGCTTTTCTTACTCTTTTCATCACAAAATACCCTCTCTTCTGTCAGAATCAATAACGATTATTTCCTTACATAGAACAAAAGGGAGTAAAGCCTCCCTTTTGTTCCCTACTACTTAAAATTACTTTATATTATAAACGATTCATAATATCTTCTTTAATAGTAAGTAACTTTTGTTCACTATTTTGTAAAGAATTATCTTGAACACCGAAGTAGAACTTGATCTTCGGTTCAGTTCCAGATGGACGTAGGCAGAACCAAGAACCATCTTCTAATTGATATTTTAACACATTTGATTTCGGTAAGTGAATCTCTTCTTTATGTCCATCTTGTAAAGATGTAACGATGCTCGCTTTATAGTCTTCAACTGCTACAACTGTTAAGCCCGCTACTTCTTTCGGAGGATTTTCACGGAATGTTGCCATCATTTCTTGGATTTGTTCCGCTCCATCTTTTCCTTTTAGCGTTAACGATACAAGATCTTCACGGAAGAAACCGTATTTTTCAAATACTTCTAATAGACCATCGTATAACGTTTTACCTTGTGATTTGTAGTATGCAGCTACTTCACATGCAAATAGAACAGATTGTACTGCATCTTTATCACGGCAGAATGGACGGATTAAATAACCATAGCTTTCCTCATAACCGAATTGAAATTCGTATTGTCCGCTTTCTTCATACTGTTTAATTTTCTCACCGATAAATTTAAATCCAGTTAACGTATCAACTGTATCTAAACCGTATGCTTTCGCGATTGTACGGCCAATTTCAGACGTTACGATTGTTTTTAATACAACACCGTTCTCTGGAAGCGTTCCGTTTTCTTTCTTTTGAGATAGTAAGTAATCAAGCATTAATGCACCTGTTTGGTTACCAGTTAATACTTGGAACTCACCATCGTGATTACGAACTGCTACGCCAAGACGGTCTGCGTCAGGATCCGTTGCAATTAACACATCTGCGCCTACCTTCTCACCGTCACGAATTGCATACTCAAACGCTGCATGCTCTTCTGGGTTCGGTGATTTCACTGTAGAGAAGTTCGGATCTGGTAACTCTTGCTCTTTTACAACTGTTACATCTGTAAATCCAACTTCCTCTAAACCACGGCGTACAGAAATATTGGATGTTCCGTGTAGTGGTGTAAAGACGATTTTTAAATCTTTCCCAACCTTTTGCACCATTTCTTTATTAATAATGACATTGTTCAATTCTGCAGCATATGCATCATCTACTTCTTGTCCAATAATATGTAATAAACCGTCAGCTTTTAATTGCTCCACATCAGCAACCTCAACTGTTAATTCATCTTCTACTTCATTTACGTAGCTAATTAATTCATCAGCTTCTTTCGGAGGCAACTGCCCACCATCTTCACCGTATACTTTATAACCGTTATATTCAGGCGGATTATGGCTTGCCGTAAGAACGATTCCACTCACTGTATGTAAATGACGAACTGCGAAAGAAAGCACTGGCGTTGGACGTAAACTTTCAAACACATATGTTGTAATGCCGTGTGCACCTAGTGTAGCAGCAACTTCCATTGCGAATTCAGGTGATTTATGACGAGAATCATACGCTACAACAACACCGCGCTTCTTCGCTTCTTCACCTAATTTTTCAATAAACTTCGCTAATCCTTGTGTCGCTTTACGAACTGTATATACGTTCAAACGGTTCGTACCAGCGCCAAGTTCACCACGCATACCACCTGTACCGAACTCTAGGTTTTTATAAAAACTGTCCTCGATTTTCTTCTCATCTTGCTTCATGTTTTCTAACTGTTCTTTTAGTTCTACATCTAACTCTGCATACGAAAGCCAGCGACTAAATTCTTGTTTCCAATTCATATTTTTATCTCCTCTCGCTTGTCCTACCTTTATTATATGAAAAAAACAACCTGTATCTCAATATTTTTTATAATCTAACAGGATTTTACTAAGAATATTTGTATACACTATGGTTAAATACTCCACTAAAGGGAATGAGGATTATGCAAGAATGGGGCTTGTCAGAAGAGCTGAAAATACAAACAAAGCAAATGATTGAAATTGCTGAAAAAGAACTGTCAATTATGAGGAAAGCAATCGATAAAGAAGATGAATGTATTTTGTGCAAAATGGAAGACATTCATCATATGTTAGCAAACGTACAAACATTGGCAGCTACATACTACATTCAAGCGTATTTATCACCTTATACGGAAAGCTCACATTCTATTACAGCAACTGTCCAACATTTAAGCGCCCGAAAACACGGGGCTCTTATTGTTGTGCAACGAAATGAGACGCTTGAATCTCTCATTCAAACTGGAACAACATTAAACGCTCATCTAACCTCACCGTTACTTGAATCCATTTTCTATCCAGGTAACCCTCTTCATGATGGAGCCGTTCTCGTTAAAAATAATCATATTGTCTCAGCCGCTAACATTCTTCCATTAACAAGAAGCACAGAAGTTGATCCTGAGCTAGGAACACGTCACAGAGCCGCAATTGGCTTATCAGAAAAAAGCGATGCACTTATTTTAGTTGTCTCTGAAGAAACGGGTCGCACTTCATTTGCTTTAAACGGGACTTTGTATACGATTTCTTTATAAAGTGAAACTATCGTTTACGGGCAGTTCATGTGGGATAAGACAACCATAGTCATACCAATAAAAAAGGCTGTTCCAAAATGTTGGAACAGCCTTCTCTTATTATCTTATTCTTCTCCAAAACGTTCAACAAGTGTTGCAAGTGTACGTACCATTGCACCTGTTGCTCCAGCTGGTCCTAAATCATGTGCTCCTGATGATTCAGATGTTCCAGCGATATCTAAGTGTACCCAAGGTGTATCTTCAGCGAATTCACCTAGGAATGTACCTGCCATAACCGCATGTCCTTCGCGGCCTGGTGAGTTATTTAAATCAGCAAACTTACTGTTTCGAACGCGTTCTTTATCACGATCAAAAATCGGTAATTGCCAAATAGATTCATCTGTTTCCATAGATGCCTCTAGCACTTGCTCAAACAACTCTTCATTGTTTGTCATTGCGCCTGTCGTATGATTTCCAAGTGCAACAATTACACCGCCTGTTAATGTCGCAACATCAATAAGGTAGTTTGCACCTAGTTTTTTCGCATACGTAATACCGTCAGCTAACGCTAGGCGACCTTCTGCATCTGTATTTAATACTTCAATTGTTTTTCCGCTCATAGATGTGATTACATCGTCTGGCTTAAATGCTGTACCACTTACCACGTTATCCGTTGATGGAATAACAGCGATCACATTTTGCTCTGGGCGAAGTTCACCGATAATTTCCATCGCACCTAACACAGCAGCAGCACCGCCCATATCGCCTTTCATACCGACCATGCCTTCACGTGGTTTTAAAGAATAACCGCCTGTATCGTATGTGATTCCTTTTCCAACGAATCCAATAACATCTGTCCACTCTTCTTTTCCTTTATAAATAAGAGCGATCATTTTTGGTGGCTCTACACTACCTTGGTTTACTGCAAGTAACGCACCCATACCAAGCTCTTCCATCTCTTCTTTCTCAAGAACTTTATAATCCATATCATACTTCTCCGCTAACTCAACAGCATACTCAGCAAGCTTTGTCGCTGTTAATACGTTTGGCGGCATATTTACAAGTGTACGAGCTGAATTTGTTGCACGTCCATGTACGTAGCCAACTGTTAATGCGGCTTCAATTTCTTGTGCATCTTCCGCTGTAATAGCCGTGAACCTCTCTAACTCTACACGATCTTTTTTATCTGATTTATACGTTTGTAACTCATATGTACCAAGGCCTTGTACCTCTGCTGCAATATGAGCGACATCAATCGCGTCTAATTTCTCTGTTACGAAAGAATCAAGTAAGATTGCTGCATCTTGTACTTTTGCTGCTTGCAGTGTTTTAAATGCCTTACCAAGAGCCGGACGCAATGTTTCTGTCGTATAAGATTCTTTCTTACCTAAACCAACGAAATAATAACGTTTCACATTTGTTTTTCCTAAACTATGTACTTTTGAAATAGCTTTCTTCTTCGTAGAAAGTTCTTTCTCTTCTAATAAAACTTGTAATTGTCCTTCAAACGCTTTGTCCAGTTCTTGTACAAAACTACTCGTTTTCTCTTCTTCAAATAAGGCAACAATCACCGCTTCATGGCTTGCTAATTCTTTTTGTACTTGAAACATGTTCAGACCCCCTAAATTTCTCTGCTCTACCTTTATTATAACTTTATTTTCGATAAAATGCGACAATTCTAACTTCTGTTATTACATACATAATCGCCTTCCTATTTATAAAATAAAAAAAGTCTAGCGTAATTACCACTAGACTATCTTTGTTTCAAATATTGACCACGAAACACTTGCATCGTTTCATCTTGATTTAACATCGTTAATTCTTCTTCTGAAAACTTACCGTTTCCTAGCTTAACTACATACACATTTACTTTTTTCTTACCCCATTGGCTATAAACATCTTTCACCGTATCATAGTACAAATCAAGACGGTTTCCTTTTATTGCACCGCCCTTATCAGCTACTACACCATACCCATAACCTGGTACGAATAAAATTGTTCCAATTGGGAATACGCGTAAGTCGGCTGCGATTGTGGAATATAAATCCCTTTTCGCCTTTACACCTGAATATGTAATACCATACTCCGGATGTCCCGGCCTCTTACCAGTTGACTCAATTCCCGACGTATACCCTGTTGCCGTCATTTCAATTGAACGATATTTAGACCAGTCGTTTGCCTGCTCTAAAGCATTTATCACTTCTTTACTCGGAGCAACATTTCTCTTAACTTCTGCTGCATGTACTTCTTTTGCACTCGTTCCCTCATATTTCTTTACAATCTCTAATAAAGAAACTCCTGTGAAAGCATTCCATGTTACGCATAATGCGGATACAAGTAAACAAGTCATCATAATGCGAATACAATATCGTTTTAACATTTTTATATTCCACACTCCTTCATCGTTAATCATTCCCTATACGATGAAGGAATATGCAAAAAAATGATCTCCAAGTGAATTGGAGATTAAAACATTTGATATCCGCTTTTCCGAAGTTTCTTAATTACGATTCCTGCTAAAGCAGCACCTACCAATCCAGTAGATAAAATAAACACATCTGCTTGTCCTAAATGCGATACACTTGTCCCAAATGAAGAAAATGTTTCTTTTGGCTTTGAAAAATAATCCCACACACTCGCCTTATTAATAATAAGTATACAAACAATCGGATACACTATAACCATTACCCACGTAGCTCGCAATATCATGTTGAGTAAAAATCCAATTCCAAAAAACAAAATAAAAAATAACATCATTGAAATAAGTAGTACCGGTATACTCACTCTTTCTCCCCCTCCTTCGTATGCGCCGTAAATACATGATAGGCCGTATAACCAAATTGCTCTCCTGGATTTAATGTTTTGTCCATTTCAAGATATAATTCTGATTTTCTTTCTAACAAATATGTAATAAGCACAGACGTATTTGGATCGTCCACAATCGTATCTGGATGTAGGAACGCTACTTCAGACAATTCCTTCTCCTGTACAATAATGTTTTCCCCTTCAGGTTCCAAAAGGAAAATAATCATATTATCACTAATCTCATTGCGAATTACGCCCGATCGAACACCAATGATCCCCTTCACATGAGCGACAATACCTGTCTCTTCTAACACTTCACGTTTCACAGCTTCATCAACCGTCTCACCTTCATCTACAAAACCAGCTGGCAAAGACCATTTCCCCTTTAATCCACTGTATTTCTTCTTAACGAACAGCCACCTGCCATCTTTTGTAGCTACTAGGCCACTAACAGCTAACCATACTTTCCCTCGCTTCTCCATGATGTAATACCCTCCTCTACTAGAACGGACAGAATATTCTTTCTTTTTATATATTATACTATATTTTTAAAATGAAAAAAGCAGAAACAGCTCTTAGCCGTTTCTGCTTTCTCTACTATATATTAAAAGAACTTTAATTTACCTTTTTTAAGAACTAATAAAGGTCCACCTAATAAGAATAGGTAACGGTTATCGATAACCTTCTTCATGAAGGAAGCTTTCCAACCTGTTAACTTTTTGCCCATAACAACGCCCATTGCATCGTCATGACCTAAAGAACATACAGATCCTTTATTATCGAATGCGAATTTTTTCATTTCGCCTTTGCCACGAACTAACACAGTTAAGTTGTGTGCAATGTTGTAACCTTGTTGAATTGCGATTTGTGCTGTTGGTGGGTATGGACGGTTAATTTCTTCGTTAATGATTAACGCTGCGTCACCAACCATGAATACATCTTCGTATCCTGGAGCGTGCATGTACTCATCAACTTTTACACGTCCGCGCATTGCTTCAAAGCCAGACTCTTCCACAATACCGTTACCACGAACACCTGCAGCCCAAACCACTGTTTCAGACTTAATTAATTCAGTATCATCGCCATTTGCAACGATAATACCTTCTTCAGTTGCTTCTTTAATTGCTGTACCGATACGGAATTCTACGCCTTTTTTCTCAAGTTGTTTCACAGCGTATTCTACTAATGCAGGATCGAAACCTGGAAGTGCTGTTGGAGCAGCTTCTACACAGATGATACGTGCTTTTTCACGTGGTACATTGTACTGTTTGCAAAGTTCAGGAACACGGTTTGCAAGCTCACCTACGTACTCGATACCAGTAAATCCAGCACCACCAACAACGATTGTTACTAATTCATCGCGCTTTTCATCTGCATATTTAGCGAAACTAGCTTCCATATGCTCACGAATTTGACGAGTTGCATTAATGTTAGCGATTGAGAATGCGTGCTCTTTTAATCCTGTAATTCCGAATGTTTCTGATTCGAAACCAAGACCGATTACTAAGTAGTCATACTCTAACTCGCCGTCTTTTAAGATAATACGTTTTTCAGCAGCTTTAATTTCTACTACTGTATCTTGTACAAAGTTCACTTTATTTGTATCAATAACGTCTTGAATATCTAGACAGATTTTTTCATCTTGTAATGTACCAGCTGCGCTCTCGTGTAACCAAGTCGCTTGGTAGTGATAGCTGTTGTTGTTTACTAACGTAATTTCAGCTTCATTTACAGCTAATGCTTTTTGCAGACGAACAGTCGTAATCATCCCGCCATAACCTGCACCTAAAACTACGATTTTTGGAGTCTTCACCAAATCACAACCCTTTTCTTTATATAATAGTAATGAAAAATAATACCAAGTACTAAAAACTCTATTTGTCAAGAATGTGGAATTTATCACATTCTATATCATAACAAAACGCAGTCAAAAAATCGTACGAATTTTGTCATAGAAATTTAACATAATACTTCCCTATATTATTCGGTTTTATTCCAGAATTCAAGAGCCTGGAGAATTATCAATATTTTAAAATAACATAGCGTTTTCAAGGGTTTTTCAACCTTTTTTTCATGTATTTTCCTTTCACCATATTTTATACAAGTGAAAAAGCACCTATGCGAAAACTTACACACAATTCAGTCGTTTCCAGAAGTATTATGAACTCAAATATGCTATCATTTATTTGAAAGTATCATCATTTGCAGGATTTTCGTGTACATATGAACAATATATGAAATCAATATCAAAATTCCATCTATAGGGGGAATGAAAGTGGCAGAAAATCAAAAAGTTTACGACATAACAATTATTGGTGGTGGTCCAACAGGACTATTCACAGCATTTTATGGCGGTATGAGACAAGCAAGTGTAAAAATCATTGAAAGCTTACCTCAGCTTGGAGGACAATTATCCGCACTCTACCCTGAAAAATACATTTATGATGTAGCTGGATTCCCGAAAGTGCGCGCACAAGAATTAGTTGATAACTTAAAAGAGCAAATGAAGAAATTTGATCCAACCGTTTGTTTAGAAGAAGCTGTTGATACGCTTGAGAAACAAGCTGACGGTATATTTAAACTTGTTACGAATAAGCAAACTCACTATTCTAAGTCAGTTATTATTACTGCTGGCAATGGTGCTTTCCAACCACGCCGCTTAGAATTAGAAGGGACAGCAAAGTACGAAAAGAAAAACTTACATTATTTCGTTGATGATATGAATAAATTTGCTGGTAAGCGCGTCGTAGTATTTGGCGGCGGCGACTCAGCGGTTGATTGGACAATGATGTTAGAGCCGATTGCTGACAAAGTTACAATCGTTCATCGCCGTGATAAATTCCGTGCGCATGAACATAGCGTAGAAAGCTTAATGAATTCTCGTGCAGAAGTAAGCACACCATACGTTCCAGTAGAACTCATTGGTGATGACAAAATTGAACAAGTCGTTCTTCAGCATGTAAAAACGGAGGAAAAAATTATTATCGATGTTGATGATGTAATCGTAAACTACGGCTTCGTTTCTTCCCTTGGTCCAATTAAAAACTGGGGCTTAGATATACAAAAAAACAGCATTCTCGTGAACTCGAAAATGGAAACAAATATTCCTGGCATTTACGCTGCTGGTGACATTTGTACATATGAAGGAAAAGTGAAACTTATCGCTTGCGGATTTGGCGAAGCACCAACGGCGGTAAACAATGCGAAAGCTTACTTCGATCCAAACGCAAAACTTCAACCGATGCACAGCTCAAGTATGTTTTAATATAGAAATGAAAAGAACTCCTTTTACGTGAAGGAGTTCTTTTTTTTATTACGCTACCGCTCCCTTCCAAAATATGTTACAATTAACAAGAACAAACGTTCTACTTAATAAGGGGGATATTTAAAATGAAAGAACCTATTATTGTAAAAAAAGAAGCTTTCCAAGCAATCGGCGTTTCGATTACGACGACAAATAAAATAGAGGCATCTACTGAAGGAAAAATTCCAGAGCTTTGGAACCAATACTTCCAAGAACAAATGATGCAGCACATCCCAAATCAACAAACGAAAGAAACATTCGCTTTCTACTCAAATTACGAATCAGATGAAACTGGTACATATCAATTTACGATCGGTATGCCCGTTTCTTCATTAGAAGACGTGCCTGAAAATATGACAACTTTAACAATACCTGCCGCTACATATGCGGTATTTACAACGAGAAAAGGACCAGTTGCTGAAGTCGTTTGCGAAGCTTGGGAATATATTTGGAAATGGTCTAAGGAAAACAAACGTGCTTTTACAACAGACTTTGAGCTTTATGATGAAAGAGCGTTAGATCCAACCAACGTACAATTGGATATTTATATTGCATTAGCCTAAACGACAAAAGAGAAGATACCATTTGGTATCTTCTCTTTTGTCGTTAAATAGCCACTGTGCAAATCCAACATAATTGTCTACAATGAAAAAGTACAGTATAGAAATATTAGAAACTGTATAAAACGATTGTTAACAGGTTTTTCAGTTTAAATTTGTCACATAGAAAGGAAGCAATATGGAGGAACTACAACAAAATAAATCTGCTTTAGAGGGAAGCGGAAAACCGTTATTAAAAAATACGAATTTCCTTTTTCTTTGGGCAGCTACACTCTTTTCAAGTTTTGCTTTAGCCTTTTTTACTTTTTCACAAACGTGGTACATAGCAAAAACATTAAACCTTGAGGCTTCACTCGGTGTTGTTTTCGTAGCTCTTAGTGTTCCAAGGCTTATTTTTATGATTATTGGCGGCGCTGTAGCTGATAAATTCCCGAAAAAAAACATTATGTTTTATTCTAATATTATTCGTGCTATTCTCGTCGCAACCATTCTTACATGGTTCATCGTAGGTGATGTAACACTATATACATTTGCTTTATTTGCTTTATTCTTTGGACTTGCTGATGCTTTTTTCTGGTCAGCTGACGGATCTATCTTGCCTGAACTTGTAGAAAAAAGCCGTTTAACACAAGCAAACTCACTTACACAAATGACAAACCAAGCATCGGTCATCTTAGGCCCTGTACTTGGCGGAATTCTTATTAAATTTACGAACTATGAAACGATCTTTTCAATCACGATTTTATTACTGATCGTCGCAGCCATACTCGTTCAAAAAATACAATTTACGATGCCAGAGCAGCAAAATACAGACAAGGGCATGTTCACTTCTATTAAAGAAGGAATCTTATATGTAAAGGAATCTCCATTCCTTTCAACTTTCCTTATTTGTAGCGCCTTTTTAAATTTATTTTTAATCGGTCCGATGCAAGTCGGTTTCCCGCTTTTCGTTAAAAATGTTCTGCACGGTGATTCGCTTCAGTTTAGTTACTTAGAAGCATCTGTAGGCGGCGGAATGGCAATAGGCGCTGTCATTGTCGGTTTAAAAAATATTAATCGTAGACGCGGTCTATTTTGCATTATCATGATGCTACTGTCTGGTGTATTCTTCTTATCCATCAACTTTAGCACTGTACTGTGGCAAGCATTATTAGCCGGCATGTTTTACGGTATTACAATTGCAATGGCTATCGTTCCGCTTATGGCAATGATTCAATCGACAGTAAAAGAAGAAATGATGGGACGCGTAATGAGTTTACTTATGCTATCATCAATGGGCTTCATTCCGCTCTCTTATGCATTCACATCAATCGCACTTGCAATGGGAATTCCAATCGTAACCGTTATGAAAAGCGGTGCAATCGCCGTTATCGTCTTCGTACTATTTGTAGCGATTCGTGTTCCAGTTGTAAGAAAGTTTGATTAACTATTTGGAGTCATGTATTATACGCATGGCTCCTTTTTAAATGGATCAAATAGCGGTATCCCCTTACTTCTTCTCAGTGCTGCTCCCCATTCTAATCCAACCTCAAAAAATAAATCTCGCACTGTACTATATAAAAGCGCCTTAACATTTTTACGGATTTCCCCGTATTTATACGCTCTCACAACACTCTTCACTCGCCAAATGAAATTTCCATACACTTCTTCATCAGCTAATATTTGCTCCAGTAAAACACCTTGTTCTAATAATCCGCTCTTTTTATATGCAAGTTCCACCTTACTCCAAAATATATTAATCTTCTTCGGATTACTCGTCATCGGCACCAGTGCGTATATAAAAGGCTTCGGTATATCGTGACGGCAATACGTCTCATCAAGCTCGTACGTTACTTTTCTATTCTCTTTTATTTGTGGAATGTTTTTAGAAAGAATTGTTTCCTCCTCACGTTTTTGCTCTTTTCCGCTACAGCCAGCTGTACAATCCGCACTTTTACATGCGGACATTTTCATACGGTCATCCATGCGGTCAATTGCCGATATAAGAAAAACATATAAGTTCGCACTATATCCCCCGCGCTTATGTCTTTCTTTTGTCGCAACACGTTTTATAATTCCTAGTTCCTCTAACTTTGCAATGGAGCGGCGTACTGTACGAATGCTCTTTCCAACATTCGTCGCAATCGTCTCCATTAACGGACAAGCAACCCCCACTGTTTTCTGTTTCTCATTCACTGCATACTTTCCTAAAAAATGAATAATGGTAGTATCCGTTTTATTTAATTGAAATCGGTAGCACTTCAACACTTGTTTTTGATATGTATTAAACTCTTCTTTACTTCGAAATTCACTATATGGTTTCATTAGATTATATAAGCTTCCCATTTATATCACCTCACTTATAAGTAAGTGTCAGAAAGAAAAATTGGCGGGATAGTTAATATTTTTTATTGGAGATGAAAATATGATCGTAATTAGTGCCTGCTTAGGTGGTATCGCTTGTCGATATGACGGCAATGACAATCTCATTTCAAAAATAGAGGAGCTACTGCAAAAAAAAGATACAGTCCTCATTTGTCCTGAAGTATTAGGAGGATTGCCAACGCCTCGCCCCTCAGCTGAAATTATTGGCGGGAATGGCGATGACGTGTTGGATGGAAAAGCAAAAGTGATGACAAAAGACGGTGAAGATGTCACAGAATCTTTCGTTAGTGGTGCTTATAAAGCTCTAGAACAAATTAAAAATTTACACCCAGAATATATTATTTTAAAAGAACGTAGTCCATCTTGCGGTAGTTCTACGATTTACACTGGAGAATTTAACGGTAATAAGCAAAATGGTTACGGGGTAACAACTGCTTTATTTAAAAGACATGGATTTAAAGTCATTTCAGAAGAAGGTTTTGAAAATCAAAAAAGGAATTGACCCTGTTCGTCAATTCCTTTTTATCTGTCTTACTTTACACTTAGTTTTTCTTTCACTTTCGCAGGAAGCTCGTCTTTTTTCACTTCTTCCCAAGCCGTTACACCTTTTTTATCTGAGTGATATACACGTAGGAATGCTTCTTTACGAAGATTTTTTTGAGCTTTGAATTCTAACTCTTTCTCTTTACCATCTTTATCAAAACCAGTTAATTTATATTGGTAATCTGTATACGGCTCACCATTATCAGTTTTACCATTATACTCTTTTCCATCTACTGTAATTTGAACGTAATAATCATCTTTCCCTAAACGGTTAATATCACACCCAACTAACAAACTTGCAAATACAACTAAAATACTAAACAGTGCAATGTATCTTTTCATTTCCTTCACCTCATATGTTTTTTCTTATATTCTTATCTTAAAGCCCAGAGCTTAAAGAAGAAATTCAAAAACATGACATGAACATTACACTTTTGTAAGATAATAATTATTTCTTCACTTTAGAAACCGTCATTCTGTCACCAATTGGAATAAGTATGGATTCTAAACTTAGATGATTTGCTATCACTTCATTAAAATTCTTCATACACATAAACCAACTTCTAATTATGCAAAAGACAAAAATTAGAAGGATTGAAATACGATGTGAATGTAATAACACGAAAAGTCGTGCGATTCCTGAAGAACTAGGCTTTGAACTTGAAGGTGTATTACGTAATGAAGATTTCTCAGCTAACGGCAAACAACTAACTAATACCTGCATCTATGCAAAGGTGAATTAGATTAAGATTTTAACATTCGTTGCACAAATATCTTAAGACCGATTTCTAAATTTGGAAGGCGTCGTTTCTGATTTTTTACGACAAAAGAAAAGACCTCCTTAACGATTTTATTTCATCGCTAAAAAGGTCTTTTTCTATTTCCGCTAAAAACTTAGCACTCTTCTGGCTTACCAGCATTCGTCGCTGTACGGAATGATGATCCACATCCGCATGATGCGATTGCGTTTGGATTGTCGATTGTGAATCCACCGCCAAGCATAGATTGTTTATAATCAATTTTTACTCCTTTAACAATGGGAGCACTTTCTGTATCGATAACAAATTCAACACCGAAAAACTCAAGAACTGTGTCGTCTTCTTTTGGTTCTACTTCAAATCCTAAGCCGTAAGAAAGACCACTACATCCGCCGCCGTGTACAGCAAGGCGCACGTACTTCTCTCCATCTTCAGCATCTTTTAACATATCTTTAATTTGAAAAGCTGCTTGTTCTGTTACTTCAATCATGAAATACACCATCCTTTCTGTTCTCATTCTATTATACATCTTTACGCTTCTATCTTGTACTCATACACTCCGCAGCAAATTACTTCCGCTGGTCCTTTCATTAACACATTGCCTTCTTCTGTCCATGCAATCATTAAATCACCACCAGCTAAATGAACTGTAATTTCCTTACCACGTTCCATTTTCCCATTTAAAATAGAGGCTACAACTGCAGCACATGCTCCTGTCCCGCAAGCTTGCGTTACACCAGATCCACGTTCCCAAACGCGGAAGTTCATCTCTTCCTCATTCAAAATCTCAATGAATTCAACATTTACTCGTTCTGGGAACATTTCATGTGTCTCAAGAACTGGCCCAAGTGTTGTAAGAGGTGCTTGTTCTACATCATCCACAAAAATAACTGCATGCGGATTCCCCATTGAAACAGCTGTAAATGCATAACGATGATTATTGTATAAGAAGTTTTCACGAATAAATGGCGTTTCACCTTCACCAAGCATCGGTATTTCCGCACGTGTTAAACGCGGTGCTCCCATATCGATTTTCGCTAACGTAACTTTCCCTTCTTCTACCGTTACTTCCGCCGTTACAATGCCAGCTAACGTTTCAATTGTGAAAACTGTTTCTTCTACTAGTTTATGTTCATACGCATATTTCGCCACGCAGCGTAAACCGTTACCACAACTTTTCCCTTCTGATCCATCATTATTAAACATGCGCATTTTCACCGGCGCTACGTCAGATGGACAAATTAAAATCATTCCATCTGCTCCAATACCAGTATTAATATTTGAAACCTTTTCCGCCACAAGAGCTAAATCTTCTTCAGGAATTTGTTCTTCAAACATATTTACATATATATAACTATTGCCAAGACCATGCATTTTTGTAAAAGAAAATTGGCTCATTTGTATTCACTCCAAAAATAATTTGTTATTTTAAGTATAAAATGCACGCTTTTAGAACACAATATGAATGTCCCCCGTTTCTCATATTTGACAACATTTGGCGATGAGCCATTCTTGCACAAATGGTGTAAGAAAAAAGCCCTTCTAAAAGGGCCTTTTTTATTTATATACAATATTATCCTCCCCTGCGAAAGAAGATTTTATCTAATAGAAAAAGAAAAAGGTGCTGCCGATTGCAACACCTTAAAACATTGGATTTTCATCCAAATACTCATATACATTATTAACAAGCTCTTCTACTGTTGCACCTTGTACGACTTCACCATTTACAAGCGCAAACGGTCCTTCAAAACAAATACCACAATATCCTAAACAACCATACTCCATTACATCTAAATTCGGATCTTTTTCTAATTTTTCTAAAGCTGCTTGTGAACCACTCGCAAGGTTACCTACACAAAATTCAATTAATGGTTTAATCAAAATTCTCCCCCCTGTACTACAAAACAAATTACCTTCTGACTATCTATAAGAAGAAAACTAAGCTGTTTCTTGTTGTTTTCGTTATACATTCTAAACTATTTAGTTACTTCACTATTTCACTTCAAAGTAGATGGTTTTATTTTATATAACATGCTACTTGCAATAAAATAGTAACTTAAAAAGCAAAAAAGTTTACTTTACTTTTCTTCTTATTGTACAACAGAGTATTCATTCATGCATTGTTATTTGTTCACAAATTCGATATAATTTGATTGAGTAAAGTCAAAATATTTTTTTAATATAAAATTTTATGATTAGGGGATATTTCAACAGAAAAGGGGTAATCCATCATGAAACACCTCGTAATACTAGGTGGCGGCTACGGTGGAATGAGAATTCTGCAGCGGCTACTTCCAAGCAACCAACTTCCAGATGATGTACAAGTGACATTAATCGACAAAGTACCATATCATTGCTTCAAAACTGAATATTATGCATTAGTTGCGGGTACTATTTCAGAAACGCATATTCGTATACCGTTTCCTGAACACCCACGCCTCAATATTCAATACGGCACAGTAACAAATATTGATCTCGAAGAAAAAGCTGTTCATCTCGATGGCGGCGAAGCGATTCAATATGATGATTTAATTATTGGACTTGGCTGTGAAGATAAATACCATAACGTTCCTGGGGCTAAGGAATATACACATAGCCTACAATCGATTGAACAAACACGTAAGACATATGAACAATTAAATAGTCTAGAACCAAATGCAACAGTAGCTGTCGTTGGTGCTGGATTAAGTGGCGTTGAAGTTGCAAGTGAACTTCGCGAAAGCCGTTCTGATTTAAAAATTTACTTATTTGATCGAAAAGATAGAATTCTATTCCCATATCCAGAGAAATTAAGTAGATATGTAGAAGAATGGTTCGTCAAACATAAAGTTACTATCATACGAAACTCTAACATTACAAAAGTAGAGCCAAATATTGTGTACAACCACGATGAACCACTTGAATGTGATGCAATCGTCTGGACAGCTGGTATTCAAGCAAATGAAGTTGTTCGAAACCTTCCAGTTGAACAAGATGGTAGCGGACGGGTTGTTTTAACAAAATATCACAATATTCCAAATAACGAGCACGTTTATGTTGTAGGAGATTGCGCAGCACTTCCACACGCACCATCTGCACAACTTGCTGAAGGACAAGGAGAACAAATTGTCCAAATATTATTAAAACGTTGGAATAATGAACCACTTCCTGACGAACTACCTGTAATTAAATTAAAAGGTGTTCTCGGTTCTCTTGGGAAGAAGCACGGCTTCGGTTTACTAGCAAACCAACCATTAATGGGGCGTGTACCGAGATTATTAAAATCCGGTATCCTCTGGATGTACAAATATCATAACGGTTAATACTTTACAGGCTGTCTACTAAGTAGACAGCCTCTTTTATCAGTTAAAATATAATTATCAGACACATCTTTCTCAATATGGATAATGATTTATTTTTCATTTTTATATTAAAAACTATTGATGAACAGTGTATGCTATTTATAAGTTGTTTTATTATTTCCTTTAAGACCGAAGTCATTCGGTCTTATTTTTTATGTTATAAATACTTTTACAGGAGGTATTCCATTTCACTTATGAACGTAACGCAACTAAACGATCGAATAGAAGCGAAGAAGAAAGAATTGATCTATCTCGTTGAAAAGTACGGATTCACTCATAATAAAGTGATTTCTTTTAGTCAAGAATTAGATCGTTTACTTAATTTATTAATAAAATGCAAGACGAAGAAAAAACGTTGCTCTTTGTAACCGTTATCTTCTCTTTTTTGATACGATATAACTAGACTTAGAAAAAAGCCGCTGCTCTGCTCATACGAGACGCTTTTGACTCTGCTATTTTGCCAACAATCAATTCTATGGTCGGAATGGGAATTATAAGCCTACCAGGCATGATGACTGGTCAAATCTTATCTGGTGTATCACCGTTTACGGCCATTCAATATCAAATCGCCATCATACTCAGTATTTCTGGAATTACTGCCTTTGCTGTCATTATCTTTTTACAGCTTGGATATAAAACATTCTTTAATAAGCGGTGTCAGTTGAAAGAGGTTGACTATGGCGGGCGGTGAATCGTAACTCTCTCTCAGCAAATGATGCAACTTTCTCGTTGTGTGAAATTATATCAACGATTCGACAAGGAATATCGACTTACCAAAAAAAAATGACAATAAAAAAGAGGAGGCTACTCGCCTCCTCTTTTTACTTACGCCTTCTTAACGAATTGTGATTTTAACTTCATAGCTCCGAAACCGTCGATTTTGCAATCAATATCGTGATCGCCATCAACTAGACGGATACTCTTTACTTTCGTACCGATCTTCACAACTGAAGAAGTTCCTTTTACTTTTAAATCTTTAATGACAGTAACAGCATCGCCGTCTTGAAGAACGTTTCCGTTCGCATCTTTTACAACTTTTGCACCATCATTATTTTCAGCTTCTGCTTCTTGGCCCCACTCATGAGCACATTCTGGACATACGAACAGAACGCCATCCTCATACGTATATTCTGAATTACATTTTGGGCAATTTGGTAAAGTAGCCATAAAATCATTTCCTCCGTTCATTATTTATACGTAAAAATCAAAACTGATGTTTACATCTCGATAAATAAAATTTGTATAGCATTTCTTTATACTGCCATAGTCTCACGTTATTGACAAGCCTACCTCAAATTCTCATTTTTTATTTTATTTTACAAATTTTCAATTCGTATGGTGTTTCCAATAAAAAAGAAGAACCCTCACAAGGTTCTTCTTTTCAAAATGAACGAGTTTCTCTCTAGAAAAACCACATATTTTCTTCAACATAAATTTGATACTCTTCTTCTTCGCTTATTTTTTTATTATTTAAATATACTTCTTGCCATTCAAAATAATCATCATCTAAATATATTAGAATACTTATGAATGATACGTTTAATACACTAAGTTAATCATTTTGTACATTTGATAATAAAAATGTTTCACATGAAACTATTTATATTTTGTATTACCTTGCCTCTACGCAATGGGTGTAAAACTCTTTCTACTTACTACAAAATACAAAAGACGCCCTTTTCAAAAGGACGTCTTTTTACAGTTGAAAATTTACTAATAAATAAAATGAATTGTTTAATACATGAATTCCAATTGGAACGAGTAAATTGTTTGTTTTCTTATAGGTGTAGGCTAAACATATCCCTATACCAAAAATATATAAAATACTCCCTACTGTAAGGGGATGCCCTAAAGTAAATATGAAAGCACTTATAACAGCACTACTAAGTGTAGAGAAGCGCTGAGATAATTTCATAAAAAACATACCTCGAAATACAATTTCCTCCCAAATAGGCGCAAAAATTGTTAGCACAACTACGTATAGAATGATTTCACTTGAAGTAGGCTCTATTACTATATTAGATTCACCTACACGAAGCCCATGTGATAAAACTAAATTTAATACCGCAAGATATATAAGCAGTACGATCATCGTCATTATTATTGTTACATAATGTTTTGAGTTATTGAATTGTATTGATTTTAGTAAATGCACACAGTAATTTCTTGCCGGTGCATACATTACAATAATCATACAAAACGTGAAGGGTGAAATGAGATGATTTACATACCACGGATATAATGAGAAGTCATATAAAAAGTTCAAATAACCAATTCCATACATTACCCCAAAAATAATTACGATCATACCGATTACTTCTAGCATACTCATTTGTACATTCTTTTCTTTATATGTAACTAATTCCGTGTCCACTATATCCCCTCCAGTATAATCAAATCTTTTTAACCATTATATACCAAATAAAACATAAAAAAAGACAATACACCCAACTGTATTGTCCATTTTCTTCCCTACCATTTCTCTCTACACATCTCAATTAAGTGCAGCAAATACTTCTTCGTCATATCTGCCCTTCTCCATCTTGAGAGCATTCGCTTTTCTTTTGGATTCTCCCTTATTCTTACTACTTCTTTTAATAAAAGCTCCCATTCTTTCGCTGAACGTTCTAACAAGTATTGTAATCCTCTATCTTTTGAGACGATTGTTTTATTCTCTAACGTATATAAAATACGCCCCATCGTAACGACAGCTGATTCTACCCACTCTTCTATAAAAAATAAATAGGGCTGCTTCGCTTTTCCACTCCAGTACTGTTCTACGTTGTATTTCATCGTATTGACTACATCATCCCACCTTATTTGAAACGAAAGATCTTCAGCTTCTTTCCCGGTAACTGTAATACCTTGATTTTTCAATGTCCACCATGTCACCGCATTAATATCCCAATGACCAATATCCGCCTTACCATCTGCACAATACACGTACTCATTCATTTCATCATTGTATTTCCCTAGATCAGCAAGCGGAATATACATACCATCCATTCTTTTCCCTAACGTACTACCACTAAGTTTCTTATGAAGTTCTACAAGTTGCTGTTTTTCAGCTTCATTCACGGAATCACTTATTACCGTAATAAAATCAACATCGCTCGTTTCTGTATGAAATGCACCGAGTGCGATGGATCCGTAAATATATACCCCGACTATTGTTTCGTCTAAAAAAATTTCTTTTAATTCTACAGTGTACCGCTCCATTAACTGTTGTACTTCTGTTGGTAACGCATGCTTTACTCCATTTTTCACATCTATCCCTCCAATAAAAAAGAGCCTTTGCGAATTCGCAAAGACTTCTTGCTTTATAAATATTTCTCGATTTCTTCGTAAACATCCTTCAAACGAGGGTTTCCTTCTCCAACAATTTCTCCATTTACAAGAACGACTGGATAAAATAGATCTTCCTCTACTACACGCTCTGCGAATGCTTTTTTATCTTCATCTTCTTGTTCTTCTTGAAAATCAATATACTCGAAATTAAATTTATTTTCTTGTCCTTCATATTTACGACCAATCGCCGCTTGTAACCACTCGAACGTTTCTGTTGAAGATGGCATTCCAACGCAGCTCGCACAAATTACTTTCGTCCCATACACTTGAACATTAACCATTTCTTCTCCCCCGCTTCTTGTTTCAACAGCATATTCAGATGTCTTAGTACATAAGCACATCATTTTACAAACTTATTCCATACCCCTATACTGAAAAAACACGATACAATATTTCGACAATAAAACAAGAAGAGAAAAAATAGATTTTCCCCTCTATCTTGATTATAATAAAACTGATGAAAGGAGTCGATAAAAATGGAAAACCCACATATGCAAGAACAAGTATTAGAAGTATTAGATAAATTACGTCCATTCTTACTTCGCGATGGCGGAGACGTTGAATTAGTAGACATTGAAGAAGGTATCGTAAAACTACGCCTTATGGGTGCATGCGGAAGCTGCCCAAGTTCTACAATCACACTAAAAGCTGGTATCGAACGCGCATTACTTGAAGAAGTACCAGGCGTTATTGAAGTAGAACAAGTATTTTAATCTAAAAGCAGAAGCGGCTCGTTCAGAACAGGAGGTCATTGGAGCTCCTGACGAAGAGGCGCTTTTTGCCTCGGCGGAAGAAGCGAAGCCACCGAACATTTTAGCCGCTGGAGCTAGATATTAATCTAAAAGCGGAAGCGGTTCGTTCAGAATCGCTTCCTAAAAAGAGAACAAAATTGGTCCATAGCCATCAACTTTAAAAAAGTGCCTCCGATGCTAAAAGCATCGGAGACACTTTTTTTTACAATCGTTGAGTAAGATATTCTCTAAATCACCAATATCATGATATCCAAGATCACGAAGTACAAGGTCTCCATTCTGTAAGATCTTCATGCGTTCTTGCCCATACTTTGCGTCGTTACTCCTAGCGTGGTCTATCGTCATGCCTAGAAACTCTCCCGAAAGTAGCTCATACTCCAATTGAATTTTCACACCGGCTTCAGAACCGCCACCCCAAAGCCTTTATACATTTCGGCATGGGAAGAAAGGAATTGAAAGGATGTCGAATCTAAAATACGGATTCGTGTAAAGCGACTGGATAATGATGTGGCGGAACAAACGTTTTGCCGGAAGACATACAGAAATAACTTTTTAAGGAATGCCACAGTTCGCGCATTCCAACGTTTATTAAGCGCTTCGGCCGAGATACAAGTTCCTGTAGCTTCATTTAATTTTGTGCAGAGACTAACTAAAGACTCAGAACTGATTGTTTGACCCAAAAATACACAGAGTGATACAAGGTCTTGTGCCTGAAATTTTCGTTTTCGTTGAATCATATTCGTTTGATAGGCAAGTTCTTGTAGGTGAGGGATTGAAAAATTTTTTCGAAATTCTTCAACTAATGCGTTGTCATTTGTAGACATAAATTAAAACACCCTTTCATGCAGTACTGCATGAAAGGGTACCCTAATTTCGTTATTTTATTCATTTTCTTAAGTTGATGGCTATGGACCTCCATCGGTCTCTTTTTTATACTATTACGATAACCAATCTAATTTTCTAATCCCAAGCTTATCTACTGGTAAACGAAGTGAGCCATAAAAATGCTTCATAAATTGCTCAGAGCGGTTCACATCGTGTAAAATGTCTTCTAAGCGATCTCTATATATACTTTTTTGTTCTTCGTTTCCAGTTTGGTAATATCGTTCGACTGTTTCAAAATAGTGAAGCGGGAACAAAAGCCTTGCAAATAATAGGCGCCAACCAAATGAGGATAGCGAATAATTTCGTTCATAATCTGTAACAAATTGAACGATCGTTTGCTCCCAGTCTTTCTTTTTTTCTATCATCATATAGCGAATCCATTCTGCTATATCTCGAGTCGGGTGATCATACACCCAATCAAAAGGAAGTTTGAGACGCTTCGTTTGATGCCATAATAAAGGTGTGAATCGTTCTTGGCAAATTGTTGCTGCATCCGTTAGTTGCGGCGTATCATCCATTTCTGTATCAACAACATATTGAATTGCATTTTCTGCAACACCTAAGTAATACGGGAAGGATTCGATAAACAATTGATCGAATACGTCTGTAGGGTGGTTCATCACTTGTGATTGCCAAAACTTTTCTAACTGATCGAGCCTTTTTTCCCATAACGCTTTCCATTCACCAATGCGGCTTAATTGCTCAACTTCTTCTGGAAAGAATGCACCTCGTTTATGGAATATAGAAAGCTCACTTCCTAATGATATAGCATGTCGTTCTAACGCACGCATACCTTTTAATAAGCAGTAATTTTGTTCTTCTATCTCACTTACATAGTAGCCGTGTATAGTCGGAACGAAAGTCGCTACAGTTATATCCCCTTGCTGGTTCATATAGTCACTGAGCTTTTTCATCTCTACAAGTACTTCTTCCTCCATTTCTCCAATTGGAACAAGTACATAAATTTTGTTGCGAATCCAAAAGCTTTTATAGGGGCCAAGGGGGATTAATTCTTTAACATGCATGTGATAATGCTCATAAATATGATGAATCATCGCAGTCGCCACCTATGGTTTTTCTTTATATATATGAGCTTGTGCTCGCCTTTCATTCCTATGCACATGATAAAGCAACGAAACGTATACAAATACTAAAAAGAAAAAAAGGTGATAAACATGAAAGAATCAAATCAACTACAAGAAAGAGCATTACAACTATTACAAGAACGCGGTGTAACAATTGACGATATTGCCGAGCTTGTTCATTTTCTTCAAAAAAAATATCATCCAAATTTAGAGATGTCAGAATGCCGTTATAACGTTGAGCGTGTATTATCAAAACGTGAAGTACAAAACGCACTGATTACAGGTATCGAACTCGATGTTCTTGCTGAAAAAGGAATGTTAAGTGAGCCGTTACAAGATATCGTAAAACGTGATGAAGGCTTATACGGAATTGATGAAGTAATCGCACTTTCTATCGTTAACGTGTACGGCTCTATCGGTTTCACGAACTTTGGATATATCGATAAATTAAAACCTGGTATTTTAGAATACTTAAATGATAAATCGTCTGGAAAGGTGCATACATTCCTTGATGATATCGTTGGTGGAATTGCTGCCGCTGCTTCAAGTCGCTTAGCGCACCGAGCTGAGCACTCAGAATAATAATGTTTTCTAGACCGTCAGTTTCATGCTGACGGTCTTTCGTATTCCATAAGCATAAATTTTCTTCCGCGACTCAAAAAAATAGTCCCTTGCTTAAATCCGATATTTTTATATAACGTAATCGCTCTTATATTAAATGTCGCTACGCTTAATCGAAACAATTTCGAATTAAATTCCTTAGTAGCAAACGTTATCCCAGCTTGAAAAAATATTTCTCCCATGCCCTTCCCTGTTAAATCTGGCTTCATGCCAAGTCCGATATCAATTACATCTTCTCCACCATATAAATGAGCATCTCTTCCCCCTGGCACTTGTGCATTTTCCCCAAAACAAAAATAGCCGATAAACTCCCCATTATCGTCACAACAGCCATAATACGTCCCATCTAATAATTCTTCTATTACTTCTTCCTCGCCTGAAAAACTATACAAATTATAAGGTTCTTCGTACGTCCACGTATTTATCTCATTTGCTTCTTCTTCTGTTAACTTATGTATATCCACTTTCTCTTTCCCCCTATTATATTTCTATTAACAATATTCGATATTCATCTTATAATTCATCTTTCTCAATATATTTTTTAAATTTCTCGCTTCATTTTTATGGAAGATTTTTCTTATTATGTTACGATTAAACAGAATCATTACAAATAAGGTGGTGACAATTTGAATTACTTTTCTTATCTCTCCTCAGAAGAACGGCAAAATTTTTTCTATAAAGAACCTCTTAGTTTTTCAAAAAATATAGGGAAAGAACAACTAGCTTACGCACTAGGCGCTACACTATATACTCCTGGCACGAAGGAAACTATCGCGGAAGATATAATGAGAAAAAAACATGTGGAAGCTACCTCAATTATTCTTTGTCTAGAGGACGCTATCAGCGATGAGGAAGTAAAACTTGCAGAGCAAAACATCGTCGTTCAAATACAGCAAATCGCCAACTTAGTCAGTGCCAACATACTAAATCAAGCAGACATCCCACTTCT
The DNA here is from genome assembly GCF_002746455.1 of Bacillus fungorum. GTDB lineage: Bacteria > Bacillota > Bacilli > Bacillales > Bacillaceae_G > Bacillus_A > Bacillus_A fungorum. The sequence goes on along the minus strand of NZ_NWUW01000021.1, from coordinate 45,752 downwards.
TTTTATTAGAGTTCGACAGCCAAGTCAAATGAAAACAATTGTTACTGAATTAGGTAGTGCGGTTCATTGCTTATGTGGTTTTGTCTTTCCCAAATTCACACCCGTTAATGGAAAGACTTATATCAATCAGCTTGCCTATATAAACGAGCTACATTCATTATCCCTTTATGGAATGCCGATTTTAGAATCACCAGAAATTATGTATAAAGAAACACGTGTAGAATCATTATTACAAATAAAAGATTTACTAGATTCCTATCCTGATCACATCTTAAATGTACGTATTGGCGCCACTGATTTTTCAAGTATATTTGGTATTCGGCGCAATAAATACACACCTATCTATCATATTACTGTTGTTCGTGATTGTATTTCCGACATTCTTAATATTTTCTCCAGAGCAACAAATGAATATGTTATTTCAGGATGTGTATGGGAATATTTTTCTAATGATTACGAAGAAGGGCTCATTCAAGAGGTATCACTTGACCATGCAAATGGATTAATCGGAAAGACAGTCATTCACCCATCTCATATTAAAGTTGTACAAGCAATGCACATTGTTACAATGGAAGATTATTTAGACGCAAGGTCAATTTTACAAAATGCAGATACGTATAACGGAGTGCTAAAAAGCAGTTTTGCTAACAAAATGAATGAAGTAAAGCCTCATTATAACTGGGCTCGCAAAACCATTTTAAAATCTAATATTTACGGGGTGCTACATGAAAACAAACAATTCACCGATCTCCTTATTACGAATGCAAAACAACACGTATAACGTTTTAAATAATATAAAAGTTCATATTGAAATACGTGATAATCCATATAACTTAGCGCTAGACAATCTTTTTCAAATGGCAGCGAGGATAAATAAGAAACGGAGTTTTTTATTTGTGAGCACAATTCTTGGAAAGCATCTTCCTGTCAAACCAGTAGTTGCTTTAGCAAGCGGACATGCTCTTGCTGCAAGATATATGGAAATATTGCATAATACTTTTCATCCATTTCAGAAAGAAGTTTCAAGTCTTATTTCTTCAGAATTTGATGACATTCCAGAAAAAATACTTCATTATCAATATCCTTTACAGGAAGAAGTTTTATTTATCGGCTTTGCTGAAACAGCAACTGCACTCGGTCACTCTATGTTTCAATGTTTCCAAAATGCAAAGTATGTTCATACAACTAGGGAATCGATACCCGAACTTAAATCTGTTATTACATTTGAAGAAGAACACTCCCATGCAACATCACACCTTTGTTATGTCGATAAGAGCTTTTTTCAAAACAACAATCCAATTGTTCTCGTAGATGATGAGATGACAACTGGGAAAACCGCACTAAATATTATTAGGTCCATTCAACAGCAATTTCCACGAGAAGAGTATACTATTGCTTCTTTATTAGACTGGCGTTCTAATACTAATAGAAGACAATTTAAACAATTAGAAGAAGAACTTCAAATTAAGATTCATGTTATTTCTTTATTAGAAGGCAGTATTCATACAACTGGCCAACCATTAAATATTGCAAAAACAGATATTCACATTGAAGAAACAAAACCTGATTTCAAAAAGCATACCCTTACCTGCCCAACATTACCCTATACATCAAATTATATAAAATATACTGGGCGATTTGGCATTTCAGCATATGAACAAAAGCACATTCATTCTTTTACTCAAGAAGCAGGAAAAATGTTACAAAGAAAAAGAATTGGAAAACGAACGCTCTGCCTCGGAACGGGTGAATTTATGTATATTCCAATGAAAATTGCTGCTGAAATGGGTGAAAATATTTTATATCAATCTACAACACGAAGCCCTATCCACCCTGTTTCAAATGATGTGAACTACGCCATTCATAATCATTTCTCATATCCAAGTCCCGAAGATTCTACTATTACAAATTACTTTTATAATATTTCACCTCATGATTACGATGAAGTATTTGTTTTTATGGAACGTGATTTAGGAGAAGAAGCCCTATCTCCTCTTCTACAGCAGTTACAAACAGTTATTCCCTTTATTCATATCGTCTCATTTTCAAATAGCATAGAAAAGGAAGGTTGATAATTATGGTAAAAGTAAATTCCCATATTAGTAGTTACGATCCAAATGATGCTATTTTTCTATTAAAAGATATTAGTGATTTAATGAAAGAAAGTTCCACAGAAACTAGAGAACAAGCTATTCAAGCTGGTACACATTATTCTGAAATGTTACCAATTGAATATAAACCATCTAAGGCATATATGGATTTATTCTTTTCTTCCCTGCAACAATACAAACACAAACTAGCCATTGCTGTTGGAGTTGTCGCCAAACAAATTATACAGACTAAAGGAACGAATCTTGTCCTCGTCTCATTAGCGCGGGCTGGTACACCTATTGGTATTCTTATAAAACGCTACATACGCTATCAATATAACCTTGATGTACCTCACTATTGTATTTCTATTATTCGCGGACGTGGTATCGATGAAAATGCACTCCATTATATTTTGGAACATCATCCTAAAGAAACAATTCAATTCATTGATGGGTGGACTGGAAAGGGTGCAATAAAAAGGGAATTGGAACATGCAGTACATACATTTAACGAGAGAAATAGTACACACCTTTCTCATTGTATGGCTGTACTTGCTGATCCTGGTTACTGTACTTCAATTTACGGTACACGTGAAGATTTTCTTATCCCTAGTGCTTGCTTAAATGCAACCGTCTCTGGACTAATTAGCCGCACTGTACTAAATGACACCTATATTGGCCCAAATGATTTTCATGGTGTTAAATATTATAAAGAGCTAGAACAAGAAGATTTATCAAACTTCTTCATCAATGAGGTAACAGATTTATTCCCTTCTGTTCATTCTCATATAGATCATCAATTACATTATATTGCTTCAACATACACCGATCCCTCTTGGCAAGGATTAAAAGATATACATTCTATCCAAACTCACTTTGAAATTGACGATATTAACTTAATTAAACCAGGAGTCGGTGAAACAACTCGCGTATTACTTCGGAGAATACCGTGGAAAATTTTAATACGCAAGCAAAACAATCCCGATTTAAAGCATATTTTACTTCTTGCTAAAGAAAAGAATGTCCCTATTGAAATATATGAAAATATGGCTTATTCATGTTGCGGGCTCATTAAACCTCTTAGAGAGGAAACGCTATGATTTTCGCCAGTGATCTTGATCAAACGCTTATTTATTCCCGAAAATCATCTCGTGCTCATATAGAAGATGAATTAATTCAGCTCATTGAAACTTTAGACGGAAAAGAAATTTCTTTCATAACACATAAAACCATTTCACTACTAAAAAAATTGCAACTGCACTCATATTTTATCCCAGTTACAACAAGAACGATTGAACAATTTGAACGTATTGCTTTATTCCAAAATGAAATCATTCCTGAATATGCCATTACAAGTAACGGCGGTAATATCCTTCATAATGGCAAGCAAGATGTTACTTGGAACAAAGAAATAAAAAAAAGACTTTCAGTAGAATGTATAGAGAGAAACGATATACTAAAGGAATTTGAACAAATCGCTCATAAAAATTGGGTTATATCACAAAAAACAGCTGATGATTTATTCCACTATTGCATCATTAAACGAGAGAACATTCCTTATGACGAATTAACATCCTTCATTTCTTGGTTAGACAAACAAGGCTGGGCTCATTCACTTCAAGGTAGAAAATTATATTTTGTACCGAAGCCTATTAACAAATGGGATGCTGTGCAATATATAAAAGAAGTGCTACAAATAGATACTATTATTACAGCTGGGGATTCTTTACTTGATTTATGCATGCTTGAAAAAGCTAACTATGCCTTTGCACCACTTCACGGTGAATTAGGGGCAACATATAATCACTTACAGCCCCACATTGTAAAAACAGATGCAATCGGCATATATGCCGCAGAAGAAATCGTAAGTAAATCACTTCAAATTATTCACAGTTCATTACCTACCTCATAATCGAAATATGCATAATTACATACACACACCTATGAAACAAATGGTACAATTTACTTAAATCGCTGTTGCTACACTTCTTGATCAAAGAAAAGGCGTTAAAACGGATATTAGCGCCTTATCAAACTCAAGCAATTGGTACATTTTGTCATCATGAAAGACACTCAAAAGAGTGTCTTTTTTTATATCTCACAAGGACTTACTCATTTCAAAATATAAACACATAAAATAATGTAACTCTTTACATGCATGAATCCTTTTCTCAAAGTTTTGAAGTAGACTCAAAATAAAAAAGCACTCTTGGCTAGAGTACTTTTTACTTTCAAATAGGGAGGTTACATTTATGGATAGTACTCTCGTATTTAACTTCGGCATTGGTATTGTCATCATTTTATTTGTCTTCTTTGTACTTTGTATGAGCGGGGTATAAAAAGGCGATTTTCGAGCGTCTTTTTATACATACATATCTATTATTTGACTCTCGCAACAAAAGTAACCATTAAAGACCTGTACTTTTTTATTATGATTTGCTTATTTTCCAGTCTTCGTCGTTTTTCTCTAATTTAATTACTATCACTTTTAAATACTCTTGAACATCATCTATGTCTGTTTGTGTAGCCAAAATAAATCTATGAAAAAGTATATGGAAGGACCACATTTTGTATAAAAGCATGCCTTAAGTTGATAGGTGTGTGGCGCTATCCTATAAAGGAATTGCCTATTCAAATAAATTTAAACTCAATGTTTTATAAACTTTAAAAAGAAATATTTTATTTATTTTAGCAAAATACATTTTGAATTATTATAAATAAAAATTATAATTTAAAAAAGTTTTGAGTTTGTATCTAAGTTAGGAAGATAATCTAGAAAATATGTACCGACTAGCAGTATAATAAATTAATATCTATTTATATTGATATTAAATATGAGGTGCTTTGCAACAGATGATGTACAAAGCAAAAAGGAGTAATAGTTATGTTGGTTAGTACAGAGGAGAAGTTAATAAATTTAAAAAGAAATATTAATTTTATAAATACATTTGAATTATTTGAAAATCTAATGAATAAAGTTGAGAATGAAGGAGACATTTTTCAGATTATCAATATAATGACTGATTTTATAGTTAAAAATAAAATACACCTAAATAGTGAAGAATTTAATAATTTGGCAATATCTATAGATGGTTTTATTAATCATTGCAATAATTATGAATTCTCAAATATTAAAATGAGAGAACTATATCAAGATATTCAAATTCAATTTAAGAATCTACATACCTATTTAATTAATAAAGTAAAAACCACGGTGTATTTATTTAGTTCAGATCACCTTAATCTAAGTAAACGAATATTAAATAAAGAATATTTAAATTTTGAAAAGTTAGGTACTAATATTAATGATAGCGTAATGGGAACTGTGAGAAACGAAATCACCCTTTTAATTATTGATAAGAAGTATTACGATGAATTCTATAATGAAATTCAAAACAGAGGGTTTGATAAAGTTATTATTTATGAAGATATTATAACTGAGTTATATACAGCTGCAATTAATCAGTATTACAGAAATTATGACTATAATTTCTTAAATAATACGCTTAAAGTTTGTAAAGAAGATAAAGATATCAATACATTAATAGTAGGTTTATCTTATTCCCTATTTGGTGTAGAAGTTGATTTACTAAAAGAGAAATCAATAAATTTATCTTTGGCTTCTCAAGATATATATTACTCATTAAAGATTATAGAAGATGTAATTAATGAAAATAAATCTGTTAAAAATTGTATAATAGGCACTGCTTACTACAGTTTTCATTTTGATTTATCTAGAGGTAGCGAAGCATATAGAATTACAGATGTATACTATCCTTTATTCAAAGATACACATTATTATCAAATTCCTTATGAGCAAAATAATGATGATAAACAAAATTCATTTGAAAATTTTGTGTCTGACGAAATAAAAACCATTTTTGATGTAAATGGTTTAGAAAAAGAAATGATGGATATCTATTATAGTAAAGTGGGTCTATCTTATTTTAATAGTGATAAGAGTAGAAAAAGTGGTAGTTTAATTGGGAATACTAGTTTAGGTGATTTATCTGAACAGCAAAAAATAGCTTTAGGCACTGACAGAGCTATTTCTCATAACAAAGTATTGAAGTATGAAGAAACGCTTAAAGAGAATGTGCAAATTTTTGCTCAGACATTTAAATTCTTAAATGAAAATGGGGTTAAGCCAATAATTGTTGTGTTCCCTACTACGAGCTATTATAAAGAAAATCTTAGCCCAAAATATAAAGAAATATTTTATGATAAAATGAAATACTTAAAAGAAAATTTCGAATTCGAAATCATTGATTTATTTGATTCGAATATTTTTAATGAAAATGATTGCCTAGACTTAGATCATTTAGATAAAGAAGGCGCAATAAAAGTTACAAACATTTTAAATGAAAGACTATTTAAAAACAAATAAATACTTTGAGCTTATAAAGTTTTAATTATAATGAAGATATATGGAAGAGAGCGTCTAATTTCCTTGTTGGTTTTCTTTTACTGCCCTTACTTTTAAATCTGGACAGTAGCTAATCAAACGTTCCGACACCTTTAATACATTTTTATTTTTCTCTAGCTGTTTCATTTGAATTTCGTTAAAAATAATTTTAATCATTCTCCGTACCTCATTTCTATCGTTGATTCCATTATAACGAGATTTTTTGATAAAAATACACAAAACCCCCGAATCATGGACTTTTTTAGTGTCCACGATTCGGGGTACAATTCACTCATAACAACCGGAGTTTTTTTATTTCATCATTAATTTCGGAATATATCTTTGAAGAATGCTTTCTAATTCATTCATATCTTCCTGTCTAATAAGTAAATTCACATTGTCATTCATTTTTTCTCGCCCGCGATATAAAAATATATTTTCTTTTGGATTTGCCCATGTTGATGTTTTATAGCCTTTTAATTCTTTATATGAATAAAAGTTTAATCCGTCTACTACACCTTTTTCATATATTTGTACACTTTTAATAAGATGGATGGCTATTAAAGTCATAAAACAACTTGCTACAGCATGAATACCTAGCTGAATGAGAAACTGTTCAACTGTATCAATATCGCCACTCACGTACCGAGCATATATATACATACATTGTCCAATGAAATACGCTGGTCCAAGTAACGCAATCCAACGTCTTTTCACCCGAGGATACATTGCAATGAGTTTTCCTGCGCTTTTTTTCATTTCATTTATTTTATATATCTTCCATAGAACAAAGAACAAAACACATAATGTAAAAACAAACATAATACATGACATCCAATACATTCTTATTCTCTCCCCCTTACATCATTACATTTAAATTTTACATTTTATATACTTATAGTACATATGCAATTATGCATAAAAAAATAGGTAACCTCTTCCGGTTACCTATTTTTCATTACATCTTCTCAATCCACTCCGTCAAGTTATGCACAACTTGCGTTGGTTGTACTTCATATTCTGTTAACTTCTCCACAGTTGTGACTCCAGTGTGGACAAGAAGAGTATGCATACCAGCATTTACTCCCGCTAGAATGTCTGTATCGTAGTTATCCCCAACCATTAATGCTTCATCTTTTCCTATACCAAGCACTTTTAAAGCTTGTTCCATAATGATTGATTCTGGTTTTCCGATAAAGATTGGATCCACACCTGTTGATACTGCTACAACTGATGTTAATGAACCGTTACCTGGTAATAACCCACGCTCAGTTGGAATGGCAATATCTCCATTTGTAGAAATAAACGTTGCGCCGTTACGCACAGCAAGACAAGCTTTTGCTAATTTTTCATATGTGATATCACGATCTAAACCGACAACAACGAAATCAGGATTTTCATCCACAAGTTCAAATCCTTTTTCCACAAGCGCATCATGTAAGCCTTCTTCACCAATCATATATACAGTTGCGTCTTGTTTACGTTCATAAATGAAGTTCGCTGTTGCCATACTCGTTGTGAATACTTGCTCTGCTTTCGCTGGAATATCGAAACGAACAAGTTTTTCTGCCACCTGTTCTGGTTTACGTGTTGAATTATTCGTAACGAATAAATATGGAATGCCGCGCTCTCCTAATGCTTTTACGAAGTCGCTCGCTTCTTCAATTTGTTCTTCTCCCCGATACATTGTACCGTCTAAGTCAATTAAGTAGCCTTTATACATCGATTATGTCTCTCCTTCTATGCTAACGTTCTCACCTTATCATACCACTCTTATATTACCCGCTTTTTCCAAAGAAAAAAACGCTTTACCTTAAAGCGCCCCATAACGTTCATTTTTTCTCTTTTATTTGGTAAGAACAACTACAATCGCCCTCGCACATGTTTGCTAGCGTTTTCACATCTGCGTTCGCAAATAAACGCTTATACATCTCTTTTTCATCTTCACACACTTGCGGGAATCTCTCAGCGATTTCCTTTAACGGACAGTTTTGTTTTTCAATTACGAAAGAGTTCTCCCCATCTCTCTTAATTTGAACCATATAACCATTTTTCTCTTGCATAGCTGCTATTTCTTGCACTTTATATGCTAAATTCTTTTGATTACTCACTCGCTTTTGCAACTGTTCTTCCATTCGCTTCGTTCTCTCTTTTAAAACGTGGCGAAGTATTTTTTCGTCGCCCATTCGAGCTAAATCTTCTAGCATATCAATCGCAAATTGCTTATACTCTTTCGGGAATGTATCTTCTCCCTTTTCGCTTAATCCATACAAATAAGTTGGTCTTCCGACATGTTGCCTTACCATCTTGGAATAAATGAAACCATCTTTCTCAAGATTACTTAAATGTCTTCGGATCGCCATTTCTGTAATCTCTAAAATATCAGCTAGTTCCGCTACCGTGTGCTCTCCCTTTACTTTCAACAATTGTACAATTTCATCTTTCGTCGTACGTGCTTCCCCCATGCTTCATCCTTCTCCCTTTTCTTTCTCACATACAATATAAGATCCCCAAAAGGTAGTCCTGGGGATCTTATAAGCATAATTATTCTGGTACAAATGCAGATACAGGTCCTAATTCCTTCTCTAAGTAACTACGAATATTTGCTGGGTATTTTTCTACCACTGCAATATGTTTTTGAATCGTCTTATATAATTCATGATGATTCATTTGAATATAATCTTGCGTAAGCATTTTTCGAAGAAGGATAATTTCTTTCATCCCTTTTCCATCTTCTTCACTTATCACTCGCTCGTCCATTAAAATATCAATAATATCTTCATAGCTTCCTGGATCGCGCATAATAAATCCATCGATCATCGCATTCCCTACATCTAATACACAATCAATCATTAGATGAGCTATACGTTCTAATGCGTAAAATTCAAACTCGGTTTCATATATCTTTTTCTCTTGAAATGTACTTGTTGCTCGTTCTAAACATACTAGCATTTGTTCTATTTTCTTTCTGTCTACAAAATACATGAATGTCACCTACCTGGAAATTAAAGCATTTACATTTTAATTGTAACGCTTTCTTCTGAAAAAATCGACAATTTTTCGAATTCACCTTTTCTCCGTTATTTGTTATAGTTATATTTGTATGATTTTTGAAATTGGAGGAATGGAACCTTGGAACGTGAACTCGCACTAGAAATTGTCCGTGTAACAGAAGCAGCAGCATTAGCATCCGCACAGTGGATGGGCCGCGGAAAGAAGAATGAAGCAGATGATGCAGCAACTACAGCAATGCGTGATATGTTTGATTCAGTAAACATGGCAGGTACAGTTGTAATCGGTGAAGGAGAACTTGATGAAGCACCAATGTTGTATATTGGTGAAGAACTAGGAACAGGTAACGGTCCAGAAGTAGATATCGCCGTTGACCCATTAGAAGGTACAAACATCGTTGCAAAAGGTCTTGCAAATGCAATGGCAGTTATCGCAATCGCAGATAAAGGAAACCTTCTTCATGCTCCTGATATGTACATGGAAAAAATCGCGGTTGGTCCAAAAGCAGCTGGTAAAATTAGCTTAGATGATCCAATTGAAAAAACAATTGAAATTGTAGCGGAAGCTAACAATAAAAAGATTCGCGATCTAACAGTTATCGTTCAAGAACGTGAACGTCATCAAGATATTATTGACCGTGTTCGTGCAAAAGGTGCACGTGTAAAATTATTTGGTGATGGTGATGTTGGTGCGTCAATCGCAACAGCACTACCTGGAACTGGTATTGATTTATTCGTAGGTATTGGCGGAGCTCCAGAAGGCGTTATTTCTGCAGCAGCATTAAAATGCCTTGAAGGTGAAATGCAAGCTCGCTTAGTTCCAATGAACGAAGAAGAAGAAGCACGTTGTCGTGAAATGGGATTAGAAGACCCTCGTCAACTTCTTATGTTAGACGATTTAGTATCTGGTGATGATGCAATCTTCTCAGCAACTGGTGTATCTGCTGGTGAGTTATTAGACGGCGTGAAATTCCTAGGCGGAGATTTAGCTGAAACATACTCTATCGTAATGCGTTACAAAACAAGAACGGTACGATTCATTAAAACGCATCACCATTTAGATCATAAGCCACACTTAAACTTAGATATTTAATAAAAGGAGCCATGTGTATGGAAGAACGTTTCTTTCTGTACGACGACACTGTCGCTACAAAAACTCGTTTCGTTAGCTTTATGGGAGAAAATGAGCGTCATGATTTAGCGCTATTATACTCCGATCGTCATTACGGTAAAACAATTGTCCTTGATATGCAGCGCAATAAATTCGCAATCATCGGCGCTGACGATTTAAACGAACCAGGCTACTTAGAGCACGCATTTTCTATGACTGAAGAAATTGCAGAAGAATTACGCTCATTTTTATTTGAACTTATATAATTATCGTATGCACCAGCTATTTTAGCTGGTGTTTTTTTACTTTAATAATTTTTAATTTTCAAACTAATATGTTATAATGAAGAATAAATCTATTTGGATAGAAAGGACGTTATCTGCGTATGCCAACAACTACTTTGTAATGGACCAGCAATTGGATAGCATTACTCTCAAAAAAGCACCGTGCTTTTTCAAGGGAGTAGTCTGCCCATTCCCATTACAAAGGAGCGTAACGCATCTGTAGTATGATGTTTACGGAGCTTCCTAAGGGAATCTCCTTTTATTTTTGTCTATTTCTCATGCCTTCATACTACAAGACATCCAAATAGCTGTATTACGTTCCTTTACCACTACTATAAGAGGTGAAGGAAAATGCAGAAAGTACAACTTTCTTGGAGTTTATATGAAAACCAGCAAAACACAATCGAAAAGTATTGCAAAAATTGCAGACGCACTACCCTATTTACTGACACGAATATTCGTAGGCATAACGCCAATGGAAAAAATATATACCGCTTTGCCATTTATAAATGTCCGAAAGATCATACGTGGAATCAAAAAATTCGCATTTATAAATCATTTACTGATCACGTTGAAACAGTTGATACGACACAGCAAGACCAAACAGAAGCAAGTACTACTATTTCCATTACACGACATAAAGAAAGTGGTATAACCGAAATCACGATCGTATTAGACATCGTTTTTGGTTCCCACCGCATCGATAAAGCCTTATCCACATATATTTCCGACTGGAGCCGTACACTCATTGTGGATAAAATTAAAAATGGGGATATTCAATTGAATGGACAACAAATAAAACCAAATACAATACTTTCTGAAGGCGATTATATTTCGATTTGTTTGTGAGGGGGGATCTCATGTTAAAAGTGAGAAAAGGTACGATGGATTTACTAGACGAATTAGATGAAATGTATACAGAATGTAAAAAAGCGCTCTTACAAAATCAAATTTACCAATGGGATGATTCTTATCCGGCGCAAGAACATATTTCCTATCACTTAGAACAAGGTGAACTCTATTGCCTGTTTGAGGGTGATTCACTCGTTGGTGCTGTCGTATTAAACGAGTCGCAGTCTCCAGAATATGAGCGCATTGATTGGTCAGAAACAGACGGGCGCTTTCTTATCGTCCACTCTTTCGTCATCCATCCGCTCGCGCAAGGAAAAGGATATAGCAAAGTACTTTTATCCTTTTGGGAAAATGAAGCGAAACAGAAAAACTATACCGGCATACGATTAGATGCTTTCACTGGTAATCCTGTTTCATTGCGTTTGTATGAAAAGAATCATTATATTTGCCGAGGTGCTGTTTACTTTTCCAGTAAACAGCCTCCTCACAATTGGTATAATTGCTATGAAAAAGTCCTCTTACAATCGTAAGAGGATTTTTTTATTTCTTCACTTTTCGTAATACGAAGTGTGCACAACCGAAGTTACAGTACTCGTATAAATACTCTGACAATGTACTAATTTTCGTATCATATGTCGCACGCTGGTTACTATCATCAAAGAATCCGCGCAATCTAAGTTGCTCATAACCCCAGTCCCCAACGATGTAATCATATTTATTTAAAATTTCTGCATAGCGCTCTTTAAATGCTTCTTCACTAAAACCGTCACGAAAGTTTTTAATTACTTCGTACTGAACATTACTAATGCTCACCGTAGCATGAATCTCTTGCTTTTGCTCCATCATTAACTTCCTCTCTAAGCATTCTTCTTTTTATCGTATCACAAAGCATACCAACCAACAATTTCAAATACAAAAATTTGCAAATTAGTGCATGCTATGGAGAAGGAGGTGATACATCGTGAAAAAACAAATTATACTCTCTCTCCTCACGCTTTCCTTATTTGCAGGCTGCCAATCAACGAATAAAGCCGAAATGGAACGTGAAGAAGGAAGTCGTGTTCTTGTTTCCAATAAAAACGATATGTATCATACGGAAAATACAAATACACGACTTACAAGGGTCGGCTATTCATCTAAACAAAAACATGAAGTATCTAACAAACAAGTAGGAGCCATTAACCGTGAGAAAGTCGCTGAAATGATTACAAGCATGACAGTCAAACTTCCTGACGTTACAAACGCTGCTACGCTCGTTACTGATGATGAAGTATTTGTTGTATACCGTGCAAACACAACGGATCCGAAACTCGTAGCGGATCAAGTATATAAAACTGCTTTGTCCATCGTCCCTCGCTATTATAAAGCATATGTATCAACAAACCAAAAATTGATTTCTCAAATTCAAGGGCTTCAATCTGGCGCATTAAATGATACAGAATATACACAAAGCCTCGATATGTTAAAGCGTGAAATGAGCAAAAATCCTCATTTGAACAATACAGAGAATCAAACTTTGAATGATATGATTAAAAAGTAAAACAGGTGGAGAAAACCTCCACCTGTTTTACTGTTTTACTTTTTTACTATTTCTTACGATCCGCATAAACCTCCATCGCATCACACATAAACTGCGCTAACCCTTCGCCAAACTTATCGATATTTTTCATAAAGCGCTCATCAGCAACGTACATTTGGCCGAGTCCTTTAAAAGCATCTAATGAATATTCACCGAAGTTTTGCAAGTAATCGTACCATACTTTGATAGCTTCCTGTGCCTCTTTAGAATCTGGTGCTCCGTGTCTAAGCGCCGCTAAATTTCTGTAAATCGTATTAAACTCTTCTTGATTATCTTTTGACATACCTTTCGCATATTCATTCGCTTTATCTACAGCTTCGTCTCCCCATCTTTCACGCGCTTCTTCTTCGTACGGATTATGGCTGAAATCGAATCCTTCAAATTTCTCTTTATTCGTCATTTCAATCTCTCCTTTTGTATGCTGAATTGTTTTATCAATCGTCGCAATCACTTTATCTAACCTAGCACGCTTTTCAAGAAGCATTTTCTTATGAAGCTGTAGTGCCCCTTCGCGATTAAATGATGGACTCATGATAATTTCTTTAATTTTCTTCAAAGGGAAGCCTAGTTCTTTAAAAAATAAAATTTGCTGCAATGTCTCTAAATTTTCATTGGAATACAGACGATATCCAGACTCTGTCGTCTCGTCTGGGGTTAACAACCCAATTTCATCGTAATGATGCAGTGTGCGCACACTAATTCCAACTAAATTAGCTACCTCTTTTACCTTCATTGTCATGTGTATCTCCCCCTTAGTACATACGATAAAGTATGACGCAACGTTAGAGTCAATAAGTAAATTCATTTTATCTTAAAAAGTTTCATCTCTCCCATATTTCATGCATAATAGATATGTACATATATTAGAAAGCGGTGAAAATATGGTTTCAAATACTGTAATTGCCAGCATCATCTTTCAACTCATTGTCTCGATTCTGGTCCCAATTATTGTACTCGTTTATTTCCGTAAAAAATATAATATTAATTGGAAAGTGGTCGGCGTTGGTGTTCTTATCTTTATCGGATTTACCCAAATTCTCGAAACACCATTCCACCTATTTATGCGCGGTAATCCAGCAATCGCTCCAATTTTAGAAAATCCATTTGTCTTCGCACTGTATGGTGGACTAACTGCTGGTATTTTTGAAGAATTAGGACGCTTCGTTGCCTTTTTTTTCCTGCTAAAAAAATATAAAGAATATAAAGATGGTTTTGCTTATGGAATTGGTCACGGCGGGATAGAATCCATTTTAGTTGGCGGATTCTCTGCATTCCAAGCACTTATATTTGCGAATTCAATTAACAGCGGTAGCTTCGCTCAAATGGTTGAAAAAATGCCAGAGCTAAGCCGCCTACAGGACATGTTAATTCAGCAACCTGCCTACTTATACTTCCTTGGTAGCTTCGAAAGAATTATGGCACTCGTGCTGCAAATCGCCTTTACAATACTTGTCTTATACGCAGTAAAACAGAAGAAATATATATTCCTTGTGTACGCTATACTATTCCACGCATTCGTAGATTTCTTCGCGGCGCTTTACCAAACAAAAACAATTAACATCTTTGTTGCAGAGGGAATTACCCTTCTCTTCACAATCGGTGCTGTCGTTCTTATTCGCAAAATGAAAGCGAAATTAATGAGTGTGCCGGAGTAAAAAATAACCCACCGATTGGTGGATTATTTTTTATGGATTGTCGCAATGATGATAGCTTTTTCCTCCTTGCAGCTCCTTCTTTGTTTCTGCATCTATAACGATGTACTTGTGTAACTCTTCTACTTCATTTTGAGAAAAGGACGCGAAAAAATAAACTTGGCGATCAGGGTGAACAAAAGAATCTTGAAGCACCACTTCACTCCGACAACCCACGGCTGTTTTTTGCCTAAAAGAAGATTCTTCATCGGGCACTTCTTTAAATAAGACTTTTTTTCGAACGCTGTATGCTGCATTTTCATATTCTTTATAAATTTTCTTGTCTAATTGTTCGTAAAACACATCTTCACTCATAAATGGCTTATTTCGATTGCTTGGATAATCTAACTTTTGATTGGATTCTGCATATGTTGTGGATAATTGCGTAAGAAAACAAATAATGAATACAATGCACATCATTTTTTTCATAGTGACACCTCAATTTTTTATTATCCACATTACTTTTCCACATATTTAAATCCATATGCTGTTTCCAATAAAAAGGAATTTTTTCTACATTTGTCGAAGTATATAGCGTCAACTTGAAAGATGGGGATGAATTATGAAGAAAATAATTGTAATACGACATTGTTCAGCCGCTGGACAAAAACGTGATGCTGAATTAACAATTGACGGAAAGAATCAAGCAAACACCCTTGCTACATTCCTCTTAGAAGACCAACCACAAATAGATCATATTATTTCAAGCCCATTTGTGCGAGCTATCGATTCTATACGGCCCTATGCGCTCCAAGCTAACTTGTCTATCCAAGAAGATGAAAGATTAGCTGAACGCATATTAAGCGACGTTCCAATGGATGATTGGATGCAGAAACTAGAGTCTACTTTTACAAATATAGATATTGCCTTTTCAGGCGGAGAGTCAACAAAACAAGCAACGGACCGTGCTATATCGCTTATCCAAGACGTTTTAAAATTAAACCATACTACAACACTACTTGTTACACATGGAAACTTACTTACGCTCATTTTAAGGCACTTTGATCAGACGATTGGCTTTAATGAATGGCGAGCTTTAACGAATCCTGATATTTACGAAATTACAATCGATGAACAATGTATCCTAAAACGATTATGGGAATCACCGTCCAAGTAATATCTCTTTCCAACATATTCAGTTGACGCCACGAGAAGAAACTGTACTAACAATAGAAAGGGGTATCACTCCATATGTACGAAGATGTACTCGCTTTACTACATAAAACAAATGCTTCTTACGAAAAGTTTGAACACGAACCAGTACTCGATTATGAAACAGATCGAATCGTACGTGAAAGGCTTGGTTTACAAGGTACTCCAAGTAAAAGCTTATTTTTAAAATCAAAGTCTGGATATTATTACGTATTCTTTACGTTAGAGGGCACAAGGCTCAACCGGGGAGAGATGAAAGAAATAACTGGAGAACGCTTATCTCTCTGTTCTCACGATGAACTGCGCGACAAAACTGGTTGCACGCCAGGATGTGTAGCTCCTTTCGGTTATTCACAAGATGTAACAATTATTGTGGATAGTGCGATTTATACTTACGGTAAAATTTTAATTACACCTGGTGTACCTGAATTTACAATTGAATTATCCACAGAGGAATTAAAAAAGATTTTATTAACATGTTCAAATACTGTTTTGGAGTACAAACAAAAAGAGAGCTAATCGTTAGCTCTCTTTTTTTCATTATTTAGCTTCTGCTGTTTTTTCTTTCGCAGAACGAACTTGCTCGTCCGCATGGTAAGAAGAACGCACAAGTGGACCAGCTTCACAGTGGCTAAATCCTTTGCTAAGTGCAATTTCTTTAAGCTCTGCAAATTCTGCTGGTGGGTAATATTTAAGAACTGGTAAATGCTTCTTAGATGGTTGTAGGTATTGTCCAAGAGTTAAAATATCCACATTGTTTGCACGTAAGTCATCCATTGCTTCAATTAAATCTTCTCTTGTTTCACCTAAGCCCACCATAATGCTCGATTTAGTTGGAATATCAGGCTGCATTTCTTTCGCTCGACGTAAAAACTCTAATGAACGGTCATATTTTGCTCTAGCGCGAACTCGGTTAGATAATCGACGTACTGTTTCAATGTTATGGTTTAAAATATCTGGTTTTGCATCCATTAACATTTTTAAGTTTTCTTCTACTCCACCCATATCAGATGGTAATACTTCGATTGACGTAAATGGATTTTTGCGACGAACAGCGCGTACTGTTTCAGCAAAAACACCCGCTCCCCCGTCTTTTAAATCATCACGTGCAACCGCTGTTATAACAACGTGCTTTAAGCCCATTTGTACTACAGAATCTGCTACGCGTTCTGGCTCTTGTAAATCAAGCTCAGTTGGTAAGCCTGTTTTAACCGCACAGAAACGACAAGCACGTGTACATACTGCACCTAAAATCATAAATGTTGCTGTTTTTCTTACAGCCCAGCATTCATGAATATTCGGACATTTCGCTTCTTCACAAACTGTATGAAGATTCTTAGAACGCATCATTTTCTTTAAGCCTGTATAGTTTTCATTCGTGTTTAACTTAATTTTCAACCATTCGGGCTTGCGCTTATATTCTGTTTGTTTTGTCATGGTTATCAACTCCGCACAATATGAAATAGTTTACCGTGTTCGCTTCTTTCAATGTAACATATCTATTCTAACGTATGAAAGCGATTTGCTCAAATGAAGATTCTAAGATTTTTTCCAATCGTTCCCTATAATGAAATACTCCGTATATCCCACACTAAAAAGAGTGATGTTGTGAAAGGAGTCTATTTCATGCTTCGAAAAATTTCTATTTTGCTTTCGATTTGCTTTCTTCTCCACCAAAACATCGCTTACGGTGAAGATAATCAGCAAAGCATATACGAAAAGCGCATGGCACTATATAAAGAAACTGAGCAATCTTCAGGCATTCCGTGGTATTACTTAGCTGCAATGGATCAATATGAAAGAAATATACGGAGCGTAAGAAAAGATATTCCGAAAAAGCCAGATGCCATCATTTCTCTTTATTTCAAACCAGAAATATGGGCTGGACCTGTTAATAGTAACGATACTCTTCCCCATACAATTTCTCTATTTGGCGGAATGGGTTTAGATGGTAACAAAGATGGATTTGCAAATGCAAATAACGACCGTGATCTTCTGCATACAGCAGCAACGATTTTAAAGAAACAAGGAACGTCAGAAGACCGCATTCACATTATGCTTTGGGAATATTATAGACGTGCGAAAACAGTTGAATTAATTACCGAATACGCCCAAATTTATAAACATTATGGACGTATTAATTTAGAAGGAAATGCTTTTCCCCTCCCTATTCGCAGTGACCATAGCTACCGTAGTACTTTCGGTGCTGGAAGAAGTTTTGGGGGAAGAAGAATTCATGAAGGAACCGATATTTTTGCAGGCTATGGCGTACCAGTAAGATCCACTTGCTATGGCATTATTGAAACAAAAGGCTGGAACCGTCTTGGCGGATGGCGCATCGGCATTCGCGACCTTCATAATAATTACCATTATTACGCTCACTTAGGCGGGTTCTCAAAAGAAATACAACTTGGACAAATTGTCGAGCCTGGAAAAGTAATCGGATTTGTTGGTAGCACTGGTTACGGCCCTCCCGGCACAGCTGGAAAATTCCCGCCCCACCTACATTTCGGCATGTATAAAGACAATGGTTATACAGAATGGGCTTTCGATCCATACATGCATTTAAGTCTTTGGGAGCGAAAAGAACGCGCAAATACAAAACGATAACCGTAGCAATGTGCTACGGTTATTTTTTGTATTCATCTAACTATCCGTTTTCTTTTTATCAGGTACAACAACACTTCCGCTTCCATAATAAGTAGGCACTTCTCCTTGAACGATACGCGTTGCAATTGGAACGTCTTGCTTTACTGTTATTTCTTTCGTATGAAATGGAATAATTACTTGCAACGTGACTTCCATCTCCATAATAATTTGAATTGCTGTCGTATTGATCCCATGTGGTTCAATTTTTTGTTTAATATCTGTATTTACATGACCAATCGTTGTGAAATCAATCGGAATGTCGGGTCCTATATTTCCAAGAAGCGCATTATCTGTTACACGACCAAAAGGAATTGCCATCGTTGCCCCATTTTTTTCAGAAATACCGAGCCCCTTCAAATTCCCCTGTTCTACTTGCTGTAAATATTTTTCTATGTATGTGGTCGTTGACGTTACGATTTCATTTACTTGTTTTGTATTTAAATTAATTGTAGATACTTTCCCGTTTTTATCATTTTGTACTTTCATTAATGAATCGACATCGAATCCTTCATTAATTCTATCTTTTACCGCCTTCGTCATAACCGCTGTCGCCATTTTATTTGTCTCTACTTCTCCATATTTCATTAATGTCGGCTGAATGCTGCTATTCACAATCCATAATCCTTGCACGAGTAATATGATAAAAAGAATAAACGACATAAGCAGTATGTGCCGAAAGGAAATAGGTCCCCTTCGAAACCGCGAATTTTTCGAACGAAATATACTCATAAAAAACCCTCCTTCTTATATCATTTCTATGCAAGAAGGAGGGACGATATATGCTTATCTCATTTTTAATAATGCTTCTTTTCCGATTGTGCCAGTCGTAATACCTAAAGCTTCGGCTTCAATCGTTACTGATTCTAGCGGTGCTTCAAGAAGTTGTTCGATCGTTCTTACACCAACCGCGCGGCCAGCAATAATTCCTCGATCCCCTAACTTCTCATTTAAAAGACCTATATCTAATGCACCGCACATAATATATCCTTTATCGCTCATTACAGCTAGCAAATTTGTCTTTGGAAGTTTGACGCTAACCGCAATAAACGTATAATTATCGAGTATAATGGGCTCCACATTAACCATAGTTCACACTCCTCTCTTCCTTATCTGTATGACAAGAGAAAAATGAGTGTTACAAGTTAACTAGCCTATAGTTTGACGGAAGATGTATGAGTTATTAACATGTCTGTTAACACATCTCTCAGTAGTTCTGGCATATAATATTGTTTGTCAGAAAGTGTGGATAGCTCTGGGTATAAGTAGCCAAATGTGAACATATCAATCGTTCCTACCGTATATATACGATCTAATTCCAGCGATTCCCCGTTAATTAATACATCCTCGAGTAAAATTTTATTCCCAGGAATCGTGTCTGGAATGACTTCTACACCAGCGTAAATCATTTTCCCCATTACTTTTCCACGAAATCCAAATCCTTTCACCTCAAGGTTCTCCATATTCGGGCGACGTGCTTTCAAAATCACTTCTCGTAACGTTTTCCCGGGCACTTTTAATAAACATGGATTAATTGGATGTGGACAAATTCTGTGAATATCTCCGCGCGTTACAACACCTTCTTCTAATCCTTCAAGAAGTACACCAGCGTTCACCATGCCAATCTCCGCACCGCACCACGTTTTCAGCGCATTTGCTAACATGTGAGAAAATGACGTCTCATGAAACCAATCAACCGGTAATGATTCCTTTAAATGAACGACAGGCTCTTCCATAATATGTTTACTTTCTTCCTGCAGCATTTCAATTGTGGATAACGGCTTACTATAAGCTCCTAAACGTTCTGTCTTAATCGCTCTACCGTCTTTTTTCAACAGCTTCTTCGTCTCTTTATCCACAGTAAGCTGAACGTGCCCAACATAACGTCCCCACTTTTCACAACAACAAAGTAAAGTATTATTCATAAGAACACCACGCTCAAATAAATGGTGCGTATGTGCCCCTAAAATGACATCTATATCATAATGCTCTGCCATATACTCATCCATACTTTTTCCAAGGTGAGAAAGGACAACTGTAATATGAGCCTCATCTCGCACTTCTTCTAAAATAGAATCTAAATGTTTAATTGGATCTTCAATATGCCAATCTAACATTTGATAAAACTCTGGATATGCAACCGTTAACCCGATAAAAGCAATCGTAATCCCATCTGTCGTTGTATGTAATTTATAAGGCTTTGCCCACTCTGGACGTACACCTTCTTTTTCAAATAAATTCGCGACAAGCACCTCAAATCCAGCATCATCATATAGACGATTCAAATGCTCCTTCGCTAACGTAATTCCTTCATTATTTCCGATCGTTACATAATCATATAACGCCTCATTTAAAAGCTTCGTATTGCCAAGTCCATTCGTTGCTTCCGAAATACTATGAAAACGATCCACATGATCGCCAATATCTACTGTTAAAACAGTCTCTCCCGCTTCCTGTCTTCGCTTTTTCTCTCCTTGTACAAACCGAGAAATTTGCGACCAATTTTCAAAATGACTATGTATATCGTTTGTATGATAAAGGTGGATGATTGTTTCTTTATTTATATTCAGAGAAAAAACCTCCTCTCAGTTCCTTACTGCCATTTACGCTATGCGTACGCAATAATCCTGTAAATACTTTTCGTCTTTTCTTGCTATTTTACATTGTACTCGCATTGTGAGAAAAAGCAAAAAATCCCTCTTTTAACATGAAAATTTTCATATTCGTATCTATATAAGGAGGTGTTCCCACACATCCACCGTCTTAAGTGTTAAGACTATTCTTAAAATTAAAGACGCGTTATTCTCTTATATTAATGATAAAGGGTGATTTACTCTTTATGAATATGCATCAAAAACAAGAATTGTCCTTATTTGCCGAAGAGTTATATCAATATATGTCTCCCGCTACACTTAATTAATAATGGGGCACGAAAATAATTCGGGGTATGAGTGGCAAATTTTTCAGCTTTAGAATATTTAATTCTAGCCATAGAAAATACTCCCCTTAAATAAACAGATTTTTATTTTTTATCTGTCTACCTAATGGGGAGCATATAAAATTTTATCAAAACAGTTAAACTTTATTTTAAATCAACACTTGCAGCACAAGGTACACTTCCGTTTGGCACTCTTAGCTTGATGGGCATGCCTTAATCCCAGTAACTGCATCCAAAAAGCTTTTTTCTCACATACTTACTAACCATGCTTTGCTACCTGCCCAACATCTTCTATCTCACTTTAAAAACAAAATCCGCAGATGCAATGGTTACATTGTGCATACCAACTTTTTGTTGTTTCCATTGATCTTTATTAACAACATTCACTTTGTCTCCTACTTTGTAGGATGAATTTGATCCGTTTGGAAAACCTATCTCTACTTCTTGCATATTTCCTTTAGAATCTTTATATTCAACTGCCGCAAAGTATTCATCTGCATCTGTTACTACCCCAACTACAGCGTTCTCAACTTGTTTACTAGGTTCTATATTATTTTGAGGCTTATTTTTTGCTGTATCTGTTACTTTAGAAACAAAATCCGCAGATGCAATGGTTACATTGTGCATACCAACTTTTTGTTGTTTCCATTGATCTTTATTAACAACATTCACTTTGTCTCCTACTTTGTAGGATGAATTTGATCCGTTTGGAAAACCTATCTCTACTGTTTGCATGTTTCCTTTAGAGTCTTTATATTCAACTGTCGCAAAGTATTCATCTGCATCTATTACTACTCCAACTACGGCGTTCTCAACTTGTTTACTAGGTTCTACATTATTTTGAGGCTTATTTTTTGCTGTGCCTGTTACTTTAGAAACAAAATCCGCAGATGCAATGGTTACATTGTGCATACCAACTTTTTGTTGTTTCCATTGATCTTTATTGGCAACATTCACTTTGTCTCCTACTCTGTAGGATGAATTCGATTCATTTGAAAAATCTATCTCTACTGTTTGCATGTTTCCTTTAGAATCTTTATATTCAACTGTCGCAAAGTATTCATCTGCATCTATTACTACTCCAACTACGGCGTTCTCAACTTGTTTACTAGGTTCTACATTATTTTGAGGCTTATTTTTTGCTGTACCTGTTACTTTAGAAACAAAATCCGCAGATGCAATGGTTACATTGTGCATACCAACTTTTTGTTGTTTCCATTGATCTTTATTGGCAACATTCACTTTGTCTCCTACTTTGTAGGATGAATTTGATCCGTTTGGAAAACCTATCTCTACTTCTTGCATATTTCCTTTAGAATCTTTATATTCAACTGTCGCAAAGTATTCATCTGCATCTATTACTACCCCAACTACAGCGTTCTCAACTTGTTTACTAGGTTCTACATTATTTTGAGGCTTATTTTTTGCTGTATCTGTTACTTTAGAAACAAAATCCGCAGATGCAACAGTTACATTGTGCATACCAAATTTTTGTTGTTTCCATTGATCTTTATTAGCAACATTCACTTTGTCTCCTACTTTGTAGGATGAATTTGATCCGTTTGGAAAACCTATCTCTACTTCTTGCATATTTCCTTTAGAATCTTTATATTCAACTATCGCAAAGTATTCATCTGCATCTGTTACTACTCCAACTACGGCGTTCTCAACTTGTTTACTAGGTTCTATATTATTTTGAGATATTTTAATCACTTTAGAAATAGAATCAGCAAAAATATTAGATGGATATGATAGTAAGGCTCCTGTAACAATTCCTGCTGCAATAAGTTTATTTTTCATCAAATTTTACACCTCTAAATTTTTTTGCGGTTGGTAAATATATTATTTATTTTTATACACCGAAATTTGTTGCGGTAAAATATTCCTTAGTTTAAAGGGAGGTATAGTGAGTTGGTATCACTACATCAGAAAAAAATACTAGTATACCTATTTAAACATTATTCCGAAAAGAATTGAAAAAACACACTTACAGTAAGTTACCACAGTTATAATATACACCAACCACATGTAACAATTATAGTTACACCTAATAGGTAGCGTCAATGTTAAAATACTTACACTTTTGTAAGGTAATAAGATTAATAATAAACGAAGTTTTTTTTACATAAAGTAAATAAATTTCAACTAATAATCAGTGGGGGTTTTACGGGTAGTTGATCTACCAACTAACCCCTTTTATTCGCTGAATTTTCTATATATTAAAATAATCGCTGATACATTTAACCGAACACCTACCCGGGTATCCTAAACTGACCTGAACCAAGCCAAACTTACACAACATAAAAAAGCGCCCTGCACAGCAGGGCGCTTCCACTTTAAATATTATCCAGTTCCAGCGGCTAGAATGTTCGGTGGCTTCACTTCTTCCTATGAGGCAAAAAGCGTCTCTACGTCAGAAGCTCCATCCCCCTCACATTCTGGACGAGCCGCTTCCACTTTAAATATTGTCCAGCTTCGCCTCCTAGCCCCTCATGTCTAAGAACCTTCCGCACCAGAAGATAAAAAGCATCTTCTGTGCGAAAGAACCTTAGCCAACGGGTCTGAACAGTCGGCTCCGCATTTCTATTTAACCAATAGAACCTTCCATCTCAAACTTGATTAGGCGGTTCATTTCAACTGCGTATTCCATTGGAAGTTCGCGAGTGAATGGCTCAATGAAGCCCATTACGATCATTTCTGTAGCTTCTTGCTCAGAAATACCGCGGCTCATTAGGTAGAATAATTGTTCTTCTGATACTTTCGATACTTTCGCTTCATGCTCAAGTGAAACGTAATCGTTTTTGATTTCGTTGTAAGGAATTGTATCAGATGTAGATTGGTTATCCATGATTAACGTGTCACACTCGATGTTAGAGCGAGAGTTTTTCGCTTTTGGTCCGAAGTGTACGATACCACGGTAAGTTACTTTACCACCATGCTTCGCAATCGATTTAGAAACGATTGTTGAAGACGTGTTTGGTGCTAAGTGAATCATTTTCGCACCAGCATCTTGGTGTTGGCCTTTACCAGCAATCGCGATAGATAATGTTAAACCACGAGCGCCTTCGCCTTTTAAGATAACTGCTGGGTATTTCATCGTTAATTTAGATCCGATGTTACCGTCAATCCATTCCATCGTTGCGTTTTCTTCACAAACCGCACGTTTTGTAACTAGGTTATATACGTTGTTCGCCCAGTTTTGGATTGTTGTATAACGGCAATATGCATCTTTCTTAATGATGATTTCTACTACCGCACTGTGAAGTGAGTTAGTAGTGTAAACAGGTGCTGTACAACCTTCTACGTAGTGTACGTGTGCGCCTTCGTCTACGATGATAAGCGTACGCTCGAATTGTCCCATATTTTCAGAGTTAATACGGAAATACGCTTGAAGTGGTGTATCAACTTTCACACCTTTTGGAACGTAGATGAATGATCCACCAGACCAAACTGCAGAGTTTAATGCAGAGAATTTGTTGTCTGTTGGTGGGATTACTTTTCCGAAATGCTCACGGAAAATATCTTCGTTCTCTTTTAATGCGCTATCTGTATCTTTGAAGACGATTCCTAGAGCTTCTAGGTCTTCTTTCATGTTGTGGTATACAACTTCAGATTCGTACTGTGCAGATACGCCAGCTAAATATTTTTGCTCAGCTTCTGGAATACCTAATTTATCAAATGTTGCTTTAATTTCATCAGGTACTTCATCCCAAGACTTCTCAGATTTCTCAGATGGTTTTACGTAGTACGTAATTTCATCGAAATCTAAGTCGTTTAAGTCGCCGCCCCATTGTGGCATTGGCATTTCATAGAACTTATCCAGTGATTTTAAACGGAAGTCTAACATCCACTGTGGTTCTTCTTTCATACGTGAAATCTCTTCAACGATCTCTTTTGTTAAACCGCGTCCAGCACGGAAAATCGAAACGTCTTTGTCTTTGAAACCATATTTATAATCGCCGATATCTGGCAGTTGCTTCGCCATGTTGGTGTGTCCCTCCTTAGATAACCTCGTTTTTAGGAACCTTTAACATTACTTATCTTCGTTTAAGCCCTTTTCTAACGCTTTCCACGCTAATGTTGCACATTTAATACGTGCAGGGAACTTGCATACGCCTTGTAATGCTTCAATATCTCCTAAATCGATGCTGTCATCGTACTCTTTTCCTAGCATCATGTCAGAGAAAATTTTAGAAAGCTGAAGTGCCTCTTCAATTTTCTTACCTTTTACTGCTTGTGTCATCATTGAAGCTGAAGACATTGAGATAGAACATCCTTCTCCTTCAAACTTCGCTTCTTGCACAATACCTTCTTCTACTTTCATCGTAAGTTGAATACGATCGCCGCAAGTTGGATTGTTCAAGTTAACTGTAACACTATCTTCTAACACGCCATGGTTACGAGGATTTTTGTAATGATCCATAATAACTTGACGATATAACGTATCTAAATTATTAAATGACATTTGTGAAATACTCCTTTGTCTTGATTAGCGATTCAACAAATGTATCAATTTCTTCTTTTGTATTATATAAATAGAAGCTCGCACGTGCTGTTGAAGAAGCTTTCAGCCACTTCATAAGCGGTTGTGCACAGTGGTGTCCTGCGCGAACCGCGATACCTTCTACATCTAATACTGTCGCTACATCGTGAGGATGTACGTCTTCAATATTAAATGTAACAAGACCAGCGCGATGCTTCGGACCATAAATTGTAACGCCATCTACTTCTGATAGTCTTTCTAAAGCGTATTGCGCTAATTCATGCTCATGCTTTTCAATATTATGAAGACCGATTTCTTCTAAGAAATCAATTGCCGCCCCAAGTCCGATTGCATTACCGATAATCGGCGTACCTGCTTCGAACTTCCACGGAAGCTCTTTCCAAGTAGATTCTTGTAAATCTACGAAATCAATCATTTCACCGCCAAATTCAATTGGCTCCATATTGTTTAGCAATTCTTTTTTACCATATAATACGCCGATACCTGTAGGTCCGCACATCTTATGAGCAGATAATGCGTAGAAATCACAGTTTAAATCTTGTACATCTACTTTCATGTGAGGTGTACTTTGTGCACCGTCAACGACCATAATTGCGCCATTTTCGTGTGCAATTGCTCCGATTTCTTTTACAGGGTTAATCGTTCCAAGTACGTTTGATACTTGCATAATAGAAACGATTTTTGTATTCGGTGTAACTGTTTGACGAACATCTTCTAAAGAAATTGTACCGTCTGGTTGAAGCGGAAGGTATTTTAAAGTTGCACCAGTTTTCTTCGCAACTTGCTGCCACGGAATGATGTTACTATGGTGCTCCATGTAAGAAATAACGATTTCATCGCCTTCTTTTACATTTTCAAGACCATAGCTAGCCGCTACTGTATTTAATGCAGTTGTCGTTCCGCGCGTGAAAATAATCTCTTCCATTGATTTCGCATTAATAAACTTGCGAACTTTCTCACGTGCACCTTCATACGCGTCGGTAGCTTTCGTACCGAGCGTATGAACACCGCGATGCACGTTAGAGTTATATTCTTTATAGTAACGTTCTAACGTTTCAATGACTTGAATTGGTTTTTGAGAAGTTGCTGCACTATCGAAATAAACAAGTTGTTTGCCGTTCACTTTTTGATCAAGAATTGGAAACTGTTTGCGTATTTCATGAATATTCATTAGCGAACTTTCCTTTCAATTACCTCAACAAGCTGTGCCTTTACTCCTTCAATTGGAAGCTCATTAACTACAGGTGCTAAGAATCCATGGATGACTAAACGTTCTGCTTCGCGTTTTGGAATACCACGGCTCATTAAGTAGTATAGTTGGATTGGATCTACGCGACCTACTGAAGCTGCGTGACCTGCCATTACATCATCTTCGTCGATTAAAAGAATTGGGTTTGCATCACCGCGAGCTTTTTCATCTAACATAAGAACGCGAGAAGATTGTTGTGCATTTGATTTAGATGCACCGTGTTCAATCTTACCAATTCCGTTAAAGATAGATGTTGCACTATCTTTTTGTACACCGTGTTTTAAAATCCACCCTTCAGAATGTTTACCGAAGTGAACAACTTTAGTTGTAAAGTTTTGTGTTTGGTTACCACGACCAATTGTTACTGTTTTTGTATCAGCATATGAACCGTCGCCCATTAAGTTCGTAACGTTCTCTGAAATTGTGTTTCCGTCATTCATAAGGCCTAGAGCCCAATCAATGCGGCCGTCGCGTCCTACTGTGCCGCGGCGGTTAACGTAAGTTGTTACGTCTTTTGCTAATAGATCAACCGCACCGAATTTCACTTGTGCGCCTTGTTCCACGATTACTTCTGCTACGATATTTGCAATACCTTTAGCATTTTCATTTGCAACGTAGTTTTCTACATAAGTTGCAGTACTGTTCGCATCAGCTACGAATAGTACGTGGTTATATACGTTAGCTTCTTCGCCGTCTACTAAGAATACAGCTTGAAGTGGAGTTTCAAGAACAACGTTTTTCGGAACATATACAAATGCACCGCCGTTGATTAATGCAGCATGAAGTGCAGTTAGACGATGCTCGTCTACTTTCACGCCATCTTTCATTAAGTACTTTTGTACTAGTTCAGCATGCTCTGTTGCAGCTGTTACGATGTCTGTAAAAATAACACCTTTTTCTTTTGCTTCGTCTGCTAAAGAAACGAATGCAGTTGTACCAGTACGTTGCACTAATACGCTGTTATTTTCATCGATTAAGTTTTTCACTGCTTCTGGAAGCTCTGTTAAAGAACTTACAGGCTCTTGCTTAGCAGCGTCGCCTTTTCCGATAAAGTCCCATTTTTCAATTTTCGTTTTATCAGGCGTTGGCATTGGAAGTTCAGTTGCTTGTGCAAGAGCTTGTAAGCGGAACTCAGTCAACCAAGCTGCTTCGTTTACTTCGCTTGCGCGTTGACGGATTGTTTCTTGATCGAAAGGTAATGTACCGATTGTCATGTTTATGCTCCTCTCTTACGCTTCTTGCTCTGTTGTTTCGTCTTCAATACCTAATTCTTTTTTAATCCAGTCGTAACCTTCAGCTTCTAGACGCTGTGCAAGCTCAGGGCCACCAGATTTAACGATACGACCGTTCATCATAACGTGAACGAAGTCTGGAGTGATGTAGTTTAATAAACGTTGGTAATGCGTAATCATTAGGCAACCGAACTCTTCGCCGCGCATTTCGTTAATACCTTTAGATACAACTTTTAATGCATCGATATCAAGACCTGAGTCGATTTCGTCTAAGATTGCGATTTTTGGCTCAATCATCATTAATTGAAGAATTTCGTTACGTTTTTTCTCTCCACCAGAGAAACCTTCGTTTAAGTAACGTTGTGCCATTTCTGGATCCATTTCTAGGAATTCCATGTTTTTATCTAATGTACGGATAAATTTCATAAGAGAAATTTCATCGCCTTCTTCACGACGTGCGTTAATTGCAGAACGTAAGAAGTCAGCGTTTGTTACTCCGCTAATTTCACTTGGATATTGCATTGCTAGGAATAGACCTGCTTGTGCACGCTCGTCTACTTCCATTTCTAATACATCTTCACCGTCGATGATGATGCTACCTTCTGTTACTTCATACTTTGGGTGACCCATAATTGCAGAAGATAAAGTTGATTTACCTGTTCCGTTAGGTCCCATAATTGCGTGGATTTCTCCACCTTTTACTTCAAGGTTTACACCTTTTAAAATTTCTTTGCCATCAATTGATACGTGTAAGTCTTTAACCGTTAATGTAGAACCAGCCATCTCAATACCTCCATTAATCCTCTATATACATTTTAAAAATTCCTAAAACGTTCATATTCTCATTTTATTCTCATTCTAATTTTATATCAAATAAAATGATATCGCAAACGACGAAAAAAAGTAACAATTTTTTCACAAATGTATACAAGTATTTCCCTTGCATCCTTATATGATACACCTTTCTTCTTATTTATATAAAGAAAAAAGGACTGGTGATTTTCCAGCCCTTTCCTTATATTTATTCACTTACTGGAAGTACAGCACCTTTATATTCTTTATTAATAAAATCTTGAATTTCTTTTGAATGCAGTACTTCTACTAGCTCTTTAATTTCTTTTTTCTTCTCTTCACCTTTACGAACTGCAATAATATTTGCATACGGAGAGTCTGATCCTTCAATCGCAATTGCATCCTTTGTTGGATTTAATTTTGCATCAATTGCATAGTTAGAATTAATAAATAAAGCATCTCCCTCATTATTTTCATACAGCTTCGGTGAAAGTCCAGGCTCAACATCTGTTTTAAACTTTAAGTTTTTCGGGTTTTCTACAACATCTTTTACTGTTGCTTTAACAACATCTACTCCGTCTTTTAATTTAATAGCGCCACCTTTTTGTAACAGTGCTAGCATACGCCCACGCTCCGCTACGTTATTACTCATAATAACTGTCCCGCCATCTGGCAAGTCTTTTAAGCTTTTATATTTCTTAGAATAAATACCCATTGGCTCTAAATGTATTTTTCCTGCGTTTACAATTTTATATCCCTTTTCTTGAATTTCTTTATCTAAGTAAGGAATGTGCTGAAAGTAGTTCGCATCAATTTCTTTATCCGCTAACGCTTTATTCGGCAGCACATAATCTTGGAATTTTTTAATTTCTAATTTAATACCCTTTTTCTCTAATATTGGTTGTGCCTTTTCTAAAATAACAGCGTGCGGCACGTTAGAAGCTCCAACAACAAGCTTATTTTCCTCTTTTCCCCCGCAAGCAGCTAATGTAAATACAGACAGCGCTGTAACAACTGATAGTAGAATTTTTTTCATATGATGTCCCTTTCTCCCCTATAGTTATGTAGTTAAAAAAGGACCGGCATACACCAGCCCTTTTCAGCAATTATTCTTTTACAGGAACAACTGCTCCTTTATATTCTTTATTAATAAAGTCTTCAATTTCTTTAGAGTGTAATACTTCTACAAGAGCTTTAATCTCTTTCTTATCTTTATCGCCTTTACGAACTGCTACTATGTTTGCGTACGGTGAATCATTTCCTTCAATTGCAATTGCATCTTTTTCTGGATTTAATTTCGCATCAATTGCATAGTTTGAGTTAATTAAAACAGCGTCGCCTTCTTTATTGTTATACACCTGTGGCAATAGACCAGGCTCGATATCCGTTTTGAATTTTAGATTTTTCGGATTATCCGCGATATCTTTTGGTGTTGCTTTAACTGGATCTATTCCGTCTTTAATTTTTAAAATGCCTTCTTTTTGTAAAATTGCTAAACCACGTCCATGGTCAGCAACAGAATTACTCATAATAATTGTCGCTCCGTCTGGAAGTTCTTTTAAGCTTTTATATTTTTGAGAGTATACACCAATTGGCTCTAAATGAATTTTCCCTGCTACTTCAAAGTCATACTTTTTATCTTTCATTTCTTTTTCTAAATAAGGGATGTGCTGGAAGTAGTTTGCATCTAAATCCTTATCCGCTAACGATTTATTCGGCAACACGTAATCTTGGAATTTTTTTATTTCTAAATCAATTCCTTTTTTCTCAAGTAACGGTTTTGCCTTTTCTAAAATTTCAGCGTGCGGTACGTTAGAAGCTCCAACAACAAGTTTCTTTTCATCTTTATCTTTCCCGCCACAAGCAGCTAAACCAAAAATTGAAGTTGAAATAAGTGCTGCAAGTAATAATTTTTTCATTTGAAACATCCTCTCGTTTTTTATTATCGTTTATCTATTCGAGTCGTTACACGATCACCAATCCACTGAATGAAAAATACAACTAGTAATACACAAATTGTCGCAACGATTGTTACATCGTTATTTCCTCGTTGGAATCCTTCTAAATAAGCAAGTGTTCCAAGGCCACCAGCACCAACAACACCTGCCATTGCTGTATAGCCTACTAAAGCAATTGTCGTAACCGTAATACCAGATACTAATGCTGGTAACGATTCTGGAATTAACACTTTCAAAATAATTGTGCTTGTTTTTGCTCCCATCGCTTTTGAAGCTTCAATTACACCTTTATCAATTTCACGAAGTGCGATTTCAACCATTCTCGCGTAAAATGGTGCCGCTCCAATAATTAAAGCTGGAAGTGCAGCACTCGCTCCAAGAATTGTTCCAAGCAGAATCTTTGTGAATGGGATTAATAAAATGATTAAAATAATGAACGGTATCGAGCGGAAAATGTTTACGAACGCTCCAATCGCCGTGTTAACAGCTTTGTTTTCCCATAAATTATCTTTCGCTGTCATAAAGAGTAACAATCCTAAAATGAGTCCTAAAACAAATGTGGCAAGAGCTGCGATTGCCGTCATATATAACGTTTCACCAGTTGCTTCTAACATTTGATTCCAATCAACGTTTGCGAGTAACTTATCCATGTGCAATCACCTCCAGCTCTACTTGATCTTGATGTATTCCCTCTATTGCTTGCTGAATCGCTGTTTCCTCACCATTTAAATGAACAACTAGACTACCGTAAGAACCGTTATTCGTTTGTGCGATATTTCCTTGCAAAATGCTAACTTCTATATCACTGCGCTGCATTAATCTTTGAAGTACTGGCCTTTCTACCGCTTCACCGATAAACTGCAAACGAATTACTTTTCCATCTGGATATTTTTCAATTAAACTTTCAATCGTTTCATTTGTATCTTCAGAATCCGTTAACTGCTGTACAAATCGTTTCGTAATGTCTTTCTGTGGGTTACGGAATACATCAAGTACTGGACCTATTTCTACAATCTTCCCTTTCTCCATTACCGCAACACGATTACAAATCTTTCGAATCACGTGCATCTCGTGTGTAATGAGTACAATTGTTAAACCAAGACGCTTATTAATATCTAATAATAAATCTAAAATTTGATCTGTCGTTTCTGGATCAAGAGCTGATGTTGCTTCATCACATAAAAGTACTTGTGGGTTATTAGCTAACGCTCTTGCGATCCCAACGCGTTGCTTTTGTCCTCCGCTTAGCTGTGAAGGGTACGCGTCTCCTCTTCCTTCTAATCCAACAAGATGAATTAACTCATCAACGCGTTTTCTTCTCGCCGTCTTATCAACACCTGCAATTTCAAGTGGGAACTCGATATTTTCACGTACAGTTCGTGACCAAAGTAAGTTGAAGTGTTGAAAAATCATTCCGATTTCTTGCCTTGCCTTACGAAGTTCACTTCCTGTAATTGCTGAAATGACACGATTTGCAATTGTAATTTGGCCAGAAGTTGGTTTCTCCAACTGATTGAATAATCTAATTAAAGAACTTTTTCCAGCGCCACTATATCCGATAACACCAAATATTTCACCTTTATCTATTTTTAAATTGGCATTATCTACAGCAGTGACATCACCGCTTTTTGCTTTATATATTTTCTTTACATTCTCTAATAGAATCATGGTGTATCACCCCTTTTTTATTTGGATCGACTCCGCAATTTTTTATGTTTAATGCGTGTAGTCCACCGTTATCACTACTTTTATTATTTGAATGTCCTCCACATTCAAACAACAAAAAAACCTTTCCGCTTTAGAGAAGCAGAAAGGTTTATATGCGTATATAACAACATTATCCCTCTCTCTCATCTCTCAAAGCATTTGCTTTGCAGGAATTGGCACCATTTCAACATAAGTTGACGGTTGCCGGGCTTCACAGGGCACAGTCCCTCCACCTCTCTTGATAAGAGAAATCAGATTACATTTTCGTCTGATTTGTAATTTATGAAATTGTCTATATTTTATGAATTGAATTGTATCAATATCCACACACCATGTCAACAGAAATTTTCGCAAAAAATGAAACTTCAGAATTTTAAGCACCTACTGACATCGGTTTACATATATGAAACATCGATTCAACTAATAGCATCGTTCGATACGTTCCCGAATATTGTACACGTCCATCGTTCATTAACATTTGCAATCGTACATTGCCGTTCACCAATTGTTTTACATCTTCTTCATCTAGACAAACGATTTGCTCCGTTCCTCTTTCCTCTTTCAATAGCTCTATATAATCTCTTGAAATTTGTAACGAACAACTTTCATCTCCAAAGCGGAAATTAACAGTTTTTTCTCCTTGTCTTAAAAGCGGCTCTAAATGATATTGACCATTAGCGTAATTTACAAATGATTGCAGCAAAGAATATAATTTCACCCTAAATCACATCCTTCATATCACTTTCTATTACACATATCATTCCCTCTCACTAAAGAGCAATCCTGTTACTTTCGCTCGACAAATACTGTAATCACCCTGCATCTCGACATATTTCCCAAGAAATATGTCGAGGCGGCAAAAACTTTGCCGCCTACTTTAATTCCGTATATAAATATTCAACCGAATGAAATGCATATATCTTCTTCATTAGTGTCCCATTTTCAAAAACAAGTAAACACGGTACACTTTCGATTCCATACTCTTTTGCTAAATGCGGAGCATAATTTAAATCCAACATTCCAATTTTCAAGTCTTCAATTGTCATCTCAACGACTGTTAACATCTTTTTTGCTAATTGGCATGTTCCGCACATTGGAGTATATACATATAACACTGTTTTTTCTTCGTTCTCTATTAGGGCTGTAGCTTCGGCTCCTGTCCAGTCAATCACTTCTATCATTCCTTACCGTAAATATTCTGTATAAACATCAATGTCAGCTCCCCATAATACATTTGCTAAGTGTGAAGATGGCGCAGTTGCCACTTCTCTGTACGAGCGATCAATATAAATGTGCTCTGCTTGCGGAAATTCTTTTCGGAATTGTTTCCTTAACTTTTCTCCAGCATCATCAGCATCCACTAGTACATACACATCCTTATCAAAAAACTGATCAATGAGCTCATCCATTTTCGACAAACCAATTGTACCATTTGTACAAACAATTTCCACCGGTTCACGAATAATAGATTCAATCTTTCTTCTATCTGATGTACCTTCTACAATAATGACTTTTTCTACATAAATCATATGTCATCACCCGATCACCATATACTATACAACCTTTAACTTAGTATATAGTATATTCGTTATTTTCATGTTGTTTCCTGTTTATTTTTGCAAAAGAAAAGCAGAAGCGGCTCGTTCAGATTGTGAGGAGGATGGAGCTTCTGACGTAAAGGCGCTTTTTGCCTTGTAGGAAGAAGCGAAGCCACCGAACAATCTAGCCGCTGGAGCTGGATCATAATAAAAAGCGGAACCGACTGTTTAGCCCTGTTGGCTAAGGTTCTTTCGCACAGAAGACGTTTTTTGTCTTCTCGTGCTGAAGGTTCTTAGACATGAAGGGCTAGACAACAACAAGCGTAAGCAGCTAAAACTGCATAAAGCTTAACCGAAAAAGTTTTTTCAAAAAATGTTCTCCCACACGATAATTAGTATATGATTCTACATTCATTATTTAACCCAAAATAAAAAAGGACAGCACAAAGGCTGTCCTTTAGTCGACTATAATTAGTCTTGGTTTGTCATTTCTGCATATTTTTCAGCAGTTAATAACTTTTCAACTTGGCTTGCATCAGAAAGTTCAACTTTAACCATCCATGCACCCTCGTATGGAGATTCGTTAACAAGTTCTGGTTGGTCACTTAATTCTTCGTTTACTGCTACAACTTTACCGCTTACAGGTGCGTATAACTCAGAAACTGTTTTAACAGATTCTACGCTTCCGAATGGCTCGTCAGCTTCGATTGTTGCACCTACTTCAGGAAGTTCAACGAATACGATATCGCCTAGCTCACCTTGTGCAAAGTGAGTAATACCGATAACAACTTCATTACCTTCAGTTTTTACCCATTCGTGTTCTTCAGAGTAACGTAAATTATTTGGAATGCTCATGACTGTACCTCCAGTGAATGTATTAATTATGTAAAAATACCTTATTGGTACTTTTTCCACACACTTTCAAACTGCTCTTCGTTAAAACCAAGTGTTACCTTCGTTCCATCTGTTACAATTGGACGTTTAATCAACATGCCATCAGATGCTAAAAGTTCGTACATTTCGTCTTCACTTGCATCTTTTAACTTATCTTTCAGACCAAGTTCACGGTAACGCATTCCACTTGTATTAAAGAATTTTTTTAATGGTAATTCACTTTTTTCATGTAAATTACGTAAATCTTCTTTTGATGGTGGATTTTCAACAATATGAATCATCTCATATGCTACATCGTTTGCCTCAAACCATTTCTTTGCTTTTTGACATGTGCCACACTTTGGATATGAATAAAATGTTACTGTCATAAATTCACCTACTTTTTTACTAACCTTTACCTTTATCATATAGAAAACGTTTTATTATTTCAAACGATTATTCGCTAAACTTTTACTTATTTCGTGATAATTTTTAATAATCCTGCAAATTTTTCTTATTTTTCCGCCATTTGTTAAGAAAAAATAAATATATAATTTTTTTAGAGTCTTCTCTCATTCTGCATCGAACATATATCTTAAACAAACGTTTGATTAATTCCCTATTTTTCTTTGTTAACCTTTGAACTGCATTGATCCTTTCTTACCGAACATACCTCTTAAACAAACGTTTGATTAATTTCCTACTTTTCTTTGTTAATCTTTGAGCTGCATCGGTTTCTTCCTACCGAACATACCTCTTAAACAAACGTTTGATTAATCGCACATCTTTCTTTGTTAACCCTTGAGCTGCATCAGTTTCTTCCTATCGAACATACATCTTAAACAAACGTTTGATTAAAAATAAAAAAGGACCCTTTGACAGGCTCCTTCATCATCGACTTAAATAATCTGCAATTGTTTGAAATACTATGATATACATATTATGAATATTTTGATCCGAAACAGTATCATTATATAATCCCATACCCCAATATTGTCCCTCAGGATTCCCCATATTTACAAATCCTTGTGTATACATCATAGCTTCGTCCCTTGGGGCGTTGTCATAATCTAAATCTTTTTCAGTAAAAATCAAGTATGGCCGATCTTTTAGACCGATAAAAAACACCGGCTTCTTTAATGATAAAAATAAGTCCGTATACTGCTCCTTTGATGCTTCTTGAAAGTATTCTTTCATGACAAGAAAACCATCAACTTTTGCTGCTTTCTCCTTCATCTCTTCTAACTTCACATTTTCAAACTTTATATTCCTAAACGTATCTTTCGGTTTTTCTCCCACAACTCCAATTACGAGTGCTCTTCCGTTATATTCTAATTTCTCTCCTTCTTTATCCTTTGCACACCCAGCACCGACTAGGCATATCAATATGAAAACTAAGAAATACGATAAACGCTTCATTTAGCACCCTCCCCTTCTTTTCAGTCAAGTGACAAAAACGTAAGGTTCATCCAAGAAAATGTAAGTAAAATCGATAGCCCAAATTACGTTTCTATATTATAATCAATTGAATTTACTTACATTACTAAACATAGGAGATTATCATGAAGAAATTTAAACTTTCATCTTTTCTTCCGTTAAGTTATATACTTCTACTCGTACTCGTAAGTCCCCTTTACGATGTATTAAATAAATCGGCTGTACACGCAGTAGATGTCACAACTGTAGTAGATGATTGGATTCCATTTGTGAAAGCATTTATTATTCCTTATTTACTTTGGTTTCCTTACTTATACGGCGCACTTATTTATTACTGCTTTGCAGATCGAAAGCAATATTATGTCACTTTAAGTAGTATCATTCTTGGAAAACTTGCTTGTTTTTCTATTTATTATTTTTGGCAGACAACTGTACCACGTCCAACAGTCGTTGGATCAGATGTATTTTCCGAACTAGTCCGCTATATTTATAGTATCGATCAACCAGTAAACTGTTTCCCTAGCATTCACGTTCTTACTACTTTTGTCATTATGCTAGCTGCCTTTAAACGTAGAGAACAACATGCTTTCGAATATTACATTCTTACCTTCTTTGGTACGCTTATTATTTTATCAACACTATTTACGAAGCAACACGCATTTGTAGACGCCATTTCTGGAATGACGCTTGCAAGCATACTTTACTTCGGCGTTCAGCTTTTATTAGCAAAAGAAACCGTACGTGTTCCAGTAAAACAAAATCAAAAAATGTAAAAAGCAGACTGTGGCTTCCAGTCTGCTTTTCTCTATATAAAAGGAGATTTTCAATTTAAGATTGCGGTACAGTCATATCACCAGAGTGAATACGACCTGCTTTTTTAAGAGCAATGTAAAGTATATAAGAAACAGCTACTGGAATGATGATATAAGTGATTACCATCGCTGGGACAACTTCCCATCCTTCGCTGGAAATTAAATTAATTGGTGCGATAAGAGAACTTAATCCAAGACCTGCAATTTCTTTTCCTGCTTCCAGTTGGAAAATTAATGCTGATACAGGACCAACTATAGCACTGGCGACGACTGTTGGGACGAGAATCATTGGATTTTTAGTGATATTTGGCAACTGTACTTTCGGAGTACAAAGCGCTTGAGCTAATATGCCACCTAAATTGTTTTCTTTCGCTGAGATGACAGAGAATCCGATAAACTGAGCAACGCAGCCTGCAAGAGCAGCACCACCTGCAACACCGTCTAAACTAAGTGCGATCGCTAACGCAGCTGATGAAGCTGGAGAGATAAGTAATAGTCCCCAAACGACTGCAATGACGATAGAAGCGATGAACGGGCTACCAGCTGAGCTATCTTTAATGAATGCTCCAACTGTATTTAAAACGGGAGTAATATTATGAGATAACCAAATACCGACTAAACCAGAACCTAATATTGCCGCAAATGGAACGAGCATCATATCTAACGCAGTTTTTCCACTTAAACGTTTACCAATATATACAGCTAAAGTCGCTGTTAATAATGCACCGATTGGCTCACCTGTTTTAATAATTAGACCTGCTTCAGTAATTGAAATGGATCCGGCACCAATTGCTCCAGCTACCATAGCCGAGAAGATTACAAGACCGTTTGCACCGAGCATAAAAGCAATTCCAGCACCAATGGCTGGTGCCATAAGTGATTTTGCAACAACTCCGATTGTAATAAGCAACGGAATATCAACAATTCTTCCTATATTTTCGATCAGTAAACCAATTCCGAGGGATACGAAAATACCTTGTGCGATTCCAGCAGATGCTTTAAATACACGAGACATTATATATTCCTTCATTTGTTTCACCTTCTCCTATAAGTTAGTAACCAATTGTTTTCATATAATCACGTAAAATATCGTTTGATTTTGCAAATCGAGATTCTTCATCCTCTGTTAAATTTAGCTCTACAATTTCTCTTATACCGTCTCTAGTAATAATAGCTGGTACTCCTGTACAAATATCATATTCACCGTACTCACCATCTAAAATTGCCGATACAGCAATTACACGGTGATCATCGTTAAAGATTGAACTCGCAATATATGCTAGAGAATTTCCAATTCCGTAATAAGTAGTTCCTTTACGCTTATAAATTTCCCATCCAGCTTTTGCAGTCTTCTCAACAATTTCATCTAAATCTATTTCACCAAATCGTTCTTTTTGTTCCTCTAAAATTTGTAAAATTGGCTTTCCACCAACAGCTACGTGTGACCAAGCAACCATTTGAGAATCACCATGTTCTCCTAATGAATACCCATGAATACTGCGAGGATCTACATGTAACATTTCAGATAAAATTGTTCTTAAGCGAGAAGAATCTAGTGATGTACCAGTACCGATTACACGATTTCTAGGTAATCCAGATAATTTCCACACTTGATATGTAATAATATCAACTGGGTTCGATGCAAGTAAGAAAATACCATCAAATCCACTTTCCATTACGCCGCCAACAACACTCTCCATAATCTTTGCGCTTGCTCCTAAAGTATCTAAGCGACTTTGCCCTGGTTTTGGTGCTGGTCCTGCTGTAATAATAACGATGTCCATATCTTTGCAATCTTCATAGCTTCCTGCATATACTTTTGTTCTTGTATTTGTAAAGTTAATGCAGTGTGATAAATCCATTGCTTCCCCAACTGCACGTTCATGATTTATATCAATTAATAATAGCTCTTCGCAAATGCCTTGATTGACAATGGAATATGCACAACTTGATCCAACTAATCCAGTACCGATAATTGCAATTTTTCTTGTATTTCGTTTCATAGCAATCTCTCCTAATTGATCATATAATCTATTTCTTTTGTTCTTTACACTCCTAATTATAGAGTTTCCCACGATAGAAACCATGGATACTTTGTGAAATATTGAGCAAAGTTTTTGTCCTTTTTGTGAATTGTTATATTCCATTTTAGTCATATTTGTTACAACTGGAAAAATATTTATTATGTATTTATTGACATATACAAAAAGAAAACGAGCGAATCCATATTCACTCGTTTTTTCATCCTATTATTCTGCACTTAATTGACTTTTTAATTGCTGGACAATCATTGGATTTGCAGGTGCTGCCGGTTTGTAATAACTCTTTTGCTTTGCGTATTCATACATATTGCGTTGACGCATCTCATCTTGATTACGAATTTGGATTAACGTTTGATGTAATTGTTCATTATCAGACTGAGAAATATAATTTGCATAACTTGTTAAACTTGCATTTAATCCTGCTAAATAATCATTTACCATATCTTTTTCATTCATCTCTCTCTTCCTCCTATCCTAAAAAAGTCATTAATTGCTGTTTCGTATTTCGTGCATCTTGTGCATCCTTTTGCAGCATTTGTTTCAATTCTGGATCTGTACAAGCCTGTGCATACTGTTCCAGCTTGTTAATAATTGTTGCATGTCCACCAATTAAATGACGTAAGTTTTCTACTTCAAGCTCTGTTAAATTTTGCATAGAATACTCCTACCTTTCTTTATTCGTTCACTGTTAGTATTTAGCTATTTTTTAATTGTATACATAAATTAACTTTTTCACGTGCATACAAAATAAAAGATGAATAGCTAAGCCATTCATCTTTTATACTGGTTATATATTCATTTTTATAGAGATACAATCATACTTATACTCACAAGTAAGTTCCATACAATGTGTAAAATAATACTAGGTATAATAGATTGCGTCTTTTTGTATAACATTGCTAATACCATTCCCATAATCGTTGCCGTCATGAGAAGACCCCCATGAAGAATTCCAAAAATGAAGGAAGAAATAATAATACCAACTAAAAAATTATATTTCTTTTCTAAAAATCGATATAAAATACCTCGAAATAGAATTTCTTCTTTAACCGGTGTAATGATAGCAACACTTAACACATATATAATACTTTGTATGCTATTTTGAATTCTGAAGCTCCCTAATTGTTCCTTCTGTTCTGCTGCACTTTCAAAACTAAACACATGTAACATTAAATATTGTGATAACGCAATGATAATAAAACCAATTAATAGATATAAATATGTCTTCCCATTCTTCAAAACGGATACATCCCAAATAGATTTAATAAAATAAAGAACTGGTTTATAAGCTAATAAAACGATAGCAACAACAGATGCATCAAATAAGAGTAAATAATATCCTTCCAATTTATTAGTTAATACCTCTTCCCCATAAATCCCAACAGCTAAGGCAAGAAATAATCCCCCTAAGAGTGAAGTCCCTATAATGATCGCTATCATTACAAATAGGTTTTTATATGTTATATTCTCTATATTTCTTTCCGCACTATACGCTTCTAACACTGTTTTACTCATACTATTCCTCCATTTGTTTCATTTCCCTAATGAAAAATCCTTTAATGTAAATATAAAGATAATATAACAAAAATTTCAAAAAGGATAATATGCAATTTTACATATTATGAAAACTTTGTATTCTATAGTTTTAAGAATGGGATTGCTATGCAATAATTATTATATAAAATTTCAAAAAACAGTTTCTATCCACCATAACCCTCGCATCATATAAAACTTATTAATTAAAGGAGCAATGAACATGAAAACACATG
The DNA here is from genome assembly GCF_002746455.1 of Bacillus fungorum. Classification (GTDB taxonomy): domain Bacteria; phylum Bacillota; class Bacilli; order Bacillales; family Bacillaceae_G; genus Bacillus_A; species Bacillus_A fungorum. Next base: position 4,080 of record NZ_NWUW01000021.1, on the reverse strand, counting down.
ACTTCCTTACAGAAATCCAGAAGGGCTCTGAGCCTAGTCCCTATCAAGATCCTATTGCATTTATTTTCGTTTGCCTTTCCGTAGCCGTATACACATTTTTCAAGCCTTTAAAATAATATCATTTAAGGAGAAAGAAATTATTAAAGAGATTGTTTCCAAAAACAAAAGATACAAGGTTCAAGTGATTAAACGAAATAATATTTTTTTCACTACAGAAGTTTTTGCTTGGTTTTGGGATTATGAATATGAGTATTGGGCTCCTATTAAACAATGAATATCGTTAATTGATACAGAAAAACACGCTATAGCCATAGCAATGGAAGATTTAAAGGTATATTCAGGTGAGAATGATTAGTAAGTGTAGACTACTATGAAAGTCATTGTTTCTTTAAAAAACACATTAAGAATCTTGTTATTAATCAAAATTATGCAAAACAATAAGTTGTTACGTTTTCATTTATTACAATACATATATATATAAATAAAATATCATCAATATTTTATTTTTTATAAGGAGAGACTTAATATGTTAAAACAAATTTTATTAGAAGAGAATGAAAAAGTGAGAAATCAAATTAAAGCTTATTATAAATATAGCAATTTGACTTCTCTTTCAATGTTAAGCGGTATAATTTCTAATTCTCCTGATGTATTTGGATTATTGTTATCAACAAATAAGAGAATAATTTTTTATACAGAAACAATGAAAATGAATAAAATTCTTTTTGAAATTAAACATGAAGAAATCATAGAATTTAAAGAACAGAAGCAAACTGTTGGTTTATTTAAGAAGATTCCTTCAATTGTTATTTGTCACGAAAAAGGGGAAGAAGTTTTTTCAACAATGGGAGATTCAGAAAAATTTTCTGAATTAAAATATTTTTTTGATGAAATTACTACGAATCACGGATAAACCAAATATATTTACTTCCGAGAACGAGAATTATGTAAATGAGCTGTCCATATGGGCAGCTATTTTTTTATTAGTTTGGTTTTGATCTTATCTTTTGGTCTTCCCTTTGTTTTTTGGCTAGAGTGCTGGCTCGTCGTGTGGGGGCGAAACCCCACGTATTCCGTATCAATTTTCGAGTAAGAACTATTTTAGGGCGAATGATCTAGGCGGTTCGTATACTTGCTAGTCCAAGTCGAGAAACATTGCTTTGCTTTTTGTTTATCGGCTTGGCGAGAAAAGCATACGAGCCGAAAAAAGTTTTGCAAAGAGAGCACAAAACAGACAAGATGAAAATTTTTGAGTGGTGTTTACTCAAAAATACTACCAAACGGGTACGACGATTCCAACTGATTGTAGAGTGATCCGGAATCGTATCCGATAGAGAAAACCCTAAAAAACAACGGTAGGCAATATTTGTTTTAATCTCTTTTTCTAATTGACGCTCAGAACGAATACCATAAAAATATTCAATAAACATCATCTTAAATAAAACGATAGGATGAATTGACGGACGTCCATTGTTTTCACAGTAATAAGGACGTAACTTCTCCTCAATGAAATCAAAACTAATTGTCGCTTCAATCGCACGAAGGAAATGATCTTGTGGAACTAACTCTTCTACAGAAACAGATACACGCTCATCACGATGATTTTTTAAAGCACCCATCATAAGAAATCTCTCCTTTTCCTCTTTTTTATCAGTGTTGTGTTGACACATAAAAAGAGGTTCAGACACAAAAACAGGCTGTGGAGAAAAACCTCTAAATTATTAGGGTTTTTTTCTCATTTTCAATCCCACCTTGCATCAAATCTACTACCTTTCTTCCGTTCTTTTAGAATTATATGCACTAAAAAACCTTAGAATCGCTTCTAAGGTTCCCGGGTATTCATATTCAAGACACTATACTAATAAGTAACGAAAGAATTAATAATCCAACTACCAATCCGCCAGTTACTTGTGCTATAAATTTCTTTTGTGCGCCCGCACTTGAAACAATATATCGGAAATATAATATACCACCTACCGCAATAAGAATACATTCCAATGTAATACTAATAGCTGGAAATCGCCACAATCCAAAACCAAGCATAGGTAAACCTCCGTAATTCCCCGGAAGTAACGGCAAATCAGCACGGTGCACAAGTAAATCTAAAATCCAATGACTAAAAACTACAGCTCCAATAACAAAGCCACTCCGCTTGCCCCAAAATCTCATACTTACTATTCCTGCAACAAAAGCAATAAACAGTGCTCCTATTAAAGAGTGTGTGTAATCCGCATGAATGATTGCTTCACCATAACTATTCCTATGAATAGGTTCAATTGTCTCTACTCCTAAAATATACAGCGGCAAAAAAATGACATCCAACAATTGTGTGCTTACCATAAGAGCCCAAAGTGGTAGTTTAGGTGATTTGGCTTTTACTACTGCCGCTAAGCCAAAATGTCCTGCAAACATTTCACTTCACATCCTTTTGTCATTGTCCCTCCAGCAAAACATAGCCTACTATACAAAAAGCATGATTAGATATTTTCTTTCTTCTTATTCACTCTCCCATTACATGTAATCCTTTAATAAACGTTTCCAATAATACATGTAAACTTGTATCTAAATCTAACGGCAAACCAAATCCACCCTGCTGTTCAATCGATGCAAATCCATGACAAATACTTCTGAATCCGCGTGTCGCATGAAGTGCATTCTCTCCTTCTAAGCCGTACTGTTGTAAAACCTGAAGACAAATCTTTACAATTCCGTCACCTGCTTTTCTTACTTCTTCATCTCGTAAAAAGGTTGCTTCATACAGTCCAGGATGTTTGCGGACAAACGCTACATAAGCTGCTCCTAAAGCATGAATTACTTCATCCATATTTTTACCCGAGGCCGCCTCTTCCAGTTTGTTATGCAACTGTTGTATTCCATAAATACCAAGATTTTTCCGTACATCTTGTAAACCTTTCACATGATTATATAGTGAGGGAGAACGTATCCCTAACCTTTGCGCTAATGAAGCTAGTGTTACTTCTTGTATTCCATTTGCATCTGCAATTTCTGCTGCTGTTTCTACAATTTTCTGTAATGTAAGTCCGATTCTCGGTGACATAAATTACCCCTCTTTCCTACTTTCTATAGTTTGCTTAGCTTCCTTAATAGCAAGCTCTATAACAGCCCCTGGATCCTTTATCATTTTCCCATGCCCTGCCGCAAGCAAGGACGGCTCATATTCTCTTAGCTTCTCTGCACTTTGTAATGCCACTTCTTTACTCCACGTTGCCATCGCCGGAAACGGAAACCAAAATTTCATTTGTCCCGAAACAGCCATGCCTCCTCTTGTTTGAAATGCATCCCCAACAATAAGAGCTTTATTTCGTACATCAAGAAACGACATAGAGCCTGGCGTATGTCCCGGTGTCATAATCGCAAGAAGCGATCCAACTCGGTCGCCATCTTCTAATAAAACATCAGGTACCGTTTTTATCTTTTTAGGTACACCGCCTTTTATTGGCATATTTGGTTCATCCTTTTGTAACGTCGTATCGCCTTCTAATAGCTTTGCGTCTCGCTTAGAAATATAGACTGGAACATGAGGAAGTACTTCCTTTAATGCGTCTAATGCACCGATGTGATCATCATGCGCATGTGTTAATACAATATTCGTAATTGGTTTTCCTATTTTCTCAGCCGCCTGTAAAATACCTTTTGCGCTATATGGCAAAGCAGCATCAATTAAAGTTAAACCATCTTCTTCCTCCACAAAGTAACAATTTACAGGAAACACTCTTGGCAAAAATGACAATTGATATACCGTTTTTTCATGCATCATCCTCATATTCCCATCTCCCTTTTCACGAAAACTAATACCATTAGTTTTATTATACTAATGGTATTAGTTTTATGTCACTAATTTTTTTTCAAAAAAAAGAGGTTGTCCCAAAAGGTCGTTAAAAACGAACTTTTGGAGACAACTTCTTATATTTTACCTTTATATGGATAAAAATCCCGATCATAAGTAGAAAACCAATAGGTTTTCTATTTATGATCGGGGTTTTTCGCTTTTGATTGAGCTGTTGTTGTCCATTTCCGTAAATTATGGGCAACACAAATAAGACCCCATTCCAATCTGTT
>NZ_NWUW01000020.1 GCF_002746455.1 Bacillus fungorum | reverse complement strand
GACCAAACTTCTCTCGCTAAAGAAAGTTGGCCTATATTTAACTTACCAAATTACAGATGAAATAGAAAGTGAAAATGTCACCTTTTAGGTGACATTTTCATTGACAAAATCTTTTTTCAACAACGTGAGAAAAGGAGAATATTGTATTCTCCTTTTTTATGTATAAATTTGAGGGAAGATAGGTAATTTAAGATGATGTGTATATACAATGTTAGGAGGAAAGTACATGCCAAATCCAGATAATCGAAGTGATAACGCTGAAAAGTTACAAGAAATGGTGCAAAATACAATTGATAACTTTAATGAAGCAAAAGAAACAGCGGAGCTTTCTAATGAAAAAGACCGTTCTGCTATTGAAGCAAAAAATCAAAGACGTTTAGAAAGTATTGACTCATTAAAAAGTGAAATCAAAGATGAATCTTAACAGAATGTACAAAAAGGGCTGACTTTTGTCAGCCCTTTTTCGTAATTGTAAAGTTTTCAACGAGTAAACGCCAATTTTGTGGAAATGGCAAGCCGATCTTCCAATAACTAATACCGCCAATGCCTTGTTCTTTCATTAAATTGAATTTACTTTGAATAGATCTCGCATCTTCAAACCAAACTTCGTGTTGTACACCGTTTTCGTCAAAGTAATTGAAATGTGGAGCTTGAGCTGTGAAATCATAGCGGATAGGAACATTGTATTTACGAGCAAGTGCAACAGCTGCAACAGAGCTAACTGCTTTTGCAGGTGGGTTTCCTTGTTTGAACGGAAGTTTCCAATCGAATCCGTATAAATTTTGCCCCATCATAATTTTTTGTGGAGGCATTTGAGATTTTGCGTATTGAAGTACTTCTTTTACAGGACCGATAGGAGAAATCGCCATCGGTGGTCCGCCTTGCCAACCCCAGTCGTATGTCATAATGACGACGAAATCAACAATTTGTCCTTGTGCTTTATAATCGTGAGCTTCGAAAAATTTTCCCTTTTGATTAGAACTTGTTTTCGGTACAAGCGTTGTACTCAACGTGTATCCGTTAGGTAAGCGTGTTTTCACATTTCGTAAAAAACGATTATACGCTTCGCGATCTTCGGGTGCAACACTCTCGAAATCAAAATGAATATCTCGCATACCGTACTTCTCAGCAGTTTGCAAAATGTTTGTAATAAATTTGTTTTGGATTGTTGCATCGCGTAAAATAACTGATGTCAGATCGGCACTAAAATTTCCGTTTTCAATATTTGTAATAACGAGCATAGGGATGGTGTTACCTTGCGTTGCAATATTAGCGATTTTAGCTGTTTCCGTTGGTTCTTTTAACGTACCATCTCTTTTTGCCTCGAAACTGAAGTAAGCTAAATATGTTAAAAATGGATTAATGGCACGTGTAGCATTAACTAAACTTTCTTTAATAGGTATAGTTGAAGGTTGTAAATAAGCGATGGATTCTACTGCTCGTTTCGTCCCTTTCGGTATATATAATTGCTGCCCAACGTGGAGAATGGATTTTAAAGATAAGTTATTCACTTTAGCTAAGCTAGCAAGAGGGACGTTATAAGTTTGAGAAATTCGATAGAGGCTATCGCCAGGCTGTACATAATAATTATTCCCTTTCGTATTCACGATCAGAGCCTGACCAACGACGAGTGTTTCAGATGGATTTAGTCCATTGTCTTTTACTATTTCGTCAGGTGTTGATCCATATTTTGATGCCAAGCTATATACGCTATCGCCACTACGAACCGTTACAATTTGAATCATATGCTTGCTCCTTTCGGTAAAAGATTCACTGTTTTTATTTTATTTTTGATTCCGCTGTATTATGATTAAATGTATGCAAGGTAGCAGAAGTGAAAGAAGGGAAGAAACAGTTAGTGTATACCTACAAAAATATATATTAGTGATAAAATATTTGTAGATGAAAAATATGAAGGTATATTCAATTGGTGATTTTGCAAAAAAAGGCAGGTAGGATAGAACAAACTAGTTGCCATCTTCAAGGGAAAATAAGCTAAGAAGATGGTTAAGGGGTTGCTGGAAAATGATGCTTGCGAAGAAAGTGAGAATCAAGCCGAATAAAGAACAAGAATTGCAACTTTGGAAATCTGTTGGTACGGCAAGATGGGCTTATAATTGGACACTGGCGAAGCAAGAAGAGAATTACAAGAATGGCGGAAAGTTCATATCAGACGGTTTTTTACGGAAAGAATTAACTGTATTAAAGCAGACTGAAGAATATGCTTGGTTGTACGATGTTTCAAATAATATAGCGAAACAAGCGATTAAAGATGCTTGTGAAGCATATAAGCGATTTCTCAAGGGACTGGCTGATAAACCACGATTCAAAAGCAGAAGGAAAGCAAAACTCTCTTTTTACAATGATAATGTCAAGTTAAAAGTAAAAGAAAAACAAGTTTTGATTGAGAAAGTTGGTTGGGTGAAAACATCCGAAAAGTTACCTGTAGGGGTTAAGTACTCTAATCCACGCGTTAGCTTTGACGGTAAGTATTGGTATTTGTCTGTCGGTATTGAACAGAAGTTTACAAAAGAGAAGTTAACGGCTGTTTCGTTAGGAATAGATATTGGAATCAAAGAATTAGCATATTGTTCTGATGGGCAGAGGAAGAACAATATAAACAAAACAAAAATGGTAAGACAGGCAGAGAAACGCCTTCGTAGGTTGCAACGTCAAGTTTCTCGTAAATATGAAATGAATAAGGAGGGAAACCGTTTTGTCAAAACAAGCAACATTATAAAAATCGAGAAAGAGATACGACAACTACATAGAAGGTTATCAAATATCAGAAAGAATCATCTTCATCAATTCACGAGCGAAATTGTGAAAACCAAGCCATTTCGCATTGTGATGGAGACGTTGCATATGAAAGGTCTGATGAAGAATAGACACCTAGCTAAAGCGATTGCGAAGCAGTGTTTATATGAGTTCAAAAGACAAATTCAATACAGGTGTGAAAAATATGGTATTGAATTTGTAGAAGCTGATACATGGTATCCTTCTTCAAAAATGTGTTCCAGTTGTGGAAGCATCAACAAAGAACTAAAACTTTCTGACCGTGTATACAAATGCACTTGTGGTCACGAAATGGATAGGGATTTAAATGCGGCTATCAATTTGTCACGGTATGAATTAGCCAGTTAACATCTAAAAAAGTTACGGCTAATATGTAGGATTCGTTGTATCCGAATTTACGCCCTCGGAGTGTTATATCAAACGAAAGTAGCTTCTGTGAAATCGGACACGTAGAACAGGGAAATAAACAAAATTTATAGATTTTTATAAGTTTATGGCAACGGCGAATACATATGTTTGTAGCAGAACATGAAGTTGAAATCCGTTATGCGGAAACAGATCAAATGGGTGTTGTTTACCATTCAAACTATTTAGTGTGGCTTGAATTAGGCCGTACGAAACTTATACAAGATTTAGGGTTTTCCTATGTTGAAATGGAGAAAGAGGGGATTATTTCTCCTGTATTAGACTTGCAAATTTCATATCGTAAAGCGATGCGTTACGGTGAAAAGGCAATTGTGAAAACGTGGGTGGACACTGTGAGCCCGCTTCGCGTTGTATATGGATATGAAATTTATAATGGTGAAGGTGATCTTTGTATTACTGCAAGTACGACAAATATTTGTGCGAAAAAAGAAGGATTCAGACCTGTATCGTTTAAAAAGTTCTATCCTGAGTGGTATGCGAAATATGAGGAAATTAAGAAAAAATAAAAAAGCGTGGCAGATGCCACGTTTTTTTATTTTTCATAATTAAATTGAGGGAAATCATCACCGTCGTTAAATGTAACAGATAAATTATGTCCATCGAAGAACCACTCATCATCACTTTCAATAAAGAAGTTAATACCTTCTTCTTGAGTTTGAACAGCAGGATGTGCAGGATCATCTTTACGAATACCTAAAGAAAGTCCTTTTTGCACTGTACTGCAACCACCGTATTGTACGAAAAGGCGTAGTGTTTCACCCGATTGCAAGTTTAATTCGTTTTTATACCATTGTGCTGCTTCTTTTGTTACGGAAAGATTCATGTATAGTTCCTCCAAATTATGTTGCTTTTTCTTTAGTATAAAAAATAACGCAAAAAGACGCTATTAATATGCTTCACGTTTTCTTTTTGCGTTATGTGGGTTACGATCTTATTTTTGCTTTTTTGAAAAGTTTGCTTTCGGTTCAGTTTTATTTATAATTCGTCCAATATTTGCACGGTGTTTATAAATAACCATACCTGCTAATAAACACATCGCAATAATGAAGATTTTATCCCCGCTAACAATTGATGCGATAACGGCAACGACAGCTGTTACCATAGAAGAAAGTGATACGTATCTTGTTGTAAATAAAAGGCTGAAAAAGACAACAGCTAAAATTGCAAAAACAACTGGTGAGTAGCATAATAGCACGCCAGCAGAAGTTGCAACTGCTTTACCACCACGGAATTTCGCGAAAATCGGATACACATGTCCAAGAACAGCTGCTAATCCGAACCATAGTGGATGAACATCTAACCCGAAAATAATCGGTAGACTCGTTGCTAATGTACCTTTTAAAATGTCAGCAATTGTAACGATAAAACCTGCTTTTTTCCCTAGTGTGCGGAATGTATTTGTTCCGCCTAAATTACCGCTTCCATGCTCACGAATGTCAATTCCATAACCAATCTTTCCAACGACTAGTGCGAATGGAATCGAGCCAAGTAAGTAGGCAACGATAAATAAAAGATATGTAGTAACCATAAGTTCAGTCTCCTTTATTCAAATGTGTTGATAAAGGGTAAAAAGAGTTTTTCCCGTATATTGTACCATACATTTGTAAAGAGCACATTTCTTTTTTGTAAATGAAAAATTCATTATTTCGTGCAAAAAATTTCACAGGAATGTTACATTTCTCACAGAAACAATAAGACTATATGTAGTAACATTTTAATCAAAAGACAACAACATATTGGTGGAGGGTTATAAATGTTACAAAAAAATACACGTGGAGAAGAATTAATGAGAGTGTTTGAGACAATTGTCCACGGCAATGAACAAGATTTAATGCAAGAAAATGCAAATGTAGATGGCCGCTCTCCGATGGGAGTAATGGGAACGTTCGCATCAGAGAGTGCGAAATATTATGCTATTGAAAATTTATTGTTAGATCAAGTGAAAAAAGCGATAAATCAAAATATATTATATCCACATGACTTAGACTTTTATGCGACGGGGACAACGACTTGTTCACAAATTCCGTTAGCACAAATACTTGCTAACGGTTTTCATACCGGACATGGACATATGAGGCAACCGCAAGACATTAAAAGTGCATTGGCTCTTTCCTCTATTATTTTTCAAGCGAATCAAAATATGCAGCACGGTGGTCAATCGTTTGCACTCTTTGATATTGATTTAGCTCCGTATGTGAAAAAAACAGTAGAGAGACATAAGAAACGATTACAGTCATATCCGCTTACGAAAGAACAAATAGTAGAATTTGCATGGAAAGAAACAGAAAATGATACGTATCAAGCTTGTGAAGCTTTCATTCATAATTCAAATAGTATGCATAGTAGGGGTGGGGGACAAGTACCGTTTATTTCAATTAATTACGGAACTGATACATCAAAAGAGGGACGGTTATTAGTTAGACAGCTTTTAAAAGCGACACAAGCTGGTCTTGGTAAAGGAGAAACACCGATTTTTCCTATTCAAATTTTTAAAATGAAAAAAGGTGTGAACTTTGAAGAATGTGATCCGAACTATGATTTATTTGAATTAGCGCTAGAGACAACAGCTGACCGATTATTCCCTAACTTTTCATTTTTAGATGCACCATTTAATGCAGTGCATTATGATGGACGCCCTGAAAGTGAAGTATGTTATATGGGATGCCGTACCCGTGTTATGTCTAACATACATGGAGAAGAAACAGCAATTGGAAGAGGCAATTTATCATTTACGTCTATTAACTTAGTAAAGTTAGCGTTAATTAGTGGTTCAAAAGAAGCATTTTTTGAAGCGTTAAATTATTACTTAGATTTAGGGATTAAGCAACTATTAGAGAGATTTGAGTACCAATGTACGAAGCGAGCAAGAGATTTTCGATTTTTATATTCACAAGGTGTATGGCGCGGAGGAGAAAAGTTACAGCCTGAAGATTCTGTAGCATCTATTTTAAAGCAAGGGACGCTAAGTCTTGGTTTTATCGGTCTTGCGGAGTGTTTAGTAGCTTTAACAGGAAAGCATCATGGAGAAGATGAAGAATCATGGAAACTCGGGTATGAAATCATTTCCTTTATGAGAGAGAGAATGGATAAAGCGACAGAGGAACATGAACTGAATTTCTCAGTAATTGCAACTCCTGCTGAAGGCCTATCAGGGAAGTTTGTGAAAAAAGATAGAGAGGAATTTGGAGTAATTAGTGGTATAACAAACCATAATTATTATACGAATTCGTTCCATATCCCAGTTTACTATAACATTCAAGCGATAAATAAGATTCGTTTAGAAGGACCTTTCCATGCCCTATGTAACGGGGGACATATTACGTATATTGAACTAGACGGAGCAGCAATGCATAACAAGAAGGCGTTAAAACAAATTGTGCAAGCGATGGCAGAACATGGCGTTGGATACGGTTCAATTAATCATCCTGTTGACCGCTGTAAGTGCTGCAGTTATCACGGAGTTATTGGAAATGAGTGTCCAAGCTGCGGAAATGGAGACGAAGCTAATATAGAAAGAATTCGCCGTATAACAGGCTATCTTGTAGGAGATATGTCGAAGTGGAATAGTGCAAAACGTAGTGAAGAGATGGATCGGGTGAAGCATAAATGAAAGTGATGAACATCATTCATGATAGTGTAGTAGATGGAGAAGGATTGCGGACAGTCGTGTTTTTTGCGGGCTGTCCGCATCGTTGTTTCGGTTGCCATAATCCAAAATCGTGGAATATTTGTAATGGAACTGAAATGACAGTAGAAGAAATTGTGAAAGAGATTGCAAGTAATACATTAACTGATGTAACATTTTCAGGTGGAGATCCATTTTTCCAAGCTGCTGAAGTGAAAAAAGTAGCAAAAGCTGTGAAAGATTTGAAAAAAAATCTATGGATGTATACAGGTTACAAGTTAGAAGAGATACAGAGTTCTCAAAATAATGATATGATAGAGTTGTTACACTATGGGGATGTTTTAGTCGATGGAAGATTTGAAATCGAGAAAAAAGATTTAACACTTCCATTTCGCGGAAGCTCCAATCAACGTATTATTCGATTGAAAGAGTAAAAAGGCGGGATAGATTATATGAATAAAACAGTATTACTTGTTGAAGATGAAAGAAGATTACGTGAAATCGTTAGTGATTATTTTCGTAATGAAGGCTTTGAAGTAATCGAAGCAGAAGACGGAAAAAAAGCGTTAGAATTATTTGCAGAGCATGAAATTGATTTAATTATGTTAGATATTATGTTACCAGAAATAGATGGATGGTCTGTTTGTAGACGAATTAGAAAAGAATCAGCAGTACCAATCATTATGCTCACAGCACGTTCGGATGAGGATGATACATTACTAGGGTTCGAATTAGGTGCAGATGAGTACGTAACGAAACCTTTCAGTCCGAAAGTGTTAGTAGCTCGCGCGAAGACGTTATTGAAACGTGCGGATGGCGTGGTAGGAGTAGCAGAAGAAAATGCTATGTCTTTAGCTGGAATAGAAGTGAATCGTCTATCTAGAACCGTTTTAGTAGATGGAGAAGAAATTATATTAACACATAAAGAATTTGAACTTCTTGTTTATTTAATGGAGAACAAAGGAATTGTGTTGTCACGACAACATTTATTAGATCAGTTATGGGGATATGACTATTACGGTGATGACCGAACGGTTGATACTCATATTAAAAAATTACGAAATAAGCTAGGAGATAAAGCGAAGCATATCGGTACTGTTATTCGAGTTGGTTACAAATTTGAAGAATAATTGTAACGAATTGTGTACTTTAATCTAGGGAAATGTCGATTTTATATCCTCTTTTGCAGGTAGAATGTACAAAAAATACATTTCTTGTCTACAATGATAGATAAGAGTATTTTTTTAATTGGATTTCACGATGAGTTCACAAGAAGGACACAAAACGTGACTATACTGAAAATACGAATTCACCAGAGAGGAGAAATAAAACATGGGATATTACGACGGACCAAATTTAAATGAAGAGCATAGTGAAACGAGAGAAGTGAGAAAATCAGGCAGTAAAAAAGGTTATTTTTTCACAGGTTTAGTCGGAGCTGTAGTTGGAGCTGTTTCAATTAGTTTTGCGGCACCATATATGCCATGGGCTCAAAATAATGGAGCGGCTGTATCATCATTCAGTTCGGATTCAAAAGTTGAAGGTACTGTAGTTCCTGTTGTTAATAAAGCAAAAAATGAAACTGATTTACCTGGTATGATTGAAGGCGCGAAAGATGTTGTTGTAGGTGTAATTAATATGCAACAAAGCATTGATCCATTTGCAATGCAACCGACAGGTCAAGAACAACAAGCTGGTTCAGGATCAGGTGTTATTTATAAAAAAGCAGGAAATAAAGCATATATCGTAACGAACAATCACGTAGTAGATGGTGCAAATAAACTTGCTGTAAAATTAAGTGATGGCAAAAAGGTAGATGCAAAGCTTGTAGGGAAAGATCCTTGGTTAGATTTAGCTGTTGTAGAGATTGATGGATCTAATGTAAATAAAGTTGCCACTTTAGGTGATTCAAGTAAAATCCGTGCGGGTGAAAAAGCGATTGCAATCGGTAACCCACTAGGGTTTGATGGAAGTGTAACGGAAGGTATTATTAGTAGTAAAGAACGTGAAATTCCAGTAGATATTGATGGCGATAAACGTGCGGATTGGAATGCTCAAGTTATTCAAACAGACGCGGCGATTAACCCTGGTAACAGTGGTGGTGCATTATTTAACCAAAACGGTGAAATAATTGGAATTAACTCAAGTAAAATTGCACAACAAGAAGTTGAAGGAATTGGCTTTGCCATTCCAATTAATATCGCAAAGCCAGTTATTGAATCACTTGAAAAAGATGGAGTAGTGAAACGTCCAGCTCTTGGAGTAGGTGTCGTTTCATTAGAAGATGTGCAAGCTTATGCAGTAAATCAATTGAAAGTACCGAAAGACGTAACAAACGGCGTTGTATTAGGTAAAATTTACCCAATATCACCTGCTGAAAAAGCTGGTTTAGAGCAATATGATATTGTAGTAGCATTAGATAATCAAAAAGTAGAAAATTCACTTCAATTCCGTAAATATTTATATGAGAAGAAAAAAGTAGGCGAGAAAGTAGAAGTTACATTCTACCGTAACGGTCAAAAAATGACGAAAACAGCTACTTTAGCAGATAACTCAGCTACAAAGAATCAATAATCGGAATAAAAGAAAGTCTCTTTCATATTGAAAGAGACTTTCTTTATCGGCTATACTAAAGGAATAGGAGGGATAAATTATGACAATTGAAAACCCAACTCGTACGGAAATTGGTGAAGTATTAAAGAAAAGCAAAACGATTGCAGTTGTTGGTTTATCGGATAAGCCAGAACGTACATCGTATATGGTTTCAAAAGCAATGCAAGATGCTGGGTATCGCATTATTCCAGTAAACCCAACAGTAGATGAGGTGCTTGGAGAAAAAGCAGTTGCTTCACTAAAGGATATTAAGGAACATGTTGACATTGTAAATGTATTCCGCCGTTCAGAATTTTTAATAGATGTTGCAAAAGAATTTGTAGAGATTGATGCAGATGTTTTTTGGGCACAATTAGGAGTACAAGATGAAGATACATACAAACTTTTAAAAGAAAAAGACTATACTGTAATAATGGATCGTTGTATAAAAGTAGAACATGCGATGACAAAATAGTATAGATTTAAAGGTAGAAAGATTGATTCAGCCCTCATTATAGATAAGTAGGGCCGATGAACGAGGTGTTCATCATGAGATTTTTTAAAGGCTGTTTTTGGGGATTGTTACTTGTAATCCCGTTTTGGATATTGATCATTTGGATCATAATAAAGGTTTGGAATATGTAATCTTGGCATACATATCCATTTCTCGTTGACAAACGATTATTTTTCTGAAATAGTAGCCTAGAGGAATCCTTGTGAAAAAACAAGGATTTTTCTATTGAAAATGGTATATAAAAGAGATAAGATAACTTGCCAAAACTATAGTCGAGGCGTTATTCTATAATAGAAACATATGTTCTGATTTTGGATTAGGAAAGGGGCAAGGAGTTTGGCGAAGCATCAGTTCCAATATAATGAAGATGCGATTCAAGTGTTAGAAGGACTTGAAGCCGTTCGAAAACGCCCGGGTATGTATATCGGGAGCACGGACAGCCGTGGATTGCATCATTTAGTATACGAAATAGTAGATAACTCCGTTGATGAAGCGTTAGCGGGATTTGGCGACGAAATTTCTGTCGTAATACATAAAGATAATAGTATTAGCGTTATAGATAAAGGGCGAGGAATGCCTACGGGAATGCATAAGCTTGGAAAACCTACACCAGAAGTTATTTTAACTGTACTTCATGCCGGTGGTAAGTTTGGTCAAGGTGGTTACAAAACGAGTGGTGGTTTACACGGTGTTGGGGCATCAGTTGTAAACGCCTTGTCTGAATGGTTAGTCGTAACGATTAAGCGTGACGGAAATATTTATGAACAACGCTTTGAAAATGGTGGTATACCTGTAACGACGCTTGAGAAAATCGGAAAGACGAAAGAATCTGGTACGGCAATGCATTTCAAACCAGATACAACGATTTTCAGCACAACAAATTACAATTATGAAACATTATGTGAGAGATTACGCGAATCTGCATTTTTATTAAAAGGGATGAAAATCTCAATAAAAGATGAGCGAAATGATTTAGAAGATGTCTTTCATTATGAAACAGGAATTGAAGCTTTCGTTTCATATTTAAACGAAGAAAAAGATTCAATTCACCCAGTTGTATACTTCACTGGTGAACAAAATGGGATTGAAGCAGAACTAGCATTTCAATTTAACGATGGCTACTCAGAAAATATTCTTTCGTTTGTAAATAACGTACGTACAAAAGATGGTGGAACACATGAAGCTGGATTTAAGACAGCAATGACGCGTGTGTTCAATGAGTATGCTCGTAAAGTAGCACTATTAAAAGAAAAAGATAAAAACTTAGAAGGTACAGATATTCGTGAAGGTGTAGCGGCTATCGTTTCTGTACGTGTACCAGAAGAAGTACTTCAGTTTGAAGGACAAACGAAAGGGAAACTAGGTACAAGTGAAGCTCGTTCTTCAATTGATGCCATTGTATCAGAGCATTTAGCTTACTTTTTAGAAGAAAACCCGGACGTAGCTACACTTCTTGTGAGAAAAGCAATTAAAGCAGCACAAGCACGTGAAGCCGCTCGTAAAGCGAGAGAGGAAGCACGTACTGGTAAAAAGAAAAAGAAATCAGAAGGTACATTAAGTGGTAAGTTAACACCCGCACAATCACGTAACCCTCAGAAAAATGAACTGTACCTAGTAGAGGGTGACTCTGCCGGTGGTTCTGCGAAACAAGGACGAGATCGACGTTTCCAAGCGGTATTACCATTACGTGGTAAAGTAATTAATACAGAAAAAGCAAAGCTTGCTGATATTTTTAAAAACGAAGAGATTAATACAATTATTTATGCGATTGGCGGCGGTGTGGGTAATGAATTCGATGTGGAAGACATTAACTACGATAAAGTTGTCATTATGACCGATGCAGATACAGACGGGGCGCATATTCAAGTATTGTTATTAACATTCTTCTACAGATATATGAAACCACTTATCGAAGCTGGTAAAGTATTTATCGCACTTCCGCCTTTATACAAAGTGAGTAAAGGAAAAGGGAAAAGTGAAGTGATTGAGTATGCATGGTCTGATGAAGAATTAGATAGTGTAACAAAAAAAGTCGGAAAAGGCTATATGTTGCAGCGCTATAAAGGACTTGGTGAAATGAATGCGGATCAATTATGGGAAACGACTATGAATCCTGAAACGCGTACGTTAATTCGTGTGAAAATTGATGATGCAGCAAGAGCGGAACGCCGCGTTACAACGTTAATGGGTGATAAAGTAGAACCGCGTCGTAAATGGATTGAACGCAATGTACAATTTGGTATGCAAGAAGAGGGAAATATTTTAGAAAATGAAATGATAATGGAGACGGAGGTGGAATAACATGCAAGCAGAGAAGTTTCATGACCTCCCGCTTGAAGACGTGTTAGGTGACCGCTTTGCACGTTATAGTAAATATATAATTCAAGATCGCGCGCTTCCAGATGCACGTGATGGTTTAAAGCCAGTACAAAGACGTATTTTATATTCTATGTATGTAGAAGGTAATGTACATGATAAAGCGTTTCGTAAATCAGCCAAAACAGTCGGTAACGTTATCGGTAATTATCATCCGCATGGAGATTCCTCTGTATATGAGGCGATGGTACGTTTAAGTCAAACTTGGAAAGTACGTAATGTTTTAGTTGAAATGCACGGTAATAATGGTAGTGTCGATGGGGACCCAGCAGCAGCAATGCGTTATACAGAAGCGCGTTTATCGCCAATCGCATCTGAGTTATTACGTGATCTTGATAAGGAAACAGTAGAATTCGTGTCAAACTTTGATGATACGAGTGAGGAACCGGTTGTATTACCAGCAGCGTTCCCGAATTTATTAGTGAACGGATCTACAGGGATTTCCGCTGGTTATGCAACAGAAATTCCTCCACATCATCTTGGAGAAGTTATTGATGCTACAATGATGCGTATTGATAAACCGAATAGTACTGTTGATGATTTATTAACAGTTATGAAAGGGCCAGATTTCCCAACAGGTGGTATTATTCAAGGGATTGATGGTATTAAAAAGGCGTATGAAACAGGTAAAGGTAAAATTATTATTCGCGGAAAAGCAGAAGTTGAAACGGTTCGTGGTGGGAAACAGCAAATCGTAATCACTGAAATTCCTTACGAAGTGAATAAAGCAAACCTAGTTAAGAAAATGGATGAATTGCGTCTAGATAAAAAATTAGATGGCATTGCTGAAGTGCGTGATGAGACAGATCGTACAGGCCTCCGCATTGTTGTAGAATTAAAAAAAGAAGCAAATGCTGAAGGTATTTTAAATTATTTATATAAAAATACAGATTTACAAATTCCATACAACTTTAATATGGTAGCGATTAATAACCGTCGTCCAACACTTATGACATTACCTAAAATTTTAGATGCATATATTGGACATCAAAAAGAAGTCATTACGAGACGTTCACAATATGAATTGCGAAAAGCAGAAAATCGTCAACATATTGTAGAAGGTTTAAAGAAAGCATTATCGATTTTAGACCAAGTAATCGAAACGATTAGAGCTTCAAAAGATAAGCGTAATGCAAAAGATAATTTAAGTGCGAAATTTGGTTTTACAGAAGCACAAGCGGAAGCGATTGTATCCTTGCAATTATATCGCTTAACGAATACAGATATTACAGCACTACAACAAGAGGCTGATGAGCTTAATAAGAAAATTATAGAGCTACAGGCGATTTTACAAAGTGAAAAAAGATTACTTCAAGTAATTAAAACAGATTTAAAAAGAGTCAAGAAAACATATAGTGATGATCGACGTGCTATTATTGAAGAGCAAATCGAGGAAATTAAAATAGATGTAGAAGTAATGATCCCACAAGAAGATGTCATCGTTACTGTAACGAAAGAAGGATATGTGAAACGTACTGGATGGCGCTCGCATAATGCCTCAAATGGCAAAGACTTCGGTATGAAAGAGGGTGACATCTTACTTGAACGATTCGATACGAATACGACAGAGACAGTCCTCTTATTTACGAATAAAGGAAACTATATATATCTGCCAGTATACGAAATGCCAGATATTCGTTGGAAAGATTTAGGTCAGCACGTTGCTAATATCGTTTCACTCGACCGGGATGAAACCATTATTTGGGCAACTGTCGTACCGAACTTTGAGGAAGAAAAGCGATTTATCGTATTTGTAACAAAGAATGGTATGATTAAGAAAACAGAATTAAATCAATATAAAGTACAGCGCTATTCAAGAGCGTTCGTTGCTGTAAACTTGAAAAAAGATGATGCAGTTGTCGATATATTTGCGACAGATGGAACGAGTGATATTGTTCTTGCTACACACGGTGCATATGCACTTATTTTCCATGAAGATGAAGTAAGTCCAGTTGGTGTAAGAGCAGCTGGTGTAAAAGCAATTAATTTAAAAGAAGATGACTATGTTGCTTCTGGTAAACCGTTAAATGGTGACAAAGATCAACTTATTCTCGTAACGCAGCGCGGTGCTGTAAAACGTCTAAAAGCATCAGAAATTGAGAAATCAACGAGGGCGAAACGAGGCCTTGTTATTTTCAAAGAGTTAAAACGTAATCCATACCGCATTGTCGGTATTGAAATTGTTCGAGACGATGAACTAGTTTACATGAAGACAGAGAAACACATCGTAGAAGAAATTGATCCGAAAGCGTATCGAAATAAAGACCGGTATAGTAACGGTAGCTTGGTGCTAGATGTTAATGATACTGGTGAAGTTATTGAAACGTGGACGAAAAAACGACCGGAATAAAAAAAGCATCTTGCTATGGATAATGGCAAGATGCTTTTTTCTAGGCAATTTATTATGTAAATAATAATAATCTTGTTATAATAACTGAATGAAATCGTTCTCATAAAGTGAAACTTTAATCAGTGGGGTCTTACTGCCCACAAATAGCGGGATAAATGGAGGGGCAACATGAAAAAAATAGGTGTAGGGATTGTAGGATTTGGATTTTCTAGTACAACATTTCATCTCCCATTATTACAAACGATAGAGGAATACGATATTCGTGCCGTATTATCTTCAAAAGAAGAGGTAGTAAAAGAAACATTACCGAATGTTAACGTCGTTAGTACAATTGATGAATTGGTGAAGCGAGCTGATATTGACTTAGTCGTTATTACTTCACCAAATACAACTCATTTTCCATATGTAAAAGAAGCAATATTAAACGGTAAGCATGTTGTTGTAGAGAAACCATTTGTTGTTTCAATTGAAGAAGGAGAAGAGCTTATTTCATTAGCAGAGCAACATAATGTAGTGTTAAGTGTATATCATAATCGTCGTTTTGATAATGATTTCTTAACGATTAAGAAATTACTAGGAGAAAATAGAATAGGGAATCTATACGCATATGAAGCGCATTTTGATCGTTTCCGTCCACATGTACGTGATCGATGGAGAGAAAAGAATTTACCAGGATCAGGTATACTATATGATTTAGGATCGCATTTAATTGACCAAGCATTATCACTATTTGGAAAACCAAATGCGATAAGTGCAGATATAATCAAACAACGACCAGGTGCAGAAATTGATGATTACTTCCATGTTATACTTCACTACGGTGTTAAGCGTATCATTTTACGTAGTAGCAGTTACGTAAAGCAAGCAGGTCCACACTTTACACTGCATGGTGATAAAGGTTCTATCGTGAAATACGGTATGGATTCGCAGGAAGAGCAATTAAAAAATGGGATGAAGCCAGGCGATAATGGTTATGGAGTAGACATTGAAGAGAATTTTGCTACTCTAGAAACAGAAGAAGAGTTAGTACGTATTCCAACAGAAGTCGGCTGTTATGACATGTATTATAAAGATGTAAGAGATAGCATTGTAAATGGTGAGAAACCACCTGTAACAGCGCAAGAAGGTTTAGAAGTAATTAAGCTGATTCAATTAGCGGTTGAAAGTAGTGAAACGGGTAGAGTTATCACTGTAAAATAAAAAAAGACACGAATTTCGTGTCTTTTTTATTAGGAATATGTGAATATGGCTAATTATTTAGTTTAATCGTTTATCATACATTAACTGGATTTGGATGCCGTAAGGATCTTCAATAATCCCGTATGCTTCACTAAATACATTTTTTTTAGCGGAGAGATTATTTTCACATGCTTATCGGAAATTAAATTATTATAAAATCTTTGTATTGAAAAAGCCCTTGAGATTTAAATATCCAAAGGGCTTTTTGGTGATTCTATGTGTTCTTTAGAAAAAATTATTTTTCTGGGACAGACAGTCCATAAAAGAACATCGTAACGATATCTTGTATATGCTTTTCACGATCGCCTTCAAGAAGCTGTGCCCCAAAATCATCACCCAATTTAGTAAACATTTGAATGTAAAGTAACATCATTTCTTTAGTAAGGTGAGGATTAATTTCATTATTATGCTGGGCTCGTTCTAATATTTCTAAATACCAAGGCAAGATTTTTTCGTTTTGATAAGTATAAATAAATTCTCGAAGTTCTTTGTCTCTTTGCATCATTTGTAGTAACATATCGGGCTGAAATAATCCGCCAGTATTCATTTTTCTTACAATCATTTTTTGCATCATATCATGGAAAGGTAATTTCTCTTCAGCAAGCTCTTTATAATATTGAAATTCAGATATGATAAATTCTTGTATAAGTTCTCTAAATAACGCATCTTTACTTCCGAAATGATTATAGATTGTAACTTGAGAAACGTTTGCTTCTTTGGCGATATGTTCTATTTTCACTTCATTAAATCCACGTTCTGAAAATAATAAGAAGGCTGCCTCTTTAATAGCGCGTTTTTTCTTTTCTTTCACTTTTTCAAAGCCGTTCAATGCAATCACCTCAATTAAAATATACAAGAAAAAATAATGGAAAACAATATTTTTGAAATATGGACATATAAATATTTCAAAAAGTTGTTGCGAATATGAAAGATGAGGAGTACAATAATTTTGAAATATCATATGTTAAATATTTCAAAAAATGAGGTGGAATTATGATTTCAGTTCAAAATGTCACAAAACAGTTTTCAAATGGAAAAGGTTTGTTTCATATAACCTTTGATGTAAAAGAAGGAGAAGTGTTCGGTTACTTAGGGCCGAATGGTGCAGGGAAATCCACAACAATTCGTAATTTAATGGGGTTTATAAAACCGACAGAAGGAAAGTCTTCCATTTTCGGATTAGATTGTTGGGACGATGCTGCGAAAATTCAAAGAGAAGTTGGTTATTTGCCGGGTGAAATTTCTTTTATTGAAGGAATGAACGGATTAGAATTTCTGAAGTTAATGCAAGGAATGCGCGGGCTAAAGGATACGAAAAGACGAGATGAACTAATAGAACGTCTGCAATTTGATGTAAAAACACCGATTCGCAAAATGTCTAAAGGAATGAAACAAAAAGTAGGGATTGTTGCTGCTTTTATGCATGATCCGAAAGTGTTAATTTTAGATGAACCAACATCAGGACTCGATCCACTTATGCAGCAAGTGTTTATAGATTTAATAGTAGAGGAAAAGCAAAGGGGAAAAACAATCCTTATGTCGTCACATATTTTTACTGAGATTGAGAGAACTTGTGACAGAGTAGCTATTATTAAAGATGGTCGGCTTGTAACGGTTGAAAATATTCATGATCTACAAAGTATGAGACGACAAGTGATAGATGTAACAGTATCATCGCAAGAAGAGATTGAATCTCTTGCACAATGTGATTTGCAATTTGAAGCGGTGAAAGGTAGAGAGGCGTCTATTATTGTACAAGGAAACTATCAAACTGTTTTACAAACACTTTCAAACTATAATGTAACGGCACTTCAAACGAGAGCACTGGATTTAGAACATTTATTTATGCATTATTACGATAAGAAAGAAGGGATAAAGCATGAATAAGCAACTATTTTTAGCTAGTTTGAAAGAAACGCAAAAAAGCATTTGGAGTTATGCTACGGGTGCAGCTCTTTATTTATGGCTATTAATTTGGATATTCCCTTCAATGGTATCAGCGAAAGGGTTAAATGAATTAATAAGTGCTATGCCTGATAGTGTGAAAAAAATTGTTGGTATGGAAAGTCCGATTCAAAACGTAATGGATTTTTTAGCAGGTGAATATTATAGTCTATTGTTTATTATCATTTTAACAATTTTTTGCGTAACAGTTGCAACGCATTTAATTGCACGTCATGTCGATAAAGGAGCAATGGCATACTTGCTAGCAACACCTGTATCTAGAGTGCAAATTGCAATCACGCAAGCGGCTATTCTCATATTGGGACTATTGATTATTGTATCTGTTACGTATGTAGCGGGTATAGTAGGTGCAGAATGGTTTTTACAAGATAATAACTTAAATAAAGAATTATTCCTGAAAATAAACGTAGTCGGAGGGATCATATTTTTAGTAGTTAGTGCTTATTCATTTTTCTTTTCTTGCATATGTAATGAAGAAAGAAAGGCACTTAGCTACTCAGCGAGTTTAACTATTTTATTTTTCGTAACGGATATGGTAGGTAAATTAAGCGATAAGTTAGAGTGGATGAGAAATATATCATTATTTACGCTATTTCGTCCGAAAGAAATTGCTGAGGGAGCGTATAATATATGGCCAGTGAGTATAGGTTTAACTGCTGGAGCACTTACTATATTTATAATAGCAATTGTTGTATTTAGGAAGAGGGATTTACCATTATAGAGTAGAAAGTCCACTATATGAGTGGGCTTTTTTTGATGAGGAGGAAACGAATGAATCATTTGTTTTTATTGTTTTAAATTTTATTTGTAAAATGTACAAATTCAGTTTGTGGAAATATTTAGCGCATATTAAAGAAGAATTACTCATTGTTCTCGGGACATCATCATCAGAATCAGTACTGCCGCGAATGATGAAAAAGATGGAAGACTTCGGGTGTTCAAAGCCAGTAGTAGGTTTAGTCATGCCAACAGGCTATTCTTTTAACTTGGATGGAACAACGATTTATTTATCCATGGCTACTATATTTTTAGCACAAGTCTTTCACGTCGATCTTTCACTAGGTCAACAATTAACTATAATAGCTATTTTATTAGTTACATCTAAAGGAGCAGCAGCAGTAACAGGCGGGGGATTTATTGTACTAGCATCTACTTTGTCTGCAATGAATGTTATTCCGTTAGAAGGGTTAGCGCTATTACTAGGCGTAGATCGCTTCATGTCAGAAGCACGTGCTATCGTCAATTTAATTGGTAACGGTATTGCGATTGTAGTTGTTGCAAAAAGTGAAAATGAATTTGATGATGAGAAGTATATGAAAGTAGTAGAGGGAATGAAAAGAGAGAAAATGGCCGGATAAAAAAGTCAGCTTTGCTGACTTTTTTATTTTTGTAGAAAAGAGGTTTGTTATAATATACATTATTTATTAACAGTAATTTACAGGTGTTTTGTAGCGAAGGGATATAAAGACTATTAAATCAATACATAGAATTCAATGAGGTATAGTGTTTTAAAAGATTATGGAATTTTTATGAATATTACTGTAATAAAATAATTTTTTTAAAATTTTCAATAATAACACTTTACAAAACTCAAAAAATTAGTAGAATAATAGTTAATAAGAATCTTCTGATAAATATATAAAGAAAAACAGAATTATCAGAAAATTCTTAAATGAGAGCGTTAAGAATTAGGGAGGGTACAGAAAGTGAAAAAGAAAAAAATAAAAAAACTAACAGCAGTTGTAGCACCAGTTTTAGCAATGAGTATGGCATTAACAGCATGTTCTACATCAGGTGGAGATAAGAAGACAAGCACAAATTCTAGCTCTGGCGGAGATAGCAAATCAGAAGAAAAATTAGCAGCGAAACAAGTGTTCAATAAAACTGAAAATCAGGAAATTCCAACAATGGATACTTCGAAAAGTACAGATGCATTAAGTTCTCAAATTTTAGGGAACACAATGGAAGGATTATATCGATTAGATAAAGAGAATAAACCAATCCCAGCAGCGGCAGAATCAAGCACGAAGAGTGAGGATGGTAAAAAATATACATTCAAATTACGTAAAGATGCAAAATGGTCTAATGGTGATCCAGTAACAGCGAAAGATTTCGTATTTGCATGGCAACGTTTATTAGAACCAAAAACAGCTGCAGAGTATGCATTTATTGCATTCCCAATTAAAAATGCAGAAGCAGTTAATAAAGGTGAAAAACCTGTAACAGAACTAGGAGTTAAAGCAGTAGACGACCTTACTTTAGAAGTTGAATTAGAACAAGCAGTACCATACTTCTTAAATTTAGTAGCATTCCCATCGTACTATCCATTAAATGAGAAGTTCGTGAAGGAAAAAGGAGATAAGTTTGGTTTAGAATCTGATACAACAGTATATAATGGGCCGTTTGTTCTGACGGATTGGAAGCATGAACAAGGTTGGAAATTGAAGAAGAACAATCAATATTGGGATAAAAAGACTGTAAAATTAGATGAAATCAACTATAGTGTTGTAAAAGAGCCAGCAACTATTGTGAATTTATATGATAGTGGTCAAATTGATTTCGGTTTATTAACAGGAGAATTCGTTGACAAATTTAGAAATAATAAAGAGGAATATGGGGTGTATAACGAACCAAGTACGTTCTTTATACGTTTAAATCAAAAACGTGGTGGACAAGATACACCGTTAAAGAGCAAGAAATTACGCGAAGCAATTGCGCTATCAATTGATAAAAAGAATTTAGCAAATGTTATTTTAAATGATGGGTCAAAACCTGCGGATTATTTAGTACCGAAAGGTTTAGCGGCTGGACCTGATGGGAAAGACTTCCAAGAAACGTTTAAAAACGGTATTAAACCAGATGCGAAAAAAGCAGCTGCTGCATGGGAAGAAGCGAAAAAAGAACTTGGAAAAGATCAAGTTACAATTGAGTTCTTAAACTATGATACTGGTAATGCGAAAAAAGTTGGGGAATATGTAAAAGATCAAATTGAGAAGAATTTAAAAGGTGTAACAGTTAATATTAAACTTCAGCCGTTCAAGCAAAAACTGAAATTAGAAACAGAGCAAGATTATGATATTTCATATGGTGGATGGAGCCCAGATTATTCGGATCCAATGACATATTTAGACATGTTTGAAACAAATCATTCTCATAACCAAATGAGTTTCTCTGATGCAAAATATGATGATATGATCAAAAAAGCTGGTGGCGAATTAATGGGAGATGCGAAAAAACGTTGGGAAGAGCTAGGAAAAGCTGAAAAATTACTTCTTGAAGAAGATGTAGCGCTTGTACCTATATATCAACTTGCTAGATCTTATGCTATGAAGCCAAATATTAAAGGTGTTGTTAAACATAATATTAGCCCAGAATACAGCTATAAGTGGGCATATGTTACTGAAAAATAATAAAAAAAGTACTTCAAAGCAGTCTATCTGCTTCGAAGTACTTTTTTTATTGTACAATGACACGAAAATGAAAGAGTAGAGAAAGAACGAAATGTAGTAGATGGAGGGATACCTGTAGCATGGTAATAGAAAATAGACTATTATCGTTAATTAGAATAAATTTTCTAAATATTTTAAAAATAACTTTACAAAAGCTGAAAAATTAGTAGAATATTAATTAATAAGAATTTTCTGATAACTAATTATTAGAAAATCTCTCAAAATTAGTTTCGTACATATAATTGGGGAGGGTACAAAAATGAAGAAAAAGATGAAAAAGTTCACGGCGGTTGTAGCGCCAGTTTTAGCGATGAGTATGGCGTTGACAGCGTGTTCTGGATCTGGTGGGGAGAAGAAATCAACTACGACGTCTAGTGGTGGTGGGGAAGAGAAAAAATCTGAAATTAAATACGCAGCAAAACAAGTGTTAAATCGTACAGAAAACCAAGAAATTCCGACGATGGATACTTCTAAATCTACTGATACGCTAGGGGCACAAATTTTAGGAAACACAATGGAAGGTTTATATCGTCTTGATAAAGATAATAAGCCAATTCCGGCTGCTGCAGAATCTAGTACGAAAAGCGAGGATGGCAAAAAATATACATTTAAACTACGGAAAGATGCAAAATGGTCAAATGGTGATCCAGTAACAGCAAAAGATTTCGTGTACGCATGGCAGCGCTTACTTGATAAAAATACTGCTGCAGAATATGCGTTTATTGCTTACTATATTAAAAACGCAGAGGCAATTAATAAAGGTGAAAAAGCTGCAACAGAATTAGGAGCAAAAGCGGTAGATGATTATACACTAGAAGTAGAGTTAGAAAAGCCAGTACCATATTTCTTAAATTTACTAGCATTCCCGTCATACTATCCTTTAAATGAAAAGTTCGTAAAAGAAAAAGGAGATAAGTTTGGTTTAGAAGCAGATACAACGCTGTATAACGGACCGTTCGTTATGGCTTCATGGAAACATGAACAAGGATGGCAGCTAAAGAAAAATGATAAGTATTGGGATAATAAGACTGTAAAACTAGAAGAAATAAACTATAGTGTAGTAAAAGAAGTTGCGACGAGAGTAAACTTATATGATACAGGATCAATTGATTTCACACTATTATCAGGAGAATTCGTTGATAAATATAAATCGAACAAAGAGGAGTATGGTGAGTACTCAGAAGCAAGTACATTCTTCTTACGCTTAAATCAAAAGCGTAACGGACAAGATACACCGTTAAAGAACAAAAAACTACGCGAAGCAATCGCATTATCAATTGATAAAAAAGGTTTAGCAAATGTTATTTTAAATAACGGTTCAAAAGCAACAGATCAATTAGTACCAAAAGGGCTTGCGACAGGATCAGACGGCAAAGATTACCAAGATACATTTAAAAATGGTCTGAAATATGATCCGAAAAAAGGTGCAGCAGCTTGGGAAGCAGCGAAAAAAGAACTTGGAAAAGATCAAGTGACAATTGAATTACTAAGCTATGATGATGGAACTGCAAAAAAAATTGCTGACTACTTTAAAGATCAAATTGAGAAAAACTTAAAAGGTGTAACGGTTAACACGAAAATTCAGCCGTTCAAACAAAAACTAAAATTAGAGTCAGCACAAGATTATGAAGTTTCGTTTGCAGGTTGGAGCCCAGATTATTCGGATCCAATGACATTTATTGATATGTTTGAATCGAAGAGCCCGTATAACCAAATGAGTTATTCGAATCCAAAATATGATGATATGGTGAAAAAAGCAGGTAATGAGTTAATGTCTGATGCGAAAAAACGTTGGGAAACGTTAGGTAAAGCAGAAAAATTATTACTTGAAGAAGATGCAGGGATGGTACCTTTATATCAAACAGGTAGAGCATATGTAATGAAACCGAATGTAAAAGGCATTGTGAAACATAACATTAGTCCGGAATATAGCTTTAAGTGGGCTTATGTAACGGAAGGCAAATAATAGAAAAAGAGCGTGTTTAAAAGTAGATAATGAAGTGACCCCTAAAAGTTAGACACGGTTATTTCATTAGGCAGCTTGATAAAATTGAGTCCGGTATTGCACCGGGCTCATTTTTAATTTTGCCTTTATCCGTTTCGTATTGTAATAATCTATATATATTTCTAATTCTCTTTTGAAATGCTCTACACTTTCAAACTCTTTTATGTAGAGGAATTCCGACTTCATGATCCCAAAGAAATTCTCCATTACTGCGTTGTCATAACAGTTTCCTTTTCGAGACATACTCTGCACAATACCCCTTGATTCAAGTGTCCGGACATATTGTTTCATTTGATAATGCCACCCTTGATCTGAATGCATCAATAGTTGGTGATTTTCAGGTAAACGTTCTAATGCTGTCTCTAACATTTCTGAAACAAGTGAATACGTCGGTCTAGAGCCAATTGTATAGGTAATAATCTCACCATTATACAAGTCTAATACAGGTGATACATACAGTTTCTCTCCAAACAATTTAAACTCTGTGATGTCTGTTACCCATTTTTGATTTGGTGCATCTGCATGAAAACTGCGTGCTAAAATATTGGGTGCAGTTTTACCAACTTTCCCCTTATAAGACTTATATTTTTTCATACGCACAACACACTTTAATCCAAGCTCTTTCATAATGCGCTGAACCTTCTTGTGATTCACTTTTTGACTACGATTCGTTAACTCATCACGAATACGACGGTAGCCATAACGACCTTCATTTCCCTCATAAATCGCTTTAATTTCGGCTTTCAAATCGGCATCTAAATCCGGGCGATTCATTTTCTTTACTAAATCATAATACGTGCTTCGTGGAATGTTAGCTAGCTCTACAAGTGCTTTCACCGAATATTTATGCCTTAATTCATAGACTACTTGCGCTTTGTCCTGTTTCATGATTTTTCCTTGTTTTGAACTAAGGCATTCAACTTTTTTAAGTACGCATTTTCCATTTCAAGCTGTTGAATACGTGCTTCAAGTGCTTCGACTGACCCTTCAGCTAAAGGTTGTTTTGATTGTTTATTTGACTCTTTTTTCATGGATGGACGCCCCTTTTTCTTAGATTGAAGGGCATCAATTCCTTGTATTTCGAGCTGTTTTTTCCAAACAGAAATCGTTGAAGGGGCAGGAATGTTAAAGATAGCTGCCGTCTCAAATAAGGACATACCGTTTTCAATCATAAAGTTTAGTACGTCTAGTTTAAATTGTTGTGTGTAATTTGTACATCGTTTTAGAAAAGCTTCCACACCATTTTGCTTATATTGGTTTACCCAATTCAAAATGACTGTGTCCCTTACACCAACCGCTCTACCAATTTCTCGATAACTTTCATTTCCGTTCAAATAACGTAGAACGATGTGTATTTTTTCATCAACTGTAAATTTAGCCATAGAAAAACTGCACCTCCAATTGTTAGATTATGTGTCTAACAATTGGGGTGCAGTTCATAATTCCTTTTAAAACGCTCTTTTTCTATTAAATTAAATAGAGGAGAATAAGAAAAGTGGTACTGACATATAGTAGATGGGGGAGAATTCGTATAGTAGTAATAGTAAAATACTTAGTTACTATAAAAATAAGATAAGTGAAATTTCAAAAATGAGGATAATTAACAGGATGTTAATTAGTGAAAAGGTATTAATAACTAAGTTCATAGAAAATCTCTCAAAGTTAGTTGCTTACATATAATTGGGGAGGGTATAAGAATGAAGAAAAAGATGAAAAAATTCACGGCAGTTGTAGCACCAGTTTTGGCAATGAGTATGGCTTTAACAGCATGTTCTGGATCTTCTGGTGGGGAGAAGAAACCGACTACAACGTCTAATAATGGTGGGGAAGAGAAGAAAGCGGATATTAAATATGCGGCAAAGCAAGTGCTAAATCGTACAGAAACGAATGAAATTCCGACAATGGATACTTCAAAAAGTACAGATACACTTGGCGCACAAATTTTAGGGAATACGATGGAAGGTTTATATCGACTTGATAAAGATAATAAGCCAATTCCAGCTGTAGCAGAGTCAAGCACAAAAAGTGAGGATGGTAAAAAATATACATTTAAATTACGTAAAGATGCAAAATGGTCAAACGGTGATCCTGTAACAGCGAAAGATTTCGTATTTGCATGGCAACGTCTAGTAGATCCAAAAACAGCTGCTGAGTATGCATTTATTGCTTACTATATTAAAAATGCAGAAACAATTAACCAAGGAAAAGCAGAAGTTGCAACATTAGGTGTAAAAGCGGTAGATGATTATACGCTTGAAGTGGAACTAGAAAGACCAGTACCATATTTCTTGAACTTAATGGCATTTGCGTCATACTATCCATTAAATGAAAAGTTTGTAAAAGAAAAAGGGAATAAATTCGGTTTAGAGTCTGATACAACAGTATATAACGGACCGTTCGTTCTTACTGATTGGAAACATGAGCAAGGCTGGAAATTAAAGAAAAATGAGCAGTATTGGGACAAAAAGACTGTAAAACTAGAAGAAATCAATTATAGTGTAGTAAAAGAACCAGCTACTAGAGTAAATTTATATGATACAGGTGCGATTGATTTCGCGCTTTTATCAGGTGAATTTGTTGATAAGTATAGAAATAATAAAGAAGAGTTTGGCGCATATTCGGAAACAAGTACGTTTTACTTACGTCTAAACCAAAAACGTGGTGGGCAAGATACACCGTTAAAGAGCAAAAAACTACGTGAAGCAATTGCATTATCCATTGATAAGAAAGCTTTAACGAATGTCATTTTAAATGATGGTTCAAAACCAGTAGATTACTTAGTACCAAAAGGTTTAGCAAGTGGACCAGACGGTAAAGATTTCGCAGAAACGTTTAAGAATGGTTTAAAACAGGACTCCAAAAAAGCAGCAGCAGCTTGGGAAGAAGCGAAAAAAGAACTAGGAAAAGATCAAGTGACGATAGAGTTATTAAATTATGATACTGGTAATGCGAAAAAAGTAGGGGAGTATGTAAAAGATCAAGTTGAAAAAAACCTAAAAGGCGTGACAGTAAATATTAAACTGCAACCATTTAAGCAAAAACTAAAATTAGAATCAGACCAAGATTATGATTTTTCATATGGTGGCTGGAATCCGGATTATGCGGATCCGATGACATATCTTGATATGTTTGAGACAAAAAATTCGCAGAACCAGATGAGCTACTCAAATTCAAAATATGATGACATTATTAATAAAAGTAAGACAGAATGGATGGCTGATGCAAAAAAACGTTGGACAGAGTTAGGAAAGGCTGAAAAAATATTACTTGAAGACGATGTAGCGCTTGTACCATTATATCAAAATGCTAGATCATATGTAATGAAACCAAATATAAAGGGAATCGTGAAACACAATATTAGTCCGGAATATAGTTTCAAATGGGCGTATGTAGAAGAGAAATAAAAAAGATAAGAGCATTTTCAAGCTGCGGTATAGCACTTGGAAATGCTTTTTTTATATGCACGATTTATTAATGGATGAATATATGTATTATAGAAAATTTAAAGGAGAATCCCATGAAACGAAACACATACATCGATTTCTTAGCTTATTACGGAATAGGGAGTGCTCATCCTGGTGGTTTTACGTTAACAAAACAATTGTTAGCACAACTGCCTTTTAAATATGGAGCAAATGTCCTTGAGATAGGCTGCGGTACGGGGAAAACAGCGGCGTATATGACAAAAGAATGTGGTTATAAAGTAACGGCGGTTGAAAAGAATGAGATTATGATTCAAAAGGCGAAAGATAGATGGTTGTTTGAAGGATTAGATATACAATTAATTGAAGAAAATGTAGAGAATTTACCGTGTTTGAATAACTCATTTGAATTCGTACTTGGAGAATCAATCATCGCTTTTACAGACAAAGAAAGGGTTATTTCGGAGTGCTATCGTGTACTACAGAAAGACGGTAAGCTTGTTGTCATTGAAATGATTATTGATAGGCATATTGATAAAGATGAGGAAGAGAAAATTGCTCAATTATACGGGATGAAAGAGCTATTAACTGAGAGTGAGTGGGTACAATTATTTCAGAAAGCAAATTTTAAGCGGGTTACTATTGCTGGCGGTGGTACAATTGCAGAAACAATCTCTGCTTATATAGAAGAGCCGGAATGGAATGTATCACAATTTATTCCGAATGAGTTATATGAGGCATGGGTGCAACATGAAAATATAAGGCTTATGTACCAACACATTTTAGGTCATCGTATTTTTATATGTGAAAAATAAAGAAAAAGAGTTGGCTAAAGATAGTCAACTCTTTACTTATGTTAAATGAAAAATAATGCAGCTAATGTAATTCCAAAGATAAAACCAAATCCGAGTTCAACACCCCAGCCACAACCGCCGCCGCCCCAGCTACCGCCACCACAATTACCGCAACCACGGCCGCCACATCCACAGCTGCTGAATCCACCACCGCATCCAAATCCACAACTATCGCATCTGCTAATGCCGCCGCAAAGATCGCAACCACCGTTTGCATATGCATCATAGTATCCGAATCCTGAATCAAAAGATGAGTGCTGTTGCACTGGCTCAATCCATACAGAGTTTTTCGTCACATCAATTATTTTGCCTAAATGAATGCGACCATCACGATCTTCAATGCGAACGACTTTACCGAAATAACGTTGGCACGTATCATAACATTTTTGTCTATGCATATTCATTCCTCCTTCCCCATTACAGTAATACGATATGTAAAGGGGACAAGTGCGGCTTGTACGAATGCCCTAACTATCATAATTGTTATAGGAAAGGGGAAATATAGGAAGAGGATATATAAGGAGGAAAAGTCATGAAATCTACAGATCAGTTTCAGACATACGAAGTACCGTGGGAAGAGTTTATTGAAGCGTTGCGAGAGGAAATGAAGAAGCAAATAGGTGCAGATATTATCGATACAGTAGTTTGCAATTTAGAAGATGGTTTTGAAGTGTATACATATGTACAGGGGGACTTGGATTTTGAGTATAAGGAAGCGCTGGAAAGGAAATACGGGAGCGATGCAAAAACTCCTAATGTGTTAACAATTATGTTATTAGCTAGCATTTATAGTACAAGTGAAGAGAATATACGCTTGCATGCGGATAATAAAGAGAATCCAATTGTTGAAGTGTATGTGAAGCGATAAATCAAACTTTTTGATATGTGTTTTCAATATGAAAAGTAGGAAAAGTCTGTTTGAAGTGTAGAGCTTAAACAGGCTTTTTTACTTACATTATCGGATAGAAAATGCTAGAAAGAATAATATTCAGCTTATACAACTGTTTACATAATAAAGTTATGGTGTGTTAGTTGTCCTAAAATACAAGTCATATATCTTGTATCCTCTCATAAATTTAAACATAGGAATTTGTCTACAAAGGTGGCGAAGCCTCATCATGAAAATTCGAATTTGTGCCACATTCATGTTGTTTCTATTTATATGGTTACATCCTTTTTGGACTTTTGCAAAAGGAGAGGAGGCAAAGGCAAGGGTCGTTTCACTTGTATATGATGATTCGGGCAGCATGAGAAATAACGATCGCTGGAAATATGCCAATTACGCTTTGCAAAGTTTAGTTGCGCTATTAGATGAAAAAGATAAATTTTCTTACGTTCCAATGAGCAAGCCGAATGATCCATTAAACATTTCATTAACGAAAGATAAGAGACAAACGGAAATTGAGGGAATTGGAGCATGGAAAACGTATTTAAATACTCCGTTTAGCGCAGTAGAAACGGCGATGCAATCTATAAAAAAGGAAGCAGATATAGATGGAAAACGTGAATTTTGGCTTATTGTCTTAACTGACGGGGCATTTAATGATTTAGAGAAAGATAAGGTTGGCGGAAAAGAACAAATTACACAAAAGTTAGCACAGTTTAAGAAAGAAATGGATGTAAAAAAGATATCGTTACATCCGGTTTTAATTACGATGGAAGAGGATTTAGGACAGCAAGAAAAAGCACAACTAAATACGTTTAAAGAAATATGGAAGAAAGAGATAAATGGAGTTACGATGCCGTCTAGTGGAGAGGATGGTATTGTAAAAAGCGTCAATCAGGTGGCGGCATTAGTCGCAAATCGTGATCCGTTCTCATCTGTTGAATCGATTGTAAAAACGAAAGTAGTAGGGAAGAAAGTAGAGATTACAACACCATTTCCGTTAAAGCGTATGACGCTTGTACGACAATCACCTTCTCTGCCCGATTATCAGGTCACACAAATTTCTAAACCATTACAATTACAATCTTCGTTTTCCATACATGCACCAGGAGAAGCGAAATTATTCGGAAATATAGTTCATATAAGTACGGAAAATGAGGAAGTTATTAAACCAGGGACTTATACGATAGAAGTGGACCAGGACATTGAGAAAGAAGGACTACAAGTACTAGTTGAACCGGCGCTTAACTACACTGTTTCTACTTATGATAAAGATGATAGTAGTCAAAAAAATGTAGAAAAAATGTACGAAGGTGTTACCGCTGTTATTGAAGCGAAGCCTACGGAATTACCAATTCAGTCTTCATATTTTCAGGCAGAAGTAGAAATAGACGGAAAACAGTACCCGATGAAGTGGGACGATAAAAAACATGTATTTTACTACGAAACGAAGATTGATAAAGGGTTAGTGCGCGGGAAAGTTCATATGAACATAAAGGGATTTTACCGACAAACGAAAGAATTTAAAATCGAAGTAACGGAAAAGCCGAAATTATCACTGCAAACCGTAACACAAGATTATGAAGAAAAAGTAACGAATTTAGAAAATAGTAAACCGTTTATTATACAACCACAGTTAGATGGTAAGCCGATGACAGAAGAAGCTGTAAAGAAACTATTAAAATCTACTGGTGTCATATCTAAACAATCAATCAACTATGAAATAAAACAACATGGCAATCAAATTTATATGTATCCTCGACCTCATTACTCCGACACATTCAATTTTACAGATACCGGCACCGTAGAAGCTACCATCGTAGTACAGGATTCAAAATTACAAGAAGTAAAGAAAAAAATATCACTTCATATTCAAAATGCACCGTTTTATGAAAAGTATGCGCTTATTTTTAAGTTTGTTATTCCTATCACTTTATTACTGTTAATAGTAGGAATAATCGTTTTAGGATGGATTGTCCGTCCAAGATTTCACCGGAAAGCACTATTGTATTACGAATGGGATCAAGAGGTAGCGAAAGATTGGTTATATCAATCTGAACCAGAGTTACTTAAAAATAAATGGTGGAAGCACTATTTTGGCATTCCATTCCGAGCAGAAAGAAAGACTGTGCAATCCGTTACGTTTATAGCAAAGAAAGGATCGAAGTCGATATTTGTAGCGAAAGAGTCACAAGTAATAGGAATGATTATTGATGGGATGTTTATAACAGAGGATGAGGTTGGAATGGAACATAAGACACTATATCCAAATGAACTTTTAGTAATTGATAGAGGCTATGGTAAGGAGATTTACAAATACGAGTGTGAATAGTAGATGGGGAAAAGAGGAGAGTAGTATATTTCCTCCTCTTTTCAAACAAGCAAGAATAGGAAGGTGGTTCACATGACATTACAAGTTCCAACGATATTAATTGGTTTAGGTGGAATCGGTAGTACTGTGACACATCAAATATATGAAAGGCTGCCTGAGGAGCGCCGAAAAAAAGTAGCAATGCACGTATTTGATACAGATGTGAATACATTGAGTAAATTTGATCATATTCGAAAGTTTAAGACGCAAACGAGTTCGAGTAAAACGCCCAGGGAGTATATTGCGGGAGATCCAACGATTCCAGAATGGTTTCCAATGGACCCAACTATACTTGATAAACCACTGACAGAAGGGGCAGGACAGTTACGCGTCATTTCCCGTTTAGCGTTACGTGCTGCGATGAAAGAAGATAAACTCACATCCTTTTGGCAAGAAATTGAGAAGATTTTTCCGGTCACAAGCGATCAAACGGAATATGGAGTGCGTGTCATTATCGTAACATCACTAGCGGGCGGAACAGGTTCAGGGATGTTTCTACAAATTGCATTATATTTACGTGAAATGCTTCGGAAAAAACTACAGCATCACAACATTTTAATACGTGGTGCGTTTTTAATGCCGGACGTTTTAGTTAAGACGAGAACGGTTAGTGCGAAAGAATTTGAAACGGTGCAAGCAAATGGCTATGCCTCGTTAAAAGAATTACATGCTATTACGCTCGGTTCTACTGGAGAATTATCAAAACGCGGCGGCGTAACAATTGAATTAGAGTATCGCCCTGATCAAGTAGATGAAGATGGAAGAACGAATCATACGATTAAACAACATCATTTACCGTACAATTATTGTTTCTTATACGATTACGAAAATTTACATGGACACCATCTGCACAATTTATCAGATTATATGGAGCAAATGGCAAATACGATTTATTTACAGTTATTTAGTCCGATGTCTGCAAATCATTTTGCACAGGAAGATAATCAAATTCAGCAATTAGCAGAATCAAGCGGGAAAGGGCGATATTGCGGGGCAGGAACGGCAAAGATTATTTATCCGTATGAGCATGTGTTAAAATATTGTGCTTTAAAATGGGCAGTGCAAGGTTTAGATGAATCGTGGCTTCATTTAGATCAATTGTTTCAAGAGAAGAAACAAAGATACGATCAAGATGTAAAACGTGGTATGCAACGTGAAAAGCCAGAGCGTGGGAAAAGTTATTTAGAAGATTTAGAACATCTTGCTACTCGCCCAGAACAGGCTCATATTTTCTATAGACAAATGTATAATGAAACACGTGAAGGAGCAGAGGGTGGTAAGGTTGGTGTTGCGAAATCTAAACTGTTTTTAGAAGCTGTAGAAAGCTATGTACAGCGTACGGTGCAAAAAGACGAGGAATTAAATCGCCTGCAGCATGAGTGTAAAATTTCGGCTGCGAAGCTGAAAATGATGGAGCAAATGAAAGGTGAAGTAGCAAGGGTGGATCATGCGGTTCGTTTATATGCGTATGCGATTCCGAGCCGCGTACATGAACATGTAACGACACTTTTATATGACATGATTGAATCAGACCGTTTTTCACCAAGTGGTTCTGAAGGTCAGTCATATCAACTAAATACATGGTTTTTAAAGAAAACAGATCCTGTTCATCCAGTATCAGCTCGTTTTATGTTGTATGAAATTCGAAAGCAGTTAGTAGAAAAAATGAATCGACTACATGAAAATAATGAACAAAAGCGTAATTTAATTCAAAACTACGATAAGAAATTTAATGTGAGTAATATTGATGGAACGGTAACAGCTGTTCGCCGAGTAGAAATCGCGCAGCAACAAGGATGGTTTGGAAAAATGATTAATAATCAGCAGCGTTTATTTAAAAAAGAATTTGAAGATATTGTAACGCAGTATGTACACAAATTAAATGAGTATCGTAAAGAAATGCTATTAGAACTCGTTTATCAATCGTTATATCAAGCAGTTAGTAAAATGATTCAATATTGGGAAAGGTTTTTTGATAATTTACATGAAACACGTGAAAATTTATTGTTTGAAATTCAAAAACGAAGCAAAGAATTTGAAGGGAAAACAAACCCAACGAATGTATACGTATTAGCTGAAGAGAAGTTGCAAGAAAAGATATGGCAAGATATGCAGCAA
The DNA here is from genome assembly GCF_002746455.1 of Bacillus fungorum. GTDB lineage: Bacteria > Bacillota > Bacilli > Bacillales > Bacillaceae_G > Bacillus_A > Bacillus_A fungorum. The sequence goes on along the minus strand of NZ_NWUW01000020.1, from coordinate 58,245 downwards.
CATTTAAATTTAGGTGTATTACCGAAAGATATATCAGCAGAAATTTATATGAGTTTATACGGGGAATATTGCAGAGATGCGAAAACGGAAGAGATTCAATCCAAAAAGGTAGAAGACTTTTATCGTGAGCACATATTAAGTTATTGCTACGATGAATTACAAATACGCTATCGAGATAAATTAGAGCTGAACATCGTTGAAGCACTAAGAAAAGAAGCGGATTATAAGAAGCGTGATCGTGATGAATACGTCCGTGAAAAAATTGAAGACTTGTTCCATTTAGCAAGTCCATTCGTGCCGAAAGTTTCACATCATAGGGAATTACAATATTGGGGTATACATCCATCTTTAAAGAAAGAACTGCAAGAGGAATTAATTCAAGAAATGTTTAAAGAAAAGGATACAGTAAATGAAGCTTTCTCGCCATTTGAAGTCATTTGTTATCGTGCACATTACGGTTTATCACTACAAGACTTTCCTAAGCTTTCGTCTGGACATATTGCAAATGGATTTATGAATGATAAAGGTGATTATTTTCAGTCGTACTATCGCCGTGTAAACAAGTTGAATAGTAAAAAATCTAGTTTAACGCCGCATTTAGATAAGTATTGGCACTTACCAGCATTCATGCCAGACTTAAATGCAACGCAAACGAAGTTAGATTATGATAAATGTAATCGAGCTCTTCTATACGCGTATATGTATCGCTGGATTAGTTTAGTTGCTGTTGACGGACAGTTCGTGTATCAATATAACGGCGTTGGGCGTAGCTTCTTAATTCAGTCGATGGGGAAAAATATTTCAAACGAAAGTTACAAATTACACAGAGCGTTGCTTCATAATCCGTTCATTTATGAAAACATCTTATCCAGATTTGAAGAAGAACAAGAAAAGGCGATGATACAAGGTGGACATTTATATACACATCCATTTGTATTAGGTGCTCAAGATATTAGATGGCTTCGTAAAGAGCATGTCCATAATATTTTAGATATGATTTTAATGTATGACCGTGAAGCAAAATATGACCCAACGTTAGAAGAAACTTCTGATGAATTATTAAGGCTATTCCTTGATGAAATTGAGTTATATTTCCAAAATTATTACGGTACAGGTGCCGATATGGTTGCAAAGAAAGAAAAAGAAATGTTTATTAAACAATTGTGGGATCGTTCGTACGCGAAAGGTTATGTAGATCCAAATAGTGCTCCTTATAAAAAGTGGCAAAATTTATTAAGCGTTCATGATGAAGAAGAAACGCCAAAAACGAATGTATAATGAATGAAAAGGGAATCCTTAAAAGTGGCAATACAACTTTAGAAAAGAGGGATTCCGATGCCGTTTTTAGGAAGTGTATATCAAATATTTGGATTGTATCCAGAAATTTATTATGGAATGATTTCAGCTGAATTTGCAGAGCAGCAAAGATTGGAACAAGCGGAAAACGAAGAACCAGAAACAGAAGCGTAACTGCATACGCTTCAAAATAAAAATGATAACACGCTACTCGCTCTTTAAACGTATAAGAGTAAGTAGCGTGTTTTACTATTTAATAATCCCGTTTTCTAAAATTTTAATAGTAGGTGCTACTTTTACATTAGCTTTTGAAGAGGCACTCGGCCAATCGTTTTCAACATCTTTCCATTTCTTATATTGAAATGCTCTTGCATAATCAATAAATCCGAATGGATCGAGTTGCCCGTAAAACCCCGATTGGTGAAGGATAATTAAAGTTTCGCTTTATATGGGTTATTATGGATAGTTCCAAGTTGACATATGCGTAGTTTAAATTTTATATTGTATATTTTTAACTTTAACGCTATAATTATAGTGTTAAAGATGGAATCGTGATATGACCTGTTATGAATCTATCGTTTTATTTATGAATAAATGGATTGGTATTTTAGCAAGATGTGCTAATAAACTACTCCACCATGATAATAACGTGCCAAAATATGGTGCGTATATTTTCGTGGTGGAGTTTTTTTATTCTCAAAAAGGGGGAAAAGACCATGAATGACAACATGGTTCATATTACAATTGACGGAAAAAAGTATACAGCGGAGCCTGGTTCAACGATATTGGGCGTTATTAATAAGAACGGGATTGAACATCCGCAAATTTGTTATGTGCCAGAGGTAGATCCGATTCAAACATGTGACACTTGTATTGTAGAAGTTGACGGAAAGTTAATGCGCTCTTGTTCGGCAGTAGCGACGGAAGGTATGAACATTGAACGTAATTCTGCTCGTGCGAAAGAAGCACAAACAGAGGCGATGGATCGATTACTAGAAAACCATTTATTATACTGTACCGTATGTGACAACAACAATGGGAACTGTAAATTGCATAATACAGCGGAATTAATGGAGATTGAACATCAAAAATATCCTTACGAACCGAAAGTAGATGTAAGTGAAGTTGATATGACGCATCCATTTTATCGCTACAACCCTAATCAATGTATCGCATGTGGTCAATGTGTAGAGGTGTGTCAAAACTTACAAGTAAATGAAACATTATCTATCGACTGGGAAGCAGAGCGTCCTCGTGTTATTTGGGATAGTGGAGTTGATATCAATGATTCTTCATGCGTGAGCTGTGGTCAATGTGTAACCATTTGTCCTTGTAACGCTTTAATGGAGAAAACGATGCTCGGTGAAGCTGGATTTATGACGGGATTAAAACCAGATATTCTTGAACCGATGGTAGATTTAATTAAAGAAGTTGAGCCTGGATATAGCGGTATTTTTGCGGTATCAGAAGTGGAAGCGGCCATGCGTGATACTCGTACGAAGAAAACGAAAACAGTATGTACATTTTGTGGTGTAGGTTGTTCATTTGAAGTGTGGACGAAAGGGCGTAAAATTCTTAAAGTACAGCCTTCTTCTGATGCGCCAGTTAACGCAATTTCTACTTGTGTAAAAGGGAAATTCGGTTGGGATTTCGTAAATTCTAAAGAACGAATTACGAAACCGTTAATCCGTAAAAATGGAACGTTTGTTGAATCTACATGGGAAGAAGCGTTGAATGTAGTTGCAAGTAAATTAGGATCTATTAAAGAAGAGTATGGTAAAGATGCTATCGGTTTTATTTCTTCATCTAAAATTACGAATGAAGACAATTATGTGATTCAAAAATTAGCTCGACAAGTATTTGAAACGAATAATATTGATAACTGTTCACGTTATTGTCAATCACCAGCGACAGACGGACTATTCCGTACAATTGGTATGGGCGGAGATGCTGGAACGATTAAAGATATCGCACAATCCGGTCTTGTTATTATTGTAGGTTGTAATCCGACAGAAGGTCATCCTGTTTTAGCTACACGTATTAAGCGTGCGCATAAATTACACGGACAAAAATTAATTGTGGCTGATCTTCGTAAAACAGAAATGGCAGAGCGTTCAGACGTCTTTATTAGCCCGAAACAAGGAACAGATCAAGTATGGCTAATGGCTGTTACGAAATATATGATTGATCAAGGTTGGCACGATCAACAATTTATTGATGAGAATGTAAACTTCTTTGAAGATTTCAAAGAGAGTCTTACAGAATATACACTTGAATATGCAGAAGAAATGACTGGTATTTCAAAAGAAACACTTATTCAAATGGCTGAAATGATTCGTGCTGCAGACGGTACATGTATCCTTTGGGGTATGGGAGTAACGCAAAATACAGGTGGGTCTGATACTTCCGCTGCGATTTCAAACTTACTTCTTGCAACAGGTAATTATCGTCGTCCAGGTGCTGGTGCATATCCGCTTCGAGGTCATAATAACGTACAAGGTGCTTGTGATATGGGTACTTTACCAGGATGGCTTCCAGGATATCAGCAAGTTACGAACGATATGGAACGTGCGAAATTTGAAATGGCTTACGGAGTGAAAATTAATAGTGAACCAGGTCTTAATAATATTGAAATGCTTCACGCAATTGACGAAGGGAAAATGAAAGCTATGTATCTTGTCGGAGAGGATATGGCTCTTGTAGACTCTAATGCGAACCATGTACATGAAGTGTTATCGAGCCTTGATTTCTTCGTTGTACAAGATGTTTTCTTATCTAAAACGGCTCAATATGCAGATGTTGTATTACCAGCAGCACCGTCTCTTGAGAAAGAAGGTACTTTCACAAATACAGAACGCCGTGTACAAAGACTATATCAAGTTCTTCCTGCACTTGAAGATGCGAAGCCAGACTGGTGGATCGTGCAAGAAGTTGCGAATAAATTAGGTGCAAACTGGAGTTATAGTCATCCAAGTGAAATTTTTGCTGAAATGGCAAGTTTATCACCGCTATTTTCACAAGCAAACTATGAAGTACTTGAAGGATGGAATAGTTTCCATTGGGGAAGTTTTGATGGCGCGAATACACCACTACTTTTCCAAGCTGGATTTAACTTCCCGGATAAAAAAGCTCGTTTTGCGATTGCTGACTGGGTACGTCCAGCTGAATTCCCAGCGGAGTTTGATCTTCACATTAATAACGGGCGTATGCTTGAGCATTTTCATGAAGGGAATATGACAAATAAATCAACAGGTATTCAAACGAAAGTGCCTGGTGTATTTGTTGAAATTTCTCCAGCACTTGCAAAAGAACGTGGAGTGAAAACAGGTTCATTAGTTCGTCTTATCTCTCCTTTTGGAGCATTAAAATTACGTGTACTCGTTACAGATCGTGTAAAAGCAAATGAGTTATATTTACCGATGAATTCTACAGATAATGAAACGGCAATTAATTTCTTAACAGGTCCTGCTGTGGACGTACGTACGAATACACCTGCTTATAAACAGACAAAAGTGCGTATGGAAGTGCTAGAAGTTGATGGCGAAAATCCGATGCCGAAAGCGAACCCGCGTAATAAAAAACGTCACCCTCAAGCCGGTATTGAGGTACATCGTAAGTGGGCACGTCCAGGGTATGTGCATTTAACGGATAAGTAGGAGGAGAAAAATATGGCTGCACCTATAAAAATGATTCAACAACAAGAGTTAACTGAGGAAGAAATAAAACAGCAAAAATTAGATGATTTAAAAGAGCTTCTAGCTAATAATGAAGAGGCTTTAAATCAAATGTTTAATATTGTCGGGGAATTAAATGACATTGGAATGCTAGAAGCTGCAAATTCTATGCTAAAGGCGAAAGAACCAATCGCAAAAATAGTTCTTGGTCAAGTGACTCGTGAGCCTGTTACAAATTTAATTAATAATATGATGGGGGCTGCGGGTGCTTTAACAGAACTTGATCCAGAGCTTACGAAAAAGCTTATAGGTAGCTTATTAGTAGGTCTAGAAGAAGGTAATGAACATCTAGAGAGTAATAAAAAAGTAGGGGTATTCGATCTTATGAAAGTACTAAAAGACCCAGACATTAACCGTGCTATCGGGTTTGGGCTTCATTTCTTAAAAGGTATGGGTAAAGGGTTAAAAGACGAATAATCTTCATGAAGTGAATCTTTTCGCCTAAATGTTTGTGCGAAATAGTTTGGGCGGAAGGGTCATTTTGGTAAAATATATAATAAAGTAAAATGAGGATTTTTGGGAGGAATAATTGTATGTCAAAAAAAGTGCATGAATTTAATGATATGATACGAAAACTTCGAAAGGAACTTTTCGGAAAAGGACCAGAACGAATTCATACTGTTTTTGCTGAAAATATGGCGATTGCGACTCTTTATGGAAACTTAACACCTACTGAAAAATTCATTTCAAGTACGATGGACGGTGCGGAAATGGTTCATATGGCTAGAACGAAAATGATTCAAGAAGTGTATGCTGCGAATTCCCGTGAACATTTGGAGGAACTTGTTGGAGCAAAATTAGTGAATCTGTTTTCAGATATGAAAGTAGAAGAAGATATTGCAGTTTCGGTATTTGTTTTTGATAAAAATATAACGTGAGAGAAGGATACTGATCGTGAAACCGATACAGGTGGAAAGAGAAATCTTTCGTTATGAACAAGGGGCGTTTAAACATATAGAGGACAGCATTGTAACAGAGTTTCCAGTCACGATTAAAATGAACAGACAGGAGTTTGTTACAATGGTTAGTACTCCAGAATATATAGAAGATATGGTGATAGGCTTTTTAGCATCTGAAGGAATCATTCGGAAGTATGAAGATATTGATGACATTTGGGTACAAGAGAAAGAAGGATTTGTACATGTCACAACGAAAAAAGTGAATCCGTATTACGAACAAATGCAAAATAAACGTTACATTACTTCATGCTGTGGTATGAGTAGACAAGGGTTTGTTTTTGCAAATGATGCACTAAGCGCGAAAAAAATGAATGGTGTCCATGTACAGGTTGGTGCTGAAGATTGTTTTCGATTAATGAAAGAAATGCAGCAATCTGCGGTGACGTTTCAACATACAGGCGGCGTCCATAATGCATCTTTGTGTGATGTGAATGGTATTTTGTTAAGTCGAATGGATATCGGTAGACATAATGCATTAGATAAAATTTACGGTTATTGCTTAAAAAATAATATTTCTATAAGCGATAAAATCATTGTTTTTAGTGGTCGTATTTCTTCGGAAATATTATTGAAAGTTGCAAAAATTGGTTGTGAAATTATATTGTCAAAATCAGCTCCAACTGAGTTGGCTTTGCAGCTAGCAGAAGAATTAGGTATTACTACGATAGGATTTATTCGGAATCAATCTTTAAATGTATATACACATCCAGAGCGTGTTTTAAATATAAAATAAGTAAAAGGCGAGGCGATAAATATGAAATCTGTCACATTAGACAAACTACAACGTCCTTTAAAGGATTTACGTATTTCTGTTACTGATCGCTGTAATTTTCGCTGTCGCTATTGTATGCCAGAAGAAATATTTGGTCCTGATTATTCGTTTTTGTCTAATAATAAAATTTTATCTTTTGATGAGATTGAAAGGATAACACGTATTTTCGTTTCTTTAGGTGTGAGAAAGTTACGAATTACAGGCGGAGAACCGTTACTTCGAAGAGGACTTTCAAAGCTTATTGAGCGGCTAAATAAAATTGATGGTGTAGAAGATATCGGTTTAACAACCAATGGATCGTTACTTAAAAAGTTTGCTCCTGATTTATATAAGGCGGGTTTATCACGTGTGACAGTTAGTTTAGATTCCTTAGAAGAAGAGCGGTTTTTCTATTTAAATGGTAATAGAAGCAAAGTGCAAAGGGTTCTGGAAGGAATACAGGCTGCAGCTGAAGTTGGTATGAAAATTAAAATAAATATGGTCGTTCAAAAGGGAAAAAACGAACAAGATATTTTGGAGATGGCACAATACTTTAAAGAAAATAAGCATATTCTTCGTTTTATTGAATATATGGACGTTGGAAATTATAACGGTTGGGATTTAAAAGAGGTTGTCTCTAAACAAGAAATAGTAGATACGATTCATCAAGGTATGCCATTAGAACGGATAGAAGCGAATTATGCAGGTGAGGTTGCGACGCGCTATCGTTATATTGGAAGTGATGAAGAAATAGGTATTATTTCATCAGTAACAGATTCCTTCTGTTCCTCATGTACGAGAGCCCGTATTTCTGCAGAAGGAAAATTATATACGTGTTTGTTCGCTTCTAAAGGAAATGACTTGAGAGAACTGCTTCGATCTGAATACAATGACGAGGAAATAACAGATATAGTACGCGATATATGGAACAACCGAGAAGATCGTTATTCAGATGAACGCTTAAGTAATACAAGTAAAAAAAGGGTACCTAAAATTGAAATGTCACATATTGGTGGTTGATATATAAGAGTGACACTATCATGAAGTATATACAAAATGGAAAATGTGCAACGGTTGTAGATTTTCTATTTTATAATAAAAGTGATGATTGATATCTCTGTAAAAGATGTGCAGAGAAATTAAGCAGCATTCAAAAACCTTTATTTTGAGGAGGTTTTTTGAAGCTGCTTTTTTATTTGGAGAAAATGGAGGAATTAGTAATGGCATTTCATAAACCGGAACAAATTGCTGAGCTTGTAATTGAGGCCGGTGTTCAAAAAGTAAGTCAGACCTTGCCAGCAATGCTTATTCTCGGTTTTTTAGGAGGAGCGTTTATTTCGCTAGGTTTTTTACTTAATATTCGCGTTTTAGGTAATTTGCCTGAGCGCTGGGGGAGTTTAGTAAATGTTTTAGGAGGAGCGGTTTTTCCTGTTGGACTCATGCTCGTTGTATTAGCAGGAGGAGAATTAATTACCGGAAATATGATGTCAATGTCTATGGCATTCTATGCAAAGAAAATTACATTGGTTAGTGTGCTAAATAACTGGATTTGGATTACTTTCATGAATTTTGTAGGAGCTATTTTCGTAGCGTATTGTTTCGGTCATCTTGGCGGATTAACAGAGGGAGATTATTTAAATAAAACGGTAGCGATAGCGGAAGGGAAGTTACATGAATCATTTGGGAGAACTTTAATTTTAGCAATTGGTTGTAATTGGCTCGTTTGTCTGGCGCTTTGGCTCGCTTATGGGACGAGTGATTTTGTCGGAAAAATAATCGGAATTTGGATTCCAATTATGGCATTTGTAGTGATTGGATTTCAGCAAGTGGTAGCAAATATGTTTGTCATCTCGGCAGTTATTTTTGCAGGTCATCTGACGTGGATGGATCTTGCTAGAAATTTTGTTCCTGTCTTTATCGGAAATGTAATTGGAGGAGCTGGCTTTGTTGGATTTGCGTACTTTGCTTGTTATCAAAAACAACATTCTAATATGAAATAGAGTTCGTGAGAGGAAGGGTATGTAATGGCTGATCGGTATTCACGACAACAGTTGTTCAAACCAATTGGGAATAGAGGGCAAGAAAAAATCCGAAATAAACATGTGTTAATTGTAGGAGCAGGTGCATTAGGAAGTGCAAGTGCCGAAAGTTTCGTACGTGCAGGTATTGGCAAGTTGACGATTATTGATCGTGATTACGTTGAATGGAGTAATTTACAAAGGCAACAATTGTACTCTGAACAAGATGCGAGAGAGAAAATGCCAAAAGCAATCGCTGCTAAAAATCGGCTAGAACAAATGAATTCGGAAGTACAAATACATGCTTTCGTAGTGGATGCAGTTGCAGAAAATATGGAAGACCTATTAAAAAATGTAGATGTAATAATTGATGCAACAGATAATTTTGATATCCGATTTATAATAAATGATTTATCACAAAAACATAATATCCCGTGGGTATATGGTTCTTGCGTTGGATCGTACGGTATGAGTTATACAATTATTCCGAAAGAGACACCGTGTTTACATTGTGTGCTGAAGAACGTTCCAGTTACAGGTGTGACGTGTGATACAGCTGGAATTATTAGCCCGACTGTTCAAATCGTCGCAGCATATCAAGTGGCGGAAGCACTCAAAATTTTAGTAGAAGATTTTTCAGCAATTAGAAAAATATTTTTCATGTTTGATATATGGAGTAATCAAAACCATTTTATAAAACTAGGAAAAATCAAGACAGACGATTGCCCTTCGTGTGGTTTGAATCGCACTTATCCTTATTTATCATACGAAAACCAAACGAAGGTAGCTGCTTTATGCGGAAGAAATACAGTTCAAATTAGACCGGTAGAAAATAGGAAGTATGATTTTGACGATGTAGAAAAAATATTAAAAAAACTGGGGGAAGTAGATCGGAATCCGTATTTACTATCTTGCCAATTAGATGATTACCGCGTTGTTATTTTTCGAGGTGGTCGTGTTTTCATTCATGGTACAAATGATATTTCGAAAGCGAAGCAACTATATTATCGCGTATTCGGTTAATAGAAAGGGTTGTCAATAATGGAAAGAAGAGTGCCAATTACGGTCGAGGAAGCAGTTCGTAAAGTAATGAGATTTGCTAATGAGGGATTAAAGGAGCTACTACCTATTGAATTAGCTTATGGACGTATATTAGCGGAGGATTTAGTAGCTGACCATGACGTACCTTCATTCAATCGTTCACCGTATGACGGGTTTGCTATTAGAGCAGAAGATACGAATTTAGCAAGTTATGAAACGCCAATTGTATTTGAAGTAGTGGGGGGAATTGGCGCAGGATCGCTATTCGATGAGAAAGTAGGTCCGTTTCAAGCTGTTCGAATTATGACGGGAGCGCAAATTCCGAATGGGTGTGATGCGGTTGTTATGTTGGAACTGACTCGTCAATATGAAGAGGTTGGCAACAATTATATGGAATTGAAGCGATCATTCAAAGCAGGCGACAATATTTCTTTTCAAGGTGAAGATGCTCGTAAAGGAACGGTTCTTGCAAAGAAAGGATCATACATTAATCCAGGTATATCAGCGCTTCTTGCTACGTTCGGGTATAACGATGTGCCAGTGGCGAGAAAGCCTGTAATTGGACTATTAGCGACTGGTAGTGAATTACTAGATGTAAATGATTCATTACAGCCAGGGAAAATCCGAAATAGTAATACGTATATGATATTGTCTCAAATTCGAAGAGCGGGCGGAAGAGTAAAATATTTTGGGAAGTTTAGCGATGATTTTCATATATGTTTCACAGCTGTAAAAGAAGCGTTAAGTCAAGTAGATATGCTCATTACAACAGGAGGCGTATCAGTAGGAGATTACGATTATTTACCAACTATATATGAAAAGTTAGGTGCATCTGTTCTTTTTAATAAAGTTGCAATGCGACCAGGAAGTGTTACGACTGTAGCGCAATTAAATGGCAAGTTATTATTTGGTTTATCAGGAAATCCATCAGCTTGTTACGTAGGATTTGAATTATTTGTAAGGCCTTGTATTCGGACGTATATGTTTAGTGAAAAAGCACATGTAAAAAGAGAAAAAGCGTTATTAGGAGAAGACTTTCTAAAGCCAAATCCATTTACAAGATTTGTACGAGCGAAACTGACATATAACGAAGGCCAGTTAATTGCTTATCCGTCAGGGTTTGATAAATCTAGCTCGGTTTCTTCATTAGCAGAATCGAATGCTTTTATCGTATTGCCAGGCGGGACAAGAGGGCATAAAAAAGATATGTTTGTGGATGTGTTTTTATTGGAAGATAACGAAGGTAGTGAATGGCCTTGGACATTTTGTAAAGCGAGAGGTGGTTCCAATGGGACAAGCGCTATTTGAGATTGTTGATATACCTATTGTAGTTGAAGAAGTAACGAATAAAGTCGCAAGAAGAGAAGCAGGTGCAATTACAACTTTTATTGGTACAGTGAGAGAGTTAACAAAAGGAAAACGAACGCTACATTTAGAGTATGAAGCATATAAACCGATGGCAGTAAAACAACTTACGAGAATTGGGGAAAAAATGAATGAAAAGTGGCCGGACGCAAAAGTAGCAATTACGCACCGAGTAGGACGGTTAGAAATCATGGATATTGCGGTAGTCATTGCAGTTTCATCACCGCATCGTAAAGTAGCTTATGAAGCGAATGAATACGCGATTGAACGTATAAAGCGAATCGTCCCAATATGGAAAAAAGAATTTTGGGAAGATGGAACGATGTGGATTGGAGATCAACTTGAAAATACACCTTATCCAGAAGGAAAACCGAAGAAGGAAGAATGAGAAGATGATTACAATTTTACTGTTCGCAAATTTGCGTGAGGAAGTCGGATTAGATCAATTAGTAATTTCCGAAAAACAAGGAATGACAGTTCAGCAATTAAAAGAATGGCTCAAAGCAAACCATTGTTTACAATCGCTTGATAGAGTGATGGTGGCTGTTAATGAAGAGTTTGTAACGAATGAAGAGATGATAAAAGCTGGAGATGTAGTTGCATTCATTCCGCCTGTTAGTGGGGGATGACAAGCTTTTTCGCCTTGATGACTATTTTGATCAGTTGAAACGACAAGAAGATGTTGTATATAAATTAGAATACGAGAAGGGATGAGTTCTATGATTACGCAAGAACAAATAATGAACGCGTTAAAACATGTAGAGGATCCAGAGTTACACAAAAGTATTGTAGAATTAAATATGGTTAGAAATATACAAATGAATGGAACAGAGGTTAAACTTGAAGTAGTGCTAACGATTCAAGGTTGTCCGTTAAAAGCAAAGATTCAACACGATGTGGAAGAGTCTCTTCAGGCAATTGGTGCATCTAAAGTAGATTTGACATTTGGTTCTATGACACAAGAAGAACGAGCTGCGCTAACAGAGAAGTTAAAGAAAAATAGTAGAACAGAAACTGGTATGCCGAGTATGCTTCGCCCTGACTCAGGGGTACGCTTTATTACTGTAACGAGCGGAAAAGGTGGAGTTGGAAAATCAACGGTGACAATTAATCTTGCTACTGCTTTAGCTCGTATGGGCAAAAAAGTGGGGATATTAGATGCAGATATATATGGTTTTAGCATCCCAGCTATGATGGAAACGACTCAAAAACCAACGATGATTGATCAAACAGCAATTCCAGTCGTGAGTCACGGTGTTAAAATCATGTCGATGGGATTTTTTACGGAAGGAAATAATCCGGTTATGTGGCGTGGGCCAATGTTAAATAAATGGATTCAAAATTTCCTTGCGAATACGCACTGGGGAGAATTAGATTATTTACTTCTTGATTTACCACCTGGTACAGGAGATGTTGCCATTGATGTTGCAGCAATGATCCCGCAGGCGAAAGAAATTATCGTTACAACACCACACAATGTAGCTTCATTCGTAGCATCTAGAGTAGGCGTAATGGCAAAACATACGAAACACGAGATTTTAGGTATTGTGGAAAATATGGCTTATTACGAAGAACAAGATGGATCGAAAAATTATCTGTTCGGAAAAGATGGCGGCGAAATGTTAGCAGAACAATTGCAAACAGAAGTAATCGCACAAGTACCTTTTGCAAAACGTGAAGAAAATAACGGTTCGTCTGTATATGACGAAGATTCTCTTGTTGGAGAAGTGTTTACATCGTTAGCGGAAGATATTATTTATAAAGGATAGAGGAGGAAGTTTAGTATGGCATGTAACATTGATCATTCTATTGAAGATGTGATGAATAAGCTTGAAAGTCAAAAGAGTTTTTTATCTGAAGAGATGTTCAAAGTGTTAAAAGAATTTTTGCAAGGTAATCACTCACAAGAAATATTAAATGATGTTTTTCATCTTTTAAAAAAGTATGACTTAGTTGGTGAAGAAGAACGAGAGACTAGAAATGCACAATTATTGTTAATTATAAAATAAATACTCTTTGACTTTGTTTTTTACAAGAGGGGTGAATGTAATGGATATGAAAAAGATGATTGAAACGATAGAAGCAACAAAAGTGTTCTTCAGTTGTTTCCATCGTTTTTTCATGTTACCATTAAGCGAATTTTTCATAGGGAGAGAAAGCGATGGAATGGATTTATTTTATTATTATTAACGTTATAGCTTTTAGCCTTATGGGGCTTGATAAACGAAAAGCGAAGAAGAAACAGTGGAGAACGCCAGAGAGTACGTTGTTTTTATCAGCAGCAGCTGGGGGCGCAATTGGTGCTTGGATCGGTATGTATATGTTTCACCATAAAACTCATAAAAAGAAATTTGTTTTTGGTATACCGTTACTTGTCGTTATAACAGTATGCTTATTTTGGGCTGTATGAGAAATGTCGAAAGAATTGCAGATTGATTATTGGTAAAGTGAGCATGTAGGATCGTATAATGGAGAAAAACGAGAAGAGGAGAAAAAGGAAGATGGGGAGTCAATCAGCACAGCAAAAAAAAGGGATAATATACGCGGCTGGTGCTTATACGATGTGGGGAATCCTACCAATCTATTGGAAATGGGTTGAGGAAGTTCCGGCAGATGAAATATTAGCACACCGCATCGTTTGGGCGTTCGTTTTTATGTTACTTGTATTAGGTGTTACGAAAAGGTTTCGTCAGTTTATTGGGGAGTTCGTGAATCTTTTTAAACGACCTAAATTATTAATGTCATTAACAATAGCTTCAGTCTTGATTAGCGGAAACTGGTTTGTCTACATATGGGCCGTTAATCATAATCATGTCATTGAAGCAAGTCTTGGCTATTATATTAATCCGCTTATTAGTATTTTACTTGGTACAGTCGTTTTAAAGGAAAAGTTAAACTTTTGGCAATATGTTGCAGTTGGTTTAGCTGGAGTAGGGGTTATCATTTTAACAGTACGTTTTGGGGCTATTCCATGGGTGTCTTTATCACTTGCCCTTTCATTTGGATTATATGGATTAACGAAAAAATTGTTAAACTATGATGCGACAATTGGACTTACGATGGAAACGATGTTAGTGACGCCGTTTGCAATTATTTATCTCGTTATGACAGGAGTACATGGCTTCGGTTCATTTGGATCTATTTCCATGTTATCAACGTTATTATTAATAGGAGCCGGTATTGTTACAGCATTACCACTTTTTTATTTTGCAAAAGGAGCACAACTTATTCCGCTTTACATGGTAGGATTTTTACAATATATTGCCCCGACGATTAGTTTAATTTTAGGTGTATTTGTATTTGGTGAACATTTCACATCTACTCATATGATTGCATTTTTCTGTATATGGGTTGCATTATTTGTATTCTCGGTAGCGAAAACAAAGTTTTTAGTGCAGAAACAACCGAAATTTATAAAAAATAAATCAGCAAAAGTATCATAATGCGTAGTATTTTCTACGCATTTTTCTTTATACTGATACTATATAGAATTTCCATTATAGTCAGTAGGGAGCTGAGAACGTGGAAACAATTTTACATAATGATCCGCTTATGGCCGCTGTAATTTCTTGGTTTTTAGCACAATTGACGAAAGTAGTTTTTAAATTAGTCAAAACGGGTGAATTTGATTTTGCAAAGTTTTTCGCTTCAGGTGGAATGCCAAGTTCTCATGCTTCAACTGTTACAGCACTTGCGACAGGTGTTGGCGTTGTGGAAGGTGTGGAAAGTACTGTATTTGCTGTTGCGGCTATCTTTGCAATAATTGTAATGTATGATGCTTCAGGAGTAAGGCTTGCAGTAAGTAAACAGGCGAAAATATTGAATGAGTTTTTTCATGGTAGACAAACAGAATATAAGAAGTTAAATGAACTTGTCGGGCATACACCGTATGAAGTGGTAGTCGGTGCTTTATTAGGGATAATTGTCGGAGTAGGATATTGTTTATGAGCAGAACATACTAGATGTTCTGCTTTTCTTTGTTTTCATACATATTCAGCTGCCTTTTTGAATATCGTTATACGGATTTCGAAAGGGTAGGTGAATAACTTGTTATTATATGAAAAAGTGGATGAAGAAATAGCGAGAAGAACGACTGCACTTCAAACGATGCAACGGCGAGATGGAACGTGGCGGTTTTGTTTTGAAGGGGCTCCATTAACAGATTGTCATATGATTTTTTTATTAAAATTATTAGGTAGAGATAAAGAGATAGAACCGTTTGTAAAAAGATTAGCATCACTGCAAACAAATGAAGGAACATGGAAATTGTATGAAGATGAAGTTGGAGGGAATTTATCTGCTACAATTCAATCTTATGCCGCCTTGCTTGCATCGAAAAAATATACAAAAGAAGATGCAAATATGAAGCGAGCGGAAATGTTTATAAATGAGCGTGGTGGGGTAGCGCGTGCTCATTTTATGACGAAGTTTTTATTAGCGATTCATGGAGAATATGAATATCCTTCACTCTTTCATTTACCAACACCAATCATGTTTCTACAGAATGATTCGCCCCTCAGTATATTTGAATTGAGTAGCTCAGCACGTATCCATTTAATTCCGATGATGCTGTGTTTAAATAAAAGATTTCAAGTAGGGAAAAAATTATTGCCAAATTTAAATCACATTGCGGGCGGAGGCGGAGAATGGTTTCGGGAGGAGCGGTCTCCGTTGTTTCAAACATTATTAAGTGATGTAAAACAAATCATATCGTATCCACTTTCGTTACATCATAAAGGATGTGAGGAAGTCGAACGTTTTATGAAAGAGCGTATTGATGAAAATGGAACGTTATATAGTTACGCAAGTGCCTCGTTTTATATGATTTATGCTTTATTGGCATTAGGACATTCCATTCAATCTCCAATAATTCAGAAGGCAATAACGGGAATCACATCTTATATATGGAAGACGGAGAGAGGGAATCATTTGCAAAATTCTCCTTCAACTGTATGGGATACGGCTTTACTCAGTTATGCGTTACAAGAGGCCCACGTTCCGAAAGATAATAAGATGATTCAAAATGCATCAGCGTATTTATTAAAAAAACAGCATACAAGAAAAGCTGATTGGAGCGTACATGCTCCAAAGCTTACTCCTGGTGGTTGGGGTTTTTCGGATGTGAATACGACAATTCCAGATGTCGATGATACAACAGCTGTGCTAAGAGCTTTGGCGAGAAGTAGAGGAAACAAAAAGGTAGATTATGCTTGGGAGAAAGGGGTTAATTGGATTAAAGGATTACAAAATAATGATGGTGGCTGGGGAGCATTTGAAAAAGGTGTGACGAGCAATTTATTAGCAAATTTACCAATCGAAAATGCAAGCGACATGATTACAGATCCTTCTACACCAGATATTACAGGAAGAGTGTTAGAGTTTTTCGGGACGTATGCGCAAAATGAATTGTCTGAAAAACAAAAACAAAATGCAGTAAATTGGTTAATGAATGTACAAGAGGAAAATGGACCGTGGTTTGGGAAATGGGGGATTTGTTATATATATGGTACGTGGGCTGTTATGACTGGTTTACGGTCAATCGGAATTCCGTCTAGCAATCCTTCGTTGAAACGAGCAGCTTTATGGCTTGAACATATACAGCATGAAGATGGTGGGTGGGGGGAATCTTGCCACAGTAGTGTGGAGAAAAGGTTCGTTACTTTACCATTCAGTACACCATCCCAAACAGCATGGGCGTTAGATGCTCTCATTTCTTACTACGATACAGACACGCCAGTTATTCGAAAAGGTATTTCATATTTGCTTGCGAATCTTTATGTGAACGAAAAATATCCTACTGGAACAGGTTTACCAAATGGGTTTTATATTCGTTATCATAGCTATGCCCATATATATCCGCTAATTACTTTGGCGCATTATATAAAAAAATATCGAAAATAAACCGAGAGGATATCTCTCGGTTTATTTTGTTGGGTAGTAGGTCCCTGTTGAAAAGAATAAGGTTGTATTTTCCTTATTTTTCGGTTGACTGGCGTTTTTGACGTGCATCAGCGGCATTTGCACGTGCGTTTGCTTCTAAGTCATTGTGGTCAGCGAGTTCACGAGAGAACTCAACATCAATGCCATCAGTAGCTTTGCTTTGCTTGAAATTTTTTTTGTTCATTCGGCACAATCTCCTTGCACTTTATGCGACGTTGCAAAGTTAGTTTGACACAAATAGACTTTTTTATACAAAGAGGAATTGGAAAGTAAAAAGCCGAAATATACAGTATAAGTAATAGAAATGGGGGATAGGGATGGAGTTTTTAAATGGGAAAACAGCTGTTGTAACAGGAGCTGCACAGGGAATTGGAAAAGAGATTGCAAGGGTTTATGCAAAACTAGGGGCTAAAGTATTAATTAGCGATGTAAATGAAGAGAAGCTACAAAAAACGACACGTGAGTTATCGGATGAAGGATATGAAGTGAGCTTATACCGATGTGATGTAAGTAATCAAAATGAAGCGAAGTCGTTAATTGAATATGCGGTTCAAAAATTCGGAACATTACATATTTTGGTGAATAATGCTGGAATTACAAGAGATGCAATGTTACATAAAATGGAGAAGTCTGCTTGGGAACAAGTATTACAAGTGAACTTAACTGGTGTTTTTTATTGTATGCAACCAGCGCTTCTTTACATGAGACAACAAGGGTATGGACGCATTATTAATATATCTTCAATTAGTAGAGAAGGAAATATAGGTCAAGCAAATTATGCGGCAACGAAGGCAGGCGTTGTAGGTTTAACGAAAACGGCAGCGAAAGAAGTTGGAAGTTTTGGTATTACGTGTAATGCGATTTGTCCAGGATTTATGGATACAGATATGACAAAAACGATACCAGATAAAGTGAAAGAAAAGATGGTCGGCGCGATTCCAGTTGGTAGAATTGGAACGCCAGAAGATATTGCGAACGCAGCTGCCTTTTTAGCATCAGAATACGCATCCTATATTACAGGAGAAGTATTGAATGTGAGCGGGGGATTGCAAGTTTAAAGGCATACATAATGAAAAGAACCTGACCGGATAGGTCAGGTTCTTTTTCAGTTAGTTTAAGTTGAGCCAAACGCTCTTCACTTCTGTATAGTTATTTAATGCGTAAGATCCCATTTCACGGCCAAGACCGGATTGTTTAAATCCTCCAAATGGAGATGCTGCATCAAAGACGTTATAACAGTTTACCCATACAGTACCAGCACGTACTTTACTTGCAACATAGTGTGCTGTTTTAACATTTTCTGTCCACACACCAGCCGCTAAGCCGAATTGTGATTTATTTGCACGTTCAATTACTTCATCAATATCGTTAAAAGGTATTGCAGAAATAACTGGACCGAAAATTTCTTCTTTTGCGATCGTCATTTCATCATTAACGTCAGCGAATACAGTAGGGGAAACGAAGTAGCCTTGATCGAATGGGTTACTTCCTCCGCAAAGTACTTCAGCACCTTCTTCAATTCCTTTTTCAATGTAGCCCATTACACGTTTTTGTTGTTCTTCAGAAACGAGAGGACCGATTGTAGTTTCTGGACTTAAGCCAGCACCTTGATTTAATTTTTTAGAGTAAAGGACAAGGTCAGCCATGACATTATCATACATTTTCTTCGGAACAAATAAGCGTGATCCAGCAGAGCATACTTGTCCTTGGTTGAACATAACACCAGAAAGGGCACCAGGAATCGCGCGAGATAAGTCGGCGTCTGGCAAGATGATATTTGGTGATTTACCGCCTAACTCAAGTGTAACGCGTTTTAATGATTCAGATGCTTGTCGCATAATTTGTTTACCGACTGGAGTAGAACCAGTAAATGCAATTTTATCAACGAGTGGATGATTAACAAGTGCTTGTCCAGCTGATTCACCGAATCCAGGAACGATATTAATAACACCTTTTGGGAATCCAGCTTCTTCAATTAATTCAGCTAAGTATAGAGTGGATAGTGGAGTTTGTTCTGCAGGTTTTAAAACAATTGTACATCCTGTAGCAAGCGCTGCTCCCATTTTCCACATTGCCATAAGAAGTGGGAAGTTCCAAGGGATAATTTGACCAACGACACCAACAGCTTCATGGCGTGTATAGTTAAAGAAATCACCAGAAACAGGGATTGTTTGACCAACGATTTTCGTCGCCCAGCCAGCATAATATCGCATATGCTCAATTGCAAGTGGTATGTCTGCTGCCATTGTTTCACGGATTGGCTTTCCGTTATCTAACGTTTCGAGCTGTGCAAGCTCTTCTTTATGTTCTTCCATTAAATCAGCTAACTTGTACATAAGACGGCTGCGCTCAGCAGTGCTCATACGTGACCAAGGACCTTCGTCAAAAGCCATGCGAGCTGCAACGACAGCTTTATGAATATCTTCGCGACCAGCTTCAGACACTACAGCAAGTGTTTCGCCAGTTGCTGGGTTAGGTGTTTTAAACGTCTTTCCGGAAGCGCTTTCAATGAAGGATCCATTCACATATAATTTTTTTGTACCTTGGAGAAACTTTTCTACCTTTTCATGAAGATTTACAGCTAGTTGACTCATTGTATAACCCCCTTGAAAATATAATGTAAACGCAGTACGAGACGGCGTTTATTCCGAAATCAAGGATGTAGGAACTAGATGGAAAGCCTCTAATTTAAATCATAATTAACAAATGCAGAAAATTCAAATTTCATTTGTGTTACAATTGTAAAAAATATGTAATGTAAGAGAATCTTCTATATAATTATAAGAAATCCTGCTTGTTTTTGCTTTCTAGTAGGAAAAACTAGAAGAACAATGGTACAATAATACATCGTGAGAGGAGGGAGAAAATGAAGAATTATCATGATGATCCACGCTTTCGAATTGCCCATAGAGAAGCGTTAATTGGTCTTGGACTTGCTATTATCAATTTTATAATATGGTACGGATTTGCTTATGGGCTTGGTAGTAAAAATCCAAGTGAATATACATATGTATTCGGTTTTCCAGCATGGTTTTTTTATAGCTGTATCGTTGGATTTATCGTTATGGTTATTTTACTTAGTTTAGTTGTTCGTTTTGTATTTCAAGATATTTCACTCGATGAGGAAGAAAAAAGTGGGGAATAATAGATGAATTGGTATGTAATCATTCCAATGATAATTTCGTTTATCGTTGTATTTTTAATTGGTGTATATGCTTCAAGACGTGTGCAAGCAACTGCTCATAATAAATTTTTGCAAGAATATTTTCTTGGTGGGCGTGAGCTTGGCGGTTTATTATTAGCGATGACAATGATTGCTACATATGGTAGTGCCAGTAGCTTTATTGGTGGTCCAGGTATTGCTTACAATATGGGGCTTGGATGGGTATTGCTATCTGCGATTCAAGTTGTAACAGGGTATATCGTTTTAACGGTTATCGGTAAAAAGTTTGCAATCATCGCTAGGAAGATGGAAGCCATTACCCTTATCGATTATTTAAAGGGAAGATACAATAATAAAGCAGTTGTGATTCTTTCTGCGTTATGTATTATTATCTTTTTATTTTCAGCAACAGTAGCACAGTGGGTTGGCGGTGGAAGATTAATTGAGTCGCTAACGGGTTTATCTTATACAACAGCACTATTTTTATTTACTTTCTCTGTACTTGTGTACGTATTAATTGGTGGATTTCGTGCGGTTGCGCTATCAGATACATTATTAGGTATTATCATGTTGGTTGGAACGACAATCATTTTAATTGCTACTGTCATTGCCGGTGGTGGAATTGAAAAGATTATGCAGGAACTTGTGCAAATCAATCCGAATTTAATTACACCATTTGGAGCGGATGGTAGTTTAACGAAATCATATGTGACATCATTTTGGATTTTAATTGGGATTGGTGTTGTTGGTTTACCGCAAATTAGTGTTCGTGCCATGTCTTATAAAAATTCAAAAGCTATGCATCAAGCCTTAATAATTGGAACGATTGTTGTAGGTACAATTATGATCGGTATGCATTTAACAGGTGTATTTGCACGAGTCGTACTTCCGGGTATAACGGTACCAGATAAAGTAATGCCGTTACTCGCGATGGAAGTGTTGCCACCTTGGTTAGCCGGTGTTTTCTTAGCTGCGCCAATGGCAGCGATTATGTCTACAGTAAACTCGTTATTGTTACTTGTAAGTTCATCAATTATTAAAGACATATACGTAAATTACATAAATAAAGATGCAGCAGACAGTACGATTAGAAAAGGAAGTTTGTGGATTACTGGTATCGTAGGGCTACTCGTTTATGCAGCAGCAATTAAACCACCAGATTTTTTAATATGGTTAAATTTATTTTCTTTCGGTGGATTAGAAGCAGCATTTATTTGGCCGATTGTATTAGGGTTATATTGGGGGAGAGGAAATGCAACGGGAGCGCTTGCTTCCATTTTAGTTGGGGTAGGCTCATATATGTGTATTCACCTTTTCTATCCAAATCCGTTCGGTATACATACAGTTGTCTTTCCGATTTGTTTTGCGTTTATCGCTTACATCATAGGAAGCATGAGTGCTGTGAAGAAAAACAGTATAGGCTAGATGAAGAACGTAGTCCTTATAGGACTGCGTTTTTTCGTATAAATTTGCTCTTTTTTATTCTGTATATGTATGGCTATTCATAAATTAATAACAATTGAGGGGATGGAGTTGAGGGCGATGAAAAAAGTGTTATTTTTGGGAGACCCGGGAATTGATGACTCTTTAGCCATCATGTATGGAATTATGCATCCTGATATTGATATTGTTGGTGTTGTAACGGGGTATGGAAATGTAACACAAGAAAAGGCGACAAGTAATGCGGCATATTTATTGCAAATGGCAGGGCGGGAAGATATACCTGTTATTAATGGTGCAAAAATCCCTTTATCCGGAGATGTTACAACGTATTATCCAGAAATTCATGGGGCAGACGGTTTAGGACCGATTAAACCTCCAAAAGCTTTTTCACCAAATATAAAACCTTTTTGTGTATTTTTTGATATTCTTGAACAGTATAAAGGAGAATTAATAATAGTCGATGCTGGCAGGTCAACGACACTAGCGACAGCATTTATTTTAGAAAAGCCGATGATGAAGTATGTGAAAGAATATTATATAATGGGCGGCGCGTTTTTAATGCCTGGTAATGTTACACCGGTAGCAGAGGCAAATTTTCATGGTGATCCTATTGCGTCACAATTAGTGATGCAAAATGCTAAGAATGTGACATTGGTGCCACTGAACGTTACATCTGAAGCTATTATTACACCGGAGATGGTAAAATATATTACGAAACACTCTAAAACGAGTTTTAATAAGTTAATCGAGCCGATATTTACGTATTATTATAAAGCTTATAAAAAGTTAAACCCGAAAATAACAGGTAGTCCAGTACATGACGTCGTTACAATGATGGTTGCGGCAAATCCCTCCCTGTTAGATTATGTATATCGTCGTGTCGATGTAGATACAGTTGGAATTGCAAAGGGTGAAAGTATTGGTGATTTCCGTCCTCAACCTGACTCAAAAGCTTTAAAAAATTGGGTGCGAATCGGTTGGTCGTTACAATATAAAAAATTTCTCGAAGACTTCGTGAAAATTATGACGTAGACATAATGGGAGAATACAAGTTAAAATAATGGAGATGATTACTAAAATAATCATCTCCATTATTTTGTTTGTAAGAGATAGATAGAGAAAGGTTACACAATAGGAGAGGAATTTTACTTGAAAAAAACTATAGTATGCGCAGTGGTTGTGGGTATTTTTGTTTTGCTAATATCGGGTAACTTTTTAGTGAAAAAAGTATGGAGTTCAAATAATGATGATGCGCAGTATATCGCATCCTTTATTGAGGAACATAAAGATGAAAAAAATAGTGCGCTCTTAGTAAAGAGAAATGATAAAATTGTTTATTCTGTAAATCCAAATGTTGTATTACCAGTTGCTAGTACGATGAAACTAATTGTGGCTCTTGAATATACGAAACAAGTTACAGAAGGGAAAATTGATTCGTCTAGTTTCGTTTCCATTAATGATGTGAATCGGTATTATGTGCCGAATACAGATGGTGGTGCGCAAGATAGATGGCAAAAGTATTTGGAGAAAACAGGTAAGATAACTGAAGGAGCGGTTTCTTTAGAAGAAGTAGCAAAAGGGATGGTTAAGTTTAGTTCGAATGCAAATGCTGAATATTTAATGGAAGTGTTAGGATTAGATAACATTAATCGAAATTTACAAAGTTTATCGCTCCCTGCACATCAACCACTATTTCCGATTGTTTCATCTTTATACATCCCAGGATATTTGCATAAAGAATTACATGTTCCGAAATATAAAATAGAGAAAAAGTTAAAAGAAATGTCTCAAGAGCAATATCGTGAATATGCGATAATTATTCATGAGCGCTTAAAAAAGAAGGGACCATTATTACAGAAGGAAATCCCTCTTTATTTAGAGGAACGTTACGATAAAATTTGGTCAGACCGATTACCAGCTGCTTCGGCAAACGATTATATGGTACTGCTTCAGAAGGCAAATCATAAAGGTGGCCTGACAGAAGCAGAAGAAAAAGTATGGGCGAATATCGTTGAGACAGATATGAGTGCTAAGAAATATCGTAAAACATTTAGACATGCAGGGCAAAAGAATGGTTATACGCCATGGACAGTTACAAAAGCAGTTTATGCGATGGATAAACGTGGGAATTGTACAGAAATTGTGTTCTTAGCAAATCATTTAAATGAGGACGACAGTGCAGAAATACGGAAACATTTAGCAAACTTACATTTCCAAGTGTTGCAAAGTGATAAGTATGATGCGACTTTTATTAAGTAAACTCGGTGTAGAGAACACCGAGTTTATTTTTGTTCCGCTAATTGTAGGTAGTAAGATCCCTACATCAAAATTCAGCGAAAGCAAAGAAGGTAGATGGGGGCGCGGGCTGCCCCTAAAAGGCCAATTGGTGTGGGGGTGGACAAAACCTCACTCATTAAAGTTTCACTTTATGTACAAGCACTTTTTTCCTGTATATGGGTATGATGGGTAGTAATACTTAGGTGAGAGGGGAAAAGGTGATGAAGCAAAGTAAAGAAGATTTTATAAAGAGTGAAGGCGCTGATTTCCCTGGTAAAACATACGTGGATTGCGTATTACAACATGTATTTGAGTTTCAACGAAATTACTTATTGAAAGACATGTTTCAAGTGCATAAAGCGCATATTACGATGCTGACTGAAGAAAGTTTAATGAAAAAAGAAGAAGCTAAAGTTATATTAAACGCACTAAAAAAGATAGAGGGAATTCCGAAAGATCAATTGCTATATACAGAGCAGCATGAAGATCTCTTTTTTTTAGTGGAACATTTAATTTCTCAAGAAGCGAAATACGATTTTGTTAGTAATATGCATATTGGTAGAAGTAGAAATGATATGGGAGTAACGATGTATCGCATGAGTTTAAGACGATATGTGTTACGATTAATGGAACATCATTTGTTATTGCAAGAAAGTATACTGCAACTTGCTGCTGATCATAAGGAAACGATTATGCCAGCTTATACACATACACAACCAGCTCAGCCAACAACATTTGGTCATTATGCGTTAGCGATTTATGATACGATGCAGAGAGATTTAGAAAGAATGAAAAGAACGTACCAGCTTTTAAATCAGTCTCCCATGGGGGCAGCTGCACTCTCTACAACAAGTTTCCCGATTAAACGAGAACGAGTTGCTCATCTACTTGGATTTACAAATGTAATTGAGAACTCATATGATGCTGTTGCTGGAGGGGATTATTTATTAGAAGTTAGCTCGTTACTTATGGTAATGATGACAAATACGAGTAGATGGATTCATGACTTTTTGTTATTAGCAACGAAAGAATATGACGGTATTACTGTTGCAAAGCCATATGTACAAATCAGTAGTATTATGCCGCAAAAACGAAATCCGGTTTCAATTGAACACGCTCGTGCAATTACGAGTAGTGCTTTAGGGGAAGCATTCACAGTATTTCAAATGATTCATAATACACCATTTGGTGATATTGTCGATACAGAAGATGACTTGCAGCCATATTTATATAAAGGGATTGAAAAGGTAATTCGTGTTTTTCGTATGATGAATGCAGTTATTCAAACGATGAAAGTAGAAGAAGAAACGTTGAAAAGTCGTTCCTATCAACATGCAATTACGATAACTGATTTCGCAGATGTTTTAACAAAAAACTATGACATTCCATTTCGGCATGCTCATCATGCAGCAAGTGTTATCGCGAATATATCATTGGAGCAGAAAAAGGAGCTTTATGAATTACATTTAAAAGATGTAAATATATACTTACAAGAAAAATTCAAAATACATTTGTTAGAAAAAGAGTGGAAAGAAATTGTATCGCCAGAAGCTTTTATTCAAAAAAGAAATGTATACGGTGGACCAAGTAAAAAGGAAATGAAGCGTATGATTAAAAATCGAAAAGAGTCATTTCGAAAAGAAGAAGAGGTATTTGAAAAGGAAAAACAGAGAATTTTACAAGCTGAAAATGATTTGAATATATTAGCTACGAATATTATTGAATCGTAAAGGAAGGATTTAATGAATTAATCGCCAATACTTAATGAAACTATAAATAGAGAGAAGAGATTGTCGATGATTCAATTACATGTATATGAAGAGATTCTTAATTTTAAAGAAGAGGTTACACCATTTTTAGAAAAGAATGAGCAGGAAAATAATCTCATATTAGGTGTATTACAAATGGTCCAAGAACCGATATTTATGGGGGTAGCAAAACAAGAGGAAGAAATAGCAGTTGTATTTCTTCAAACAGAAGAGAAAAAACAAATAATTGTTGCTACGTCTGAAATTGTGGAAGAGGACATTGTGGAACTTGCAAAAAAATTAACGAAAGTATATCCAAATGTTCCTGGATTGATTGGTAATAAGAAAATTGTACAGAGATTAGCGGAAGAGATTGCGGTGTTAGAAAATAAGAAAACGAATGTTGTAATGGAGCAAGGAGTATATGAGTTGAAAGAAGTAAAGAAGAAATGGAGCGGAGATGGGATTTTTCGAGAAGTAAGTAGTGATGAACTAACAATAATAGAACAGTGGATATACCAATTTTGCGAAGATGTGAATCTTCCTACTACGAAAGAGGAGGCAAAACAAACGGCACATACATTACTTATTAATCATCGTCTCTTTGGTCTAGAAGTGAACGGGAAACTTGTTTCTGTAGCTGCAAAAACGAGGCCAACTAAAAATAATATAACAGTTAATTTCGTATATACGCCGAAAGAAGCAAGGAAAAAGGGATACGCATCTAATTGTGTAGCGACACTTAGTCAACGTATGTTAGATGAAGGATACAAGACGACTACGTTATATACTGATCTAGCGAATCCGACAACTAATAAAATTTATCAAGAAATCGGTTATGAACAAATTGCGGAGTCTGTGCTCATATTTTTAGAGAAATAGAATAAAAAGCACGCTATTATAGCGTGCTTTTTTATTATTCATCAATTCGAATTACTTCACCCTGCGGGAAGTCTTCAGTTTCTAGTAAGCTACGAATTGCTTTCGCAACATATTCAGGTGACAGCAGTTTTCCTTCTTCTTTTAATGCGAGGAAGCGGTCTAAATTTGTGAAGTCTTCTTTATTTGTTTCACGAATTTGTGCTTGCATATTTGTATCAACAACACCAGGTGCAAAAGCGACGATTTTTACTGGATATTCTTTTCCCACTTCTTCGGTCGCTACGCACTGTGTAAACATATTTACACCAGCTTTCGTTGTACAATAAGCGCCCCAGCCAAAGTAAGGGTTTTTTCCTGCACCAGATGAAATGTTAATAATGCGTTTATCTACTTTCCATTTCTTCGTATGTTTTATAAACGTAGATATAAGAATCATAGGTGCAAGTAAATTAATGTGAACGTTCGTAATAAATTGTTCGCTTTCTGCTTTTTCAATCGGCTTCATAGGTGCAACTGTACCCGCATTATTAATTAAATGAATAGAGGATACATTGTCTTCTTTAATAGATGAAATGATCTCTTTAAAGTTAGTTTCTAAGTTATGTACATCTTGAAGATCTAGGGAATGAAAAGTGCAATTGCTGTTATATCGCTCTGTAAGTTTAGTAAGCTCTTTATTTTCCCTTCTAGAAATAGAGATAACAGTTGTACTTTCTTCTAACAATTGCGTAGCGATTGCCTCACCTAAACCTTGTGAAGTTCCTGTTATGATAACGTAGCGCATAGTGTAGTAAACTCCTCTCCATATATGTGGAATTTTGTTGGACAACGTACATTACATAGTTTGTCTACATTTTATAGTATAGAGCACTTTTTATTATAAATGAAATGAGATGATTGTGTGCCTTTTATGAATCGCTTTACTACAACAGTAACTGGTGCCGTCACGTTCACTGGGAACACGTTAGGACTAAGTCCGACATCACCTGCACCAGGCAATAACTTTGGTACGATTGATGTATTCACAACGGTGAATACATCACTTCAAGTACCTGGATTCCCAGTAGGAACGACGAATGATTGGCCATTAAATTCTTCAAGTGCAATTTTGAACCTTCCAGCTGGGAGTAGCGTCTTATACGCAGAACTTGTGTGGGCTGGCACATACCGGACTGATACTGAGGATGTTACTGCGTTTTTAAATGATGATATCACCTTTACAACACCAGTGGGAACATTTTCTGTTGCACCAGACCCAGCAACTGCGCAGCAAGGTTCAGTAGGGAAGCAGTTTTATTATAGTCGTTCAGCTAATGTAACGAACCTTGTTAGTGCAGCTGGCACATATACGACAGCTGCTGTGCCAGCTGCAAGAACATCACTTGATTCGACAATTAGTCGTTCAGTTGGCTGGACACTTGAGGTAGTTTATCAAAATACGAGTTTACCACTAAGGAATTTATCGGTGTATGCAGGACAAGAAATTATTGAGGCTTCATCACCACCAGTTGATGCTATTATTTCAGGTTTTGCAACGCCGTCTACGGGAACTGTTACAGGAAGAGTACTCGTAACTGCCCAAGAAGGTGATTCGAGCATTGTTGGAGATCAACTTCGATTTGGGCCGAATGCAAATGCTACCGTTGCTTTATTCGGACCGAGAAACCCTGCAAATAATTTCTTTCAGTCACAAATTTGTAATGACAATGGAAATTTGGATACGAGCGGCACATTTGGAAATTTGAATCAGCCGTTAGGAATCGCTTTGGCAGTTCGAAGACAGGGGTGGGACATTACGAATGTAGATGCCTCTTCATCATTAGTAAACAATCAAACGTCCGCGACTGTTCGTTTTGTTACAAATGGAGATGGATACGCTGCAGCTGGTTTTGGTGTTCAAATTGATGCAACAGGTCCAATTATTAACCCTGTTAAATCAGTTGATAAAACAGTGGCAGGTGTAGGAGATATTCTCACATATACGATCACCGTTCCGAATACAGGAACAGGAAGTGCAGAAAATGTGGTATTACAAGACAGTATTCCAAATGGAACAACATTTATAGCTGGTAGTGTAACAGTAGGTGGAGTAACACAGCCGAGTGCGAATCCAGTTAGTGGAATTAATTTAGGTACAATCCCTAACAATACTCAAAGAATTGTTACATTTCAAGTGAGGGTCACAACATTCCCAAGTCCGAATCCAATTCCAAATCGTGCAATGGTATCTTACCAATTCCGTCCTTTTGTAGGAAGTCCACTTGTTACAAGTACATCTACTTCAAATACAGTACAGACGACGGTAAATCGAGCGAATTTAAGTTTGCAAAAATCTGTAGATTTACAAACCGCAACAATTAATGATGTATTAACGTATACAGTTAATGTGACGAATAATGGAAATGTCACTGCAAATAATGTTGTTTTTGTTGATAGTATCGCTGCTGGAACAACGTTTGTTCCAAATAGTGTTACAGTGAATGGAGTAGCACGTCCAGGAGAGAATCCAGCAAGTAGTATTAATCTAGGAAGTATTAATGCTTCGCAAACGACTGTAGTGCGCTTTCAAGTTCGAGTAACATCTAATCCTCTTGTCAATCCAATTCCGAACCGTGCGAGTGCAACATTTAACTTTACTCCAGTACCTGGTCAACAACCAGTTTCAGGGCAAGCGACAAGTAATACTGTATTTACTACTATTAATATAGCTGATATAAAAACGAGAAAAACAGTGGATAGAGCTTTTGCGACAGTAAATGACGTTCTTACGTACACTGTTACAATTGAAAATACAGGAAATGTACTTGCAACGAACGTTATTTTTCAAGATCCAATCCCCATTGGAACGACTTTTATCCCAAATAGTGTAACTGTTAATGGAGTTTCGCAACCTGGGGCCAATCCAGCGACTGGGTTTACAGTAGCGAATATATCTCCCGGCGGAAGTAGGACAGTGACTTTTCAAGTCCGAGTGACATCTACGCTATCAGGAGGTACGATTGCGAATCGTGGAAATGTATCTGCTAATTTCGTCGTTATTCCAAATCAGCCGCCAATAACGATTAATAGACAAACGAATACAGTTGTGACACAAGTTAATACAGGCGGTTTAAATGTAATAAAAGAAGTGAATAGAACGCAAGCAGCAGTGGGGGACACTTTAACGTACACGATTGCCGTTCAAAATACAGGAAACGTTCCGCTAACAAATGTATTTTTCCAAGACCCTATTCCTTCTGCTGTTTCATTCGTTGCAAATTCTGTAACAATTAATGGAGTGCCTCAAAGTGGACTGAATCCAAATACAGGATTTTCTCTTCCGAATATTCCTGTGGCTCAAACAGTTGTAGTCACATTTGACGTATTAATTGTACAGGATCCAGAAAATGAAGATATTTTAAATCAAGCAAATGTAACAGCGAGTTTTCAAGTGAATCCGAATGAACCACCAGTAACAATCAATGTTCCGAGTAATGTTGTGAATACAACATTACAATCAGGGAACTTTGAAGTTGTGAAATCAGTGAATACGGATGTTGCAACTGTAGGAGATACGTTAACTTATAGTGTGCAAGTTACAAATACGGGAACGGTAACTGCGACGAATGTTCAGTTTATAGACGTTCCATCACCTAGTTTAGAATTTGTTCCAGGAAGTGTACAAATAAATGGAATTCCGCAAGTAGGCTTAGATCCATTTGTAGGCTTTTCATTACCGGATCTTGCAGTAGAGGATAGCGTATTAATTACATTTGAAGTAAATGTAATCCCGGTTCCGCCTTCTAGTAGCATTATGAATACAGCGAGAGTAACGGGTGATTTTGTATTGATTCCAGGAGAACCTCCGTTTACAATTACGAATTCAAGTAATACGACAGTCACACCAGTAAATAGAGGCAGTTTAGATATGCTGAAAGAAGTAGACAATTCAATTGTTGGAGTAGGGGAAAAGGTAACGTATACTGTTCGTATATTAAATACTGGTACTGCTGATGCAATGAATGTTCAATTTATCGATGTGCTATCTCAGGAAGCCGATTTCGTCCCAAATAGTGTAACGATAAATGGAGTTCCGCAGCCGGGGTTAAATCCGCAGGTTGGGTTTACTATACCAGATATTCCAGTTGGTGAGACCACACTTGTAACATATGAAGCTACGATTACAAGTTTTCCAGATGGTGGTACAGTAGTGAACGTTGCAGGGGCGTTAGCAGAATATATTTTAGTACCAGGAGAGCCGCCAGTTACAGTGATGGATACGAGCAATACAGTTATAGTGACGGTAAACACTGCAATCTTATTTGTTGCAAAAGGAGCAAATTTTGAAGTAGCAATGGTAGGAGATGTTGTCACTTACGGAATTGCTGTTATAAATGACAGTACAGTTCCTGTGACGAATATTGTTTTAACAGATATCATTGATCCGAATACGTTATTTATAAATGGCACGGTAACGGTAAATGATGGACCTCTTCCATTTGCCAATCCGAATATTGGTATCCCGTTAGGTGATTTTCAGCCAAATGATGCAGCAATTATTAATTTCCAAGTTGTAATAACAGGAGAGCAAATAAATAACTTAGTCACAAATACAGCGACAGCGAGTGGGCTTGCAATTGTAAATCCGAATGAGCCGCCAGTAGTAGTTGAGGGTGATAGCAATACAGTTGTTATCCCATTTATTCCTCAAAATGTCTCAACGACAGTCGTAAAAACGGTAGATCATCGAACAGCAACGATTGGAGATGTCATTACGTTTACGACAGTTATTACAAATACGGGTGATACAGTAATACAAAATATCCGTTTTCAAGATATGTTAGATAGTAGTGTACGATTTGTCCTTGGAAGTGTAACGGTTGATAATACGCCGGTGCCAAATGTAAATCCAGTATCAGGATTTCTTATAGGAAGTTTAAATCCAGGTGAAGCGAGAACAGTTTCGTTCCAAGTAGTAATTCAGAGCGCGCCAAGTGGTTCAGGAAATTATATTAATCAAGCGAGTATTCGTTTTGAACATCAAGTAGGTACAGTATTGCCACCTGTTACACAAATAGTAGAAAGTAATATGGTCGTCATTCCGTTCGTTCCAACAATTGAACAAATTTGTGAAACAAACTTTAATTGCTTAGATAAAATTCCATTTCAATGTTCTCCGTGTAATCAGTTGCGCGGACATAAAAAATAAAAACAAAAAGAGCATCTTGAAAGAATAGGATGCTCTTTTTATGTGTATTCATCATGTAGATTCATTTTCGGATGAGGTAAAAAACTAATTGATTTTATTATAGATGGAGTTTTCGGAAGTGGTAAAGCTGAAGAATTCGAACTGAAAGATAGAGGGAGTTATATTCCTTTATGGTTGCCGATACACGAGTTGGAAAAAGTAAATATAAAACCGTATGAAGTGGTCGGAAGTATATTCAATCATTATAAAATACAAGGTATGACAACATACAAAAAAAACCATTGACATAGTCTTCTGATTTAAGTATTGTATTCGAGTATGTTTATAATCAGGAGGTTTATATGAGCAATCAAACTACTACACATCATGTGAAAATGACAACAGCAGATCCATCTGGAATTGGTCTATTTGGATTAGCGATGGTAACACTTGTAGCATCATCTCAAAAGTTAGGCTTAACAGATGGCGTTTCTCTTGTATTACCATGGGCAATCTTTTTAGGAGGATTTGCACAAATCTTTGCGTGCATTCACGATGCAAAGCATAACAATACATTCGGTACAACAGCATTTGGTGCGTACGGCCTATTTTGGCTAGGTGTTGGAATGACTTGGTTAATTCAACTTGGAGTATTTGGCGAAAAATTAGCACAAGCTGCAGATTCAAAACAGCTTGGTGTAGCCTTTATCGGATATTTGATTTTCACAATCTTTATGACAATTGGTGCAATGGAAACACATAAAGTATTATTTATGATTTTCGTTCTTATTGATTTCCTATTTATCGGTCTTTCATTAAGTACTTTAGGTGTTATGCCGCATGCAATGCATAATTTAGCAGCATATTCTGAATTTCTTATTTCATTATTATCTTTCTATGGTTCAGCAGCAGCAGTGTTAAATACACACTTCGGAAAAGTTGTTTTACCAGTTGGAAAGCCGTTTGGTATTTTTAAAAAGTAATAAAAAAGCACAGATGATTGTATAGTCATCTGTGCTTTTTTTGTGAAGTAAACAGAAATAATAAAAATAAAATTGAAATTGATTCTCATTATTAATATAATGAGAATGAGAATCATTTATTGTTAGAGGGGGATGCCGAAGTGGCGAAAATTTTAATAGCTTATGCAAGTATGTCAGGAAATACAGAGAGTATTGCTGATTTAATTAAAGTTAGTCTAGATGCTTTTGATCATGAAGTAGTATTACAAGAAATGGAAGGCATGGATGCTGAAGAATTATTAGCCTATGATGGAATTATTTTAGGATCTTATACGTGGGGAGATGGGGAATTACCATTTGAAGCGGAAGATTTCCATGAGGACTTAGAAAATATAGACTTATCAGGGAAAAAAGTAGCGGTATTCGGATCAGGTGATACGGCGTATGAACTGTTTTGTGAAGCGGTAACGATATTTGAAGAAAGACTTGTAGAACGCGGTGCAGAGCTTGTGCAAGAAGGATTGAAAATCGAACTAGCTCCAGAAGATGAAGAGGATGTTGAAAAATGCAGTAATTTTGCAATTGCATTTGCTGAGAAGTTCTAAGAATGGGAGTGTCAACGTGGAGACAATGTTAAGTGCGACCGCTATTACAAAGTTAAGAGATGGAAAGCTTATGTTAGCTACTACATATAATGGCTTATTTATTGAACAAGACGGAGATTGGAAACCAATATTAAATGGTTTTCAAAAACGAATTAGGGATTTGCATAGCGAAGGTAATGTAGTGTATGGTGTAGGTGACGAAGGAATTTTTATTCGTAGTATGAATGGTGGAGAGAACTGGACGGTTCAGCGTTTTCCAACAAAAGCAACGAGTTGGAATGTGTGTAGTAATGTACAAGGAACTGTCATTGCCCATGGAGATAAAACATTGTATCATTCTAATGATTTTGGTTCGACATGGGAAACCATTCATCCATTTCTTGAGTATGGTGGTGGGGCACCATCTATTCGATCTTTATTTTTATATAAACATTACTTATTTATTGGTACGAAAATACATGCTAAGTACGGTGGTGTTTGGCTCTTTAATTTGGAGACACGTAAATTAAAGAGGATTAAAATCGTGATGAATCAGATGATCTCAGCGTTGACTTTACACAATTCTTATTTAGTAGCAGCCAGTGGATCGTGCAAGGGGATTAGCGGTAATATTTCTTTTTGTAAAATAGATGAAAGTATTGAGAGTGAAAAAGCATATTGGCACACATGTCAAAGTGAGCAGAAAGCAAGTAGCTATTTAGACTTAAGTGTAGATCAACATGTGCTATATACAACGTCAACGCAAAATAAGGCGGGGATTAGTACGGTTTGTCGTGTACTTCTAGAAGAAGGAATTGTTACAGTATGTGATTCAGTTAAAGGGCATGGTTGGCGCATTGTTAACCAAAAAGAAGGCTATGTTGTAGCTGGATCAGGTGAATCAAAAGCAATGGAATGGAAGAAAAAAGTTGTATAGCAAAAAAAACTTTGCTTTTATTATATTGATATGATATATTATATTTAAACCATTTTACTTTTAATAATATAGAGATTTAAATGAGCTGTAACTTCCGAGGAGGATAGCAATGTTAAATCTCCTCAGGGGTTGCAGTTTTTTAATGTCTGGCTTATTATTGTAAGGTGGTTGAAAATGAATATGTACATATAGGTACATTGTAGGAGGATTTTTTTCATGCAAAACGGTAAAGTAAAATGGTTTAACTCAGAAAAAGGTTTCGGTTTCATCGAAGTTGAAGGCGGAGAAGACGTATTCGTTCATTTCTCAGCTATCCAAGGCGAAGGCTTCAAAACTTTAGAAGAAGGTCAAGAAGTTACTTTCGAAGTAGAACAAGGTAACCGTGGACCTCAAGCTACTAACGTTAACAAGAAGTAATTGTGAAAAAAAGAAGGGCTTGCCCTTCTTTTTTTTTTTGCATTTTTATTAAATAACCTCCTATGTACATATAATAATGAGATTGAATTTTCGTTTTTTAGACGAAGTATTCTATGCATAAAGTGTATGAATAAATAAATACTGAAAATAAAGTATGTGTGTGAAAAGGAATGTAGAAAGAGGTAAAAAAATTGGAAAACGCTACACATTTTATTGTGTTTGATATAGAGAGAAATTTCAGGCCGTATAAATCAGAAGATCCGTCAGAGATAGTTGATATCGGAGCTGTAAAAATAGAAGCAAGTACAATGAAGGTAATTGGAGAATTTTCGGAGTTAGTAAAGCCAGGTGCACGACTTACTCGTCATACGACAAAATTAACGGGAATTACAAAGAAAGATTTAATTGGTGTAGAGAAATTCCCGCAAATTATAGAGAAATTTGTTCAGTTTATCGGAGAAGATTCTATATTTGTTACATGGGGAAAAGAAGATTATCGGTTTCTATCTCATGATTGTACGTTACATGGTGTAGAATGCCCATATATGGACAAAGAAAGAAGAATTGATTTACAAAAATTTGTTTTCCAAGCGTATGAAGAATTATTTGAGCATACACCAAGTTTACAATCTGCAGTAGAACAACTCGGTTTAACATGGGAAGGGAAGCAGCACAGAGCTTTATCGGATGCTGAGAATACAGCGAACATACTTTTTAAAGCATCTAGCGAGAGAGATATTACTAAAAGATATAAAAGACATGGTGAACTTGAACTTGTAAAGGACGGAAAACTAACAGAAAAAGCGAAAAAAAAGATGCGAAAATGGGTATTTAAAGAAATGAGAAAAAATACAGAGCATCCTTTCGTTTGGAGTACATTTGAAAGTAGTGACACGTGGGAAAGTATAACGGAAAGATATTATATAAGTGAATCTACAGTAGAACTTCTGAAAAAGCATTTTCGTACGGCGGTTAGAAAAGCGGAAAGGCAGATTAGGTATTTGGCTGAGATGGAGAAGAATGCAGAGGTTAAATGATATTCTTCTCTATTTCTAGCTACACAAATTTTACGTCATTGTATTGATAGGTGAATAACATATTCATATTAAATAGCAATTGATTTGTTGTGATATTATAATTGCTTTGAAAATTAAGGTGTATTAAGGGTTTTAAAATATATTAATAGAATAAGGCCCCATAGAAATGAAAGAGGGTAGAGTTAAATGGAAGCAATCTTTAACATTTTAACAGTTTTAGTTTTTGGGATAATATTTACTTTACTATTAGCACTCATTATACTTCCTTTCATAGCGAAGAAGAAGAATTGGAAAAGGCTTAATATATCTTTAAATCGTGGTGTATTAAAGATTAAAATAGAAGAGTAAGCTAAGAGTCTTATATATGGGAGGTATAATAGTGATAGACTTGGATATTAAAGATGTCACCGTACAGATGGAATTAAACGGTGTCTTTTGGAATGAGGATGGGATTGCTGAAATGACGGTTACTACAAAAGCGGAGCATTCTCTTATTCTTCGTCTAGTAGTTGACTTAGAAAGTAAAACGATTCGTACGATGAATGCCGAGATAGTGGGTGGGGCCTGCCCTCTGTGCAAACAGAAAAGGAACGAATGTAGCGAACTTAATGACGCGCAAAATAAAATGGATATTTTAGAAGAAGCCTACGATTGGGTGAGGGAGCATCCGGAATATCGTTTTCAATTATCTTTTTACGAGTACAATAAATTTGAGGTAGTAAAGTGAAATTTTCATTTTAACAACATACATAGTGACTAAAAGGAAAAACACTAAAACCTTATTTTCATTAGAAATATTGAAGCACATATCTCTAATGGAAATAAGGTTGTACAACAAGGAAAGAATCTACTTAATTCTGTAACAAATGTCATCTTGGATCAAAAAAATAAAAAATAACCATATTTTTTTATAAAACAGAAAAACCGATTCTTAGTAGCATCGGTTTTTAGTATAAATGACAACTATGTTCCAAATAAAGAGCACTTGTTTAACAGCGCCCAGTAAAAATAATGATATGGAAGTGTTTATTCAATCCCATTCGGATCATAAGAATACTGCTGCTTATTTTCAATCCGCTCCATCACATCTTGCAATTCATCTGGCTTCAGAAACTCAATCGGAGAGAACCCTTTTTCAAACGTAAGCGTATCAGCTTCAATCATAAGTACATATCGGTCATTTACCTTCGCAATATGTATTTGATCACCGAAATCAGCAAGCAGGGCCTTCACAGAGATATGATCTGCTTTTAGCTTTAATTCCACTTCAGGAGCATGCTCGACGATTTGTGCAGTAGCTTCCATTACTTCTTCGGTTGAAAATTGTTCCATAATCTCACGTTTCGGACTAGCAGCCCATACTTCCATTGCTTGGTCGAATTGTTCACGCTCTTCTGTACCTTCTTCAAATACATCTTCAATTTGGTCATATACCATGTCCATTACTTGAGTTTTCATAATTTCAGGCATAGAGCGTTCGTACTCGACGAATTTTAAGAAGTCCTCAAAATAACGGGCATGTGATGCTTGGTGAATTTTTAGTTCGCCCACTTCGACCATACCTTCTTCAGGCATGTACGGATATTGGATAGATTTCATGTTTTTTGTTGTGATGGCCATTTCAACGTTACGAATAAGTGTAGATTCATCGGAAATAGAAGCAACTTTCGGTTCGAAGTCACATTTCATAACGAAAACGAATGGATCATCAAAGTATTTGCGTAGTTTTGCTTGAGCAATTAAAAATACACCACCGCGTACAGCACTTGTGTCAAGATATGTATAAACGAGAGGCTCGCTCATATCTTTGAAGTTTTCTTTTGTTTCTGCAAAGCGAATGCGATTAAATAGGTTGTAATGAGGATTTGAATCAAGTTCGTGTCCTTCTTCTACAATAAAGCGACCAATTTTTGTCGGGGCTTGTTCTGTCTTCGCATGACGTTCTACTTTTCGCTTTGAAATTTTTAATAAT
The DNA here is from genome assembly GCF_002746455.1 of Bacillus fungorum. Taxonomy (GTDB): domain Bacteria; phylum Bacillota; class Bacilli; order Bacillales; family Bacillaceae_G; genus Bacillus_A; species Bacillus_A fungorum. Next base: position 20,552 of record NZ_NWUW01000020.1, on the reverse strand, counting down.
TCACCATGTAAAAATTCCTTTAAGGAGCTATCTTCATACTCTTCAGCGTCTAATGTTTGAAAATGTTTGTAGCGTTTATCAACTGCTTCGCCTTTTCCTTCTACTTGTACAACATAAAAAGAAAGATAATTTATTTCAAAATCCATATTTATCACCTTGTTTCATTTCATTAACTCTTATCAGTATAGAGATGGAAAAAACTTTCGTCAATTTATATAAAGGAAGGGAAAGTCCCTTCCTTTATATATTTTTTTATCGTCGAAATTAAAATCCGTCTTCTAATGCTGAAAATGGAATGTTTAGTCTGTTTTCTACTGTACGTAAACGTTGGTTTAAGCGGTTTAATCTACGTGTATGACGCTCAACCGTGTTTTCTAATTGGCGTACTCTTTGCTCAAGCTCATTTACTCGTCTTTCTAATTGACGGTTTCCAGTACCAGGAAAAGAGATTGGAAGTTGGAATTGTCGATTTTGATCATATGGGTTAACTTGTTCTGCCGGATCTATATATTGTTGGTATTGTGCTTGTAAATCGTATTGAGGCTGATAACCATTTTGGTTATATGGATCGTATGGATTGTAGGGGTACATAAAAACATCCTCCATTTCTTTAAAATAGGTTAAATTCACCATAATGTATGTGCAAAAGCGGAGCGGTGGCACGGCAAATACCTATTTATGCTCACGAGATGTTTCTTTATAAATAAGAATATGGAGTTTTTACATTTGTATTTCGTTCGTTTGATGGTATATACTGGATAATAGGATGGGGTTACATAAAGGTTACAATTCTATCAAACTCAAACTTTTATGTAAATATGTATAGACATTTAGAAAAGAAAAGGGTAATTTATATAGAGTAAAAAATAACTTGTAACAATTTATAAATATATTGTAAAATGATTGTAACAAAACATACATAAAAATGAAATGATACATAAAAGTAATATTGGGAAAAAGGGGAGAGTATATTGTTCCGTAAAGTAAAGGGTATATTAATTGGGGTGTTATGTGCAGCTGTAGTGAGTGGTTGTGGTACAAAAGTAAGTGATGTTGCATTAGTAAGTGATATTGGTGGCCACACAGTAGAGGCTAAAGCAGAAGTACAGGATTCCATTAGTTTAGTTGATGGTCGAACTGGTACGGAAGTGAAAAAGCTAGATTTATCGAGTCTAGGTTATTTTGAAGACGAAGCAAAATTTAAAAAATCGGTAACAAAGGTTGCTAGCGAGGTTGGGAAAAGCGTTGACAAAAAGATGGTTCCTTCACGTCTAGCATCTGATGGAAGTTGGCAAGAAGGAAAACCTGCTTATGAATTGATGGAAAAAGAGTTAGTAGATAAATTATTAAACGTTGGTATGTGGGATTCTTCATATCAATTACCTATTGTTGAGAAAAAGCCTACTGCAACATTAAGTGATGCGCAAGGAAGTGGTACGGTAATTGGTAGATATGAAACGAATTTAGGTGGCTCAGCAGGTGGCCGTATTGAGAATATTCGTTTGTCAGCAGCGAGCATAAATGGGGTTGTATTAGCAAAAGGAGACCGTTTCTCTTTCAATGCATTAATTGGTGATACAACGCCAGATAAAGGATATCAATTAGGAAAAGAAATTGTAGACGGTAAATTAGTAGATGGATACGGCGGTGGTGTTTGTCAAACCTCATCAACTTTATACAATGCTGCAGATCAAGCTGGTTTGAAAATGGTAGAGAGAACGACACATTCTAAAACGGTAGGTTACGTTCCACAAGGAAGAGATGCTACAATTGCATATCCATACTTAGACTTAGTGTTTGAAAACACGAATGATGCACCTGTGAAGCTTTACATGGGTATTCAAGGCGGAAAGCTAGTTGCTGAAGTACATAAAATGAGATAAGTATAATACTAAAGTAAAGCCATTATTTCTAAGTTTGATAGAAATAATGGCTTTTTCTGTACGATTAATATTACAATTCAAGATATAGTGCATATGAGGAATTTTAGCAGGGGTAAAACAGTCTAAAAAAGTATTGAATTTAATTCTTAGTTTTCCTATTGACATTATCAATAATAGAATGTATTCTTCATAATAACAACTAAATAAATAGAAAAATTTATTAGTTTTCTTATTTAGAGAGATGGAGGGACTGGCCCGATGAAATCTCAGCAACAGGCTACAAAAGTACTGTGCTAATTCCAGCAAACGTATGAAGCGTTTGGAAGATGAGGGGAAATGAATTAACATCCAACTCTTCTTATAGTGTAAGAAGAGTTTTTTGTTTAGGGAGGGGGGATAGAGTGAAGTTTGATGTAACGTATTTTTTAGAAAGTTTTCCGCAATTATTTAAGTATGTATACATAACTTTAGGGATTACTGTAGTTTCCATGATTACTTCTTTTATTATAGGGATTGGCTTGGCGATCATAACGAAAAACAAAACGAAATTTTTATATTCTATTGCAAGAGTATATATCTCTTTCTTTAGAGGAACACCTTTATTAGTTCAATTATTTGTGTTGTATTTCGGATTGCCGCAAATCTTCCCGACATTTACAGTAATTACAGCGATGCAAGCAACTTTAATTGGGCTCAGTTTAAATAATGCTGCTTATTTGTCAGAGATTATTCGAGGCTCCTTAAATGCTGTAGAATCAGGACAAATGGATGCTTGTTTATCAGTTGGAATGACAAAGGCGCAAGCCATGCAACAGATTATCTTTCCACAAGCTATTCGTGTCGCAGTACCGTCACTTGGAAATAATTTTGTCGGATTGTTAAAAGAATCTTCGTTATCTTTTGCACTGGGGGTGGCTGAAATTTTAGCGCAAGCGAAAATGCTAGCGGCGCAATCGTATCGTTATATGGAAAGTTACTTAGCAGTAGCGATTGTATATTGGATTATTACAGTTGTAATTAGCTGGGGACAGAAAAAGTTAGAAAGGAAACTTGATGCACCGTACTTGTAACAGGAATGGGTGATATATGTGATTGAGATAATAGATTTGTATAAGTCTTACAAACATAATGAAGTACTAAAAGGAATCTCACTTACTGTAAATAAAGGAGAAGTGGTAGTCATTATTGGACCTTCTGGTTCAGGTAAATCGACATTATTAAGATGTTTAAATTTATTAGAACAACCAGAGGATGGAAGTATTAGAATTGAAGATTTAGAGATTCATGCGAAGAAGCTTTATAAAAAGGAAACAATAAAATTACGCCAAAAAACAGCTATGGTTTTTCAAAACTATAATTTATTTAAAAATAAAACAGCATTGCAAAATATTACAACGCCATTAACAGTTGTACAGAAAAAAAGTGAAGAAGAAGCACAGAAAATAGCAAGAAATCTATTAAAACAAGTAGGTTTAGCTGATAAAGAGGCTTCTTATCCATCAATGTTATCAGGTGGACAACAGCAAAGAATTGGGATAGCTAGAGCAATGGCTTTAAATCCTGCTGTATTACTATTTGATGAACCGACTTCGGCACTCGATCCAGAATTGGTGAACGAGGTATTGCAAGTGATTAAAGATTTGGCAAGGCAGCATATAACGATGGTTATTGTTACACATGAAATGAATTTTGCGAAAGAGGTGGCAGATCGCATTATATTTATGGCTGATGGCATTGTTGTAGAGCAGGGAACGCCGGAAGAAATTTTTCGGAATCCAAAAAATGAACGTACGAAAAAATTTTTACGACAACTAAATGCTTCTGAAGAAGGTAATCATTTCGTTATTTAGGAGGAAGAGTTATGAGAAAATCATCATTATTACTAACATTAGCATTAACAGTATCATTTGGAGTTTTATCAGCTTGTGGTTCGGATAAAGCAAGCGAAAAAACAAATGAAAAAGTAGTAAAAGTTGGGACTTCTGCAGGGCGTAGTCCATTTATTTTTAAAGAGGGTGAGAAAGTAAAAGGTTTTGATGCTGAAATTATTGAAGCGGCTGCTAAAAAAGCTGGGTATAAAGTGGAATGGAACGTTTCTGATTTTGAAGGATTATTCGGTTTATTAGACTCAGGTCGTATTGATACGATTGCAAATGAATTATCGGTTTCTCCGGAAAGAAAAAAGAAATATGACTTTTCAATTCCATATGTATATTCAGGATCTGTTTTCGCGGTTAAGAAAGATAATAATACAATTAAATCGTTAGAAGATCTAAAAGGGAAGACTGTAGGTGTTGGGCTTGGTACAGCTGGGGAACAAGAATTAAAAGCTTTAAATAAAAATAATGCTTTTACAATTAAAACGTTCTCAGAGGATCCAACAGCGGAATTAAATGAAGTAGGACTTGGACGCGTGGATGCTTACTATAATGATAAAGTTCAAGTGGAAACAACAATAACAAAGGCAAAACTAGATAATGTGAAAGTAGGATTTGGTCCACTTAAATGGGGAGAGATTGCATTTCCATTTGCAAAAAAGAGCGAAAAGTTAGAAGATATAAATAAAGCGTTAAAAGAATTAGAACAAGATGGCACATTAAGCGAAATATCAAAAAAATGGCTGAAAGTTGATGCTACAAAAAAACAAGAGTAGGTGTATTCGTTGAAGAGGGCTATTTCCTATCAACTTATATAAAAAACTAGAGGAAACTGGAGAGGAAGTTATTCATGGTACAAATTAATCCGAAAACACGTATTGGTCATGTTGAATTTAAGGTGATAGATTTAGACCGTCAAATTGCCTTTTACGAGAATGTTGTGGGCTTAGAAGTAATTAAGCAAGAGGAGAATAAAGCGTATTTAGCAGGAAAAGGTGGAAAGAATACGTTACTTGTTCTTGAAAAATTAGAGGACGGGGTACTGCAAGAGCCGCGTACGACTGGTATTTATCATGTGGCCTTTTTAGTTCCGAATCGTGAGGTTTTTGCTTCGGCATTATTTGGTGTAATTCGTAATAAGAACGTAATTGATAGTCCGGCTGAGCAAGAAGGACGTTATACATATTCAAATGAAATTTTACCAATTTCAAGGTTTAATAGTGCAAGTGATCATACGTATAGCGAAGCGTTTTATTTACAAGACTTAGAGGGAAATGGTATTGAAATTTATGCAGACCGTCCGCGCAATCAATGGGGAGAAGGGCCAGGAGGAAGTACCCCGCTTGATTTAAAAGAACTAGCAACGCTTGTTGATTATGAGTTTGATGGATTACCTGCTAATACTGTCGTTGGACACGTACATTTACGAATAGCTAATGTAGAGGAGTCACATGAATTTTATGTAGATACAGTAGGCTTTGAAGTGCAGCAACGCGAAGATGACTGTTTATTCATTTCTGCAGGAGGATATCATCACCATATAGGTGCAAATACGTGGAACGGAGTAAATAATCCGCACCCACCGGCACATGCAACTGGATTAAAAGTGTATACGATAGTAATGCCGCATAAAGAAGCGTTAGATGAAGTGAAAGAAAGAATAGTAGAAAAACAACATGAAATAAATGAAACTAAAAATGGGTTTACAATAGTAGACCCAAGTGGTATTACAGTCCAATTTGAAATAGAAGCAGTATAAAAGAAGCTAGAAAGTGTTTAATCACTTTCTAGCTTTTTTTTGATACGTAATCCAAGTAGCGCAAGGGTTAAAAGGAAAGGATTTTAATAGTTGTTTTACTTGTAGCTCATTACTTCTACTATACTTCTCTATAACAAGATTATTTTCATTGGAGGATTTCTTCATAGCTCAATCCAAAATCTTCTTACTACATTCCCATCTTCCTCAGTGAAATCATCATCACGAAGCCCGCCGTTATGTAAAATTGTTTTTTCAGAAGCTGTATTCACTTCGTTGCAAACGACAAGTACTTTCTTGATGTTTAATTCCTTAGTTTTTTCTAGGGATAATTCTAATAACTTCGTAGCATAACCTTTTCTTCTTTCAGAAGGGCGAATGCCATAACCGATATGACCGCCAGCGTTAAATAAATGTTCGGTTAAACTATGGCGTATATTAACAGCCCCCACAATTCTATTATTATCTGTAACGAGCCAATATGTAGAGTCTGGTACCCAAGATTCAGGAAGGTTTACTCCGTTATGTGCATCGAGTAATTCTTGAATCATAGCGGGGAAGTTAGAAGGGTCTTTTGAAATAACCCACGGAATCATCGTTTCACCGCTATCTTTCCATTCGTTATAAAAATCTAAGTATTCGTCTTGTAAATCGGTAGTAGGTGTAAGCAAAGAGACGTTCATTGTTAATAAGCTCCTTTATTTATGTAGTATTTATAAAAAATTACAATATAAAACGAAAACGTTTTCTAAACTTTCTCAACCTCATTTCATGTAAACTATCTTAGTTTTTAAATGAAAATTAGTGGAGATGTAAAATTAGAAGTTGTTTATTTTATGTTAATATTTAAAATATTAACATAAAATGGTCGGAGTATTAAGTGTATTTTAGTGAAATTCCTTCATATCGATAAGTGGATGTGTGTGATAATTTTTGTTTTATCTATCTATAATGAATGAAAGGGGGAAGGGCTCGTGAGTGCAAATTTTGATTTAATTATACGAATCGGCGTTGCGGGTTTGTTAGGAGCAATAATTGGTATTGAAAGGGAAATTCGATCAAAAGAAGCAGGATTAAAAACACATTTCCTAGTAGCGGTAGGGAGTGCATTAATAATGGTCGTTTCGAAATATGCTTTTTCAGATATTATGAATGAAGAACATATGGCACTTGATCCAAGCCGTATTGCAGCACAAGTTGTTAGTGGTGTAGGGTTTTTAGGTGCAGGGACAATTATTATTCAAAAGCAGGCGGTGAAAGGATTAACGACAGCAGCTGGTTTATGGGCCACAGCAGGAATTGGATTAGCAATTGGTGCTGGTATGTATGTAGTAGGAATTGGAGCGACGATTCTCGTTTTAATTGGTTTAGAGATTGTAAGTCGTATTTTTAAGGTGCAATTTATATTTCCACAAAATATAACGGTGCAAATGTGTATAAATAAACATGAAGCAGTACAACAAATATTAGAAACACTACAAGTGAAAGGCATTCCAATACTTTCATATGAAGTGGAAGCCTCACAGCAAGGTAAAGAAACTGTTTATAAGGTAGGGATGCAACTGAAAAATATATCGTCAGAAGAAAAGAATGAGTTTATTCAGCATATGCAAACCTTACCGGAAGTTACGTTTATAAAGTTAAAATCATAGCGTTGAAAACGATGATAGATGTAGCAGGAATTTCGCTATTATCTATCTTTTTTGATATAAAATGCACATAAAGTCAAGTGTTAATTTTGCTAGGCATGGATACATGTGTATCAGTATGGCGGGGGAACAGGTAATTATACGGTAGAAGTAAAATAGCAAAAGAGAAATCATCTTCCAATGAATGGAAATTATTTTAAACCTATATCAAGTAATGCAGGTTACAATATCAGTTATGAAGATGAAAATTGGTATCTTAATGAATAGTAAAAGGTTAATATTTTAAATGAAAAAATAAATGTAGGTAATGTATCTAATGATATTAAGAAATCAAGTATCAAGAGACCTTATCGTGAAGTTAAGCAGATCTAATCAGTAAATAAGATACAGTCTATGAATTATTATTTCATAGAAATGTGAGTAAAGTAATACAATTTATGTATGTTGGATTTAATTAAAGTACCAGAGTGTATCCGTAAAAATAGATAAACTCTGGTACTTATTATTTTTAAATCATTCACAAAATCAAGGTGATTAATGAGTCAAGTAGCAAAAAAAATATCATTTAAATAACTTTGTCATATTAGCAGGGGATACTAATAGAAAAGCGTGTTCCCTTACCTAATTCACTCTCTATCTCTATATCTCCGTTTAATTCTTTAATAATGCTATAAGCAATCATGGTACCAAGTCCAGTCCCTTTTTCTGTTGTTGAATAGAATGGTAAAGCAATTCGTTTTATTTGCTGAGATGACATTCCAACCCCTGAATCAATAATATCGATTATAATATTCCCTTTTATTTTCTGTATATTTATTTGTAATACTCCACCATTTATCATGGCTTCAATTCCGTTTTGTATGATGTTGTTTAGACAGAGTCTGAATTTTTCGGGGTCTCCATTTATATAAAAGGAATCTGTACTATTTTGTTTGATTTCAACTTTGTATGATAGAGCGAGTGGTGAAATAGTATCTTTCACCTGATTTAAAATGTGATTAATATCTATTTTCTCTTTTAGGGTGTTCTGTGGTTTTGTTAAAGATAAATAGTTATTAATCGTAGATTGTATGTGCTGCATTTCAATTAACATGATTTCTAAGTACTGATTCTGAGGTAGCTTAGAATCGTGTTTTTCATTTAACAATTGAGTGAATCCATGTACCGTGGTTAGTGGATTGTGGATTTCATGTGCAATGGACGCCGCTAGTTCGCTAGCTATATAAAATTTTTCAGCCCGTTGCAGCTTTTCTTTCATTTTATATTTCTCAATCATTCCCTCTATTAAATACACTGATAATAGTACTGTGAAAATATTAATGATTATATAATTTAATAAAAATTCTATGAGAGTAGAGTCTATTTTACCACCTGTATTTATTTGAGTTACAATACCGCAGATAGAAAGTGAAGTTGTACATACTAAAATAAGAAGCAAGCTTAATAATATCTTTTTTTCTTTAACATACATAGGTAATAAGTAACGAAAGAGCATTGTTATAATAGAAATAATAGTAAAGATAATAAATGATGGAAGAACGCCATTTCCGCCTAGGTAAAATCGATAAGAAAGATATAAAATTCCTATAAAAACAATGTTTTTTGTATTTCCATATAGAAAAACCAATATGATAGGAATAAAACGTAAATCATAAATAAACCCAGCATGTAAATGAAAAGGAAAAGTCATACAAAAAATAATAGCAATAGAGGAAAGGATGAAAAATAACAGATTATTACATGTCATTTTTTCTTTAAATTCTAGACAAAATACATGATAGCTAAGGATACAAATTATTATAATAAAGGTATTTAATAAAAGAGTAGAAATTCCCATAGTTTTGCATCTCCGATAGTTTGTATATTGGATTATGTATGAGTTAAACTTAGATGTTTGGTATAAGTAAGTTTTCTATCTAAAAAAAGGAATTGTACTTGAAAATTACTTTTATATTGCTTGTATTGGAATGAATAGGGAAGATAGAAAAACTAATAGATAAAAATTCTATTTAAATTAATATATATGAAATTAGAAACTAACTTTTGTAAAGGTATGATTGGAATTGAGTTACTGGTAAAATAATGTTTTCGGGTGTGAATATTCTGTGAAATAAATATATATGGTAACCGCTATATTGCAGTCTTCGCGTTATAATAACATGGAATTTATCGAATTACAAAGTAAAAATTTCGAAATTTTTTATTAGTGTATTTTATCAGAAATGGAAACGCTATTTATTTGGGTGTTTTGGTACTCAATCGTATGAATTCTTGTTAGAAAAAGACCTTGAAATTTACGAAGGCACTGAAAAAGTGATTGCTTTGAAAAAACAACGTGTATTTTATCAATATATAGAAAAAACAAAGGAGACCATCACCTGTATACAGTAGGTGGTGGTCTCCTTTTTCTTATTAGATGGACTTTTTCAGTGGCCTCAAATTTACATGTTATTTTTTATGAAGCATAATACTGTAGCTTTATCTAGGTCAGTTTCTCAATAACCATTAATGTGTAAAGCTAAAATATATAGGTTTAAAGATATGAATTATTACATAAAAGCGTACTTAAAAAAGAATGTATGATAGTAATAGAATACAAACATCAAGGGGGAACTTAAAATGAAGTTTAATAAACTAGTGCTTAGTTATGGAGTAATTTCAGCATTAACACTCGGTGTGTTAGGGAATAATACTTATGCTAAAGAAGTACATAAAATGAATGATACAATTCATGTAGTTAAACATATTCCTGCAGACATATTATTAACCCAAACAATGGATTATAGTGGAGAGGCTCTTCAAACACGTGATAGAGGCGTTAAACATGGAGATTTTCATGTTATAAGAGAAAATGACATGCCAGCTGTGTTAACGGAACTTGCTTTTATAGATAATGGTATCGATTACAGTAAGTTATCTACAGAAAACGGAAGGCAGATTGCAGCAGAAGCTATTTATGAGGGGATTTTAGATTATTATGAATGGAAAGTGAATAATGTATCTGAATATAGGTTTCAATAGGTAAATGAAAATATAGTAATTCTCAAAATAAAGAATTATATAATTTTTTTGTGCCTTTTTAAACAAATATTTTAAATGCAAATTTAAAACACTTGTTTAAATCGTTATTCTGTGTTTTAATAATATTGATAATAGTTATCAGTAAAAAAAGAGATGGAAATTAGTAAAACAATTGTTGATAGTTATTGTCATAAAGATTAATAAATTTCTACATTGTAATGTTATGAACCTATCTCTAGTATTGAGAGCTAAAAATAATACGTTTATATCTATTAAATGTTTAAGAAGGAGTGGCTGTCTGTATGACAAAAGCAAAAGGAATAGCTAAAAGTGTTGCGGTAGCGTCCGTTATTATGTCTGGATCACTTGGTTTGCAAGCAACATCTGCATTTGCAGATTCTAAAGGAACTGTAGAAAATCTTCAAAATGGTGGAAAAGTCTATAATAGTTTTAAAACTACTTATGACATGAAGCAGAATATTAAAAATTCAATAAAGGTTTCTTTTATTGAGGATCCTTACGCAGATAAAAAGATTGCAATTGTTACTACTGATGGTAGTAATATAGATGCTAAATATACAATTAATGGCGGATACTATAACGCAGGTTTAAAATGGCCATCGGCGTATCATACGGAAGCAGAAATAACAAGTGGTGATAGCGCTCAATTTCATAAAGCTGCCCCAGTGAATACAATGACTTCAGCAAAGGTTACTTCTGAAGTAGGGTATACACTTGGCGGAAGTGTTAAAGTTGGGGTAAATGATAAAGGGCCAAATGCTGATGCAAGTATTACAGGTAGCTTTGCTTGGAAAGAAAGTGTATCTTATGATCAAGTAGACTATAAAACGGTATTAGAGACTCACACAGATAAAAAATTAAATTGGAAAGTAGGATTCCAATCGTTTAATTTCCCAGAGTGGGGAATTTATAATCGGGATTCATTCAATACTTTTTATGGTAATCAACTATTTATGAAATCACGTAGTTATAATGAAGGAACGAATAATTTTGTTTCAAAAGATACAGTACCAGCTCTAACAGGATATGGTTTTTCTCCTAATGTAGTAGCGGTTATTACTGCTGATAAAACAGAAGCTACATCAGATTTAAAAATAACAAATCGTAGAATTTCAGATCAGTACAATATTGAATGGGTAAGTTCAAAATGGTGGGGAACAAATAATAAGGATACATATAATGAGTTCTTTACAAACAACTATAAATTAGACTGGAAAAACCATCAAGTTACTCCTGATAACCAAAAAGCCCTTGAAGAACAAATGAGTAGTATCAACAATGTGAATAACCAAATTAACAAAGGAAAAGGGAAATTATCTTTTTCAATGAATGGAAATCAACTCAAAGCGACATCTAGTGATGCCGGTTATGGTATCAGTTACGAAGATAAAAATTGGGGTATCTTTGTAAATGGTGAAAAGGTCTATACGTTTAATGAAAAAACAACTGTAGGTAATATCTCAAATGATATTAACAAGTTAAACATTAAAGGACCTTATATCGAGATTAAACAGATCTAGTCAGTAAATGATGGACGATTAATGGATAATTATCTCATCAAGATACGTGTATACTGGTTTATTTTAAATCTGTATAATGTAACGAAAGGACCAAAGTTTATCTATAAAATAGATAAACTTTGGTCCTTATTATTTTTTTGTTCGCACACGAAATTAAGATAAAATTAGATGTTTTTTGTCTATTCTTTTACTCAATTAGAAAAGAGCGTAAAGTATTTGAAAGCTATTGATGCTACGCAAGGGGATATTGTTTAAAGTAATCAGAACTTCATCGGTTGTTAAGTTACCACTTTAAATATATAATTAAATTTCATTAAAAAGATACTCTATTCAAAGTCCTTATTGGGTTTTTGAAGTGAAATATATACTATTTGAGGTGTGTGAAATGGGGAAATCTCGAGAGCAGACGATGGAAAATATCTTAAAGGCTGCTAAGAAAAAATTTGGAGAGCGTGGCTACGAAGGTACGAGCATACAAGAAATTGCAAAAGAAGCGAAAGTGAATGTTGCTATGGCCTCTTACTATTTTAATGGGAAAGAAAACCTATATTATGAGGTATTTAAGAAATATGGTCTTGCTAATGAGCTACCCAATTTTCTTGAGAAGAATCAATTTGATCCTATCAATGCCCTTAGAGAATATTTAACGGTTTTTACTACACATATAAAAGAGAACCCTGAAATTGGATCATTGGCATATGAGGAGATTATTAAGGAAAGTGCACGATTAGAAAAGATTAAACCGTATTTCATAGGTAATTTTGAACAGTTAAAAGAAATATTACAGGAGGGTGAAAAGCAAGGAGTTTTTCATTTCTTCTCCATAAATCATACGATACATTGGATCACTTCTATTGTTTTATTTCCAAAGTTTAAAAAGTTTATTGATTCTTTAGGGCCAAATGAAACGAATGATACAAATCATGAATGGATGCCAGAAGACTTAGTGAACAGGATTGTTACTGCATTAACAGATAAACCTAACGTTTGACACTCCACGGCTAAAGCGACAAGCTGACTAATGTCAGTGGGATTCTTGCTACCAAAGGCGAAGTCTATTTCTAGTATCGCTGACGTGCAAGATTGCGGTGTGCCATCACGACTCCGTATCCAGTGCATATAGCAGATACGGCACTCGTTCTATTACCAAACGAGTCAGATTGTGAGTTCTCAAATATGTTTTAGTGTCTTGTGCTTGACGACTAAATACATTTTACAGAGTAGAAGAATTTGTTAATCCAACGTCATATGTATTCTGTTTTCAGAGAAACGACAGCAGATTTAAACAGATTTTATCAAAAAGTGATCAATTTCATTCGTGAAGTAGACTATAATAGGGCAACAGAGAAAATGCAGGTGAATTTAGAAGCTGGCGTAGCACATTCTTACTTTAATAATACGTATGCAAGTATTAAAGTACAGAATTCATCCGGTAGTGTTGTGTACAATAAGGAAATAGTGGGAAATAGACAACAAACTGCTGAAAGCCAAACTGTTCCCGTAAAAGTGGGGGATTACATTGAGTTTACCCATATAGAAGGGGAAGCAGTAAAGGAAAAGACACGAGCTACACTTATTAACCTTGAGAATAATAGAATATATAGGCAAAAAAAGAACCTATCAAGTTACTTCAACGGGTTTAAACAAAATAGATTAACATGGAGAACATTCAAATTATTAGTTAGATGCTAAATAGTCGTTCATTATGAACGGCTATTTGGCTTTTATTTAAAATAAATATAGTGCTCATACTGGCATGGATGTTGGCGTTATTAATTGTAGGATTCTTTCCAAAAAAACGAGGTAGCACAAATAATATGCTAAAGTTAGAAGCTGTTAGTTATAAATCAAAAGATAATTAAACGGATAGTTGGTCTAGATGCATATAATGCTAGTAAAGTTTGGATAGATATATAGGAATAATTTAATATATGAGGGGAAAATAATTAAAAAACTATGTTTGAGAATAAAACTATGTTTAGAGGCAATAGATTTGAGAAAAAAGAAACAGAATAGTAAGGTATTTGTTGATAAATCTGTTATTTCATTACAATATTTTACATATTTGGTATGATGTATATAAGCTTTATATATATTAAGGGAGGAATGGAAATGAAGAGGTTCATAACTCATGCAAATGGTAAAACAATCTTAAAAAAGTTAGTTTTAATGGTGTTGCCAATGGTTCTATTGATTTTGATGATAACACCATCGAATAATGCATCGGCAGCCAATCAATCAAATGCAGGTTTACTAAAAGGTGTGAATTTATTTAATGGAAGTTGGACAGTTGCTATACAGGCAGCAAATTTACAATATGTTTCTGCTGAGCCTTCGGGAAATGTAATAGCAAATCGTAATGTAGTTAATGAATGGGAGAAATTCGAATTAATTCCGACTGGGGAATTATATACGTACGCTTTAAAAGCTAAAAGTAATGGGAAGTATGTTTCGTTTGAGCCAAATGGTAGAGTAGTAGCAGATCGTACATCAATTGGGGCATGGGAAAAGTTTATCTTATATAATGGTGGAGACAATAGGATATATGTATTACAAGCGCTAAGTAATGGTAGATATATATCAGCAAATGGCGGTAGAGAATTAACAGCTACTAGTTATGTAGCTGGAAGCTGGGAAAGATTTGTTATTGTATACCTTTAAATTTTGAAGTGTTATATATCTAAGTGATAATGGCATGTTTAGTTTGTATGAATGCCTAATACAATAAAGTGTTAAGTATTTAATACAAGTGTATATTAACGTGTAAAAGGGCTGCAAGTAATTAGCAGTCCTTTTTGCATGTTAAATGAGGACTTGCTGAGGGTGTAATGAGAAGAAAAAGAACCCTATTGGGTTCTTTTTCAAGGCATATTAACAGTAAGGAGAATCATGAAATGCTACTTCAAATCTTTATTAGGGGAAAGATTTTGAAAAAGCTTAACATACATCTATTTTTACATAAATGTAAGATATAGTAAATTGAGAATATTTATACTTACTATTACTAATATTCAATTAATATAGTTAACACTGTTTTTATAGTGTTAATGAATGTTTAATGCAGTATACATTGGAAAATCTAACAATAGACCCAAGTCAGTAATATATGTCTAATATTCGATTTCATTTGTAAAAAAGCTTATAGTTATATCATTTCAAAACCTAACTAACATTTAAACGATTTTAACTGAAATTGGGTGTGTATTAACTCTTATATGTTAAACAAAAGTAAATAAAATAAACAAAGACCCTGTAAAAAGTACAGGGCCGGATACAGGGTTAAGGGAACGCATAGTTTCTTAAAATCATAATAGCATATATTTTTTGTATAGCTAAAAGAGGATTTTGACAAAATTAAGAACAAGAAAGAAAATATAGTGCTGGAAATTTGATTTGGAATTAGAAACTATGAGCATGTTGATATAGATGAAAACTCTTGAGTAACGTGATCAAATTGCCTTTAGATACGAGGTTTAGATTAGAGGGATAATGGGATCTTACTGAAAAGGAAAAATGTTTTTTAGATTAAAAGAAGAAAAGATACCTTTTGGGTATCTTTTCTTTAGGTATACAGTTCACATATTGCTGAATTAGATACGAAACCATAATTCGATTATGAAGTAAATTTTAACATAATCTAAGCTTAAAAAAATATGTAATATTACATTTTTAGTTTTTAATTGAATATAGAACAGCCACGTAAATAAAAAAGGCATGCAGTCGTATCTGCCGCCCTTTTTAGGAGGAATTCAAGACACCAATAGGACACGTATTGGTAAAAAGATTCAAAAATAGTATATGTGAAAAGAGAAAGTTCTATACCAAAAGTAGCCAGGACCTTATCTTTTTTACATTTTCAAAAATGAAATTCCATCCTTTTTGAAATTAGTACAGCACAAACTTGGTTTGTAATGAAATTAGAAAAAGAATACATGAAAATGGCAGACAACTATTTTGTTGCCTGCCGGTGCCAGTGAATTGAATGAGTTAGTCAATTCAATAAATTGCTATCCCATTACCAGAAGAGTGAAGCCGCTAGTTCAAACGGCTTAGACATAGTTTGTCTAATAAAGAAAAAATTATGAGTAAAGATTTTGTTTGCTCTATATGAAAAGATAAATAGATATTCATCAGACAAGGATAATTTAGCATACCTTGAATAGGGTGTAGGAACGAATTAAAGAAAAGGATGTTTATTTAGGAAGGGACTGAATCAGGAGTGGGGCTTTCGGACAGGGTTTTGGGAGTGGTGGTTGCCTTTGGCATTGCGACTAATATTGTTGCTTGTATAATGGCTGTATACATTCAAAAATATGAGCTAATGATAAATCACCTTACAAATATTTTATTTTTAAAAATGGGTGGCTTTAGGATTTACGTTGGTTGTAATAGAAAAAGGTATTAAGGCAGGATATGACTTTTACACACATGATTATAATGGTGTTAGTAGGTGAAATTCTTATTAAAATATACAATAAAGAAGAGGAAATTACTTTTCTTGTGTATGTAACGAAATCCAGCTCACAGAAAATGTAGAGAAGAGAGGAAAAGGTTATGGGGAAATATAATTAAGTTTATGAAAAAACAGACCGTCTTATTTTGAGAAGGTTTAGTATTGATGACACTAACTACTTACAAGTAACTAATTTAACAACAGGAAAAGCAAGTTATATTATTTGTGTCGTTGAAAAAGAATTACCAAATAATTATGCTTTGGGCAAAACATTAAAGCAAAGAATAGGCTTAGAAAATACCTATTTTAGATTTGAATGTGAATAATCAACAAATAAGGGAAGTACCTACTCTAAGGTGTCTTCCCTTATTTAATACTTTTTATCAATAATCAATATTAACAGAGCCTAATTGCTGAAAGTGAGAAGAATGTTATTCATTCTTCTCACTTTCAGCAATTAGGGTGGCATATTCATCAATATGCATTTGGGTGGAATTTTGGATGAAAAATCCACAAGCATAGTATAACAAATTACGTAAGGTAGATTATATGTAATATTGCATATAGGGAAAGATTCTTCTGTAGAAATAAAATTTATACTAAATTATTAATTTAGTATAAAAAAAGGAATATATTATCGGATTTTATATCTATAACTTATGTATATGTGTTACAATGAAGTTCTCCAATTTATTTTATTCTCCTATTTAGAATTTATGGTTTAGTTATCCTTTACAACAAAATCGGCCGCAGTAAATGATTCATAAATAAAGTGATGCATTTAGAATGGTTCAAAGGCTGTTAAACATAATCATGCAAAGAATAAATTTACGTAGTTACGTTTTAGAGAATTTATTATGGTAAGGATTTCATTCGATTTGAATAGCCCTAAATTAAACTTTTTATCCAATCAAGGTCAAATAATATCTGTTAAATGAAGTATATATTTCATCCATTTTATTGGGAACAATTCGTAGTTTTAGAATTGCTGAATATGGAAAGATAACATATTCGAAAGGAGGATAGATAAAACGCTGCCTGTGAAATATAAATCGCATAATAAGAAAGTACAGATAATAGGATGTAATAGTAGTTTCATTTCGAATGGTATTGTAAATATATGTAGAAAAAATAAAGGAGAAAAATTTAAATAAACTATATCAGTAGTAAAAATGAAAGGGAGAAGTATCTAGTGTTTAATATAAAAGAAAGAATGGGACAAATAAAGCTTAAAACGAAGTTGTCTATGGCATTTATAGTAATATTAATTATACCTAGTCTTATCGTGGGAATAACATCTTATGATGAGTCGAAAACAGATCTTAATGAAACAATTCTACAAACCGCGAAAGATAATGTAAGTATTTTAGATAAAATTATTGATAATGAATTAGAAAATAAACATATAGATGTAACTCATTTTGCAAAGGTACTCACACAAGGTGATTATAATCCTGACCAATCGCAAAATGTACAGAGTAAATTTGATCAATATATACAGTTACATCCAGAAATAGAAACAATTTATACGGCATCCAGTAATAATCAATTTATTCATGCACCTGTTGGAAAAATACCAGAAGGGTTTAATCCATTAGAAAGTAGTTGGTATAAGGATGCAGTAAAAGCCAATGGAGAAATTATTGTTTCATCACCATATAAATCAAAGGCTACAGGAAATATGGTAATAGCAATTGCAAAGCAAAATGCAGACAAAAGTGGTGTCATTGGTGTGGACTTGAATATTGATGATATCGTAAAAACTTCTAAAATGATAAAAATTGGAAAGCAAGGCTATGTATCTATAGTAAGCCAAGATAAAACTATAGTTGTTCATCCATCGCTAAAACCTGGTGAGAAATTAGATAAATCTTTAGCAGATGAACTTTATAAGAAAGAAGCTGGATTAATTACTTATAGCCTTAATGGTGAAGATCGAAACATAAGCTTTAAGATAAACAAAAAAACAGGTTGGAAAATAGCTGGCATAATGCCTATGAAAGAAATTGAAGAGGCTACCAATCCTATTTTTTATAAAACGCTCACTATAATAGGGGCTTCATTGTTGTTAGGTGGAATTGTCATTTTCTTCATTCTTAAATCTATTATTAATCCACTAAGACAATTAGTTATTTCAGCTCAAAGAATTAGTCAGGGAGATTTAACTGAGAAAATAGATATTCGTTCAAAGGATGAACTTGGTCAATTAGGTGGTAGTTTCAATACAATGGCAGAGTCGTTACGTAATATAATTTCTCGAATTAACACATCTGCAGGACATGTGGCTGCTTCATCTGAGGAACTAACTGCAAGCGTAGAGCAAGCGAGTGTTGCGACAGAACAAATTACAAAAGAAATGGAAGAAATCTCAAATAGTGCAGAAGTTCAAAATAATGAAGTTACGTCTGGAGCAAAATTAATTGGTGAGGTAACACGAAACATTCAATACGTAGCTGATAATGCTTCCGAAGTATCGACTTCATCCTTATATACAAAACAGAAGGCTAATGAAGGAGAACAATTAGTAGAACAAACTGTAATGCAAATGCAATCTATACATCATTCTGTTTCTCAATCCGATAGTGTAATTAAATTATTAGATAAGAAATCGCAGCAAATCGGAAGTATATTAGAAGCAATTCAAAGTATTGCAGAACAAACAAATTTATTAGCATTAAATGCAGCAATTGAAGCGGCTAGAGCAGGAGAACAGGGGCGTGGATTTGCAATTGTTGCCGATGAAGTTAGGAAGTTAGCGGAGCAATCATCCGAATCTTCAATGGAAATTGGAAGCTTAATTAATGAAATACAAGCAGATGTACATGAGACTGTAAAAGCTATGAATGAAGTAGGAGTTGAAGTGCAGTCGGGAATTCAGGTTGCAAATGATACAAAACAAAGTTTTTATGAAATTTCAAAATCTGCAAATGATATTGTGTCAAAAGTACATGGTATGGCGGAACTATCAAATAAAATGACAAGTGATGCAATGAAAGTCGATACATCAATTAATCAAATATCTATGGCTGTGAAAGAGAATTCTTCAAGTATGCAAACGATAGCAGGTTCGTCTGAGGAGCAACATGCTTCTATGGAAGAGATAAATTCTTCAGCAATACAATTAGCACAGATGGCGGAAGAACTTCAAGAGTTAATTGGTGGATTTAAGATATAAATTCAGATTCTAGGATATAATACTAGAAAGCGTGTTAAAGAGTGGGAATTTAAAATTTTATATCATAGTAAATAATTATAGTATGTATTTTCTATATATATTTCATAAAAAGATTAACTATTTTAAAAAGAAGAAAGCTACAGAAAAAGTGCAGTTCATATTTCGGTATTTAAAAACCCTCCATTTGGAGGGTTTTTAAATACATTTACATTAAATGTATGGTGGTGCACCACCATACTCGCCAACACTATGAAGGAGCAGGGTAATGTCCATGAGTAGCAATAATATTAGAATTAAATATTTGACTGTCTTCATTTACTTCTTGTAATAATGGTGTAACAACATTGCTTTTTAATGCGATACCATCTGTAAGGCCTTCAAAATAATATAGTAAAATATTCGTGTTTGTTTTTAATTGCAAAGGATGTTCAATCAAATCTGCACTAATATCAAAGATGTTATCTAGTGTATTTTTAAGTTCTTTTAAGTTACTTGTTTGGATCTTTTCAATAGGTTTATCTGTCTTAGTTTCTAATGTCTCTTCATTTAAGGACAAAATTGACACCTCTTTAATATATAACGATTAATTGTATTTATTATTTTTACATGATGGAATTTTATTCACTAATTTAAATAAATTAGGAATAAAAATTATTAATTGAGAGCAAAAAAATAGAGGCACTTTTTTTACAATCTTTGAATACAATCCTGTATTTTGGACATACTCAAATAGAACTTCCTATGGTACCTATTTTTTATGAAGCCATTGGAAGTTGATCCGTTGATTTCCCTATTAAGCCTAGGATCTCAAACGGTGTTCTTTTTTTATACCGCCGTGCTTTTCTACCATTCTTACTAATATCTTGAAAGAGCCTGCTGAGCACTGAAACAGGATGTTGGACAGTATAAAAAAGGGCGGCGTGTATTTTTTTTAGATAAATCTGCACCATATAAGCACATTTCAACTCACTCATTTCTTTTCCTTGTTTCTCCCATAAAAGCCTTCGCATTTGATAAGTAACGCTTGCGACTAAACATAAACGTAAAAGTTGGCCATACAAATGACATTGAAATCGTTCTAGTTTCATTCTTTTACTTACATGAATACGAAATATAGATTTCCATGTTTTAAATAGAATTTCTACTTGCCATCGTAATGAATAAAAAGCATACACCTCTGTGGCTGGCAGTTTCTCT
>NZ_NWUW01000019.1 GCF_002746455.1 Bacillus fungorum | reverse complement strand
CCGCTAACTTCATAAGAGCAAGCTCTTAATCCATTCGCTCGACTTGCATGTATTAGGCACGCCGCCAGCGTTCATCCTGAGCCAGGATCAAACTCTCCAATAAAGTTAGTTTGTCTAGCATCTAAAAATAAAAATTGACGTTTCACGTTGTTTGTTTCGTTCAGTTTTCAAAGAACTAAAAGCGGGTGAAGAGAATCGAACTCTCGACCAGAGCTTGGAAGGCTCTTGTTTTACCACTAAACTACACCCGCGTGGTCGGGAAGACAGGATTTGAACCTGCGACCCCCTGGTCCCAAACCAGGTGCTCTACCAAGCTGAGCCACTTCCCGTAATTGGCGCGCCCGAGAGGAGTCGAACCCCTAACCTCTTGATCCGTAGTCAAACGCTCTATCCAATTGAGCTACGGGCGCTTATTCATGATGTTTTTTCGTCGTTGTATTTTGGCGACTCAATTATCTTATCATACTTCTTTTTCAAATGCAAGTACTTTTTAAAAGATTTTTTGATGCGGCCGAGAGGACTTGAACCTCCACGGGGTTTCCCCCACTAGGCCCTCAACCTAGCGCGTCTGCCGTTCCGCCACGACCGCGCGGAAAAAACAAAAGTGAGCCATGAAGGACTCGAACCTTCGACCCTCTGATTAAAAGTCAGATGCTCTACCAACTGAGCTAATGGCTCGTAAATGGCTGGGCTAGCTGGATTCGAACCAGCGCATGACGGAGTCAAAGTCCGTTGCCTTACCGCTTGGCTATAGCCCATCGAAATACTTATCTTCTTTTCAAAGACAAAAGTTATTATACCATAATGACCAATAAAAAACAACTGCCAATTAGCAGAAGTTAAAATGGCGGTCCCGACCGGGGTCGAACCGGCGATCTCCTGCGTGACAGGCAGGCATGTTAACCACTACACCACGGGACCATTTAATCTTTACATTAATATCATTTTACTTTTCATTATAATATTATGGTGGAGGATGACGGGATCGAACCGCCGACCCCCTGCTTGTAAGGCAGGTGCTCTCCCAGCTGAGCTAATCCTCCGAAGTGGTGACCCGTACGGGATTCGAACCCGTGTTACCGCCGTGAAAGGGCGGTGTCTTAACCACTTGACCAACGGGCCAATATGAATGGCAGAGAAGAAGGGATTCGAACCCTCGCACCGCGTTCGCGATCTACTCCCTTAGCAGGGGAGCCCCTTGAGCCACTTGGGTACTTCTCTGTATGGCTCCGCAGGTAGGACTCGAACCTACGACCGATCGGTTAACAGCCGATAGCTCTACCACTGAGCTACTGCGGAATAATAAAGACAATTTGTATCTTATAAAATTTCTCATCGTAAGTCAAGAAGTTTTTTCACAACATCTTGTACAAACGTGACATGTTTATAATATACTGGATTGCGTTTTCACTGTCAAGATGTTTTCTTTATCAAGATTAGTTTCCCTTTACACTTTCCGCAGACATATCTTTTTGTATTTATTTGACGCCTCCTTACATATTGAAGCGAGCATTCCATACATTCATACATATAAACCTTTTTTTCCTTCTCTTCATTCATCATTCGTTTACAAAAGCGCGGTGCACCAACTGCCTTTAACAGTTCACGAAAATCCTTATCCCGGTGCTTATACCCTCTCCCTGTAATATGTAAGTGATAATGACAAAGTTCATGTTTAACGATCCCAACTAATTCTTCTTTCCCATACATTTCGTAATATCGATAATTCAGTTCAATATTGTGCGTATTCAATAGATAACGTCCACCAGTTGTACGCAACCTACTATTAAACATTGCCTTATGCAAAAACGGCATTCCGAAGTATTGTAGCGATACTTCTTCCACTAGCCCTTGTATTTCTTGCTCATCCATTCCCATTCCTCCTAAACAAAAAAATATTTTTACACTTTTCTCCTCTCTTATACATATATTAAATAGTACATATACCCATCCTCATTCAAGAAGCGTGGTTTCTAAAAACATAGCAAAAATAGAAATCCACTCACCAACCTCTCATCAATAGTACCTTACATTTTTGAGAGTAGGATTAAACAAGGAGGGATTCCTATGCCTACGTGGCTAAAAAAACAAATGCAACGCGCATATTTTGAAAAAAACCGGTATCAAATTAAATTACTAAATGAATGCTGGTTTTATTATAGCAAAATACATCAAAGCTCCTAATCCATTACACGTTTTACCACATAAAAAAAGAGCAGTTTCATCTGCTCTCTTCTCTTACTATTCAATCGGCAACATAGATAATGCAACGCGACCTTTTTTCGTATCAATATCATCTACCCATACTTTGACGATTTGTCCGACAGATACAATATCTAACGGATGCTTCACGTACTGTTTGCTTAGTTTAGAAATATGTACTAAACCATCTTGTTTTACACCTACATCAACAAAAGCACCAAAATCAACAACGTTACGAACTGTTCCTTCCAGTTCCATACCACGTTTTAAATCTTCTAATTTCAAAATCCCTTTTTTCAGAAGCGGTTTAGGCAACTCATCCCTCATGTCTCGCTCCGGACTAATGAGTGCATCTATAATATCAACTAACGTCGGCTCCCCAACTCCTGTTTCTTGCGACAACTTAGAAATCTCCACTTCTTCTAAACTCTTTTGTAATTGTGGTTGCCCTACGTCATCTTTTGATAATCCTAGACTCTTCAATAACAATTCAACATTTTTATATTGTTCTGGATGAATACCTGTACGGTCTAACGGATTTACCCCTTCTAATATACGTAAGAAACCTATACATTGTTCATATGTCTTCGCACCTAGACGTGGTATTTTCTTTAAGTCTGTTCGTTTTGTAAATTTCCCTTCTTCTTCACGCTTTGCTACAATATTTTTCGCGACAGTTTTTGATAAACCCGAAACATATTGTAACAACGCAACTGAAGCTGTATTTACATTCACACCGACTTGGTTAACTGCCGTCTCTACTACAAACGTTAATGATTCATTTAATCTTTTTTGAGATACATCATGTTGATATTGTCCAACCCCAACTGATTTAGGATCAATCTTTACAAGTTCAGCAAGTGGATCTTGCAGACGTCTTCCAATAGAAACCGCACTTCTTTCTTCAACCTGTAAATCCGGGAATTCCTCACGTGCTAAATCAGAAGCCGAATACACACTCGCACCCGCTTCGTTCACAATAATATAGAAGACTTCTCGTTTCACATTTTGTAATACATCAACTATAAATTCTTCCGATTCTCTAGAAGCTGTACCATTCCCAATCGCAATCATTTCAACTTGATATTTATCAATAATAGAAAGAACTTTCGCTTTTGCATCTTCATATTTACGCACTGGTGGATGCGGATAAATAACATCAATATATAGAACTTTCCCCGTATCGTCTACAATAGCTAATTTACATCCCGTTCTATATGCAGGGTCTACAGCTAACACAACCTTCCCTTTCATTGGAGGTTGTAATAACAAATTACGTAAGTTCTCAGAGAAAATATGTATCGCTTGTTCCTCAGCTGTTTCTGTTAATTCTTTTCGAATCTCTCTTTCAATAGAAGCTTGAATTAATCGTTTATAACCATCCTCAATTGCTAACTTTACATACTGTGCACTTTTTGAATCGTTATCACGAATTACTTTCTTATATAAGAAAGCTACTATCTCATCTACTGGTGGAACAACAGAAACTCTCAATATATCTTCTTTCTCACCGCGATTCATCGCTAACACACGATGCGGCACGACTTTCTGCAAAGGTTCTTCATAACTGTAATACATTTCATATATATTCTTTTCATCTTTCTCTTCATCTTTTACGGACGAAGACATAACACCTTTTCTAAAAGTAACATTCCGAATCCAACTACGATACGCCGCTTCATCTGAAACGATCTCTGCAATAATGTCTTGGGCACCTTGTAATGCTTCTTCTGCAGACTGCACTTCTTTCTCTGCATTCATAAACTCCATTGCCTTCTGATTTGGATCTTCTTTCTTATATAACAATAACCATTCAGCTAATGGTTCTAATCCTTTTTCTTTTGCAATCGTTGCTTTCGTTCTTCTTTTCTCTTTATATGGACGATATAAATCTTCTACTTCTTGCAACTTTGTAGCTTTCACAATTTGCTGACGTAACTCCCCTGTCAGTTTGCCCTTCTCATCAATAAGACGAAGAACCTCTTCTTTCCTATCTTCAAGTTGCATCATATATTGCCATCTCTCTAAAATTGTACGAATTTGCACTTCATCTAAAGAGCCTGTCCATTCTTTTCGGTAACGAGCAATAAATGGAACTGTGTTACCTTCTTCTGTTAATTGAATAACATGACGAACTTGCTTTTCGGTAAAGCCTAATTCCTTCACTAACATTTTCATTAACGCTTGTCGATTATCTACCATTTCCATATACAACCGCAACCTCCTCTATAATAAAAAAAGTTGCCCTGCAAAGAGAGCAACTTAAACTGCCGATTTAAAAATCTATTAGTCCTAAACTAATTTGTAGCGCTTCATCTACACGAATCATCATCACTTCATCTAAGTGAGTGATTTTGTCCGTTAAGCGCTGCTTATCGATTGTTCGAATCTGCTCAAGTAAAATAACAGAATCTCTCTCAAAACCGTACTTTTTCGCATCAATTTCCACATGAGTGGGTAATTTCGCTTTTTGAATCTGTGCAGTAATAGCCGCTACAATCACCGTTGGACTAAAACGATTTCCGATGTCATTTTGAATGACAAGAACCGGACGAACGCCTCCTTGCTCAGAACCAACAACTGGGGAAAGGTCTGCAAAATACACGTCGCCGCGTTTTACAATCAAAATATTACCCCCCGCTAACTAAGCGTTCTACTGTATGAGCTGCTTCATACTCTGCTAAGAAAGCTTCAGATGCAATACCAAGATTAATTTTTCCCATTTCAATGTACCCACGTCGCATTGATTCATGTTGGTAGCGTTTCTTCGTCTTATGTTGACGCAATAACAGTTGTGTTGCCTGGCAAATTAGTTCATGGCGATTCTTATTCTCTTGTTTTCCAATTCCGTCCAATTCCGTTACCATTTGCTTTGGCAACCGAACCACGATTTCAGTAGTTACACTTGATTCGGACACAAAAATACACCTCCACCGTCAACTACACACCCAAATATATATATGACACCTATTGTAATAATACCATTGTATGGAGCCTGTTGCAAAGACTTCCTTATTCCTTGCTTATGTTTTCCAATTCACAAACAAAACATTCATATTCTTTTATTTTTTATCTCATTACAAACAAGAAACGGAATGGTTTCTTCGCAAAATTCACTTTAAATCATGTTAAAAGTACTTATAAGTAAAAAGCTTCTCGTCAAAAAATGAACTTATTCTTAACCAATGAACAGCCCTCTCAAATGACAAGAAGCAAATCATACTACCTTCTATATGTCGTTCAAATAATTGATTACTTCTACAACCTTGCCATGCCGTATAAATATTCTCGGAACCCGGAAGCTTATCGTTGCAATAATTTCATAATTAATAGTCCCGGAATATTCAGCAACCTCGGTAGCACTAATATATTCATCACCTTGTCTTCCAATGAGTGTAACTCTCGTACCAAGCGGCACTTCACAAGGAAGGTGTATCATGAATTGATCCATTGTTACTCGACCTACAATCGGTACCCTTTTACCATTTACAAGCACTTCAAATCCTTGTAATCTTCTAAGCCACCCATCTGCATATCCAATTGCAACAGTTGCAATCCATTCTTCCGTTTTCGTTCGATAAGTGACGTTATAACTGATTCCATCCCCTTTAATCACCTGTTTAATATGAGCAACTTTCGTATGCAGTGATAGCGCTGGTTCTAATTTAAACGGTAAAAAAGGGCGTATTTCTACAGATGGGGATAACCCATACATCGCAATACCAATTCGTACTGCATTAAATGTGATTCCTTGAAAACGTAGCGTTGCAGCACTATTAGCTGTATGGACAAATTTAGGATCTACTCCGAATTCTTTCAACCAACTTAACTGCTGCAAAAATGTGTTATATTGCTTATCAAAGTAAGAAGTCTCCACCTCATCTGCTGTTGCGAAATGTGTATACACTCCTTCTAATTCTAAGAATGGTGCACCTTCTAAACTCTTTAAAAACTCTTTTAATTCTTTGCGCTCGCGTATTCCAATTCTCCCCATACCACTATCAAAATTAATATGGTATTTCATTGTAGACCAACCATCCCAAAGTTTGATTGCCTCATCCACCCATTCTTTTTGAAAAACAGTTAACGCTACATCATTTTCAGCAGCTACATTGACATCACGAGGCGGGGAAGGACCTAACACTAAAATTGGCGCAGTAATACCAGCCCTCCGAAGCACTAAAGCTTCGTCTAAAAAGGCAACCGCTAATCTTGTCGCGCCTGCTTCTAATGCCGTTTTAGCTACTGGTACATAATCGTGTCCATATGCATTAGCTTTGACTACAGCAAAAATCTCTACATCACTTGGAATGAAATTTTTAATGTGTGTAAGATTGTTATAAATTGCATCTAAATCCACTTCCACCCAAGTGTCACGGTAAAATGGTGCTTCTTCCATAAATACACTTCCTTATACACGATATGCGAAGCTTATTCTTTTATATGCTTCTTTTATGAAATCCGCCCTTCAAACTAAGAAAAGACGTGGTGCACATATATCACCACGTCTAAGAAGTTTACTTCACTTGCTTCTCTGTAACTGAACGAGCAACCATTAATAGCTCCTTCGGCTCTAAACCTTTAGACACGAGCATATATTCTACTCCGTTATGCGACCACGTTAAAGAGTCTTTCGTCAATGCTCCAATCGTGAAGCCAAGATCAACCAATTCTCCGCTTACACTTATCGATGAAGAAGCCTCTGCAACTTTTGCCTTTTCTTGTATTAAAGTAAAGGATTTCTTACTTCCAGTGTATGTGAGTATCGCACGCTTGCCACTGTCTGTCTTCAACTCTTGTTCATCTTTCAAAACCATACCTTGCGGCGTATCACGCGGATACAAAATAGCAAACGGTTTGTCTTCTTTCGCTGTTGTTTGAACATCTACTTGCGCTCTAGACATATTTTGTTTCGTATCAAATGCACCTTTATCAAATTTCGCTTCAAATTTCACTTTAGAGAAATCTACTTTCACAAGAACATTTTGATCATTATCCATTAACTTCACCGAAACTGGCGTTAAATCACTTTTCTTCAATGTAATCTCTTGTCTTGGCAACATGTTTTGATGTTGATAGTTTGTTTTTGTTTTAAAAATATAATACTTATCTGTTTTCTCGAAAGTAAGGTTTTTCTTATCCTGCAAAATATCTCTCACAAGTGATTCATATAAATAAGCCTGACTACTATTTTGTGGCCAATCACTTTGGAAACGGAAACTCTTATTAAGCGCCGGTGTTAATACAAATACCCCTTCTTCATTTCTTAAAATAATTTGGCTTTGATCTTTTTTCGCATTTTGTAAATTCACACGATAAAAAGAAGGTTCCTTATGCCAAATCTCTACGTTATACTCCTGAGGCTCATTCCCTGTTTTAATAGATAATTTCGCTTCAGCTTGATAACTTTTCAACCCTTTTACTTTCGCCTCTAAATCTCTCACAACATCATCTTGTTTCTTTTCCATACAACCCGCCAACACAAAAACGGTTAATAAACCGACAAGAACTAAAAACAGACGCCTTTTCATCACTTCAGCCCCTTTGCCCCTTATAAATGAATGGAAGATGTACCTTCCTTATCGCTACCTCAAATATATGAGACAAAGATATAAAATATGCAGACTAGCGTGACGAGCTTTCTAAAACAACTTGAGCAACAGCAAACTCCTTACTATGGCTAATTGATAAATGAACAATATGCTCTGTACCTGTAACAAGAATCGGCTTACCTCTCTCATCATTTTTCACTTCAATATCTAAAAAACTCACTTCTTTCCCAATGCCAGTTCCTATCGCTTTTGAATACGCCTCTTTCGCTGCAAATCTTCCAGCCACAAACTCTATAAGGCGACTTCCCTTCAGCTCCTTAGCAACATTACGTTCACTTTCAGTTAAAATACGTTCCATAAATTTAAGCTTTCCATCTAGCATTTTTTCAATTCGGTTCAATTCAATAATATCGATTCCAATCCCTACAATCATTTCAAAATCCCCTTCTTCTATTTAGCTTTCTTTTTTCATATTGTAAGAATAACAGAGAATCTTTCTGATGCAAAAGGAGTGATACTCACAACATGCTAATACCATCTACCCGCATTTCCTTACAACCAATCGTCATCGCTTTACTTTTTATACAATTAGTCATGATTATGTTAGGCGACTTTTTTCTCTTTCCTATGGCAGCCTATAATGAATATATCGCTAAAGGTGAATGGTGGCGTCTCATAACTTCTCTGCTTGTACATGTAGACTTACAACATTTCCTTTCTAATAGTATTTGTTTATTCGTGTTTGGCTCTTCTATTGAAAAACAACTAGGGCACTTTTCTTTCATCATTATTTTTTTCCTTTCTGGCATTCTTGGAAATATTTCTTCTTATCTTATTATGCCTCTTGAATATATTCATGCCGGGGCATCTGGTGGTATTTTTGGATTGCTAGGGGCACAATTATTTCTATTATATAGTCGATATCGTTCTTTCAATCCAAGAGACATTGCTATTTTTTCAATTATGATATGTATATTACTCCTATTCACTTTCTTCAATCCCTCCGCTAACCCCATAAGCCATTTAACAGGATTGATCATTGGCGGTATTTGCACCCCTTTTTTAATAAAGTGAAACTTTAATCAACCCACAAATAGCGGGATAAAAAAACTCGATGGTGCAGAGCTTATTTAATATAAAAGCTTGCACCATCGACAATTTCTACATCTGTTTGTTTACTTAAATCTCTCATTAGTTGAAATAAAGACTCATCCTTCTTCTTCGCCTCAATCATACAATCAATTTGCGAAACACTTCCCTTTATCTTTTTTAAAAAAGATAAAAAAGTATCTACATCAATAAAGTCCGCATGTGCTCTCGGGTCTTTTCCCTCTCTAGGACTAGAAATGTGCATTTTCACTGGTAACAAAGACGATTCCCACGTATGTACAACACGAGCCCAATCTTCATGCCAATCTTCTCGTTCATTATTCATCATATGGTGATGCAAATCAAACACGACTGGAATATCTAACTTCTCACCCAAATACAATGTTTCTTCTAAAGAAAAGGTCGTATCATCATTTTCTAATATGACCATCTCTTGAATACCTCTTGGGACATTCGACCAATTTTCTATAAAACGTTCTAATGCAAGTTCCTTATCGTTATAACCTCCACCCACATGCAATACACACCTCTGTTTATGTTCAATCCCCATACCTTTTAATAATTTTTTATGCATCTGCAATGTCTTTACGGATTGTTTAAAAATACTCTCTTCAGGTGAATTCAGTACAACAAAATGATCTGGATGGAAATCAATTCGCATGTTCATACGAATTGCGTATTCACCTAGCACTTTTAAATTTTCTTTCAACGGACGAATGTAGTTCCACTCTAGCAACTCCTCATGATTCGCTAAAGGAACAAGCTTGGAACTAAGCCGAAAGAAAGATATATCATGCCCTTTATTATGCTTTAACAACCGTAAACAATTTTCTAAATTCGAATTAGCAATTCTTTCGAGTTTACGAATTGCAGCCTCCCGATCATCAATTCGTTGAAACTGCGCATATGTCATCGTTTGAGATGGAGATGCATTCTTTAAATGTACACTCATCGCAACATACCCAAGTCTTACAAGCATGTAGCACCTCTTTTCTACACAAGTTATTATGTAGTATGTACAATTACAGAAATAAAAAAAGAGAATACCCGCAAAGGGCATTCTCTTTTTTATTAAGCTTGTGGACGGCTATGATGTTTTCTTTCGCCACGTCCATTTGAAGATCCAGGGCGACCTTGACCTTCACCTTTACGACCACGGCTACCACCATCACGATTACGATCACGGTTACGGCCATCGCCACCACCGCGTCCATCACGATTGCGATCACGGTTACGACCATCGCCACCGCCGCGTCCGTCACGACTACGATTACGGTTACCATCACGGTATCCGCCTCCGTTACCGCCGCGTTTTTTAGAACCGCCACCTCTTGAAACAACTGGTGGTTCTGATGTTAAAGCGATTGGAGTTGTATCTGGCTCTTTTGTCATCATTTTTAAAGCAGCAGCTACTACTGTTACAGAATCATTCTCTTCTAACATTTCTTCTGCAATACGCTTGTAGTATGATAAGTTCTCATTTTGGATTGTGCTTTGAAGCTTTTCAGCGATTAAACGTTGTTGACCTTCTAATGCCTCGTCAAGTGTCGGTGCTTCCATACGGTCAACTTTACGTTTTGTTGTGCGCTCGATATTTTTTAATTGTCCTGATTCACGTGGTGTTACAAATAACATTGCAATACCTTTTTTACCCGCACGGCCAGTACGACCGATACGGTGAACGTATGATTCTGGATCTTGTGGGATATCGAAGTTGTATACGTGTGTTACACCTGAAATATCAAGACCACGTGCAGCAACGTCTGTTGCAACAAGAACTTCAATAGCACCTTCTTTAAATTTACGTAATACAGACATACGTTTCGCCTGTGTTAAGTCACCATGAATACCTTCTGCTGCATAACCACGTAAGTTTAATGCTTCTGATAATTCATCAACACGACGCTTTGTACGACCGAATACGATTGCAAGCTCTGGAGATTGAATATCTAGCAAGCGTGTTAACACGTCAAACTTTTTCTTTTCTTGCACTTCTAAATAGAACTGCTGAATGTTTGGCATTGTTACTTCTTTTGCTTTTACTTTAATGTGTTGAGGCTCAGTCATGAAACGCTCAGCAATACGACGGATTGGATCTGGCATTGTCGCTGAGAATAATAATGTTTGATGTGTTTCTGGCACATCTGTTAAAATCGCTTCAATATCTTCAATGAAGCCCATGTTTAACATTTCATCTGCTTCGTCAAGAACAACAGTCTCTACGTTTTGTAAGCGAAGTGTTTTACGGTTAATATGATCTAAAATACGACCCGGCGTACCAACAATAATGTGTGGGTGTTTTTTTAGAGCACGAATTTGGCGGTTAATATCTTGACCACCATAAATTGGTAGAATACGAACGCGCTTATGTTTACCAATTTTGTATAACTCTTCTCCAACTTGAATTGCTAATTCACGCGTTGGCGCGATAACAATACCTTGAACTGCTTCTTTATTTGTATCCACTTTATCTAATAGTGGTAATCCGAATGCTGCCGTTTTCCCTGTACCTGTTTGTGCTTGTCCAATAATATCTTTACCTTGCAATGCATGTGGAATTGTTTCAGCTTGAATTGGCGTAGCCTCTTCAAAGCCCATACTTTCAACAGATTGCAGTAAAGACTCACTTAATCCTAATTCTCGAAATGTTGTCAATGTTACTTCTCCTTTTCTATCCTATACTTATCATTTAAAAAAAGGCGTTTTCCGAATTTGCGGAAAAGCCCTTTTCCTGAATGCTCACGTATATAAACGGGCGTATATTCTTCGCGAAAATACTTCTAAACGTTATTACACTTTATCAATTATAAGTTTTGTATGTGTAAAAAGCAAACCCAACTGTTACCTTATTTTCATATTCAGAGTTTTTTTCTTCACTTTTATTTTTTTATGTGTACTGTAAGCGCTTATTATAAGTTTCTTCTATTTTCGTGGCTATCATCCCTATTTATATACACCAATTATTTCAACATCGTAATTACTTCTTCTAATTTCATACCGCGAGATGCTTTTACTAATACAACATCTTTCGCATCGACTACTGCTTGCAACTCTTTCACTAACTCTTCTTTATTATCATACGCCTTTACACGTTCATTAGGGAAATTAATTTTCGCTCCTTCAGCAATTTGAGCCCCTAATTTACCATATGTGAACACATATGAGATTTTTGCTGGATCGATTAATTTACCTACTTCATAATGAAACTGCACTTCTTGATCTCCAAGCTCTAACATATCACCGAGCACAACAATTTTTTTAGCAAATCCATCTAAACCATTCATTAGGTGAAATGCTGCTTCCATAGCTGTCGGACTTGCATTATAAGCATCATTGATAATTGTTAATCCACTATTTGTTTTTACAATTTCCATACGCATGCCTGTCATTTGAAGTGTTACTAAACCTTCTTTCATCTCTTCCCACGTTACCCCAAAATGTTTCGCAATTGCCATAGAAGCAAGCGTATTATATACATTGTGTTTTCCTAATACAGGTAGATAGAATGAAATATTTTCTTCTCTATTCATTTTAAAGTGTGTCCCAGTTGCTTGTAATGTTACAGTCGTTGGATAGTAATCGTTTGCTCGAGCATCACCAAACGTAACGGTTTCAGCTATTAAATTCATTTCAGGAACACGATTTGTTAATAATGGCTCATCCCCGTTATATACGAACACTCCACCTTCTTGTAATCCTGTCACAATTTCTAATTTCGCTTCAGCAATTGCCTCACGAGAGCCTAAGTCCATTAAGTGTGCCTCACCAATGTTCGTAATGATAGCTGCATTTGGACGAGCTAACTTAGATAAGAATTCAATTTCGCCTCGGCTTGACATACCCATTTCTAATACAGCTACTTCTGTATTTTCTTCTAAGTTTAAAATAGTAAGAGGTAACCCGATATGGTTATTGAAGTTTCCTTCTGTTTTTTGAACTTTGAATTTAGTCGCAAGAAGACTTGTTACAATATCTTTTGTAGATGTTTTACCGTTACTACCTGTCACACCAATAACTTTAACATCCAATTGATCGCGATAGTTTTTCGCTAACATTTGTAATGCCGATAGCGTGTCTTCTACAAAAATAACTGGAAGATTCTGAGGTGGATTCGCTACATCTTTCATCCATAATGTCGCCACAGCCCCATTTTCAACAGCTTTATCTACAAAAGCATGTCCATCGAAACGTTCACCTTGAATCGGAACATATAGGTTTCCTGTTTCGATTTTTCTCGTATCAATAGACACTCCTTGTATAGTAATTCCCTCATATTTCTCTGCTAATCCCGTACCATTGACCATCTGTTCCACTTGTTTTAACTTTCGATTTATCATAAAAACACTCCTTACATAGAGGAAGCACTATTCCTGCGAATAGTGCCTCCTCCTTTTTTGTTAGATTGTATATTTAATTTTTTGTTTTTCTTCGTGACGCTCGATTGCTAAACGAATTAGCTCTTCAATTAATTCCGGATACGGTAATCCAGTATGTTGCCATAGTAGAGGGAACATACTAAACGGCGTAAATCCTGGCATTGTATTTACTTCGTTAATATATACTTCTCCATCTTTCGTTAAGAAGAAATCAGCTCTTGTTAAGCCAGCACCATCTAACGATTGGAATGCAATAATCGCATCTCGCTTAATAGCATTAGACTCTTCTTCTGTCATTTCAGCTGGAATAATTAACGCTGTATCGCCATCGATATATTTCGACTTATAATCATAGAAGTCTTTTTTCGGTACGATTTCACCTACAACTGAACATTTCGGTTCATCATTACCTAATACACCAACTTCTACTTCACGTCCAACGATATTTTCTTCTACAATAATTTTACGGTCAAATTGGAATGCCTCTTCAAATGCACTCTCAAGCTCTTCACGATTTTTACACTTATTAATACCAACACTTGAACCAAGGTTTGCTGGTTTTACGAAGCAAGGATATCCTAATACTTCTTCTACTTTTTCATATGCTGTTTCACGATCTTTTTCCCATGCGCTACGAATGAATGATGCATATTTTGCTTGTTTCAATCCAGCTTCTGCAAAGATGTTTTTCATAACAACTTTATCCATACCAGCAGCAGATGCTAGAACACCGTTTCCTACATAAGGAATGTTCATCAATTCTAATAATCCTTGAACCGTTCCATCTTCACCATTTGGTCCATGTAGTAATGGGAAAATAACGTCGATAGCATTTTCCTCAGAAGCTGCAGATGGAATGATTTCTGTACTTAATGATAACGGAGAAATTGCATTTTCTGCACCGCTCATTTTTAGAACTTCAACATCTGTTACTTCACCTGCAATACGCTCACCGCGCACCCATTGACCTTGTTCTGTAATATAAATTGGATGAATCTCGAATTTATCTTGATTTAATGCTTTAATAGCAGCAAGAGCCGTTTGTAGCGAAACTTGATGCTCAGCTGATTTTCCACCATATAATAAACCTAATTTAATTTTTGTCACTGAAATCACCCTAACCAATTGTTTTCATTTTTCTATTTTAGCACTTTTTATAAAAATAGGTAGTTCCTATTTGAAATAAAATGTAACTTCCACAAATAATTAAATGACACCACTTATTGGTTTTCTATACTTTTTCTATATAACTTTCTTCACAATTCCACGAATTTAAATTCTAAAATAAAATTGCACCCCAATCTAGTTATGTAACTAAAATATGTAGAAATCCCTTTTTTGTGTATGTCATCTACTCATTAAGAAGATTGTTTGGTTAGTGTGCCTTTTTGCCTTTGTTCAACGAGACGATCTAAAGAAACATATACAATACCTGCAACTACACATCCTACAGCTAAAATTGTAAATAAAAAGTGGCCAAGTAATCGATCTAATAAAAAACCTCCAAGAAGTGGACCGAATGCACTTCCTGTAATCCATTGCAAACTTGCAGCTCCCATATAAGTCCCTCTCAAATGCTCAGGGGCCAAATTCGCTACAAACGTCATCTGTACAGGCGACATAATCATCTCACCTAACGTATATATGGCATACACAAGCATTAGTGTTATTAAAATAACTGTAACATTTGCATCAAATGCCCCAAACCACTTCGGTAACCATCCTATAAAAAATAATCCAATTCCAAACAAACATGCACCATATAACATTGTCTTTCCGACAGGTTTATCTGTAGCCCATTTTGAAATTTGAAATTGGAACAACACAACTAATAGTCCGTTTAGCGCCATTAAATATGGGTATGGATTGTTAGTTCCAAAAATATCCTTCATTTCATTATCAAAGTGCAGTGGCAACATGCCCTCTGTTTGAGAAAATCCCATTGAAATAATGATACCTGCTAATAAATAAATCATTAGTGCCTTATCTCGCAATACAATTTTCCACACTGCTCCCGATTCCTTTTCTTTCTCCTCTTCTTTATTCATACTCTTTGGCATCGTCTCTTGAATAAGGATGAATACAAGTAATGCATAAAATAACATCGTAGACGAGGCAATAATAAAAACGAGGTTCTTCGACAACATAACTACCGAAGCGCCCATTATGGGGCCAATTGCAGCACCTATATTGTGCCCCATTCGCAACAAACCATATGCTTCTGTTCTTTTTTCTGGCGCTGTTACATCCGCAACCATCGCTGATGCAGCTGGATGAAATAACGAATTACTTAACCCTAAAAAAACAGATAAAATCGCATAAGGAATAAATCCTTCTATAAATAAAAAACCGAGCATTAATACCGCATTACTCGTCATCGAAAATATCATAATCGGCTTTCTTCCATATATATCAGCAATTCTTCCCCCTATAATTGATCCAAAGCTTGCAGCAATTGGAGAAAGCGCCATAATAACTCCAACCTGTAATAATGAATCTACCTTATCTTTTAAATATAATGCAAAAAAAGGCATCAACATCATCATTGCAATTCCATTTAACGTCTCACCAATAAACCGAATCCATACGTTACGGTCCATCTCCCTTAACTCACGCCATGTATTTTTCATCATTCCACCCCTTTTGTTCGCCACCAATTATCTTACAATACATTCAGAAGAATGTAAATTTTCAAAATAAAAAAATCCATCCTAACAGAATTAGGATGGATTTTTCTACTTATAAATTTGCTGCATCATCTTCGTCTTTACTATTATTTAAAGTACTATGTTTTTGGCTATATAAGAAGTAAACCGCAATACCGATAACCATCCATATACCAAAGCTAATCCAAGCCGTTCCGGATAATTGAAGCATATGGTAGGAATATGGATTCCAAATCCCTTCAATAAAGATTGAAAATAAGCGGACCAACCGTTTGCCACAGCAGAGGTAGCAAGTAAATACTCCAGCATTAAGTCCGATCCAATTAATAATGCAAATACTTTTCCCAGTCAATACTTTTGTCAAAATAAGTAGAAATTCTTATGAGTACGCACTATCTTTATCATTTTTTCTATATATCTTTCTATAACTTTTTTGGTATTATTATACATGTCGATTCCACAAAAGAGGCATGCTCCGTTATTGAGCATGCCTCTTTTTACTTATTTCACAGTATATGATCCCTCTTCAATCCAGCTATACATATATTTTTCATCTTCTGTTCCATGCGCTTGTTTTACAATGCGAAGCGGACGAAATGTATCTATCATAACAGCTAATTCAAGCGTTTCTTTCTTCCCTATACTTGCCTCTGTTTTCCCAGGGTGTGGCCCATGAGGAATACCGCTCGGATGAAGTGTAATAGAACCTTCTTCCACTCCCTTTCTGCTCATAAAATTACCTTCCACATAGTAAAGGACTTCATCACTATTTACATTACTATGATAATACGGAGCTGGAATAGATTCTGGATGATAATCATATAAACGTGGTACGAAAGAACAAATAACGAAATTGTGACCCTCGAACGTTTGATGTACTGGAGGTGGCTGATGAATACGACCTGTAATTGGTTCAAAGTCCTCTACATTAAAGACCCAAGGATATAAATAACCATCCCATCCAACTACATCTAACGGATGATGCCCTAAAACATGCTTGTGCATATAGCCCCTCGACTTTGTCATTACGACAAACTCACCTTTTTCATCATATGTCTCTAATTTTTCAGGACCACGAATATCTCTCTCACAAAAAGGGCTATGCTCTAACAATTGTCCGTATTCATTGCGATAGCGACGCGGCGTTGTAATTTGGCTATTTGCCTCTACAACAAGAAACTTAGTCTCTCCTTCATCTGGAATAACACGATAGATCGTTCCAATTGGAATCGTTACATAATCACCTTTTCTATAGTGAATCGTTCCAAACATCGTTTCGATTTCCCCTGTTCCATAATGAACAAACAACATTTCATCGCCATCACCATTACGGTAGAAATAATCCATTTTTTCTGTTGGAGTCACTACTCCGATTAATAAATCTTCATTTCCAAGGATGAAGTTTCTTCCACTTACTGCATCGCCAGTTTTTTTATTTTCTTTCGTGCGAAAATGCCGATGAGCAAGAGCTACATCTTCTTCATACTGCAACTGACAAGAATGAGATAATGCCGAATGCGATACTTCCGTTGGCATATAATGATGATACAAAATAGATTGCGTACCAGAAAAACCTTTCGTTCCCATTACCTGTTCACGATAAAGTGATCCATCTTTTTTACGGAATTGTACATGTCGTTTATGAGGTAGCTCCCCCATGTGACGATAAAACATGCTCATCACCTGCTTCCTTTTCTTTTTTGACCGTATTACGTAATGTACCTAAACCAGTAATCGTAAGTTCTACAACATCTCCATCTTGCAGCCACTCTTCTGTACCCAGTTCTAAAATACAACCTGTTCCTACTGTCCCAGAACCAATTACATCGCCTGGATATAACGTAACGTCTTCCGAAGCACGTTCAATCATTTCAGCAAATGTATAGTAAATATCTTGGAAGTTTCCCTTTGATAATAACTTTCCATTTACATGAGCCGTCATCTCTAAATCATAACGATCACCGTTACGATAAACATCTAGTTCCTCTTTTGTAACAAGGTGCGCTCCTAATGAAGTGGCAAAATCTTTTCCTTTCGCTGGACCAAGTCCTACCTTCATTTCTGTTGCTTGTAAATCCCTTGCACTCCAATCATTCATAATACAATAACCAAAAATGTACTCCTCTGCTTGCTCACGAGAGATATTTCTTCCTTCTTTCCCAATTACACAAGCAATCTCTAACTCATAATCAAGTTTTTTAGATTTCTTCGGACCAATTACAATATCATCCGGACCAATTACAGCACGATGGTTCGTAAAATAAAAAACCGGGATATCGTACCACTCAGGTACAACATCTAGCCCTCTTCGGCCGCGTGCCGTTTTTACATGCTGTTCAAACGCATAAAAATCCCGAATACTACTCGGGTTAGGGATTGCTGCTGTTAATTGCACTTCCTCTAAGGAATATATACCCTTTTCAGGCTTCTTACTATTACGCAATACCTCTACATACTCATCCGCTTTCTCTAAAAAGGCGAACATAGAAGAAGGTAATTTCCCATCACTAGCAAGATTCATATCAATTACTTTGTCACCTTCAAGCCATCCCGCTCGCATTTCTTTCGAAGGAAGACGAAATGTAACAAATTTCATCATGATTCCTCCCTATGAAAATGAAATTTCCACCAACAAAAGAATTCTTGCTGGTGGATATAAATTTTATAAATTTCCGCGACGCTCTTGTTCTCTTTCAATTGATTCGAATAATGCTTTAAAGTTCCCTTCTCCAAATCCACGTGAACCTTTGCGTTGAATGATTTCAATAAATAAAGTTGGACGATCTACAATTGGTTTCGTAAAGATTTGTAGTAAGTAGCCTTCATCATCGCGATCTACTAAAATCTTTAATTCTTTTAACTTATCAATTTCCTCATCAATTTTCCCAACTCGTGCACTTAACTCATCATAATAAGTATCTGGTGTATCTAAAAACTCCACACCATTTGCACGAAGCGCTTCCACTGTTTTAACAATGTCATTTGTTAGTAAAGCAAGATGCTGTACACCTGCTCCATTATAGAATTCTAGATATTCTTGAATCTGTGATTTTCTCTTTCCATCTGCCGGTTCGTTAATAGGGAACTTAATACGACTTCCATTTGTCATAACCTTCGACATTAACGCTGAATACTCTGTACTAATATCATCATCGTCAAAATGGATCATTTGTTTAAAGCCCATAACGTTCTCATAATAACTAACCCACTCTTCCATTTTTTCAACATTACCAACTACATGGTCCACAGCAATTAAACCTGATTCTTCAAATGGGATATTAAACTCGACCTTTTGGAATCCTGGCATAAATGTTCCTTTATAATTTTTACGCTCTACAAGCGTGTGAATTGTATCACCATACGTACCAATAACTGCTTTTTTCAATGTACCGTTCTCGTCTGTTAACTCTACAGGTGGAGCAATTGCGACGGCACCACGTTTCACCGCTTCCGAGTATGCTTTATCAACATCATCAACAAGTAATGCCACATCTTTCACGCCATCACCATGAGTCTTTACAAACTCTGCAATACGATTGTCGCTACTTAAAGCTCCAGACACAACAAAACGCATATTTTTTTGCACAAGAACATAAGATACCTTTTCACGGTTACCAGTTTCTAATCCAGAGTAAGCCACAATTTTGAATCCGAATGCTCTCGCAAGGTAATAACTTGATTGCTTTGCATTCCCTACGTAAAATTCCAAATGATCTACATCACGTACTGGAAAAAAGTCCTCCATTTGTGCAGCTAGCGTATCCATAGATTTTTGTTTCATAAAATCCTCATCCCCCTGTAAATAGATTAAATGGTTCATACTTAAAACCAACCGAAAACGCTTCCAACATCAATTAATAGAAATTAGTTAGCAAGCTAACAAATTACGACCTTTAAAATTTTCTATCTTTTCTGTCAAATTCCTCTTTTTTTCTTACATATAAAATTCGACTTTTTTCTCTTTGAAATAAAGCGAGATTTTATTCAGTGGATTTTTGTTTATTCGTTGAATCAAGTTTCAACCACAGCGTCTAATTAGCCATGAATGCTGGATAATGAGGTAACTTTAATAATTGAGGGTATATAAGAAGAAAATAAAAAAGACTCCAACATATTAACTACTTACTAATACGTTAGAGTCTTTATTTTTTTTGAATGATTGTATTTATATATCTCATACTAATACATTTGCAAGGAATAGAATAAATGATGTTAATACTACCGCTCCACCTAATGATCCTAATAAATCTGTTTTTGTTACTTGTAACACTTGTTCACTGTTCATATTCCTCATTCTCCTTTCATTTCGTATAATTTAAAACTTTTGTTATACTAATACACTTGATAGAAATACGATCAATGCTGTTAATACTACTGCTCCACTTGCTGATCCTACGAAGTCACCTTTTGTTACTTGTAATACTTGCTCTTTCATATCTTTCATTCTCCCTTCTTTTTCTTTTGTTACAAAGTTTCTATTATACTAATACGCTTGATAGAAATACGATTAATGCTGTTAATACTACTGCTCCACTTGCTGATCCTACGAAATCACCTTTTGTTACTTGTAATACTTGCTCTTTCATATCTTTCATTCTCCCTTCTTTTTCTTTTGTTACAAAGTTTCTATTATACTAATACGCTTGATAGAAATACGATTAATGCTGTTAATACTACTGCTCCACTTGCTGATCCTACGAAGTCACCTTTTGTTACTTGTAATACTTGCTCTTTCATATTATGTATCCTCCCTTTTCATAAGTTATCTATATGTAATTTCTAAGAAATGTTTATTTCATAGTTTTTATGTTATCGTTACATTAAATTTAATAACGTAACGTTTGTAACATTAATGTAACATAACTATTGATACGTTGCAATATAATTACGTAAATTTTATTACACTTTTTTTACGTTTTTTTATAAATCCCCTTAAAAACCTTTATTTAATGCGTTTTTCACTAAGTTCACGTTTGTAACATTTGTGTAATATTACGATCATATAACGAAACATACCCATACCTACCTCTACTTTTGTTACAAATTAAGATAAATCTTTCATTAATAAGATGGAATCTAACGAATTCTTACTGATAGTTCATGAAAGATAAAATACAATCTTTCCAAGATAAGTTTATATGTTTCCTCTATATAACTATGTATAATAAAAACAAAGAGGTGGTCATTTTGAAATTAATCGCATTAGATATGGATGGTACGCTACTATCATCTAATCTTGAAATCTCCAAAGAGAACTTACAAGCAATCCAAACTGCAAAAGAAGCTGGTCATATTGTCATGATTTGTTCTGGTCGTGCGAAAGAGGATGCTTTAAAACTGTTGGAAGAATATAAACTATCTCTTCCAGTTGGAGCAAGCAATGGGGCAATTGTTTATGTGGATGGAAAAGTAATTAACTCTCGTTGTATACAAAACGACAAAGTGTACAAACTTGCAAAATTACTAGAATCTGAAGGTGTTCCATATAAGCTATATACGAATAAAGGAGTTTATTCTCCATATACATGGCAAGATCAAGTCATGCAAGCGTTCGAAAAAAACAAGCATGCACTAGATGTTACACTTGAGGAACTTGAAAGAATTACAGAAAAACAAAAGAAATCAAACTTAATTACTGATTTCCAAAAAATCGAAGATGTTGTAAATAATCCTGAGTTAGAAATATCTAAATTCTTCATTTTGACATTTAATGCAGAGCATCGTGCACAGCTATTAAGTATGTTACAAGAAGACACTGATATTATGGTTACAGCATCTGCTCCTACTAATTTAGAAATTATGGATAAGAACGGACATAAAGGGAATGGACTGAAACAAATGGCAGCCCATTTTAATATA
The DNA here is from genome assembly GCF_002746455.1 of Bacillus fungorum. Taxonomy (GTDB): domain Bacteria; phylum Bacillota; class Bacilli; order Bacillales; family Bacillaceae_G; genus Bacillus_A; species Bacillus_A fungorum. Next base: position 71,893 of record NZ_NWUW01000019.1, on the reverse strand, counting down.
CCAATTGAAGATACAATTGCCATCGGTGACAATTTTAACGATGTACCCATGTTACAAGTAGCTGGCTTATCAGTTGCAATGGGAAATGCTGAAGAAGATGTAAAAAAACTATGTGATGTTGTAACATTAACAAACAATGAACATGGTGTTGCTCATGCACTTGAGCAATTTGTATTGAAACAAACTTCATCTAGTAAATAAAAAAGGACTCTTTCAACCTCTGAAAGAGTCCTTCTCTTTTATACATGATGACAAGCAACATAATGCTCCTCACCAACATTACGGAATTCTGGTACCGTTTGTTTACAAATATCTGTTGCAAATGGGCAACGTGTATGAAAACGACAACCCGAAGGTGGATTTGCTGGACTTGGAATATCCCCTTCTAGTATAATTCGCTCTCGCTTCACTGTTGGATCTGGTATTGGAACAGCTGATAACAATGCTTTTGTATACGGATGAAGCGGGTTCGTAAATAACTCATCACGCGGCGCTGTTTCCACGATCTTTCCTAAATACATAATCCCAATTTTCGTACATAAATGCTCTACTACGCTTAAATCATGTGAAATGAATAAATAAGATAGTCCCTTTTTCTCCTGTAACTCACTAAACAAATTAATGATCTGTGCTTGAATAGATACATCTAGTGCCGCTACAGGTTCGTCAGCTACAATGAATTCTGGGTTTAATACCATAGCTCTTGCGATAACGATACGCTGGCGTTGTCCACCAGAAAACTCATGAGGGTACCGGTCAATATGATATGGGGCTAAGCCACATAACTCTAATACTTCTGTCACTTTTTCACGAACATTTTCTTTCGTCGCTAGTCCGTGAGCCAACATCGGCTCACCAAGTGCTTCTCCAATTCTCATTCTCGGATTTAATGAGCTAAATGGATCTTGAAACACAAGTTGCATATTAGGACGATGTTTTCTCAATTCCTCTTTTGATAGAGAATAAACATCGTGTCCTTTAAACTTCACTTCCCCCTCCGTTTTTTGGACGAGACGTAAAATTGTTTTTCCTATCGTCGTTTTTCCGCTTCCTGATTCACCAACGAGGCCGAACACTTCACCTTTATTAATAGTGAAACTTACTCCATCAACTGCTTTTACATGTCCAACCGTTCTACTAAATATGCCGCCTTTAATTGGAAAATATGTTTTTAAGTTTTTCACTTCTAATAATGGTTCACTCATTGTTCCGCACGCTCCTCATATAACCAGCAAGCTACTTTATGATTCTCATCATGTACATTCAGATTTGGCACTTCTTCTTTACATATTTCCATACAATGCTCACAACGACCGCTAAAGTAGCAAAACTCATCCAAACCAACTAAATTAGGCACTTGCCCTGGAATAGAATATAGTTTATCTATTCGTTTTCCCATCACTGGTTTTGATTTCAACAACCCTTTCGTATACGGGTGTTTCGGATTTTGGAATATCTCTAGTACTGGTGCTTCTTCAATAACTTTACCGCCATACATAACGACAACGTAATCAGCCATTTCTGCTACAACGCCTAAATCATGTGTAATTAATAAAATTGATGTTTTAAATTCCTCTTTTATTTGCCTTAATAAGTCTAATATTTGAGCTTGAATCGTAACATCAAGAGCCGTTGTCGGTTCATCAGCAATTAATAACTTAGGATTACAACTAAGTGCTACAGCAATCATAATACGTTGTAACATGCCACCACTTAGTTCGTGCGGATAAGAATGGACGATTTCATCCGCACGAGCTATGCCGACTTTGCGAATTAACTCAATTGCCTTCTTATACGCTTCATTCTTACTAAGTAATTCATGCTCCCTTAACGTTTCTACAATTTGCTCTCCTACAGTGAAGACCGGATTTAGCGATGTCATCGGTTCTTGGAAAATCATCGCAATATCATTCCCTCGTAAACTACGAAGCTCTTTCTCTTTCATTCCTAAAAGACTTTTTCCTTCATATAAAATATCTCCGCCTACTACACTTCCTGATTCAGCAATAAGTCCCATAATAGATAAAGCTGTTACACTCTTCCCGCAACCTGATTCACCTACAACACAAACAGTTTCACCTTCTCGAACTGAAAAGCTAACGTGATTCACAGCCTTTACTGTCCCTTCTTCTGTCTGAAAGTGTGTTTGTAAGTCTTTCAGCTCTACTACCGCTTTACTCATACCTTCTCACCTACCGTCTCATCTTTGGATCTAATGCATCACGAAGTGCATCACCAAGTAAGTTAATTGATACAACTGTTATAAAGATTGCGAAACCAGGCGGAATCCATAACCACGGACGCTTTTGGAAGTCAATTAATGAGTTCGCTGCACTAATCATATTCCCCCATGATGGTGTAGGTGGGACGACGCCGAGACCTAAGTAACTTAGTGCGGACTCCCCTAAAATAGAACCTGCAACGCCTAATGTGGATACAACAATTAATATTGGTAAAACATTAGGAATTAAGTGATATATAATTTTTCGGTAATCTTTTATTCCTAGCACATCAGCAGCTTGCATAAATGCTTGCTCTCTAAGTGATAAAATTTGACCCCGTACAAGGCGTGCAAGCCCCGGCCAACCTACTAAACTTAAAATAATCATAATGACATACAGACGATAATCAGACGGTACTTTCCACTCTGATAAAATCGCCCCCATTATAATAAGTAACGGTAATCCTGGCATTGACATTAAAATATCAGCAAGACGCATAATAATATTATCAACGATGCCACGATAAAATCCTGCAATAGCCCCTAATACAGCTCCTAATATCACGGATAAAACCATTGAAGCTAAGCCAATTGTTAATGAAATTCGTCCCGCTTGCATCAGTCTCGTTAAAATATCCCTTCCTAATTGATCTGTACCAAGCCAATGAGAAAAACTCGGTGGTTTGTTAATTAACGTAACTTGTATTTTCCCTGATGCATATGGTGAAAAGAACGGACCAATAAAACAAAATAAAAACATAAAAATTAATGCATACAACCCTACGAGCGCCATCTTATTCCTCTTTATCCGCTTAAGAGCTTGTCGCCATGGCGATGATTCATTTTTTCTTCTCTTTTTTTCTTTCTTCTCTGTAATCGCTGTAATAGTCTCCACTTCTTTCCCCCCTTACTTCAACCGAATTCGTGGATCAACAACTGCATATACGATATCAGCTAAAAAGTTTGAAACGATTGTTAAACAAGAAAGAAACATCGTAAATGCCATCAATACTGTATAATCACGGAAATTTAGTGCTTCCAATTGAATACCGCCAATCCCTGGCCAGTTAAAAATTTGTTCAATAATAATTGCTCCAGAAAACAATCCAGGTAACTCAAACGCAAGCAATGTAATAGCCGGTAAAATGGCATTTTTTAATGCATGTTTATAAATAACAGTCTTCTCTTTTAACCCTTTTGCTCGTGCCGTTCGTATGTAATCTTGTCTTACAACTTCTAACATACTCGTTCTAAAGTAGCGAGTTAATGAGCCCACACCAAGAAGAGTCAAAATAAATACTGGTAGAACCATATGCTTTGCAACTTCTATCACATAAGCGAATCCAGTTGAATTACTACCAACATCAATCATTCCACCTATTGGTAATAACTTAAGATCAACTGCGAACACCTTAATTAGAAACAAACCTATAAAAAATGAAGGAAATGACATTGCTGCAAAAATACCAATTGTTACAAACTTATCGAATAAAGAATGTTGTTTTGTCGCTGAAAATACACCGATAATCAGTGCAATTAGCCAAATAAAAAACAATGCAACAATTGCTACAATAAAAGAGTTCCAAATAAATTTATTTAATAATGATGTTACAGGTTCTTGATATTGAAGCGAAAAACCAAAGTCTCCTTGTAACGCATTACCTAGCCAGTGAAAATAGCGTTCAACAATTGGCTTATTTAATCCGTATAATTCCCGAAGCTCTTCCGCCCTTTGCGGTGTAATCTTTGGATTCGAATCAATATAATCCCCCGGAAGAAGTGCGAACAGGAAGAAAATAACAACTGACGTTCCCAAAAGTGTAGGAATCATTTGTAACAACCTACGAACGATATACGTTTTCACCCTTTTTCTCTCCAATCTTATGCTTAAAATAGAAGAACATTTTTTCAAATCAGCATATTACTAGCCGAATGAAAAAATGTCTTCTACTTATACATCCTTCTCGTTATTTTTCAATAGATAATACTGGTGAGTTTGAACTAATACTGTCATACTTCTCAGGATCAATTCCTTTAATGTTTCCATTGTAAGCTGTAATGACTCTACGATAATTTAATAAAATTACTGGTGGATCATCACTTAGTTCTTTATACAGTTCTTTGTAAATTGGTTTACGTTTCTCAATATCTACAGTTTCAATTCCTTTTTTAATTAATGCATCTACTTTTTCATTTTTATAACCTAAAGTATTATCATCACCTTCTGAGGAGTAACCACTTACGGTTTCACTTGGATCTGTTGTAATTGGTGTTGCAACAGAAGCTAAATCATAATCGCCTTTTTTCACTTTTGATAGCATCGTATTGAAATCCATAAATTCAGGATTAAACTCAACACCTAATTCTTTATAGTTCTCTTTTGCTATCGGAATAAATAAATCACCTTCTTTTGCTGAACTTGCACCATAATACGTTAATTTAAGTTTTTGACCATCTTTTTCACGAATTCCGTCTGAACCAGCTTTCCATCCAGCTTCATCTAATAATTTCTTCGCCTTATCTAAGTTATATTCGTACTTATTAATTCCCTCTTCTGTATAAGCCCAAGATGTTGGATGAATTGGAACATTTGCTACTGTACCGTATCCTTTCAAAGCTGTTTCTACATACTTTTTACGATCCAATCCATAAATAAGAGCTTGACGAACTTTCTTATCTTTTAAATACGGTTTTTTACTATTCATTCTTATATAACTAAATGAAGCAGCAGTCTCTATTTCAACATTTGCAAACTGTAAACTCTTCACTTGTTCTAAAATTTCATCCCCGTAACCTACTCCTGTATAATCTATCTCACCTGTTTGGAATAATTGGAATTTTGTATCCGGTGAAGTAATCTTATAAATAAAGTTTTGAATTTTTGGTTTGCCTGCATAATAATTTTCATTTGCTGTAAAACGAACTTCCTGTCCTGGGATATACTTTTCAAACTTATATGGTCCCGCAGCTATCGGTTTCCCATATAACTCTTTTAAATAATCTAAACTAGTATTTTGTTTATACTCTTTTCCATAATAAGCTTTTGATAATACTGGACCACCTAAAGCAATTAGCGCTTGTGAGTTAACCTTTTCGGTCGTAATTTTAATTGTTTGTGGATCAACAACTTGAATTCCTTCAATAGACGTCGCTTTTCCTTCTTTATATTCCTTTCCACCTTTAATTGCATATTGTGAAATATCATCGCCACCTTCATACGCTTTATCATGTAGAAGCGATAATGTAAACGCTACATCGTCAGCAGTTAATGGCGATCCATCACTAAATTTCAAGCCTTTGCGTAAATGAAATGTATATGTTAATTGGTCTGAAGAGACATCCCATTTCTCAGCAAGATCTGGTATAGGTTTTCCTTGTTTATCTGTTGTAACAAGGGAAGCGAAAATAACCGATGTCACATTGCCATCCCAACCGTTCTCTTGAAAGTAAGGTAGAAAAACTCCCCCCGGCTTTGAGATGCCAGAAATAAACGTATCTTTTCTATTCTTTGCCTTATCAGGTACTTTCGTCTTATCTGTAGCCGCAATTTTTTCAACTTTTATATTTTTTAAATCCTGCTGTTTAACCGGCTCTGTAGAAGCCGTATCCTCCTGTCCCCCACAAGCAGATAACACAAGCGAACTACTCAGTAATACCGAAAATACACCAGCCCATTTTTTTGTCTTTTTCTTCATTGTCCCCACCCTAACTGTTTAATAGTTATACCCTTTGAACTTATTAGCTTATGTATGCCTCCCATATCACATTTATAGCCAATCGGAAAAGTCGGTTTTAATTATAAAAAAATAGATGTATTTGAGGGGTAATAATCCTATTCCGACCTTTCCGGTAGACTTTATGGTTATTAGCTTATATCGTCCGTTATATTTTGTCAATTCTTTCTAAATAAATATTTTGAGAATTTTTAAAAAATTATTATTCTATCTTTAATTTAGGTAAACTTAACAAGATACCGTTATAGTTATCTTCTTGTAATCCTTGAATGCGTGCATTATGCGCAGACACAACTTTACTATTATTTATGAAAATAACAGGCGGATTTTCACTCAACTCCTGGTACAACTTTTTATAAATTTCTTTCCGTTTTTCAATATCTAATGTTTCTAGTGCCTGCTTAGCTAATTCATCTACTTTTTGATTATAATATCCATCATAATTTCGTTTACTTGTTGAAACAAACTCCTCAATCGTTCCACTCGGATCATCAATCATTGGCGTAGATACCATCGCTAAATCATAATCACCTTTTATCACTTTTGAAATCATCGTATTAAAATCCATATATTCTGGATTAAACTCTACACCAAGCTTTTTATAATCCTCTTTCATCACAGGAATCATTACATCATTTATTTTGCTTGCTGATGAGGCAAAATAACTTACTTTCAATTTTTGTCCATCTTTTTCACGGATTCCATCCGAACCTGCTTTCCATCCAGCCTCATCCAATAATTTCTTTGCTTTCTCTAAGTTATACTCATATTTATTAATACCTTCTTCTGTATACGCCCACGAAACTGGAGTAATCGGTATATTAACGAGTGACGCATATCCTTGGAAATACGTATCAATAACCTTTTGACGCTCTAATCCGTAAATAAATGCTTGGCGGACACGTTTATCTTTAAAGTATGGCTTCTTATAATTCATTTTAATGTAGCCGTAAGAACTTCCTGTATATACATTAATATTGGCAAAACCTAACTCTTTTAATTGTTCAATGGTCTCCACGTTTGTCGTAAAACCATCATAATCTACTTCTCCTGCTTGAAATTGTTGTAGCTTCGTATCACCTTTTGTAATTTTGTAAATAAAGTGCTCAATCTTCGGTTTTCCTTGAAAATAATTTTCATTTGCTACAAATCGAACCTCTTGACCAGGAATATATTTATCCAATTTATAAGCTCCTGCTCCCAACGGCTTCCCATACAACTCTTTTAAGTACTCCAAGTGTCCTTGTTTATACTCTTTCCCATAATAAGCTTTAGATATAACTTCCCCACCGATTAATGATAGTGTTTGAGCATTTACCTTTTCAGTCGTAATCGTAATTGTTTTTGGATCAATGACTTGAATTCCTTCAATAGAGGTTGCCTTTCCTTCTTTATAAGCTTGCCCACCTTTTATGGCTGTTTGGCTTATATCAGTCGCACCACTATAAGTTGGATCATGTAATAACGTTAATGTAAATGCTACGTCATCTGCAGTTAACGGAGAACCGTCACTAAACTTTAAATCATCTTTCAAATAGAATGTATATGTAAGCTGATCCTCCGAAATATCCCACTTCTTCGCCAACATTGGAATTGGCTTTCCTTCCTTATCCAGCCCAACAAGAGGAGCGAAGATAGCTTGCGTTATATTACCATCCCATCCATTCTCCATAAAGTGCGGAAGGAATATCCCCCCAGGACTCGGCATTCCAACTACAAAAGTATCTTTTCTTTCTTTTGCTTTTACGGGACTTTTTACTTTGTCACTTGCCTTAATAAATTCATCTTTTACTTTTGGTACGTTCCCAGATTCGTTTGTACTCGCTTCCTCTTGACCACATCCGGCTAGTAATACTGATACACTAAGAAATGTAGCAATTGCTCCTTTAAAAACATTTTTCATTGCACTCTCACCTTTACCTTCCTAATTTTTAACAATGTGGGAACATAGCCCCATCCCTGTAACTATGTTTATTTTTCCTATGTAAATAGTATGAATTAATTTCAAGATTATTCCTTTCCTCCAAACATGTCAATCGTTCTCTTTTATTTCGTATGAAAAAACTTAAAAATTCACTTCTATTCGTTCAGCATGAAACATAGAATACTAATAACCAATTACCAAAAAGGGGGCGAAAACATGGACAACCTATTTCAATACGTCCTACACTACGTATTATTAACAATTATGATAGTTGGGGCGCTATTACTATTCCCATTCTTCCCAAAGTTCGTCCTCTTTTTAGCTTTTTTTATTATGCTCGGGATCGCTATTATCATTTCAACAAAGGAAGATACCACGCAAAAAGAAAGCAGAATTCAGCGCGTAAAGCTGTAACTCTGCTTTCTTTTTTCAGTCGTAACGTATTCTTGTTAAACTAATTATGAAAAAGACCCCTGCAAATAAAATGAGTATACCAATATATCCTCCTATATCCGCTAATGTACCTCCCCTTACAATTAACTCCGTAAAGCCACGCATCGCCCAAGTTTGCGGAACAAAATTTGCTGCCGTCTGCATCCATGCTGGTTCAATTTCAATCGGCCAATAAAGGCCACCAATCATGCATGTTGAAATCACAACGATATTACCTAATGCAGACTGTTGTTCTGTTGTTTTCACGATGCTTGCTAATAATAAGGCTAGACCAATGACAGCTAATAATAATACGGAAACGAGTATAATAACCCCTAATAAATTTCCCCACTGCACGTCAAATAAGGAATGCGTTAATATCATTAGAACACCAAATTGAATCCACCCTATTAAAAAGAATGAAAGGATATATCCCGTTAGTATTTGCACTTTTGAAACTGGCGCTTCTAATAAACGAGACCAAACACCAAGTTGTCTAGCTTTCAAAATAGTCCCCGTCGCACTTAACATAACAATCATAACGAATAGAATTGAAAAGCCTGCCGCTCGCCCTGTAACGTTATTTAACTTTTGATCATCATGTGAAATTGACTCTTTTTGAATCGAAATAGGTTCTATTTTTGTATAGATTTCTTTATACATTATTTCCCACGAAGTGTTACTTTTCTTCTCAAAATCTCTCGCTGCACTAACTTCTATCTCCATTTTTTTTAATGCACTTGCCAATACTTGCTCTACAGAAGTTCCACCAGTAAAATCAGCACTGGCTTGAAACTGAATACTTTCTACCCTTCCATCAAGCATACTCTTTTGAAAGTCTTTCCGAATAATAACTATGCCGGATGATTTTTTGTTTTCAAGCTTCTGTTTGCCTTCCTTATACGTTACCTTCTCTATAGAAATTAAGTCACTTTTCTTTATGTCCTCGTAATACTTTCTAGATAATACAGAACCATCTTCATCTACTAAGCTAACATTTACTTTCGTATTCCCACTTCCACCTAAAAGTCCGCCGAAAATGAGTGTAAAAATAATAGGCATTCCAAACATGAGTATATAACTTTGTGGTTTTATTAAAATTTGTTTTAACTCTAGCCAACAAAGTGCCCAAACCTTCTTCATCATTTCCCCCTCCTATCTCGTACGTAAACGTAATGTTCCTATCATAACGGAGACAATTCCTGCACTACATAAACTAAAAATAACAGGGATTAGCACATCCCAAGATGTTCCCGACATAATATTTAAGAAGCTTGTAAGTGCCCATTTATTCGGAGCAACATTCCCAATGGTTTGAAGTGTATCAGGGAATACGTAAATCGGTAACATCGATCCTCCTAATATAGCGAGTATTTGAATACCGATTCCTCCCATTACATCTGCCGTTTTTTCCTCATGGATAAAGGCTGCAATTAACATAGATAAACCAGAAACACAAATTGCATATGAAATTCCCAACACTACTATTTGAGATACATCTTCCCCCCACTCCACGTGAAACATAAAGTGTGTAGCAACTATAAATATTCCCAATTGTATACAAGCAAATAGTAATGTACCTAAAAACTTCCCAAATAAAATTGAAAATGAACTCGTCGGTGTACTGAACAAACGCGCCAACGTTTCAGTTCGTTGTTCTGTGACAACTGACTTTGCACCTACTGTTATGTTATATAGTAAAAACATGACTAACATCGCCGCTGCATAATACTGCATCGCTGCAACTGTTTTTTTACCTATCTTTCCTTTTTCAAGGTTATCCGCATTTGTAGTTGCTATCGCCTGTAAACTTCCACTTACCTCTTTAGCAACTTGTGCTACATCACCCTGCTGAGATTTTACTAATTCTGTTACAACACTTTTAGTAGATACTGCGACTGTTTGAACACGTTCTGAAAAGGATCGGATCATTGATTCAGCAATTTTCGCTTGTATATCTTTTGATGGGTCTACAAGCACCTTAGGTTCTTTTAATTTTCCATCTTGCACTTGTTCGCTCCATTTATTTGGGATGACGATTCCCACATCGATTTTCTTTTCCTTTAACATATCTTCAAGCTCTTCCTGAGAATTAACTACCTTTACTTTCACATCATCTTTTAATTCTTTAGATTGTAATACGTCTTTTTGAAAGACATCTGCAAACTCATCAGTTCCCACTTGATAATAGCCAATCACTGTTTTCGGTAGTCCACCATTATCAAATACATTACTTAACGCTGAACCTAAAATCGCTGTTAATAAAAGCGGCATAATTAACATCATCATAAATCCGCGTCGATCAATTAAACGTATTTTTAAATCTTTCCATGCAATAATGAAACTTTTCATCTCGCACTAACCTCCTTAATCACGAAGTGAACGTCCTGTTAATTGTAAAAAGAGTGCCTCTAAATTTGGTTCTTGCACTTCAAGCTTTAAAATTTGAGCGCTGTTCTCCACAACTACTGACACAACTGTCCCAATGGCCTCGCCACCATTTAGTCCAATATCAATCGTGCTATTATCTTCATCAAAAATAATCCGTTCAACGACAGATAGTGCTTTCAACTTTTGTAGCAATTCCGTACTATAGCGATTTAATTGCAATTTCACTATAAATCCATCTGTCAGGCGATTGCATAGCTCTCTTTTCGTTCCTAATGCAATTACCTTTCCGTGATCAACAATTGCAATTCGTTCACATAAGTACTCTACTTCTTCCATGTAATGACTCGTATAAATAACTGTCATCCCTTTTTCATTTAATTTCTTAACAGTCTCTAAAATATGATTTCTTGATTGCGGATCAATCCCAACCGTTGGTTCATCCATAATTAATAACTCTGGTTCATGCATAAGTGCTGCGCCAATATTAATACGCCTTTTCATTCCACCCGAAAATGTTTCAATTTTATCTTTTCCACGGTCCTGTAAACCGACGTAAGCTAATACTTCCTCCGCTCGCTCTTTTGCAACCCTTCCATTTAAACCGTACATCTTTCCCCAAAAAACCAAATTGTCCTTCGCTGAAAGTGTCGGATACAACGCAATATCTTGCGGAACAATACCAATTTTCTTCTTCGCTTCTAATGGATATTCTTTTACAGATTTCCCACCAATTTTTATATCACCACTATCATATGGAATTAACCCGCAAATCATTGATATCGTCGTTGATTTTCCCGCTCCATTTGGACCAAGCAATCCAAATGTTTCACCTTTTTTCACTTCAAAAGAAACATTTTTTATGATTTCCTTCTTACCAAATGATTTCGTAATATGATCTATGACTAACATACTGATTCAGCCCCTTTGCATTCATTTACAATTTCATTGTAGAAAAATCTCTTCTCTTCTCCATCACCCTTAAGATAGAAGTACAAAATAAAAAAGCAGCAAATTCTGCTGCTTTTTCACAATTATATATGCCAAAAGTCATGTGTACATCGTGATGCCATACCTCACTGCGTATATGGCTGCTTGCGTTCGATCTCTCAGTTCTAACTTACTAATTAAATTAGAAACATGATTCTTAACAGTTCCCTCTGTAATAAATAGCTTTTCCGCAATCTCTTTATTATTTAACCCGAGTCCAATTTCTCTTAAAACATCTACTTCTCGCTCAGTTAATTCTTCTAATTGTTCTGGTGTGTTGTACTCTACTACTACTTTTGTCTTTTTTAATTCTTTTATGATTTGCGCCGTTACATCCTGAGGAAGCACAGCCCCTCCACTATGCACCGTTAAAATTGCTTGAGCGATTGCATCTGTCTCCATGTCCTTCAATAAATAGCCACTTGCTCCTTGCTCCAATGCTTCAAAAATAAGCTCACTATCACTAAAAGTCGTCAACATAAGAACCTTTATATGAGGGAACTGTTCTCTAACTAAACGTGTTCCTTCAACACCATTCATACGAGGCATCCGAATATCCATCAAAATAATTTCAGGATGTAGCTCTTTCACCTTTTGTATCACTTCATCTCCATCCGTAGCCGTTCCTACTACTTCAAATTCCGGACGTAAATTTAATAACATCGCTAAACCATCACGAATGAGTGATTGATCATCAACAATCATAATCCGAATCATACAGTTCCCCCTATTATCCACGTTTTCTCCTGAAGTGGAAATTCAATCTGTAACTGAAAGCCTTTTTCTATCTCACTCTCAAATTGAATAGTTCCACCATGTTCCTCTACGCGTTCTCTCATATTAAGTAAACCAAAACCCGGGCTTACCTCGTTAACTCCCACGCCATTATCCAAAATACATAGTTTAACTTGTTTCGTCGAACAAGTTAAACTCACTTCACATAAACTCGCTTTCCCATGTCGCTTTGCATTAGTTAAAGACTCTTGCATAACCCGGAGCAGTGTAGGTTGTAGTGACAACGGAATCACAACCGGATCCCCTTGTAATTGAAAAAATACTTGTACTTTCGTCGCTTTAGAATATTCATGTAACATTTCACGCATATTCTCTATTATGTTCCCTAATTTACCTTCTTCTTTTAAGGCATGTACAGAAGCTCTCACCTCTTGAAGTGATTTTTTGGCTAGCCCATGACATGTATGTAAAACCTCTTCCATAGTGTCTGATTTTTGTTTCCACAAAGCCTCTGCCAGTTGTAATTGAACAAGTAAGGCTGTCATATTATGACCGACAGTATCATGAATTTCTCGTGCAATATCATTTCGCTCCCGAACGGCTGTCAATTCTTCTACCTCTTTGGCATATAGACGTAATTGTTCATGCGCTTCTTTTAAAGCTGTATGAGATAATGATAATTCTCCATATTGCTCATCTACCATTTTCCGAGCAGCTGTAAGTTTTTTTATTAAACTCCCAGCTAAAGCACTAAAAACGATGAACATAAAATTAATGGCATTACTCTCCAATTCTAAACTACCTGTATGTTGATACGCATGTAGTATATTTATAAGCCAACAAAGAAAGAAAAAAGTAATAAAAAAGGATGTCATGCTTCTACGAAATTCATGAATAAATAGTCCTACTGCATCAATTCCAAATATAATTAAATATAAACATGTCTCGGGAAATAAAAAACCTAATAAAGCTGTGACTATCCCATTTGCTAATAGTGTATAAAAAACAAGTTTTTTACCTCCGCTTACTTTTACTAGCAAAATATGATTCACAATATAAATAAAAAGTGCTGTACCCACAAAAAATTGTAAATGTGCTGTTTCACGTGAAACATGGTTTGCATAAACAAAACAAATCATGACGATTGTAGCAATCCGCGCGTATCCTAACATAACATTCTCCTCACGTTTTAATAACCTAAAATTCGTCTCTTCATTGCAATAACAAGAAAATTATACCAATTTTTATCCTTTCGTACATAAAAAGAGCAAGCCCTCCCCTCAAAATATGAGAAAATAACTTGCTCTTTCTAATTTCTTTACTCCACGATATTCTCTAACTCATTATATAGCTCCGCTCGTAACAACTCGTTCTTCGTTTTTTCTTCATACAATTTTTCAAGCATTTCAACATCAACTACATGTTCCATCTTACACTCAAGCGCATATATATCTTCTTCTACATGCATTAACTCTGTTTCAATCTCCTCTACATTCCTAGTTTCTTTCTTTTTTACAGGGACTCGTTCAATACTTTTTCTTCCTTGGTGCTGCTGTTTTATTACTTGTTTCTCGAGTTTTTCTTCCCATTTTTGACGCGCCCATGCATAGTTCCCTGCAAACTCAAATAATTTACGCTCATCAATCCAATACGTCTTTTCAAATAACTTATTTAAAAAATAACGATCATGTGAAACAGCTAAAATCGTTCCATTATATTGTTCAAGAGCCTCCTCTAAAACTTCCCTTGATTCAATATCGAGATGGTTTGTCGGCTCATCTAAAATTAAAAAATTGATATCTTGATACATAAGTTGAGCAAGTCTTAACCTCATTTTTTCTCCACCGCTCAGTTGCGTTACTTTCTTAAACACCGCTGGACCATAAAATAAAAACTTAGCTAATATATGTCTCGCTTCTCCCTCTGTTACAGCTACATATTCCCTGAAAGCTTCTAATACATTACTCTTCATATTTCCATACGCATGCTGTGACAAATAACCGATTTTCACACTACTACCAATCCGAATTTCTCCAGCATCTGGTTCTATTTCTTCTAATAATAACTTTAGTAGCGTTGTCTTTCCTGTACCGTTACGACCAACGATAGCCGCACGCTCTTGAAAACGAACATGTAAATTTGCTTCGTTAAATAAAGGATGGTCAGCAAATCCTTTACTCACTTCTTTCATTACAACAACATCTTTCCCACTTCTCTCTTGCCCTTCAAACTGGAGTCCCATTTGTTTTCGTTCTAAAATAGGTTTCTTTAACTTCTCCATACGTTCCAGCGCACGTTCCATACTTCTTGCTTTCTTATGCAATCCTTCATTCGGAGGATTCGCCTGATTTGCCCATTCACGTAGCCGCTTAATTGCTTCTTTCATTTTCTTTATTTTCTTTTGTTGTTCTTGATAAGCCTGAAACTCCTGAAGCAATCTTTCTTCTTTTTCTTCAACAAACCGAGAATAGTTTGTATGATACACGTGAATCTCTCCATCTTCTAAATCAAAAATCTTCGTTACAACTTCATCAAGGAAATAGCGATCATGTGAAATGACCATAACCGTTCCGTTGTATTCTTTTAAAAATTGTTCTAGCCATTCTACAGCGAATAAATCTAAATGATTAGTTGGTTCATCTAATAAAAGTAAATCTGGTTTCTGCAATAGCATGTATGCAAGGCTTACTTTTGTTTGCTCCCCACCACTTAACTCCAGAAACGATCGAGTGAATAGTTCTGTCACCTGTAGACCATTTGCTACCTTCATAATATTCGCTTCTATTTCATAACCACCAAGAAACGCAAACTTTTCTTGAATTACTCCGTACCTCTCCATTAATTTTTGTAACGCAGACGGTTCCTGTTCTTCCGCCATATTTTTTTCTAAAGTACGCATTTCTCTTTCTAATTCCTTTTCTGTCTTAAAGGCAGAACTCAATACATCATATACAGTCATACCTTCATCAAATTTCGGAATTTGTGCCACATGACCAATACGTGTACCTTTCTTCATATGAATGGCCCCTGTATCCAAACTTTCCATTCCAGTTAGAAGCTGAAAGATTGTTGTCTTCCCACTACCGTTACGACCAACTAATCCAACACGTTCACCATTCTTTATTTCAAGCGATATATTTTCAAATATGATGTTTCCACCAAAAGATTTCGTTACATTATTTACACTACAAATTGTCATTTTCCGTACTCCTTTCAATATAAAAAAACCATGGGAAAGAAACATTCCCCATGGTTTTCAGCATAGAAAAAGGAAGCCAAATAGCTCCCTTTTCACACGTTTATTAAAAATGGGTGAAGAGATTTCTATCGTTCAATAGCTACTATGCAATTGTTAAAAAAGGACAGACGTATCCCGTTAACAACTACATCATGAAAAATTGCACGACAAAAATAGATAAAATCTAAAAATTTGGCACGTGCAGCTAAAGAACGTTTCATCTCATTCACCTCTTTCGTACGGAATTTAATACTTACTTCTTTATTATACTTTCCCATTCCACGTTTGAATAGTCATTTTTCTGAAAATAATGAAGATAGACTAAACATTTCAATAAGTGACATCAAATCTTACAAAACTGTTATGTTCACGTAATGGAAAGCGATAGTACGAAAAGATGCCTCCCTATACAATAAAGATGTAAACAAGAGAGACAACAAAAGGGGGGGAACAATCATGATGAAAGAAATCGTAAAAGCAATCTTTGAGGTATTAGTGAACGGACAAGCAGTTGTAAAAGAACTAAACGAACTATAAAAAGGAGTGAAAGAATATGATGAACATGGTAAAAATGATTTTACACGCTTTAGTTGATGCAAAAGCAGTTAGCCAAGAATTAAACCAACAATAAAAAGGGGTAAATGAATATGAAGAAAGCCATTATTATAATCGCAAGTACAGCAATTGCCTTATACACAATAAAAAATAGAAAAAAGAAACATAATGAAAATACTCTATATTATCCATACACACTATTAAAGAAAAAATAAAAGACAAGGTACCCTATCATAATAAGGATATCTTGTCTTTTATTTTTTCCTATTCCCTTTAAAGGATTTCCTTCTCCTTTTCCCGAATGTATTAAGCGGGATTTTTACATATATTTTAAAGGGGCATATATACAAATGGATACACAACAACTATACTTTTTAAACGATATCGGCAAACAAAAACCAGAAAGCATTCGAAATAGAAGCGCAGCATGTCCTTTTTGTGACAGAGAAAATTTAACGGATATTTTAGCAACTGAGGGCTCAATTATTTGGCTAAAAAACAAATTTCCTACATTAAAAGATACATTTCAAACGGTGCTAATCGAAACCGATAATTGTGAAGAACATATTGCGACATATACAAAAGAACATATGAGATCGCTAATTCGTTTCTCGATTAAACATTGGTTAGACTTACAGAAGAACGAAGAATTCACATCTGTGATTTTATACAAAAATCACGGTCCCTTCTCAGGTGGAAGTTTGCATCATGCACACATGCAGATTATCGGAATGAAATATGTAGACTATCTCGGTAACGTAGAACAGGACAACTTCCGAGGAGTCATTGTACAAAAAAACAAACATATTGAACTCAATATTTCAGATCGTCCTATTATCGGTTTTACTGAATTTAATATCATCATTGAAGATATTGGATGCATAGATGAACTAGCAAATTATATTCAGCAAACTGTACGTTACATACTGACAGATTTCCATAAAGGATGTAGTAGTTATAACTTATTCTTCTATTATTTAAACGGAAAAATCATTTGTAAAGTTGTTCCTAGATTTGTCGTTTCACCGTTATATGTAGGATATAAAATACCGCAAGTTTCCACAAAACTAGAAGAGGTGAAAATACAACTAGCGGAGTATTTCACAAAACAAGACGACGCAATTACCCACAAAAAATAGAGTAGGTCTCAAAAACCTACTCTTTAATTACACCTTTATTTCGATAGTACACATCCTCTAACCCGATGTTATACTTCATATTATTATCCGTCCACTCTGGCCCTAAATTCCCTGGCCATCCAGATGTATTTGCTATATATTTTAGTAATGCAAAATCAGTCAAACCTTTTTGCACCCCGCGCTTATATCCTTTCATTAAATGCGGCATTGCAATTTGCGCATTTATACGTGGATCTTTCAACTCTTCATCGGTTAAATGATCTGGTGCAAGCCCACCGCCACGGTGCAATTGAAACAATCCGAATGAAGTTCCGTTATCTCCAACACTTCTTGGATTTAACCGGCTTTCATGTTCGGCAATTGTAAGAGGTATCCATTCTGGAAGATTGACTTTCTTTGCTTCCTCTATAATAACTTGTTTCATCTGTTTTGCTTCTTCTGAGTCAACATAGCTTATCTCATTCACTAACTTACCCATTCCTTCAGACTTTCCTTGGAAATATAAGTACACCCCAAGGACAACTAAAAATCCTACAAAGAATTTCTTCACTACCTCTACCTCTTTCTCCGCTGAAATTTGTCCCCTTTCAGCCTTCTTCCCTTTACAATTACCCACATTCTATCATTCTCTTACCCTTTTATCATAGCAAATAACTATACATATTATCATCATGCTTTAGACCGATTTTGTGAAAAAACAGCTGGTAATTACGTGCAAGAATGTAACTTTCATAGACTATAACTTTTTTCTTGTATATAATTGTAAATTGAACTATACATATAGAATAGGAGCAGACCAAATGAAAAAGTGCATAATACTCTTGTTCAGTATTTTACTTCTTATCCCTATCCACACCTCTGCACAAACGTCATCAAAACCAAAATTACTTGTTTTATATAGTACAAAAGACGATAAAATTACAAATAATATCCAAATCCTTAATACTCAATTCGGACATTTTACAAACGATATAACTACGAAAAGTTTAAAAAAGGCTAATGAAATTACTAACTCATCTTCTTATACACATATTGTCTATATCGGTGAACAAAAAGAAGAGTTTCCTACTGAAACAAAACAACTTATAGAAAATTTCTCAGGCCCAGTATTAGTTCTAGGACAAAATGTTGAGCAATTACCTAATCGCTTTTCTTTCATTACCCTAAAGGATAATGATATACGAGTTAATAAAATCGAATATCCAAGTAATAAGCTAAAAAACACTTTAGAAGAGGAACGATTGATTCAATCTTTCGATACAAACGGAACTGTTCTTGCTAACGCTTTAAACTCAAATAGCAAGAACCCACTAATCGTTCACCATGAAACATCTTATTACGTTGCAACGCCACATCTTTTTAACTGGATATCCCATTACATCGGTGAAATGTTATTTTCTTACTTTGGACAAAAACCAACGACAAATAAAGCGAAAGCTTATTTACGTCTTGAGGACGTTCATCCAGCCGCAGATACAAATCAATTAAAAGAAATTGCTGCCTTACTAAAAGAGAAAAAGATCCCTTACACGATTACAGTCATCCCGGTATATAAAGATCCAGATACAGGAAAGACGATACATTTAAAAGATAAACCTGAGCTAGTCGATCTTTTACGCTCTATGCAAAAGAATGGTGCAGCAATTATTATGCATGGTTATACTCACCAATTTTATGATAGTGAAACTGGTGAAGGTTTTGAATTTTGGGACGTAAAAACAGATCAACCAATTCGTCAACCGAAGCATGAAAAACCAAAAACAAAAGATGATTTCCCTACTATAGAGGCATATAATACATACGTAAAAAAAGGGGAAGAGTTTGAAGAAAAATATACGACTGATCATATTGAAAAAGGCATTCAAGAACTTGTGGACGCCAAACTATATCCTGTCGCATTTGAAGCACCTCATTACACGATGTCTCAAAAAGGATATGAAATATTATCAAGGTACTTTTCAACTTATGTAGGACAACTACAGTTAAGTGATACAACTTGGAAATCTATGCACTCACCATTTTATACAAGTACTCCATCCTTTTTACACGGGATGAAATTAATGCCTGAAACAGTCGGATTTATTGAAGAAGATAAGCCACAAGCTATTGCTAAACTGAAAGAACGTGCTCTATCAGTTTCTAAATTATCCGATGGAGTTATTGGTGCATTCTATCATCCTTACTTAGGTGTAAAACCATTAAAAGAAGTGTTAAAGAATCTAGAAAGTATTCCAAATATAGAATGGATTGATTTACAAAAAGAAACAAATGAAGTGAAAATGAAAGATATTCATATTACTACTAATAAAGACGGCATTCACGTTGAAAAATCAAAAAGCGCAAGTGACGTAATGGATTATATAAAACAATATGGATTCTTCCTTATACTTGGTTTCTTTGTCATTGTCTTTCTTTTATTATTAAGACGTGCGAAAAAATTAGAATCCTAATACAAAACCACCAAGCAAAATGCTTGGTGGTTTTTCTAACTTAAACCAAAACGTGGCATGTTATTAATAACCCATTGATTATTTTCATAAACAAATTCAACTTCTACTTTTTCCGTTACATTATCATAGTCATTATACGTTTCTACCTGCGCTTTTATTTTCCCATCCTTTAAATCGGCAGAAATAATTTTTGTAAATTTAGTTGCTGCTTTTGACCCTGGATCTCCAATAGCATAGTGCATTTTTCCATTTAACTCTTTCATATACTTACTCTTCATATACTCTGCTATAAATGATTTTGAGAAGTACGTAGATATCGTAGTCTCTAAAGCATCCTTCGTATTATAAATAGGATTCACTAATTCCCCATATGAAAAATCCCCTACTCGTTTTGGGTTTCTTGTTAGTGCAGCCATTTGAATATTAGTAAGTTCCTTCTGTGCATTCCATACTTTCTGTAACATAACATCATCTGCTAGTTTCTTATCTTGTACTTCATTTGAATTCTTTGTATCTAAATTCAAAATCGTTCCATTATCTGTATAGAGGTACATATCTCCTGCTACAAAATATAAATAGGATTTAGTTGGTTCAACCGCTTTATTATAAATTACTTTTTCATTTCCACCATTCATTTTCTTCTTATATACTCCATCCTTTTTTAAATAATAAAAAGTATCCCCTTTCACATTCATCTGCAAGGCATCCTTTACCAATAACTTTTCATTATTTTGTTGAACGTCTATTTCATATATGCCGTGCTCAGCTTGATTTGTTTCAAAAGGTAACGAAAAGTCGACAACAGCATATAATTTTTCATTATTATACGTAGCACTAGATATTGTTGCATAATTTTCTTTTGACCAAGTTTTATTATCTTTTGTCACTTGTGTTCCACGATTTTTATTCCAATGTAGAATACTATCATCTATCGTTTGAGACCAACCAGAATTTTTAAATGCCGCTTCTTCTTCCTGTCCCGTCTTCAAATCCATTTTTGCGATCCCTACAATATCAAAACCACCATGCTCAGAATATTTTTTCGGATAAAATAAAGTTTGATCTTTTATATAAACATAATTCGTATCCGCTTTTAACGTATCTAACTTTTTGTTAGATATATCGTACTTCATTAAAGAAGATAATCCCGCATTCTTATCTTCATCCGTATGAATAAAATATAAAACTTTGTTTTTTATATTTATGTAAGAAGCATTTACACCTTCCACTACACGTTCCGAAGTCTGAAATTGATCTTTCGTACGATAAATGCCTCCTGTATTTTTATCACCATTTACCGCATAGTAAACCCATCCATTGCTCTCTGCCATCTTCCCTTTATTAGAACTGTTTCCAACCGTATTCCCATTTTTCTCATTTTCTTTCATCTGTTTTTCAACTACTGGATCAATTTGTTCTTCCTTCTTTTCTTGTGTTGTGTTTGGGTTTATAACCTTTTTTTCTGCTTCACACCCAAAAGCTGCAAGTGAAAGTGCACCGACTATCATTGTAATAGCTATTTTTTTATATGCTTTCCCCATTTTCTCCCCTACTTCCTTCATCAAATTACACACATCATAAATTATAGAAAATATTAGAAAAGATATCCATAATAAAAAAGATAAGAGTAACTCTCCTATCCTTTCATCTTCTTTCCTTAAATAATACGGTAAGCCTACTTCACCAATTGCTACTATATCCTCTACATGATCTTCTATTAATTTATAGATTTGCTCACATTCTTTTTTATGAATTGGTTGCTCCGGATGAAAACCTATTGCTGGATGTACAAAAGGATATTGCTTTGCTAAAGATAAAGTTTCTTTACATGATTGATAATTCATAGATACCGCAATAAGCCCCTTTATCTCTTTGCTATTTTCCACATCTTGAAGTAATCTACTTTTCTCTTCATCTTTATATTGATCCACATGTATATGGCTATCGATCTATTTCATCTTTATTCCTCCATAAAAAAAAACAAGAAAGGATCTCCCTTCTTGTTTTATCATCTATGTTATTTAACAATTAAGTTTGTTATGATATCAAATAATCCAATACATACTACGGCAACAGTAAAGTAGCTACAGAAATCTTTAATTGGAAACTTCACTACTTCTTCTTTACGCATCCCATTTTTCTCCCTTCTTACTAAATCCCTAATTATTTTCATTTATTTGTATCTATTATGCAAAAAATATGACAAATTTACTATCGAATTAACTTACGTAAACCTTACAATGTTGTAAGGTTTATAAAAAGAGCCCCATCTACATACAGATGAGGGCTATTAAAAAGTAGTTGGTTTTTTATTCTTCATTACATTACATTACAAACAGAAAGTAATACATTAGACTTTCTACTTATACTATATTAAATTTACTATCTTTTAACTATCGAATTACATTACAGAAGGCTTACATGTTTGTAAGCTATGCGTAATGTAATTCGATAGTTTTCCTTATCTATATTTCGTACAATATAGTTGGAAAGTAAGCCAAATAAGAAGAACACTCACATAACCAAATTACATTGCTAGTAGCTACTCTTCTTATACCTTTCACTCATGCTACTACAATGTACCCCCTTCCCCTTTATATAATAAAAAAGGCCTTAGTCCACATGGACTAAGGCCTTTTTTACGAACTCTAAAATACCCATACCTAGTATTTTTATTTTCGACAAAAAATAGGTAGGGGTATATCCCGCTATCTCATCGCTAAAAGTTTACTCTTCGCTTTAATAGGAATATTTACAGCTTCAATTTCTTCAATTGACTCGCCGTAGCGTCCTTTTGCGTACACCTTTAATGCTTCATCTCTCTTTAACATATGCTTAACAGTCTTCTTTATTTTTTGTTCTCTTCCACGTTCGTCAAATGCAATAAATTCATATTCATACCACTCATCACCAACATGTTGACCAATTGTATTTACAACCGTATAGTATTCTTTCGTCTTATAAAGCGGATTATATTTATCGATAACTGGCCCAAGTTTCGTAGGCAGTAACATTACTACTATCACTAGTATCGCTATTATAGTAGTGATCATTTTTTTCTTCATAATAAACATTCCTCCTCTGCAGGATATATATACATCCATTTTAAAAAGAAGGAATAAAATCTACTATTGAATCTCATTACACTACACTTACATTTTTGTAAGAATAAAAAAAGGTGAACGAATTTACTCGTTCACCTTTTAGCTCGCTTTAAAGCCACCACCAAGTACATCACGCACATCGTGAATAACAACGAAAGCATCTTCATCTACTCGGCTAATAACTTGCTTTAACTTAACAAGCTCTTGTTTATTAATTACAACATATAAAACTTCTTTATTTTTACCAGTATATCCGCCGCGTCCTTCTAATACAGTGACACCGCGTGTCATGTTTTTCGTAATAGCCTCACGTATTAAGTCTGGTTGATTTGAAATGATTGTGACAGCCGTTTTTGTATCCATTCCTTCTACAATGAAATCAATCACTTTCGCTCCGATGAATACTGCAACAAGTGTGTACATCGCTTTTTCTTGTCCTATTATAAATACAGAACCAGCAATTACAACGATATCAATAATAAGTACGCCTTTACCAACGCTCCACCCTAAATATTGATTTGCTAACCGTGCTAAAATTGCCGATCCTCCTGATGTACCTCCAGCTTTGAACATACAGCCTAATCCGATACCCACAAACAAACCAGCAAATAAAGCTGCTAATAGCGTATCACTATTTACATGATACTCAATATGTTCTGTAACATATAAAAACAAGGATGTTTCTACAATTCCTAAAATTGTATAAACCATCGTTTTTTTATCAAAAAACTTATAACCAATAGCTAGTAAAATTGCATTTATAGCAAAGTTCACAATCCCTGGTGACCAATCAAATAAGTAGTACGTAACAACCGTTAAACCAATAATTCCACCTTCCGATAAACGGTTTGGAATTGCAAAGTAATTAATACCAATTGCGAATAATAATGAACCAATTGTAATTAGTGTTATTTCCTTTATACGTTGATTAACCATAGTTCATACCCTCCCCCCATTTGACATTGTATCACTATCTCCTAGAGGTTTAGAAGTGGTTTTTATTCCGCATTTTACCTCTTAAAGATCGAGATATTATGTTTAAACAAAGGGGTGATTAATTATTCATATTTGTTCTCACTGTACGGACAAATCGCTCCACATTCCCTTTCTGAATATGCTTAGCTCGAATGGTTTCATGATTACAAATAAATTCGAAATGCGGATGAAAATCTATGCTATCTATATGCAAATATGAATAATCTTTAAATGTTGTAGGATAATAGGGAAGTTTCCCGTAAAACAGGAGACGTCTAGTAGTAGCTACAAAAACCCCATGTTGATACGATAACGTAAAATTATCCTTCTCAAAGACCCCTACTACAAAGGCTAAAATCTTTTCGTCATCCTCTATATACTTTTTCATACTTAAAAAAAGTTCATTCATGCATATCCCTCCAAATATTATTCTTGAAAAGAATCCATGGATTGTTACAAACCGGTTTAACTTCTTTATAAAGTATGAAACGCGTTTCCTGTCAAAGATATTTCAAAAAAATAATCCGTTATGTGATGTACACATAACGGATTAAAATTAAACTGTAGAGCGTTCCACAAGTTCGTATGGAATTTCCACCTTTTCTTGTTTAGAACTCTCGTCACTTATTTGCCGGTAAAACATTTCAAAAGCCGCTTTCCCTATCCCCTTCAAATTTTGATCAATCGTTGTCAACTGCAACACTTGCGAAATAGGTTGGTTATCCAAACCAATAATCGCTAAATCCTCAGGAACTCGAATACCTAATTTTTCAACTTCCGTCATAACTCCGATTGCAACTTCATCTCCCGCTACTATTAATGCTTCGGGAAGATCCTGCATCCCCTTTAATTTATGAGCCACTTTCACACCATCTTCTAATGTAAAACATTCTGTGAAAATCCACTCTTCATTCACTTCTTCATCTATAGATTGCAATCGTTGTTTATAAACATCAAAACGCTTTTGACTACTCGGTCCTAATTTCCTTCCCGTACAATAACCGATTTTTTTATAACCTTTTTCAATAAGGTGATTCATTCCTAACCGGAAAGCTGCTGAATGATTCGTATATACACTTGAGATATTTGAAATATCATTATCTTCACAAGCAATTATTGTGCCGTAAGAAGCATACGGCTCTATCGTTTCCCATTCATTCGCACGAGAACAAATAATAAGACCATCCAATTGTTTCGTTTTTAACATATGTAAACTTTTTATTTCTTCTTTTTTATTATAATTCGTTTGGCAAAGTAGTACCCTGTAATTATGAGTTAACGCTCCCTCCATCATTCCCCCTACCATTGCATCGAAGCTCGGGTGATTAATGTAAGGTAGAATTACACCAACAATATTCGTCTTTCCTTTTGATAAATGAACAGCATTTGCGTTTTGTGAGTAATTCAACTTCTCAACTATCTCTATAACCGCTTTCCTCTTTTCTTCACTTACATACGGATGATTATTTAGCACCCTCGAAACAGTCGTAACGGAAACCCCCGCCATCTTTGCGATATCTTTAATATTAGCCATACACTCACCTCTACTTTTAACTTAATGAATCCCATGAACATATGTCAAATCTTCTTATCATTACAACTTCATTCGTTTTTCTTACAAAAGTGTAATTTTCCTGTAAGCTAATTCGATAGTTACTCTCCGCAATATTTCATACAATTAAGTCAGAAAAAGGGCAACAACTACTCGAAAAGGAGCGGATTCATATGATGAACACAATGAAAATAAACAATTTCTTCAATACAATGGGCATGGTATTTTCCGCTCTTATCGATGCAAAAGCTGTTGCTTCTACATTAAACAAGTAAGGAGACTGCATGATGAATAACATCACTTTTAACAAATTAGATTTTGTAGGATTAGCTAGTGGCTCGATTCTTCTTACTGCTTTTATTTACGCCGCTACGCTTGTATAAATTTTGTGTCCCCCTTTCCCCTTTATTATAAATAGTAATAGAAAAGACGACCGTCTATGCCCGGTCGTCTTTTCTTACTTTTGATGTGATTGCAAAGTTTCCTTTAGCTCCTCAAACTTCTCATTTAATTGATCTGTCATCATTTTCATAGCTGTTTTTCGATCTATTTGTTCTCCGGCATCAATTTGAATCGGGTCTCCAAAAATCAATTGCGCCTTTTTCCCTTTTATCAATTCCTTTACACTTGATGGACCAATATAAGCTGCCGGTACTAACGGAACGTTAGAACGAAGCGCAATCGTAACAGCACCAGCTTTTAATGAAACGTCTTCTGTTGATCTCGTTCCACTTGGAAAAATCCCTACTACTTTTCCTTCTTTTAATAGGCGTGATGGAATTTTAAGTGTACTAGGTCCTGG
Source organism: Bacillus fungorum (assembly GCF_002746455.1). Taxonomy (GTDB): domain Bacteria; phylum Bacillota; class Bacilli; order Bacillales; family Bacillaceae_G; genus Bacillus_A; species Bacillus_A fungorum. Next base: position 45,654 of record NZ_NWUW01000019.1, on the reverse strand, counting down.
ATTCGCACGATCTACAGGGAATGCATTCACATTTTTAAAGAACCAATTTTTGAACTTCCCTTCAAATAACTCTTTTTTTGCCATGTAATGAATTTGGGTCGGGTACATCCCTGTAGCTAACATTAATACATCCATAAAACTTGTATGTGTACATGCAACAACATATGGGCCACCTTCTGGTAACTTTTCTCTTCCTTGCACTTCTACTTTCCCAGCTGTTTTAAATATATATTTCAACAAAAATGTAATTGGTTTATACATTTGTTTCGTTCCTTTCTGAATATCCGAATTATAATCATTCTCTTACAACGATTATAACACTAAGTTTTAGGAGTTGGTAATAATTTTGAGTATTAATTGTTAAATTTCAATTCTTACAAAAGTGTAATTTTCTTGTAAGCTAATTCGATAGTTACTTCCCCAAATATTTCATACAATTAAGTCAGAAAGAAACAACAACTATTCGAAAAGGAGCGGATCAATATGATGAACACGATGAAAACGAATAATTTCTTACATACAATGGGCATGGTATTTTCCGCTCTAATCGATGCAAAATCTGTTGTTTCTACATTAAACAAGTAAGGAGAATGTATCATGAATAACATCACTTTTAACAAATTAGATTTTGTAGGATTAGCTAGCGGCTCTCTTCTTCTTACTGCTTTTATTTACGCTGCTACGCTTGTATAACTTTGTGTCCCCTTTCCCCTTTATATAGAAAAAGACGACCGTCTATGCCCGGTCGTCTTTTTACATTTTTCTTTCTTTCAATTCTTTTAAAAGCTGTATCATCTCAGCTTGTTGTTTTATCTTTTTACGACCATTTCGGTTAATTGCTGCAAGCTCGCAGGCAACTCCGACGGCGAAGAAAAACAATAAACTTTCTAACATGTGAAATCCTCCAATTGCCTATTAAACAGCTTGGCGTAATTGCTCTTCTTGTAAAATCTTCTTATTTATATTTTCTTCTTTTCTCTGACAAACATTATTGCGAATAAGTGCTGCAATAACAAGTAAAGTCCCTATAATATCAAACATTGTGATTCGATATCCTTGCATCATCATAATAACTAAAGTCGTGATTGGTACAAAATTAATAAATAAAATCCCATTAATGGACGATAAAATTTTCACACCATAGTTCCAAGCAAGTAACGCTACGATACCTGGTAATGTCATCATAAACAATAAATCATATTTCACGATAGAAATCGTTCCCATACTCGGAACCGATACGTATCCAAACGATGTAATGATTACAGTTATAATCCCTGTGACAGTCGTACCAAATACACACGTCAACGTAGAATAACGTAATGTTGACCAATCGCTACACGTTTGACCACCCATCGTATAAATAACCCAACCTACAACACCAACAAATATAAAGGCCAGCGAAAACATGTTATCTTTCAATGTTAAAAAAAAACTCATATCACCTTTCGTAATAACGAATACAGCTCCTACAAAAGCAATCATCATGCTCGTTATCATATACTTTTTCGGTTTTACATGCTTATATCCCCATAGAATACAAATAGAAATCATCGGCATCAGTGCTTCCATAATAGAAGCAACCATCACGCCTGATTTCCCCATTAACATTTGACCTAAAAATATAAGTACATTATATACAGTAAACGCCATCGTTCCGAAAAAGACGAGTAACTTTCCTCTTCCCTCTAAACGAAATGCCTGTTTTCCTTCTTTCATTAACAATAATACAATCAGTACGATCGCCACCGCTCCATAGCGAATGAGCGAAAAATAAAATGGATCTATGTATTCTAGCGCATGATCAGCAACCGGAAACATTGCCCCCCATGACATACTTGCAATTAAACATGCTAAAGCCCCTATTATCATTTGACCTTTTCTCACCACAATCCCCCCACTTCTTTCTATTTGCACAAAGAGAATTGTAAAAGAAAAAATATATCACGTAAAATGATTCAAAATGATGTTAACTATCACTTATAATGATAGTTAACATCAAGGAGGATCGTATTATGGAATTAAGAGATTTACAAATCTTCCAGAGCGTCGCCGACCGCGGTAGTGTAAGCGGTGCAGCAAAGGAATTAAACTACGTACAATCAAATGTAACTGCACGTATTAAACAACTGGAAAACGAGCTAAAAACACCGCTCTTTTATCGTCATAAACGAGGCATGACTCTCACAGCTGAAGGAAGAAAACTGCTCGTTTATGTTAATAAAATTTTGCAAGATGTTGACGAGCTAAAACAAGTATTTTTAGATAGTGAAACTCCCTCTGGCATATTAAAAATCGGTACAGTCGAAACAGTAAGTACATTACCTACCATTTTATCTTCTTACTATAAAAGCTATCCCAATGTCGATTTATCATTACAAGCGGGTCTAACAGAAGAATTGATTAGAGAAGTACTTGATCATCAATTAGATGGCGCCTTTATATCAGGTCCTATTAAACATCCACTAATTGAGCAATACGATGTTAGTACAGAAAAATTAATGCTTGTAACACAAAATAAAGCTTTTCATATAGAAGAATTTACAACAACGCCCCTACTCGTTTTTAACCAAGGATGTGGATACCGTTCCAAACTAGAACGATGGCTGAAAGATGAAGGTTTACTACCAAAAAGAATTATGGAATTTAATATATTAGAGACAATATTAAACAGTGTTGCACTCGGCCTTGGAATTACACTCGTACCACAGTCTGCTGTCCATCATCTTTCTAAAGCAGGTAAAGTGCATTGTCATGCAATCCCTGAAAAATATGGTAGTATTTCAACGGTTTTCATACGCCGTAAAGATAGCTATATGACGAATTCAATGCGCAGCTTTTTAAAAACAATTGAAGAGCATCATCATATCAACATGCTTTAAAGGACATTCTTACGCGAATGTCTTTTTTTCTTACAAAAGTGTAAGTCTTCCGTAAGCTAATTCGATAGTTGCAGGCGATTATATTTCCTATAATTAAAACATAAAGCAGGGCAACAACAATTTGAAAAGGAGCGGATACGCATGATGAACAAAATAAAATCAAACAAATTTTTAAATACAATGGGCATGGTGCTATCCACACTTGTCGATGCAAAAGCTGTTGCAACTACATTAAACAAATAAGGAGAGATTATAACGAACAACATTACTTTCAACAAATCAGACTTTTCCCCGCATTAACGGGCAGTAAGACCCCCACTGATTAAAGTTTCACTTTATTTCATATATAATTTGACCTGTTTTCGTCATATCGTATCCGCCAATTGCTTTTAATTCATTATGAAATTCTTCCGATTGTAGAATGTCTTTCACGACTTCAATCAGCTCTTCATTTTCTTTATTCTTTAAAATCACTAAATCATACTGTTCTTTCATAATTGGAATAAAGTCTACGTTTACAATTTGTGAAAACTTTTCTGACCCTACTCCCACATCAGCTTTTCCATTCGCGACTTGCGTGGCAACACCAAGATGATTCGATTCTTCCCATTCATATCCACTAATGTTTTCTTTATTCAACTTTTGAATGCGCAATTGTTCATCCACTAATACCCTAATACCAGAACCTTTTTCTCGATTTACAAATCGTATAGATGACTGAGATAAATCAGCCCATGTTTTTATATTTTTTGGATTTCCCTTTTGCACATAAAATCCAACGTTCCTTGCTAATAAATTAATCATAGTACACGGTTGTCCAACTAAAATACGTTTTACATAAGGAACATTATATGTACCCGTTTCGCCATCAAACAAATGCAAGCTAACGATACTTCCTTCTCCTTGATACATTTTTATTAAACTTGTTAAACTACCTTGATATGCCCTTAATATATTTGAGCTTGGTAGACGACTTTCTATACGCTTTGCCAACATATCTAACGTTAGTTCTTGTCCGCTAATAATACATGTATTCGAGATACTATTACTGTCATTCTTTACAGGAGTAACTTGTACCTTCCCTGTTTTCATTTGCTTTATATATTGTTCTAAATCTGCTGCATCAATACGCATCTGTCTACCAACTCTATAAGAAGGTAATTCTCCTTTTTTAATTAAGTCGTACACAGTTAGTTTCGATACTTTTAATCGCTTTGCTACTTCTTCCGTTGTGTAGGAATGATGATCCATAGACGATTCCTCACTTTCTCCTTTCATTGTAACAAAGAAAAGAATATTTCTCCTATTTTTTAAAAATAGCTACACGTTCAAATTATATTCAATTATAACTAATTATATTTAGTTATAATTAGTTATAATTGAATATGTCAAAACGAAAGGGGATTTTTTATGAATAAGTTTACATTACGATCCATCGGGGCACTTATACTTTCTTTTCTTCTTATATTTAGTGTTGCATGTACAAGCGGAGAGAAGAAAGAGAAATCAACTGCTAAAGAAGGAAAAACAGTCGAACTTACTATATCAGCAGCTGCAAGCTTACAAGATGCATTAAAAGAAATTGAAACAAAATATAAAGAAAAAGAACCTACTATTAAAATTTCTTTTAACTTCGGCGCTTCTGGTGCACTTCAACAACAAATTGAACAAGGTGCACCTGCTGATTTATTCTTCTCAGCAGCTGAAGATAAATTCCAAACTCTTGTTAAAAAAGGATTCATTAATGAAAAAGAGGGAAAAAATCTTCTTGGAAATGAGCTCGTTCTAGTCGTCCCAAAAGATAGTTCTCTTACAAAAATTCAAGATTTAAAAGATGAAAAAATTAAGAAAATCGCACTTGGTACACCTGAATCTGTACCTGCGGGAAAATACGCAAAGGCTTCTCTCACCCATGAAAATCTATGGAATGACATTCAAAGTAAAATCGTATTTACAAAAGATGTTCGCCAAGTGTTAACATATGTAGAAACAGGTAATGTTGATGCTGGTATTGTATACAAAACAGATGCTCTCATTTCAAACAAAGTAAAGATTGGTGAGACAGCAGCAGCTACCTCTCATGAGCCAATCCACTATCCTTTAGGTGTTATAAAAGAGTCTAAGCATAAGAAAGAGGCGACTTCATTTTATGAGTATTTGCAGTCCAAAGATGCACAATCTATCTTTAAGAAATATGGATTTACAGTCCTATCATAAGTGCCATGAGCTTTGATGCCATTTTTTCACCAATCTTTCTATCTTTACGAGTAGCTGCATGCGCCACCATAATCGTTACAATTTTAGGAACGATTATTGGGCGGGCGCTAGCACGCTCCTCATGGAGATATAAAGTAATACTAGAAACTATTTTCTTATTACCAATGGTACTTCCACCAACTGTAATCGGTTTTTTCCTCATTATCATTTTTGGAAATCATAGCCCCATTGGAATGTGGATAGAATCATTGTTTCAGCAGTCCATTATGTTCACATCTACCGCTGCAATCATTGCTTCTACAGTTGTTGCATTTCCGCTGATGTACCAATCAGCAAAAACAGGATTTTCTATCGCGAATGTACAAATTGAAGAAAGTGCCCGTGACCTTGGCGCAAGTGAATATCAAGTTTTTCTACATGTCACACTTCCGCTTGCATTTCCTGCACTACTAAGCGGTATGATTTTAAGCTTTGTTCGTGCGCTCGGTGAATTTGGTGCTACACTCATGTTTGCCGGAAACATTCCTGGTAAAACACAGACAATCCCAACTGCCATTTACATGGCCATTGATGCAAGTAATATGCAACTCGCCTGGACACTTGTAGTTATCACTATCAGTATGTCACTCGTATTTCTGCTATGTATTCAACTTATTAATAAAAAAATTACTAACTCTTAAAGCAGCTTTTTTCGAAGCTGCTTCTTTATTTCTTAGGAAATAAGATATACCGCTGGGAAATAACCGAATTTTTACTCTTATTTAAATATACATTCTATTTGAATTTACTTTCTAAAATAGGCAATTTCCTGTTATTATATGTAGGTGTTTGAAAAAATGAAGAAATGAAAACGCATTTATATCTTGAATTCTTCATCCTGTTTTAGCGATCGGTAATCTTCTACTCTATCAGTGGAGCATTACCGATCATTAGAACGATATGTAATTATATTGGTATAGCAAACCGAAGGGAGTCTTGTAATGGACATTTTATTAGCGCTTCTTCCTGCAATTGCATGGGGAAACATCTTATTAGTAAGCGTAAAAATGGGCGGTGGTGCATATAGCCAAACGGTAGGTATGACAATCGGTGCTCTATTCTTCGCAACAATTATGTATGTATTTACTCAACCAGCTTTAACAATGACAATCTTGATTGTTGGCTTTATTTCAGGTTTATTCTGGGCTTTAGGACAAGTAAACCAATTAAAAACAGTTGAAAAACTAGGTGTTTCAACTACTGTAACAATTTCTACTGGTATGCAACTTGTTGCAACTTCTATCTTTGGAGTTATCGCTTTCCGTGAGTGGACTACTACAACAACGATTGTTCTGGGAACGATTGCAATCCTATTAATCGTAGTTGGTGTTGTATTCACATCATTAGATGATAAAGAAAATGCACAGCCACCAGGACAATTGAAAAAAGGACTTCTTACTTTAATTGTTTCTACTTTCGGCTACCTTGTATATGTAATTATTATTCGTTGGTATAATATCGATGGTTGGTCTGCTATTTTACCACAAGCAGTTGGTATGTTTGTTGGTGCGGTCGTACTGACATCTAAACATAAACCATTTAACAAATATGCAATCCGTAATGCTTTATCTGGTTTACTATGGGGAACTGGAAACTTATTCTTACTTCTTTCATTACCACGTGTCGGAGTAGCAACAAGCTTCCCATTATCTCAAACTGGAATCGTTATCTCAACATTCGGTGCGATTGTCTTCTTAGGTGAAAAGAAAACAAAACGTCAATTGATCTTTATTGCACTAGGTAGTGTTTTAATTATCGGCGGCGCTGTATTACTAGGTATGACAAAAGCATAAACTTATAATCTATTAATCTCTGAGGCATAACTGCTTCAGGGATTTTTTATTACAACTATTTTTAAAATATAATAATCTTTATAACATTATTTGTATTAACCCTTCTCTCGATAAGCCTTTTCCTTTTACAAAATTCTCTTAAAGATGGTATCGTTTTTTATAACATATCTCCACTAGAAAGGAATAGAGGATATGCTAACTAAACATCGAATTTTATTTATTGGTGCTGGTCGTATGGCAGAAGCTATATTTTCCGGATTACTTAAAACAAGCAAAGAATACATCGAAGAAATTATCGTTTCTAACCGCAGCAACGTAGAAAAGCTAGAACAATTACAAGGGCAATATAATGTGTCTATTACAACAGATTGGAAACAGTATGTTTCATCTGTTGATACGATTGTTTTAGCAATACCGCCTTCTGCACATGAAGAATTATTAGCAGAATTATCTCCGTTACTATCGAATCAACTTGTCGTAACAGTAGCTGCTGGCATTGGCCCATCTTATTTAGAAGAAAGACTTCCCGGGGGGACACCTGTTGCTTGGATTATGCCAAATACAGCTGCTGAAATTGGAAAGTCTATCTCCTTATATACAATGGGACAATCAGTAAACGAGATGCAGCAGGAAACCTTACAACTGCTTTTAAGAGGCATTGGTACTTCGCAACTTTGCACTGAGGAAGAAGTTCATCAGCTTACTGCCGTTACTGGAAGTGCACCAGCCTTCCTTTATTACTTTGCTGAAAGCTTAATTGAAACAACAAAAAGTTATGGAGTCGATGAAGCAACTGCCAAACACCTTGTCATTCAAATGATTTCTGGCTCTGCTTCTATGCTTGAACAAACGCAAGATCCAGCTAACCTCCGCGAACAAGTAACAACACCAGGTGGTTCCACAGCTGAGGGTCTCAAAGCTTTATATGAATATAATTTTTCAGAGGCAATTCAAAAAGCAGTAGAAGCAACAAACAAAAAAGCTAGGGGGAAATAATATGAGTTTAACAAGTTTAAAAGACTATACAACATTACATAACGGTGTAAAAATGCCTTGGTTTGGTTTAGGTGTTTTTAAAGTAGAAGATGGTTCAGAAGTAATTGAATCTGTAAAAGCAGCAATTCAAAATGGCTACCGCAGCATCGATACTGCAGCAATCTATCAAAACGAAGAAGGTGTTGGACAAGCGATCCGTGAATCAGGTGTTTCACGTGAAGAATTATTTATCACATCAAAAGTATGGAATAGCGATCAAGGGTACGAAACAACACTTCAAGCATTTGAAACTACATTAGAAAAATTAGGTCTAGAGTATCTAGATTTATATTTAGTACATTGGCCTGTAAAAGGGAAATATACTGAATCATGGAAAGCGTTAGAAAAGCTTTATAAAGACGGCCGTGTTCGTGCAATTGGTGTGAGTAATTTCCACATTCACCACTTACAAGACGTATTTGAAATTGCTGAAATTAAGCCAATGGTCAACCAAGTGGAATACCACCCGCGTTTAGCACAAGAAGAATTACATGCTTTCTGTAAAGAACATAACATCCAGCTTGAAGCTTGGTCACCATTAATGCAAGGACAGCTACTAGATAACCCAACATTACAAGACATTGCGACAAAATATAATAAATCAACTGCACAAATTATTTTACGCTGGGATCTACAAAACGAAGTTGTAACAATCCCTAAATCTATTAAAGAACATCGCATTATTGAAAATGCAAACATCTTCGACTTTGAATTAAGTGCTGATGATATGAAAGCAATTCAAGCTTTAAATGAAGATCGTCGCGTTGGTCCAGATCCAGATAACTTTAACTTCTAGTAGAAAAACCACTGCCATATGCAGTGGTTTTTCGTTAAAGAAAACTGAAAATTTAAACTATATTTCATTCAGTTGACACTTCATCATCCAAGGTGTAAGATTTTGAATTATCAAAGAAACACAAAAATTAATAAAATTTACTCATTGTATCAAGAGAGGTGGAGGGACTGGCCCTTTGAAACCTCGGCAGCAGGTTCATTTTTGAATACTGTGCCACTTCCTGCAAGCTTTATGGCTTGAAAGATAGAATGAGGGACTTCGTTTATATACGGGTGCATAACTTGTACGTAAAAATCCCTCTTTCTCAATATGAAAAGAGGGATTTTTTTTCATTTCCCTCATCATCATCCAAACTTAATTATTTAGGAGGAAAATCAAATGAAAAAGAAGTTTGTACCCGGTATTGCATCAGTTGTAGGAGTAAGTATTTTATTAACTGGTTGCGGTAGTTATAAAAACGAAGCGAGTGGAGCAAATGCAAAAGATGAGGCACCTAGTAAACAAGTTTTAAACTTATCTTCACCTACTGAAATACGAACAATGGATACGGCTCGTGCTACAGATACCGATTCTGGTCAAGTAATGAGAAACGTATTTGAAGGTTTGTATAATCTTGGTGAAAGTAATAAACCTGTCCCTGGTGTTGCAAAATCTCATGAAGTAAGTGGTGATAAAACGAAATACACATTCCACCTGCGAGATTCAAAATGGTCAAACGGCACGCCTGTTACAGCGAAAGATTTTGTCTTCGCTTGGCAAAGAGCTGTCGATCCAGCAACAGCCTCTGAATATGCATTTCTATTCTTTGATATTAAAAATGCAACAAAAATTAACAACAAAGAACTTCCAACCGACCAACTTGGTGTAAAAGCAATTGATGACCATACGTTTGAGGTAGAATTAGAACGCCCTGTTCCATATTTTATTAGCTTAACAGCGTTCCCAACATTTCTACCAATTAACGAGGAATTCTTTAAAGCACAAGGTGATAAGTATGCTTTAGAAGATAATACAATCTTGTACAACGGAGCTTTTACACTAAGCGATTGGAAGCACGAACAAAGCTTTAAATTCAAGAAAAACCCTACCTATTGGGATAAAGATACTGTCAAACTAGAGGAAATCAATTTTAACGTCGTAAAAGAAAAATCAACAGAAGTAAACCTATTCGAATCAAAACAATTAGACCGTATAAAATTAACATCCGACTTCGTTGATAAATACAAAAAGGATGGTAACTTCAAAGAACGTCCGAATGTAGGCGTACAATTTTTACGTATGAATCAACAAAACAAAGTACTTCAAAACGTTTCTGCACGACAAGCAATCGATCAAACAATCGATCGAAAATCCTTTGTAAATACGTTATTAAATGATGGCTCTACACCAACCTTTGGTCTCGTTCCGAAAAACTTCGCAAAAGGACCTGATGGAAAAGACTTCCGTACTGCAAACGGTAATTTAACAAAGGTCGATACAAAATCCGCTCAAGAATTATGGAAAAAGGCTAAACAAGAGCTTGGTTCTGAAAAGATAACATTAGAATTATTAACAAGTGATGCTGATCTTGATAAGAAAACTGGTGAGTTCTTAAAAGGGCAACTAGAAAAGAATTTAGATGGATTAACAGTGAAGTTAAAACCGCAACCGCGTAAGCAACAAGTTTCACTGTTATTAAAAGGTGACTACGAAATCGGAATTGACGGCTGGAGTCCTGACTTTGCGGATCCAATTACATTCCTTGAACTATTTACAACGAATAACCCTTATAACTTAGATCACTACTCTAATAAGGAATTCGATGACACAATTGAGAAAGTGAAAACGACTTTAGCTGGTGATGAAAAAGCTCGCTTTGATGCATTACTAGCATCAGAAAAAATACTATTTAAAGACTCTGTTATCGCTCCTCTTTATCAAAAAGGAGAATCTTATTTAGAACGTTCTTATGTGAAAGGAATTGTGCAAGTAGACTTTGCTGGTCAGTTAAACTTCAAATGGGCAAAAATTGAAAAATAAAGTGGAACTTTAACCAACGTTATTCCACCATACTAATTATTTTTTCACAAAATGCATTAAAAGTAGATTCCTTAATACATCGGAATCTACTTTTTTAATATATTATTTCAAAAAACAACATTCTATTTTTATTATTGACATATAGTTCTTTCCAGTGTTAATATTCTAAAAATTAAAGAAACGAAATATTTCACCATCAAAATATAACGTCTACTACGTTGAAATATATAACGATAAATTATAGTTCAATATGTATATACATATTGAACACCTGATTGCCTACATGCACATATCTATAATAGGTTTTCTCTTCTATAGCTACAATTCAAGACATGGACATTATGATGTTACAATCAACACATTTAGGGCGGAACGAACAATGAAGAAAAAAGTTGTGCCTGTTGTTGCATCTGTTTTAGGGGCAAGTCTATTACTAACTGCTTGCGGGGGAAATAAAGATCATGCAAGCGGAGTGAAAGCAAATGATAAAGTAAATGATAAACAGGCAATTAACTTATCATTCGCTTCAGAAATTCCAACAATGGATGTTGCAAAATAATAAGTACCAGTAAAAAGGTATCCAATTGAAGGATACCTTTTTTACTTTATACTTCTTTAACTACAGAGCTTCTTCTTCCCTTTACGATTCCTTTTATAGCTAAAGTAACCACTGCTAGCGATTGTGTAACCAATATAATAACTAATAATGAAATAATATTTTTCTCTAAACTAACTCCTCCAAATATTATTGTATAATAGCCATTCGCTGCATATGTTGCGGGAAATAATTCGCCGATTGTTTGATATGTTTTAGAAAGCATCTCATGTGGTACGATTACTCCTGAACTTACAAGCTGTAGCGATAGTGAAATGATATTAAAAATCATACCTGCATTTCCGAAAACAGTTATGAACATTTGTGTTAATGAAAGAAAGGCGAAGAAAATTATCGCTTGAAATACCCATATACTCCATACTGCTTCATGCATTTCAATTTGAAATCCTCTCATTAAACCAATTGTAATGCATGCAAGTAAAATTGATACTGTACCGTTAATGATTTGTCTTGATACGAAATTACTCCAACCGTTCCTTACTTCCTTTGCAACTTTTGATAGTTCCATACTCATGATCATTGCTCCTACAAATGAAGCTAATACCATCATTAATGGTACCATATTAGCCGAAAATCCTTTTGCATCATTTACTTTATGAACTGTAAAACCAATTGAATTTTCGGTTAAACCTTTTATCACTTCTACATTCTCAGACCCTACAGCTTGTAATTTCCCACCAATCGCTTGTTTCTTATAACTTGTTATCTCTTTATTTACATTGTCTCGAATTTGTTTTGCTGCTCCTTCCATCATTTGCTTTGCCATCATGGCATTCGCTTGATTAATATGGAAGTCTAAACTTGATTTTCCTGCTTCATTTATATCCTTTGAAAAAGAAGCAGGAATTTCAATAATCATATCGTACACATGGTCATTCATTTCTTTATTTGCTTTTTCCATAGACTGTTCTGCTTTCACCTGAAATGGTAAATTTCTCTGCAAACCTTCTGCTATTTTACTACCTATATTTTCATCTTCATTCACAATAGCGATACGCATTTGAGCAGCTCTTTCATTCACTCCATCATATGCCGTTAACCAAACACAAAAGAAAATAATTTGGAATGATAGCGCTACTACCATTCCTATATACGTACCTGGTCTTTTTAAAAACTGTTTTAATGTATCCATCTTCCCGCTCTCCCATTTAGCAAGCAAGTACTTACTTTCATTTTATTTTAAATAAATACTAGGGTCTTAAAGCCCTAGCATATAAAACTATATTATTCTCAATAAATTTCTCATCATCGATTTCCATAAGTCGGTTTTCAAAACGCAATTTAGATAGGAAGTAACCAAAATTTATCCATATAAAATTCATTACTTGCGCTTCAATATTTGTATGAATAATCTTTCCCTGTTCCTGCATTTTAGCAAAATATATGATTAGTTCTTCTTTTAACCCTTTTGGAATTTTGGAGATTTCCTCATCTAATTCAGGAAATTCCCTCGCCTCACGTATACCGATAAAAATAATATCTTTTATGCTACCTAAAAATTTATGATAATGCCTTGCTAAGTTCTTTAAATCCGTTTCTAATTCCCATACAATTTCTGTTTGTAAAAAATGTTTTAAATGCGGTACATACGAAAATTCAGCAACCGCCGCTTCAATAACACCCTTTTTACTTTTAAAATTGCGGAATATCGTTACTTCATTAACACCAGCACGCATTGCAATTTCTTTCGTTGTCGCTGCTGTATATCCCTTTTCTTTCACTAATTCAATTGCTGCTTGGATGATTTTTTCTGCTGTTTTTGAGCGCGCCATAAAATCCTCTCTCTCTCATGCAAGTGATCACTTACATTTAGATTATATACTTTTTCTAATCATTGTCAATAATCCTCTTTCCCTTCTTTTTGTATTGAAACATCCTTTTAAAAGCTCTAGTAAATGCCTCTTGTGAGGAAAAACCGTATTGCACCGCAATATCAATAACTGCTCTCTCAGTCGACACTAAAACCTGCGCAGCATGTGTTAACCTTCTCTTTCGAATATAATTCGTTACACTCATCCCAACATAGCTTTGAAAAATACGATGAAAATGGTACATCGATACGGCACTGTGAGATGCCACTTTTTCTGTTGTAAGCTCCTCATCTAAATGATCTTCTATATATTTAATTGCTTTTTTTATCATCGCTTTATATTCTTCATACATTTTAGTACCTTCTCACAACTTCAATTTACCATATACATACAAATTGTTTTTGATTTAAATTGCGGATTAGCCCCTGTGGCTACAGGATAATAATTTATTTTCAGCACATACATAATTACATGATTTTGGGAAAAACTTGTATAGAACGAATTTACATAAGGAGGAATTTATAATGAGAATTTTACTATCAGTTTTATTAGCTCTTATGCTAGTACCTGCATTAACAGGATGTAAAGCTCCTGCAAAAGAAGACACAACTTCTAATAAAAAGACTACAGAAGAGGCAAAGAATGAAGCTCCTGCTGATTTAAAATTAAACTTCAATGAATTCGATTTAAAGGCAGACTACCAAGATACAAAGAAAGACTACGAAGCAGACTATAAAAATGTAGCAGCTGATAAAAAAATGGAAGCAAAAATTGAAGATCATAAAGCAGATGTAAAATTAACAGGAGACGAGGCTATCACAAAATTAAGCCCACTTCTACAAGAATTAAAATTTGATAAAGATACTCCTGACCAAGAAGTAATCGATCAAGTAGTGAACGTGTTCAAACTTGATAAAGACTACCAAAAATTCGATTTAGAAGTTGTCTTCTCTGATGGAACGAAAAAAGAATATAAAAGAGAAATAAAATAAAGAAGTAGGCGGTTGCCTACTTCTTTATTTTTGCATATCTTAAATCTGGTTTAGATCCAACATAATATTGAAGTCCAGATACCGTTTGTTTTTGTAAATAGGAATCCGACGGGAATATAATTGGAATTAATGGTGAATCTGTAAACATAATATCTTCCGCTTTATGCAATAAGTCAAAACGCTTATCTTCATTTTGTTCAACTTCTGCTTCCTTCACTAAAGCATCAAATTCTTTATTATGCCATTTTGCATAATTGTTTGGACCATCACCTGCATATAAATCTAATTTAGTAATTGGGTCTAATAGAGAACCGCCCCATCCCATATAAGCTAATTGGAAATCACTTTGCTTATATGTGTCGATGTAACTCTTCCACTCTTTATTTTCTAATTTAATATCTACGCCAAGATTTTTCTTAAACATTTCTTGCATTGCTTCTGCTACTTTTTTATGTTGTGTATCTGTAGTGAATTTTAATGTTACTTCAGGTAAAGTAGACCAGCCTTGTTCTTTCATGCCTTCTTCTAATAATTTTTTCGCTTCTGCTGGATCAAATTTAACGTAACCACCTTTTTCTTTGCGGAAATCACGCCCACTTTGTGTTTTTGCTCCTTCTGGAACGAATGCATTTGCTTCTTGTGCATTGTTTTTATACAGTTTTTCAACAATAAACTTACGATCAACTGCTAATGAGAATGCTTTACGTACTTTCGCATTTGTGAACGGCTCTTTTTCTACGTTAAACGAATAAATATAAGATGAAAATCCTGCAACACGTTTATATTCTTTATTTCCTTTTTCTTTCTCAATCATTTCTTGCGGTAAACTACTTAGTAAATCTAATTCTTTTGATTTGTATAATTGGTACGCTGTTTTAGAATCTGGAATAATACGAAACTCAATTTCTTTTAATGTTACCTTTTTATCATAGTATTCTTTATTTTTTTGTACTGTAATAGCCTGATTATGCTTCCATTCTTTTAATGTGAATGGTCCGTTCGTAATTAACTCTTTTGGATCTGTTTTTAATTTATTATTATCATCAATTGATTTTTTAGATAATGGAATGAATAATGAGCTTGCTAATTTTTGTTTAATAGAAGACACTGGGTGCTCAAGTGTTACCTTTAATGTTTGAGGATCAATGACTTGAATGCCAACTTGTCCTTCTTCACCTTTTCCAGTATTGTATGCCTCTGCCCCTTTAATAAAATACATTTCTGTTGCATTCATAGAACCCGTTTTCGGATTTAATAATCGCTTCCATGCAAATTCAAAATCATTTGCTGTAATAGCAGAACCATCTGACCATTTAATATCTTTCTTTAAATGAATTGTATACTCAGTTCCATCAGCATTTACTTCTTCTTTCTCTGCTAATTCATTTTGATATTTCCCATCACTATCTTGCGTATATAAGCTTGAGAATAAATGTCCAATTACATAACCTGAAGTACTATCTGTCGCGATAGCGGAATCAAGTGTATATGGATCGCTACCAATATTCGTTACTAATCGATCTCCTTCTCCCTTACCAGCACTCGCCTTTTGCGTCTCTTTCTTACCGCAAGCGACAGAAGTAATTGCTAAAACAGTCATAATGACAAACAGTAAAAACTTCTTCATCCTACATCCTCCTTTAACCTGAAATTTTTGGTGTTGATGCCAATAGTGTTTTTGTATAAGAATGTTGTGGATTACGGAATACTTCGTCCGTATTTCCAAATTCAACAAGTTCTCCTTTATATAGGACAGCCACTTTTTCACATAAATAGTGAACCATCGGTAAATCATGCGCGATGAATAAATATGTATAACCTTGTTCTTTTTGGATTTTTTGCAGCAGATGTACAATTTGAATTTGCAATGAAACATCTAATGCTGAAATTGGTTCATCAAGAATTAATACTTCTGGCTCACACAATAACGCTCTTGCAATAGCAATTCGTTGACGTTGTCCTCCGCTAAATTCGTGCGGATAGCGATCGATATATCGTCTATCTAATCCCACACGTTCTAGCGCATCACCTGCTACTTTATCCTTTAATCCTTTATCACCTAAACCGAATGAAATATAACCTTCCGTTACGCTATCGCGTACTTTCCAGCGCGGATTTAATGCTGCTGTGGAATCTTGAAAAATAAACTGTACTTTCTGTAAGAAATCACGTTTATGAGCTGCCTTCAACTTGTGAACGACTTGACCGTTATAATCAATTTCACCAGACGTTGGGCTCTCAATCCCAGCTATGAGCTTACCAAGTGTTGTTTTTCCTGAACCACTTTCTCCAATAATGCCCAGCGTTGTTCCTTTCGGGATCGCAAGTGATATGTCTTTTAACGCTGCGATTTCTTTATTTTTACTTCCATACGTTTTCGTTACTTGCTTTACAGTAATTAAATCTGTCGTCATGAGGCATTCACCTTCTCTTTTGGTTTCGCTTCGTCATGCTCTAGAACATGTTGCCAACAATGTGAACTGTGTTCCCCAGAATATGCTGTTCTATCAGGGAAACGATGAATGCATTCTTTTATTGCTACTGGGCATCTATTTACAAATGGGCACCCAAAGCTATTTAACGTCTCAATGGAAGGTGTCGTTCCTTCTATTGCACGCAATACTTTTTCGGAATCATCCATATTGGGAATTGCTTGTAATAAGCTTTTCGTGTATGGATGTTTAGGAGAACCTATCACTTCCTCTATCGTTCCTTTTTCAACAATACGTCCTCCATACATCACAACTACTCGATCCGCTACTTCACGTACAAGTGCTAAATCGTGCGTAATTAATAAAATACTCGTATTTTGCTTTTCCTTTCTTTCCTTTAATAACTCCATAATTTGTTTTTGAATTGTTACATCTAATGCTGTCGTAGGTTCATCTGCAATAACGAGTTTTGGGTGGCAGGCAAATGCGATTGCTAAACAAATACGTTGCCTCATGCCTCCGCTTAATTGATGTGGGTACTGTTCAAAACGTTTCTCTGCTTCATGTATCCCTAAATCATTTAATAAGTTAATTGCAATTTCTTTTGCCTCTTTTTTCGATTTCTTTTCGTGCTGCAAAATCACTTCTGTAATTTGCCTTCCCACCTTCATCGTCGGATTTAAAGATGAAAGTGGGTCTTGAAAGATAAAAGAAATATCCTTCCCACGAATTTGATTCCATTCTGATTCTTGTAGATTCGTTAATTCCTCTGATTCAAAAGATATATTTCCATCATCAATATGAATTGATTCTTGATTTAAGCCGATAATAGATTGTGCTGTAACACTTTTCCCTGAGCCACTTTCTCCTACAAGCGCAACTATTTCACCTTCGCTAATAGAAAAGGAAACATGCTTCACAATTGCTTGTTTACTATTCTCTTTTTCAACGGCTAACGTTACGTTTTCTAAAGATAAGAGCTGTCCCATGTTTTTTCTCCTTTCGATTCTGTTTTACGATTTTTGGATCAATTGCATCTTGTAATCCATCACCAATTGCATTAAATGCGAACATGATGAGTGCAATCATGATTGCGGGGAAGAATAGCTGCCACCATTCCCCACTCAATAATGTCCCAAGTGCATCATTCGTCATCGTCCCCCAGCTCGCTGCCGGTGATTGTACTCCTAGTCCGATAAAGCTTAAAAATGATTCTGAGAAAATAGCTGCTGGAATTGTAAATGATAAATTTACGATAATAATGCCTGTTAAGTTCGGAATTAAATGCCCGTATATAATTTTCATATGTGATGTACCTAATCGCTCCGCTGCAATAACAAACTCTCTTTGTTTTAAAGATAAGACTTGTGCCCTAACGAGACGTGCCATACCAATCCATCCTGTTAATGCAAGGGCGATGATAATAGTAAAAAGACCTGGTTTCATAACAATTAATAGTAAAATAACAATTAATAAATACGGGATACCGTATAACACTTCGATCCCTCGTATAATCCACTCATCCATTAATGTCCCAAGGCGATTGCGCCCTCTCACATATCCACTAAATCCTCCGATTAGCACACCAAGTCCTATATCAAGAGCAGCTGCCACTAATCCAACTGTTAATGAAATTTTTCCGCCAGCCCAAGTACGTGCCCATATATCTCTACCTAAATCATCTGTTCCGAACCAATGCTCACTACTAGGTGGCAAGTTTGTTGCCTCTTTTACTTGTTCACTCGCAGTAAATGGCGTTAAACTTTCACCAATAAGCGAGAAAACAATAATGAGTAATAACGTCACTGATCCTAAAACTGCGATTGGATTCGATACAAACTTACGAAACACTTCTTTCTTTCGGCTAATCTTTTGCTGATCTTTATTTATCGTTAATTCTTTTTTCTCTTCATTTGTTAATAACTGGTCATTAATTTCATAAGCCCCCATCTAAACATCCCCTCCTTACGTAATAGAACGAATACGTGGATCAACAATACGGTGAATAATATCTGTAATAAAAATACATACAATTAAAAGTGCACTATAAAAAATGGTTGTTCCCATAATCACTGGATAATCTCGATTAAAAATACTATCTACAAAATATTTTCCGAGACCAGGAATTGAAAAAATCTTTTCAATAACGAAAGTACCTGTTAAAAGTCCCGCCATTAATGGTCCAACAAATGTAAGTACTGGAACAATCGCATTTCGAAGAGCATGTCTTATAATAATCTTCTTAATCGGTATACCTTTCGCTCTCGCTAATTTAATATAATCACTCTGCAGTATTTCGATCATATTAGAGCGAACAAATCTTGTAATCACTGCGATTGGTCCTAACGCTAATGCAAAGGATGGCAATACCGTATGTTCAAATGTACCCCAAGAGGCTACTGGTAAGAGCTCGAATTGAATAGCGAATACTTGTATAAATAGTGGTGCTAAGATAAAACTCGGAATAGAAATACCGAGGATGGCAAGTAAACTTACACCGTAATCAATTACCTTCCCATGATAAAGAGCAGCAAATGTACCTGCCGCAATTCCGACTAACAATGAAATAACGAGTGCTTGTAAACCAATAATTGCTGATGGACCAAAACCAGTTAT
The DNA here is from genome assembly GCF_002746455.1 of Bacillus fungorum. Classification (GTDB taxonomy): domain Bacteria; phylum Bacillota; class Bacilli; order Bacillales; family Bacillaceae_G; genus Bacillus_A; species Bacillus_A fungorum. The sequence continues at coordinate 26,409 of NZ_NWUW01000019.1, read as the reverse complement.
TATAATTTCTGATACACCTTGCCCGGTTGATTGAACAGATTCACCAAAATCAAAATGAACTACGCCGTCTAAATAAGCAACATATTGATTCCATAACGGTTCATCAAGGTGATACTTCGCTCTCATGTTTTGGATCACTTCTTCAGGAAAGATTTTTGCATCTGATGAAAATGGATCCCCCGGAATAATATGCATAATTAGAAATGTCACTGTCGTAATAACCCATAGCGTGAACACCATAACTGATAATTTTTTAATTACATACACTCCAATAACCCCCTAAACACATATATTTACTTAGTTTTATGAACGTACTTTTTCCATTACTCCCTCTTCTCTTTTTAGAATACAAAAAGCCTTGATCTTAAAAAATAAGATCAAGGCTTAATAAACAAAGGCCCATCACTTATCTTTCAAGACTTGCTTGCTGGAATTAGCACGGTGTTCCTATTACAGAACCCGCTGCTGAGGTGTCATAGGGCCAGTCCCTCTACCTCTCTGGATAAGTAAATTGCTATATTATTATTTGGTTCAAATTGTATATTTCGAATTATAATTCTGAAAAAACGAAAAGTCAATCAAATTGGATATATTTAGAAAAGTCAGTTTTTAATTCATTTATCTGAATTATAGCTTTCGCTTATAATAAAAAGAAATGATGTTAAAGGAGTTATAAGATGGACCCCTTACTTCTGGCTACTATAGGATTACCATTAACAATCGTCATACTTGTCATCATCGGATTCTACAAACTATTCATTAAAAAGAAAAGCATTACCTCTTTTTACACACCCTTTGATAATATTACCGGACAAACTATTTCCGAATTTCACGAAGAACAGAAAGTATTAGTATCCGAGGATGAAGACGGAGATGGCAAGAAGAAAAAATAACCTTGCACAGGCAAGGTTATTTTTTCGTTTCTGCTTGAAAACGTTTATAGTATGTCGATGCTGTTGCAAAATTAATTTCTATATCACGAATCAACGATGAATCTTCTTCTTTAGCTAACTTCTGTAATTTTTTCATCGCTTGTTCTGATTCATTCAAGAAACCAACATATACCTCATGTTCTTGCTCTTTCGACTTCGGAACACGAATTTCTTTGCGTATATGATCAATATCTTCTAACATGCTTGTCGTTACCTTTTGCACATCTTCTTTATATGTAGCATTCGTTATTTCCTTACCGCCCTTTTCTTTTGACACTTCAAATAACTGCAGTGCTTTATTAATTTCTTTATTCATTTTCAAATCATATTTTTCATGTACTGCACGGTATTCTTTCATCTCTTCTGTTTGTTCTGTAGATTGCTCTACCTTTTCTTTCGGTTCTTTCGTATCTTTATTTCCATTACATCCTGCTAGAAGGATCATACTTCCCATTACAGCAATACCCAAAACCTTCTTCATCTCTTCTTCTCCTTTTATCTACAGCTACTACTCATTATAGTTTCTTTTATCTCCACTTGTTATTATACCGAGAACATCCTACTTTTTACACTTAAGACGACATCGTAATATATATACCAACATGTTTGTCACAGTATCGTCACTTTATACAAATAACTTTTGCACTGCTTTACTACATCACCTTACAAAACTGTATGAGGTATTTCAAAGAAATGAAAAAAAGAACTGATTCACATATTTCCTTTGAATCAGTTCTTTTTTGTTAAGCCTCTAAATTTTGTCTTTGTTGCAGTTCAAACTGCTTCTCGCTTCTTCTAGCCATAAATAAGTAACACAATACAGCACCAATTTCACAAAGAGCTATCACAACACCCATCGGTAATGCTGTATTACTTCCACCAATACCTACTAACGGTGCAACAAATGCTCCTGAAATAAACTGTAATAAACCTAGTAAAGCTGACGCTGTTCCTGCAGCTTGTTTTTGATTTCTCATTGCTAAAGAGAACCCAGTTGTTGAGACAACCCCAACACTTGATACGACAAGGAATAACGAACATAAAACACCAATTAAACCTATTCCTAGTACGATTGTCAGCAGTAAAAATAGGCCACCAACAGCTGCAATAATAATACCAGAGACAAATAATGTCTTCTCATTAACTTTCCCCGCTAAACGACCCGTTACCTGACTAGCAATAATAATACCGATACCGTTAATCGCAAAGAATAAGCTAAATTGCTGTGGTGATGCCCCGTATATATTTTGCAATACAAATGGCGATCCCGAAATGTAAGCAAACATTGCTGCTGTTACTAATCCTTGTGACAATGCATACCCCATAAACAAACGATCTTTCAGGAGTTTTCCATATGTCGCCAATGTCCCTGACAGACCACCTGTTTCTCTTTCTTCAGGAGGTAATGTTTCACGTAATACGAAAGTAGCTGATATTAACATGAATACACTAATTGCTCCGAGAACGATGAAAACACCGCGCCATGTTGTAAACTGTAACAATTGTCCCCCAATAATCGGTGCCAAAATAGGTGCTGCTCCGTTTACTAACATGAGCAGTGAGAAAAACTTCGTCATTTCAGAACCCGAGTACATGTCACGTACCATTGCACGTGATATAACAATCCCAGCCGATCCTGAAGCTCCTTGTAGGAAGCGCAATAACACTAAAGTCCAAATAGATGGCGCAACAGCACAAAGCAAAGAAGAAGCAACATAAATAATAAGAGCAATAATAAGAGGTTTGCGCCTTCCATAAATATCACTAATTGAGCCAACAAATAATTGTCCTACTGATAGCCCAAGCAAACAAGCTGTCAATGTAAGCTGCGCGAGGGATGCGCCTGTTTGTAAATCATCCGTTAACTTTGGTAACGAAGGCAAATACATATCAATAGATAATGGTCCAATCGCCGTAAGTGTCCCTAATACAAGAATCATCCATAACCTGTTCATCTTTACAGGTTTATATATTTCGTGATTAACTTCATTCACTTTTTAAATTCACCCTTTCCTATACATACTAAATCGTAACAATTATAGTTACAACATAAGCATACGTCAAGTATAGTGCATTTTCCTGTTTAATTCTGTAAAAAAAAGCGATAGAATCTCTATCGCTTTACTTGTTCAAATTCCTATTTGTAAATTTAGATACGGAAGACATCGCCTCTCCTGTATCTAAATATGTGATTTGAATTGGATCTCCCACTTCTGTAAACATAGCATATGGGAATTTCTTCACAGGTATCATAAATACTTTTTGTTCATTCTCTAACAGTACGTACACAATTGTATTTTCACCTGATTTTTCTTTATATACACGTTGTACAACGCCTTCTTTTTGTGCTTCTTTCCCACTTGAAGTCGGTCTAAATGAGTCTCCACTTCCACTCAGCGCATTTTTATAATTCTCAAGCGCTTCTTTTTGCGTCGAACCTGTTGCAAATATTTTCGCATTAGAAGCATAGATAACAGTATGGGCACGTACTAATCCTCCGTCATCAATAACAGGTACAATCCAAGAAGGTTTACCATACACGTTATAAATAACCGGCATCGTTCCATGCCATTTCTCTCTCTTAAAGGAATTATCCACGACTTCCGAAGCAGCTGAACCATCCATAATTCCCTTTACTTCTTTTCCGTTATAGTAATACAATTTACCTGTACGCGCATCAATGAGTGAGTAACCTAACGCAGAATCTACTCCTTCTTTCGGAGAGGTGAAATCAGTAAAGTAATATAACGTCCCATCCTTACCGAAGATTGGTGTAACTCCTTCTTTCGTTCCCCACTCAGTCGGGATCTTCATATCAGTTTGCGAAAATTTCGTATTCCAAAATCCGTGAATATATTTACCGAAGTACGTATTTAATGTAGATGCAGTCTCGTGATTTAATACACCATCAACAAATTTAGGCGCCTTTCCTTTATCGTATCTTTTCACTTCACCTGTTTGTGCATCTACTACTACAACGCCCTCTACCTCAAATCCAGATCTTCCTGAAATAAATTCACCATACGTCATTGTATAATACGGTTTACCTTTATCATCGACTTCAAATTTCGGTTTACCTTTAAAGATTAAATTTGGTTCTGCTTGCCTTACCAAACGCTCTAAATTATTTCCGAAAAACATGCTTGGCACGTATTTCATTTTATAACCGAGGTGCAGTTTCGCTTCCGCATCAGGGTTTGTACCTGACATCGTTACGTACCCTGGAATTGTCTCTGCTTTACGTGCTTTAAAAAATCCTGAAACTTCAATCGGTGCTACATATAAAGCTTCGCCATTTACCATTTGCGGAGTTAATTCTCCTAGCTCAAAATAAGCTACTTTTGGAATATCCCCAAATACTTTTTTCATCTTATTCTCCGCTGTCTTTGGCGGCACTGTAAACGGCTGATCATTTTCAGTAAATGGCTCTGAAATTTCTTTCTCTACCTTTACAACAGAATCATATTTCGTTTGCGAGATTACTATATCGTGCAAATAACCAAAATAGCCGTAACTTGCGAGTAAAACAAACATTAGAAGTCCCTTTAACGTGCCTTCTAATTTCCCTATTTGATCTTGCGAAAATAAAACAAGCCCAATTAAAATTGCTACTGCAACAGAATAATGAGTAAGAATTGAATCTGCTCGATCATCAATTAACCAAAAATATTCATAGATTGCAATACCTATCCAAAATAAAACTGGAATAACTAAAATGGATGATTTCTTACCCTTTACAACCCTCTCTTCCCCTTTCTTATCCACTGCTCGAAGTTTACTACCGCTTCTTCTTGTCCATGGAATCAAAAACAAAGTGAGAATAGCTAAAATTAAAAATTTCATCAAAGGCAATGTCCCCTTTTCTTTTGTATTCCCTTTTAGTATAACAAATAAAGGGTATTCAGGTGAAAATAGGAATAGTTATATTTTTTTACTACTTAATACAATTCCGCTCACTACATATAAGATAGATGCTATATAAAAAATTGTACCAATCGTAAAGAAATCTACTAAATATCCTGTTGCAATAATTGCTACTGCTCCTCCAATCGATGTCCACACATGATATTTTCCAATCTCATAACCAGCATTTTCTTGTACAACTTTTCGTGCTAATGACGTCTTCTCCGTATTACGCTGCACAGCCCCTAAAATACCCATTAAGATTTGAAGAATGTATACATGCCATACTTCTGTTGCAATAGGAAAACAAAGCATTAATATTGCCATGGACCAGGCATATATGATTAATAACTTTCTATCACCTACTCTATCAGAGATTCTTCCAACTAATGGATATACTAGAGCTGAAGTTAAGGCAAATAAGCCATATGCCCAGCCAAACTGTGAGAAGCTATTTCCAACATTCCGAAGCAATAGAATGTAAAAAGGAAATACCATACTTCCTGCCATCATAATGATGCTTTGTGAAGCTACAAATCTTCTATATGTCATTTCGTATACTCCCTATAAAATAAATTCACAAATCTCTCTTTTGGATCTGCTTCTTTTTTCTTCTGAAGAAATTCTTCTATACGAGGATATGCTCTCTTTAACTGCTCTTTCGTTGGATAAGAATAATACGGTAAATAATAACTGCCGTTATGCTTTAACGTAACATCAATCATCTTCTGAATAACATCCTCTGTTTTCTTTATCTCATTTTCAGAACGCCCTTGATTAATTAAAAAAACCAGTGCAAACATATCATCTTTCGCATAGGATAAAACTGCATTTTCATTCTTTTCCACGTAACGAATCGTAATATTGAGCAAATTAAACTCTTCCTCATTTAATACGTTACGTAAATCATCTATGTATTCCGTGAAAGAATCTATAGGCACAAAATATTCTTGTAATACCTCTGTCCTATTCGGATTTTCATATTCCATAAAAGCACTATCTGACCTCATAACATTATTTCGTGTCTCATACTTTCCATCTGTACGTTCAAAATAACTTCTTTGTATATCCCAGAACGTATCTTTTCCCCACTCACTATAGCGTGATAATCCAAGTAAAAATTTTGGCGCTGCTATAATAGTTTCTTCTTTTAATTCACTATACTCTTCCCTCATATTTTGATTCTGTGCCAATGTATAATCTGTCACATACATTTCTCTTAAAAATGAATTTGGAGCAACAGAAATACGAGCTAAGTGCATACGAACATTTTCATCTTTTTTCACTTTCTCTTTGAAATAAGACGTGTATTCTTTATAATCTAGCATTTTCGTGTGCGTTTCATATAATTCATCATTTATTAACTTTAAGGTTACATCTAAAATGACACCAAATAACCCGTAACCGCCAATGACATAAGGAAATAAATCTGCATTCTCTTCTCTACTTACATTACGCACCGTACCATCCGCCATTAACAATCTAAACGACTCTACTGTATCAATCAATGCTTCGTGACGAATATCACGACCATGTACATTTACACTTAATGAACCACCAACTGTAAAAATATTTTGCGACTGCATCACCTGAACCGCAAGACCATATGGATTTACTTTCTTCTGAATATCATTCCACGTGGCACCACTTTGAACTGTAATGCGCTTCTTCTCTGGATCAAATTCTAATATTTTATTATACCCTTTCATATCAAGCATCGTACCATGCGGATAATATGTCTGCCCGCCCTGACTATGTTGCATACCAGCAATAGAAATCTTCTCTCCAGAAACATTTGCATCTTGCACTAATTTTATTAACGAGTGCTCATCCGTAGCACTTTCAACACGTTTTATTTTTGTCGGAAGCAATTTACCTACATCACTCATAATAGGATAATCAAGTTGTTTTTTATATGTATGTACAGACGTTGCAAGCAAAACGGTATACGCTACAATGACCACTGCTATCTTTCTTTTTTTCAAATGACACTCTCCTCTTCTACATCTTTTCCTCTTTATATTGTACCTATTTTCCTATAAAGAAAGAATACAAAAAAGAGGGACCTTATTTTAGGCCCCTCCTTATCAAAACTGTTACTTTGCTGCTGGTAATTGTATTGGGTCAAACTTTTCGTACGACGTATATTTTGCGTTCGTAATAATGTGTGCTTTATCCTTGCCATTACTACTCATAATCATGTCTATCTTTGCTGATTCATATTGAAAATCTTTTGTAATGATATATTCTGCATCCACTTCTTCTATCTTCGCATTTTGTGCTTGTAACATTTTCTTCTGCGTTTCATCCATGCTAGTTAACATACTTTCTGTTTCTTGCCCTTTTAATGTAAATTTCAGTTTATATTTACCTCCGCTTTTCTCCATCTTCATTTTATCTAAAACTACTTCCGGTACTTCTAACTTATCTATAATATCTTGAGCCGCTTTCATTCCACCAGCGTTTAATTGCTCCTCTGGTACGGTTATAACTTCTCCTGTATTAGGGTTTTTTACCTCACCAGCAACTTTACCATCCACAGTATACACTACAACATCTGTACCGGAAATATTCATTTCAGAACGAGAATTCTTTGTCTTTGGCTCTAATTGCATCTTAGCCTTTACTATATCCATCTCTGTTCCCTCAGCTTTTACCCCTACACCATATGTCATCGTTACATGTTCTTCATTTTTAAAAGCTTCGTTCGTTTTCTTGAAAACATCCTTCGCCGTTAATTCCTTTTCTTTTTGAACTGATTCTTTTTTCGGCTCATCCGTCTTTGCTGTTTTCTCATTACTACACCCTACCCCTAGACTGATTGCAAGTACTAAACTTGAAACAAAAATAATTTTTTTCATACTGTCGCCCCCTTTCCCAAAATAATATCACCTCTTTTCCTATGAAATCTATATAATTTTTAATCTATACTCGCTATATAGCGACATGTTTAATGAAGATCTTAAATATGATGTAAATAATAACAACTCATTTCAGGAGGTCATTATGAAGGCGATCATTTGCACACAGTATGGACCACCTAACGTTCTTCAGCTTCAAAATATAGAGAAGCCTACACCTAAAAAGAACGAAGTATTAGTTAAAATTCACGCAACAAGTGTATCGACTGGAGATTGTAGAATACGCGGATTTAATAGCCCTCTATTATTTTGGATTCCTATGCGACTTGTATTAGGACTTAGAAAACCGAGAAACCCTATACTTGGCGTAGAATTAGCAGGAGAGATAGAGGATATCGGGACAGATGTAACTCAATTTAAAAAAGGAGATCAAATTTTTGCATTAACAGAACTAAATCTTGGTGGTTATGCCGAATACACATGCGTGCATGAAAGTGGATTAATAACATTAAAACCTACCAATGTAACGTATGAAGAAGCGGCAGTTATTCCTTTTGGTGGAACTTCAGCGTTACATTTTCTGAGAAAGGGCCGGATAAAAAAAGGGCAACAAGTTCTCATATATGGTGCCTCTGGATCAGTAGGAACAGCTGCTGTACAACTTGCTAAATATTTTGGCGCTACCGTTACAGCTGTTTGTAGTAATTCAAATTTTGAACTAGTGCAATCTTTAGGAGCGGATAAAGTAATTGATTATACGAAAGAAGATTTTACTAAGCGGGGGGAATGCTATGATATTATATTTGATGCAGTTGGAAAACAGAAAAAATCCCTTTGTAAACAAGTATTAACGCCTAATGGAAAATATGTATCTGTTAATGGAACGATGGCAAAAGTAAGTAAAGAGGATATGATTCTACTAAAAAAACTAACTGAAACAGAACATTTAAAACCTGTTATTGATAGAACTTACCGATTAGAAGAAATTGCTGAAGCTCATATGTATGTGGAAATAGGGCATAAAAAAGGGAACGTTTCGATTACCTTAAAATAAAATATATAAAGATTAAAAAGAAGGTATCTCACCAGGGTGAGATACCTTCTTTTTATCCCGCATTAACGGGCAGTAAGACCCCCACCTCAAAATTCAGCGGAAGCAAAGAATTTAGGTGGGGATCAACTGCCCATAACAGCCCGATTGGTTCAATTAATAATCAGTGGGGATGAACAAAACCCCCACTGATTAAAGTTTCACTTTATCTTTTAAATCCACCTTCTGAATGAATAACTTGTCCAGTAATCCACTCTGCTTCTTCACTTATTAAAAACTTAATAAGTCTTGCTGCATCCTTCGGCTCACCAATTCTGCCAAAAGGAAACATTGGTTTTAATCCTTGCTTTATCTCTTCATTCATCCATCCTGTGTTAGTTGGCCCTGGATTAATTGCATTCACTGTTATTCCTAAATGGGCCACTTCCGCCGATAACGTACTAGTAAGAGCATCAATAGCTCCCTTCGTTGTTGCATACGCCAATTCTCCTGCCATAGGCCCTTGAAATTGCCCCGAAGTCATATTCACAATTCTACCACCAGATTTCTTATCAAATCCTCGGGCAAATTGACTACTTAACAATGTAGTCGCACGAACATTGACCATGTAGTGCTTATCCAGATCTTCAGCAGTCAAATTAGAGAAATCATTATTCGTAGAATACGCTGCATTATTAATTAATATATGAGGGTAGCCTAGTTGTTCAGTAACTTTATTTATAAGCTCTTTCGGTGCATCATTCTGAGTTAAATCTAACTCCATACTCGATACTTTCACACCGTTTTTTAGCAACGCTTCTTTTAATTGTATTTGTTCACTTTGATCAACGCCCCAAGGCATCTCTTTATCGTAAGCTGTCCAATATGTAAAAAATATATCGTATCCTGCTTCAGCTAATTCTTTACAAATCGCTGCGCCTATACCATCTAAACGACTTACACCTGTAACAACTGCTACTTTATGTTTTAATTGATTCATCATATACTCCTCCAATTTTAAAGGATGCATATTTTATATAAGAGATATAAATTTCCCCACATACGTATCTATCCTTACAAAGGGGATGTACAAGCCAAATATGCAGTCCTTGCATGATTTACAGATAGCTAAATAAACCCTCACTGATGAGAGAAAAATTCATCTATCTAATTTCTAATCATTACAAGTTCATCCACATATTGAGTCCTTGTCTCCTTTCCATATACCTCTATTTCTATCATACCAATATGATGTAATATTTCAAATGATTTAAAAATAAAACTCACTATTCCATTCCAAACTTCTATTAATTTTATTATATTATGATATTAAAATAATATGAATAATCAGAAAAAATACTGGTAAATATTGACTAGCCTTCTTATAATAAAACGTGGGGCTAATGTGAGAGTTTAGTTTTACACAAATAGGGGGAAGAAACATGTCAAAAAAAATACTTTCTTTATTTTCTGCAGTAATCGTAGCAGCTTTTGTAATAACCGGCTGTGGTCAAAGCGATACGACAAATAAAGAACAAAAAGAGAATGCAACAAAAGAAAGCAAAACGGAAAAAACGGATACAACGAAAGAAAGTAAACCTGCTGAAAAAAAATCCGAAGATAAAAAGCCTGAAAATACAGCTACTGGATCAAGTGACTACTCTAAGCTGATTTCCTATATGGAAAAAGAAACCGGTGGGAAAACAAAAGTTCTTTTTAAAAATAAGGAACCTCAAGTCCATAAAGCTGAAGATATTTCAGTATCGATGAACAGTTATACATTAGTTGAATTAAATGGATTCCATACGGACTTTAACATTCCATTTAACCGTCAAACAGAGGGCGGAGTCATTCTTGTGAACTATAGCGTCAAAAATAGTTCAGCTAAAGATATTTATTATATGCCAGCATTGGACATATCGTTTACTGGTGCGCAGAAAGTATATAGTAACTATAAAGACTTAATTCCAAAAGAAGATCAGCTACCAACTAAGCTTGCTCCAACGAATGATTACTTAGTAAAAGCAGGGGAAACCATTTCTGGTTATATCGCGTATCCATTCGGAAAAGATGATCTAACGAAAATTTCAAGTCTCTCAACAGTCTCAGTCACAGTCCCAACTGCACAAGCTAATAAAGGAAAATTCGATGCTCCAATCGGAAGCCCTGGAAGCTTTTCATTAAGTTTAAATAAACAAGGTACTGAAAAGGTTGCAACAGATAAAACTTTCTACCAAGATAAAGCTACAGCTAATAACATGGGCGATAAAAAAATGTTAAAAGAGAAATCAAGTATTAATAACAGCCAAGAATTAGGCGCTGTTAATGTTACATTAGATGGATACCAATTTACTCAATTCACACCAAATTCCGTCGAAGCACCGCGCTTTGCAAATTTCAAAAACGGTATTGTTCTATTAACGGTGAAATTCAAGCTTGATAACAAAGATACTCAAGACGTTTCACTATCTCCTATAAGCTCTACATTGAGAGTGAATGATGGTACACAATATACGATTAATGAAGGTATGCTACTAAATTACGACTATAACGCTTCAGTCAAAACGGGAACATCTGGAGAATTACTACAAGTATTTATTTTAGATCAAGAGCAGTATGAAAAGATTTGGAAAGACAAAAGCTTTGAGATTGAGTTAGGACCTATGAGAAATAAAGAAGCTAAAGATATTTCACAAGGTAAAAAAGCTAAATTTACATTACCTAAATAAATTACTACATATATAATAGAAAAGGCATATAACATATGATTGTTATATGCCTTTTTTATTTGTATCAAGAACAAAACTTTAATTTAAGTGTATACATTCACTATTACCTATTCGTTGTATAAGTGTAGGGAGGAAAACTGATGGGAAAAGAAAATATATTGACCTCCTATCTTATCAATGTAGGGGAGGAAGTGTTCAAACTACTACTAGCGAAAGGAGCTATCAAAGAAGATGCAGAAGACATCATCCAAAATACTTTCTATAAAGTATACACATTGCTAGATAGCTTAACCGAGGATAACATACGTCCATGGTTTTTCAGAGTTGCATTAAATGAATACATTGACTTGAAGAGGAAAAAGGAGCAACAGAACATCTATTTAACTGAAGAGATTTATTCAAAATTACAATATACAGACCGGGAATTGGATACTGTTTTAAATAAAGATGAGATTTTCTATCTATTAAAAGATATAAAACTAGAATGCAAAGAAGCCTTCTTTTTAAAGTATTATTATGATTTTACATACGAAGAAATCGCACTAATACTAGATATTCGAGTAAACAGCGTCAAACAAAAGTTACATCGCGCACGTAAAACCATTCATTCTACAGTAGGGGGAAAACCTTAATGGATACTTCTTTAAAAAATGCATTAAAAAAAGCTAAAAGGAAACAGTTACTTAAAATCATCATTACTTCTATTATCGTTGTCATCATACTTATCCCTATCATTTATAAAGTGGGGAATTACTTCGCAGCGAAAAGTTCTACGAAACTTCACGAACAACTATTTTTACATAATGCAATTGCAGAACCGAATGTACAAATTGATTCTCAAGTAACGAGTAATTCATCTATGTTTGGCGGCAATATTACATCAAATCGTTCCAAAAATATTAATGGTTATATTGTCCCATGGAACAAATTAACAAGCTCCTATGGTTGGATCCGTATCAATATCGATTCCAATGAATTAACGCCTGGTTTTTATTGGTCCAGGTCCAATACAGAGTTTTATGAGTATGATAAACAAACAAAGAATAAATTTGCAACATTTTATAATCCCGCTATTAAGGACTATTTTGATGGTGTCCAAAATGAATTAGGGGAAGTTTCACAAATGAACAACTATGTTGCCGAAGTTGCTATCTCTTTCAATCAGCCCTACACACTACAAGAAATTAAAGAAAAAATTCCAGACAACTTAAACATTGTATGGTTATATATGACCTCACCAATTGGAGATGAAAGCAAAGGACCTTCTGGTATGCCTGTTTACGGATTCAATCCAGATAAGTCTCCTGAAGAAGCATACAAAGAGTTCATTGATTCACTTAACCAATACGATGACGATGGACATGACAAAGATATCCAGAAGTTTTTAAAATCAAACAAGGGCAAACCATTCGATCAAGTGAAAATTTTAGGTGTTATGCTAACAGGAAAAACAGAAAACTTTAAGGTATTAGAAAACCAAGACTTTATTCGCGGTGCTTCTGTAGGGGTTACTGCACAAATTGTTCCTTATATAAAACCAGAGAAATAATAAGGAACGCCCAGATGAACTTAAAGAACACACATAAACCTGTTTACTACGGGAGCTATCCGCTACAATAGATAGCTCCCATCTCTCATTTATTGCTTAATTTTCAAAAATAAACTTCACAATATTTTATGTGCAATTTTATAAATAAAAAATCATAAATTTGTTCACATTATATCCATTGTGAATTTTTTTCACAATGGATATATAATAAACTTGTAAATACAATATTGGAGGGATTTCAATGGTTATCAATTTTTTAAGAACTGATAAACGTGCTACTTTCATATTATTATTTTTACGACTTTACATAGGATATACATGGCTCGCTGCTGGAATAGGCAAAGTTTTCGGACAATCTTTTGATGCAAGTGGTTTTCTAAAGGGTGCTATTGCTCAAGCATCAGGTGACCACCCTGCAGTACAAAGTTGGTGGGCAGATTTTCTTCAACATTTTGTTCTTCCACACGCAGACTTATTTAGCTTTTTAGTTCAATGGGGAGAAATTTTAGTAGGGCTAGGTTTGATTTTAGGCGGATTAACAAAAACAGCTGCATTTTTCGGAATCATAATGAATCTTTCATTTTTATTAAGCGGAACTGTTAGTGTAAACCCAAACCTGCTTATTTTGACTATGTTCATTTTAGTTGCAGGGCAGAAAGCTGGACGTATTGGATTAGATGGTTATGTTTTCCCTAAACTTTTCCGTAAAAATAACCATGAAACTTATAAATTAAGTAAAACTGCGTAGTAACAGTTTACTTTTAAAATATAAATAAGAAAAAAAGCCTGAGTATAGGCTCTTTTTTATTTACTCTCAATTTAAACTCTTAACGATCCCCGAAAACCTCTGGCAGCATAATAAGAGTCTGCCCCATTGTGATACACGAAAACGTGTCCGAAGCGATAATCGCAAAATAGAGCACCACCGAGTTCTCGAATATCTGAAGGTGTTTGTACCCAGCTTGATGATTTCATATCAAAATCCCCAAATTTTTGCAATTCCCGATATTGTTCTTCCGTTAATAGTTCAATGCCCATAGCATTTGCAACATCAATAACGTTATTTTCTGGCTTATGTTTTTTTCTTGATTCTAACGCTTCAAGATCATAACAAAGACTTCTGCGGCCTTTAGGACTCTCCTTTGAACAATCATAGAAAGTATATTCGTCCTTCTCTTCATCATAACCAACAACATCCGGCTCACCGCCAGTTACTTCCATTTCATTAATTGACCACAATTTTTCATTATTAGTAGCTAGCTTCGCTTCAACTTTAGCCCATTCAAGACCTTCATGGCGGTTCATGTTTTTCTCAAAACGTGCTTGTAATACTTTTAATAGTTCTTCACGTTGTTCTACAGATAACTCATTTTTATTCTCTGTCATATTCGTCCTCCGAATTACGTTTCTTTATAACCACTTAAATCTTCTCAATAATGGTTTAAATGCAGTTTACAACAATCTGGCCCAATTGCACAACGAATAATCCCTGTGCGGATATCCATTATATAGTACTAAAACCCTCCATACTTTCTCCAAGAATATAATGTGAAAACCACATCAAGTTCTGCTTCATAATAGCCACATTCATTCCCGGCTGATCGGGACTATATGCCATTCCTTTAAATATCATTAATTCTGTATCAACTTCCATATCCATTAATCCTTCATATAGCTCATATGCATTTGTAATTGGAATTCTTGCATCCTTTTCTCCATGTTGAATTAAGGTAGGCGTACAGGCTGATTTAATATATGTCATTGGTGATGTTTTCCTATATATCTTTGGATCATTCCATGGAGTATTTCCTAAATGCATCCTAATAAAGTAAGGGATATCTGTATTTACATAATGGGTACTCCAGTTAGCAATTCCGCCCCCAACTGAAATAGCTTTAAATCTACTACTAAATGTAGAACAGAAAGCTGATATATATCCTCCGTTACTCCATCCCATAACTCCTACTCTATCTTTATCTACATTCCCTTGATCAACTAGTTTATCCACTCCAGAAATAACATCATCGTAGTCAGCAATTCCCTGTTTTCTATAGTTTTCTTTTAAAAATTCATTACCATAACCAGAACTTCCCCTGTAGTTTGGTTCTAAAACGATAAAGCCTTTTTCAACAAACTGTTCAATCGGATATTTCTCATTGAAGCAGTCTGAAAATATCGGAAAGGATGCCCAAGCCGGACCTCCGTGAATTACTACTAATAAAGGATATTTTT
Organism: Bacillus fungorum; assembly: GCF_002746455.1. Taxonomy (GTDB): domain Bacteria; phylum Bacillota; class Bacilli; order Bacillales; family Bacillaceae_G; genus Bacillus_A; species Bacillus_A fungorum. The sequence continues at coordinate 11,173 of NZ_NWUW01000019.1, read as the reverse complement.
TATTTGTATCAAACTCTACTGGTGTTGATAAAACACCTTCTATTTCCAGCCCATCACTATTTTTCCATGAGATGATTTCCCTATTACTTTTAAGCTTATCTTTGAAAAAGCTATTTTCATCCGTTATTTTTTTATCGTCTAAATAGATTTCAAAGGTTTCATTTGTTATAGCTTTATTATATTATATGATTTCCATCTCTTGTTATAGAGGCATCCATTATAAATCCATCTACTTTTTCGCTTAATGTTTCTACAGTGCCATCTTCAGCTAGCACACCAATAAGGTAATTCGTTTTATCCTGCCATCTAATTAAAATCCCTTTAGCTGTCCACTGTAATGGCATAACTGTACTATCAAAGTTTGTTAGAGGCTGAAGTACCTCTCCAGTATTCATATCACATATCTCTAATGTACTCTCTTGTATATGATTTCTATAGTAATCCTTCTCTCTTATGCTTGCTGAGTAACATATTTTGTTGCCCTCAGGAGAAAAGCAAACGCTCCCGCCCAACAACCTATCTACATTCATCTTTTGCAGTTCCTCAGCTTCAACATCTAATATATATAGATCACCGTTTATATGATCGTTTAGGCTTGGTGTAGCCATACATACAACCTTTGTCCCATCATTTGAAATATCAAAGTTATGTATATAAAAATCCTTACCATCAGTTAATTGATAAACACCGTTAATCTCTCGTTCCCCTTTATCATTTTGTATCATTTTTTCTATTTCAATGTAGCATAAACAATTATTCTGATGTTCCTTACCTACATGTTGAAAATCCCCATATAGCTCCTTACGTTTCTTTATTTCCTCACATTCTTTTGACTGTGTAATATAATAAAAACCTTTACCGGTAGGATCCCATTTGAATGTACTGATCCCTTCTTCCTCATTAGTAATTTGCACCCCACCATAACCATCTAATGACTTAACAAAGATTTGATTTCCCCCATTACCAACAGGGCTAAGGTATGCAATATCCCTAGAATTTGGAGACCATAACGGGCATGTACTATCTATATCCCCATTTGTTAATGGATAACTCTGCCCTTTACCTTTTTCATATATCCATACATAATTTCTATATGTATTGTCTTTCCAGTTAGCTGTCCTCTTAACAAATGCTACATTTTTGCCATCATCGCTTATATTGGTACTTGATAAGGTTGGTAATGAAATAATCTCTTCTATACTTAAATATGTTTTTTCATTCATTTTCATTTATACCCCCTCGTAATGTTCATGTATCGTCTCTTCTTTTCATAATGAAAAGAATTGTTCACGAATACTTAAAATAATAACGGAAAATTCAGATAAATAAAAGTAGTTCTATTCCAAATCCGATAAAATAAAACTTTACTTAGTGGGATTCTGTCTACTTATCAATTTTAAATGTTCTTTTTTGACACAAAAATACCCCTTTAGATAAAACATCTAAAAGGGTACAAATTCATAAATTTATTTTAAAGCTACAACTATATTTATTAACCTACCAATCTCCTACTCAACCGTAACAGACTTAGCTAAGTTACGTGGCTTATCAACGTCACACTCGCGGTGAAGTGCTGCGTAGTATGAGATAAGTTGTAATGGAATAACGGCTACTAGCGGTGCTAGCGCTTCGTGTACAGCTGGTAATACGAAGCTGTCCCCTTCCATTTCTAAGCCTTTCATTGAGATGATACATGGGTTAGCTCCGCGTGCTACTACTTCTTTCACGTTACCACGAATTCCAAGGTTTACGTGCTCTTGTGTAGCAAGTGCGATAACTGGTGTACCGTTTTCGATTAAAGCAATTGTACCGTGTTTTAATTCTCCTCCAGCAAATCCTTCTGCTTGGATGTAAGAAATTTCTTTTAGCTTTAACGCACCTTCTAATCCTACGTAGAAGTCTACGCTACGTCCGATGAAGAAACAGTTACGAGTTGTTGCTAAAAATTGTTTTGCTAACGCGTCCATTTCTTCTTTTTGATCACAAAGTTCTACCATTGCATTTGCTACAAGTCCTAATTCGTGTGTTAAATCGAAATCAAGAACTTCACCTTTCGCTTTAGCAATGTCCGCAGCTAAAATTGAAAGTACTGCAAGTTGAGCTGTGTAAGCTTTCGTTGATGCAACTGCGATTTCTGGTCCCGCGTATAACGGAAGTGTATAATCAGCTTCACGAGAAAGTGTAGAACCAGGTACGTTTGTAATCGTTAATGCTTTATGACCCATTTCATTTGTTTGTACAAGTACTGCACGGCTATCAGCTGTTTCACCACTTTGTGAAATGTAAATGAAGAATGGTCTTTCTGTTAATAATGGCATGTTATAAGAGAATTCACTTGCTACATGCACTTCAACTGGCATTTTTGCAAATTTCTCGATAAATTGTTTTCCAACAAGACCCGCATGATAACTTGTTCCACATGCAATGATGTAAATACGATCGCTATCTAAAATCGCATTGCGGATGTCTTGATCTAATTCAATCTCGCCATTTTCATCTTGATACTTTTGAATGATATTACGGATTACAAGTGGTTGCTCATCGATTTCTTTAAGCATGAAATGAGGGTATGTTCCTTTTTCAATATCACTTGCGTCTAATTCCGCTGTAAACGGTGCACGTTCAATCGTTTCACCTTGTAAGTTTTTAATTGTAATACTTTCTTTCGTTACAATTACGATTTCTTTATCCATTAATTCAATAAATTGATCTGTAACTTGTAACATCGCCATAGCGTCGCTCGCCACAACATTAAAGTTGTCACCAACACCTACTAATAGCGGGCTTTTGTTTTTAGCAACATAAATCATGTTTGGATTTTCAGCATCAAGTAATCCGATTGCATAAGAGCCATGTAAAAGAGATAGCGTATTACGGAACGCTTCTTCTACACTTAGTCCTGTGCTCACTTGTTGTTCCATAAGCTGTACGATAACCTCTGTATCCGTTTCACTTATGAACGTTACATCTTGTAAATATTCCTTTTTCACTAACTCATAGTTTTCAATCACACCGTTATGAACTAGTGTAAAACGTTTTGATGTACTTTGATGCGGATGCGCGTTTACTTTGCTCGGAACACCATGTGTAGCCCAGCGTGTGTGACCGATTCCCACGCTTGCTGCTACGTTCTCATCTACGATTTCACGAAGTTTTGCAATACGGCCTTTTTCTTTGTATACAACAACACCGTTCTCTGCTTGTACTGCAATACCTGCTGAATCATATCCACGATATTCTAGCTTTTCTAAACCTTTTAATAAAATTTCCTTTGCATCTTGCTCTCCAATAAATCCTACGATTCCACACATGTTTAGTCGCCGTTACAAATGCTTACACTGCTCTGCGAACATGTAACGACATAGTCCGATACCATTTTTATTTATACTAAAAAACGGATTACATATTGCTAGCCCTGTAAGCTTGTAACGGCTTTCACCTTCCTCTCGATTGGGTTTAAGTCCGTATATACTTATACAGCTAGTTTGTATCCGTTCCTTTTCTCTCATCACACTTTCACCTTTGTCCACTAAGTCACCTTAATGATTTAAGTAAAAGCTTGCGGTTGTGATGAACAACCGGGAGTCATCCGCCGAAATCTCGATAAACCCCACCTCGTCAACTACACTACTTGTAGTTCTGGCGCTTCTATAATTTACAATATTTCCTTTGAGAAAAAGAACAAGACCATCTTATAACAAACATGGATAAACCGTCAATGAAATTTTTTTCATTGTCTATAAAACATATGAAAAAGGAGCACTTCTTGTGCTCCTTTTTCAATAAATTTATCAAATTATTCAGCGCCAACTTCCGCTTTCACAACTTCTACAATGCGATGTACATATGCATCACAAACTTCTTGTGTTGGTGCTTCTGCCATTACACGAATAAGTGGTTCTGTTCCAGATGGACGAACAAGAATGCGGCCATCACCGTTCATTTCTTCCTCTACAACACGAATAATTTCTTTAATTTTTTCGTTTTCTAATGCTAGTTTTTTATCTGTTACACGAACGTTTACTAGTAATTGCGGGAATTTTGTCATTTCTCCTGCAAGCTCAGATAATGGTTTTTTCGTCATTTTCATGATGTTTACAAGTTGAAGTGCACTTAACATTCCATCACCAGTTGTAATGTAATCAAGTAAGATAATGTGACCTGATTGTTCTCCGCCTAGGTTATATCCACCATGCTTCATCTCTTCCATTACGTAGCGATCACCAACTGCTGTTTTATCACTTGTAATACCATTAGCTTCAAGCGCTTTATAGAAACCTAAGTTACTCATAACTGTTGACACAACTGTATTGTGCTTTAGTTGACCAGTTTCTTTCATGTACTTTGCACAAATAAACATAATTTGATCGCCATCAACGATGTTTCCTTTTTCATCTACAGCGATTAAACGGTCACCATCACCATCAAAAGCAAGACCGATATCAGCACCTTTTTCTTTTACTAATTCAGCTAATACTTCTGGATGTGTAGAACCTACTCCATCGTTAATGTTCATACCGTTTGGTGAAGTTCCCATTGTTGAAATATCAGCTTCTAAATCAGCAAATAAGTACGGAGCTAAAGAAGACGTAGCACCATGCGCACAATCTAAAGCGATATGTAAACCAGAGAAATCTTCCTCTACAGTTTGTTTAATGTATTGTAAATATTTTTGTCCACCTTCAAAATAATCACTCACTTGTCCAAGATTAGTACCTGTTGGACGTGGTAATTCATCAACTTCTTTGTCTAATAAAGCTTCAATTTCTGCTTCTTGCTCATCTGTTAATTTAAAACCATCTGAACCGAAGAATTTAATTCCGTTATCTTGTACCGGATTATGAGATGCAGAAATCATAACACCTGCTTGTGCATCTAACGCTTTTGTTAAATAAGCAACACCTGGTGTAGAAATAACACCAAGGCGCATTACTTCTGCTCCAGTTGATAATAGACCTGCTACTAAAGCACCTTCTAACATATGTCCTGATATACGTGTATCACGGCCGATAATTACTTTTGGACGATCTGTATCTTTTGTTAATACATAACCACCAAAGCGTCCAATTTTGAACGCTAATTCAGGTGTTAACTCCTGGTTCGCAACCCCGCGTACTCCATCTGTACCAAAATATTTACCCATTATGATTCGCTCCTTTTTCTGGCTCTTTTTGATTATCTACTGTTGGCTCTTGACTAGTTTCTTTTTGTTTATCTTTATTTTGTTCCTGTTCCTTTTCCGGGTCAGGCTTAGGTTGAGGTTCAGGATTTTTTGGTTGTTCAGTTTGGTTATCTTGGTTATTATTTGAATCTGGTTTTTCACCGTTACCCTGTACTTCTTTATCTGGATTTTCTTTCTTCACAATTGTGACTTTAGCACTTTTTTGTTTTGGCTCTATTGAAATATTACCAGGACCGCTCACTTGAATAGAAACATCCTTCGTCCCCGGAGATACATTTTGCAGATTAATCGATGCTGTTATTTGAGCAGCTGTTATTTTATCTACTATACTTGTTTCTCCTGAAATATCAACGCTTATCTTCCCATCTTGCGGTGAGAGTAGCTGAGCCGTAACATCTTTAGAAAGTCCATTTTTTTGAATTGATATACCATCAATCGTTCTTGTTTTCGTTTGTTTTGCTTTTTGCACGCCTACGGAAACCTTTACTTGATTCGGTTTCGCACTTGTTACACCCTTTGGCAATAAAACAGAGGTATCGAATGTTGTAGACTCTGTCAATTGACTAAGATCTACTTCGACCCCCTCTATCGATTGTATATTATCCAATATATCTTTTGGACCTGCTATCGTTACTTCTCTCGGCTCAACGCTAATATTTGTAACGGCCAATCCTTCTGGTAAACTCCCCTTCTTCGTATACGTTACAGGCACAGTTTTTTCAGTATTATTGGCCGTAGCTTGCGTCGCCACATTCAACGTTACACTAATTTTAGATGGACTTGTTCTTACATTTAAACGTTTTCCTTCTTTATTGTATAATGTAACTTCAGGTGTTTTTGTAACAGTTTTATTAACACCTTTTAAATCGATATACGCCTTAGCAGATGAAATACTTTCAATTTCTTCTTTCGTCCCAACTACCTCAACCGTATCAGGTTTAATGTTTGATTTTTCGAGGGTAGCACCCGCTGGCATCTGATCCTCATTTGATAATTTCAAGTCTACATGAACATATTTTCTCGCTTTTTCATGAAGAGTAATTTTAATTGTTGATGGCTGAACTGTTCCTTTCACATCATCTGGAAGTCCGTTCGTTTTCAAAGAAACTTCATAAGTTCCTTTTTCGCTATCTCTCAAATCAACCGGTATATCAAATTGTTTTTTTGCTTTTGCTGTAGCAACTGCTGCTTTTGGGCCCTCTAACTTCACCTTGACGCCCTCTGCCGGAATACCACTTACAATATATTTCTCTTCATCATACTTAACGTTAATAGCATAATTAGTTAATGTTTCTTTCGCATCATTTGCAAAAGGTAGTATCCCCGATGTCGTATTTTTTTCAGTTAAAGTCGCTGACATAAAAAGCATACACGCCAATAGTAATGAGATCCCCTTTAAAAACCAATGATTCTCCATTAACTTATCCATGACGCTTTCTCCTCCAATTCCATAAAGACGAAGAAGTCGTTTTTTCGTTCGCACTAAATTCAGCTAGCAACATATCTTTTAGTTGTTCTGTCTTCAAATCACGATGCAACTTACCATTTTTTGTTAAAGAAATTTGGCCTGTTTCTTCCGACACAACTACTGTAATACTATCAGTAACTTCACTAACCCCCATTGCAGCGCGATGCCTAGTTCCTAACTCCTTAGAGATAAATGGACTTTCCGACAACGGAAGATAGCAAGCTGCTGCTTTAATGGTACTTCCTTGCATAATTACTGCTCCATCGTGAAGAGGTGTGTTTGGAATGAAAATATTAATGAGTAATTCCGATGATACGTTTGCATTTAGCGGAATACCCGTTTCCACATAATCACCCATACCGGTCTCTTTTGACAAAGTAATTAATGCACCAATTCTACGTTTCCCCATATATTCCGTTGCTTTCGCTATCGCTGTTGCAACCATTTCAGGCTCATCATCCTCATGAGTTCCAGTACGCGAAAATAAACTCCCGCGCCCTAGCTGCTCAAGTGCTCTTCGCAATTCTGGCTGAAAGATAATAATAACGGCTAAAAATCCCCACGTTAATACTTGTTCAGTTAGCCAATATAGCGTACGCAATTCAAGGAAAATACTAATCATCCGAACGACAATAATAACTGTAATTCCTTTTAAAAGTTGAACAGCTTTCGTCCCTCGGATTATGAGAATTAGCTTATATATAATAAACCATACAACGGCAATATCTAATACCGTACTAAGATATTTCAAAATGGTCGTATCTTCAAAAGGCATGCTAACCCTTCCTCCTACTTACGAGCAATTCTATCCATATATTGAAATATTGTTTTATGCTCTATCTGTATGTATTTCCAACAACTAGTTAATTATACCATACATGAAACAAACAACAATTACAAACACCCCCCTTTAGCCTAAATTGGTAAGATGTCAAACATTCTTATCGTACAGTATAATATAAATCATTATTATACGCCTATTTTCAAATAAAAAAAGCAACTTCTCAGTTGCTTTTCTTACATTTATTTTAGTTTTTCACCGAATAAAGAACCCATTAAAGCAACCGCTGTTGTTGCCGTTCTATTTCGCTCATCTAAAATCGTATTTACCTCAACAAACTCAGCAGATGTAACAATATCAGCTTCCGCTAACATTTCCATTGCTAAATGGCTTTCACGATAAGATAGGCCACCAATTACAGGCGTTCCAACTCCTGGTGCATCATGAGGATCAAGACCATCTAAATCTAATGATAAATGCACACCATCAGTATGAGATAAATACGCGATCGTTTCTTCCATAACAGCCGTCATACCCATACGATCAATCTCGTGCATTGAGAATACTTTAATACCTTCATTGCGAATAAAGTCTTTTTCTCCTTCATCTAATGCACGTGCACCGATAATTACAACGTTCTCTTTTTTCACCTTTGGATATGCCCCGTATAAATCTACAAGCGTGGGATGTCCATACCCTAAACTTGCTGCAAGTGACATACCATGAATATTTCCAGATGGTGAAGTTTCTTCTGTATTTAAATCACCATGTGCATCATACCAAATAACACCTAAATTTTTATAATGTTTCGCTACACCAGCTAGTGTACCGATAGCAATACTATGGTCACCACCTAATACAAGTGGAAAACGACCTTCTTCTATAATATGATCTACCTTACTCGCTAACTCGTTACATACATTTGCAACTTGTGTAAGGTTTCTTAAGCTTGTATTTACATCTACTTCTTTTTCTCTCTCTATACATATATCTCCCATATCTTTAACGTCATATCCAATTTCTTCAATTCTTTCAATTACGCCTGCATAACGGATCGCGCTCGGTCCCATATCAACTCCACGACGCATCTGCCCTAAATCCATTGGAACTCCAATAACTGAAATTTCTTTTTTCATAGATAGTATCCCCCTTTTGTGCCTTCACTAAATATTTTAAATCTTTTATATAGTCTGACTCAACTCGACATTTTTCTGTATGGATATACAAATTATTCACTTATATTCGCTTCAAAACCAAAATATTAAGACTGTTCTATGTATAAAGTTAACCTAATGAAACAACTGTTATCATTATTATTAGATAATAATAAAAAACACTCCTACATTTAGAAGTGTTTTTCTGATGCTATTTTCCAAACTGCTGCAATATTCTTTGCTGTCATTTCGATATTCTCTGCTGCAACTTTATATGCCTCTTCTAATGTCATCGGACTTGCTGTAATACTAAATACTGCATCAATTCCTTTTTCATGAACAGCGGGATAATTCGGAGATACAGATCCTCCAATAGCAATGACAGGAATATGAAAATACTTTGCACGCTCCGCAACACCTACAGGGGCCTTTCCATATGCTGTTTGTTCATCTATTCTCCCCTCGCCAGTTATAATTAAATCTGCACCTTCTATATGCTTATCAAAATTTGTATAATCTAATACAATTTCAATTCCTCTTCGCAAGTTTCCCTTTAACACTGCAATAACAGCTGCTCCCATACCTCCAGCTGCTCCTGCACCAGGTATTTTAGATACGTCGCAAGATACGTATTGTTTAAGGATATGCGCATAATGCTTTAAATTCTCATCCAGCTCTTTCATCATCTCTGCATCCGCACCCTTTTGCCGCCCAAATACGAAAGATGCTCCCCTTATTCCTACTAACGGATTATCTACATCACATGCTGCTTCTATCTTTATATGCGTTAAGCGTGAGTCCATTCGCGAAAAATCAATAGCTACAATCGAATGTAACGTTCCTCCAGATGGCTCTATTACTTCCCCTTCTTGATTTATGAACCTGACTCCTAAAGCTGATAACATACCTGCTCCACCATCATTTGTAGCACTTCCTCCAAGTCCTAAAATAATGTGCTCAGCTCCTTCGTCTAGCGCATGTAATATAAGTTCTCCTGTTCCTTTAGTCGTTGTAATAAGTGGGTTTCGCTTTTTAACTGGAACATGTTGTAATCCTGATGCTGCTGCCATTTCAATAAACGCTGTTTTTTTATCTTTAGACATACCGTAAAAGGCTTGTACGCTCTCTCTAAGCGGTCCTGTCGCATGAATTGATATAATTCTACCTCCTGTAGCATCAACAAGGGAATCAACGGTTCCTTCACCTCCATCTCCAATTGGTACTTTTACATACTCTGCTTTAGGGAAAATTGCTCCAAAACCTCTTTCAATAGCTTCACATACTTCTATAGCTTTTAAACTTTCTTTATATGAATCAGATGCAATAACAACTTTCATAATTATCCCCATCCTTTATTTTCACGTTTTCTCCATTTTAAATGACAAACATGAAAGTTGTCTTTTAAATACAAAAAAAGCTTACATCATATGATGTAAGCTTCCTCTATTAGATGGAGCCTAGCGGGATCGAACCGCTGACCTCCTGCGTGCAAGGCAGGCGCTCTCCCAGCTGAGCTAAGGCCCCTTAGTAATTAAGCGGAAGACGGGATTCGAACCCGCGACCCCAACCTTGGCAAGGTTGTATTCTACCACTGAACTACTTCCGCGAAAATGGTGAGCCATGAAGGACTCGAACCTTCGACCCTCTGATTAAAAGTCAGATGCTCTACCAACTGAGCTAATGGCTCGTAAATGGCTGGGCTAGCTGGATTCGAACCAGCGCATGACGGAGTCAAAGTCCGTTGCCTTACCGCTTGGCTATAGCCCATTAATATTTACTAGTATGGTTATCTTTTCAAAAAAATAAACCCTCTCAGGTTATTTTAAAGAAAATGGTGGAGGGGGGCAGATTCGAACTGCCGAACCCGAAGGAGCGGATTTACAGTCCGCCGCGTTTAGCCACTTCGCTACCCCTCCGACATTTAAAGCATATATGGTGGAGGATGACGGGATCGAACCGCCGACCCCCTGCTTGTAAGGCAGGTGCTCTCCCAGCTGAGCTAATCCTCCAAAAGTGGTGACCCGTACGGGATTCGAACCCGTGTTACCGCCGTGAAAGGGCGGTGTCTTAACCACTTGACCAACGGGCCAAAAATTTTAAAACTCTTCCCAAGCTTCCAACCGGGCTTGAACCGGTGACCTCTTCCTTACCATGGAAGTGCTCTACCAGCTGAGCTATGGAAGCATAATGGCTCCGCAGGTAGGACTCGAACCTACGACCGATCGGTTAACAGCCGATAGCTCTACCACTGAGCTACTGCGGAATAATATTAGCCTGGCAACGTCCTACTCTCACAGGGACAAGGTCCCAACTACCATCGGCGCTAGAGAGCTTAACTTCCGTGTTCGGTATGGGAACGGGTGTGACCTCTCTGCCATCATTACCAGACTTTTATCATTATAAACATTTCTTTCGAAATGTCAAGAAGAAAACTATATATTCCTTCAAAACTAGATAACATTTGCTACATATTATATGGTTAAGTCCTCGATCTATTAGTATTCGTCAGCTCCACATGTCACCATGCTTCCACCTCGAACCTATCAACCTGATCATCTTTCAGGGATCTTACTAGCTTACGCTATGGG
>NZ_NWUW01000018.1 GCF_002746455.1 Bacillus fungorum | reverse complement strand
ATATATAGATTATTATAATACGAAACGGATTAAGGCAAAATTAAAAATGAGCCCGGTACAATACCGGACTCACTTTTATCAAGCTGCCTAATGAAATAACCGTGTCTAACTTTTAGGGGTCACTTCAATCGAAGATAGCTCTTTTTTATGGCCTTGGGTTATACAGGTAATCGATATAAAAAGAAAGAGGTTGTCCCAACGTGTAGGACAACTTCTCTATTATTACGATAATACAGCTTTAATTTTTTGGAATGCCCACTCTAAATCTTCTTCAGAGATTACTAGAGGTGGTGCGATACGAATTACATTTTCATGTGTTTCTTTACATAATAGACCAGCTGCTTTTAGTTGTTCACAGTAAGGACGAGCTGGCTCGTTTAATTCGATACCGATGAATAAACCTTTACCGCGAACTTCAGTAATCATTGGGTTGTCAATTTCTTTTAATTGCCCAATTAATTTTTCACCTAATTGAAGAGAACGCTCTGTTAATTTTTCTTCTTCTAATACTTCAAGAGCTGCGATAGAAACAGCACATGCAAGTGGGTTACCACCGAATGTAGAACCGTGAGAACCTGGCTCAAATACACCTAAAATGTCGCGGTTTGCTGCTACGCAAGAGATTGGGAATACGCCGCCACCAAGCGCTTTACCAAGTATGTACATGTCAGGAGTTACTCCGTCCCAGTCACAAGCAAATACTTTACCAGTACGGCCTAAGCCAGTTTGGATTTCATCTGCTACGAATAAAACGTTTTCTTTTTTACATACTTCAAGAGCTTCTTTTAAGAAACCAGCTGGTGGGATGTTAATTCCTGCTTCACCTTGGATTGGCTCTAAAATGAATGCAGCTGTGTTTGGTGTAATAGCAGCTTTTAACGCTTCTAAATCACCGTAAGGAATTACAACGATGCCAGGAAGCATTGGACCGAATCCACGCTTGTACTCTTCGTTTGAAGACATAGAAACAGCACCCATCGTACGGCCGTGGAAGTTATCCTCACAAACGATAATTTCAGCACGATTTGCTTCTACTTTTTTCACATCATAAGCCCATCGGCGAGCTGTTTTAATTGCAGTTTCAACAGCTTCTGCACCTGTATTCATTGGAAGTACCATTTCTTTATTAGTTAGTTTCGCAACTTTTTCGTACCAAGGACCTAATTGATCGCTATGGAAAGCACGAGAAGTTAACGTAACACGATTAGCTTGGTCAATTAAAGCGTTAATAATTTTTGGGTGACGATGACCTTGGTTTACTGCAGAATATGCACTTAATAAGTCCATATAGCGGTTTCCTTCAGGATCTTCTACCCAAACACCTTCTGCTTTAGAAATAACGATTGGAAGTGGATGATAGTTATTTGCCCCGTATGTGTCTGTAAGTTCGATAATATCCTTAGTTTGAATCATGATTGTTCCCCCTTTTGTTATTACAAGAAGTTTGTAAATACTCTAAATATTATATCATTTAAATGTAAAAAAGCGAAACGTTTCCTGAAAATAAATGAACATGTTATCATATAGAGTGAAAAAGTGTGAAAAGAGGAGGTAAGGGATACGATGGTACATATGCATATTACAGCATGGGCGTTAGGTTTAATTTTATTCTTCGTTGCGTATTCACTTTATTCAGCAGGAAGAAAAGGGAAAGGTGTACATATGGGGCTTCGCCTAATGTATATCATCATTATTGTGACAGGTTTCATGTTATACATGAGTATTGTGAAAACAGCAACAGGTAGCACGCACATGTGGTATGGATTAAAAATGTTAGCTGGTATTTTAGTTATCGGTGGAATGGAAATGGTTCTTGTAAAAATGAGCAAAAACAAACCGGCAGGGGCGGCTTGGGGCTTATTTATTGTTGCGCTAGTAGCAGTATTATACTTAGGACTAAAATTACCGATTGGCTGGTACGTATTCAAATAAAAATAAAACCACCTTATGATCTCACGTGTTTGGGAGATAAGGTGGTTTTTATTTTATGTCGCATCGATATGTAACTCTTCTCCGTTTACTTTCGTAAAGCGGAACATATTTTTATTTGAAGAAGAGTGTCGAACGAAATGGTGCTGCAGTGTACAAATCATCTCTTCATTATCGAATAAAAGAATATTTACTCCTTCACATGTTTCCTCTTTTGATAAGAAGGATAAATAATTATGGCAATACATGCAATCATATAAAGAGTAATGAAGTGATTGCAATGATTCGGTTAATAGTGTAAAGACAGAGTCAGGTAATTCCTCAAGCCATTCCTTATAGCTAAGAAGTAATTTTTTTCGAATTCGTATCATCTCACCATTTTGTAATTGATGTTGCTCGTTAGCAATTTGTAATACATCTTGTTCATAGAAACGCGCTGGTAGCCAGTTATTGTTATATAAAACCTCAAAACCATCTTCAGCAATATCTTCTAATAAAAATGCTTCCTCATTTTCATCATCAAAGAATACCCATTCATTGTTTATATATTCTACATTACCGACTGTATGAGCGCGGGGCTGGTTATATAAAATATGTTTACGTTGTATCATACATGATTTCTCCTTTATGAAAAGTAGTTACTTCTGTTATAGACAGTTCGCGCATTCTTTATAACTAGACACATCTAGACATAGGTGGGCATACAATAAAACACGTTTTACTGAGTGAAGATGCTATTCCATATGTGTATCGTCAAGCTTTTCATTTTTTGATCCGCACTCTTAGGGTGGGGATTACTGCGTGTTTAGGAAAAGAAATAAGGTGGAAGGATGATTTGTATGTGCGGGATTACAGGATGGGTGGATTATAAACGCTCATTAGAAGGAGAAAGGGCTGTCGTTACGAAGATGGCTGAGACGTTAGCGAAGCGTGGTCCGGATGATAATAAAGTTTGGATTAAAGGTAATGTTGCATTTGGACATAAACGGTTAATCGTTGTGGACCCTGAGGGTGGTAAACAACCGATGAATTGTTTAAAGGATGAAACGAATTATGCCATTTGTTATAATGGCGAATTATATAATACAGAAGACATTCGAAAGGAACTATTAAGAAGAGGATATACGTTCAAAGGTCATTCTGATACGGAAGTACTATTAGCGTCGTATATGGAATGGAAAGAAGAATGTGTCGATCATTTAAACGGTATATATGCGTTTGCAGTATGGGATGAACAGAAAGAACAAGTTTTTATTGCGCGCGATCGATTAGGTGTAAAACCGCTATTTTATAAATATGATAGTGGGCGATTGCTATTTGGTTCAGAGTTAAAAGCGATATTAGCACATCCAGATGTGAAGGCAGAAGTAACGTTAGAAGGTTTATCAGAAGTATTCGGACTCGGACCATCTAGAACGCCTGGTCACGGTATTTATGCTGATATAAAAGAACTACGTCCAGGGCATGCGATGACATTTTCAAAGAACGGTTTATGTATATGGAGATATTGGAATGTAGAAAGTAAAAAACATGAAGATTCTTTTGAAGAAACAGTAGAGAAAACGCGCTTTTTATTACAAGATGCGATTACAAGGCAGCTCGTTTCTGACGTACCATTATGCACTTTTTTATCAGGTGGTGTAGATTCAAGTGCTATTACAGCAATTGCTGCGAAAGAATACGAAAGATCAGGAAAAGGTCAATTACACACGTACTCTGTTGATTACGAAGATAATGACAAATACTTTAAAGTGAATGCATTTCAGCCAAATTCAGATGCTCCGTTTATTAATTTAATGACTGAGACATTTCAAACGATCCATCATCGCTGCGTCATTTCGAATGAACAATTAGCACAGTATTTAACAGAAGCAGTACTCGTTCGTGATTTGCCTGGTATGGCAGATATCGATTCGTCATTATTATGGTTTTGCCGCGAAATTAAACAAGATTTTGTCGTCGGCTTATCTGGGGAATGTGCAGATGAAATCTTCGGTGGTTATCCGTGGTTTTATAGAGAAGATGATCTACAATCTAGTGCATTTCCGTGGATGCGTTCTACAGAAGCGCGTGAACAATTGCTAAAAAAAGAATGGAGAAATAAATTAAATTTACAACAATATGTACAAAGGCGCTATGAGGAATCGATTCAAGAAGTTCCTATTTTAGAAGGAGAAAGTCCGCTAGAAGCAAAAAGACGCCAATTATTTTATTTAAACATGGTATGGTTTATGACAACATTATTAGACAGAAAAGACCGCATGAGTATGGGCGCAAGCTTAGAAGTACGTGTTCCATTTGCAGATCACCGACTTGTCGAATATGCGTGGAATATTCCTTGGGAAATGAAAATGTATAAAAACCGCGAAAAAGGTCTATTGCGTAAAGCGTTAGAAGGATTACTTCCAAATGACATCTTATATAGAAAGAAGAGCCCATATCCGAAAACACATAATCCACACTATACGAAAGCAGTAACAGTATGGTTACAAGATTTATTAACAGATAAAGGCTCGATTTTACACGAATTATTCGATAAAGAGCAGTTAAGCGGAATAATTGAGTCAGGCGGCAGTGCATTTCAAACGCCTTGGTTTGGTCAATTAATGACTGGGCCGCAACTTTTAGCTCATTTAGCGCAAATTCATGTTTGGTTTAAAGAATACGGGGTAAATATTAAAGAATAGGAGAAAAGCGACTTACGTTTATGTAAGTCGCTTTTTATTAAATAAATTGTCATATAAAATTCAAAATCATATTAGAAATAATACTTATTTAGAATAATTATTTTGACGTACTTATTATTAGTTGTTATAATTGGAAACAAGTGTTCTTGAAAAAGGTTCTCATTTATAAATTTGAGGTGTTATATAGATGACAAAGAAAAAAATAGGTTTACTCGTAATGGCGTATGGAACGCCAGAATCATTAGATGATGTAGAAGCGTACTATACACATATTCGCCACGGGCGTAAACCTTACGAAGAAGCACTCCAAGACTTAATCGGGCGCTATAAAGCGATTGGCGGAATTTCCCACTTGCAAAAATTACGAAAGAGCAAGCGCATAAATTAACAGATTTAATGAATAATATATTTACAGAGTATGAATTTGCTTGTTACTTAGGCTTAAAACATATTGCCCCATTTATAGAAGATGCAGTAGAAGAGATGAAGCGTGATGGGATTGAGCAAGCGATTAGTATCGTATTAGCGCCGCATTATTCTACATTTAGCATTAAAGCGTATAATGACCGTGCTATTCGTCTTTCAAAAGAAATTGGTGGTCCTGTTATTGAACCAATTGAACAATGGTATGATGAATCGAAATTTATTTCGTACTGGGCAGATCAAATAAAAGAAACGCTTACAAAAATTGAAGATAAAGAGAAAGCAGTTGTAATTTTTTCAGCGCATAGTTTACCAGAAAAAATTATTGCGGCAGGTGACCCTTATGTAGAGCAGTTACAACATACAGCGGATTTAATCGCAGCGGCTGCAAATATTCAAAACTATACAATTGGTTGGCAAAGTGCAGGAAATACACCTGATCCATGGATTGGACCAGATGTGCAAGATTTAACAAAAGATTTATATAAAGAGCATGGATATGAATCCTTCATATATTGTCCAGTTGGCTTTGTGGCAGAGCATTTAGAAGTTTTATATGACAACGATTATGAATGTAAAGTTGTAACGGATGAACTAAATGCTAAATATTTTAGACCAAATATGCCAAATGCACAATCTGTTTTTATCGAATGCTTAGCTGAAATTGTTTCCAAAAAAATGAAGGAAATAGTTGACAAAGATTTAGTTTCGAATAATAATTAGTTTATAATGATTTTAAATAAATAATAATTACTATGAAGTAAAGAGGAGGATCCCCCTGATGAATCCAAATAATCGCTTAACAACAAACCAAGGTGCTCCGGTTGGAGATAACCAAAATTCTCGTACAGCTGGTCGCCGTGGACCGGTATTGTTAGAAGACTATCATTTAGTAGAAAAACTTGCGCATTTTGATCGTGAACGTATTCCAGAGCGCGTTGTGCATGCACGTGGTGCAGGTGCTCACGGTGTATTCGTAACGAAAAATAGCATGAAGCAATATACAAAGGCAGCATTTTTACAAAATGAAGGAACTGAAACACCTGTATTCGTTCGTTTCTCGACGGTTATTCATGGTCAAGGTTCTCCGGAAACAGCTCGTGACCCGCGTGGGTTCGCTGTTAAATTTTATACAGAAGAAGGAAATTACGATATCGTAGGTAACCATTTACCAGTCTTCTTCATTCGTGATGCAATTAAATTCCCTGATATGGTGCATTCTTTAAAACCAGCACCTGATACGAATATTCAAACACCAGATCGTTACTGGGATTTCATGACGTTAAGTCCAGAATCTACACATATGATGACATGGGTATTCTCTGATTATGGTACACCAGCAAACTACCGCGAAATGGAAGGTTTCGGTGTACACTCATTTAAATGGATTAATGCAGAAGGTAAAATCGTCTACATTAAATATCACTGGAAACCACAGCAAGGTGTACGTAACTTAAGTGCAAAAGAAGTGCAAGAAGTACAAGGAAAAGACTTCAACCATGCAACTCGTGACTTGTTCGATGCAATCGAAAAAGGAAATTATCCGAAGTGGGATTTACACGTACAAGTGATGCAACTAGAAGAAACGGATTCTTTAGATTTCGATCCATTAGATCCAACGAAAGTATGGCCAGAAGATCGTTTCCCATTAATGGAAGTGGGGATGATGACGTTAAATCGTAATCCGAAAAACTTTTTTGCGGAAGTAGAGCAAGTGGCGTTCTCTCCAAGTGCAACTGTAAATGGTATTGAGCCATCTGAAGATAAATTATTACAAGGTCGTTTATTCTCTTACCCAGATACACAGCGTTACCGTCTTGGTGCAAATTACTTACAAATTCCTGTAAACTGTCCATACGCAGCTGTTCATAACCAACAACGTGATGGTGCGATGCAAATGAATCAAAACCCATCTACAATCAACTACGAACCGAGCCGTCATGCTGAAAATCCAGTTGAAGACAAAGCTTACCGCGATTCAACTATGAAAGTAGAAGGCTATGTATCTCGTGAGAAAATTGACAAACCAAATGATTTCAAACAAGCAGGTGAGCGTTACCGTTCATTCTCTAAAGAAGAGCAAGACAACTTAATTGCAAACTTAACAAATGACTTAAAAGACGTAAATGAGCGCACGAAATTACTAGCTGTTTGTAACTTCTTCCGTGCAGATCAAGAGTACGGTATGCGTTTAGCACAATCGTTAAATGTTGATATTACGCAATATGTAGGAAATGCTCCGAAATAAATAGGAAAAGACGACTGTTATTAAACGGTCGTCTTTTTTTGTGTAAAAGATTTTTTATATACGGGGTAAAAGGTGTTATACTTTTGTCAAATGAGTTTTACATAAAAGAGGTGTATTGAATGGATGTTGCTATTTTTATTGTTGCGTTAAGTGTCTTTTTATTTGTAGTGTTTGCTATGATAAAAATGTTTATAGCGATTGGGAAACAAGGTGATGAGCGCGCTACGTTTATAAAAAACAAAGCGATGGCTGAGACATTTAAAATTGCGATGGGGCTAATGGTAATTGAGATGATCCCTTTTATTTATCATCGTTTTAATGAAACGATAGGAACACCGTTTAATCCAGTGCGCTTTTTAGCAGTAATAGCTGTGGCGTTTCTTATTATCTTAAGTACGAATAAAAGAAAATACGGTGATTCATAAGTTACGCGAGGGTATTTTACGTCTGAATTATGTCGGAACGTCGATATATTGAAAGAATCGCTGATATATTTAAGGTAATACTAAGTGGGGTATACCACCAACAAATACAATAAAAAGAGATGCAATCTACTACTAATAGATTGCATCTCTTTTTTAGTTCACTCGCTCCGTATACTCATAAGCTTTCTCCCCGTGCATCGAAATATCAAGTCCCATATGTTCTTCGTGCTCATCTACCCGAACAGGGAGGAAGAAGTTAATAACTTTAATCATGGCGTACGTCATGATAATTGTAAATGCATATGTTGCTCCAATCGCTACAAGTTGTTTAAATAGTAAAGCGGCGTTTCCGTAAAATAATCCATTAGCACCATCGCCGTTTACAGAAGTAGTTGCAAATAGTCCTGTCGCAATACCGCCCCAAGTTCCTCCGATGCCGTGGCATCCAAATGCATCGAGTGTATCGTCATATCCGAATTTTGTTTTTAAGAAAAAGACCGCTCCGAAGCATAATACGCCGCCAATCGCTCCGATAAGAAGCGCGGAGAAAAGTGTAACGAACCCGCAAGCTGGTGTAATAGCGACTAAACCGGAAACTACACCACAAGCAGCTCCCATCGCAGTCGGTTTTGATTGGAAGAACCACTCTGAAAGCATCCAAGTTAATGCTGAGGCAGCGGCGGCTATATTTGTATTAATAAATGCAGTTAAAGCTACGTCATTTAAAGATAATGCGCTTCCGACGTTAAAACCGAACCAGCCGAACCATAGTAAGCCTGCACCTAGCATTGTAAATGGTAAATGATGAGGAGACGAACCGTTTATGTTTTTTCGTTTTCCAAGGAAAATAGCTAATACAAGACCAGCAACACCAGATGTAATATGAACGACGTTACCACCAGCGAAGTCTAACACGCCAAGTTCTCTTAGCCATCCGCCAACGCCCCATACCCAATGAGCGACAGGGTTGTAAACGATTGTTGTCCATAGAAGGATGAAAATAAGGAAAGCTGAAAATCGCATTCTTTCGGCGAATGCACCTGAAATTAAAGCGGGAGTTAAAATGGCGAACATGAGTTGAAACATCATAAATAAATTGTGAGGAATAGTAGATGAGTAGTCTGGATTTGGTGCGTAGGTAACTCCGTTTAAACCGAACCAATCGAGTGTACCGATAAGTCCGTGCCAATCTGGTCCGAACGATAAAGAATAACCGATCACAATCCACTGAATTGAAACGATAGCCATTGCGCTGTAACTATGCATTGTCGTACTGAGTACGTTTTTACTGCGAACCATGCCCCCGTAAAAAAGTGCCAATCCTGGTGTCATTAACATAACCATTACTGTCGTTACAAACATAAAAACTGTATCTCCCGTATTCATTCTCTCTCCTCCTGTAATGTTAGGAAAAATAACATCAATTTGTTATGTTTCATATCATATTCGAAATGAAATGGAAAATCAACTAAAAATTCAGAAAACTTTCAGTTTTATGTTATAAAATCTAACATGAAATATTTTAAGGAGAATAAAATCAACGTATACGATTCGTTCTGATAATTGGTATAATATTCTTACAATTAAAAAACATGGGGGATGCGTGTGGGGAAAATACATACTAGGAAACTATTCATTTGTTTTTGTTTAGCTGTCGTTTTGTTTGTACCAATACATACTTTTGGAGACGAAAAAAGAGAGTGGCGGGACGAAGTTATATATTCCATTATGATTGATCGCTTCAATAATGGAGAACCGAAAAATGACAAACAGTTAGAAGTTGGTAATTTAGAGGGATATCAGGGCGGAGATATAAGAGGCGTTATAAAAAGACTGGATTACATAAAAGAAATGGGATTTACCGCTATTATGCTTTCACCACTTTTTGAAAGTGGAAAGTACGATGGGTTAGACGTGCGCAATTTTCAGAAGGTAAATGAACATTTCGGTACAGAAAATGATGTGAAAGAACTTATAAAAGAAGCTCACGAAAAAGGAATGAAAGTTGTATTTCAATTTCCGCTTGGAGAAAACGAACAACAAGTTATCGACTCGATGAAATGGTGGATCAAAGAAGTCGATTTAGATGGAAGTTACGTGATACATAGTGAAAAAAAGTCGGATGCTTTTTGGTATGGCGTGCAAAAAGATATGCAAGTGATAAAGAAAGATTTTCGTATTATGACAAAAGAAAATAGTGAATATAACGAAAAAATAGTAGAATCGTTTTCAAAAGCGGATGTATCGGTGAAATCTTTATATGATGTGAGCAAAGAAGAAGGGGAATCCGTCACATTTTTAGACAATCAAGATACAAAAAGATTTGCTCGTATTGCAAAAGAAAATATGTATTATCCACCATCTCGTTTAAAATTGGCACTCACTTACTTATTAACATCACCAGGCATTCCGAATTTTTATTACGGGACTGAAATTGCATTAGATGGAGGGGGTATTCCGGATAATAGGCGATTAATGGATTTCAAATCAGATGAAAAGTTTATGCAGCACATAACGAAACTCGGTGAGCTTAGACAAATGAGACAGTCCCTAAGGCGCGGTACGTTTGAGCTTTTGTATGATAAAGATGGAATGAGTATAATGAAACGAAAGTATAAAGATGAAGTAACATTAGTAGCAATTAATAATACGAAAGAAACACAAAAAGTTGCTTTACCTGAAAGTACGATTGGTGAAAAACAAGAGTTAAGAGGATTGTTAGAAGATGAAATTATAAGAGAAGAAAACGGAAAGTTTTATCTCGTTTTAAAGCGTGAAGAATCAAATGTGTATAAAGTTAATGGAGAAACAGGTGTAAATTGGTTATTTATCTCCTTAATAGTCGGTGTGAACGTATTATTTATTGCTTTTTTAATTGCGGTTAAAAAGAGACGGAAATGAGTAATGGTTTCTTTTAGTAGTTCGTCTTCAGTTTAAGGTAAGGCGTTGCTCTTAATAAGTATGAAAAGTTCCCTAATGAGGAGGGACCGGGTTAAAGAGAAGACTTTCTCCTTAACCTGTTTTTCTGTGAAGTAAGACTCATGCCTCGAAATGCATCTGAGCAAAGAAGTGAAAAGAACAATAGAAGAAACAATAATTGCAACTGTACTAATTTTACATTACATTAAAAGATGAAAAATAATTTTATACTCATTAAGGGGTATATTTGAGGAGAGAAAATGGAATTTTACGATTTGGGTATTACCATTAAAGAACTTAGAATTAAAAAAAATATATCACAATCCGAATTATGTCATGGAATATGTTCACAAAGTCAAATTAGCAAGATCGAAAAAGGTGTGATTTATCCATCTAGCATATTGTTATATCAATTATCAGAAAGACTTGGTATTGATCCGAATAATATATTTGCACTAACTCAAAACAAAAAATTTAAATATATAGAAAATGTAAAATGTGTAATGAAGGATTGCATAAGACAACATCAATATAAAGAGCTTTATGAAATAGTAACAAAAGAAAAAAACTTAAATAATTTTCGAATGAAAGAAGATAAACAATTTCTAATATGGCATGAAGCAATTGCTATATATCGTGTGAATAACTCAATAAAAACGGCTCTAACTCTTTTGAATAATGCATTAAAAATAACTGTAACGAATATTGATTTTTTAACAGAGAGAGAAATAGATATTATGCAGACAATGGCTATATTTCATGCGGAAAATAAAGAATATAAAGAGAGTATAAATATATTAAAAAGATGTTTAAATAATTTTGATAAGTTAGATTTTCCTAGAGATAAAGAAATTAAATTAAAAATCATTTATAATTTAGCAAAATGTTTAAGTTACACATATCAATACGAAGAAGCAAAAAAATACATTGATAAGGGTATCAAATTAGCTATTAATCTAAATACTTTATACTTATTGGGTGAACTATACTATGAAAAAGGTTCGAATTTATTAAAGCTTAAACAATCTAATAAAGAAGAAGTTGCTAATAGCATGAAAAAAGCGTTATTTATATTTGAATTAACCAAAAGCGAAAAAAAATTACAAATAATTAAAGAAGGATATTTCGAAAAACATAATTGCTAAATAACTACTTATAGTACAAGAAAACCCACAGGAAAAGTTCCCGTAGGTTTTACACGTATAAACCTCTTAATATTTTTTATAAACTTGATTCTAAAATATTATTACTTAATATGAATTTTTGAATGAAAGTTTACTTAACGTACTTTCTATTTTGAAATCTGCATCCTTATTAACAATTTATATTTCTTTTCCTTCCATATTAAAATTAAGATGGTTCAAGTAAGAGGAAGGAAACTTAAAGTGTTTTTTTTATGACCTTTATCATCAACTATTTAGTGTTTCTTTAAATTATTACATAACGTAGTTTTTTTGTACCAAGCTTTGTGAATGCAATTAGATTTATCCTTTAGTGTAGTCATATTATTAGAACATCCTTTAATATTTAGAGAGAATATAGCCAATAAAAAACATAATATTAACTTCTTCAAATAACCACTTCTAACTCTTTTATAATTAACTTTTTTTCACAAAATAAGATCCCTTATTAATTTTACATTACATTGAAGGGTGGAAAATATTCTTATACTCATAAATTGTTACGCTTGATTAGGGAGAGAGATTTTTGTTTATGGAGGTAGTTGTGGTGACTTTGGTTTGGGATTCAATTGATAAGGAAAGTGATTCAAGTTGAAGGGAAACGTCCTAAGAAGTCTTTTCCTTATTTTTAAAAGGACATGCTCAATTCCATGTATAAAAAAATTCTACAATGAGACCTAGTCTAACCACGCGGTCACCTGTAAGATATTCGTATGAATAGACTCTGTTTGCTCAGCAATTCTCACCGCAAATACCCTCTTGTCCTTGTCATATTGTTCCTACATGACAAAAAGAAAAACTCCTCTCATTAGAGGAGTTTTTCTTTTTAGCGGTAGTTAATAAATTGTACGTCAATCGGTAAATCAGCGCTGCGAACTGCTGCGATAACTGCTTGTAAGTCATCACGGCTTTTCGCTGTAACACGTACTTGATCGTCTTGTACTTGTGTTTTTACTTTTAATTTCATTTCTTTAATGATGTTGTTAATTTTTTTCGCGTTATCTTTATCGATACCTTGTTGAAGTGTTGCGCGTTGGCGAACTGTGTTACCAGTAGCAGCCTCGACTTTTCCGTAATCTAAGTTTTTAATTGGAACGTTACGTTTTACAAGTTTAGAAATTAGAACGTCTTTTACTTGGTCTAATTTGAACTCGTCGTCAGAAGTTAAAACAAGTACTTCTTTTTCTAATTTAATATCACTTTTACTTCCTTTAAAGTCATAGCGGTTTTGGATTTCCTTTAAAGCGATGTTAATTGCGTTTGTTACTTCAGGTAATTCTACTTTCGAAACGATGTCAAAAGAACTGTCTTTTGCCATAGTTAGCACCTCCAAATAAATTTCTAATCTTTTTATGTACTGTACATACTAAAGTATAGCTGAAAACGAGCTTAGACTTAAGTGTTTTCATACTTATAATGATGTAACCTCATTTTATTATAGTGAATTTTGGGCAGTTGGACAAATAAAGGAAGAATCGTGTTATAATTAACTTTTGTTTGGAATGATAAAAAGATAAAAAAGTTAATTTTATATATAGAGAAGGGAATTAAAAAATATGTATTTACAAATAGGATCGATTGAACAGGTAACTGTTTTACGCGAAACGGAAATCGGATATATGGTTGGGAATGAAGAAGAAGAAATCTTCCTACATAAAAACGAATTAGCTGGAGAAATTGAAGAAGGCGATACGATTGATGTATTCTTATACCTTGATCACCAAAATCGTATTTCAGCGACAATGAAGGAGCCAATCATTACAACATATGATTGGAACTGGGTAAAGGTTGTAGAAGTTATTCCTAGTTTAGGTGTGTTTGTTGATATTGGTGTATCAAAAGATATACTAATTCCAGCTGATGAGTTCCCGATTTATATGCCAGTATGGCCAGAAGTAGGCGACGAATTATATTGTACGTTAAAATTAACGAATCGTGATCGTCTTATCGCTCTTCCGGCAAGAGACAGCGATATGCAAGAAATTATCGTAGATGCGACGCCATCTATGCGTAATAAAAACGTAAATGGACGTGTATATCGTTCACTTCAAGTTGGTTCATTCATACTAACTGATGAGCATTTCCGTGCTTTCTTACACCATACTGAAAGAAAAGAACAAGTCCGTATCGGTGAACGTGTAACTGGCCGTATTATCGATGTGAAAGATGACGGTACAATTAACATTTCGCTTCTTCCTCGTAAAGAAGAGGGTATGGAAGATGATGCTGCAGTAATTTATGCATATATGGAAGAACGAGGCGGAGCAATGCCGTTTTGGGATAAGAGTTACCCAGAAGACATTAAAGAACGCTTCAATATGAGTAAAGCTGCATTTAAGCGTGCGCTTGGTAAGTTGATGAAGGAAGAAAAGGTTTATCAAGAAGAAGGATGGACTTACTTTAAGAAATAAAGGAAATAAAAAGCACCACCTTATATTTTACAAATATAAGGTGGTGCTTTTTCAATTCCCTTGCTCATGTACAAGAGTAAACGTATCTTCCAAGTCACTGTCGTTTATTTTAATATTTGCTTTTTTTAATTCGTCTTGTAATAGTTTTTTGCTGAATATAGGGTCAGCGAGACGTTCTTCTTCTAAGTGTTTGCGAATAGAGTCTTTCACTTCATCAAAAGGCTTTAAATCTTTTTTATCAGTTAATTTAATAATATGATAACCGTTTGGTGATTTAACGGGATTGCTAATTTGTCCGACCTTTAGTTTATAGGCAGCTGTTTCAAATTCAGGTGTCGTTGTACCGGAATTGAAGTATCCGAGGTCTCCGCCTTTATCTTTTGATAGTAGATCTTGCGATTCTTGTTTTGCTAATTCTTCAAATGAAGCACCAGCATCTAATCTTTTCTTTATTTCTTTTGCTTCATTTTCGTCACTTACTAAAATGTGACTCGCTTTAATTTCTGGTTTATAGTGGTCTTTCACGTCTTTTTCTGTAACACTTTTCTTAATCGCTTCATTCATAGCAAGTTTGAACTTAATTTGATTTTTGAAATCAGCTTCATCTTTCAAACGATTGTTTTCTAGTACTGCTGTGAATTGATCCCCATATTGCTTTTTCGCTTTTTGTACTTCTTTATCCACATCATCGTCAGATACTTTATATTTTTTCGTGATAACGTCTTGTGCCATCATTTCATATAGCATGTCTTTTCCGTAACGATCTTTTAACTGCTTTTCGAAGTCGCTCTTCGTAATGGTTGAGTCTGTTGCTGTAGCGATTGTAGCTGAGCTATTTTTTTGTCCGCAAGCAGATAGCATTAATATACTTATTAGTGCAGTAATAATGAAAATATGTTTCCCTCTCATGCCAACACCTCATCCGAATATGTTATCGCTATTGTAGAATATAGAAGTGAACATGAAGTGAATTTTTAATGTTTTTTCCTGTAAAATGTAAAAAAAGTACATCAACAAGATTGTTGATGTACGATGGAATCAAAGGTGATCGGTCTTTTTGGAATAGGTACGCTTACCTTGCTCTATATTCTTTTGTTCTTGTTCATTTTTTTGCGTGCGCTTTGCATTATTATCGCGTGCTTTTTTGTCGTTATCACTCGTATGTGGCATATGTATCAACTCCATTTCTAAACGTTATACGTTTATCATTTCCTTTTTCGTAAAGACTATGTATAGTGGTGCATTCATGAATAATAAAGGTGGATTAGAAATGGATTTGAAGTTGAATTATACCGAACTTATAAAGAAGTTAATCGTTGTAATTGTCGCAGGTTTGTTAAACGCGATTGGGATGAATTTATTTTTAACACCAGCAAAAGTGTACGCGAGTGGCTTTGCTGGATTGTCTCAATTATTATCGCAAATATTAGGTGACTTTTTATCTATTCATATATCAACGGGGGTATTGTTTAGCTTGTTTAATATTCCTGTCGTTATTTTAGCATGGAAAAAGGTTGGGAAGGCCTTTACTTTCTTTAGTTTTCTTTGTGTTATATTTATGACTTTGTTTCTAGAAATTATCCCGGTTAGAGCAGTTTCGAACGACATCATATTAAATGCGATTTTTGGCGGGATTATTTCGGCAATTGGGGTAGGAATTGCGTTGAAGTGGGGGGCTTCTACAGGTGGTTTAGATATTATCGCCATGATTTTATCGAAGATTAAAGACAAGCCTGTCGGTACGTATTTTTTCTTCTTTAATGCACTGATCATTATTGCTGCTGGCTATGTGTATGGGTGGGAAAAAGCATTATACACTTTGGTGACTTTGTATGTGTCAACGCGAATCATCGATGCGATTCATACGCGTCATGTGAAGATTACAGCATTAATTGTTACGAAGAATGGGGCAAATGTAAGAAAGGCGATTCACTCACGCTTAGTGAGGGGGATTACAACTATACCGGCAACAGGTGCTTATACAAATGAAAATAAGGAAATGTTAATGATTGTTATTACGCGTTACGAACTGTATGAATTAGAGAGGGTTATTAAACAAGTGGACCCAGGTGCATTTACAAACGTACTGCAAACTGTTGGGGTGTTTGGACTGTTCCGAAAAGATTAAAGAGGACCAAAGCTGGTCCTCTTTTTTAATGTAAATTCGTAATATTTTGCAACTGCTCCTGCATTTCGCGTAGCTGAACTTTTTCAGCTGTTGAAGAATTTGAGTAAGCAGAGTGCAAAGCGTTTTTTGCTCTGTATACGAGATCTTGTTGCTCAGCACCGCTTGAACAAGATACGGCATTTGCAACAGCATCTCTAGCTTGTTGGAATAGTAAGTTCCCCATTTAGACCCCTCCAAAAGAAGAGTTGTTTCTCGCTTTTTCTGCCTCAGCTAATGTACCACGGTACGGGAATCTTGCATCATGCTTCATAACAGCATCGGCTCCTTGTTGGATAAAACGTTTTGATTTGTTCTTTTTACCCATTCGAAAAACCCCCTTTATTTAGCTGAAAACAATCGACGCGCTGACTTTTGCGTCTAATAATAGTATGAGCGTTTGGCGAGAAACTATAAGCAGGGAATTTTTAGATTACAATCCAAGAACCTCTTCTAAATATAGTGCGATACCATCTTCTTCGTTCGTTAACGTCGTATGGTTTGCAAGTGATTTTAATTCAGGAATCGCATTTCCCATTGCGATGCCGTGACCGGCGAATTCAATCATTTCAAAGTCGTTATCTTCATCACCGAAAGCGATAATTCGTTCTTGTGGAATGTTGTAATGACTAGAAATTTTTTGTAATCCGACCGCTTTATTTAACCCGCTTTTTACAATTTCAATAATCGGCCAAGGTGCGCCCCATTTTCTATGGTCGATTACTTCAGCGTGCATATCAGTTAAATGTTGACGAATTGTACTGGAA
This sequence comes from Bacillus fungorum, assembly GCF_002746455.1. Taxonomy (GTDB): domain Bacteria; phylum Bacillota; class Bacilli; order Bacillales; family Bacillaceae_G; genus Bacillus_A; species Bacillus_A fungorum. The sequence continues at coordinate 76,664 of NZ_NWUW01000018.1, read as the reverse complement.
TGTTCGTCATGTGCATCGATTAATAAGCAAGTTGGATGATCGTTTAAAATATTTAATAAATCTCCTGTAAAAATCTTTGGAGAACCGAATTCGAAAATATGTTTTTTATCTTCATCAATTTCACGAACATATACATCGTCCATTACTTCAGCGTATATATTTTTCACGCCAAAATCAAAGCAAGCTCGGACAATTTCTTGCGCTGTTGCTAGCTCAAGAGGAGAGTGATGTGTTCCCCACTTTGAATCAAGAGGATGATGCACGTAAGCTCCATTGAAGTTTACGATTGGTGTATTAAGACCGAGTTCTTTATAGTAATCATAACTAGCGCGGAATGGACGTCCCGTTGAAATAACAACAATATGTCCTTGTTCCTTTGCTTTTGCAATTGTATGTTTCGTTCGAGTGGAAATTATTTTGTTGTCTGTTAATAATGTGCCGTCTAAGTCTAATGCGATTAAATGTTGTTTGTTCATAATTTCACCTCTTATAATAATTTTTTTGTTTCTATCTGTATTTCCGTTTTTAATATGCAGAAATAAGAGGTTAAACTGGGTGAGAACACCAAAGATGGAAAGTTCACTATATATCCATCTTACGTCGCAAAGTGCTGCGGTGTCTACTATTTCTCGCTGGAAATTAAGAAAAGTCAACATCTTTTTGGAAAGTTCAAACAATGTTTCTTTCATTATGTACAAATTGTGAAAAGGGTTACATTACTTGTATGATGAGACTTATAATGAACATGTAATCTTCTCGTATATGTTTGACTCTCCTTTGAAACTGGCCTATAGTAGGTTGGTTTCTTTTTTTTCTACAAATAGGAAAGAAATCCCTGCTTTAAGCTTGTGTCATTCATGTATATGTACAAGAACGAAATGTAGTACTTGTTTCCTAAACATGACAGAAAAGCTTTCTTTTAAAATGGATATACTAATGAGGCAAAGACTTCATGGAAGGAGAATGGAAATGGGACAAAATCGCAGGTTTCGTTCTGGACAAAAAGCGCCGAATGATGGTATTTACGTAGAAATTGGTGAAACGGGAAGTATGGTGAAAGACCCGCAAATGGTGAAACTAACTGCTGGTGAAAAGTTTCCAGATAACACGAATCATAACCGTCAGTGGACATATAAAAGAAAACCGTAACAGGAGCCGCAATCGTTATTGCGGCTTTTTTGTTATCGCATATTGTGATTTCATTTATTGTACCTTTTTAAGTAACATAATGAATTTTCCCGTTTTCTTTTTCCGATAATAAGTTTGAAAATACATAAGCAAAATTATTGTATAAAAAAGTCAGTTGGCGTATAATCAAATCAAAGGTCAAAGAAAGTCAAACATTTGGAGGACTGTAAAAATGGACTTAAATCAAATGACAACAAAAACACAAGAGGCGATTATGAGTGCCCAATCTTTAGCGGTATCTCATCATCATCAAGAAGTAGATACTGTTCATCTCTTGTTTACATTATTAGAAGAGCAAGATGGGTTAGCAGTACGTATTTTTCAAAAAATGAATGTCGATATAGAAGCGTTAAAACAAGGCGCCGAAAATTTAATTAAGAAAAAGCCTTCCGTAACGGGAAGCGGTGCAGAAGCAGGTAAATTATATATAACAGGTGCTTTGCAACAACTACTTGTAAGAGCAGGAAAAGAAGCAGAAAAATTGCAAGATGACTACATTTCAGTTGAACATGTATTGCTTGCTTTTTCAGAAGAAAAAGGCGATATAAGCCAATTATTCACAAGATTTCATATTACGAAAGATAACTTATTACAGTCTTTAATGACAGTTCGGGGCAATCAAAGAGTGACTAGTCAAAATCCAGAAGCAACTTATGAAGCGTTAGAGAAATATGGCCGTGATTTAGTGGCCGAAGTAAGAGCGGGGAAAATTGACCCTGTAATCGGCCGTGACAGTGAAATTCGACGTGTAATCCGCATTCTTTCACGTAAAACAAAAAACAATCCTGTTTTAATTGGGGAGCCGGGTGTTGGTAAAACAGCAATCGTTGAAGGATTAGCACAGCGTATTGTGAAAAAGGACGTACCAGAAGGATTAAAAGATAGAACAATCTTTGCATTAGATATGAGTGCGCTTGTAGCTGGAGCGAAATTCCGCGGTGAATTTGAAGAGCGTCTGCAAGCTGTATTAAATGAAATTAAAAAGAGTGAAGGGCGCATTTTATTATTCATTGATGAACTTCATACAATTGTCGGCGCTGGTAAAACAGAAGGCGCAATGGATGCAGGAAATATGTTAAAACCGATGCTTGCGCGTGGTGAACTGCATTGTATCGGGGCGACGACGCTCGATGAATATCGCAAATATATTGAGAAAGATCCAGCACTAGAAAGACGTTTCCAACAAGTATTAGCAGAAGAACCAACTGTTGAAGATACAATTTCCATTTTACGTGGTTTAAAAGAGCGTTTTGAAATTTATCACGGTGTAAATATTCATGACCGCGCGATTGTAGCAGCATCAGTTTTATCAGATCGATATATTTCGGATCGTTTCTTACCGGATAAAGCAATTGATCTTGTTGACGAAGCGTGCGCAACAATTCGTACAGAAATTGATTCTATGCCAACAGAATTAGATGAAGTAACGCGCCGCATTATGCAGCTGGAAATTGAAGAAGCAGCTCTTGGAAAAGAGAAAGACTTTGGTAGCCAAGAACGTCTAAAAACATTGCAACGTGAATTATCGGATTTAAAAGAAGTGGCAAGTGGTATGAGAGCCAAATGGGAGAAAGAAAAAGAAGATATTCACAAAGTTCGTGACTTACGTGAACATTTAGAGCGCCTGCGCCGTGAATTAGAAGAAGCAGAAGGCAATTACGATTTAAATAAAGCAGCCGAACTTCGTCATGGGAAAATTCCTGCAATTGAAAAAGAGTTAAAAGAAGCAGAAGAAATGGGCGCGCATAATAAACAAGAAAATCGTTTATTACGTGAGGAAGTAAGTGAAGAAGAGATTGCTGATATTGTTTCGCGCTGGACTGGTATTCCTGTCGCAAAACTCGTTGAAGGTGAACGTGAGAAATTATTACGATTAGAGCAAATTTTATCAGAGCGTGTCATCGGACAAGAGGAAGCGGTAAGTTTAGTATCAGACGCAGTTCTTCGTGCACGCGCTGGTATTAAAGACCCGAACCGTCCAATTGGTTCTTTCATCTTCTTAGGACCAACGGGTGTTGGTAAAACAGAACTTGCAAAAACATTAGCACAGTCTTTATTCGATAGTGAAGAGCAAATGATTCGTATCGACATGTCTGAGTATATGGAGAAACACGCTGTGTCACGCTTAATTGGTGCGCCTCCTGGATATGTTGGATATGAAGAGGGCGGTCAATTAACGGAAGCAGTAAGACGTAAACCGTATTCCGTTATTTTGTTAGACGAAATCGAAAAAGCGCATCCAGAAGTATTTAACATATTACTACAAATGTTAGATGATGGACGCATTACAGATTCGCAAGGACGTACAGTAGACTTTAAAAACACGGTTATTATTATGACTTCAAATATTGGATCTGCTCATTTATTAGATGGATTAGAAGCAGATGGCTCAATTAAAGAGGAATCAAGAGAACTTGTCATGGGGCAATTAAGAGGACATTTCCGACCAGAGTTTTTAAACCGTGTCGATGAAATTATTTTATTCAAGCCTCTTACAACGAATGAAATTAAAGGTATTGTTGATAAAATTGTAAAAGAATTACAAGGTCGTTTAGCCGACCGGCACATTACGGTAGAATTAACAGATGCAGCGAAAGAATTTGTTGTAGAAGCTGGATTTGATCCGATGTACGGAGCTCGTCCGCTAAAACGATATGTACAGCGTCAAGTGGAAACGAAATTAGCAAGAGAATTAATTGCAGGAACGATTACTGATAATAGTCATGTAGTGGTTGATGTAGAAAATAATGAATTAATTGTTCATGTGAAATAAAAAAAGAGTTCGGATAAAATCCGGACTCTTTTTTTAGTGTTGTTCTACTGGCTCGTTTGGAATTGCAGCTGAAATTGCTAGTACTAATACTGCAAGAACAACTGAGAAAATAGACGCTTGGTTAAAATCGTATGTACCGCCAGTCATAGAGCCGATTACGTAGCTCATCATATGTACAAGCAAGAACGACCAAATTAATGCCCAAATGAAACGCATATTTTACACCTCTATTCGTTCAATCTGTCCTTATTGTAACACAACTGAAAAAAGAATATAGAAAAATATTTGTAGATTTTTCAACGCAAAATCGCATTCCGTTCATACAGTATAAAAGAGTACTTTTATACGTTTAGAAAATAAGGCGGGGGAAAAATGAGTATTACGGAACGTTTTTTTTACTTAGAAAAAGAACCATGTGTCATTTATTTACCGGAGAAGCCAAATGGATTTTCTGTAATGCTTCTTGGTGATTACAACTACTTTATTGAGAATGGTACAAGTTTATGGACACAGCATGCGGGTAGATCTTATTTTTTACATGGCCTTATTGAGGAAGGCTACACGGTCTTTTCTTCTAATTTATACGGAAGACATTGGGGGAACGACCAATCTGTTCGTCTAGCAAAACGCCTATATGACGTTGTTTTGAGAAAAGAGACATTGAATGCGAAAATGCACATTATGGCAGATGGTATGGGGGCGCTTGTAGCACTTGAAATGATGAACAAATACCCTGAATGTATACGCTCTGTCATTATGTTAAATCCGTGTTTAGATTTACCAGAATATGTGGAGTTTGAGAAAGAGCATAAGTTTTTTTACAAGAGACTCGTGAAGGAATTAAGTTTGGCGTATGATTCCAAAGAAGAAGAATTAGAATCAAAAATAAATAAGAAATCATTTACGCTGCTTCCGTCTTGTGTACCTGTTAAAGTTTTCGTATCAACACAAGAAAAAAGAGGAAGAAAACAGCTGTTACGTAAATATGAGAAAATGAGGCAATTCAATCAATGCGATACTTCTGTCTTGTTCCATCTGCAAGATGTGAAATATAAAATGGTTAGGCAAACGACTGATTTCTTTAAAAAATATGAAGAAGAATTGTGAAGCTCCCATATACATAAATGAGGAGCTATTTGTTTCAAGGAGAAAGGGTTGGTGGTATGGAGCGCGTGCTAATTATAGGTGCACTTACGTTTGTAGGTTATCACCTTGTGAATAAAATGATTGCGGAAGAAGTAGAAGTGTGCGGTCTTGATTTTGATGAATTCGAGAATATGACAAAAATTAATGAAGAGAAGTTATTGTTAATTGGGCGAAATGCGTTATTTACGTATTATTCGATAAGAGATGAAGATGGATGGAAATCAGTAGAAGGAGAGAAGTTTGATGCCGTTTACTTTTGCTTGTATGAGCCGAATCAGCAAAGTGGCTTTCGAAATGAAAGAGTTATATTACAGTATTTAAAGCGGATTATAAGAATGTGTGAAGAGCGTAAAGTAAAGTTAAATTTAATTTCTTCTATTGAAGTAGGAAGTGCAGATGAATCTGAAAATAAACGTCTATTTTCGAAAGTGGAAGAAGGATTGAAAAAAGGAGAGGTACAATATAGTGTATTTCGAGTTCCTACATTATATGGGCCATGGCAACCATCTTTTATGATGTATCATCAGCTCATCTTATCAGAACTGGATGAGAAAGAGTGCCGTTATGCGAGCGAGGAAAACGGAAGTGATTTACTGTATGTTGAAGATGTATGTGAATGCTTATGGGAAAATGGAATGAACGAGGAGTATCTCGGCATATACAATTTACTTAGTGGTAAAAAGTCATTATGGAAAAAAGGTATGAATCTTTTACGTGCAGAGGATAAAGTGAATAAAAAGAATGAGGAAGAAAGAGATGAAGCTGTAGAAGTTATTTCGATAAAAAGAAATACCCCATTAGAATACGGTTTAAATAAACAATTGGCACATATGAAAAAATATAAAGAGTTATACGAAGGGTAGTGCACGTGTTACACTATGTATGTGAAAGTTTTAATGGAGAGGAAGAACGTAATATGAATGAGAAAAGCATGCAATTTTTACAAATCGCAATGAAGCATTTACCAGAAGCAAAAGCCATTTTAGATGACAATGGAATTGCGCTTGATATGGAGAAAGCACAACCAGTATTAGAGTTATTGATGAAAGTTATGAACGAAGCATATGAGCTTGGGAAAGCAGAAAAAGCATAAAAAAGCATCTTTTTAGATGGGAGAGAGGCCCGAACCATGGATAGAAGCGGTCAGGGCCTTTTTTATTCTCGCCTGGGGAAAGAACAGAGATATGAAGAGGATAAAGGAAAAGTAGTGAGGAGAACTCTCTAGTTTAGAAGGAAAGCAGATCAAGAATAAAAAGCATCTTTTTAGATGGGAGAGAGGCCCGAACCGTAAGTAGAAGCGGTTCGGGCTTTTTTATATTTGGAAAGAAACAGGGAAAGGTATGTTTCTGTTTCTTTTCATGAACAATAAGGTGAATAATGCGCTCGCTTTATGTTTTAGCTGAAATATATTCTAGACAAAAATACATTTATGTTTTAAAATTAGTACCAAGTCATAATAATTGATATAAAACGGAGGGCTGCGATGTGAACGTGGGCATTTTAGGGATCGGAAGATATGTGCCGGAAAAAGTAGTCACAAATCACGATTTAGAGAAAATAATGGATACATCCGATGAATGGATTCGTACGAGAACAGGTATTGCGGAAAGACGCATTGCCGATGATACAATAGATACTTCATATATGGCCGTTGAGGCTTCTAAAAAAGCACTTGAAGATGCAGGGATTAGCGGAGAGGATATCGATCTTATTTTAGTAGCAACAGTAACGCCAGATCGTGCTTTTCCAGCAGTAGCTTGTGTCATTCAAGAAGCAATTGGCGCAAAACATGCAGCTGCAATGGATTTAAGTGCAGCGTGTGCTGGTTTTATGTACGGAATGATTACAGCGCAGCAATTTATTCAAACGGGAACTTATAAAAATATACTAGTAGTTGGTAGTGATAAACTATCTAAAATTGTAGACTGGAACGATCGAAATACAGCAGTACTATTTGGAGATGGAGCCGGTGCGATCGTAATGGGAGCTGTTTCAGAAGGTAAAGGCGTTCTATCCTTCGAATTAGGAGCAGACGGAAGCGGCGGTAAGCATCTTTATCAAGACGAGTATGTTATGATGAATGGCAGAGAAGTCTTTAAATTTGCCGTTCGTCAACTTGGTGATTCTTGTCTTCGCGTTTTAGATAAAGCTGGTCTTACGAAAGAAGATGTGGATTTCTTAGTACCACATCAAGCGAACATTCGTATTATGGAATCTGCAAGAGAGAGATTAAATTTACCACAAGAAAAAATGAGTATGACAATTGAGAAGTTCGGTAATACATCAGCTTCTTCCATTCCGATTGCGATGGTAGAGGAATTGCAAAACGGACGTATTCAAGATGGTGATTTAATTATACTTGTTGGTTTTGGCGGCGGATTAACATGGGGAGCAGTCGCTCTCCGTTGGGGTAAATAAGGACTGAGAGAAAAAAAGGAGTGTATTTTGTATGGAAAAAAAGAGGGTCGTAATTACAGGACTAGGAGCTGTTACACCGGTCGGTACAGATGTTGAAACAGCGTGGGAAAACATTAAAAAAGGTGTATCTGGAATCGGACGACTTACAAGAATTGATCCGGAACTATTTCCAGCAAAAGTAGCAGCAGAAATTAACGACTTTGAAGTCGAGAAATATATTGATAAAAAAGAAGCGCGCCGTATGGATCGCTTTACACAATATGCAGTAGCAGCAGCGAAAATGGCAGTTGCAGATGCAAAGCTTGAGATTACAGAAGAAAACGGACCTCGAATTGGTGTATGGATTGGTTCTGGTATTGGCGGTATGGAAACATACGAGGAACAATTTAAGATTTTTACTGAGAAAGGCCCGCGCCGCGTGAGCCCATTCTTCGTACCGATGATGATTCCAGACATGGCAGCAGGTCAAGTATCAATCGCAACAGGAGCAAAAGGAATTAACACTTGTTCTGTAACGGCTTGTGCATCTGGTGCAAACTCAATCGGTGATGCATTTAAAGCAATTCAGCGTGGGGATGCTGATGCAATGATTACAGGCGGAGCAGAGGCACCGTTAACAAGTATGGCATTTGCAGGATTTAGCTCAGCGAAAGCATTAACATTCAATGAAGATCCAGCAACAGCTTGCCGTCCATTCGATAAAAACCGTAGTGGTTTCGTAATGGGTGAAGGTTCAGGTATTTTAATTCTTGAAGAATTAGAGCATGCATTAGCTCGTGGTGCTCACATTTACGCGGAAATTGCTGGTTACGGTGCAACTGGTGATGCATTCCATATTACAATGCCTGCTCCTGGCGGTGAAGGCGGCGTGCGTGCAATGCGTCAAGCTTTAGCAGATGCAGGTTTACAGCCAGAAGATATTGATTACATTAATGCGCACGGTACAAGTACGGATGCGAATGAAAAGTATGAAACGATGGCAATTAAAGAAACGTTCGGTGAGCATGCGTATAAAGTAGCAATTAGCTCAACGAAATCAATGACAGGTCACTTATTAGGAGCAGCTGGTGCTGTTGAAGCGATCTTCTCTATTAAATCAATTACAGACGGAGTAATTCCTCCAACAATTAACTATGAAACACCAGATCCAGAATGCGACTTAGATTACGTACCGAATAAAGCGAGACAACAAGAAGTAAATGCAGTATTAAGTAATTCACTAGGATTCGGTGGTCATAACGCAGTGTTAGTATTTAAAGCGTATAAATAATAGATGAAATAAGGAGTTTTTTCGTAACATATGCGAAAAAACTCCTTATTTATTTTTACGCCTTTTTCTCCTTTTGCATATACATAAGAAAAAGGAGGGATAAAGATGGGGATTGTTGAAACTGCTGAGTGGTTACATCTATATTACGGACGACCAGAAAAGCTGTGTGAGAAGTTTACGAAGTATATCCCGCTGCCAAAAGAAAGGTTGTATCGTTTTTTAATTTCTAAAGGTATGTATCGCCCGGTTACGCGAGGAGAACAAGAAATTAAAGAGTTAGAGAAAAAGGAAATTTGGAAAGAGTTACGTACGGAGTATGAGAAACTGAAAAGTTGGTTAAAAGGTCCTGATGTCCCTGTCTTTATTTTATTATCAGATTCCTATAATCGAACTGTACAAGAAGAGTATAACGGTAAGGCTGGATTATCTATGCGTCACGTTATTTTCTTATTCGTATGTGGACGGAATTCGGTGGAAGAATTAAAAGTGTTATTGGCGCATGAATATCATCACATATGCAGGTTACATCAAATTGAAACGAAAGAAACAGAATATACATTACTTGATACGATGATTATGGAAGGGTTGGCTGAGCAAGCAGTAACGGAAAGGTATTCAGAAAAAAATAATGCCCCGTGGACGACGTATCTTTCAAAAGAAGAGGCTATTTATTATTGGCAAAATGTTGTACACGAAAGAATAAGTATAAAACGAGGAACAAAGGAACACGACATCTTATTAAACGGACTTCATTCTTATCCGAAGATGCTTGGCTATGCACTTGGATTTCATATTGTTAAAGATTGTGTAACTTTTGAAGGAGAAGATACACTTTCCTTATTATCTATAGATGCGAAAGAAATATTGAATAAAGCAAATACATTCCATATATAAAAACAGGAGCTCTATTTCCTGTTTTTTTAGTATTAATAGAAGAAAAAATAATAATTAGAATATATTTCCTTAGGTGGAATAAAGTTAAGAAAAATTGAACATAATGATTGATACAAACAGTAGTGAAGTGAGGGGTAGTGAATGTTATATCTACATGATGTATGGGTAAATTGGTTTGAAGGTGAAGAGAATGGGTATAACGTTTGTCATTTTTACGAATGGCGGAAAGATGATACGATTGAGCTATTAGATCAAGTGCCATTATTAAAAGTAGATGCCACATTATATCATTACATCGAGAACGAATTGTTAGAGCTTCCGCAAAAATTGTTGGAAGACGTACATCATAAGGCTTATATTCGTAAAAATCATGAACGTTTGCAGCAAGAGTATTGCTTTGTTGTTACAGATGGAAAAGGAATTATTGCGATCGACACAATTGGTTACAATGTACCAATTCGAAAAAGTAGACTTATACCGCGCCAAGAGCAGATGGTATATGAGATGGTAGAAAACGTACAAGCAGAAAAGTATGAGTTCCAAGTAGAAGAAATGGAAAAAGAACATCATATTTTATCGCCATCACCTTTCATTATGAATGGTTTAACTCGTAAAGAAAGACAGCTTAAACAATTATTATTTATGGCTTTAGATCAATTACATACAACGAAAAACACAGCAGAAATTCGCTATTGGTTCACAGAGTGGGATCCATCAGCATACGGAATGGTTCAACATATGGAATTTGAAGATATTTGGGCTAGACTGTATGATGAAGCGAAAACAGGCTGGTCTGAGAAGCACGAACAATTATGCGAGCGTCTTGTAAAAGGACAGCCATTTTTTGAAAAGTTATGGGAAATGGAAAACGAGCAAAAGGTAAATTAAAAAAACCGCCAATCGGCGGTTTTTTTAATTTGGTATAATCCAGCGCCGGCAGCAAGAATATTCGGTGGCTTCGCGCCTTCCTGCGAGGCAAAAAGCGCCTCTACGTCAGGAGCTCCATCCTCCTCACATTCTAAGCGAGCCGTTTCCGCTTTATATGAAATCCAGCTCCAGCGGCAAGAATGTTCGATGGCTTCGCGCCTTCCTGCGAGGCAAAAAGCGCCTCTACGTCAGGAGCTCCATCCCCCTCACATTCTAAACGAGCCGCTTCCGCTTTATATGTTACCTACGCTTTCTACTTAATCCCATTGCGTTTTCTACTTTGCGTAGTTGTTTGAATGCAACGCGGTTTGCTTTTTCGGCACCTTTGTCTAGAATTTCGTCTAGTTCTGGTGAGTTGATTAGTTCGTTATATTTGTCTTGGATTGGACGAATTGCTTCTACAACTACTTGTGCTAGGTCGCCTTTGAAGTCGCCATATCCTTTTCCTTCGTACATTGCTTCGATTTCTTCAACTGTTTTTCCAGAGAATGAAGAGTAGATTGTTAATAAGTTAGAGATGCCAGGTTTGTTTTCTTTATCGAATTTCACGATACCTTCAGAATCAGTTACGGCACTCTTAATTTTCTTTTCAATTGTTTTTGGCTCATCAAGCATGCTGATCATTGATTTTGGATTCGGATCAGATTTACTCATTTTTTTCGTAGGCTCTGTTAGTGACATAACGCGAGCTCCTACTTTTGGAATGCGGATTTCAGGAATTGTGAATACTTCACGGAAGCGTTTGTTGAAACGCTCTGCTAGGTCACGTGTTAATTCCATATGTTGCTTTTGATCATCACCAACAGGCACGATTTCAGTGTTGTAAAGTAAAATATCAGCAGCCATTAATGGTGGGTACGTTAGTAACCCAGCTGGAACTGAATCTCTACCTGATGCTTTATCTTTATATTGCGTCATACGTTCTAATTCTCCAACGTAAGCAACGGATTGCATAATCCATCCTAGTTGAGCGTGTGCCGGTACTTCTGACTGTACAAATAACGTAGCTTTTTCAGGGTCGATACCGCATGCTACATAAAGTGCAGCAAGACTGCGGATGTTTTTACGAAGCCCGACAGGATCTTGAGGTACTGTAATCGCATGTTGATTTACAATACAGAAATAACAGTCGTGTTCATTTTGAAGCTCTGTAAATTGCTTCATAGCTCCTAAATAGTTTCCAAGTGTAATCGTTCCACTCGGCTGAATACCAGAAAAGATAACTGACATAAGTAATTCCTCCTAAATTTGAATGCGTGATAGGGAAGAGAAGGCAAACAAAAAAGCCCATTCATCCCAAAAAACTATAGGGACGAATGGACCGCGGTACCACCCTAATTATTTCACTACTGTGAAATCTCTCTAATCCATAATAACGTTTGGATATAACGCCAAAGCCTACTACTTTCGGTTCGGTTTGGAGCTCAAAAGCCCATTCCATACTGTACAATTACTTGTTCACACCAGCCACAAGCTCTCTGAAATTGCCTCAATATGTACTCTTCTTTATCATCGCATACATATAAATTTATTTATTGTTACCTGAGCTCTTTAAATATGAAAGAACTAAAGTTTTATAACAAAATGTTTTGCTGATTATTATATCATATGGGATAGTGTTTGCAAACTACATCAAAATAGTAAAACTAATGAGGGTCGAGAACAACCCAAGAACGATACCGGTAATGCAAATTGGATACGTCCATTTGAATGAATATGTTTTATAAATACGTTCTTTCTTATCGACAGGTTCCTCTACTTCTTCAATTAAAGAGTCAATTTTTTTGTTCGTACCAAATACTCTTTGGAATGCGTAAATTGTTACGTTAAAAAATCCATTTTGAAATATGAATAAAAAACCGCCTATAAGAATAAAAAATAGTGCGATATAAAACGAAATGTTGACAAAATTCAACAAAAATTGCGATGAAACGAGGAATGCGCCAATACTAGAAGCGATTATCGCTATGAAAATTAGTATACAAGTATGAAAAAAAACTTTATTCAAAATGTTCCCCTCCGTCAAAATATTACTAGAATTATTATACTATAAAAGCTATAATATGTACTAGAATTAATTTTTTGAAAATTATACGCAATTAAAGGTCTGATTTCAAGATGATGGTAGCAATGTTAACGTATCCCTTTACAAAAAAATAAAAATATAAACATTTTATTAAAAATTTTAACAAAAAAACAAAAAACTATATTCACAATTGTTATATTATATGTATAATGAAAATTGTAGAAACTTGGAGATTATTCTTTCAATTCTACTTTTTTACAAGTGAGGGTACAGGAAGTGCGATTAGGGGAGGCAACACAACATGAAGAAAAAGATACCGTTATTACTTGCATCGACTTTAACTGCAAGTATGTTGCTTGGTGCGTGTAGCTACCAAAAAGATGACGCAAAAGCAAAAGGGAAAGAAAACGCTACGAGTAGTAGTAACGGAAAGCAGGTTCTTAATTTAACAGAGTTATCTGAAATTCCTTCGATGGATGCATCATTAGCATCTGACTCTGCATCTTCTACAGCATTAAATAATACGATGGAAGGTTTATATCGTATCGGCAAAGATCAAAAGAGAGTGCCTGGAATTGCTGAAGATGTTCAAAAGCTAGATGATGGAAAGAAATACATATTTAAATTAAGAAAAGATGCAAAGTGGTCGAATGGGGAAGCTGTAACAGCAAAAGACTTTGTGTATTCATGGAAAAGAGCAGTAAATCCAGATACAAAAGCGACGTATTCGTACATTATGTTTGATATTAAAAATGCAGAGAAAATTCATAAAAAAGAATTACCTGCTGACCAATTAGGTGTAAAAGCAATTGATGACTATACATTAGAAGTGGAATTAGACAATCCGGTTCCTTACTTTGTTGATTTAACGGTTTATCCAGTATTTTACCCACTTAATGAGAACTTTGTAAAAGCACAAGGTGATAAGTTTGGGTTAGAGGCAAATACAACATTATATAATGGGCCATTTGTTATGAGTGATTGGAAACATGAGCAAAGCTTCCAGTTTAAGAAGAACCCATCATATTGGGATAATAAAACGGTTAAAATCGAAGAAATTAACTTTAATATTGTTAAAAATACGTCAACTGATGTAAATTTATATGAGACAAACTCGATTGATCGTGTGGCTCTATCTTCAGAATTTGTTGATAAGTTTAAACAAAGCCCAGAATTCCACACAAGAAAAGAAGCAGGGGTTGCTTACCTAAGATTTAATCAAAGTAATCAATACTTAAGCAATAAAAACTTAAGAAAAGCAATTTCAATGTCCTTTGACCGTGATAACCTTGCGAAGGTTATTTTAAATAATGGTGCAATTGGAGCTTATGGATTTGTTGGAAAAGATTTCGCTGAAGGTCCGAATAAAAAAGATTTCCGAGCTGAAAATGGAAAGTTAGTTGAAACAAATCCAAAAGAAGCGAAAAAGCTGTGGGAAACAGCGAAGAAAGAGCTTGGCACTGATAAAATCGAACTAGAATTCTTAAACTTCGATAATGAAGATGCGAAAAAAGTTGGTGAATTCTTAAAAGGTGAGATGGAAAAGAACTTACCAGGTTTATCAATTAAAATTAAACAGCAGCCATTCGCACAAAAAATTAAATTAGAAGATTCTCAGCAATATGATATTGCGTTTGGTATTTGGGGGCCAGATTTCCCAGATCCAATCTCATATTTAGATATGTTTGTTACAAATGGTTCTCAAAATAAAACAGGCTATTCTAATCAGAAATATGATGAGTTAATTCTAAAAGCTAAAACAGATACAAAAGATTTACAAGCACGCTGGGACAACCTTTTAGAAGTAGAGAAGATGCTAATTAAAGAGGATGCAGTTATCACTCCAATCTTCCAAAAAGGTTCAGCGTATGTAGTAAAAGGTGCCGTAAAAGATATTATCCCAATTAACTATGGTGGTAATTTAACTTACAAATGGGCATCTGTTGAACAAAAATAATCTTTTTTCCATCGTTTATTAGGGTATATGCCTATGATGGGCATATGCTCTTATTTTAAAAAAATAAAAGTAAGAATATTTTAAACTATCTTATTGCTTTTGAGAAAAACGGGGAGGTGCTTGACTATGGGACGTTATGTATTAAAACGTTTCGTGTACATGGCTTTGACATTATTTTTAATTACTACACTGACTTTCTTTTTAATGAAATTACTTCCGGGTTCTCCGCTTAAAAACCAGGAGAAGTTATCACCGGCACAAAAAGAAATCATTCTTGAAAAATATGGTTTAAATGATCCAGTACCAGTTCAATATGCACGTTACTTAGGTAACTTAGCAAAAGGTGATTTAGGGGTATCATTCCAATATGATAACCGTCCAGTAACAGATATGATTGTGGATCGCATTGGACCATCAGCACAACTTGGTTTACAAGCGATTATATTAGGAACATTTATCGGTTTAATTTTAGGAATCGTTGCGGCACTTCGTAACAATACGTGGGTCGATTATGGGGCGACAATTATTTCCGTACTCGGGATGTCGGTACCATCGTTCGTATTTGCCGCATTACTACAATATTTCGTAGGGGTAAAACTTGGATGGTTCCCAGTAGCATTCTGGAAAGGACCAGAGTTTACGGTAATGCCTACAATCGCTTTATCAATGGCAGTTATCGCAACAATCGCACGTTTCGCTCGTGCAGAGTTAATTGAAGTTATGCAAGCTGACTACATTTTAACAGCGAAAGCGAAAGGAATTAGCCAAGGCGTTATTATTATCAAACACGCACTTCGTAACGCGTTAATTCCAGTTGTAACAATTTTAGGACCAATGGTTGCAGGGTTAATTACAGGTACATTAGTTATTGAGCAAATTTATGCTGTACCAGGACTAGGGGAACAGTTCGTTAAATCTATTACAGTGAATGACTATACAGTTATTATGGGAACTACAATTTTCTATAGTGCGATTTTCATCTTAGTTATTTTCATTGTTGATATTTTATACGGAATTATTGATCCTCGTATTCGTTTAGCGGGAGGGAAAAAATGATGAAAGATGTACAAAAATTATCTCCAGATTTATTTCAACAAGCCAATCAAAATAATGTTGATAATGAAGTCATTGCCCGTCCAAGCTTAACGTTTTGGCAAGATGTAAGAAGACGTTTGTTCCAACATAAAGGAGCAATGTTCGGTTTAGTTTTATTAACGCTTATTATCTTACTAGCAATTTTAGGACCGATGGTAAGTAAGCACTCGTATAAAGAGCAAGATTTAGGACGTGCGAAATTACCACCGAAAATTCCAGTTATTGAAAATGTTCATTGGTTACCATTTGACGGTACAGATCAATATGGTGTTGACCAATATGAAAAACGTGATATTAAAGAGTATTTCTGGTTTGGTACAGATGATCTTGGACGCGATTTATGGACAAGAACATGGGAAGGTACGCGCGTATCATTATATATCGCTCTTTTAGCAGCAGCAATTGACTTAGTAATTGGGGTTGCATATGGAGGTATTTCAGCTTTCTATGGCGGTAGAGTAGATAACATTATGCAACGTATTATGGAGATTATTAACGGTATTCCATACTTAATCATCGTTATTTTAATGGTAATCATTATGGGATCTGGTATATGGTCAATTACACTCGCAATGGCAATTACAGGTTGGATAGGGATGTCCCGTATCGTTCGTGGACAAATCCTAAAATTAAAAAATCAAGAATACGTATTAGCATCTCGTACATTAGGTGCAACAAATACACAATTAATTGTAAAACATTTAATCCCGAACGTAATGGGACCAATTATCGTAATGACAATGTTTACAATTCCAACAGCGGTGTTTGGTGAGGCCTTCTTAAGCTTCATCGGTTTAGGTATTCAGCCACCATTCGCATCACTTGGTTCTCTTGTAAATGACGGTTATAAATCAATTCAAACGTATCCGCATATGATGTTTATTCCTGCGGTTGTCATCAGTATATTAATTTTAGCGTTTAACTTAATGGCAGACGGATTACGCGACGCGTTAGATCCAAAAATGCGTAAGTAAAAGAGGGGAGAGGCAAAGATGAAAACATTGTTAGAGGTAAAAGATTTACAAGTCTCCTTTGATACACATGCAGGTGAAGTACAAGCTGTACGCGGCGTTACTTTTGATTTGAAAAAAGGAGAAACATTAGCGATTGTAGGAGAATCTGGTTCTGGTAAATCAGTTACTTCTAAAGCGTTAATGGGGTTAATTCCGAATCCTCCTGGACGCATTAAAAATGGTGAGATTGTATTTGAAGGTCGTGACTTAACGAAATTAACAGAAAAAGAAATGCAGCAAGTGCGCGGTAAAGATATCGCGATGATTTTCCAAGATCCAATGACATCATTAAACCCAACGATGACAATTGGAAATCAAATTATGGAAGGCCTTATTAAACACCAAGGGATGAGTAAAGCAGATGCACGTAAAGTTGCGTTAGAATTAATCGACCTTGTAGGTATTCCGAATCCAGAAGCACGCTTAAAACAATATCCTCACCAATTCTCAGGTGGTATGAGACAGCGTGTAGTTATTGCAATGGCGTTAGCTTGTAACCCGAAATTGTTGATTGCCGATGAGCCGACAACAGCGCTAGACGTTACAATTCAGGCGCAAATTTTAGAGCTTATGAAGGACATTCAGCAGAAAACAGAAGCAGCAATCATTTTCATTACGCATGACTTAGGTGTAGTAGCAAACGTTGCGGACCGCGTGGCAGTTATGTACGCTGGTAAAGTTGTTGAAATCGGAACTGTAGATGAAATTTTCTACAATCCAAAACATCCGTATACTTGGGGCTTAATCGCATCTATGCCAAGTTTAGATGGTTCAGAGGAAGAGTTATACGCAATCCCTGGAACGCCTCCAGATTTATTGAAACCGCCAAAGGGAGATGCTTTTGCACCACGTAACCCACAGGCACTGAAAATTGACTTTGAAATGGACCCACCTTTATTTAAAGTAAGTGATACACACTATGCGGCAACTTGGTTACTTCACGAGCAAGCTCCAGAAGTAAAACCGCCGGCAGTCGTTGAAAAACGCATTCTTCAAATGAAAGCAGGTGAACAACATGACTAAACAACGTGAGAAATTAATTGAAGTAAAAAATGTAAAGCAGCACTTCGACGTGAGTGGTGGTGTTGTCAAAGCGGTTAATGATATTTCATTTGATATTTACCGCGGAGAAACATTTGGTCTTGTAGGAGAATCAGGTTGTGGTAAATCAACAACTGGAAGAACGATTATTCGTTTATATGATGCAACTGCTGGTGAAGTGTTGTTCGACGGTGAAAATGTACATGGTAAAAAATCACGCGCAGAACTGAAGAAGTTCAACCGTAAAATGCAAATGATTTTCCAAGATCCATACGCATCATTAAATCCTCGTATGACAGTAGGGGATATTATCGCAGAAGGTATTGATATTCACGGATTAGCAAAAAATAAAAAAGAGCGTATGGACCGTGTTCATGAATTATTAAACACAGTTGGTTTAAATAAAGAGCATGCAAACCGTTTCCCGCATGAATTCTCAGGTGGACAACGTCAACGTATCGGTATCGCTCGTGCACTTGCTGTAGAGCCTGAATTTATCATTGCCGATGAGCCAATCTCAGCACTTGACGTATCAATCCAGGCGCAAGTTGTAAACTTACTGAAAAAGCTACAAAAAGAAAAAGGTTTAACATACTTATTCATTGCCCATGATTTATCGATGGTAAAATACATTAGTGACCGCATTGGCGTAATGTATCGTGGTCAAATCGTTGAGTTAACAACAAGTGATGAGTTATATGCGAATCCAATTCATCCATACACAAAATCACTATTATCAGCAATCCCGCTTCCAGATCCAGATTATGAGCGCAATCGTAAACGTATCGTATACGATCCATCTCAACATGATTATGGTAGTGAAGCACCAACAATGCGTGAAATTCGCCCAGGACATTTCGTACTATGTTCTGAAGCGGAGTATAAGAAATATAAAGAGATTTATCAATAATAAACAGCCAATCTTTCATTATGGAAGATTGGCTGTTTTCTACTATATAAACAGTTTTATTGTTAACATTTGTCTGTAAGTGAATGCATGCATTTTGATTAAATGAGTATTACTGTGCCTGAACAGAAATAATCTTCTCTTGTTCTTCAGGTTTAACAAGTGCATAACGCTCCCACGCTCTACTTTTCCAGCGGAAGAACATAATAATGGCACGTGTCCATTCATCGATAGCAATTGCTAGCCAAATACCAACGAGCCCCATATCTAAATGGAAGGCGAAAAAGTAACCGAGTGGTAAACTCATTAACACCATAGAGAATGCGCCGATTAAAACTGGGTACTTTGCATCACCAGCTGCGCGAAGTGAATTGATGATGACGATGTTCATCGTACGTCCCGTTTCAAGTAGTACACTTAGTAAAAGAACTGACGCACCTAACGTAATAATGTGCGGATTATCTGTAAATAGTCCCATTAATTGTGTGCGGAATGTAATAACGAGGACGACCATACATAAAGTGACACCAATTGCCAATTTTACACTTTTCCATACGCGTTCATACGCTTCATCTTTTTCACCACCACCAACGAGGCGTCCGATAATAATCGCTGTTCCCATACCGATCGCAATAGCGAATAAATAAGTGAACATAGAAATGTTAGTAGCGTATTGTCTAGCAGCTAATGATTCCGTTCCTAAGTATGTTGCATAATACAGGAAGACAATTTGGCAAGCTTGATACATAACTTGCTCAAAGGCAGAGGGAATCCCGATCTTTAAAATTTTCCCGATGTATTCTTTTGATAAGGTGAAGTAATATTGTAATTTTACACGATATTCCATAACGCGGTACAGTAACCAGAAGAAAACGATAAGAGCGATTAATCTGCTGACAGCAGAAGAAATGGCAGCCCCTTGTACACCGAGTTCTGGGAAACCAAATTTCCCGAAAATGAGTACGTAGTTTCCAGCGATATGAATAATATTCATTCCAAGTGAAATAAACATCGCTTGCTTTGTGAAGCCATGCACGCGGATAATTGCGGCTAATGAATTAATAATAGCTTGAAGGAAAATAGCTCCCCCGACGATGGATAAATAGTTTTGTGCATACATGAGTACATCGCCTTGTAAGTTCATTGCCATCATCATATGTGTTGAAAATAAAAGAAAACCACCACTTATAACGAGTCCAACCACTAAATTTAATGTGACGGCTAAAGCGGATATTTTAGATGCTTCCATAAAACGTTTGGAACCGAGGTATTGAGATACGACGATAGCAGCGCCGTTCCCGATGACTTCTAGTACCAAAATTGCGATATGGAGATATTGATTCGCTGCACCAACCCCAGATACAGCATCGTCTGATAATGCACTTAACATGAAAGTATCAGCGATCCCCATTAACATAAATAGAAAAACTTCTAGAAAAATAGGCCATGTTAATAAGAATAAACTTAATTTCTCTGTCGGCCCGTTTTTTGCCTGAATTGCAGTCATGTCCGTCCCCTCTTTACCGATATCTATTTTTAGCAAGGTGTATCGTAACATACTTTCTTATCCATTGCACTCATTTTAGCCTACATATTTTTAATATGAAGGGCCTGCAATTTTATGTTAAAAAGAGAAGGATAATTATGCGCAAAGTATTATAAAATATAAATTTTATTTTTCTTTGATAATTTAGAAAAATATAAAAATATTTATTGTCGACGCTTTAGTAAGGGAAAATAGTAATATGAAACGTTTACATGGATACATTTTTTAACGGAAAATTTTAATGAAATAGAAATATAAATATACAAAAAATACATTTGTGTGTATAATATGAATTATTAGAACATATATATATTTCTTTCTGTTTGAAAATGAAAAGGCTAACATTTTTTGGAGGGTGGAAGTATGAAAAAAAAGATACCAGTTTTTGTAGCGTCAACAGTAGCAATGAGCATGATGTTAGGGGCATGTAGCTACCAAAAAGATGAGCCGCAAGCGAACGCAAAAGGGGATAGCGGGAAAAGCGGTGCGAAGCAAGTGATTAATCTAACAGAAGTGTCTGAAATTCCGACAATGGATACAACACTTGCCTCGGATGCTGCTTCTTCAAAAGTTATGAATAATACAATGGAAGGGCTATATCGACTTGGGAAAGGCGATAAGTTAGTTCCAGGTGTAGCGAAATCCAATACGAAATCTGAAGATGGTAAAAAATATACATTTAAATTGCGTGAAGACGCTAAATGGTCGAATGGTGATCCTGTAACAGCAAAAGATTTTGTATATGCATGGCAAAGAGCTGTTAACCCGGATACGGCAGCAAAATCAGGATATATTATGTTAGATGTGAAAAATGCAGAGAAAATTAATAAAAGAGAGCTATCACCGGATCAATTAGGTGTAAAAGCGATAGATGATTATACATTAGAAGTTGAGTTGGATAATCCAGTTCCATATTTTCTTGATTTAACGGTGTATCCACTATTTTTCCCATTAAATGAGAAGTATATGAAAGAACAGGGAGAAAAATTTGGTTTGGAAGCAAATACAACGTTGTATAACGGTCCATTTGTATTAAATGAATGGAAGCATGAACAAAGTTTCCAATTAAAGAAAAATCCAAGTTATTGGGATCAAAAAGAAGTGAAATTAGAAGAAGTTAATTTTAATGTTGTAAAAGATACAGGAGCAGCTGTTAATTTATATAATACGAATGCGATTGACAGAGTTGGTTTATCAGCGGAATTAGTTGATAAATATAAAGGGAAAAAAGATTTTAAAACAATTAATGATCCAACTGTGTTCTTCTTGCGTTTTAATCAAAAAAATCCAGCGTTAGCTAACAAAAATATTCGTAAGGCTATTTCTAGTGCATACGATCGAGATGGTATTGGTGAGGTTATTTTAAACAATGGTTCTAAGGGAGCTTATGGTTTAGTACCATCTGATTTTGTTAAGGGACCAGATAAGCAGGATTTCAGAAAAGAAAATGGAAAACTTTCAAAAGTAGATGTGAAGGAAGCTAAAAAATTCTGGGAAGCAGGAAAGAAAGAATTAAGTAAGGATAAAATAGAACTAGAATTTTTAAACTTTGATAATGAAGAATCTAAGAAAATTGGTGAGTATGTAAAGGGAGAATTAGAAAAGAATTTACCAGGTCTAACAGTAACGATTAAGATGCAACCATTTGCACAAAAATTAAAACTTGAAGATAGTGGACAGTTTGATATTTCATTTACTGGATGGGGACCTGATTTCCCTGATGCAATCACATTCCTTGATATGTTTATAACAGATGGTTCACAAAATAAAATGAGTTATTCTAATGCCCAGTATGATGGCCTTATTAAAAAGGCAAAGCAAGAAGGTTCAGATGTAAAAGGACGTTGGAATGACCTTTTAAAAGCGGAAAAAATCTTATTTGAGGATGCAGCAATTGCACCAGTATTCCAACGCGGTAGATCTATATTAGAAAGAGAAACAATTAAAGATGTATATATCCACAAATATGGCGGCGAATTAAGCTTTAAGTGGGCATCTGTAGAAAAATAAAAAAAGCAGGCTAACCGCCTGCTTTTTTTAATACGTACGTTTCTTATAAATACCTTTTCCGCCAACTTGGTTCCAGCCGGATTGTACATCCAAGCTTTTATTAACAAACTTCATCTTTTCTTTTCCGCCAAAGAGTTTTTCACCGATGTTATTTGTAATGACACCAATCAATGCTGTTATTCCGATGATGAGGGCAGAAACAGTGACAAAATCAATAAAAAAAGCAATCATTTGCAAATTCCCCCTTTGCTTGTCTGTATTTTTATTGTATGAGATAAAAAGATAAAAAAGAAAGAACTGTCAGAAAAATAATGGATTTATTTTAGAAATCGTATAGACATGAATGAGAATGTTTGTTAAAATAAGAACAAGTGTTCCTTTTGGTTCTCACTTGTACAGTCTTACATTTCTTAATTGATTTATCAGGAAAAGGTAAGAAAACGTTCTCTTTTTCATAGGAAAGATTATGAGAAAATAACTATATATCATATGAGGAATCTATGAAAACCGAGTGTTAAAAGGGTTGAAGGTTATTGTTAAAGAACAGGTAATGTGAGTGTAATCTTGTTACATAGCAGTGGAATGCACGGAAGAGTTTTCTCAATTAGAAGGAAATTTACTGTATATTTCTTGCAAAATCTATTGTATAATGATTATAGAAGTTACTTATTAAAAGTAATTGTTGTTTGCTTAAAGTTGTTGCTTACATGAAATGCGATTTTTGCACTTTGTTTTAAGACAAGGTATCGCGAAAAATTGCTGAATTTAGAAATCTAAACTGTAATTAGTACAGAATTTGTACTCTTTAAGGAGAGTGAGCTTTGTATGGTAACATTATATAGTTCTCCAAGCTGTACGTCTTGTAGAAAGGCGAAATTATGGCTAGAGGAAAATCATATTCCTTATACAGAACGTAATATTTTCTCAGATCCATTAACGATTGAGGAAATTAAAGAGATTTTACGTATGACAGAAAGCGGAACGGATGAGATTATTTCTACTCGTTCAAAAGTTTTCCAAGAATTAAATGTAAACTTAGAGTCTTTACCACTTCAAGATTTATATAAGATGATTCGTGACTATCCAGGGATTTTACGTCGTCCAATTATGATTGACGAGAAACGCCTTCAAGTAGGTTACAATGAAGACGAAATCCGCCGTTTCTTACCACGTACAGTAAGAACGTTCCAATTACGTGAAGCACAGCGTCTTGTAAATTAATTATAATAATATGAAAACCTTCTACCTATTATATAGTAGAAGGTTTTTTTTAATGTTTCACATTTCGTAATCGAACTTGTTGAACGATAAAGCCGATACATAAAATGGTGAAAATAAACAAGTACGGAATGCTTGCAGTGAAACTTGGGTTGTTATGAAAAAATGTTGCAAGTCTGTCTTCATGTGTGACCATTTTTCCTGCTGTATAAGCGAGAATGGCTGCCCCACAATAAATGAGGAATGGAAAGCGTTCCATAAGTATTAAAATGAGTTTGCTGCCCCAAATAATAATCGGGATAGAAATGAGTAAGCCGATTATTACGAGTAAAAATCTTCCGTGAGCTGCCCCTGCAATGGCAATAACGTTGTCAAATCCCATAACAAGGTCCGCGAATACAATCGTACGCACAGCTTGAAATAAAGTTGTTTTTCCTTGAATAGAAGAAAGGTCGTTGCTATTATCAGTTAGTAAATTTACTGCGATTAATGTAAGTAAAACGCCCCCAATCAGTTGCAGAAATGGAATGTCGAGTAAATAGACAGCTAATATAGTAAGGACGATTCTTAGTACGATTGCTAAAAGAGTACCAATCAAAATGGCTTTATTTCGCTTTGATTCAGGTAAATTTCGGCTCGCTAGTGCGATAACGATTGCGTTGTCACCACCTAATACAACATCGATACCGACAATCATTAGTACAGATGTTAAAAACTCTAAGTCCATTCGTCTGCCTCCATTTATGATGTTTTAATAAGCGAACTATATGTATGTGGTGAAGAGAGAGACTAAATCATCTTCTCTAATAAAAGTTGCACTTTATTACAGTGTACGGGGGAAGGTGGAAATGTATGTCCAAATTTTTTGTGAGTGAGAAATCGCTATAATGATATATCTGTGTAGATGGTCGAATAAAGATAGGCATTATAACTATTTTTGTAAAATAAATCGATTTTATTTCCATTCTGGAGAATCTTATCATAAAATGAGAGTACAAGAATCTATTGATTTGTCATATGAGTGGGGAATCCCTTCATAACAATTCCAAGCAGGAAGGGAGAGTTGTATTTTGGATATTGAAAGAATTAATGACCATACGATGAAATTTTTTATTACGTACATTGATATAGAGGACAGAGGTTTTAATCGTGAGGAAATCTGGTACGACCGCGAACGAAGTGAAGAGCTCTTTTGGGAGATGATGGACGAAGCTCGTGATCATGATGATTTCTTTATTGATGGGCCGTTATGGATTCAAGTGCAAGCAGTCGATAAAGGGATTGAAGTACTTGTAACGAAAGCAGAGCTTTCAAAGGATGGACAAAAGTTAGAACTACCAGTAGGTGTAGATAAAATTATAGACATTCCTCTAGATGAAGGCATTGAATCATTATTCCAGCAAGAATTAGTGGAAGAGGTAGAAGAACAAACAGGAACAAACTTTAACGAAGATGGTACGTTTGGCTTTTTAATTAAGTTTAATGATTTTGAAGATGTCATTTCATTAAGCCACCGTCTTATTTTTGAAGATATAAAAGATGAGCTGTATTCATTTGAGGACCGCTATTATGTATATGTGGAATTCGATGAAGTGCTACATGATGAAGAAGAAATTGACCGTATTTTAAGTATTGTTTTAGAGTACGGAGAAGAATCCACTTTAACAATTCATCGTGTAAGTGAGTATGGGAAACAAATTGTGAAAGAGCATGCGCTTGAAACAATTCGCAATAATTTTCCTGCTAAAACGTAGGCCGATTTCTGTAGTATGAAATCGGCTTTTTATATGAAGAATAGGAAAGCTTTCTTAGTAAGGAGGTAAGAGATGAAAAATACGTTAAAGTTGATTTTCTTTGTTTTGCTATTGTTCGTATTATTTGTTTCGTTACGTATGTTTATTGATGTAGCATTTTATTCGGATGTAATTGGGATAAAAGATGTTTCGATTCTAGGTATTATTAGTATTTTATTTACGGTATCTGCATTTTTAATTGGCTGCGTGATTTTCTTAGAGAACCGTCATCCGTCTAAAACACTTACATGGCTCATTGTGTTAGGTATTTTTCCCGTATTTGGATTCTTCGCTTATTTATTATTTGGGCAGAACTTTCGGAGGAAGAGAATGTTCCAAAAGAAAGCGTTGCTCGATGAACAAGCGTTTTTACAATATAAAGGGCATGAAGATTACGAAGAACGAATTTTGCGCAATCATAAGCATCAAGAGCTGTTATTTCGTTTAGCGGACCGCTTAGGCGCTTTAAATATTTCATTTCAAACTGAAACGAGAACATTAACAAATGGAGATGAAACGTTTCAGGCTATTTTAGATGGATTAAAACGAGCGAAACATCACATTCATATGGAATATTACATTGTGCGTGATGATAAGCTTGGAACAGAAATTAAAGATATTTTAATACAAAAATCAAAAGAAGGCGTAGTCGTTCGTTTTTTATATGATGCGGTTGGAAGTTTTAAATTATCAAAATCGTATATTGAAGAATTAAACGACGCAGGTGTCGAAATGATTCCGTTTTTCCCTGTGCGCTTTCCGATTTTAAACGATAAAATTAATTATCGAAATCACCGGAAAATCGTTATTATTGATGGGAATGAAGGGTTTGTAGGTGGATTAAATATTGGTGATGAATATTTAGGGAAGGATAAGTACTTCGGCTTTTGGCGAGACACGCATTTATATTTGCGTGGTGAAGCTGTTCAAAGCTTGCAACTTATTTTCCTTCAAGATTGGTTTTATATGACTGGTGAGGCTGTGCTAGCCCCTGAATATTTACAAGCGAAAGCAGTTGAGGGGGATCATTGGGGAGGCGTGCAGCTCGTTGCAGGTGGACCAGATAATAAATGGGAAACAATTAAACATTTATATTTTGCCATGATTTCTTCTGCACGAAAATCCATTTGGATTGCGACGCCATATTTCATTCCAGATGATGATATTTTATCCGCATTAAAGGTAGCTGCACTTGCTGGTATTGATGTTCGTTTGTTAATGCCGAGTAAGCCTGATAAGCGTACTGTCTTTTACGCATCGAGATCGTACTTCCCAGAGCTTTTAGATGCAGGGGTAAAGATATATGAATACGAAAAAGGTTTTCTTCATAGTAAAGTTGTCATTGTCGATTCTGATTTAGCTTCAATTGGGACAGCTAATATGGATATGAGAAGTTTTCATTTGAACTTTGAAGTAAATGCCTTTTTATATGATACAGATAGCATTCGAAAACTTGTTCAAGATTTTAAAGACGATTTAGAAGAATCCAGTGAAATTCATGTCGATCGTTTTCATAAAAGGCGTCTTCATAGACGAATTGTTGAATCAACGTATCGGCTATTATCGCCTTTATTATAAAAAGAGATGTCCGAAATTGGGACATCTCTTTTTTAAAGGAATTTGTAATAAATTGTAGAATATAAGGAGCTGAAAGGGTGTGATTATGATGTTTATTGCCAAAAGAGAAAACGGAGAAAAAATTCATCTACTTTATCATTATGATGAAGAGCTTTTACAACGTATGCGTAAAATGGAGAGCTTCTTTTGCACAGCTTGTGGGAAGGAAGTACAAATGAGATTAGGGAAACAAAAAAAGTGGCATTTTGCTCATAAGAAAGTGGATTCATGTTTGGCCTTTTATGAAGCAGAATCTATATACCATATGCACGGTAAAGAATTGTTATATAGATGGCTAAAACGTCAAAACTTTCATGTAGAGATAGAGCATTATCTGCCGGAGATTCAGCAACGACCGGATATTTTCATAGAGAGAGCAGGGAGAAAAATTGCGATTGAATATCAATGTGCAAATCTTTCTATAGAGCAGCTGTACAAACGAACCTATTCGTATTGGCGAGCTGGTATACAGGTTATTTGGATCATTGGTGGAAATCAATTGAAAAAGCACTCTGCATATTGGATGAAATTTTCCTCACTTATGGCTTTCTCCTTACAATCTTATCCTCAGCCACTGCTTATTTTCTTCTGTTCGAAACAAAAATCATTTATGAAAAGCACGTTTATCACTTCATTTTCTACAAGTGCCTCTTTCTCACATATTATATATTTACCAACTGATAGAACTACTTTTGAAATGCTCTTTTCTCCTGTTCCTTTCCAAAAGGAAATATTAAATCAAGAATGGAAGAAGCGAAAGGACTATTTTCGAAAAAACGCTTTACCTATTTGGAATTATAATCATAAGTCACTATTACGCCTCCTATATCAATGTAAATGTACCCCGGCAAATTTTCCTTCTGAAATTGGTGTGCCGCTCCCGTCCTCATTTGCTTTTCAAACACATCCATTTATATGGCAAGCTTTTCTATATATGAAGTGTATAGGTGAGCTTGCGGTAGGGGATTGTATTTCCCTCGAGTATGTGTGTAGTTACGTAAAAAAGTATACGAAAAGGCGTATGCTCCCGTACTTTTCACAGCATATATGGAAAGTGGCAGTTACGGAATATATGACATTTTTATGCTATGTAGGTGTATTGCAGAAAGTAGGGACGTATAAGTACCGAAAAAAAAGGAGGATAGTTATGCTAAAAACAGAGGAGGAAGTTATGAAATATGATGAAGTTTGCTTAGCGTATGCCTTATCTTTATTTGAGGAAAAGTACAACATGAGAGAAGGAAAAGGGGATATAATAAAGATTGATCGTGAAGGAATTACATAAGAAAAATCGAATTGTATGTAAGTAGAGATATTTAAAGGAGGGCTTAAAGGATGTCTGAACAAAACACAGCAAAAACATTACCAGATCGTAACGAGATTGAAGAATCAAGTACGTGGCGATTAGAAGATATTTTCCAAACAGATGCAGAATGGGAAAAAGAATTCCAAGCTATTAAAGAGCTATTACCGAAGTTAACTGAATTTAAAGGGAAACTTGGTGACTCCGCGAACAATTTACTTGAAGCATTGCAATATGAAGATGAAATTTCAATGCGATTAGGTAAGCTATATACATATGCACATATGCGTTACGATCAAGATACAACAAACTCTGTGTATCAAGCGTTAAATGACCGTGCGACAAATTTATATTCACAAGTATCTAGTAGCACAGCATATATTGTGCCTGAAATTTTATCGATTTCAGAAGATAAACTGCAAACATTCTTGAAAGAAAATAGAGACTTAAGTGTATATGAACATGCATTAGAAGAAATTACGCGTCAACGCCCGCACGTATTATCTGAAGCGGAAGAGGCTCTATTAGCAGAAGCATCTGAAGTAATGAGTGCGTCAAGTAATACATTTGGTATGTTGAATAACGCGGATTTGAAATTCCCATCTATTAAAGGTGAGGATGGAGAAGAAGTAGAAATTACACATGGTCGTTACATTCAGTTTTTAGAAAGTGATGATCGTCGTGTACGCGAAGATGCATTCAAAGCTGTATATGAAACGTACGGAAAATATAAGAACACATTTGCAAGTACGTTAAGCGGAGTTGTAAAGCGTAATAATTTCAATGCGCGCGTTCGCAAATATGATTCTGCACGTCAAGCGGCATTGAGTAATAATAATATTCCTGAAGCGGTGTATGATCAACTTGTTGAATCTGTAAATGATAATTTACACTTGCTACATCGTTACATTGATATTCGTAAGCGTGCACTAGGACTTGATGAGCTTCATATGTATGATTTATATACACCACTTGTACCAGAAGTGAAAATGAACGTGAAGTATGAAGAAGCACAAGACATGTTATTAAAGTCATTAAATGTACTTGGTGATGAGTATGTTGACATTTTAAAAGAAGCATATGAAAATCGCTGGGTAGATGTGTATGAGAATAAAGGAAAGCGAAGCGGAGCATATTCATCTGGTGCATATGGAACAAATCCGTATATTTTAATGAACTGGCATGATAATGTAAATAATTTATTTACACTTGCTCATGAGTTTGGTCATTCCGTGCATAGTTACTATACAAGAAAAACGCAGCCGCATGTATACGGTGATTATTCAATTTTCGTTGCGGAAGTAGCATCAACTTGTAATGAAGCGCTTCTAAACGATTATTTATTAAAAACGACAGAAGATAAGAAAGAGCGTCTATACTTATTAAATCATTATTTGGAAGGATTCCGTGGTACTGTATTCCGTCAAACGATGTTCGCAGAGTTTGAGCATATTATTCATAAGAAAGTACAAGAGGGACATGCGGTTACGCCAGACATGTTAACGGAGATCTACTATGATTTAAATAAGAAATATTTCGGTGAAGCTTTAGTAATCGATGAAGAAATTGGTTTAGAGTGGTCTCGTATTCCGCACTTCTACTACAACTATTACGTATACCAATACGCAACAGGATTTAGTGCAGCAACGGCTCTATCTAAACAAATTTTAGAAGAAGGGCAACCAGCAGTAGAACGTTACATTAATGAGTTCTTAAAAGCAGGAAGCTCAGATTATCCAATTGAAGTATTGAAAAAAGCTGGGGTAGATATGGCATCTTCAGAACCAGTAAAAGAAGCATTGCAAGTATTTGAAGAGAAGTTAAATGAATTAGAAGCATTATTATTTGAAGAGAAGTAATAGAAAAGACGAGGGATTTTCCTCGTCTTTTTGTTTATATATTGAATTGTTGATATTTGTCGAAATAATAAAGTGAATTGCCTTATTTTTTCTAAATTAGAAGGCGGTTTTATAATTGATTTTTGTAGTTAAAACCCTTTAAATCGTTTTTTATGGTTGAAATAAGAGAGAGCGATGACAATGACTCCAAATAAAAGAGGGAAGGCAATAATTTTTGGAAAAGCTTGTAGTAGAGAGAGGATGTACAAGAAAAAAGAAACGATGACAGCTAGAAAGATAAGTAAAATATATGTTTTTTTCATACAGAACACCTCCAAAATAGCTTTTTTATAGCTTATTCAGAAATGAAAACGTTTAGAATGTGACAAAAGTGTGAAATTCGACAAAAGGGGTTGTCATCTGACGTCGAATCTTGTAATATAATAAGCGTGAACGAATTCACATACAAACATATACCCCTTTGTTTGAACGTGAAAATTTCTCCCATCCCCTTTAATATTTTTATAAGCCGTAAAGAAAAAGACCTGGTGTTTACACCAGGTCTTTTTCTATCCATTTCCAATAACGCTCACATTTTACGTCAAGCATTTGTACTTTTCGTTTCAGTTGTAATTTTTTTAGTTCACGCTCGATTTCTTGTTGCGAGCAGTCATATATAAATGCTACTTCTTTTGAAGATATAAATTGCGTTGCTTCTAGTAACACTTCTAAAGGCGGTAATGGTTCTGGTTCGAGTTCACATTTTACAAGTTCTTTTAATAATTGTACGTATACGTCGTAGGAATAAGTTCCAGCGATTTTAATACCTTCTTCATCTGAATTCGCATGAAAAAATACGAGAGAAGGTATTTCTGTAATATGCATCTCATTTGTGAATTTTAAGTCACATTGGAAAGCTTTTTTTGCGCTAGCGGAATGTAGATCTTTTTTAAATTCTTCTACATCAATATCGCTATCTTTTGCACATGCAAGTAATAATTCGCAGTCAGGGTTTGATACATTTTCAAGGAAAATGTATTCTTGGAGTTTGCGCAAAAACTTCGAACCTGCTTTTCGGCCTTGTAACTCCGCTGCCTTAATTGCCATCGAAACTAAATATGGTGTTGATGATGCCTCTTGCATATGTACCTTTCCATCACATGAAAACCCTTGTAAACTTGTTGTCTTTTCCCACACAAATCGAATATTAGCAGGTTTATTCCATTTGTGTGAGGAAGCGT
This sequence comes from Bacillus fungorum, assembly GCF_002746455.1. Classification (GTDB taxonomy): domain Bacteria; phylum Bacillota; class Bacilli; order Bacillales; family Bacillaceae_G; genus Bacillus_A; species Bacillus_A fungorum. Next base: position 45,443 of record NZ_NWUW01000018.1, on the reverse strand, counting down.
TCGCTCCGTCCACTTTTCCAGTTACGATATGACGAATAGAGAAGTATTTCCCGTATTCAAGCCATAGTTTAATAATAAAGGGTTCAATTTCCCAGCAAGCTTTACAAAGCGGATCAATAAATAAATATGCTTCTACAGACTTATGCTCACATGCGGAAGGAGATGGCATATTGATATGCTTTGCTTCCTGTTTATCCATTATATTTCACCTGTTTCGTTTGGAGTATTAACCATATGCTGAGCAGTTAATGCTAAACGTTCAAAAACAAACTCTCTTATATGACCGTGCACTCCTGTGTCATCCATTGCTTGCTCCATACATGATAGCCAAGCCTCTGCTCGTTTTGGAGTAATCTCAAACGGAAGATGGCGTGCTCTTAACATAGGATGACCATGTTCTTCAGTGTACAAATTAGGACCACCTAAATATTGTGTTAAAAATTGCTTCTGCTTCCTAGCTGTTTCTGTTAAATCATCCGGGAAGATGGGAGATAGGTCAGGGTGTTTGCTGACATAGGAATAAAATGTGTCTACTAATATTGCAATGCATTGTTCACCGCCAATTGCTTCAAATGGTGTCATCGGTTGCTTGCTCATCCTTTATAAACTCCTTTTTCCATGAAATGTATATCTATTGTAGCAATGGAATGTTAGAGAGGGCAAATAAATAGCCTTCATAACGTTCTTTGCTTATTCTACAGATGTAAAAGAATCTTTTCCTTTTAAAAAGCGAGATGTATCCACTAGTAGAACGTATTCACTAGTGGAATTTTCACTTTAGCGTGCTTTGTTTTGTTTGGCAAGGAAAAAGCGTTTTACTTTATTATTTGTATGACGAATTGGTATGTCGTGTTGTTTTAATAAATGAATAAATGCAGCTTTGCCAGTTTCTTCATCTTGCACTTCAAATTCAATTTCATAATCATCGTGATTGTAATAGAAACTATGATCAAAGACAAGCGTTCCGCCTTCAAATAACGTTTCGGCTCTTTCAGTTGTTAAACTACCCATATAAGTTAAAGTGGAAACAGGAATTTGTAGTTTGTGTAGTTGATCCATTACAGCCCCTGAAATAATTACGTTTGTTTCCATCATTATTCTCGCTTCGGCTTCTGTTACGACTTGATGTGTCTCTAACAAGCCGACTTCTGCAGGTTGTTTCAATGTTAATGTATAAGTTTCCCCTTTATGACGAATACGAAGTGCAGAGCCAGCTTCTTTTAAAGAGAAATCCGGTGTTTCAAAGTAGTGATTCACTTGCTTCGTAAATACCTCAATAGAGAATGATTTACATAATGTATTGAATTCTTCTTCTGTAACAATATTTTTAAATTCAATTTCAATTTCTTGTGTCATTGTATGCGCGCTCCTTTTGAAAAATAATTCTTTACACATTATCGCTTTTTCGCAAATTTGGTTCAATGTTTTATTTGTTTGCGTCCATGTTATGATACAATAATACTGTTAAGTAAGACAGGAAGTTGAGATGGAGGAGTTAGAGCATGCAAAATAAAATTCAAGTTAAGAGCGTAGAAAAGAGAGAGAATGCTCTTATTTTTTGTGCGGAAAATAATGAGATAGAGGTAAAGGAGTTAAGTGCGCGTAATCACGTACTTGTAGACTCAGACAATTTATCATTTTTATATATCTTAGAAAACGAAGCATCTTTCATTTATGTAAGTATTCCGCACACATGCTGGGAAGCAATGCATGAAGCGATGAATAAAGATATGGCAATGTTCGTTCGCGTGAATGACGTTGAAATGGAATTAGAAAGTTTAAAAGAAGAAGTAGAATATTTAGTTGAAAATATTGAAGGTAATGCAAATTACGGAGAAGAACTAGTAACTGCTGTAGAAAAAGTATTTCTATAAGCAAATGGATTGATTTTGGTGGTGGTTGAAATGAATCGAAATTGGGAAGAATTTTTAGCACCTTACCATCAAGCGGTGGCAGAGCTGAAAGTGAAACTAAAAGGAATGCGCACTCAATTTGCAATGTTAACAGAGCATTCTCCAATTGAGTTTGTAACAGGAAGGGTAAAGTCGGTTGCTAGTATTATTGATAAAGCGGAGAAAAGAAATGTATCGCTAGACCGGCTCAGAGAAGATATGCAAGATATCGCTGGTCTTCGAATGATGTGTCAATTTGTTGATGAGATTAAGCCTGTGGTAGAATATCTTCGAAAACGAAATGACTTTGAAATCGTGGAAGAACGTGATTATGTCACGCAAAAGAAAGACAGTGGCTATCGCTCTTATCACGTTGTCATTAGTTACCCTGTTCAAACGATTCAGGGAGAACAAAAAGTATTAGTAGAAATCCAAATACGCACGCTAGCAATGAACTTTTGGGCAACAATTGAGCATTCTTTAAATTATAAATATAGTGGACGTTTTCCTGAAGATATTAAAATACGCTTGCAACGTGCAGCGGAAGCAGCATTTTTGTTAGATGAAGAAATGTCTTCTATCCGTCTTGAAATTCAAGAAGCACAAAAAGCTTTTTCAAGAAAGCAAGAAACGAAAGATTCCGAATCATAAACTAAAGGGTGTTGGGCGATGAAATTTACAATTATGTCAAAGGGAGATCAATCATCAGATACGTTGGCAAGCACGATGAAAGAATACTTGCTAGATTTTGGATTTATAATGGATGAAAAGGAACCCGATATTGTAATTTCTGTTGGGGGAGATGGAACGCTTTTATATGCATTTCATCGTTATTATAATCGATTGGATGAAACAGCATTTGTTGGTGTACATACAGGGCATTTAGGTTTCTATGCAGATTGGTTACCGACAGAAGTAGAGAAATTAGTAATTGCAATTGCTAAAACACCATTCCAAGTGGTGGAATATCCGCTTTTAGAAGTGATTATTCGCTATGTGAATGGGAGTAAAGAGTCACAGTATTTGGCGATGAATGAAGCGACTGTAAAAAGTGCAGAAGGTACATTAGTAACAGAAGTGGAAATACGCGGAGAGTACTTTGAAACGTTCCGCGGGGATGGCCTTTGTATTTCTACTCCTTCAGGAAGTACTGCGTATAATAAGGCGCTTGGCGGAGCGATTATTCACCCTTCTATTGAAGCGATTCAAATTGCAGAAATGGCATCTATTAATAACCGTGTGTTTCGTACGGTAGGTTCGCCCCTTGTACTGCCGAAGCATCATACATGTGTGTTGAAGCCAGCTGCAGGAATGAACTTACAAATTACGGTGGATCATCTAACGATGGTTCATCAAGATGTGAAATCAATTCAGTATCGCGTTGCAAACGAGAAAGTACGATTTGTTCGTTTCCGTCCATTCCCGTTCTGGAAACGAGTTCGTGACTCGTTTGTTGCAGATAAATAGAAAGGGTTTATATATTTGAACAGATTTACATTGAAATGGGATATAGAATCGGCTGAAGAGGGAACTTTAGTTAGAGAATTTTTAAAAACAAAAGGGATTTCTAAAGCAGCATTAACGGATATAAAGTTTCACGGCGGAGCTATTGAAGTAAATGGTCAATATGCGAGCGTTCGTCATCAGTTGCAAGCTGGTGACGAATTACGTATCTTTTTTCCGGTGGAGGAAAGAAGTGAAGGGATGATTGCAGAAGATATCCCTTTATGTATTGTATATGAGGATGATGCAGTTCTTGTCATAAACAAAGAGGCGAACATGTCAACAATTCCGTCTAGAGAACATCCATCAGGGAGTGTTGCTAATGCGCTCTTATCTCATTATGATAAGCAACATCTTGCAAGTACGGTGCACATCGTAACGAGGTTAGATCGTGATACTTCAGGCCTTATGCTTATTGCAAAAAATCGTTTCGTGCATCATCTTTTATCGAAACAGCATCAACAAAAAGCCGTGAAAAGAACGTATGAAGCGATCGTTCACGGTGAGATGGTAGAACGAGAAGGAACGATTGACGCACCGATTGGACGAAAATCGGATAGCATTATTGAGCGAACCGTTTGTGAGGAGGGGCAAAGAGCCGTTACTCATTTTAGAGTGATTGATAGCGCCAATCATAAGACACATGTATCGCTTGAGCTTGATACAGGAAGAACGCATCAAATTCGTGTGCATATGGCGCATATAGGACACCCGCTACTTGGTGATACTTTATATGGTGGAAAAAGGGATGAAATGAAACGACAAGCACTTCACAGTACATCTTTGACGTTTTGTCATCCTATTTTAGAGAAGGAAATGTCTTTCACTACAATGATTCCAAGTGATATGCAAGAGGTATTAAAGCATGATTAAAAAGGGAACAAAATTCTTATGTAATGAAGAATTTTGTTCCCTTTTTTCTTAGCGGAATAATATTAAAATTTGATTTTCACCTGTGCGCTTTATAACGAAAAAACCACTTTCGGATTTTGTAGCAATGCCATCGTCATTTGGACGGCAATATCCATGTGTTTCGCAAGTGCCGTCATCACGTACTAACATTTGTCCAATTAATCCGACAGGAAGCCACTCAGTACGATCTTTCCTTGCTATATATTTGCAAGCTGGATCCCATTCTGTATTTAAAAGTGGTTGTATGTCTTGCGATTCCGAACGTACATATTGGCGTTTTCCAAAGTTATCTGTTTTGTAGCGCTTTTGCCAACTTAAAGCACCGCTATTTCCTATAAGAGCGGGGGTTGCACTAGATATTCCTAAAATGAATGAATCGTTTGAAGTAGCAATTCGAATTTTTTCTTCGCTACTAAATGTAACGAAATAACCTACATCAATAAGAGTATTGTCTGCTGTTTCAAACATTTGTGCAAAATCAGTTCCGCTTGCATTGTAAGAAGCGCCATCAATGTACATTTCTCCATTATGAGCAAGCCACTTTGCACCGATATTATGATCGGTTTCATTTGTTCCATTTGCAATAAACCAAGAATAAGATTCTTCTGCTGTGCCGAAGCGTCCCATAATGTGGCTACCTGCAAAATGAGCTGTTGATGTATGATTACCTTCCGCATGAGAAGAGAATCCGTTAGCGATAGTAGCGGTTCCTTCTGCATGTGCTGCTTCGCCTAAAGCGATCGTATGTTTACCTTCCGCATGAGAATAAGAGCCACCTGCTGTCGTTTCACTTCCTTCACTATGCGAACTATGTCCAGTTGCTTTTGTTTTTGATCCTTCTGCATGAGAGAAAGAACCTTTTGCGTGTGTAAGAAGTCCTTCTGCATGTGAAGCTGTACCCTCTGCATTAGAGTGAAGCCCTTCTGCATATGCATGCCGTCCCCCTTTTTTTACTTTTGTATTTTCAGGTGTAGGGGTTTGAATTATGATAGTTTTTTCTGTTTGTATATCATTGGATGGTGCTAATGCTTCTTTTATTTTCTTCACTTGATTTATAATAGCAGCTGGAATTTCTGCTTCCGCTTTTTTATTTATTGCTACAGGGATGTTTTCTTCTGTATTTTCCTCTGTTTGTTCAGAAGGTACAATCTGTTCATTACGAGTAGAGAGAGGGTTGTTTTTTTGTTGCATCTTTGTTTTTCTATTATCAATTATGCGGCTCATTACAGCATTTTCTAAAGAGACATATTTTGGTCTAGCTTTGTTTTTGGGGGATGCCTCTTGTCCTTCCAGTTCTTCTAAAGCTGCAGCGCGAATGCTGCACCAGTTGTTAATTCCGTACATGGGCAGATAAAAAGGCGGGCATTTTCTTTTTTGTTTAGAAGATTTTTTCTTCATTCTGTCACCTCCTGCGACAGTATATGCCGTGTAATGAAAAAAAGATGCACTTTATTGCATCTTTTTTTCATTACTTTACCGAGTTTTTATATGAGATCCGCCTAAATGGTACGTAAATAAGGGGAGTTATGAAATTGGGCGGAATTTCTCAGGGACAAAAGGAAGGGAGGAAGGGACGGAAACAGTCTCCATTTCAGGATAACGTAATCCAGTTAAACTGCCGCCAAATACCGCACCAGTGTCAATGTTGACTGTATGCTTTACAAAGCGAGGTTCTTTTACGGGTGTATGTCCATATACAATCCAAGATTTTCCTTCATAGTCCTTTGCCCAGTCGCGACGGATAGGTGATCCGTCAGCATGTTTTTCTCCTGTAATATCGCCATATAATACAAAGGTTTGTACTTTTTTATCTTGTCTTCCTATGTAATCTTGCCGAATTCCGGCGTGACATACAATTAACCTTTTCTCATCGAGTACGTGATATAAAGGGGATTGCTCGTAAAGTGTGATGAATTTTTCTTTTATAATGTTTTGTTTATGAGCAGGTAGTGCTTCATATTCGGCAACAGTTGTTTCGAGTCCATGAGCGATTGATACATTACGCCCAAGAAAAAATCGGTATAGTTTATTACAGTGATTTCCAGGAGCGTAATAAGCTACTTTTTTATTTATGACAAGTTCCCATACAATTTCAATCATACGTAATGAATGAGGGCCACGATCTGTAATATCACCAACAAACGCAAGCATACGTTGATCAGGATGAGTCGGCAGGTCACTAATCCAGTTATATCCTAGTTTCTCTGTTAAATTTTGAAACTCTTGGAAGCATCCATGTATATCCCCTATAATGTCATATTTCATATGTAAACCTCCATCATATTTTTCATTAGTATATCTAAAAAAGGATAGAGATAAAAATATATCGTTTTGTGCTTCAGTTGAACATAAAGACTTTTGTTCTTGAGCGAACGTTTAAAACAAATCCAATCGCTATCATGTATGTGAGTAAGGAACTTCCTCCGTAGCTCATAAGGGGTAATGTGATGCCTGTAATAGGTAGTAATCCGATGGTCATCCCGATATTTTGAAATACTTGAAAAGTAAACATTCCGATTGTGCCAGCGCAGATGTAACTACCGAAAGGGTCATTACTTTCTAAAGCGATATGAATCATACGGAAAATAAGTAGGAAAAAAAGTGCAATAATGACACTTGCTCCTAAAAAACCGAATTGCTCAGCGACATTAGTGAAAATAAAATCTGTATGTGGTTCTGGAAAGTATACTTGTCCATTTTCCCAACCTTTTCCGTGCATTTCCCCTGATCCAGTAGCTAAGAAAGCTTGTCTTAATTGATAGCCTTGCGCATCATATTTGTATGGCGCTAACCAGCCGTAGAAGCGATTTAGTTGATATTCTTGTAAAATGTGTGCTTTAAAGAATTTTGTATAAGTAAAAAAAATATACGTTAATGTAACGCCAGCTACAAAAATACCGGAAACTAACCCGAAAATAAAACGCCAACGTATACCAGAAACTAATATCATTGCTGCGAGCATAGCTGAAATTACCATCGTGTTTCCTAAATCAGGTTCCTTTGCAATAAGTAGGAGTGGTGGCAAACTTGTTGCGCATATTTTTCCGAGTAATAAAAAATCGTCGTGTATTGTTCTGGAAAAATATTTCTCGTTGTGATTGGATATAATTCGTCCAATGACGAGAATTAAAAATAATTTCATAATTTCAGAAGGCTGAAAATTTCCGATGCCTGGGAGCCTGTACCAAGCGGTAGCACCTTTAATTGTAACGGCACCTGGTACTTGAAGTTCTAGTCCAATAAGTAGTACCAATGCAAAGCTATATAAATACCAAGCAATTTTTTGATAACGATCGAAATCGATAATCATAATAACACCAATGGCTATAAATCCAATGAAGTACCATTGGACTTGCTTTAGTACAAAATTGATGTTTTGTAAAAATGGTGGTAAAGAGGCTTGCGCACTTGCAATAGCACAACAACTAACAATCCCAATGGCAAATAAAATGAATAGTAATATGTAGTCTATTTGATATTGAGAATTTGGATCTTTCAATGTATGTATTCCTTTCTATTATCTAGTAAGAGTATGGATGGCATCATGAAAAAAATAATATGTAAGCAGACTACCGTTACATTTATTCCACTATTTGAGGGAAGCCATACATCACAAGGAAGGAATAGTCCCCCCTTGTGATGGACTATATTGTACGGAGTTCTTTTGTAATTATATTTGAACAATGGGAAAGACGTGCATGTGTATCTTCAGCGTATAATTTTTTCATGGGGGGATGTTGTTCAATTATGTCTCCATTATCATTAATCCAAGTGCGATAGGATGTAATAAGTGTGAGATTTTGATCTAAGTCTTGGTGGAAATAAAACATCATTTTTTCGATTTTATTACTATAAAATACATCATCGTCCATTAAAAAATTTATGTACTCTCCATTAGATTGTTCTACGAGCATAAGGGCGTTATGAAATTGTCCTAGAGTATAGGCGTTTCGAATGTAAGTTATGTGTTTATGCTTAGGTAAATAATGTGTGTTCATTAATCTTTCTGTTTCATCATTCGTACTATCATCTAATAATTTCAATGTTTGGATAGGTTTGTGCTAATGCGCTGTCTAGAGCAATTTTGAAATAATAAGGTCGGTTATAGGTGGGAATAAGGATAGAAACGAGAGGGGATTTTTTTTCATTAGTCATATACAACTATCTTTCAGCAATTTTTTTGTAAGAATAATATCTTGATGACTTGTGTACACAGTTCTACCACACCATGAACTGTAATGGGGATTATTTATTATTTCTAAACCATATTTATTTAGTGGATTAGGAATATCTTTATTCAGAACATAACAATTGTTAATTTGATTATAAAAAACTAATGTGCTTAATCCTGCATTTAAGTAATAGGATGATTCAGAGTTAATTAAAAAGAAAGTAATGAAATATTTTCCATATTTTTTTAGAACTCGTGCAATCTCCCATACGTAATGTCCTAATTCTGTAGGTAGGAGGTGGGATTAATGTAATTTTCTTCTCCTTTTCGTTCATAAATTCACGCATTTCTTATAGTAAAGTAGGAATTTTCTAATTTATGGTGAGGGGAGCTTTGCTTTTATTTATTACAGGATTGTTTCTCATGAATAAAATTAGTGTAATAGCACCCCTCAATTAAATAATTTTTTATTCTATTCTTTTCGCCAAAAAATACCGAAATCATCAATTTTAGTCATAGGAGCTTTTAAATTTCTTTCATTTCTGAAATCTGTTACGGCCTCTGCACATGTTATTAATGCGTAATCATCAATAATGATATATCCACCTGTTGAAACTTTTTCATATAAGTTTACAAGACTATCCATCGTTGATTCATACATATCGCCATCAAGGCGAGCAATTGCAATTTTTTCTATTGGTGCTGAAGGTAATGTATCTTTAAACCAGCCCTTTAAAAATTTCACCTGATCATTTAATAAATCATATTTTCTAAAGTTTTCTTGAACTTGTTCTAAAGAAACGCGTAAGTAATCGAATGTGTGTAAATAATCACCATAATCTTTCGGATATTGTTCTAAGTTAGGTGCCGGCAGACCTTCAAACGAATCAGCAACCCACACATTACGATCCGTAATGTTGTTTGCTTGTAAAAAACCATTCATAAAAATACAAGATCCCCCGCGCCATACACCAGTTTCAATAAAATCACCTGCTATATTCTCTCGAACAACCGTTTCCATTGCTTCATGTAATTGGTTCATACGTTTTCGACCAATCATACTGTGTGCTGCTCTTGGCCAATCGTTTCCACCATGACGTTCGCTTTTTGAAACGGTAGGTTCAATAATTTTTAAATTATGATTTTCTACGTACTGCTTAATCAATAAAGGAAGTGGAACTGTAACTGGCTCATATGATAATTCCTTAGATATATGTAACGAAGCAGGTAAGTATGATTCGTATTCCAGCCATATTTCAAATAAAATTGTTTTCTTTAATAACTCTAGATAAAGTTGAACAGCAGATTTATTTTCCATATTTGTGCCTCCTGCAAAATGTCATACACTATTATGACTATGTAGAAGAGTGAGATTTAATGATTGAATTTACCATTGAAAAAGCAGTAAAACTGATATCAGTTTTACTGCTAAGTAAAAAATTAAGCAATTTTTTCAATAATAATGGATGCACTCGTACCAAGAGCTAATGATAGCCCAAGCCCAGTAACGATTACTTCAACTAATGATGGAGTCATCGTAATTTGCGTAATTGCTTGAACTACGATAGGTGCTCCAACTGAGATTAAACTTGTTCCGGTACCTGGTACAGGTACTCCGTTTACTTGAATTGAAAGTCCTCCTAATATACCTACTGATACAGTATATGCGATAACAGTAATTTTATAGAATCCAGTTTCACTAATTACGAAAGTATCATCATCTAATTGGAAAATTGCTGTACCAAACTGAGATCCAACGGTATTAAATGGTACTGGATTATTAACCCCAATATCTAAAGAAATCCCACCGGAGTTAAATGCATACAGTCCTGCTGGTAGTCCTAGTCCGGATGGTCCAGTAGGCCCGGTAGGTCCAGTAGGCCCGGTAGGTCCAGTAGGCCCGGTAGGTCCAGTAGGCCCGGTAGGTCCAGTAGGTCCAGTAGGCCCGGATGGTCCAGTAGGCCCGGTAGGTCCAGTAGGTCCGGTAGGTCCAGACGGAAGAGTAAATGGCGGTATCGGTGGTAATGTTGGTCCTACAAGATTAGGGTCAAATGCACTAGCTGATAAAGCTTCATCGGGATTTAATCCATCTGAATAATTATTATTTGACATAAAATCACCTCCATAAAGCGTTCATTATATAGTAGATGCGAAACCGAAAGAAAATGACACGAACATTTGAATTATTGAAAAGAAATCTTAAACTACTTGAATAATTAAAAAAAATGGAAAGTTTAGTATATGTATAACATATGATTGATTTGGAAGAGGGTGATTATGTTGAACAAGCAAGGAATTACAATTAGTTTATGTATGATTGTTCGAGATGAGGAAGAGACAATAGCCCGTTGTTTAGACACAGTTGAGAAGATTGTGGATGAAATTATAGTAGTTGATACAGGTTCCATCGATCGAACGAAAGAAATCGTAGAGAAATACACTCCTAACATATATGATTTCCAGTGGGTTGATGATTTTGCAGCAGCAAGAAATTTTTCTTTTTCAAAAGCGACGCAAGAGTATATATTGTGGTTAGATGCAGATGACGTATTATTAGAAGATGCTCAAGAATCATTGAAACTCTTAAAAAGGGAATTAGATCCTAAAATTGATGCTGTTTCGATGCCTTATCACCTTACAATGGATTCTAACGGGAAACCTTTATATTGTACAAAAAGAAATCGGCTTGTAAAGCGTGAAAAACAATTTCAATGGTTTGGAAAGGTTCATGAGTATTTAGCTATTTCTGGTGAGACTTTTAGTAGTAATGTTGCTATTACACATAAAAAAGAAAAAAAAGTAACAGATCGTAATTTAAAAATTTTTCAAAATACTGTAGCTGCAGGAGAAGAATTGAGTCCGAGAGATTTATTTTATTACGCAAATGAATCTATGGATAACCAAAAATATGATGATGCAGTTCTTCTATATGAAACATTTCTTAATCAAGATGAAGGATGGTATGAAGAGAAGATTTATGCATGTGGTAAGTTAGGAGATTGCTATGCCAAGCTCGGAATGTGGGAGAAGGCAATCGAATCTTGTGTGAAGTCGTTTCGGTATGATGTCCCTAGAGGAGAGAATTGTACAAGAATAGGACATATATATATGGAACAACAAAAATATAATGAAGCGATATTTTGGTTTAAACTTGCAACGGAAGTACCAATAGCAACGGAGAGTCCTTTCCATAGTCCAGCTAGCTACACATGGCTACCCTATTTACAAATGTGTATGTGTTATAGCAAGTTAGGAGAGCAAGACAAAGCGTATTATTACAATGAATTAGCAGCTTCTTATGTCCCGAATAATGCTGTAATTGAATATAACCGTAAATATTTTCGGAGCCTTTTTGATAAACAATATAAATTGTAATAAGTTTCATTTTTAAGAAATGACTTATAGTTATTCTAACTCTAAGAGAGGGGCTATATATTAGAGTATCAGTAATATAGTCCCTACAGATAACATCTTTTATTACAATATTTGTAGGAATCAGGATGTCCGTAAATAACCGATTGATGTGGGCTAATAATCAGTGGGAATGAACAAAACCATTGCTGATTAAAGTTTCACTTTATAGGATTCATATGAGATTTATATTTCAAATTCAATTTACATAAGGAGTGTGTGAAATGAATCGGGAAAAAAATACTTTATATGAAGAAAAGTCCGAGCATTATTATAATGCAGCGAATCCGAATTTATTAAAGCATATAAAGAAGGAATGGAAAGAAGTTCTCGATATTGGTTGCTCGAGCGGTGCATTGGGAGCAGCTATTAAAGAAAATGGTACACGTGTATCAGGAATTGAGGCATTTCCAGAGGCGGCAGAAAAAGCGAAAGAAAGACTAGATCATGTTATTTTAGGGGATATAGAAAAAATAGATCTTCCTTATGAGGAGGGGCAATTTGATTGCATCCTATTTGGAGATGTATTAGAGCATTTATTTGATCCGTGGGCTGTGATTGAAAAGGTTAAGCCATATATAAAGAAAAATGGTGTGATTTTAGCAAGTATACCAAACGTTGCTCATATTTCAGTATTAGCTCCCTTACTTGCCGGAAACTGGACGTATACAGAATATGGTTTATTAGATAAAACACATATTCGTTTCTTTACATTTAATGAAATGCTAAGAATGTTTTTAAAAGCAGGATATGTTATTAGTAAAGTAGATCGTGTATATGTTGATCATAAAATGTATGAGCCGCTTATTGAGGAGTTATATGGAATTTGTAAAAAATATCGTCTTGGAAGTGGCTTCATGGCTGAGACAGTTGTATTTCAGTATATTATTGAAGCTGAAAAATCACAATTATGAGTGCTGCAGACAAAACAATATTATTTGTTACATGTATAAATGATCGGAAATTGTATGCAAACTGCGTGCGACATATATTGCAATTGTTAGTACCGCCAGGGTATATTGTCCAATTTATGCCGATTCGAAATGCGAAAAGTATGACGAGTGGATACAATCAAGCCATTTCGCATCCAGCGAAGTATAAAGTGTATTTACATCAAGATGTTTTTATTATAAATAGGGCTTTTTTATACGGATTACTTCAATTATTTGAGGAACATGAACACCTTGGTATGATTGGGATGGTTGGAGCGCAATATGTTCCTCCGACTGGTGTATGGAACGAAGGGCATGGAATTGTAGGAAAGGTCATTGGTTATATGAATGATTTGTTTTATATGGCAAGTTTAGAGCAACCATTCCATGAATCAAAAACGTTTATTCCTGTAGAATGTATTGATGGGCTACTGATGGCAACACAATATGACATTCCGTGGCGTGATGACTTATTCGACGGGTTTGATTTTTATGATGTATCTCAATCGTTTGAATTTAAAAAAGCGGGATATACTGTCGGTGTACCTGTACAGCGTGATGCTTGGTGTATTCATTATCATTTTGATATAAATATGACGAACTACGAAAAGTACAGAAAAATATTTGTGGAGCACTATATGTCAGATGGAAAGAAGGAAGGAAGAATAGGGGGGGTGATTACAAAGTGAAAGATTATACAATATTAGTCGTTGTTTGTGTAAATAATGAAGAGATGTTCAAACAATGCGAGAGACAAATAAGAAATCTTTTTGTTCCCCCTGGCTATGCTGTGCAAATTTTTCCGATACGCGATGCAAAAAGTATGGCAAGTGCGTACAACCGAGCGCTTTCATATCCAGCGAAGTACAAAGTGTATATACATCAAGATACTTACCTCATTAATCGAGAGATGTTTTATACACTCATTTCTCTTTTTAAAGAAAATGAAAAACTTGGTTTAATTGGAGTAGCTGGTGCTCAATTTTTACCGAGTAACGGGATATGGTGGGAAGGGAAAAATTTAGTAGGGAAAGTGATTGAGTATAGAAGACAGAATTATCAATTATTGAATTTAGATCAGATATTTTATGATAATCAATCATTTATGTCAGTTCAGGCAATTGACGGTTTACTCATGGCCACACAATATGATATTCCATGGCGAGAAGATTTGTTTCAGGGATTCCACTTTTATGATGTGTCGCAGTCTCTAGAGTTTCAAAAGGCTGGTTATTTAATTGGTATCCCGAATCAAGCAAATTTATGGTGTATTCATTACAACGGAGATGAGTTTGATGGGGATACATATGAAAAGTATCGGAAAGTGCTTGTAGAACATTACAAAGATATACTATCTCCATCATAAGGGAGAGATGCAGGGTGAAAGGAATTATTTTAGCAGGTGGAACAGGATCGAGATTATATCCAATAACGAAAGTAACAAATAAACATTTGCTTCCTGTTGGACGTTATCCAATGATTTATCATGCGGTATATAAGCTGAAACAATGCGAGATTACAGATATTATGATTATTACAGGTAAAGAGCATATGGGGGATGTTGTTAGTTTTTTAGGAAGTGGTCAAGAGTTTGGCGTGTCCTTTACGTATCGTGTGCAAGATAAGGCTGGCGGAATTGCACAAGCATTAGGGCTTTGTGAGGATTTCGTCGGGAGCGATCGTATGGTAGTTATATTAGGGGATAATATTTTTTCAGATGACATTCGTCCGTACGTTGAAGAGTTTGCAAATCAAAAAGAAGGTGCGAAAGTACTGCTGCAATCTGTAGATGATCCGGAGAGATTTGGTGTAGCACATATTGAAAACCGAAAAATAATTGAAATTGAAGAAAAGCCGAAAGAGCCGAAAAGTTCCTATGCAGTTACAGGAATTTATTTGTATGATTCAAAAGTCTTTTCTTATATCAAAGAATTAAAACCTTCTGCAAGGGGAGAACTTGAAATTACAGATATCAATAATTGGTATTTAAAACGAGGAGCACTTACCTATAATGAAATGAGCGGTTGGTGGACTGATGCGGGAACTCACGTTTCTCTTCAAAAGGCGAATACGTTAGCACGGGATATAAACTTTGGTAGACAGTTTAACGGAGAATAGGTGAGAATATGAAAGTTATAGAAACAAACTTTATTGACGCAAAATTGTTAGAACCGAGGTTATTTGGAGATGAGCGAGGCTTTTTTACTGAAAGCTATAATAAGAAGGTGCTAGAAACATTAGGAGTTACGTATTTATTTGTACAGGATAATGTTTCTTATTCAGCAGAAGCGGGAACGATTCGGGGATTACACTTTCAAAAAAATCCGAAAGCACAAACGAAACTTATTCAAGTTATGCAAGGAGCAATTTATGACGTTATCGTTGATTTGCGAAAAGATTCACCAACGTTTAAACAGTGGAGAGGATATATTTTAAGTGCGGATAATCATCGGCAATTATTAGTGCCAAAAGGATTTGCACATGGTTTTTGTACACTTGTCCCGCATACTATTGTTATGTATAAAGTAGATGAGTATTATAGTGCCGATCATGACTCAGGGGTACTTTGGGACGATAAAGACTTAGCAATTCCATGGCCGGTAACAAGTCCTATTTTGTCTGACAAAGATCGAATATTACCATCACTTCAGGAATGTGAAGATAGTTTTTGAGTAGGAGAGTTGTTTATGAATATATTAGTAACAGGTGGGGCCGGATTTATTGGAAGTAATTTCGTGCATTATATGTTACAAAGCTATGAAACATATAAAATTATTAATTTTGATGCATTAACATATAGTGGAAATCTAAATAATGTAAAGTCTATTCAAGATCATCCGAATTACTATTTTGTAAAAGGGGAAATTCAAAATAGGGAGCTGCTAGAACATGTCATAAAAGAGCGAGACGTTCAAGTAATTGTAAACTTTGCAGCTGAATCACATGTGGACCGTAGTATTGAAAATCCGATCCCTTTTTATGATACAAATGTAATTGGGACAGTCACCTTATTAGAATTAGTAAAAAAATATCCACATATTAAACTCGTGCAAGTATCAACAGATGAGGTGTATGGCTCTTTAGGGAAAACAGGTCGATTTACCGAGGAAACCCCGTTAGCTCCAAATAGTCCATATTCTTCAAGCAAAGCGAGTGCCGATATGATAGCTTTATCTTATTATAAAACATATCAATTACCGGTTATAGTAACGCGTTGCTCTAATAACTATGGCCCGTATCAATATCCTGAAAAATTAATTCCGTTAATGGTTACGAATGCGCTGGAAGGAAAAAAACTACCGTTATATGGTGATGGATTAAACGTAAGAGATTGGTTACATGTAACGGATCATTGTAGTGCGATTGACGTTGTTCTGCATAAGGGGCGTATAGGAGAAGTATATAATATAGGTGGAAATAATGAAAAAACAAATATAGATGTTGTGGAACAAATCATTACCCTCTTAGGAAAAACGAAAAAAGATATTGAATATGTGACAGACCGTTTAGGACACGATCGTCGTTATGCGATTGATGCAAAGAAAATGAAGAATGAATTTGATTGGGAACCAAAGTATACGTTTGAGCAAGGATTAGAAGAAACAGTGCAATGGTATGAGAAGAATAAGGAATGGTGGAAACCATTAAAACAGTAAGGGGTATATAAATGAAAGAGCGGGTTATCATAACGGGAGCAAATGGTCAATTGGGAAAGCAACTACAAGAAGAGTTAAATCCTGAAGAATATGACATATATCCATTTGATAAAAAGTTACTAGATATAACAAATATATCCCAAGTGCAGCAAGTGGTACAAGAAATAAGGCCACATATAATTATTCATTGTGCAGCGTATACAAAGGTTGATCATGCTGAGAAAGAACAAGATCTTGCTTATGTAATAAATGCAATAGGAGCTCGAAATGTAGCGGTTGCTTCACAATTAGTAGGGGCGAAGTTAGTTTATATTAGTACTGATTATGTATTTCAGGGCGACAGACCAGAGGGATATGATGAATTTCATAATCCGGCACCGATAAATATATACGGAGCTTCTAAGTATGCGGGAGAGCAGTTTGTCAAAGAGTTACATAATAAATACTTTATCGTTCGTACATCATGGTTATATGGTAAGTATGGAAATAATTTTGTGAAAACGATGATGCAATTAGGTAAAGAAAGAGCAGAAATATCTGTTGTAGCGGATCAAATCGGTTCTCCTACGTATGTGGCAGATTTAAATGTGATTATTAATAAGCTCATTCATACTTCTTTATACGGTACGTATCATGTATCAAATAGAGGCTCATGCTCTTGGTTTGAATTTGCCCAAAAAATATTTTCGTATGCAAATATGAAAGTGAATGTATTACCTGTTTCAACCGACGAATTTGGTGCGGCGGCAGCGAGGCCGAAATATTCTATTTTCCAACATAAAATGTTACGATTAAATGGTTTTTTACAAATGCCTTCTTGGGAAGAAGGATTAGAGCGATTTTTTATAGAAACAAAAAGTCATTAACAAAATTTAAGTTAATGACTTTTTGTTTGCCTTTAAGAGGTTTTATGGTACTATAATTATAGTATCAGGTACTAATAACAAGTATAAGTATTTCTGGGAGGATATATCATGGAACTATTACAAGGGAAAACATTTGTTGTTATGGGCGTTGCGAACCAAAGAAGTATTGCGTGGGGAATTGCTCGATCTTTGCATAATGCAGGTGCAAAATTAATATTCACATATGCAGGAGAACGTTTAGAGAGAAACGTTCGTGAATTAGCGGACACATTAGAAGGACAAGAATCACTTGTATTACCTTGTGATGTAACAAATGATGAAGAGCTTACAGCTTGTTTTGAAACAATCAAGCAAGAAGTTGGTACGATTCACGGTGTAGCACACTGTATTGCTTTTGCAAATCGTGACGACTTAAAAGGTGAATTTGTAGATACTTCTCGCGATGGATTTTTACTTGCACAAAATATTAGTGCATTCTCTTTAACAGCTGTAGCAAGAGAAGCGAAGAAAGTAATGACAGAAGGCGGAAATATTTTAACGTTAACATATCTTGGCGGCGAGCGCGTTGTGAAAAACTATAACGTTATGGGTGTTGCGAAAGCTTCATTAGAAGCGAGCGTGAAATATTTAGCTAACGATTTAGGCCAACATGGCATTCGCGTTAACGCTATTTCTGCAGGACCAATTCGTACGTTATCTGCAAAAGGTGTAGGCGACTTTAACTCAATCTTAAGAGAAATTGAGGAGCGCGCACCACTTCGTCGTACAACAACTCAAGAAGAAGTTGGGGATACAGCAGTGTTCTTATTCAGTGATTTAGCACGCGGCGTAACAGGAGAGAACATTCACGTTGATTCAGGGTATCACATCTTAGGATAAATATGATATTAAATTTAAAAGGACAATCTCTAAATGTTGAGATTGTCCTTTTTATTTGTTCTTAGAAAGAACGATTTTTAACGAAAGTTCTTGCCACGTTATGAATATAACTATAATAGTACACGATTTATTCAGCTACGTATGGAAGTGGGAGGGACGAGTGTGAAGAATAAAAATAAAAGTTCAACAGTTGGAAAACCGTTGTTATATATTGCGCAAGTAAGTTTGGAACTTGCTGCACCGAAAATAAAAAGAATTATCTTAACAAACTTTGAGAATGAGGATCCAAAAGAGAAAAGTAATAGAAACGAAAATGTTGTAAGTAGTGCTGTGGAAGAGGTAATAGAACAACAACAAGAAGAGCAAGTAGAAGAAAAAATCGAAGAAAAAATAGAAGAAGAGGAACAAGTACAAGAGCAGCCAGAACCAGTGAGAACAGTCCCGTACAATAAATCATTTAAGGATATGAATAATGAAGAGAAAATTCATTTTTTATTAAACCGCCCTCATTACATTCCGAAAGTAAGGTGCAGAATAAAAACAACTACAGTCTCATATGTTGGATCGATAATATCGTATCGTAATGGCATTGTATCCATTATGCCGCAAAATAGTATGAGAGATATTAGGTTGTCTATAGATGATATCCAATCAATTAGTATGGCCGGCTTTTAAATATGTAGAGGTGGTAGAAACCTTCTACCACCCCAATAGTTTTTTAGTTTACTTCACTTATTAGATAGAAACGTCGCGTAAGCACTGGATAGCACAGAAACAGCTTAAATCAACAGTAATACAAGTAGATGTCGATACTAATCTTGCATTTGGTACAGCTAAAAACGTACAAATTGGATTATCACCAGGTGGTACAGGAGAACCATCACCTAATACAACAGTTAATACACGTAGCACAGCACAGCTATCATCATCTACACTTTCCACACGGAAAATTGGAGATTGGCAGCTAACAAGGTTTGCAGATGGTGCAAATGCTTCAAATGGTGCTCCAGCTTTTGTGTATAAAATAAAAGGGCGCGTATTTGCTACTGAAGCACTATTGTGTGCACCTAAAAATGGAATTTCACAACCAGATCCACACGTTGTTGTAGAACAATCTTGTAATTCATTGATGAATTTTACAACGTCAACTACACAATGAGAAGAGCTATGGTGTTTATTTTCGTTACAACTCATTAATGTCACTCCTTATCTTCTTGTTTGTATTTACATTAATAAGATATTGGAGTCGAGGAGATTTGGTCACAATCTCAAGACCTTTTTTTTTAAATAGGCGAAAGAAGATAAGGGAAGGTGGAATCATGCTGTTTACAAGCTGGCTTTTATTTTTTATTTTCGCGTTAGCTGCTTTTAGGCTCACTCGTTTAATCGTTTATGATAAAATTACAGCCTTTTTACGAAGACCGTTTATTGATGAGCTAGAGATTACGGAGCCGGATGGAAGTATATCAACGTTTACAAAAGTAAAAGGTAAAGGATTAAGAAAGTGGATTGGTGAATTATTAAGTTGTTATTGGTGTACAGGTGTATGGGTTAGTGCTTTTTTACTAGTTTTATATAATTGGATTCCTATCGTTGCGGAGCCGTTACTTGCATTATTAGCTATTGCAGGTGCAGCCGCAATCATTGAAACGATTACAGGATATTTTATGGGAGAATAATATATTTTCATAATACGAGAAAAAGCGGAGTTTAAAAGAATGAGGGAACGGAAATAACAAGTTGTTCATATAGTAAATAGACAGAATTGAGAGTAGAGGAGATGTTTGCTGTGAGTAATAATCCAAGGCAAAATTCATATGACCTGCAGCAATGGTATCATATACAGCAACAACACCAAGCGCAACAACAGGCATATCAAGAACAATTACAGCAACAAGGATTTGTGAAGAAAAAGGGATGTAATTGTGGGAAAAAGAAGAACACAATAAAACAATATGAAGAATAAAACACTCATGTTATTGTGAGTGTTTTTTATTATACATATAAAAAGCGGTATTTCTGTATTAGAAATACCGCTTTTTACTAGCTAATTTGTGCAACTGTTAATGCTGCTGCACGGATGTCTACAGTTCCAATTAATTCAACTGGTACAATTTGAATTAAGTCACCAGGGTTTAAGTTAATAAGAATAACACCGCTGGATACGTCTACTTCACCAGTACCAATAACGTTAGAACGAACCGCTGTACCTGATCCGGGAATAATGTTAGCTGGCGTACCTAATGATAAGAAGAAACGACCAGCTTCTGGTGCAGCAGGAACGTTATCAAGACTAATCGTTAATGTATAACTGATTTGATAAATACCAGCTCGTAGAATTCGAATGCCATCTCCAACACTTACTGTATCATTTATTACAGGAACAGTAATATTTGGGTTTGGACTTACGCTAGGTAATAATAGTGGTGTAAATAGTGAAGCGAACTGAGGTGCAGACGCGTTGAAAGCAAAACCGAAGGCAGGTAGTGTACTAGCTGGTTTTGCCTCGCAATCGATTTTAGTAAATTCGCAATCAGAAGAGAACATGTTTTTCACTCCTTTATCTGTTTCTACTTTCAGTTAATGAAAAGGACAGGTTCTATGTTCTAGACAAGTTCCCAATTTTAAGAAATTTACATAATCATACTCTTTAAGCATGGATTGGGTGGCAGATAATTCTGCCACCCAATCCATGCTTAAATCAGTATTTAGTTTTATATAGAAACATCACGTAAGCATTGAATAGCGCAGAAGCAACTTAAATCAACAGTAAGGCAAGTGGAGGTTGATACTAGTCTTGCATTTGGTACAGCTAAAAACGTACAAATTGGGTCATCAGTAGGTGGTACAGGGGAGCTATCACCTAATACTACAGTTAATACACGTAATACAGCACAATCATCATCATCATCTATACTTTCTACGCGGAAAATTGGAGATTGGCAGCTAGTAAGGCTTGCAGTTGGTGCAAATGCTTTAAATGGTTCTCCGGCTTTTGTGTATAAAATAAAAGGACGTGTATTTGCTACTGATGCAGTGTTATGTGCTCCTAAAAATGGAACTTCGCAACCAGATCCACATGTTGTCGTTGCACATTCTTGCAGTTCATGTATAAAACGAACGACATTTGATACACAATTGAAATCAAAATCATGTTGATTATCTTCGTTACAATTGCAGCTCATTATGTTCACTCCTTCTCGTGAGTTCTGACATACACTATTACAATATGAGTGGGATATGGTTGATATTACGTTAATTATCATGATGAAAACAGGGAATTTATATAGGAGGGATGTACATAATGCAATATAAAAAAAAGACATCCTTATTTAGTGGATGTCTTTTCAGGTAAATCTTTTCGTACAGTATATAAAAAACGAGATATATCTAATTTTTTTCCTCTGAAAAATTGCGGAGAGGAAATGTACAATTCTTCTTTTGCACGTGTAATTGCGACATAAAGTAGTCGGCGTTCTTCTTCTAAAGCTTCAGAAGTCTCTGTAATACGATCATTTGCATCTTTTAAAGACGAAGTATGAGGCAGAATACCATCGCTCGCTCCAAGTAAAAAGACGCATGGAAATTCAAGGCCTTTTGCGTTATGAATAGACATAAGCGAAACAGCATCTTTTTGCAGCATTGTTTTTAATGCTTCCATTTCCTTTTGACCTTGAATTGCTTCATCAATGAATTGTAAATAAGCTGGAATATCGGTGAAACGATTTGCCGACTCCATTAATTCTTCTAACATTTCTTCTTGTATATCTTTATGCATCGTAAAAGAAGAACGATCGTTACTTTGTAAGTACTCTAAATACTTTCCTTTCCCATGAATAATTTCTTTTAATGCTTTTTTCGGTTCTAATTCTTTTATAAATTTAATAAAATCGATACGCTCATTTACCTTTTTCACTTGAAAAGGTTTTAAGCTTGGATTTAATAGTAAGAAATGAAGAAGAGAAGGGAACCGCCCCTCACCATATTTCCATTGCTCACGTTCAATAAATGAAATACAATCATCACGCCCGATGTACATCGTTGGTAATATATTTGAAAGTGATTCTAGTCGAAATGGTTCAATTACGAGCCGTAAATGATCTAATACAGGTTTAATTAAAGAATGTTCATAAAATGACTGACTCGCACCGTGCTTAATAAACGGGATTTTATGAATGGTAAGCTGATCAAGTAACGAACGGCTTACAGAATGGGTACGATACAGTAAACAAAAATCTTTATAGTTTCGTTCACCGCTATCTACTTTTTCTTGAATGAGCTGCAAAATTTGATTTGCTTCATCAAGAGTCGTAGCAGGTCTTGCGTAAAAAGGTTGTACACCTTCTTCGCGCACCGAATATAGTTCTTTATCAAAACGCTCTTGATTTAGTTTGATAACTTCATTTCCAAGTCCGACGATAAAAGGATTGGAGCGATAATTCGTATTAAGTGCAATAATCGTAGTGTTATCAAATTCTTTTGGAAAAGATAAAATAATTTGGTGACTTGCTCCTCGCCAACCATAGATCGCCTGATCATCATCACCTGCGATAAACAAATTATTTCTTGGCGAAGCTAACAATTTTACAATTTCATATTGTGCATACGATGTATCTTGGAACTCATCTACTTCAATATAGTGGAAACGTTGTTGTAATTGGGTAAGCAAAGGAGCATTATTTTCTAACATATAATATGTTTCTAATAAGATGTCATCGAAATCGATATAATTATATCGTTGTTTCACTTCTTCAAAACGCTCGTATACTTCTTTAAATTCTTGTTCAACGGGTGTTTTTGCTTTTATATCTTTCGGACGATTCAACTTGTTTTTCTCAAGTGAAATCATCGCGAGCATCGTTTCAGCATCATAATCGTCTTTTAAACGTAACTCTTTTAAAATTTTCTTGAGCATAATTTGCTTATGCTTTTCATTTGCTAAAATTTGCTGATTATATCCTTGGCTACGAAGTAATTTTAAAAAGACAGAGTGGAATGTACCAGCAACAACGTAGCTACTTGCTGCATGATTCATACCTGGTAAATTTGCGACACGATTTCGGATTTCTTCAGCCGCTTTTTGTGTAAATGTAAGCAATAAAATATTTCTAGGATGAACTTGTTTTACATTTACTAAATAACCGACGCGAGTTGTTAAAACAGATGTTTTCCCGCTTCCGGCACCAGCCAATGTAAGAACAGGACCTTCTGTCGTTCGCACGGCCTCTAATTGTTTTTCGTTTAAAAATACATTTTGTTGTTCGAGTGCGCGGAAATATGCCGCATCTGCATCTTCTTCCATAATTAAATGGGTAGATGTTTTAGGAATATGATATGTTGCACGTGGAATGTCAGCGTGCGTTAATGATTTTTGTGAAAATTTTTCTTGTGTCATATATTCACCTTCAAAACTATAGCATCAACATTTAACTTTAGCGGAAGAAAAAGAAAATAGCAATGTAAAAAAACAGGAGGGGATACCTCCTGTTTTCAAATTACAATTCTTTTATCATAACGATGTGAGGAATATTTGCTTCCATGAATACATCAGAATTCGTTATATATCCAAGTTTCTTATAGAAATCTTCAGCATGTGTTTGGGCATGCAGCTTCAATTTTGGTAGTGAGTTTTCCTTCGCATATGCTTCAAGTGCATCCATAACAATTTTTCCAATGCCTTTTTTACGATGGGAAGCTAGTACACAAATGCGTTCCATTTTTCCTATTCCATCAAGGGTGCGAAAACGGCCAGCACCAACGGGAACATCATTATCATATATAACAACGTGTATGGAAGTTTCTTCAAACTCATCATACTCTTCTTCGGCAGAAACTTGTTGTTCATTCACAAATACTTGCTTACGTACAGAGAATGCATCTCTTAGTTGTTCGTCCGTTTGTACGATCTGTGCGTGCAAATTAGTTGTTCCCCTTTCCAAGGTGAAATGTTTCGTGTACAGTCCATGTTCCATTTTCTAATTGATATAGAAGATGGAAGCGGTCAATTGGTTGCTCATAATAGAAATCTTTCATACGTAATCGACCTAATACATCAGCATGCTCTGCATCTGATAAGCCTTGTCCTATTGTTAAATGAGGTACGAAAGCGTATTCGCGTTCTTGTGTAAAGAATCCGCTATGCATTTCCTCATTTAAGAAAGTAAGTTCAGGTGTTTTTTCTACTTTAAAATAAAGAACATTATTAACAGGTGCGAATGAACCAACTTTTCCAACATGAAGGGTGAAAGGGTTCGTTTTACTTGCGATTGTATGTAACTCGTTGACAATCGATTCTAGTTGATCATCTTGCGTCTCAAAGGGTGTTTTCAATGTAATATGTGGCGGAACTAATGCGTAGTGCGGATCATAACGTTTACGCAATCCGTTCGCTTTATCTTGAATCATTTTAGATGGAAAAATTACAATGCCTAATTTCATGTTCCAATTCCTCCCTTTGTAAGTCTAGTTAGATTTTGAGAAAATAACTCTCTTAATCTATTATATCAAATTATTCTGAATACTGCTCTCTATTATTTCATTGATAGCATATGAGAGAAAGCTTTCGGTAAATCAGTTTGCCAATACTTCCACGTATGATTACCTTCAAACTCCTCGTAATGCGTGATGAAATTTCTATCTGTCAGAAGCGTATTAAGCTCACGGTTCGGCCTTACGAAATCAGATACTTGTCCATCCGTACGCTTTACAGCTGTTTCTTTTGTCCCAATGACGTGATAAAGTTCTAGCGCCTCCGGATTTTTGAAGTCTTTTGTTAAGTTCATTACTGTTTCATCCACAAATGGTGATTGCATAACGACTTTACCAAATGTATGCGGATACATAAGTGCAGTCATAAAGGAAACTGTTCCGCCAAGGGAATCACCAATTAGCACACGACCTTTTCCCATTTGGTACGTTGGATAATTTTCATCGATATACGGTGCAAGTTCATGAGCAAGGAAACGAATATACGCAGCGTTTTTAACTTCATTTGGGAAATATTTTTCTTTACGATCGTGTACATTTTTATATGGAATACCGACAATAATTGTACGGTCAATTTCTTCAGTTTCACGAAGGCGCTCAATTACACGGTGCGCTTTACCAAGCTGAAAATAATCTCTACCATCTTGTGCAATTACAATTGTATGTTTGTGCAGTGGTGTGTAATTTACTGGTAAGTAAATGAGAAGTGTAACATCTTCTTGAAGTGATGCACTGTAAAATGAAATCTCTTCAATTCTCCCTATTGTTTGATTCATGTAGATCCCCCTAAATAAAAATTTACTGTAATGATTGTAAGAGCGACGCTTGTAGTGAAAAAGAAAGAAATATTCACTAATAGGTGCTTTCGTTTCTATTTTACCATAATGGTACGAAGAATCTAAAAAATTAGTATTTAAGTTAGGAAAGAAAACGGATATAATGAAGTGGGATTTTTGACAGGCGAGAGGGGAGACGGAATTTGAAACAAGAAAGGTCAATCGCACTACCATTAGCAATTTCCATTATAGCCATTTCATTCGCAGCAGTTTTTGTAAAGATGTCCTCAGCACCATCTTCAATATTAAGTATGTACCGATTATGGATTATCGTACTTATTATGCTGCCTATCGTTTGGAAAAAACGGGAAGAGTTTAGTAAGATTCAAATAAAAGATTGGGGATTTTTAATTGGATCTGGTTTCTTTTTAGCACTTCATTTTCTTTTATGGTTTGAATCTTTAAAGCATACGACAGTTGCTAGTTCGACGATTATTTTAGCGCTTCAACCAATCGTATCTTTAGTTGGAGGTTTTTTCTTATTTAAAGAAAGAACAACATACTCAGCCATTGCGACAATGGGAATCGCGATACTAGGCGTAATGTGTATTGGCTGGGGAGATTTAGGGCTAAGTGAACAAGCAATTTACGGAGATATATTATCCTTTTTAAGTGTAATAGCGGTTGTCGGTTATTTATTTATCGGGCAAACGACAGTAAAGAAAGTATCACACTGGATTTACAGCTTTACAGTTTTTGCATTCGCAGGTATTTTTATGGGGATTTATAATATAGTATTGCAAGTGCCTTTTACAGGTTATACGAAGTGGGACTGGACTGTTTTTCTTTTACTTGCGGTTGTGCCAACAGTGTCACACGTCATTAATAATTGGTTATTAAACTACGTAAATGCAACAACAATTTCAATGAGTATTTTGGGAGAACCAGTTGGAGCATCTATACTAGCGTTCTTCTTACTCGGGGAAAGATTAAATGTAATGCAAATTATCGGTAGCGTGCTTGTATTGTTTGGTGTATCTGTTTTCTTACTACAGCAACAAAAACGAACAGCAAAAAATGTAGTAAACGAGCCGGCGTATACACAGGAATTATAATGTTAGGAGAGAAAAGAGAAGTTGTGATACTTCTCTTTTTGTTTTATAGAAATACGGGCGTAGAAGGGGGAGGGAAATGGAAGAGATATTAAAGAAGTATATGAATAGATTTACAATATTAAGCGAAGAAGAGCAGCAAATGATTCTCAGTGAATTACAAATTGAAGAATATAAAAAAGGAACCGTGCTCCTAAGGCAAGGAGATGTTCCTTCGAAATGTTATTTTGTATTAAAGGGATGTGTGAGGCAACATTGTATAGATGAAACAGGGAAAGGGGTTACATCTAATTTTTATACAGAAGAACAAGCAATCACAAATTTTAATCATCATAAACAAGATAAATCATCCTCATATACGTTAACATGTTTAGAAGATTGTATAGTAGTTGTTGGGAACCTTCATAGTGAAAAGGACATGTATAATAAATACTCACAATTAGAAGAAATGACGCGAAAAATGATTGAGTATAAGTTCGGTGAAGTACAAGATGAACTTGCTTTATTTATCTCATCGACACCAGAAGAGCGATATAAAGCATTATTACAAAAACGCCCGCATTTAAGCAATCGTGTCCCGCAATATCAGCTAGCGAGCTATCTTGGTATTACACCAGAATCATTAAGTCGAATTAAAAAGCGAATTAAGTAATGGATTTCCCCCCTTTTAATAGTAGCCATATCGCAAGGCTTAATTCACCTGCAATCATTGGCAATTGGAACAACGCTTGTATGATTGAGATCACTGTATCGTACTGTGAAAACATCGTATTCATGACGTGAATTACAATATAACCGATAGAAGCGATGAATAGTAGTAGGCTAATACATTTCGGTATATGTTTAGATAGAAAAGCGATATAACCTAAAACGAAAAGATGTAAGCCGAAAATGATTAATCCTACAGACCAAATGTATGCGAATGCATTGAGAAATAACATCGTATATGCTTCTGGATTCGCAATCGTACTTTTTGAAAGTAGCAATACTAATATTAGATTGAATATAGCGATTCCAAGTATCGCTGTATACATAAGACGAAGCAAGGTAGCTAGTAATGAGAGGCTAGTATGAATCGGTTTTAGAAAGAAATAAAGAGCCCACGCGGCGACAATATCAGTAATGAAAATGATAATCCACCCGAAGATTTCTGCTTTGAAAAGTGAATTTGAAGTTTGGATATTATGGAATGTGGTATTCGCGTTTTCTTGTACAACGAGAGTTCCATGAACAAAACCGTAAGAAAAAAATGCAATGAATGCCATAACAAGAAGAGAAGAGCCAGCAAATAAGGCATACTTTCGTTCAGTCATAATATGTCCTCCTATTCTAATGTTGTTTTCATTGTAATAGGGAAGAAGAGAAGATACATTGACTTAAATCAAGAGAGGAGAAGTTTAGTGGAATTTCCATCAAAAAAAGATGTATGGTTATATCCGATTTTTTTCGTTATCATTGGAGCGTGTTTTGCTCCCATATTTGCAGGGAGAGAATATTTTCTTTTATTCTTTACAATTCCGTTAGCCATATTATTTATTTGGAGTTGGTTTTCAACAAAATACATCGTCGGAGAAGAAACAATTACTATTAGATCCGGTTTCGTGAAAAAGCGCATATTTATACGAGATATAAAACAAATTTCAAATACGAAAAATCCAATTGCGGCTCATGCTTTATCATTTGATCGACTTGAAATTGTTTACGGCGCGCATCAAACAGAAATTATTTCTCCTAAAGATAAAGCGCAATTCATCAATCTTGTTAAAAGTAAAAATCCACACATTGAAATGAAGTAAAAGAGTAGCTCGGAAGCCACTCTTTTACTTTGGGTTTGTCATATAAGGTTGTACATGAATGATACATAGGTCACGGAACTTTCCTTCAGCAGTTGTGACAATTACGACTGCTCTTCCGGCACTTTTTCCAGTAATCGTTACCGTATCCCCTTTTGGATACAGTGTGATAACATCAGCATTCATATTTGTCCAAATAAGTTCTTTATTCGTCGCTTGCATTGGCAAAACGGAAGCTGATAACTCAGTGCTTTGTCCCGTTCTTACTTTTAATTTATTTTTTTCCATATGAACACCGATGACTGAAATAACAGAAGGAGCAATTGAAATTTTAGGTGGATTAGGTTGTATGCTCAAACAAGACGCAGAAGTATTGGTGATAGGTGAAAATTTTCGTGTTTGTTGTTGCTGGAAAGCTGCTAACATGTTGGAGTCCCCTTTCTGTATAAGTGCTGATAGTACTACTATAAAGGAGTAGTGTTACGTTTAATTTAACGAAACATAAAGAAATTGTTAAATTCGCGCAGAAGATTGTCGAACTTTGATATAAAGAAAGCTCTGCTATTACGATAGCAGAGCTTTTCCTTTATAGATTATGACTATGTTGTTTTTCGAAATCCTCAAATTGCTCTTCAACTTCTTTTGAAGGTTGCGTTAGTAAACTAACAATTACGATTACTAGTAAACTAATAGTGAAACCAGGAATCATTTCATATAAAACTTCTTTTAAGAATTTGAATTGAGTCCAAATAATTACTGTGGTGGCACCAGAAATCATACCAGCAAGTGCGCCCCATTTTGTCATACGTTTCCAATATAAGCTTAATAAAATAGCAGGTCCGAATGAGGAACCAAATCCAGCCCAAGCGTATCCAACAAGAGCTAAAATCGTATCATTTTGTTTAAACGCTAAAGCGCACCCAACTAATGCAATAACAAGTACAGCCATACGACCGACAAATACAAGTTCTTTATCAGAAGCAGAACGTTTAAAGAATGTACGATATAAATCTTCTGTTATAGCACTAGAAGTAACGAGTAATTGAGATGAAATTGTACTCATAATAGCTGCTAAAATAGCTGCTAATAAAAATCCAGTAATAAGTGGATGGAATAAAATTTTTCCAAGTTCAAGGAAAATTGTTTCTGGGTTAGATAATGTTAACTCTTGTTGTGAGTAGTAAGCAATACCGATAAGACCAGTAAACATAGCTCCGACAACAGAGAAAATCATCCAGCTCATACCAATTCTTCGTGCGCTTTTAATTTCTTTTACAGACGAAATTGCCATAAAGCGTACGATAATATGAGGTTGTCCAACATAACCAAGACCCCATGCGAATAAAGAAATCATCCCTAAAGTAGAAGCGCCTTTAAAAATATCTAAACGTGTTGGATCTACAGCACGAATTGTATCAAATGCAGGTCCAAGTCCGTTCGAGTTCATAATTGTTACGATAGGAACAAGAATAAGAGCAATTACCATAATGATTCCTTGCACGAAGTCTGTCCAACTTACTGCTAAGAAACCACCAAATAATGTGTAAGCTACAACAACGCCTGCAACAATGAATAATCCAACATGATAGTTCATGCCAAATGAATTTTCAAATAATACAGCACCTGAAACTAATCCTGAAGCTACATAGAAAGTAAAGAAAATCATAATAACAAGTCCGGATACTAAACGTAGCATGTGAGATTTGTCGTGGAAACGGTGTTCCAAAAATTCTGGGATAGTAATAGAGTTATTTGCAATTTCAGAGTAGGTACGTAAGCGAGGAGCGACATATAGCCAGTTTGCGTATGCGCCTAGTGTCAGGCCGATCGCAATCCAACTACTACTTAATCCAACGCTAAACATTGCACCGGGTAAGCCCATTAAAAGCCAACCACTCATATCGGATGCTCCAGCGCTTAATGCTGTTACTGCGGGGCCTAGTGTACGCCCGCCAAGCATATAATCTGTTAAGTTGGACGTTCGTTTATAGGCGAAATAGCCAATTACTAACATCCCGAGCATGTAGATAGAGATTGAAGTTAAAGTTAACATCTGCGTACTCATGTAGTTCCCCTTCCTTTTGTCATGTCTTTTGATGCGTTATGCATATTTATAATCTATCATGATTATTCTGAGAAATCCATACAGAAATATGAATTTTCAGAAATGTAAGCGTTTTTTGACATCATTTTACTTTTTTAATATATAATATTCATACAAAAAACCTTATTTTTAATAGAGTATTTATTATATTTACATAAAAAGAGGTTGTTTTGTCAATATAATATTGAAAGGAGAGAAAAATAAATTTTTTTAAAAAGTATTGACTTATGAAAAAAGTCAGGTCTATAATGAGTGCAACTTAAAAAAATGCAAGCGTTGATGAAGAAGAGTACACATGATGAACATGTCAGAGAGCTGATGGTTGGTGTGAATCAGTATGGGATTGATGTGGAATGGGCTTCGGAGCTTCCAAACCGAAACGAAAGAAGTAGGCTTTGGCGACATGATCTCATCGATACAAGAGACACGTATTGTTTTTGATACGGTAAAGTGCGTTACATTCGTAACGAATTAAGGTGGCACCACGGGAGTACCCGTCCTTTCTATAGGATGAGTACTCCCTTTTTGTGTACAAAAAATTAAATAAATGAAATCGTTTAAGTAAGAAGAGTACGTATATTGGAGACGTTACAGAGAGCCGGGGATAGGTGGGAGCCCGGTACGGTTCCATATACGGAATGGGCTTACGAGAGGTATGCTGAACAATTTTTTCAGTAGGCAACCCGGGTTCCGCCGTTACAAGGATAAGGTATATATTTTGTACCTGAATAAAGCGGGATGCTTTTGCGTCCAACATGAGGTGGTACCACGGTAAATTTATCGTCCTCTACATATTTTCGATATGTAGAGGACTTTTTTATTTTTCAGATTGAGGTGAAAGGCATGATGACAAAAGAGGAATTTATGAAGCAAAAAGAACAGGGAAGAACATTTTTAGTAATCGCTGAAGAAGAAGGAGATAGCATTACGCCAATTTCTTTATATAGACGTATGAAGGGAAAGAAAAAGTTTTTATTAGAAAGCTCGCAGCTTCATCAAGATAAAGGACGCTATTCTTACTTAGGGTGTAATCCGTATGGCGAAGTGAAAAGTGTTGGTATGGAAGTGGAACGAACGATTTACGGCCGGGCAGAAAGGTTGCAAGGTAACGTACTTCAAGTATTAGAAGAAGTGATCGCGTCAGCTCAAGTAGACAGCCCATTTCCATTTTGCGGAGGAGCAGTTGGTTATATTGGCTATGACGTCATTCGGCAATATGAAAATATAGGCGTGGATTTACACGACCCATTAAATATTCCAGAAGTACATCTTTTACTATATCGTGAGTTTATCGTGTATGACCACTTACGCCAAAAATTATTATTTGTATATGTATGCAGGGAAGATGATGTAGCTTCTTATGAAGAAGTATATGAAAGATTGCAAGTATACAAAGAGCAAGTGTTAAAGGGGGAAGAGGCTGAAGTAACGGAAATAAGATCAACATTATCATTCACTTCTTCTATAACGGAAAAAGAATTTTGCTTGATGGTAGAAACAGCGAAAGAATACATTCGCGCCGGGGACATATTCCAAGTCGTATTATCTCAGCGTTTACAAAGTGAATGTATTGATGACCCTTTCGCTTTATACCGTAAATTGCGCATTGCGAATCCGTCGCCATATATGTTTTATATTGATTTTCAAGACTATGTTGTACTCGGATCCTCGCCAGAAAGTTTGCTATCAGTACGGGGCGATAAAGTGATGACGAACCCAATTGCCGGTACGAGGCCGAGAGGGAAAACGAAGCAGGAAGATACGGAAATCGAAAAAGAACTGTTAGAAAATGAGAAAGAACGAGCGGAGCACATGATGCTTGTCGATCTTGGGCGGAATGATATAGGTAGAGTGAGTGAAATCGGCTCAGTTACGATAGATAAATATATGAAAGTAGAAAAATACTCTCACGTTATGCACATTGTATCTGAAGTTTACGGAATATTGCGGAAACAGATGAGCGGATTTGATGCATTAGCGTATTGCTTACCAGCGGGGACAGTATCAGGTGCTCCGAAAATTAGGGCAATGGAAATTGTAAATGAGCTAGAGAATGAAAAAAGAAATGTATACGCCGGTGCGGTTGGATACGTTAGTTTTTCAGGGAATCTTGATATGGCGCTTGCCATTCGAACGATGGTTGTGAAAGATGAGAAAGCATACGTTCAGGCAGGAGCGGGTATCGTCTACGATTCAGACCCAGTTGCTGAATATGAAGAAACGTTAAATAAAGCGAGGGCGCTTTTGGAGGTAATGAAATGATTGTACTGATTGATAATTACGATTCATTCACATATAACTTGTATCAACTATTAGGCGAATATGAGGAAGAAATTGTTGTCGTAAGAAATGATCAAATAACGATAGAACAATTAAAAGAAATGAAGCCGAAAGGAATTGTGCTTTCACCAGGACCAGGAAAGCCAGAAGATGCTGGTGTTTGTATCGAAGTCATTCGTCATTTTTATAAGAACGTTCCCATATTAGGTATCTGCCTCGGCCATCAAGCAATCATATCGGCATTTGGCGGAGAAATTGTTAGAGCAGAGCGCATTAAACATGGAAAAACATCGCGTGTGAAACATAACGGGACATCGATTTTTTCATATGTGACGCAACCCCTAACAGCGATGCGTTATCATTCCCTTGTTGCAGAACAAACGAGTTTACCACAATGTTTTGATGTATTAGCAACTGCAATGGATGACGGAGAAATAATGGCAGTTCGTCACAATTATTATCCGCTCTTCGGATTACAGTTTCATCCGGAATCAATTGCGACAGAAGAAGGCGGAAAGTTAATACGCGCCTTTTTAGGCGAAGTGAAAGAGGAGGAAAGGGTATGAATAACTATCTTCGTAAATTAGTGGAGGGACAACATTTAACAGAAGAGGAAATGTATAAAGCAGGGCTTCTTTTATTAAATGAAAACATATTGGAAAGTGAAATTGCAGCTTTCTTAGTCTTACTGAAAGCGAAAGGTGAAACAGCAGAAGAAATATACGGTCTCGTTCGAGCTCTTCGTGAAAAGGCATTACCGTTTTCGAACCATATACAAGGAGCCATGGACAATTGTGGGACGGGTGGTGACGGTGCCCAAACGTTTAATATTAGTACAACATCGGCATTTGTACTGGCAGGAGCTGGCGTAAAGGTTGCAAAACATGGTAATCGTGCTGTTTCTAGTAAAACAGGAAGTGCAGATTTATTAGAAGAACTCGGTGTAAATATTAGTAGTACGCCAAACGAAATTGATTATTTATTAGAGCATGTCGGAATCGCATTTTTATTCGCACCAGCGATGCATCCAGCATTAAGGCGCATTATGAAAATAAGAAAAGAATTGAACGTGCCGACAATCTTTAACTTAATTGGCCCTTTAACAAATCCGGTGAATTTAGAAACACAATTTGTCGGCATTTATAAACGAGATATGTTATTACCAGTTGCGCAAGTATTACAGAAACTAGGAAGAAAACAAGCGCTTGTCGTAAACGGAAGTGGATTTTTAGATGAAGCATCATTGCAAGGAGAGAATCATGTTGTCATTTTAAAAGATAATGAAATAGTGGAAACGAGTATTGAACCTGAGAAATATGGTTTCTCAATAGTGAAAAATGAAGAAATAATAGGCGGGGATTCGAAAGAAAATGCAAAGATTACGATCGGAGTATTAAGCGGTGAAAAGGGTGTTTACCGCGATACTATTTTATTAAATGCAGGTCTAGCCCTTTTCGCAAATGGAAAAACAGAAACGATTGAAGAAGGAATTAAGCTAGCGGCAT
The DNA here is from genome assembly GCF_002746455.1 of Bacillus fungorum. Taxonomy (GTDB): domain Bacteria; phylum Bacillota; class Bacilli; order Bacillales; family Bacillaceae_G; genus Bacillus_A; species Bacillus_A fungorum. The sequence continues at coordinate 11,165 of NZ_NWUW01000018.1, read as the reverse complement.
ATAGCATTGACTCTGGAAAAGCATTAGCCAAACTAAACTTATTAATTGCAGCAAGCAATGAAAAATTAGAAAGGGTGAATTAAAGTGGGGACGATTTTAGACAAAATTGTAGACCAGAAGAAACAGGAAGTTGTGGCATTATATGAAACGTATACGCCATTAAAAGAAAGTAGAAAGACACGTTCACTTGTAGAAGCGTTACAGCAGTTTACTGTCATTGCCGAAGTAAAGCGAGCATCACCATCAAAAGGAGATATTAATTTACACGTTGATGTACGAAAACAAGTGAAGACATATGAAGAATGCGGCGCAGGAGCAGTTTCTGTTTTAACAGACGGTCAATTTTTTAAAGGATCTTTTCATGATTTACAAACGGCAAGAGAAGAAAGTAGCATTTCGCTTTTATGTAAAGATTTCATAATTGATAAGATCCAAATTGATAGAGCATATGAAGCAGGAGCAGATATTATTTTACTAATCGTAGCGGCGTTAACGAAAGAGAAGTTAAAAGAGCTGTATAGTTACGTACTAGAAAAAGGATTAGAAGCAATTGTTGAAGTTCATGATGAACAGGAATTAGAAATTGCGATCCAATTAAATCCGCACGTTATCGGTATTAATAATCGTAATTTAAAAACATTTGAAGTTGATTTAAGCCAAACAGAAAAGCTTGGAAAACGATTAAATGAGGAGAAATTACTTTGGATTAGTGAGAGCGGGATTCATTCAAAGGAAGATATTATTCGCGTCAAACGAGCCGGAGCAAAAGGTGTATTAGTTGGAGAAGCACTTATGACATCATCTTCTATTCGTACCTTTTTTGAAGATTGTAAGGTGAACATATGAAAGTGAAAATTTGCGGGATTACTGATATGGAAACAGCAAAACGTGCTTGCGAATACGGAGCAGATGCACTCGGATTTGTTTTTGCAAAAAGTAAGCGAAAAATCACTCCAAAGAGAGCAAAAGAAATCATTCAGGAGCTTCCAGAAAATGTGTTAAAGGTCGGTGTTTTCGTAAATGAATCAGTAGAAGTGATCCAGAAAATTACAGATGAATGCGGGTTAACGCATGTGCAACTACATGGGGATGAAGATAATCATCAAATTAGAAGATTGAATATTCTGTCTATAAAAGCGCTCGGAGTGACTTCAGAGGCCGATATGAAAAATGCTCAAGCATATGAAACGGATTATATATTGTTTGATAGCCCAAAAGAAAAGTTTCACGGAGGAAATGGAAAGAAATTTTCATGGGAACTACTCCCACATATGCCAAAAGAGTTGCGAGAGAAAACGATATTAGCTGGTGGATTAAACGCTCTTAATATAGAAGAAGCGATTCGAACTATTCAGCCGTACATGGTTGATGTAAGTAGCGGAGTAGAGACAGAAGGAAAGAAAGATGTAGAGAAAATAAAACAATTTATTAAAAAAGCGAAGGAGTGTTCCAAATGAATTACGCATATCCAGATGAAAAAGGTCACTACGGTATATATGGAGGAAGATACGTTCCAGAAACGTTAATGCAATCTGTATTAGAACTAGAAGAAGCATATAAAGAGGCAATGAAAGATGAAGAGTTTCAAAAGGAATTAAATCATTATTTAAAAACGTATGTCGGAAGAGAAACACCGCTTTATTTCGCTGAAAATATGACGAAGTATTGCGGCGGTGCAAAGATTTATTTAAAACGTGAAGATTTGAACCATACAGGAGCTCATAAAATTAATAATACAATCGGTCAGGCACTTCTTGCGATGCGAATGGGAAAGAAGAAAGTTGTCGCTGAAACAGGGGCTGGACAACACGGTGTTGCAACAGCGACTGTATGTGCCCTTCTCGGTTTAGAATGTGTCATCTTTATGGGAGAAGAAGATGTGAGACGTCAAAAATTAAATGTGTTTCGAATGGAATTACTCGGAGCGAAAGTAGAAAGTGTAGCGGCAGGTAGCGGCACATTAAAAGATGCGGTGAACGAGGCGCTTCGCTACTGGGTTTCACACGTACATGATACACACTACATTATGGGATCCGTTCTTGGACCACATCCATTCCCGCAAATTGTTCGTGATTTCCAAAGTGTAATTGGGAAAGAAACGAAAAAACAATATGAAGCGTTAGAAGGAAAGTTACCAGAAGCAGTCGTTGCTTGTATTGGTGGTGGTAGTAATGCGATGGGAATGTTTTATCCGTTCGTACACGATGAAAAAGTCGCTCTTTACGGCGTAGAAGCAGCAGGGAAAGGCGTTCATACAGAAAAGCATGCAGCTACTTTAACGAAAGGAAGCGTTGGCGTTTTACACGGATCGATGATGTATCTTCTGCAAAATGAAGAAGGACAAATTCAAGAAGCTCACTCTATTTCAGCGGGACTCGATTACCCGGGTGTTGGTCCAGAACATAGCTTGCTAAAAGATATTGGCCGCGTTTCTTATCATTCAATTACTGATGATGAAGCGTTAGAAGCATTTCAATTATTAACGAAAAAAGAAGGAATTATCCCGGCATTAGAAAGCGCGCATGCTGTCGCATACGCATTAAAATTAGCACCTCAAATGAAGAAAGACGAAGGGCTTGTCATTTGTTTATCAGGCCGCGGTGATAAAGATGTAGAGAGTATAAAAAGTTATATGGAAGAGGTGTAAAAAATGGGAGTAGAAAAAATTAAAACAGTGTTTAAAAATGGTAAAAAGACTTTTATTCCGTACGTAATGGGCGGAGATGGTGGCCTTGAAAAGTTAAAAGAGAGAATTCGTTTTTTAGATGAAGCAGGAGCAAGCATCGTTGAAATTGGTATCCCGTTTTCAGATCCAGTCGCAGACGGCCCAACGATTCAAAGAGCAGGGAAACGAGCGCTAGATAGCGGTGTAACATTAAAGGGCATTTTTCAAGCATTAGTAGAAGTAAGGAAAGAAGTGCAAATTCCATTTGTACTCATGACATATTTAAATCCAGTGCTTGCATTCGGAAAAGAACAATTCATCGAAAACTGTATAGAAGCAGGGGTAGACGGTATGATCGTTCCAGATTTACCATATGAAGAACAAGACATTATTGCACCGCTTCTCCGCACGGCAAATATCGCTTTAATCCCACTCGTTACCGTTACGAGCCCAATTGAGCGAATCGAAAAAATTACGAGTGAATCAGAAGGGTTCGTCTACGCCGTTACAGTAGCAGGTGTAACAGGAGTACGTCAAAATTTTAAAGAGGAGATTCATAGTTACTTAGAAAAAGTAAAATCACATACGCATTTACCGGTAGTGGCAGGGTTTGGTATTTCAACAAAGGAACATGTAGAAGAAATGATTACAATATGTGACGGCGTTGTCGTTGGAAGTAAAGTCATTGAGCTGTTGGAAAATGAAAAGCGAGAAGAAATATGTGAATTAATACAGGCAACAAAACAAAAAGAAGAGGCGTAAGTCTCTTCTTTTTGTTTTGTGTAATAAATGTTAAAATATACAGAAAATACATATAATTTAGAGGGGGAGAAAGCATGCTAAGACGCAAAATACTGTATCTTCTTTTAACTGTACCATTATACGCTTGGCTCATTAGCATGACGAAAATAGAGTTGATGGCTCAATTTTTAGGATATGTATTCATCTTTTCCAACTTAAATCGGATCCAAGAGCAATCTATTTTAGAAATATGTATATTTTCGATTAGTATAGAACTATTTAGTATCGTTTCGATTGTATTATTAAACGAATTATTTCGATGGACTTATTCATTTTCGTTAATGAAACTTTGGAATATTGTATTGCAAGTAGTATGTGCTTATATTGTGTTTGTTGTGCTAGACAAAATAATTAGGCAGCAGACGGTTTTTCAGGATAATAGAAAATGGGAGTGATTCAAAAAAGGAGCCAAACGGCTCCTTTTTTGAATCTGTTGTAAAAACAATTGAAAATTATGATATCTGTTATATAATAGTTAAAAATTGTATTTTTAACGAAATGAGATGATAACATGGCCATATTGTTGGCACTTATCCCAATTATGATGATTTTCATTTGTTTATTTTTATTTAAACAAACGTCATTAAAGTCCTCATTAATTTCTTATGTAGTATCTGTTGGAATCGTTTTACTCTCGCCAACGTTTCAATTAGGGATAAGTGAAACTGTGCACGCAACGATTAAAGGATGGTTAATTTGTTTTATCGTCGGGTACGTTTTGTTTTTTGGTATTTTTTTATTTCACCTCATGAACAAAATGGGGCACATCGACCAAGTAGCGCGTTTTCTAGAAGAAGTCACACATGATCGTTTACTACAAATGCTTCTTATGTGCTTTGGTATTTGTCCACTTATTGAATCAGTAAGTGGATTTGGAATTGGATTCATGGTTGCAGCACCTATTTTTCTTTCATTAAGCTATAAACCGTTTCAAGCTGTATTACTTTCATTTATCGGCTTACTAGCTAGCTCATGGGGCGCAATGGCAACTGGTACGATTATCGGTTCGCAACTTATAAATATGCCTCTTACAACACTTGGTACAAATACAGCGCTATTAAGTATCCCGATGTTTGCTTATTTCGTCATTCTTTCTTTACACGTTGTTGGCGGCTGGCAGGCCGTGATTGAGAAGTGGAAGGAAGGAGTAGGATTCTTTCTGTTATTTTCTCTCGGAATCTATCTTTCTAACGCATACGTAAGTGTGGAACTAGCCGGGATATTAAGTTCTATCGTTACCATTACATTTGGCTTTCTTATCATTAAATTAAAAGGGAAAAATGAGCAAAATCTAATAACAGAACATGCTGCGGCAACGGAGAGAGAAGTATCTATTATAAAAATTATTAGCCCTTATATATTCTTAACCGTTTGTATTTTACTTTCTCGCCTTGTGCCAGCATTACATGATGTATTCAGATCATATGCCGTTCTTGATTTAAAATCATACTCTTATAAACTGGAGCTACTATATTCACCAGGATTTTGGCTCGGTATGACTTGCTTATTTACTATTATTTTCTTCCGCATTCCATCTAATATTATTAAACAATCACTCTCGCAAACGATAAAACAATGGATTCCATTTGCGATTACGACGACAATGTTTATCTCTATTTCAGAACTAATGGGTGCATCTGGCATGCATTCATTACTTGCAAAAACAGCTGGTGAAACATTTGGAACATTTTTCGTTTTCGTTGCTCCGTTTATCGGCGGAATCGGTGGCTTTTTAACAGGTAGTAACGCAGGCTCAAATGCGATGTTTATAAAACTACAAATGCAAACGGCGCAAAACGTAGCCCTCCCGTGGCAATACGTCACAACACTGCAAAACACTGCATCGTCAGTAGCGACAATCGCTTGCCCGTCACGTATTACACTAGGTGCGTATTTATGTAACATCCCGTATCGTGAAAATGAATTATTAAAGAAGACGACGTTAATGATCTTTGGTGCGGTTTTGCTTGTGGTGGTAGAGGTTGCTTTTTGGTATTTTATAATATAGTTATTTTTAAAATTTATATAAATTGATATAATTAAAAGGAGGCGGGAGATGAATATTTGTTATGTTAAAAATATATTATTTGAAAATTGAAGAGGGTATGACATTGGAGGGGATTTTGAAATTTAAAGAATATATTTCCAGAAAACGGGCTATTAAAGTTGATCATTATAAATTTGAGAACGACAAAAAATTATCAATTTTAGGGGAACTCCTTATTAGATATGCTGTATGTTTAAATTTTAATATTATAAATCAAGAGATTAAATTTAAAGAAAATAGATATGGGAAATTATTTATAGATTCTATAGAGGATGTTTTTTTCAATTTATCACATTCCGGATCTTATGTAATTTGTGGAATCAGCGATCAAAAAATTGGAATTGATATAGAAGAAATAAAAGATATCGACTTATCTATTGCTTCAGAATTTTTTTGTAAGAGTGAAAGTGATTTGATTTTATCTGCACACGGCAGTGATAAAATTGAATATTTCTATTCGATATGGTGCTTGAAGGAAAGTTATATCAAATATGAGGGACGAGGATTACACATTGCTTTAGATTCATTTTGTTTTAGTATTGCGGGAAAAACAATAAAATTGATAGATTCTAGTAATTTTAAGGATATCAATTTTGAGATGTTGCCAATAGACTCAAATTATAAATCAGCAGTTTGTTACAATGGTAGCAGCATTCACTCTATTGAAAAGGTACACATAGATGACATTGTGAAAATTTTGAAACTAAATTTTAATTTGTAATGATTAAGATTATAAATTAATAAAAAGGCACTTTCTTTTTTAAAGAATAAGTGCCTTTTTAGATTAAACTTATAACAGGATAAAGAGAAACTATAAATTATAAATTTTGTATTTTCTCTTTGGATTAACATCACTAAACAAAGAAGTGATAATTCCAAAGAAACTTAAGATACCAGCTAAAATAAAGGTATCGCTAAAAGCCTTATCAATATTGGAACTAAAGGATTTGGAAACTTCTTTGAAGATTTTTAAAGACTCCTGCTCTTGTTGTTTAAATTGTTTTTTTATCTCTGCATGGTATATTTCTGGACTATTTTGGAGTGCCTTAGTTTCAGCAACTTTGATTTTATCAGTAACTATAGAGTTTGAAGAAGGAGTGATTTTAGTATCGGATTTTAAGCTCGAAATAATCTCACTTTTAACTTCTGTTTTTAAAATCTTACTATTGTTCACAATTTCAATACTTTCATTTTTTGCTATTGAAATGTAATTACTAATATTCATAGTCAAAACAGTAGTTAACAATGCTATTCCTAAAGCTTGCCCAACAGCCCTCATCATATTAATTGTCCCTGAGGCAATCCCTACTTTATTTTCTGATATTTGTCTAATTGAAGAACCCATTGCTGGTCCTATTACCATGCCTAATGAAAGTCCGGTTAAGCATAGTAGTAAGATTATATAATATAAAGAAGAATCTTGATTTAAAGTAGCGTATAAAAAAGTAGAAATGCACATGCCTAACATTCCAAAAAATGAAAACTTAACCCCCCCTAATTTATCTGAAAATTTACCAGAAATGATAGAAGTGAACATTGAGCTAAAAGCTAGAGACGAGATAATTAAACCTGATTTCATTGAAGAAAAATTCATTACATTTGTTAAATAGATTGTTATTAATAAAGTGCCACTTGTTAAACTTACACCTAAGATAAAGAGTGTCAGTGAACTAAAGGTAAAAGTCCTTACTTTTAAAAAATTTAATGGGAAAATTGGTTCTGCTGCTTTTTTTTCAATAAATAAAAATAACAAGAACGTCGCTAAAAAAGATATGAATAATAGAATAATTGGTTGAGATGACCAACCTAGTTCACTGGCTTTAGCAAAAGAAAAAGTTAAGCAAAATAATGAAATAGTTAGAGTAATACTACCTAGATAGTCAATTTTTTTAGATGCATTATGGTCATATGTTTCTCGTAGATAAAAAGTTGCGAGAGCTAGTGTAATTATGCCGATTGGTATATTGACAAAGAAGATGGATTGCCAACCAAATTCTTCTGATAAAATTCCACCTAGAACTGGACCAAGAGCAGCAGCAAAACCAGAAACGGCTCCCCAAACCCCGATGATTAGTCCTTTTTTATTTTTATCGACAATATCAATGGCGATAGGCATAGTAACGGGAACTATAAACGAAGCGGTTAGGCCCTGGAGTATCCTGAAAACTATCAATGCCTGTATGGAGGTACTAATCCCACATAATAGAGAAGTTAGAGTGAACGCAATTAGACCACCGATAAAAACTTTTTTTCTTCCAAATTGATCGGCTAATTTAGATGCTGAGATTAGTAAAATTCCAAATGCCAAGTTATACCCTGTAGTGACCCAACTTACTTTGGATAAGTCAACAGAAAAATATGTCAAAATATCTGGAATTACAATATTTACAATTGTAGTGTCCATTAAAGCCATGAATGAAGCTAATAGAAGTGATACAAGAGCCAGTTTTCTTTTTGGTGCTGTATTATATTTAACCTGTAATTTTGTTTGTTGCATATCCTTCCCTCTTTCTGTTTTTATCTAAAATGTTTTTAGAAGTTCATCTAAATTTAATGTTAATCTAACATTTTTTTTTATGACAGTCAATATATTTATTTTGTAATAGATGGATATATTTGTTTAATTTGTTATAAAGTATTTGACTACTTAAGTTCGAAGGTGATAAAATCTATTTTAGATATTCATCTAAAATAGATGGTTAATTTTTGTATATTAAAGGAGAGAAAGTTATGGATGAAAAGAGGTATTATTGGTCCCCGGCAGTTCAATGGAAATTTGAAGATGGTCAAATAATAATAGGGAATTTTACTTTTAAAGGCTTTCCAATTGAACTTTTTCTAGAAACGTATTATTTTTTGCAAAATGCTCAAGGTAGAACCGAAGAAGAGTTAAAGGGTTATTGTAATCAACTAAAAGGAAAAAAATCGAAAATCAGTACTATGTTTTTGAATGATTTGATAAAAAAAAGAATTTTAATAATGTCGTTAAATGAACCGAAAGAGTTATTTGCATGCCAGAGTAAATTTGTTGAAGGGGATTATGCGGAGGATTATTTCTTTCATAAAGACAATGTAGAAAATTATGTTAACGAAAAATTGAATAGATTTTCAATTACAGAAAACAAAGATTTTATCGAATTGGAAGTAACGAAACAACTGCCTGACTTTATTGAAAACAGAAGGAGCTCGAGATCCTTTGATAAAAATAAAACAGTAACTTTTTCTAAATTTAGTAACTTTATTAATGCAATGGGACAAAGAAGAGATGGGAAAAAAATTAGATACATATATCCAAGTGCTGGTGGGATTTATCCATTAAATATTTATTTGTACATCAAAAAGGATCGGGTTGAAGGTATAGAGGAAGGAATATATAAATACAATCCTGAGAAAAAAGGTTTGTATTTATTGAACAGATTAGAAAAAATAGATAAAAACGCTCATTTTTTCACTAATTCTGATATTTTCAATGATTCTGCGTTCTCTATATTTATAAGTTATGATGGGGAAGTGAATATGCATAAATATAAGGAAACAGGATACTTTTTTGGAATAATTGAATGTGGAATTTTGTTAAGTATATTAAGTTATTCAGCTGAATTTTTTGGTTTAGGTTGTTGTATTATTGGGGAAATGGATTTTGATAAAATTAAGTCAGCTTTTGAATTTAACACAAACGAGGTATTTTTACAATCATTAGAAATTGGAATTAGGAAATAAGAAAGGAATTACACTATATGGTTAATAATATATTTATAGATGAAATAGTTGAAATATTCAAAGGTAATACAGAAATAAAAGAATTTGATGGAGAAACTGATTTATTTGAATTAAACCTTTCGTCACTAAAAATCATTAAAATTTTAGGCGAGTTGGAATCTAAGTGTAATGTAAAAATCGAATTTTCTGATTTCGTAGAATCAGATACTATAAATGCTCTAATTGATAAAGTTACGATTTTTACAAATGAAAAAAGTGTTCAAACAATTCGGGGTGAAAGAGATGATTATGAGCCCTTTGAACTTACAGATATACAGTTGGCATATCTTACAGGTCAAAATAAAGAATTTGATTTAGGTGGGATTACTACACATGCCTATTTTGAATTTAAGACTCAACTTGATATGCAAAAACTCTCACATGCAATTCAACAAGAAATAACAAGACAAGAGATGCTTCGTTGCATATTTTTACCTAACGGCACGCAAAAAATTTTGAAGGACGTTCCCAAATATGAAATTGCAGTTGAAGATGTATCACACTTGTCAGTGGAACAACAGCAGACACGAATCACTGAATTGAGAAACAAACTCTCATATCGCAATTTTAATCCTGAGGTATGGCCACTGTTTGAGTTTTCTGCTTTGAAATTAGATCATAATAATTATTATCTTTTTTTTGATATTGATGCGTTAATCGCGGATGGATTAAGTATTCAAATTTTTTTATATGATTTAATTAATATATATAATGATAATCATATGATGGAACTGAATGGAAGTTTTCGCGATATTTTTGATAAAAGAAAATTTAATGATAAGAGGTATATTGAAGATAGGGAATACTGGGTAAATAAAGTTGATAATATTTATGAGGCCCCTGATTTATCTTATAAAACAGAAATATCAAAAGTAGAAATACCAAATTTTAAAAGACAGGAGAAGCTTTTTACTAAGGAACAATGGAAATTAATTGAGGAAAAATGCGGTAGATATAAAGTAAGACCTTCTATATTTTTATTAGGGTGTTACGCGAAAATATTATCAAAATGGAGTAATCAGCAAGGTGTTTCGGTAAATGTAACCACTTTTAGCAGAAATGAAGATAGCTATCTAGATAGAGTTATTGGAGATTTTACGTCTCTTTTATTGGTTTCTTATTCAGATGTTTGTTTTTCTGAATTTTGGAGTAATTTAAAGGAGTTTCAAGCTGATTTTTTCCGAGATTATGAACATAAATCTTATACAGGATTAGAAGTTATTAACAACTTATTAAATAAATCTGATAATGAAAATACTAGTATATCTGCACCAGTGGTATTTACAAGTATGTTATTTGATGAAACGGAAAATGTTTTCAATGGAATTGGTCATTTGGAGTATAGTGTAACTCAAACGCCTCAGGTAATTTTAGATCATCAAGTTTTAAAAGTTGGGGAGGGAGTAATTTTAAGCTGGGATTATGTATCAGAGTTATTTGAAAAAGAGATAATAGAAAACATGTTTATTGATTATATTAGTCTAATAGAAAAGTTAATCTTTGACAGTGAAGAAAAATATAATTCTATTGAAGAAGTAACTAAATATAATAAAACTGAAAAAAAAATTAATGAAAAGAGTTTAGTCAATCTTTTTGATGAACACTTTCAAAAACATCCAAATAATATAGCGATAGAATCGGAGAATAGGAGTTTAACTTATAGTGAATTAGATAGACTCTCTAATAAAGTGAGTTTATATTTAAAAGAAAACGGAATAAAATCTGGAGATTTTGTTGCCGTTATGGGTGAGAGAACAAGTGAAACAATTATAGGTATTTTGGGGATATTAAAAATAGGAGCAGCATATATTCCATTAGCTTCTGATATTCCTTTAAAAAGAAAAGAGACAATCTTTAAAGATTCTAATTGTAAAATGGAATTAAATACGACAT
>NZ_NWUW01000017.1 GCF_002746455.1 Bacillus fungorum | reverse complement strand
CCCATAGCGTAAGCTAGTAAGATCCCTGAAAGATGATCAGGTTGATAGGTTCGAGGTGGAAGCATGGTGACATGTGGAGCTGACGAATACTAATAGATCGAGGACTTAACCATATAATATGTAGCAATGTTATCTAGTTTTGAGAGAACATAAAAAAACTTGTTGACTTTTAAAGTGAATAAGTTATAATAATGATTGTCTCAAAATAATAATGTCTGGTAATGATGGCAGAGAGGTCACACCCGTTCCCATACCGAACACGGAAGTTAAGCTCTCTAGCGCCGATGGTAGTTGGGACCTTGTCCCTGTGAGAGTAGGACGTTGCCAGGCAATATTATTCCGCAGTAGCTCAGCGGTAGAGCTATCGGCTGTTAACCGATCGGTCGTAGGTTCGATTCCTACCTGCGGAGCCATTGGAGAGCTGTCCGAGTTGGCCGAAGGAGCACGATTGGAAATCGTGTATACGTCACAAGCGTATCAAGGGTTCGAATCCCTTGCTCTCCGCCATAGGATTTATAATATTTGGCCCGTTGGTCAAGTGGTTAAGACACCGCCCTTTCACGGCGGTAACACGGGTTCGAATCCCGTACGGGTCACCACTTTTGGAGGATTAGCTCAGCTGGGAGAGCACCTGCCTTACAAGCAGGGGGTCGGCGGTTCGATCCCGTCATCCTCCACCATATAAATTATATGAATAATATTGTCGCGGGGTGGAGCAGCACGGTAGCTCGTCGGGCTCATAACCCGAAGGTCGCAGGTTCAAATCCTGTCCCCGCAACCAAATGGTCCCGTGGTGTAGTGGTTAACATGCCTGCCTGTCACGCAGGAGATCGCCGGTTCGACCCCGGTCGGGACCGCCATTTTAATAAGGCTCGGTAGCTCAGTCGGTAGAGCAGAGGACTGAAAATCCTCGTGTCGGCGGTTCGATTCCGTCCCGAGCCACCATTTATTTTAATAAAATACGCCGGCTTAGCTCAATTGGTAGAGCAACTGACTTGTAATCAGTAGGTTGGGGGTTCAAGTCCTCTAGCCGGCACCATGTAAGTTTCGGAGGGGTAGCGAAGTGGCTAAACGCGGCGGACTGTAAATCCGCTCCTTCGGGTTCGGCAGTTCGAATCTGCCCCCCTCCACCATTTACATAGGGGCATAGTTTAAAGGTAGAACTGAGGTCTCCAAAACCTCCAGTGTGGGTTCGATTCCTACTGCCCCTGCCAAATATATTTATACAACATGGCGGTTGTGGCGAAGTGGTTAACGCACCGGATTGTGGCTCCGGCATTCGTGGGTTCGATTCCCATCAGTCGCCCCATTTTTATTTTAAAAATTACAAATAATCTAATGGATACTTACATATAATTAAGTAAGAATTCGATGGGCTATAGCCAAGCGGTAAGGCAACGGACTTTGACTCCGTCATGCGCTGGTTCGAATCCAGCTAGCCCAGCCATTTTTGCGGAAGTAGTTCAGTGGTAGAATACAACCTTGCCAAGGTTGGGGTCGCGGGTTCGAATCCCGTCTTCCGCTCCAGTAAAATTTTATATGGCGGCATAGCCAAGTGGTAAGGCAGAGGTCTGCAAAACCTTTATCACCGGTTCAAATCCGGTTGCCGCCTTTCTTTTGTGCCGATGTGGCGGAATTGGCAGACGCGCACGACTCAAAATCGTGTTCCTTCGGGAGTGTCGGTTCGACCCCGACCATCGGTATCATGAACGGCGTAATAAAAGACTCTACACTAATGTGTAGAGTCTTTTTTATGTTTTCATCACACTACAAAATAAGCACAAATAGTGTGTAGAAGGTAGTGTGTTGGCGAAATGGTACTAAATGATTAAGGTAAACTTATTCATTTAGTACATGCGATACAGTTGGAGCAAACTGAGAAACAATAAAGGGATAAAAACGAACATTCATTTTTATCCCTTTATAGAGAATTTCTCCACCCTGGTGACATGAAGTTAAATCCGATACCACCAGTTGAAATTACCACATTATCAGCTGGTAATTTCGTAATTTCTAAAAACTTCTTTTCAAACTCTTCTCTGTTGTATTTGTACATAGTTGAGTGGCACGACCACATTTGCGTTGAAGTACTCAACCAGTCCCCTAATTCTTTCAATTCAGGAAACGACTCAAATTGGATTGGTTCATCTAATTTCATGAATCTCACTTGATAGATAGTTGGATTTAGATTTTCTCTTATCCCTTTAAGACCATGTGCTTTTTTCTCATTTGAATGTTTCATAATAACTCTCCTCTATTCTTATTTTAAATTTTTTCCTATTTTAATTATAAAGCAATAAAGGGAATATTATGGAAATCGGTATCGGCGATGTAAAAAAACTTTAACAGAAATGTTAGAGTTTTTTTGTTAAATTATGTTATGTACTTCTAAAATTCGTAATAAACGTAGGAATTCATGTATAATATAATTTGTCGAAAGAACAAAATGATAGTGATTTATATTATGTCTGTAATATGAATCAAAAATGAACTTTTTATATTTTTTTTTAAAATGTGTTGAATACACATTATATTTCATATTAATATTTTTATGTAGATTTAAAACGGGAAAGAGAGTGGAAAGTATGGGTCGTAAATGGAATAATATTAAAGATAAAAAAGCATCAAAAGATGCAAATACAAGCCGTATATACGCGAAATTTGGACGTGAAATTTATGTGGCAGCAAAACAAGGTGAGCCAGATCCAGAATCAAACCAAGCGCTTAGAGTTGTATTAGAACGTGCGAAAACATACAATGTACCAAGAACAATTATTGATCGTGCAGTTGAAAAAGCAAAAGGTGGTTCAGAAGAAAATTATGACGAGCTTCGTTATGAAGGATTCGGACCAAATGGATCTATGGTAATTGTAGATACACTTACAAACAACGTAAACCGTACTGCAGCAGATGTACGAGCTGCATTTAGCAAAAACGGTGGTAACATGGGTGTAAACGGTTCTGTAGCTTACATGTTTGATGCGACAGCTGTTATCGGCCTTGAAGGGAAAACATCAGATGAAGTGCTTGAAATTTTAATGGAAGCAGATGTTGATGCACGTGACATTCTAGAAGAAGAAGATGCTGTTATCGTGTATGCTGAACCAGATCAATTCCATTCAGTACAATCTGCTCTTAAAGATGCGGGTGTTGAAGAATTTACAGTTGCTGAATTAACAATGCTTGCACAAAGTGATGTAACACTTCCTGAAGATGCACAAGTACAATTTGAAAAAATGGTTGATGCATTAGAAGATCTAGAAGATGTGCAACAAGTTTACCACAACGTAGACTTAGGAGAATAATACGATAGAAGCCTCTATTCGTTTAACGAATAGGGGCTTTTTTTATGGGGTTAATTAAGGTGCTGAATTAGTAAAGGTATTTTGTTGTAGACAGGGAATATGCTTATAGGGACATGTGAAATTTTCATTATTGCTAGGAGGCGTAATATGGAACATAAAACACCAAAGCATATCGTTGCCGTAGCAGGCTATTTAACTAACGAAAAAAATGAGGTGTTATTAGTAAAGGTACACTGGCGAGCTGATACGTGGGAGCTGCCAGGAGGACAGGTAGAAGAAGGGGAAGCGCTCGATCAAGCGGTTTGTAGGGAAATACTTGAGGAAACTGGTTTAACTGTGAAGCCAGTTGGAGTTACAGGTGTTTATTATAATGCTTCTATGCATATTTTATCTGTCGTTTTTAAAGTGGCATATGTGAGCGGTGAAATAAAAATTCAACCTGAAGAAATACAAGAGGCTAAATTTGTTGCTTTAAATGAAGAGAACATAGATGAGTATATAACACGTCCTCATATGAAATCCAGAACGCTTGATGCGATGAGAGCAATACATTGTATTCCATACGAAACGTGGGAAGTGCAGCCGTATAATTTAATAGGTAGATTGTAAAGAAAAGAGTAGCCGATTTGAGATACAATCAAATCACTACTCTTTTTTGTATACTGTTTAAGAAAAAGGTCAAAATAATAATAGTGCTAGTATTGATTTTAAGAACACTTGTTCTGTATAATGTATAATGTGTTATGCACATTTAGATTAATAGATACTTAAAAGTATATATATTTGTAGATGATATAATGAAAGTATAAAGTGAACATAAGGTGTTTTAATAGAGAAGTATAATAGCCTTAAAGTATACTCTATTATTGGTTATTTGTGTGTTAGCATAATCTATATTCAATATTTCAGATGAATAGTAGATAAAAAAAGACTGTGATACAATACTTTTTTATACCTTACAATGATGTAAGGTACGTGTAAGAGAAATCGATGGGATATGTTTTTACAACAAGGTATTCTTAAAGTAAGAGTTATACGCTGTGTGGAAAAGAGGTGTTCAAGATGAAAGAACGAGTATTATCTAGGGTGAACTATCATCAAAAAGTTGCATTAAATCCAATGATTAAATTTTTTTATAAAGCCATTATTTTATTATTATTGTTAAGTTTTACGTTATTATTCATTGGAAATGTAATGATCGAGCAAAGTGATATTAGTAAATTACATGTACCGGCTAAGTTAGAGGTGCCAGAATCATTAACACATGCATTCATTGCGACAGAAGATAAAAGGTTTTATCATCATAATGGTTTAGATTATATAGCGATTATTAGGGCGTCTGTTGAGAATATAAAAGCTGGCGGTGTTGTGCAGGGCGGAAGCACAATTACACAGCAGTTATCCAAAAATGCTTTTTTAACGAATGAACGTACATTTTCTCGTAAGTGGAAAGAAATTTTTTATACGAAAAAAATTGAACGCACATTTACGAAGGATGAAATTTTAAAATTGTATGTAAGTAATATTTATTACGGAGAAGGAGCATGGGGAATTGAAAAGGCAGCAAACCTATACTTCGGTAAAAAGGTAAGCCAATTAACGTTGGCTGAAAGTGCAATGATGGCTGCTGTAGTAAAGGCACCTGCTTATTACTCACCTGCACAAAATTATGATAAGGCCGTAGAGAGACGAAATGTCGTTTTGAGATTGATGGAGAAAGAAGGCTATATCAATCATGATGAGTATGTGCAAGCAGTTAGTGAGAAATTAGTCATTCGTCATGATATAAAAACAGAGCAGTCGATGTTAAATAATGCGCGTGAAAAAGCAGTAAGCTAAAGGAAGTTCCTACATAGGAGCTTCTTTTTTTTGAATAAATTGTGACACAATATCGTCACAATTATTGTGTTTTTGTAATTTATGTGAGCGTGTTCATTGCGTGACGTATATAAGTGTTGATATTATGTGTATTGTGTACAATGCTGTATACAGAATATGAAATTAAAGAGGAATGTATATGAAATCATCGAACAAACTCATGGCTCTCGGTATAGTTTTTTCCATTGCAGTATTGATTGTGATCGGAACGATTGCGTATAGCATCATAAATGACAAAAAAGATAAAGGGAATGAGATGTTTGCTTATTCCACACAACAATCTTTAGGGAAAGATGATGCTCCGGTTAAGGTAGTTGAATTTGGAGACTTCAAATGTCCTGCTTGTCGTACTTGGGATGTAACAGTATTGCCACGATTAAAAGAAGAGTATATCGACAAAGGTAAAGTGCAGTTATACTTTATTAATTTCCCATTTATCGGAAAAGACTCTGATTTAGGTGCAGCAGCTGGTGAAGCAATTTATAAACAAGATAAAGATTCATTCTGGACTTTCTATGATGAGATTTATCAAAGTCAAAAGAAAGACACGGAAGAATGGATTACAGAAGAATTACTTCTTAACATTGTGAAGGAGAAGCTTCCAAAAGTTGATGTAGCACAATTTAAGAAGGATTTACACAGTAAAGAAATAAAAGAAAAAGTACGTAAAGATTCAGATCGTGCTCAAAAATTAAAAGTTCAAGGTGCTCCTTCAGTATATGTAAACGGAAATCTTGCAAACCCTGATTTCGATAGTATGAAGAAGGCAATTGATAAAGAATTGAAAAAGTGATGAGGACTCTCATCACTTTTTCGACTTTTTTCGATAAAATTCTTGCTTCCGCTTTTTTTACATGCTATACTACTTTACATAAGTTATTCTAATATCTTATATGTATTTCATATTTGCGGGTGTAGTTTAGTGGTAAAACAAGAGCCTTCCAAGCTCTGGTCGAGAGTTCGATTCTCTTCACCCGCTCCAAATTTTATTAAATGTTTTTCTATAAATTGTGATCAACGCAGTGTTTCGTTTCTAAGATAAACGAGGCATTGCGTTTTTTAATGTTTGAAAAAGATAATTGTATGCGAAAATAGAAGTAGAGAATAGTATTCCAAAAGTGAATTGCTAACTAATATAGACGTTACATAAAGGGTGAGTTCATCTGAGGAGAAAGAAACAGTAAACAAAAATGTGCGTATATAGTAAAAAGTAATTATGAAACAATATAAACCAAAAGAATTTTCAGAAATGCTTAATGTCTCTGTTAAGACATTACAAAGGTGGGACAATCAAGGTGTGTTACCTGCTTACCGAAACCCAAAAGGAAGAAGATATTATACAGAAGAACAGTATAAGGAATATATGGGTATTCAAGAAGAACTTGTTCAGGATTTAATATCTATCATTCATGTATTTAGCTGTAGAATATATGGATTGAGAAAATACAAAAAGAAAATGTCGGAGGATGAAGACTTATGAAAAGAGCATATTTAATAGAAATCAAACCGACAACTGAACAAGTTAGTAAAATCCGTCAAACTATTGGGGTGTGTCGATATGTATATAACCTGTATATTTCTAAAAATAAAGAGGCATATGAGTCGGAGGGGAAATTTCTTAGTGGCTATGACTTTTCCAAATGGCTAAACAACATTCATACAAAAGAGTGTGATCAGTGGATTAAAGAAGTGTCGAGCAAAGCGGTAAAACAAGCGATTATGAATGGAGATAAAGCTTTTAAGCGATTTTTTAAAGGTTTATCTCAGTTTCCACGATATAAAAAAAAGAGGAAGCAAGATGTGAAGTGCTACTTTCCGAAAAACAACAAAACAGATTGGACAGTAGAAAGACATAGAGTAAAAATCCCCACAATTGGTTGGACAAGGTTAAAAGAATATGGGTATATCCCTAAAAATGCAACTGTAAAGAGTGGCACAGTATATCAAAGAGCAGGAAGATATTTTGTATCTGTACTTTGCGAATTGGAAGAAATGGCAACAAAGTTAGTACTCAATAAAATAGGTCTAGGGATTGATTTAGGAGTGAAGGATTTTGCTACACGTAGCGATGGTATCGTTCATGAAAACATCAACAAAACAATAAAAGTAAAAAAGATAGAAAAACGGTTAAAACGTGAACAACGCTCTTTAGCGCGTAAATTTGAAAATCTAAAAAAGAGAGGTGAAAAATCTGTTACTAATAAAAGAGTGAATATAGATAAAAATGTTCTTAGAGTGCAAAAGTTGCATGCTCGATTAGCGAATATTCGAATAGAGTATGTAAAGTCTATTGTAACGAATGTGGTGAAAACCAAGCCAACGTTTATTACAGTGGAAGATTTGAATGTGAAAGGTATGATGAAGAATAAACATTTATCTAAAACAATTGCCAAGCAGTCTTTTTTTGCTTTTAAAACGTGGCTTTTGACGAAATGTGAGGAATATGGAATTGAATTACGTCAAGTAGACCGGTTTTATCCATCGTCAAAGTTATGCTCATGTTGCAGTCAAAAGAAAGCGGATTTAAAGCTATCTGACCGAGTATATACATGTGAATGTGGCAATGTAATGGATAGAGATTTGAACGCAGCAATCAACCTTTTACAAGCAAAAAAATATACAATACTAACGTAAATAGATTGTATATATGTACGGTGGGCTACATCGGAATTTACGCCTGTGGAGTGTCACAGCAAACTGTAGTAGCAAGTGATTAGCGAGGCAGGGCACGTAGAAGCAGGAATACTCTAAGAATATACATTTGTCTATATTTTTAGTAGCAGGCGATTAGGAATGGATTTTGAACAATTAAAGCAAGATGTCATTGCGTATAGTAAAACAATTGGTATAGATAAAATAGGCTTTGCTAGTGCGTCACCATTTGAGGAATTAAAGCAGCGTTTAATCCAGCAGCAACAATTAAATTATCAATCTGGATTTGAAGAGCCTGATATAGAAAAGAGAACGAACCCACAGCTTCTATTACCTGGTGCGAAATCAATTATTGCGATTGCATTAGCTTATCCTTCAAAATTAAAGAATGCACCATTAAGTAAGCGCGGAGAACGCCGTGGGATTTTTTGTCGTGCTTCTTGGGGACAAGATTATCATCTTGTTTTACGAGATCGTTTGCAAAAATTAGAAGCATATTTAATCGAAAAACTTCCAGATATAGAAGTTAAGTCCATGGTTGATACAGGTGAATTAAGTGATCGAGCTGTTTCGGAGCGCGCCGGTATTGGATGGAGCGGTAAGAATTGCTCTATTATTACACCTGAATTTGGTTCGTATGTATATTTAGGAGAAATGATTACAAATGTTCCATTCCCACCAGACCAGCCGATAGAAGATCAATGCGGAAGCTGTACAAAATGTATTGATATTTGTCCTACAGGTGCTTTAATACAAGGAGGACAGTTAGATTCGAAGAAATGTATTGCATTTTTAACACAGACGAAAGGATTCCTACCAGAAGAATATCGCGACAAAATAGGAAATCGTATTTATGGATGTGATACGTGTCAGACAGTTTGTCCGAAAAATAAAGGAATGGATTTTCATAATCATCCTGAGATGGAACCAGATCCTGAGTTAGTTAAGCCGTTATTAACACCGCTTTTAACAATTAGTAATCGTGATTTTAAAGAGAAATATGGAATTATGTCTGGTTCATGGAGAGGTAAAAAACCGTTGCAACGTAATGCGATTTTGGCACTTGCACATTTTAAAGAAGCATCAGCAATTCCTGATTTAATAGGTGTTATGAAAGATGATCCAAGACCAGTACTTCGCGGAACGGCAGCATGGGCACTTGGGAAAATTGGTGGAGATGGCGTGGGCGAAGCCATTGAAAAAGCGATGCAACGTGAGAAAGATGAAGAGGTCCTTCATGAAATGAATCGCGGACTTGAATTGTTAGCGCAGAAAAAAGAGTAGATAATATCTCCCTTTTTCATATTGTAATATGGGAGGGAGACGAAATGGTTGTAAAAATAAATATTGAAAAGCAAGTACAACAATTTTTGGCATATATAACAGGGAAACGAATAAATGTAGGTGATATTGCTGAAGATTTATTACAAATAGCACAGAGAAAGAAACAATTGTTTCAAAAGCGTAATGCAGAGATAGTGAAAGCAACTGCGGACGTTTCTTTCATGAGACAATTAAATAATAGCAATCATAAAGAAATTGATTATCAAATACATTTTAAATATTTAATTAAACATAAAGAATTATTTTATATTGAAGAGGAACAATTAAAACGAAGAGTTTGTTTAAATAATAGCCGGATAATAGGTGATTATGCTATTGAAGTGCCAGAAGCAGTTGGAATGAGTGAGACATTAGAAAGGGAAGTTACAAAAGAGAAGTACGGTTCTTATAAGTATAACCGTTTAGAGGCAGTTAAATATGCAGAGCGTTGGTGGGATGATCGAAACCCTGTATATCGTAATTTCCCTGATAATTGTACGAATTTTATTTCTCAATGTCTTCATACTGGAGAAGTACCAATGAATGGATATCCTAATATTCGTAAAGGATGGTGGCAAAGGGAGAATCAGTGGAGTTGGAGCTGGGCTGTCGCACACTCTTTTTATTGGTATTTGTCAGGTGCTACAACAGGGCTTCGAGCAGAAGCAGTAGAAAGACCAGAGGACCTTATTCTTGGTGATGTCATCGCTTATGATTTCGAGGATGATGGTAGGTGGAATCATACGACGATTGTAGTAGCAAAAGACGCAGATGGTATGCCACTTGTAAATGCACATTCAGCGAATAGTCGTCGGCGTTATTGGAACTATGAAGATTCTAGTAAATATACACCACAAATGAAATATAAATTCTTTCATATTATTAATGGGTAGAGATTTTTCGCTCAAGTGGTATAATACGTAGTAGACAAAAAACAGAGGTGAATATCGCGTGGGAGTACATGTTGTTTTATATCAACCAGAAATTCCAGCAAATACAGGGAATATTGCTCGTACTTGTGCAGCAACTGGAACAGAATTACATTTGATTAGACCGCTTGGATTTTCAACGGATGATAAAATGTTAAAGCGTGCAGGATTAGATTATTGGCAGCACGTGAAAATTACGTATTATGATTCAATTGAAGAGTTTTATGAGAAAAATAAAGATGGTGAATTCTTCTATTTAACAAAGTATGGCGAGAAAGCTCATACAGCGTTTGATTATAGCAAACGTGAGAAGGATTACTATTTCGTATTTGGAAGAGAAACAAACGGCTTACCAGCTAATGTAATCGAAGAAAATTTCGATCATTGTTTACGTATTCCAATGACTGATAAAGTGCGCTCATTAAATTTATCTAATACAGCAGCTATTTTGATTTATGAAGCGTTCCGTCAACAAAATTATCCAGGATTAGATTTAGAAATCGTTTATTAAAAGTCGCCATATGGCGACTTTTTTTTTCTAAAAATAAAAATAATATGTAATCATACATTTAAAAAAGGGGACATATTCATATAGAATGGGATATATGAATAAAAATAGATCAGACGGGTTGAGATAAATATGAAGGAACAATATAGTAATCAAAATACCTTTTTAAGTATGATAGATATGGATTTAATAAGAAGAGGATTATTACATGCTATTCAAGATTTAGTATTTATATTGAAAGTTATTGATAATGAAACGTTTCAATATATGTATGTGAATAAAATAGGAATGGATTATGCTAGGTTAGGCGAAGAGTGCTATGGAAAAACTTTTGCAGAAGTATTACCAAAAGATATAGCGGGGATATTGCAAGTGCAATATGCAAAAGTAGCGAGCGAAGCGAAAGCACATACCTTTTGTGATGTAGTTAGTTTACCAAAAGGTGAGATACATTATGAATCTTCACTTAATCCTGTATTCGACGAAGAAGGAGTATGTCAGTTTATTATTTGTATTACGAGGGATATTACAGCTCAGATTGTAGAAAAGGAAGAGATAGAGGAAAAAAAAACGTTGTTTAAGTCGTTATTAGAATATAATAATGACTCCATTATATCTATAGATTCTATAGGTAAAATTACATATGCAAATCCAGTAACGTATGAAATATTTGGATATCGATATGAAGAATTAAATAATAAATTTATTTTTGAATTTATTAATAAAGAATATGAAAAAGATTTTCAAGTTATATTTAAAGGAGCCATGCAAGGAAGAGCAAAGCAAATTGTTTCAAAGAAATATGTTCATAAAGAAGGGTACGAGCTCTATATTTCTTTGAGGACTATTCCGATTATTGTGAACGGTGAAATTTTTGGGGTATATATTGTTACGAGGGATGTTACAAGGCAAGTATTAAATGAGATGAGAACGGAATATTTAGCTTACTATGACCAGTTAACAGGATTACTGAATAGAATTTCATGTACAAATAAGTTAAATGATTTTTTAAATGAGAAGATAGATTTTGCGTTTATCTTTATAGATTTAGATGAATTTCATCTTATTAATGATACTTTTGGTCATAAAGAAGGAGATAAAGTATTACAAAAAGTTACAGAATGTTTAAGCAATCTCCAAATAGACGGTATGCACTTATTTAGAGAACACGATGACCAATTTGTTATGTTAATAGAAAATATAACGAAAGAATGTGTAGAGGTAGTTGCAAAAAGCATACAAAAAAAGATTAGTGAACATTTTGTAATCGAAGAAGAGGACGTGTATTTAAGTGCGTCAATCGGAATTGTAATGGCTCCAACAGATGGAGAAGATGAAAAAATATTATTCCAAAGAGTGGATGCTGCTTTGGAAAAAGCGAAAGAAAAAGGAAAAGGGCATTATCATTTTTATTGCAATGGATTAGATTGTGAGCGTGAACAAAGATTTATAATAGAAAACCAATTACATCGAGCCATAGAAAAAAATGAATTCATCTTATATTATCAGCCGCAAATTAATATTGAAACGAAAAAAATAGCTAGTATGGAAGCTTTAATAAGGTGGGAGAATAAAGAATTAGGATTTGTCTTTCCAAATCAATTTATTCCGCTAGCAGAAAGAACAGGATTTATTATTAAGCTTGATGAATGGGTAGTAAATGAAGTGTGTCAGCAAATACGTGAATGGTTAAATAAAGGATATGAAGTTGTCCCGATTGCAGTTAATATTTCAGCCAGGCACTTTCGCTCTATTACATTAATAGAGATGATTACACGGGCTTTACATAAGTACAATATACCAGCTCATCTACTAGCAATAGAGGTTACAGAAGGAGCCCTTATATATAAAGATATATCGAAAAGAGTATTGCTACAATTAAAAGAACAAAATTTAAAGATTCATTTAGATGATTTTGGGACGGGATATTCATCTTTAAGTTATTTAAAAACGTATCCAATTGATACTTTGAAAATCGATCGTTCTTTTATGGAAGGTATACATATAGATGAACGTGATACAAATATTACGGCTGCAATTATTCATTTAGCTCATACTTTGGAATTGAATGTAATTGCAGAAGGAGTAGAAAAGGCGGAACAAATACAATTTTTGAAGGAAAAGAATGTGAAGTTTGTACAAGGTTATTATTATAGCCGACCTTTGTCAAAATATGATGTGGAAAATGTGTATTATAAATGATTGATTAAAAAAGTGATGTGCTAAAAAGCACATCACTTTTTATGTGTACCAGGTTTATCATTGTAACCAGATGTAAAAATAGCTGTAAGAAATGTGAGTGATACACCTAAAATTAATAATAATTTCATACTAATATCCCTCCTATTTTTTCAGTTTACGAATCTTAAATATGAATCGAAATGTATGCAAAGTTCTTGGAAGAAAAGAATTTATTTAAAATGAATAGCGGTGTAAAAACTTTAATACCTATATTATACAGAATTTTCTTTGAATTTTGGAGAGAATTTTATAGCACTACTGTATATTTCATGTTGATTTAAAGAATGTTTGAGGACATCCTAGCATACCTTTTATAATAATCCGATTGAACAAGGAGATGGGGGAGGAGCTATAATGGATATTCTAAAAAAAATTGAACAGCATCGAGAAGCAGAAGAACGCTTACAATGGGAAGGTACGTTTGCGGAGTATTTAGAACTTGTGAAGGAAAGACCATGGGTGGCTCAAACAGCACACTCTCGCATTTACAATATGATAAAAGATGCTGGAATTGAAGAAGTAGATGGTAGAAGAAAGTATAACTTCTTTAGTAATCAGCTATTTGGATTAGAGGATGCTTTAGAACGTCTAGTAGAGGAATATTTTCATCCATCTGCAAAACGATTAGATGTTAGAAAACGTATTTTATTATTAATGGGTCCTGTTAGTGGAGGGAAATCAACATTAGTTACGATGTTGAAACGAGGGTTAGAAACATATTCACGAACAGATCGAGGAGCAATTTTTGCAATTAAAGGCTGCCCAATGCACGAAGATCCACTTCATTTAATTCCGCATCATTTACGGAATGATTTCTTTGATGAATATGGAGTTAGAATTGAAGGGAATTTATCGCCACTAAACGTTATGCGTCTAGAGCAAGAATATGGTTCAAGAATTGAGGATGTAGTTGTAGAGCGTATTTTCTTCTCGGAAGATCGTCGTACAGGGATTGGTACATTTAGCCCGTCTGATCCTAAATCACAAGATATCGCCGATTTGACAGGTAGTTTAGACTTTTCAACAATCGCAGAATATGGTTCAGAATCAGATCCACGAGCGTATCGCTTCGATGGAGAATTGAATAAGGCAAACCGTGGGATGATGGAATTCCAAGAGATGTTAAAATGCGACGAGAAGTTTTTATGGCATTTATTATCGCTTACGCAAGAAGGGAATTTCAAAGCGGGGAGATTTGCGCTTATTTCAGCAGATGAATTAATTGTAGCGCATACGAATGAAACGGAGTATCGTTCTTTCATAGCAAATAAGAAAAATGAAGCATTACACTCAAGAATTATTGTAATGCCAGTTCCATACAATTTACGAGTGAGTGAAGAAGAACATATTTATGAAAAAATGATTCGTGAAAGTGATGTATCCAATGTTCATATTGCACCACACACACTTCGCGTTGCAGCAATGTTTACAATTTTAACTCGTTTAAAAGATCCGAAGCGTCCGGATATTGATTTAATTAAAAAGATGCGTTTGTATGATGGAGAAACGGTAGAAGGCTATAATACGATTGATGTAGAGGAGCTACAACGCGAATATCAAGATGAAGGTATGAAAGGTATTGACCCTCGTTATGTCATTAACCGAATTTCTTCTACAATTATTCGAAAAGAGGTACCATCTATTAACGCTTTAGATGTGCTTAGATCGTTAAAAGATGGGTTGGATCAGCATCCATCGATTAGTAATGAAGACCGAGAACGTTATATGAATTTCATCTCATTGGCGAGAAAAGAATACGATGAAATTGCTAAGAAAGAAGTACAAAAAGCGTTTGTTTATTCGTACGAAGAATCCGCTAAGACACTTATGGATAATTACTTAGATAACGTTGAGGCGTACTGCAATAAGTCGAAATTACGTGATCCGTTAACAGGGGAAGAAATGAGTCCAGATGAAAAACTAATGCGCTCAATTGAGGAGCAAATTGGAATCTCAGAAAATGCTAAAAAAGCATTCCGGGAAGAAATATTAATTCGCATCTCTGCTTATGCACGTAAAGGGAAACGCTTCGATTATAATTCGCACGAACGTCTTCGTGAAGCCATTCAGAAGAAGCTATTTGCTGATTTAAAAGATATAGTGAAAATTACAACATCAACGAAAACACCAGACGAAAATCAGCTGAAGAAAATCAATGATGTTGTTGCACGTTTAATTGATGAGCACGGCTATAACTCTTCATCTGCAAATGAATTATTACGCTATGTAGGTAGCCTGCTAAATCGATAGTTTGATAATAAAACGCTGTCTCTTGTATTTTGCGGGACAGCGTTTTATTATCCGTTCATATATGTATAAAGTGTCATACCTTGTCCTAATATAATAAATTAAGATGCAATTTCATGAATTTATTGTCAATTATTTTTACAATATGCATATGATAGAGTAACCAACCATTCATACAAAAAAAGCCAACACAATACAATATGTTGCAATGTGTAAATGTGTGCAACTATGCATTGTGTTTCTTTCTTATTAACGGCTGAATGTTTCTTTCTAGTATGTGAGTGGCAAAATTTTGTTTAGGATGCTCGGGGTATTATATGAAAAACGTTATATATGTTTATGGGATGATTTTCGATGGGCAGTTACCTTTCATTCTAGCTTGCACAGTATAAAACAAAATTTCTAGCCTGCTGTTCATATAGGAAGACAATTACAGTAAGGAGGGAAAGAAATGGGTGAAGAAAACCAACCAAATTATACGATTTCACAGGAAAACTGGTCCCTCCATCGCAAAGGATATGACGACCAACAACGCCATCAAGAAAAAGTACAAGAGGCAATTAAGAATAATTTACCCGATCTTGTAACAGAAGAAAGCATTGTTATGTCTAATGGTAAGGATGTTGTAAAAATACCGATTCGTTCTTTAGATGAATATAAGATTAGGTACAATTATGATAAAAACAAACACGTTGGGCAAGGAAATGGTGATAGCAAAGTTGGTGATGTCGTTGCGAGAGATGGATCAGGTGGTCAAAAGCAAAAAGGACCAGGAAAAGGGCAAGGGGCAGGAGATTCAGCTGGAGAAGATTATTATGAAGCTGAAGTCTCTATTCTAGAATTAGAGCAAGCATTTTTCAGAGAATTAGAATTACCTAATTTAAAGAGAAAAGAAATGGATGAAAACCGGATTGAAGATGTTGAATTTAATGACATTAGAAAAACAGGATTATGGGGTAACATTGATAAGAAAAGAACGATGATATCCGCATATAAACGAAATGCGATGCGTGGTAAAGCATCTTTCCATCCCATTCATCAAGAAGATTTAAAGTTCCGCACTTGGAATGAAGTGTTAAAGCCAGATTCTAAAGCGGTTGTATTAGCAATGATGGATACGAGTGGATCAATGGGAATATGGGAGAAATATATGGCACGGAGCTTCTTTTTCTGGATGACGAGATTTCTACGCACAAAGTATGAAACAGTAGATATTGAATTTATTGCCCATCATACGGAGGCAAAAGTAGTTCCAGAGGAAGAGTTTTTCTCAAAAGGAGAAAGTGGTGGAACAATTTGTTCTTCTGTATACAAAAAAGCACTCGAGCTAATTGATAATAAATACTCACCAGACCGCTATAATATTTATCCATTCCATTTTTCAGACGGTGATAATTTAACATCAGATAATGTTAGATGTGTAAAACTTGTTGAAGAGTTAATGAAGAAGTGTAATATGTTTGGGTATGGGGAAGTGAACCAGTACAACCGCCACAGTACCCTCATGTCAGCCTATAAAAATATTAAAGATGAGAATTTCAGATATTATATTTTAAAGCAAAAAGCAGATGTATTCCATGCGATGAAAAGCTTTTTTAGAGAAGAATCCGGAGAGAAAATGGCATAATCCCTTTTAAATGGGATTATTTTTTTGTGAAATTTTCAAGGGATTTTTTCATTGTTAGTTGATAACGAAAATCATTATGATTATCATTTATTCGAGATGTGATAATCATAATGATTTATATATTTTGGATGAGATGTAAGGTTGAAGAGAAAGCATGTTTACAGTATTATTTAATAGGATAAAAAACCCATTCGTATGAAAATCATATTTCATACGAATGGGTTTTTATTTCATTTGCCACCCTCAGTAATAATGGGTTCGGGATTAATTTGTAGCCCAAATAATTTATTTAGAAGAGGTGCGAATTGTTACATGACTTTTTTTATTTTTTGAGATATTTCTTTCGTTTGCGAATTAATATTCTCTTTTCGCAGCTCTTTAAAGAGTGAAGTAACCATAAGAACGACTACAATAGAAAATGGTAGCGCAGCAATTATCGCTGCGATTTGTAGTGCATTTAATCCTCCAGCTTGTAATAAAATAGCTGCAATTATCGCGATTGTTAATCCCCATATAAGTTTTAAACTATTTTTCGGTGATAAATTTCCGTTACTCGTTTGCATGGAAACAACAAATGTTGCCGAGTCAGCAGAAGTAACGAAAAATGTGGCTACTAAAATTAATCCGATAATTGTTAAAAATGTAGAGAATGGTAGGTGTGAAATAACAGCAAATAATCCAATCTCTGTACCATTTTTTGCGATTTCATCAGCTATTCCAAGCGATTGGAACATTTCCATATGGATAGCGGTACCGCCAAATACTGCAAACCAAAATGTACAGATAAGAGTTGGGACTAATACAACTCCAAAAATAAATTCTTTTATTGTGCGTCCTTTAGAAATACGGGCGATGAATGTACCGACGAATGGAGACCAAGAGATCCACCATCCCCAATAGAAAATAGTCCAATTTTCAATCCAAGAAGAAGATTTTTCATTAAATGCTCCTAAATTTAATCCCATACTAGGTAAAGCTCCTATATAAGAACCGAGTGTAGATGTGAAATATTTCATAATAAATACAGTTGGTCCTAGAAATAAAAAGGAGACGAGTAAAATACCTGCAAGAGAGAAATTCAAGTTACTCAAATATTTAATCCCACGATCTAAGCCAGTTTGTGCACTTGTTAAATATAAAACAGCGAAGATGGCGATAAGTACGAGCTGTGTAAGTAAAGTGTTATGAATAGAAGGGAATAAATAGCTTAATCCTCCGGCGATTTGTTGGGCACCAATCCCAACAGATGGCACAATACCGAATACTGTGGCTAAAACAGCTAAAATATCGACTGTTTTTCCGATAGGAGAATTTTTCGATCGATTAAATAATGGAGTAACTGTAGCGCCAATTGTGCTACCTTTTTGTTTGCGGAATGTGAAATATGCAATTGTTAAAGCGACCATTGCGTATAGTGACCACGGAAAGAGGCCCCAGTGGAAAAATGAATATTGCATAGCGAGCTTAGCGCTTTCTTCTGTGCCTGCTTTTCCTGTTAATGGATCTGTAAAATGTGAAATCGGTTCAGTGATTCCATAAAAGAGGAGTCCGATTCCCATTCCTGCTCCAAACAACATGGATAACCAAGATGGATAACTATAAGTTGGTTTTTCTCCATCTTTACCAAGACGAATAGAACCGTATTTAGAAAATGCTAAATAAGTGGCCAGAATAATCATTGCGGTCATAAGTAGAGAGTAAAACCAGCCAAATTTATTGAGGATAAACGAGTTTAAGGAAGATGTAACACTTTGTAAATCATAGCCTTGTATCCAACTTGCCGGGGTAATTCCCCATATGATGAATAATGTTGTTAGCAAGATGGAGATATAAAATACACTGTTTTCTTTTTTTATCATAGAATCCCACCCTTGTTTAATAAAGTTAACAATTATATTAACCATAACAATTAAAGGTTTAATTGTCAAAAAAATCTATTTTTAACGTGTGTAAAAGGTCAGTTTAATCGCTATAGATTTATAAATATTGGAGGTGAGATAAAAGTAAGAGTGTTCACGATATGTACAAAATGTAAGAAGAAATAATATGAAATATTGCATTTTTTATTGTTATATATGGATTTTATGTTAAATTCTTGAATGGAATATTTAAACAGGGGGACAAGGATATGAACAAGAAATCAAAGATCAATAAAGTGATGCTTAGTATTAGTACAATGGCTTTATCGTTAGGGGCACTTCAAACTCATGCATCTGCAGAAGAAAAAGTACCTTATAATGTGTTGAAAACAAAACCGGTTGGGATTGAAAAGCCGGTAGATGAAGTTGGACATATTTCAAAAGTTGATGAAACATTATCATTTCAAGAACGGTTAAAAGTAGGAGACTTTTCGCAACGACCAGCATCTATTATGAAGAATTCGGTAGTAAAGCAAGTTAAAGAAAGCTATTCAATGGCTGATTTAAACAAAATGAATAATCAAGAATTAATTGAAACGTTAGGCAGTATTAAGTGGCATCAAATTACAGACTTATTCCAATTTAATGAAGATACAAAGGCTTTTTATAAAGATAAAGGAAAAATGCAGGTCATTATAGATGAATTAGCTCATAGAGGGAATACATTTACGAAAGATGATTCAAAAGGAATTCAAACGTTTACTGAAGTGTTGCGTTCAGCTTTTTATCTAGCATTTTATAATAATGAATTAAGTGAATTAAATGAAAGAAGCTTCCGGGACAAATGTTTACCTGCTTTAAAAGCTATCGCAAAAAATCCAAACTTTAAGCTTGGTACAGATGAACAAGATACAGTCGTATCTGCATACGGAAAATTAATTAGTAACGCTTCAAGTGATGTTGAAACTGTTCAATATGCAGCTAATATTTTAAAACAATATAATGATAATCTTCATACGTATGTAGACGATCGTATGAAAGGGCAAGCTGTATACGATATTATGCAAGGGATTGACTATGATATACAGTCTTACTTAATTGAGGCTCGTAAAGAAGCGAATGAAACGATGTGGTATGGAAAAGTAGATGGGTTTATTAATGAAATAAATCGTATTGCTCTTCTAAATGAAGTAACACCAGAAAATAAGTGGCTCGTTAATAATGGAATTTATTTCGCTAGTCGTTTAGGGAAGTTTCATAGCAATCCAAATAAAGGATTAGAAGTTGTGACACAAGCGATGCATATGTATCCACGCTTAAGTGAGCCGTATTTTGTTGCGGTAGAACAAATTACAACGAATTATAATGGGAAAGATTACAGCGGGAATACAGTAGATTTAGAGAAAATACGTCAAGAAGGAAAAGAGCAGTACTTACCAAAAACGTACACGTTTGACGATGGATCCATTGTGTTTAAAACAGGAGACAAAGTATCAGAAGAAAAAATTAAGAGACTATATTGGGCTGCGAAGGAAGTAAAAGCACAGTATCACCGTGTAATTGGTAACGACAAAGCGTTAGAACCAGGAAATGCAGATGATGTATTAACAATAGTAATTTATAATACTCCAGATGAATATCAGTTAAATAGACAACTGTATGGATATGAAACAAACAACGGTGGAATTTATATTGAAGAGACAGGTACATTCTTTACATATGAGCGTACACCAGAGCAAAGTATTTATAGTTTAGAAGAGTTGTTCCGTCATGAATTTACTCATTATCTGCAAGGGAGATACGAAGTACCAGGCCTATTTGGAAGAGGAGATATGTATCAAAATGAAAGATTAACGTGGTTCCAAGAAGGAAATGCAGAATTTTTCGCTGGATCTACTCGTACAAATAATGTAGTACCGAGAAAGAGCATCATTAGTGGATTATCATCTGATCCTGCAAGCCGTTATACAGCAGAGCGTACACTATTTGCTAAATATGGTTCTTGGGATTTCTATAATTACTCGTTCGCATTGCAATCTTACTTATATACACATCAATTTGAAACATTTGATAAAATTCAAGATTTAATTCGTGCAAATGACGTGAAAAATTATGATGCCTATCGTGAGAATTTAAGTAAAGATCTTAAACTAAATGAAGAGTATCAAGAGTATATGCAGCAGCTAATCGATAATCAAGATAAATATAATGTACCGGAAGTAGCAGATGATTATTTAGCTGAACATGCACCAAAATCGTTAACAGCAGTAGAGAAAGAAATTAGTGATACGTTGCCGATGAAAGATGCAAAAATGACAAAACAAAGCTCCCAATTCTTTCATACATTTACATTAGAAGGCACATTTACAGGTAGTGTAACAAAAGGTGAGTCAGAAGATTGGAACGCAATGAGTAAGAAAGTAAATGAAGCTTTAGAACAACTGGCACAAAAAGAATGGAGTGGCTACAAAACTGTTACAGCATACTTCGTCAATTACCGTGTAAATAGCTCAAATCAATTTGAATATGATGTAGTCTTCCACGGTATCGCAAAAGATGACGGAGAAAATAAAGCTCCAACAGTTAATATAAATGGCCCTTATAATGGGTTTGTAAAAGAAGGTATTCAATTTAAAAGTGATGGCTCAAACGATGAAGATGGAAAAATTGTTTCTTATTTATGGGACTTTGGAGATGGAAGAACAAGTGCAGAAGTAAATCCAGTACATGTATATGAAAGAGAAGGTTCATATAAAGTAGCGTTAAGAGTAAAAGATGATAAAGGGAAAGAAAGCAGAAGCGAAACAACTGTTACGGTTAAAGATGGAAGTTTAACAGAATCAGAACCAAATAATCGTCCAGAGGAAGCAAATCGTATTGGGCTAAACGCTATTATAAAAGGTAGCCTTATCGGCGAGGATCACACTGATGTTTATACATTTAATGTAGCATCAGCGAAAGATATCGATATTTCCGTTTTAAATGAGTATGGAATCGGGATGACATGGGTACTTCACCATGAATCAGATATGCAAAATTATGCTACTTACGGTCAAGCAAATGGAAATCATATAGAGGCAAAATTTAATGCAAAACCAGGTAAGTATTACTTGTATGTATATAAATATGATAATGGCG
This sequence comes from Bacillus fungorum, assembly GCF_002746455.1. Lineage (GTDB taxonomy): Bacteria > Bacillota > Bacilli > Bacillales > Bacillaceae_G > Bacillus_A > Bacillus_A fungorum. The sequence goes on along the minus strand of NZ_NWUW01000017.1, from coordinate 72,711 downwards.
ATGGAACATACGAATTATCAGTAAAATAAGTATTTTTCCAATGTATGTTTAACTTTACTTTTTGTGGAAAATAGTATATTATATAGATATATAATATATCGGTTATTTTCTAGGAGGAGCCTGTCACAATAGGTTTCTCCTGTTCTTTTTTAGAGGCCTGTACTACAGGCTTTTCTTTAAAGGATAAATAACTGAAAATTAAGAACAATAATCTTTGAAAGAGGTGGGGCATACACATAACAAAAGAGGATTGTTTAAGAAAGGGGGATAAGAAATGGCCTTGTTCGGTTATCCACTTGAAACAATTTATTTATACGGATTTATTATTGCTACTATACTTACTGTTATTTATATCTTTTTGGGAGATATATTTGAATCGATATTTAGTTTTGGGGGCGGATCTGTATCCGTTGTTACTTTATTACTTAGTTTCTTCGCCATGTTATGTGGATTAAGTTATATAGGAGAATATTTATTTGCCTTTAATAGTATTATTATTTTCGCTGGTGCATTTGCTATATCTTTTATCGGTGTTTTCATCATGAAACTACTAATTTTAAAACCGATTGCAGAGGCAGAGCAAAATACCGTACAACGTATGGATGAATTCATTGGGTGCAAAGGAGAAGTCATTACAACAATTCCTACAGAAGGATTTGGAGAAGTATTAATTTCCTCTCAATTTGGAAGTAATGCAATCCCAGCTAAAACAGTTGGAAAAAAAGATATTTCGCAAGGCACAGAGGTTATTATCGAGGGAGTCCAAGATGGTGTTTTACTTGTACAAAACATCGCTTATTCTTTAAAGAAACCAAAATTATAAGGGGGAATTTACATGACGATTCCATTAATTATCGGTGGAGTGTTACTCGCAATTTTACTTCTACTCATTTTAGTGTTCATTACGAAGTATCGTACAGTTGGTCCAGATGAAGCATTAATTGTTACAGGGAACTGGCTTGGTGGCGGGAAAAATGTTGTTACCACAGATGATGGAAAAAAGATTAAGATTATTCGTGGTGGCGGTACTTTCGTAGTTCCGATTATGCAAAGAGCAGAGCCTTTAAGCCTATTAAACTACAAATTAGAAGTTGGTACACGTGATACGTATACGAAGCAAGGTGTTCCAGTTACGGTAAATGGTGTTTCTATTATTAAAGTAGGTTCTACCATTGAAGAAGTTTCTACAGCAGCTGAGCAATATTTAGGAAAAGAAACAGAAGAGTTAAAAGTAGAAGCAAAAGAAGTGTTAGAAGGGCATCTACGTGCTATTTTATCTTCTATGACAGTAGAAGATGCTTATAGTAATAGAGAGCAATTTGCTCAAAAGGTACATGAAGTAGCTTCTACAGATTTAAAGAAAATGGGTCTTCGTATCGTTTCCTTTACGATTAAAGAAATCATGGATAAGAACGGTTACTTAGATGCACTTGGTCAGCCACAAATTGCAATGGTTAAACGTGATGCAACGGTTGCGAATGCAGAGCGTGAAAAAGAAGCACGTATTGAAAAAGCACGTGCTGAGAAAGAAGCAAAAGAAGCTGAATACCAACGTGATGCTCAAATCGCTGAAGCTGAAAAACATAAAGAGTTAAAAGTACAATCTTATAAGAGAGAGCAAGAACAGGCTCGCGCAGATGCGGATCTTTCTTACGAATTACAACAAGCGAAAGCGCAACAAGGTGTTACGGAAGAGCAAATGCGCGTTAAAATCATTGAGCGTGAGAAACAAATTGAATTAGAAGAAAAAGAAATTGCACGTCGTGAAAAGCAATATGATGCAGAAGTTAAGAAAAAAGCAGATGCAGATCGCTATGCTGTGGAGCAGTCAGCGGAAGCAGAAAAAGTAAAACAAATTAAAAAGGCAGATGCGGATCAATATAAGATTGAAGCTGAAGCGAGAGCTCGTGCGGAAGAAGTACGTGTAGAAGGTTTAGCAAAGGCAGAAATCGAAAAAGCGCAAGGTCAAGCAAAAGCAGAAGTACAAAAAGCACAAGGTACAGCGGAAGCAGATGTTATTAGGTTAAAAGGTTTAGCGGAAGCAGAAGCGAAGCAAAAAATTGCAGAGGCGTTTGAATTATACGGGCAAGCCGCGATTATGGATATGGTTCTTAAAATGCTTCCAAGTTATGCGAAAGAAATTGCAAGCCCACTTAGCAACATTGATAAAATTACAGTTGTCGATACAGGCGGCGGTGGTAAAAATAGCGGCGCCGGAAAAGTTGCAAGTTATGCGACTGATTTAATGGCAACGATGCAAGAAACATTAAAAGCTTCTTCTGGCATTGATTTAAAAGAGTTATTAGAAGGATTTGCTGGAAAAGGTGCAGTACAGCAATTATCAAACGATAAACCTGTTGTATCTGTAGTAGAAGATGAGAAAAAAGAAGTAGAAAAAGATAAAGAATAGTAAAGTGGGAGGAACCTCTAGTAAGTAAGATACTAGAGGTTCTTCTGTGAATTATAATATTTCGAATAATATACATTTTTATATGTTGTTTTAATTATTTAATTTATATAGAATGAAAAAGGTATGTATCAATTTTTTAAATGTAGAAAAAGATGAGAAAAGAGATAGAGAGTCTCATTGATACATTTGAATCGTATGATTTGTATAAAGAAATTAAATGTAAAGCGGTATGGAGGGGTAGAAATATGTTTCAAGGAAAATTAAGGCGTAGTAGTTTAAAAACAAAGTTACTTGTATCATTTATCATCATTTTAATTCTTCCAAGTATTGTAATTGGTTGGACGTCTTATCAACAGGCAAAAACAAATTTTAATGAAACGATTGTAAACTCGGCGAAAGATAATATAAAAATTTTGGATAATGTAATTAATAAAGAATTGGACAGTAAAAAAGTAGATGCAACTTATTTTACGAAATTATTTACACAATCAAGTTATCAAGCGGATCAAATTCAAAACATCCAAAATAAACTAGAAGAATACAATAAATTACATCCAGAAATGGAAGCAATCTATACAGGATCTAGTAATGGACAATTTATTCAGTCACCAGCTATTCAAATGCCCGAAGGATATAATCCTACAGAAAGAGATTGGTATAAAGAGGCAGTGAAAAAAAGCGGAGAAGTAATTGTAACTGCTCCATATAAGTCAAAAACGACAGGGAATACTGTTATTACACTAGCAAAACAAAATGAGGATAAAAGTGGCGTCCTTGGGATTGACTTAATTATCAATGATATTGTAACTACTTCCAAGATGGTTAATATCGGTAAGGAAGGATATGTAGCGATATTTGATCAAGATAAAAATGTAGTCGCACACCCGACACTGAAGCCGGGAGAGAAATTAGAAGAGAAACTTAGTAAAGAATTTTATAAACAGGAAGCTGGTGATTTTCATTATTCATTAGATGGTGAAGATCGTAATATTACTTTTAAAACGAATAAGAAAACTGGATGGAAAATAGCAGGAATTATGCCTTCAAAAGAAATTATTCAAGCGGCCGAGCCTATTTTCTATAAAACGATAACAGTTCTTGGGATTTCACTAATACTCGGTGGAATTGTAATTTACTTTATAATTGCTTCTATTATTAAACCGTTGAAACAACTTGTTATATCATCGAAAAAAATTAGTGAAGGTGATTTAACGGAATCAATTACAGTTCATTCTAAAGATGAAATTGGGCAGCTAGGAGAAAGCTTTAACGAGATGGCAGCATCATTACATCATGTCATTTCCAATATAAATACTTCGGCAAGTCATGTAGCGGCATCTTCAGAAGAATTAACAGCTAGTATGAAGCAGACAAGTGAAGCGACGGAACAAATTACACAAGCAATAGAGCAAGTGTCGAGTGGAGCAGAAATACAAACGAAAGAAGTTGAAGAAGGCGCAACATTATTAGAAGAAGTTACAGACGGAATTCAACGTGTTGCAGACAGTTCTTCATTAGTATCCACAGCATCTATGTATACGAAGAAAAAGGCTGAAGATGGTGGAAAGTTAGTTGAAAAAACTGTGAATCAAATGCAATTGATTCATGAGTCTGTTTCACAATCAGATAAAGTTATTGTTTTGCTAGATGATAAATCGAAACAAATTGGAGCAATCCTTGAGGTGATTCAACATATTGCAGAGCAGACAAATTTATTAGCATTAAATGCTGCAATTGAGGCTGCGAGAGCTGGAGAACAAGGAAGAGGATTTGCAATTGTAGCAGATGAAGTGCGAAAGTTAGCAGAACAATCAGGACAGTCTTCTACGGAAATTGGAAAACTAGTAAAAGAGATACAATTTGACATAGAAGAAACAGTAAGCTCTATGAAGCAAGTTGGGACAGAAGTACAATCAGGACTTGTGGTTGCAAATGAAACGAAGCAAAGCTTTGCTGAAATATTGAAGTCTACAGATGATACAGTTGTACAAATTGATAGTATGGTAGAAGTAGCGAAACAAATGACAGTAGATGCAAAACAAGTTAGCGCATCTATTAACGAAATTGCAGCTACGATTGAAGAAAATGCAGCAAGCGTTCAAAATATTGCTGGTTCTTCAGAAGAACAATTAGCTTCAGTAGATGAAATCAATGCAGCAGCAGTTCATTTATCGCAAATGGCAGAAGAATTACAAGGGATGATTGGGAAGTTTAAAGTGTAATAAAAAATGTTAAGAAACGAGGTAGTAATTGTACTTCGTTTCTTTTTTTATGAAGATAAAAATTAAGAAATATACAGTAATCGTGTTATGATTGAATAAAAAAACTGTATTTTCTTTAAATTACATTTTTATTTATGTAAGGGGAAGGGTTTTGAAATTTAAAAAATTAAAACTACAACCGAGAGTTACATTAACTATTAGTACACTTATTCTAGTCGTACTTCTGTTAACAAGTTATTTATTTTACTACATATTATCAGCAACAGTAGAAGAGCAGATTGGTAAAAGGGCCTTGCATGTTGCGAAAACAGTTGCTGCTATACCAGAAATCCAGGAAGCATTTCAAAAAGAAAATCCATCTTCTATTATTCAGCCAATTGCAGAAAAAATTCGAAATGATACAGATGCTGATTTTATTGTAGTTGGAAATAAAGAAGGAAGCCGTTATGCACATCCTCAGAAAGAGAAAATAGGAGAAGCAATGGTTGGTGGAGATAACGAAGGAGTTTTATTAGAAGGGGAATCTTATGTTTCGAAAGCGACTGGATCATTAGGCCCTTCATTACGCGGCAAAGTCCCAATTCGTAATCAGGAAAATGAAATTATTGGCGTGGTGTCTGTTGGATTTTCAATGGATGATATTCATGGAGCGGTAGAAGTGTATGGAAAGCGTGTGTTTTGGATTACAATAGTAGGTCTTTTAATTGGAATAATCGGCTCTATATATTTAGCGGGAAGTATAAAAAGAATGATGTTTGGGATGGAGCCAGAAGAAATTTCATCCTTATATGAAGAGCATAGTACAGTGATTCAATCTGTACGCGAAGGGATTATTGTCATTGATGAAAATGGCATGATTAGTTTAGTCAATCAAGCAGCTTATGATATTCTTTCGTTAGATAAACAACAAAATATTGTTGGAGAATTTATTTTAAATGTAATTCCTAATTCAACAATACTAGATGTACTTCAAACTGGTGAAGAACAGTTTGATCGTCAATTAAATATAAAAGGGCAGGCTGTTATTGCTAATCGTCTACCTATTAAAGTAAAGAATAAAGTAACGGGCGTTGTATCAAGCTTACGTTTGAAGTCTGAAATGGATCAGTTAACAGCAGAATTATCTCAGACGAAGCAATATACAGAGGCATTACGGGCACAAACACATGAATATAATAATTTATTGTATACGCTTTCAGGTCTTATTCAGTTAGAATCATATGAAGATGCTTTAGAGCTTATTCATAAGGAAACAGCGGTATATCAAGATTTTGTTCAATTTATTATGAAGCGAATTCAAAATCCATGGTTAGGTGGGATTTTAATTGGATTCTATAATAGAGCACGAGAGTTGAAGATTGATTTCATGCTAGATCGAGAAAGTAGCTTAGACAAATTAAGCCCACATATTGAGAGTAATTATGTCGTTTCTATTTTAGGAAATTTAATTACGAATGCATTTGAAGCGATTGAAAGAAATGAAGAGAATGATAAGAAGGTAAGAATGTTTGTAACTGATATCGGAGAAGAGATAGTAATTGGAGTGGAAGATTCAGGACAAGGGATTCATGATGAAGTCATTACTAGCATATTCTATAAAGGTTTCTCGACGAAAGCAGGCGGGAAACGAGGATATGGATTAGCAAGAGTGAAAGAGTTAGTAGAAGATTTAAATGGAAGTATTGCAATTGAAAAAGGGGATTTGGGTGGTGCATTATTTATTATTGCATTACCAAAAGAGAGAGGCGAATTGTAATGGGTGAGGAGATTGAAGTATTGATTGTAGAAGATGATATTCGAATTGCGGACATTCATCGTCGTTTTACTGAAAAGGTTGAGGGATTTAAAGTAATTGGAACAGCAACGACTGGAGAACAAGCAAAAGAATGGCTAGATTTTGTGAAGCCACAGTTAGTTTTATTAGACGTGTACTTACCTGATATGCAAGGAACGGAACTTGTCACATATATTAGGCATAATTTACATGATACAGATATTATTATGATTACAGCTGCATCGGAAACAGATGTAGTGAGGCACGCTTTACGAGGCGGAGTAACAGATTATATCGTAAAGCCACTTATGTTTGATCGATTTAAGGCAAGTTTGGAAAGTTACCAAAAAAAGATTATGCAGTTAAAGAAAACTAATCAATTATCTACGGAACAAATAGAACATTTATGGTCTCAAAGAGGCGTAAAGGGAAACCAAATAGAATATGCCCCGAAAGGGATAGATCCCTTAACTTTAGCAAAAATAAAAAAGCATATGTTAACAGTGAATGAAGAAGGAATTACAGCAGAAGTGTTAAGTACAATGGTAGGAGTAAGCCGATCAACAGCGAGGCGTTATTTAGAATATTTAATATCAGGAAAGCAAGTTCATGCGGAGCTTACATATGGAAGTGTAGGCAGACCAGAAAGAAGGTATTTTCTCGTTTCTTCATAATAAAAAACAGTAGAGGATATAATGTCCTCCACTGTTTTTCTATTATATCGGAATAATCCCAATTACAATTCCAGTAATCAACATAATCATTGTCGTTCCAACTGCCCACAATAAAGTGAAGCGTTGATGTTCACCAAAATCAACTTTGGCCATTCCGACTAATAAATAAGTGGATGCGACAAGAGGACTTAATAAGTGAACAGGTTGCCCAAGTAAGGAAGCGCGTCCCATTTCAGCTGCACTAATTCCGTAAGTAGCAGCAGCCTTTGTTAAAATAGGTAGTACACCGAAGTAAAATGCATCATTGGACATGAAAAATGTGAATGGCATACTTAGAAGTGCTGTAATAATTGGTAGTTGTGGCCCAAGAGCGTCTGGTATAAGAGTGACTACGCTGTTAGCCATTGCATCTACCATTTTTGTTCCTGATAGAATACCAGTAAAAATACCAGCGGCAAATACGAGAGAAACAACTGCTAATACGTTTCCAGCATGAGAAGCAATACGCTCTTTCTGTTGCTCTAAGTTTGGATAGTTAATCATAACAGCAATAGCGAAAGCGATTGTAAATAAAACAGGTAACGGCATAACTTCTAGTATGAGACAGACAAGTAATGTAGCGGTCAATAAAAAGTTGATCCATAAAAGCTTAGGACGTTTATGTACGGCAGCTTCTACTGTTGCAGCTTGCTCATCCATCGTTTGCATTTGTTTTAAATATTGTACATCCATAATGCCTAATCGTTTTCTTTCTTTTTTGCCAAGATAGTAAGCAACGAAAACGACCCAAATGGCACCAGCGATCATTCCTGGTATAAGTGGTGTAAAGAGCTCTGATGCGTCTAGTCCAAGAGCACTCATAACCCGAGCTGTCGGTCCGCCCCAAGGTGTAAGATTTGTTACACCAGCCCCTAACATAACAACCCCAGCTAATATAAGTGGATTCATTCCAAGGCGTTTATATAGTGGATACATTGCAGAAACAGTAATCATATACGTTGTGGTTCCATCCCCATCTAATGAAACGATAATAGTAAGAATCGCTGTACCAACAACAATTTTTAAAGGATCTCCTTTTACAAATTTCAAAATTCTACTAATGATAGGATCGAATAAACCGCTATCAATCATAATTCCAAAATACAAAATAGCAAACATAAGCATAATACCAGTAGGTGCTAGCTTTTGGATTCCTTCTAACATCATAGGTCCCATATTTGCATAAAAACCACCAATTAATGCGAAAGTAATTGGAATTAATATTAATGCTACTAGTGCAGACATACGTTTCGTCATAATTAAAAACATAAAGACAAATACCATCGCAAATCCAAGTAGTGATAACATGTAATCTCCCCCTCAAAAATGATTACGCTTTCAAAAGAAGAATGAAAATTCAGAAAAAAGGTTTTTTGTTTATCATAAAAGCATCTATTCAAATGGTAAATAATTTGAAAAATAACATCATTAGAAGCATAATTTTTATTTTGGTCATTTTGTTCACGGTAGTTAATTTGAATTTTTAAAAAGGTAAGCTGTTCCCCGTAAGAATGGTAGAATAAGATGAAAATATTGAAGTGTGAAATAGGGAGTAGATTTTATATGAAAACGAGAATTGAAGAGGTTTATAGTTCTTATGAAGGAAAAGTAGAAGAGATTTTTGTTAATGAAACTTCTTACGTATATGAGTGGGAAAAATTAATGATGATCCGTAAAAATAACGGTGAGCTTGAAAAAGTTGCGGTCGGTATCAGTGGAAATATAAGATTAGTAAATGTATTTGTTGGGCAGCAAATTAATACAGATACATTATTAGTTAAGTTAGAAGACGATTTATTAATTACAGGTTGTGAATGATGAGGGATGTGTAGATATGACTACACATCTTTTTTGTTCCATATATTACAAAAAGAACATTGTTTTTTCACAAATCTCACACAAGTTTTTGATATTCTCCTTGTGGAAGATACGGTTAGGGAGGAAATGAAATGAGAACAAAGTATGTAATGTTTGCTATATGCTTATTTTTTGTATTTACAATAGTAGGATGTGGTAAGAAACAAGCAGAAGCGGTGGCAATTGATGAGAAACATGATAAATGTGATATTTGTCAAATTGGGGTAATGGATAATCAATTTGCAACCGAAATTATTTTAGAAAATGGAAAAGCGTTAAAGTTTGATGATATCGGTTGTATGTATAAATGGATGGAGATCAATTCAGGTGAAAAGACGAAAGAAAAATTTGTTCGCGATTATGATTCAAAAGATTGGGTTTCATTAGAAGATGCGACTTACGTATATGATAAAACAATAACGACACCAATGGCTTATAATGTTATTTCATTTAAAAATAAAAAAGACGCAGAGAGCTTTGTATCTAACTATAAGGGGAAAGTTCTTTCGTATAAAGAGCTAGCAGAGCATAAATGGGAAATGAATAAAGAAATGATGGGGAAACCGAAAACAGGGAATCACGGTGGGCATCATTAATACTAGAAAGAGACAACTATATAGTTGTCTCTTTCTAGTATTACTCAAGTGCAAATATAGAAAAGGTGTAAAATTTTTAGAAGAACGGTTACAATGGAATATAGTAACCTAAAGCAATCATTTACGTACTTTTTAGAAATGTATACAAATGCGGTAAAATCGTGCTAAACTAATTGCTTCATAATGTTAATGATGAAGCAATCAGGTGTATCATTCCAATAGGTTGAGAAAAAAATAGGTATGAGCTTAGATAAGCCGATTAAAGAAGGAATATAAAGGGCTTATGGATAAATGTAATCAAGAAGAGTTATTGTATGTGATGGAGGAATGGTTAAGAAAACATTATCTTTCATAGGAGTTGTAGTTGTGAGAAAACAAAAAATTTTATTATGTATGTTATTAGGACTTTTAATGACGGTAGTGGCTTGCGATAAGCAAGAAGAACCAGAATCGAAACCGGTTCATGTGAAAAACGAAAAGAAAAAAGAAAAGCATAAAGAACAGGAAGAATCTAAAGAAGAAAAAAGTATAAATTTAATGGACAAACAGTTGTTACTTTCAGCAACTCTTGGAGACACAGAGACAGCTATGAAGTTGATTCAGGATGGAGCGAATATAAACGTAGAAGGTGACAACGGAGAAACGCCTGTCCTTGCAGCAACGTATCAAAATCATGTAGAAACAGTTAAAGCATTAATTGGTGCAGGTGCTAATATTGAAAGTAAAGATGAGAAACAAAGTAATCCATTTCTTTACGCAAGTAGAGAAGGATATACGGATATTGTAAAAGTATTAATTAATGCAGGAGTTAATACGAAAGAAACGACTAAATCAGGTGGAACAGCACTCATTTCTGCATCTGAACGTGGCCATGTAGAGGTCGTAAAAGAATTATTAGAGCATACAGATATTGATGTGAATTATAGAAATGCTCGTGGTGGAACAGCTTTAGTAGAAGCAATCGTATTAGGAAATGGTAGTGAAAATCATAAGAAAGTAATTCAAATGCTTATTGACCACGGGACAGATGTAAATATGGGCAATAAGGAAAATATTACGCCACTGCAATATGCTGAAAAAAGAGGCTTTAAAGATATTGCAAATATGTTGAGGATAGCTGGAGCGAATGAAGTAGTACAGCCACAGCCACAACCGGTGGAATAACAAGACAAAGAAATACAAAGTACGAAATAATCTCATTTAGATAGACAGAATGAAGAAGTCATTTAGTATGATGAATTCAGTAATGTGTATTTAAATGGGATTTTTGTTTTGAAAAAATTATTTGAAGAGAGGGATAGATAAGGAGTTTCAAGGAAATAGTGTTGGTGTTGTTATCGTATGGACAATATCAATACAAGAAGAAACATACTTCTAGGGATAGCTTTAATTCAAACAGTGATAGGAAAATTAAAAAGCATTAACTATAGAATATTAAAGGCAGCTGGAAGTTTGTTTGTACCATTCATATATAATGATTAATGTAAAAGGGAATATGTTGAATATTAACATTCGATTAACAGCTAATTAACAATCTATCAAAACTGACTTAATAAATGCGTAATATAGTAAAGGTAACAAAATAACTAGGGTAGAGAACATTTGAGAACACCCGCTTACATATAATGTGCCACTTTCTTAGGTGTGCTCTATTCCCTAGAGTTCAAATAAGGAGAAAGTTGTTCTATGTAAGTAGGTGTTTTTAGTTTGGATAAAAATAGAAAAGCTAGGTGGAATAAATGTTTAAAGAACCTTATATCGCGATGATAAAGGATTGGAAAGGATACAAAACAGATAAAAAATTACCGAAAACAGTTTTTCTTATGACTGGTTCAATGCTGGAGTTACCAGAGCGTGTATATGAATTACAGAAACATGGACATGATGTATTTCTTCATTGTGATTTTATACAAGGTTTAAATACGAATACAGAGGAAGCTCTTTTGTATATTCAAGATGTTATCGGAGCACAAGGTATTATTTCAACAAAAGGTTCGACAATTCGAAATGCTAATAAACTTGGATTAAAAACGATTCAACGTATTTTTATTGTCGATACTTTATCTCTTACAAAATCAATTGAGAATTGTAAAACGACTAAGCCGAATGCGGTAGAGATCATGCCTGGTATTATGCCTTCAATTATTAAGCAGTTAGCAGAGGAAATAGAATTTCCTATTATTGCAGGCGGACTGATTCAAACGCGAGAAGATGCGGAAATTGCTATTCGTGCAGGAGCAAGTGCGATTTCAACGAGTCATTATGAAGTATGGATACAAGAAGAAAAAAGGAGTGCAACCTTGTGATTGAATTGAAAGATGTTTCAAAGGTATATAAAAATGCAGCAGAGACAGCGGTTAAGGGCGTATCGGTTCATATTAAGAAGGGTGAATTTTTTGTTTTAGTTGGACCCTCGGGATGTGGGAAAAGCACATTATTACGAATGATTGCTGGCTTAGAAGAGATTTCTTCGGGAGATTTAATTATTAATGAACATGTTGCAAATGATCTAGAGCCGAAAGACCGTAATCTATCAATGGTATTTCAAAATTATGCATTATATCCACACTTATCTGTAGAAGAAAATATTTTATTTGGACTTAAGGTAAGAAAAGTACAAAAAGAAGAGCGACAAAAGCGATTAATGGAAGCTATTGAAATGGTAGGACTGAAAGAGTATGTGAAAATGAAACCAGGTCAATTATCAGGCGGACAACGACAGCGTGTTGCGCTTGCAAGGGCGATCGTGAGTCAAGCACCAATCTGTTTAATGGATGAACCACTTTCGAATTTAGATGCGAAATTACGTGCGCAAATGAGAATTGAAATTAGAGAAATTCAGCAAAGATTAGGAATTACGATGATTTACGTTACTCACGATCAAATAGAAGCGATGACTATGGGAGATCGTATCATGGTTTTAAATAAAGGAAGTATACAGCAAGTTGGGACACCACTTGACATATATAACGAACCAGCAAACGAATTTGTTGCAAGCTTTATAGGTTCTCCTTCTATGAATATAAATGATGGAGAAGTGGATAAAGAAAAAGGTGTATTACATATAGGGCAATTGCAAATTCCATTATCTATTGGACAGTTAAAGCAATTACCAGAAGGAACAATTCGAATAGGTATGCGTCCTGAACATATTGCACTGTCTGAGGAAGGGCAAGAAGTGACACTACAATCTGTAGAAGTATTAGGGAATGAATCTATATTAAATTTCACGGTAAATGGAAAAACTTGGAGTGCGAAAGTCATTGGACAGCTACTCCTGAACAAAGGTGACAGAGTAAAATTATTATTCTCGCAAGAAAAGTTATGCTTCTTTCACCAAAATACGAATGAACGATTAAAAGTGGTAGCTGAAGAAGAGTTGAAAGTGGTGGCGAAATAATGATCGAAGTAAGTAAGTTACCAGTTCAAACAAAAGTTTCAAAAAAGAAAAATTTATGGGGTAGAACGAAAGATTTAAGAATAGGATTATTGTTTTTGGCGCCATCTATTTTATTGTTTTCAATTTTTCTTTTCTATCCATTATTTAGGACGATTTACTATAGCTTTTATTTAACAGATATACATGGAGAAGCTAATCTTTTTGTTGGCTTAGAAAATTATCAATACCTATTTTCTGATCCTGCTTTCTACAAAAGCATAAAGTCAACTTTATTATTTGTTGTATATACAGTACCTACGAGTATTATACTAGCTTTATTTCTTGCATTGATTGCAAATGGAAAAGTAAGAGGTATTGGGTTATTCCGTGTGTTATTTTCTTCCACTATGGGAATATCAGTAGCTGCTAGTGCGGTGATTTGGCTATTTTTATTTCATCCAAGTGTCGGGTTATTTAATAATATATTAGCCTCTATGAATCTACCTGCAATTGCATGGTTAACGAGTCCAGATTGGGCATTGTTCTCTGTATCGGTTACAACGGTTTGGGTGAATACAGGATTTGCATTTTTAGTTATATTAGGTGGTTTACAAAATATCGATACGTCTTTATATGAGAGTGCATCTATAGATGGTGCTAGCTATTTATATAAGCTTCGCCGTGTTACATTACCGATGTTATCACCTACTCTATTCTTTATCGTAACGGTGACGCTAATTAGTGCGTTCCAAAGCTTTGGACAAATTGATATTTTAACGCACGGTGGACCAAATGATGCAACGAATTTAATTGTATATTCGATTTATAAAGAGGCATTTGTGAATCATCAATTTGGAACAGCAAGTGCACAAGCGATGATATTATTTGTTTTCATTTTCATTGCTACATTACTTCAATTTAAGTTTGCTGAGAGAAAGGTGCATTATAAATGATTGTTAAACAGTGGAAACAAAATTTCCTATTATACATGCTGCTCATTATTAGTGCAGTAATGGTATTTTTTCCTGTACTGTATGCATTTTTAATAAGCTTTATGACACCAGACGATATTCAAATGAGAAGGTTATTTCCAACTCAATTTACTTTTGATAATTTTATTAATATTTTTCAAAAAGTACCGCTTTTTACATACTTATATAACAGTTTAGTTGTATCGACAGTTGTTATGATTGGACAACTTATCGTATCAAGCTTAGCGGCTTATGCTTTTGTTTTTCTTCAGTTTAAAGGAAGAAACCTTATTTTCTTCCTGTTTATTTCAACAATGCTGATTCCGTGGGAAGCAACGATGGTACCTAACTTTTTAACGATTCAAAACTTTGGCTGGATCAATAGTTTCGCTGGGATGACAGTGCCGTTTTTTGCAACAGCTTTCGGTATTTTCTTACTACGTCAACATTTTATGACGCTTCCGAATGAACTGAAAGAAGCTGCTTTTATTGAAGGGATTGGAAATGTAAGGTTTTTATTAAGCGTTGTAATTCCGTATTGTAAAACGAGTTTTATTACGCTTGGAGTATATAGTTTTTTAACAACATGGAATATGTATTTATGGCCACTCTTAGTGACCACTGATGAAAAAGTAAGAACAGTCCAAATTGGTATAAAGCAGCTTCAGTCTCAAGAAGTTGCAACTGATTGGGGAAGCGTAATGGCCGGTGTTACGGTTATTGTCATTCCAACATTGATTTTACTATTTGTAGGGCAAAAGCAATTACAACAAGGATTAACAAAAGGTGCAATTAAATAATTAAGAGAAGGTGAGATTAAAATGAGTCTAGTTAAAAAAGGTGCTGCTCTATTAATGGCAGCAACAATGGCATTATCTAGTGCCGCTTGTTCAAATAGTAAAACGGAGGGGAAACCTGAAGCGCAGGCAAAAGTAGCACCAGTTGAAAAAAATGGTGATAAAACTGTAATTCGTTTTTGGCATGCAATGGGTGGAAAAACACAAGGCGTACTAGATGGGCTTGTTGCAGATTATAATAAGTCACAGAATAAATATGAGATAAAGGCAGAGTTCCAAGGGACATATGAAGAGTCTTTAACGAAATTTAGAACGATGTCTGCTACGAAAGAAGCGCCAGCTCTTGTTCAGTCAAGTGAAATTACAACAAAATATATGATTGATAGCAAAAAGATTACGCCAATTGATAGTTGGATAAAAAAAGATAAGTACGATACTTCAAAGTTGGAAAAAGCAATTACAAATTATTATTCAGTTGATGGAAAAATGTATTCTATGCCGTTTAATTCATCTACACCAGTATTAATTTATAATAAAGATGCTTTCGCAAAGGCAGGCTTAGATCCAGAGAAAGCTCCAAAAACGTATGCGGAATTACAAGAAGCAGCGAAAAAGTTAACGATTAAAGAAGGCGGAAATGTAAAACAATATGGATTCTCCATGCTTAACTATGGTTGGTTCTTTGAAGAATTGTTAGCGACACAAGGTGCTTTATATGTAGATAACGAAAATGGTCGTAAAGATGCTGCAAAGAAGGCGGTATTTAACGATAAAGAAGGACAGAAAGTATTTGGAATGTTAGATGATTTAAATAAAGCTGGCGCACTTGGAAAGTATGGAGCAAGTTGGGATGATATTCGTGCCGCGTTCCAGTCTGGACAAGTTGCTATGTATTTAGATTCTTCAGCAGGTGTTCGTGATTTAATTGATGCATCTAAGTTTAATGTAGGTGTTTCATATATTCCGTATCCAGAGGATTCGAAACAAAATGGTGTTGTGATTGGTGGAGCATCATTATGGATGACGAATATGGTTTCAGAAGAAACGCAACAAGGTGCTTGGGACTTTATGAAATATTTAACGAAGCCAGACGTACAAGCAAAATGGCATACTGCAACAGGTTATTTCTCAATTAATCCAGATGCATATAATGAGCCATTAGTAAAAGAGCAATATGAAAAATATCCACAGTTGAAAGTAACAGTAGATCAGCTGCAAGCGACGAAGCAATCTCCAGCAACTCAAGGAGCATTAATTAGTGTATTCCCAGAATCACGAGATGCGGTTGTAAAAGCATTAGAAGCAATGTATGACGGAAAGAATAGTAAAGAAGCGTTAGATGAAGCTGCAAAAGCAACAGATAGAGCAATTAGTATTTCAGCTCGTACGAGTCAAAAATAAGAGAAAGCCGTATCCTTAAAAGGGATACGGCTTTCTTTATAGGGAGATAAGGGATCAAAGAAATGATGAAGTCTTATCTCTTTTATATGAGTAAAGGGTCTAGAATGAATGTTGTCTTTTTCATTATTTGTTTAACTCCATTGCAACTTGTTTGCCATTTACGAAAACCTCTGCCACCGCTACTACAACTTCCATTACTTTTTTCATCTCTCATCTCTCCTTGTTTTTTGTTTCATTTCTTACTTTTAGTATAAGGAAATATAGCAATTGCAACTATCGAATTGGATGACAAGAGACTTACATTGTTGTAAGGATATAATTGTTTTATTTGTAATAAATGTGATTTCGAATATGAGTTCAGAAATTTCTGTTGTTTTGAACTATAATTAGAAAGAGAGTGGTTTAGAAAGAAGGGGATAATATGAAAAGAATTCTTGTTATTAGTGATATTCATGGAGAAATAGAAAAGTTCGAACAATTATTAGAAGAAGCTCAATACGATGCAAGACAGGATCAATTGATTTTATTAGGGGATTATGTAGATCGGGGTCCAAATGCGCGTGCGGTAATTGAAAAGGTAAAAGAGTTAAAAGAAGATGGGGCCCTCGTTCTAAAGGGCAATCATGAAGATATGATGATTAAAGCGTTAACAACGGATGAGGAACGTGCATGGAACCATTGGGCAAAAAGGAATGGCGGAGATAAGACTTTATACAGCTATGGATTTGTAGAAAAAGATATTGTGGTTAATGAGGAAGCCTTCCAAAAACCGAATTTACAATCTCATGTTTTAGAGGAACATGTAAAGTTCATTCAAGAATTAGATCATTACGTTGAAACAGAAGAGTATATATTTGTTCATGCCGGTGTTGAGCCATCGAAGCGAGTTTCGGAATGTGAACCATATACGTTAATGTGGATCCGTAATGAGTTTCATAATGGATATAGCGGCGAAAAGGTTGTTGTATTTGGTCATACAGAAACAAAAACGCTTCATGGTAGTAAGGATTGCGGCGTGTATTTTGGTAGTAATCATATTATTGGAATTGATGGCGGGGCTGTTTATGGTGGTCAGCTAAATTGTTTGGAATTGCCAAGTAAAAAGGTATATGTAGTAAAAAATTGAAAGAGATAAGGGAAATCTTATTTCTTTCAATTTTTTATTAAGCTAAATTTAAGAAAGAGTCTTTATAATTAATCTTTAAAACTCTGTATCAAGAAAAAGTGTAGAAAGAACGAATTAAAAATGAAATTACAAAATATGATTATATTCTTTCGTTAGGAAAAGCAGGAATGTGATCATAAATAGAATCGAACTATATGGTGGAAGGTGAGAATATGCGCTTACTCGTAGTAGAAGATAATGCTTTGTTATTAGAGTCTATCGTACAAATTTTGCGTGATGAATTTGAAATAGATACAGCATTGAATGGAGAAGATGGATTATTTCTAGCATTACAAAATATATATGATGCTATTTTGCTTGATGTGATGATGCCAGAGATGGACGGTTTTGAAGTAATTCAAAAAATACGTGATGAAAAGATTGAAACACCAGTCCTGTTTTTGACAGCGAGAGATTCTTTAGAAGATCGAGTGAAAGGATTGGATTTTGGTGGAGATGACTATATCGTTAAGCCGTTTCAGGCCCCTGAATTAAAAGCGAGAATTCGCGCTTTACTACGGAGAAGTGGTGGTTTAACGACACATCAAACCATTCGCTATAAAGGGATTGAACTGTTCGGAAAAGATAAAGATGTTCAAGTAGATGGACAAGGTATTAAGTTAACGTTAAAACAATATGAGCTTTTAGAGTACCTTGTTCAAAATAGCGGAAAGATTTTAATGCGTGAACAAATTTTTGATCGTGTTTGGGGATTTGATTCAGATACGACAGTAGCAATTGTAGAAGTATATGTACATCATTTACGTAAAAAATTAGAGCCATTTGGTTATCAGAAAGATATTCAAACCGTTCGTGGTATTGGATATATATTAAAAGAGAAATGAAAAAAGGAAGTATGTTTCAGAAGACGCGCATTCGATTGACTATATTGAATTCATTAGTATTTATCATTTTGATAGGGGTATTAGGTAGTATTATTTATTCGTACACATATAAGCGTATTTATAGTGAAGTAGATCAATCTATAAAAATGATAGCTCAGTATAGAGAAAAATTAGATGTTAAAGTACCACCAAGAAAACGTATGGAGAATATTCAAATTGGAGATCCCCGGGTAACTAGAATAACCTGGAAGGGAGAAATAGTGGAAATAGAGGGTGATAACCGTAAATTCCGTGCTGTTTTTGAAGAGAATTTAGAAAAGTTTTCGCCAAAAAAGTTAGAGGATTTGCAAGATATTGAAGTACAAGGACGATATTTTAGAACATTCTCGCTTCAAAAAGATGGAGAAATAGTTCAAATCGTACGAGATATAACAGCGGAAGAAGGCATGTTAAATACTTTATTTTTAATTATCGTTATAGGCTGTAGCATAGGAAGTTTATGTGCAATAGGAATCGGCTTTTTCTTAGCTGGCAGGGCACTCATACCCATTCAAAATTCATGGGAAAAGCAGCAGCAATTCGTGTCAGATGCATCACATGAATTAAGGACACCACTTGCGGTTATTCAATCCAAAACGGATATATTATTTCACTCACCATCTGCGACAATAGAAGAAAAAGCGATGGATATTTCTACGATTTCAAAGGAGTGTAGAAGGTTATCTAAGCTTGTTGCTAATTTATTATTATTAGCACGTTCGGATTCTAATCAAATTGAGATGGATAAGAAAACGTTTGAAATGGATAAGTTGTTAGAAGAAATAGTAGATCCATATAAGGAAATTGCTTCCTATAAAGAAAAAGAGATGCTATTGAAAGTAGAGCATGACATATCATTTATGGGTGATAGAGAGAGAATCCATCAAATGATGGTCATATTGTTAGATAATGCGATGAAGTATACGAATGAAGGTGGTCATATTCAAATCGATTGTACGCAAACGAACAGTTCGATTCGTATACGAGTGAAAGATGACGGTATAGGAGTGAAAGATGAGGACATCCCAAAATTATTTGATCGTTTTTATCAAGGAGATAAAGCGAGAAGTGTGTCAGAAGGAGCGGGATTAGGCCTTTCAATCGCAAAGTGGATTGTAGAAAAGCATTATGGGAAAATATTAGTAGAGAGCAAATGGGGCGAGGGTACTTGCTTTGAAGTGATTCTTCCTAAAAACCAAAGAATATAGGTGAGAAGACGATCTTGTTTTTACAAGGTCGTCTTTTTTTAAGGGAAAGTTAAGAAACTATTTATAACATGTATTATATACAGAACGTTCGCCCTATAAAGAAGCGATTATAAAAATGTATTTGAGCAGAATATATTGATCAGAATGTTATTTCGATTATGTATAGTATTAAAAAATTTATGGGCATGATGGAAAAGAAGTTGTAAGAAGGAGGAATTAATTTTGAAAAAAAAAATGATGACGGTATTCACTATTGGAGTAATGAGCTTAAGTATATTAGGGGGTGCCTCTCCTTCTGAAACATCAAAAGGAAAGACAGATTACACGCAGCGCAGTAAAGAACAATTAAACAATGGAAAGATACATGCAGTGCATACAGAAGAAAAGGCGGAGAATCTAGGTATTGAAACGGAAGGGAAAGAACAAATTACGTTAGAAAAAGAAATTCATGAGACGGAAGTAGGAAGAGAAGCTGAACAATTAGGCATTTCGATTGAAGGAAAAGATGTTGGAACTCTTTCAGAAGAAATCTATGAAACAAAAGTGAAGCAAGAAGCGTTAAAGTTAGGCATATCTATAGAAAATACATCAATTGTAAATTTGATTACTCAAATTAATACGATTAAAATTAGCGATGAAGCGGATAAATTAGGTATTTCGACAAATGGAAAAGAAATAGAGGATATTGCGGAAGAAATCTATGGAACGAAAGTAAGAGAAGAAGTAGGGAAATTAGGTATTTCACAAAAAGGAAAAGAGATAGAAGAGTTAGCACAAGAAGTGTACGAACAAAAAGTGCAGGACGAAGCAAAAAAATATCATATTGATTTGTATGGTAAAGATATATATCAAGTATTAAGCGAAATTAATGAACAAAAAGTGCTACAATTGGCAGATGAGCTTAATATGGACAAAACGAACATGAATATTCAAGAACTAACCGAAAAAATAAAAAAAGATCAACCTGAGAAAGGAAAAGAACTAAATTTTGTACCGGTAATTCGAACGGATGCTGACGCATTTTATTCTTATTTAACGAACTAAAAAGGGCGTGAGAGTGATACGAAGGTTTAAGTGGTATATATGCATAATATTACTAGCTATAGCGGTATGGAGTGTATATACAAATGGAATTATAAAGTATGTGGAGAAGTTGACATTCTTCAATATACAAAGCGGAAAAGAAACGGAATTTAGTAATAATGATGAAAAGGTCATTTTATCAAATGTACCATTAATTCAGCAATTACCAGAATTAGATAGAGGCTGTGAAGTGACGAGCTTAGCGATGCTGTTACAATATGCAGGTGTTTCAGTAGATAAGATGCAATTAGCAAGTGAAATCAAAAAGGTGAATTTTTTAGAAGATGGTGTAAGAGGGAATCCAAATGAAGGATTTGTTGGGAACATTTATACGTTTTCTGAATCGGGATATGGTGTATATCATGGACCACTTTTTCAATTAGCGAAAAAGTATTTACCTAATAAAGCTGTGGACTTAACAGGGAAGAGTACGGAAGAACTTTATAAGAGTGTAAAATCAGGACAGCCGGTAGTCATGATTACAAATGCAACATTTGCGCCATTAGATGAGGATGAATTTACTATATGGGAGACAAATAGTGGAGATATTTCTATTACGTATAATGAACATTGTGTAGTACTTGTTGGATATGATAAGGAATTTGTATATATTCGAGATCCTCTCAATGATAGTTTAGAGGTAAAAGTACCGAGAGAAAGTTTTGAAAAAGCATGGCTGCAAATGGGGAGTCAGGCGATTAGTTATGTGAAAAGCTCCAAATAAGGAATTGTAAGAGGATTTTTTGTGAGTGTTTTTTGTTAAGAAATAAGAGAACTTTAGCTTATATAATAAGCTAAAGTTCTCTTATTTTTTATGATTAAATAGTTAGAAGTAGTGAATATTGTAAAAATGTATAATTGACAAAAAAAATACATGTTATCATTATATATTGTTTTATATATGTTACTTGTATAAAATTACACAAGTATCCACATTACATAAAGGAGGCTTATTATGCAAAAAATATTTAATTGGGTTAAATGTATGGGCATCAAGAAAAAATTAATCATTTCATTTTTTCTTATTTTAACTATACCAGGACTTATTATCGGTGGTGTTTCATATCAAACTGCCAAAACAAATTTTGAACAACAAATTACAGGTAAAGCAAAGGAAAATATTTCGATTTTAAATACTGTTATTTCTCAAAATATAGAAGAGAAATTTGTTGATGCAGCATACTTTGCAGACATCTTAACAGAGGATACATATCCAAACGGACAAGAAGAAATAGTAAGAACGAAGTTAGCGCAATATATCAAACTTCATCCAGAAGTAGAAGGTATTTATATTGGAACGCAGACGGGAAAGTTTATAAGAGAACCATTTATCCAAATGTCTGATGGGTATAATCCAACAGAGAGATCTTGGTATAAAGAAGCACATGAAAGTAAAGGGAAAGTAATTGTTACTGCACCATATCAATCAGCATCTACAAAAAATATGGTAGTGACAATTGCTAAAGAAGTAAAAGATGGTAAAGGTGTTATAGGAATTAACTTAAATTTAGATAACATCTTAAAAATTTCCAAAATGATTAACATTGGGGAAAAAGGTTATGCCGTTATTTTAGATCAAAATAAGCAAATTGTTAGTCATCCATCTAGAAAACCAGGTGCAAAAGTTACTGATCCTTGGATTAAACCAATTTATGAAGATAAACAAGGAAATGTGTCTTATACAGAACAAGATGATAAAAAGAATTTAATCTTTGCAACAAATGAAAAAACGGGCTGGAAAGTAGTTGGAGTTATGTTTGATGAAGAAATTATCCAAGCTGTGAATCCAGTTTTTTATAAGACTTTTATTGTCATAGCTATCGCTATTGTATTTGGTAGTGTATTAATTTATTTCATTACAAATTCTATTACAAGGCCATTACGAAAAATAGCTGAATCAGCAGATAAAATTAGTAAGGGAGATTTGACAGAGAAAATTACAATCCATTCCAAGGATGACATAGGGAAATTAGGGAATTCCTTTAATGAAATGTCTGCTTCTTTACAAGATGTGATTACTCAAATTAGTTTTTCAGCAGAACATGTCGCTGCATCGGCTGAAGAGTTAACAGCAAGCGTACAACAAGCAAATGATGCGACAGATCAAATTACAATTGCAATGGAACAAGTATCAGGTGGGGCTGAATCACAAAGTCAAGGTGTTGAAGAAGGTGCAGCTACATTACAACAAGTAAATACAGCAATTCAAGATGTAACTGGAAGTGCGGAGGCAATTTCTATCTCCTCATTACATGCGAGAGAAAGAGCTGAAGAGGGAGAAGAATTGGTTGAGCAAACAGCAAAACAAATGCAGTCTATTTCTAAATCGGTATCCGAGTCAGATGCTATTATTAAACTTCTTGATGAGAAATCAAAGCAGGTAGGAGCTATTTCTGAAGCAATTCAAAACATCGCTACTCAAACGAACTTATTAGCTTTAAATGCGGCTATTGAGGCAGCAAGAGCAGGTGAACAGGGCCGAGGGTTTGCTATTGTAGCAGATGAGGTTAGAAAATTAGCGGAGCAATCAGGAGAATCCTCTGGAGAGATTGCAAATTTAATTGCAGAAATTAAGGCTGATATTGAACATACTGTTAAGGCGATGGATAATGTGAATGGGGAAGTTCAACAAGGCCTTGATGTTGTAACAAAAACGAAAGTAAGTTTTACAGAAATTTTAAGTTCTACTACACATATTGTTTCTCAAGTTAATCAAATGGTAGAAACAACAAAGAGAATTGCTGGAGATGCAAATGAAGTGACAAATGCTATTGATGAAATTGCAGCGGCTGCAGAAGAAAATACAGCTAGTATGCAAAGTGTTGCTGCTTCAACAGAAGAACAAGTGAATTCAATGGAAGAAATTAGTTCAGCTTCGCAAAACTTAGCTGAGATGGCCGAAGAACTACAAGCGATGACTAGTAAATTTAAAGTATAATAACAGCAGATAAGTAAGGTGAAAATAATATCACCTTACTTATTTTTCTATTCAGCAATTAGGGGAGTCATTAACGGGATGAAAAAAAGAAAAAGACTATGGAATTTATGGAAAACGATTACATTGTTAGTTTGTACAGTTGTAATTTTTTCTTTACTTGTGACAGACATATTAATTAGTCATAATGTAGAACGGACGACGGAGGATAGCCAAGCCGAGAAAGCAAAAACAATTGCACACATTGTGGCGAACGATTCAATTGTAATCGATGGTTTGGTTGGGAAAGCAGATACCTCTGCAATCCAAACGTATACAAATAGAATATTAAAAAACACAGGTGTTCAATTTATTGTAGTTATGGACATGGATGGAATAAGAAAATCTCATCCAGATCCTCAAAAAATAGGTCATCATTTCATTGGTGGGGATGAAGGGCCTGCATTGAAAGGAAAAGAACATGTATCGTTAGCAGAAGGAACTTTAGGTATTTCCATGCGAGTGTTTGTACCAATATTTTCTGAAACAGGTGAACAACTTGGAGCAGTGGCCGTTGGGATTTCAGCAGATAATGTAAAAGAGAGAGTTAAGGAAAGTAGATATATTATTTATATTGGTGTAGGAGTTGGAGTGCTAGTTGGAATTATAGGAGCAATATTGCTAGCTAGACATATAAAGAAAAGTTTATTCGGTCTTGAAC
The DNA here is from genome assembly GCF_002746455.1 of Bacillus fungorum. GTDB lineage: Bacteria > Bacillota > Bacilli > Bacillales > Bacillaceae_G > Bacillus_A > Bacillus_A fungorum. The sequence continues at coordinate 48,616 of NZ_NWUW01000017.1, read as the reverse complement.
CTCACAGGATAGCGAAAATTCTTGAAGAAAGAAATACGATGCTACAATCTGTAAAGGAAGGTATTATTGCTGTAGATAAAGAGGCCAATGTAACTTTAATAAATAATGAGGCAAAACGATTGTTTAAGAAAAGTGGACTTGAAGAAGATTTTATCGGTAAAGATGTTGAGTTGTATATGCCGAATTCACGTATAAAAGAAGTATTGCAAACGGGAGAAGTACAATTAAACGAAGAACAAAATATTTACGGAATTACGATTGTGACGAATCGAGTTCCTTTATATGTAAAAGGAGAAATAGTTGGCGTGATTGCAACATTTCGTGATAAAACAGAGATTAGAAAACTAGCAGAGGAACTAACTGGTATTAGACTATATGCAGAAGCATTACGGGCACAATCTCATGAATTTATGAATAAAATGCATGTCATATTAGGGCTTACACATATGGAACAGTATGAAGAATTGAAGAAGTATATAAGCGGCATGGTATCAGAGCATCAATATGAAATTGGTGGAGTTATGAAAAGAATAAAAAGTCCAGTATTTGCTGGTTTTTTACTAGGTAAGCTCAGCTATGCTAGAGAGAAAAATATAAAATTAATTATAAGTGAAGATTCTTATATGCCGGAAATAGATAATGAAAGTATTACTCATGAACTGATTACGATTGTTGGAAATTTAATTGATAATGCATTAGAGGCAGTTACGAATTGTGAAAAGAAGCAAGTTGAAGTTAAGATACAACATGGGGATATATTAACTATTACAGTACAAGATACGGGAAAAGGTATACAAGAAAAAGAAATAGAGGAATTATTTACGAAAGGTTATTCTACAAAGGGAGATAACCGCGGTTATGGTTTGTATCTTGTAAAAGAAAGTATACAGCGAATAAATGGGGAAATTCATATGCATTCATTAGTAGGGAAAGGAACAACGATAACAATTGAAATACCTAAAGGTAGGGATGAGAGGCAAATATGATTAAAGTTTTAATTGTAGAAGATGACCCGATGGTAGCAATGTTAAATACGCATTATTTAGAGCAAGTAGGAGGGTTTGAACTTGTTCAAGCAGTTAACTCAGTAAAGTCGGCGATAGAAGTATTAGAGAAATCACGAGTAGATTTAGTATTACTTGATATTTTTATGCCTGAAGAGACTGGGTTTGAGCTTTTAATGTATATTCGGAACCAAGAAAAAGAAATCGATATTATGATGATTTCAGCTGTACATGATATGGGAAGTATTAAAAAAGCATTACAATATGGCGTAGTAGATTATTTAATTAAACCATTTACATTTGAACGATTTAAAGAGGCATTAACTATATATCAAGAAAAACTTACTTTCATGAAAGAACAACAAAAAATTAGTCAATCGGAATTAGATTCGTTAATTTTACAAAAAGAAAAAAGAGAGCCTATTGTCACTAAAGAGCTTCCGAAAGGGTTAACGAAGCAAACGTTGCAATTAATTTGGCAGAAGATCGAGTCGCTGAATGGAAGAGTGTTTACAACAGATGAAATGGCACAATTAGTTGGAATTTCAAGAGTTTCTATTCGGAAATATGTAATGTTTTTGACAGACATTGGGGTGTTAGAAAACGAAATGATGTACCAACATGTGGGAAGACCTGTAAGTAAATTAAGATGTGTTGATCAAAAGAAAATAGAGTTTTACGTATAAGCGACTTAGTATAAGTCGCTTATACTTTTTTTAATTACAAAATCAATTACAAAACTTACAAAAACTATTTTTACTATTGAAAGCGTTTTAATATTGTTATTAAGAAAACGAGGGGGTGCCATATGGGAATTCAAAAGAATGTGGAAGCGGTATCATTTTCTGAAGGAAATGAAGTACAAAGAGAATCTTTCGCTTCTAAAATTATGAATGTAAAAATCGGTGTTATACCTTTACCGTTATATGTAGTATTGGCTGCTATTATTTATGGGGCATCTGTATATAATAAATTGCCAGCAGATATGATTGGTGGATTTGCAGTTATTATGATCATGGGGATTTTCTTAGGCGATATTGGGATGAGAATTCCAATTTTAAAAAATATCGGCGGTCCAGCAATACTTTCGTTATTTATTCCATCATTACTTGTATTTTTTAACTGGATGAATCCAGCTTCAATGGAAGCTGCGACTATGTTAATGAAAAAATCGAACTTTTTATATCTATATATTTCTTGTTTAGTAGTCGGAAGTATTTTAGGAATGAACCGTAAAGTGTTAGTACAAGGTTTCGTTCGCATGTTTATTCCTTTAGTAGTAGGGACGTTAGCTTCTGTAGCAGTAGGATTATTGGTCGGTTCACTATTTGGATTTGAAATGAAGCAGACATTCTTCTTTATCATCGTACCAATTGTGAGTGGTGGTATCGGGGAAGGAATTTTACCATTGTCGCTAGCTTATAGTGATATTTTAAATGAATCATCAGCAACGTTTGTATCACAGCTTATTCCAGCAGCTATTATTGGAAATATGTTCGCAATCGTGAGTGCAGGGTATATGAAGCGTTTAGGTGAGAAGAAACCGGAGCTTAGTGGTAACGGTGTATTAGTGAAAACAGACAATCAAGCAGAATTATTAAAAGAACAAAATACAGAGAAGCCAATTGACTTCTCATTAATGGGAGCAGGTTTATTAATTGCGTGTACATTCTTCATCTTCGGAGGATTTGCTTCTAAGTTCATCGGTATTCCTGGGGCAATCATTATGATTTTCTCAGCAGCACTTGTGAAATACTTTAAATTAATGCCAGCAAAAATGGAGCAAGGAGCATTCCATTTATATAAATTTATTTCGAAGAATTTAACTTGGCCGTTAATGGTTGGACTAGGATTGCTATATATTCCGTTAAAAGACGTAGCAGCAGTTCTTTCAGTAGGATATGTTGTTGTGTGCGCATCGGTTGTTCTTACAATGGTAGCATCAGGTTTTATTGTAGGGAAAGTGATGAAAATGTATCCAGTTGAATCAGCGATTGTAACTGGATGTCATAGCGGTTTAGGTGGAACTGGAGATGTTGCTATTTTATCAGCTTCAAATCGAATGGAATTAATGCCATTCGCGCAAATTTCGACTCGTTTAGGCGGGGCAGCAATGGTTGTAACAGCGACAATCTTATTAAAAATGTTTTCGTGATCAAACAAGCTAGCTATATGAATATAGCTAGCTTGTCAAATTAAGGGGAGATTATAAGTATGTTAGAAAATCAAATTAATGAAAGATCATTGTTATTGCATAAAGAATTAGTAGGGAAAATTGAAATTACAAGTAAAGTAGAAGTAAATTCAGCGGATGATTTAAGCCTGACATATACACCAGGTGTAGCGGAGTCTTGCAAAGCAATTGCAGCAGATGAAGAAACGGTGTATGACTATACAGCACGTGGGAATATGGTGGCAGTTGTCTCAGATGGAACAGCGGTACTTGGTTTAGGAAACATTGGGCCGAAAGCAGCTATGCCTGTTATGGAAGGGAAAAGTATTTTATTTAAGAAATTTGCGAATGTAGATGCTTTCCCATTATGTTTAGGGACAACGGATGTAGATGAAATCGTTACCCTTGTGAAAAATTTAGAGCCTACATTTGCAGGGATCAATTTAGAAGATATTGCAGCACCGCGTTGTTTTGAAATTGAAAAACGATTAAAAGAAGAAACGAATATTCCTGTATTCCATGATGATCAACATGGAACAGCTATTGTCGTTTTAGCAGCTGTTATTAATGCATTAAAAGTTGTTAGCAAACAAATGGATAATGTGAAAATTGTTATTAACGGTGCGGGTTCGGCAGGAATTGCAATTGGAAAATTATTATTAAAGGCTGGTGCAAAGCATATTACGTTAGTTAGCTTAGAAGGTATTGTTTGTGAAGGTGAAGCATGGATGAACGAAGCGCAAATTGAAGTTTCAAAAAAGACAAATCGAGAACATGTGCGTGGAAAGTTAAAAGAAGCGATTCATCAAGCTGATATCTTTATCGGTGTATCTGCTCCTAACGTATTAACGAAAGAACTTGTACAAACGATGAATGAGAAAGCAATTGTGTTTGCAATGGCGAATCCAATTCCAGAAATCTTTCCTGAGGATGCATTAGAGGCTGGGGCAGCTGTAGTAGGAACTGGGCGCTCGGATTATGCGAATCAAGTAAATAATGTATTGGCGTTCCCAGGAATATTCCGCGGTGCGTTAGATGTGCGTGCGACTGATATTACAGAAGAGATGAAATTAGCGGCAGCATATGGAATCGCTAACATCATTACGGATGAAGAACGTAATGCGAATTATGTAATCCCGAATCCATTAGATAAAAGAGTTGTTCCAAGTGTTGCAGAAGCAGTAGCGAAGGCAGCTATTGATTCAGGCGTGGCGCAAATTAAGAAAATACCAATTTATTAATAGCTAAAAGCAGTGCCTAAAAGGCACTGCTTTTTTGAGATAAGAAATCAAAAAAATGAAGAAATGTAGAATTATTTATGTTTCTTCATTATTTATTTAATTCTATTGCAACCTGTTTACCATTTACTAAAACCTCAGTTACTGCTACGATCACTTCTATCATCTTTTTCATCTCTCCTCGTGTCATTTCTTACTTTAAGTATAAGAGAAGAGAGATACTTCAACTATCGAAGTGCATGACGTAGAAATTACATTGTTGTAAGAAAATGTTTTCGTTTTCTCACTTTACTCAGCGGTAATTACAAACTGATCATAATATTTTTCATTCACATATATATTTAATACCCATAATCCAGAGGAAGGTAGCGACATAGGGAGTGGAAGTTCGTTTGTAGTAGAATCAATTGTATTTGAAGTGGTCCAAGTTTGTTTGGAAGTTTCTTGTTGAAAGAGTACTGGTGTTGGAGTTACAGATCCTTGCTTTAGCGCAATAATAGACAATTTTCCAGTTGGCATTTCAGGATCTAGAAAGTACCACATTATTTCATTTTTTTCATTTGCGATAATAGGGCTATCAGCCATTGCGATTTTTTCTTCGATTCCTTTTAAAGGTATTTTTCCTTGTATGAAGGAGGGTGTTTCTTCCCAATTTACATCTTTTAAAACGCTAAGATGAAAGAAGGAAGGTACGTTAACTTGAGTGGATGACGTTGAGATGGCTTCTTTTTTAGGTACTTCGGAATCAGGTTGCAATTGCGAGCATCCAGTGATGAGAAAGGAGAAAAGTAGCATAGTTCCGATTTTTTTCATGGTGCCACACTCCTAATTTTTATTGTTAGTGTAATTGTATTTGCTAGAAAGCGGGACAATTCCTTTAAAACGTCAAAAGAGGTCGTAAGTTTTGTACGACCTCTTTTGACATTTTTTATATTTGTTCAGTTGAAAAGGTTGGTTTTCTCTCTTTTTGAGGCATTGTTAAGAAAATAACAGAAAGAACGATACATACGCCGCCTAATAATTGATAGGCTCCAAAGGATTCATTCAGCCAAACGATTGAAACAATGGCAGCTACAAGCGGTTCAATGCTAGATAAAATGCTTGTTTCTGTTGCTGCTAAATATTTCAGACTACCGATATAAAGGAGGAAAGAAAGAGTGCCACTTATGATGATAAGAATAAGCATAGAAAAAGTTTTTGGTGTAAAAGTTTGTGAAAGCTGATTCCATCCAAACGAGCGATTACAAATAAGCAGGGCAATGCCGCCGATTAACATCCCCCAGCCAATTACTACAGTTGTTCCGCATTCTTTAATAAGAGAAGCTGGATGAAGAGTGTAAAATGCAAATCCAATTGCTGTTAATAGGCCAAAAATAATGGCTTCTTTCGATAAAACAATATTTTCAATTGAACCGTTTGTAATAATAAAGTAGGTCCCTGTTAGTGCAGTAATAATTGCGAGTAATTGCAGAGAAGCAGGGGATTTTCGTTGTTCAAATGCAACATAAATGGTAATAAGAACAGGACCTAGAAATTGAAATAATGTCGCTGTGACTGCGTTACTAATATGGACCGTTTCGATAAAGGCGTATTGCGCACCGAGCATGCCGAGAATAGAGAAAATAATAAGTTGTATAGAATATCTAGGATGTTTCCAAATTTGAAATATGTTTTGTTTCTTTATAAGTAAGAAAGATAAAATAAATATTCCCGCAAGCAACAAGCGAATTGTTAAAAAGTCAATTGATGATACGTTAGTATGTTGAAATAGCCACTGAATCATCGGGCCAGATAATCCCCATAAGGTAGCTCCCGTAATAATCATAATGAGTCCAATACGTCTACTGTTGTTCATGATCATGCATCTCCTCTCGAGTATTTGATTTTTTATGTGTGACATGATAAAAGGAATTATATATAACTTCTGGTACTGTAAAAAGTATCAGATTACAGTTTTATTAAGGGGTCAGATGTTATGTTAGAATTAACGCCTAATTTAAATACGAAAAGTAAAATAGCGTTGTATGTGCAATTATATGAGTATATAAAAAAAGAGATTAAAGATGGAACGATTCCGGCTTTTACAAAATTACCTGCAAAAAGAAAGCTGGCGATCTATTTACAAGTGAGTAAGAATACAGTAGAAGCGGCTTACGAGCAATTACTTGCAGAAGGTTACATTGAGTCGGCATCGAGAAAAGGTTATTTTGTATGTAAAATTGAACAAATGATTTATGTAGAAGGAAGCGAAGCGGAAGTAGAAGAAGTACCATTTCGGAAGGAGAACTATAAATTTGATTTCACCCAAACAGGGGTTGATACGAATACTTTTCCGTTCACTATGTACCGCAAGCTCATAAATGATGTATGGCAGCCACATAATAATGAGTTGCTTTTTCTTGGACACCCTCAAGGGGAATTGAGCTTAAGAGAGGAAATTGCGAACTATTTGTATGAATCTAGAGGTGTGCGTTGTTCAGCTAGTCAAATTGTATTAGGAGCGGGAACACAAATATTAATAAAGTTACTTTTTCAATTGTTGAAGGGAAGCAATTATGCTGTTGAAAACCCAGGTTATCATAGGAAAATGGTCGTTTTTGAACAGGGAGAAAAAAAGGTTCAAATATTGTCTTTAGATAGGGATGGAATTTGTATGGAAGATTTAGAAAATAGCGATGCGAATGTTGTATTTGTAACCCCCTCTCATCAATTCCCATATGGAATGATTATGCCTATTACGAGAAGGACACAGCTTTTACAATGGGCGAAGAAAGAAGAAGAGAGGTATATTATTGAAGATGATTACGATAGTGAATTTCGCTATTCAGGAAAGCCAATTCCGGCACTACAAGGGTTAGATACAGATGGGAAAGTTATTTATATGGGGACGCTATCAAAAGCTTTGTTGCCCTCATTACGGATGAGCTATATAGTATTACCGAAAAATTTAATTAAAAAGTATCAAAAGGAATATTTGTTTTATACACAAAGTGTTTCAAGAATGGATCAAGAAGTGATAAGAAGGTTTTTAAATGAAGGCTATTGGGAAAAACATATTCATAAAATGCGTGTTGTCTACCGGAAAAAGAGGGATCGACTTGTTTTTGAAATAGAAAAGTATTTCTCTCACCGTGTTGAAGTGATAGGAGAGGATTCGGGATTACACATTTTATTAAAAGTGCATAATGGAATGAGGGAAGAAGAACTCATTAAAGAAGCTGCGAAATATAGTATTAAAATATATCCTGTTTCTACGTACTATAAAGATGGTACTGCACCTGAAAATGTAGTTTTACTGGGGTTTGCGATTTTATCAGAAGAAGAAATTGTGAAAGCGATTCAACTATTAAATACAGCGTGGTTTAGAAAAAAGTAAAAAACATCCTCATATACGAGAGGATGTTTTTTATTATTTATTTATTTTCATCTAAGAATAAGACCATATGCTCTTCGTCCCAATATTGTCCGTTATATTTTAATGAACGTTCTTGCACACCGAATGTTTTAAACCCTAATGATTCATAAAGTTTTTTTGCTCCATCGTTGCCAACAACAACATCAAGCATAACTTGTTCTACTTCTAAAGATTTAGCAAGTTCAAGACATTCTTTAATAAGTGCTTTTCCTGCTCCAAGCCCGCGTGCTTTTGGAGACACATATACAGAACCAATTTTAGCTTTATGTTCTTGTTTTACATATGGTTTCGTTTCCAGTGTTGCAACCCCGATTAATTTTCCATCTTTAAATGCACCTAACGTATAGTTTTCATCTTGTGCTAATTTTTGTGCTTTATATTCAATCGCACACTCTTTATTAATAATATCTTCATAAGAAGAGCTGAAAGCTTCAGGGTTTTGCTTTAATCCTTCTACACGAAGTTCTAAGTAAATTTCCGCTTCGTCTTTTGTTAATACATGGATATCCAATTATATCACCCTCCAAATCTTTGACAAATGTACCTTTATTTTATATTGAAATAAGAATAATTTCAAAAGCTTAGCTTATATGAGCTGATTTTATGAACAAAATAACACCAGTAGTGTTTACTACTACTGGTGTTTTCACACGCATATTATTCAAAAGGTAGCTCGATTATAAAGTTTGTTCCTACTCCTAATTGGCTTGTTACTAGAATAGAACCGTTATGCAATTCTACAATTTCTTTTGCAACAGCTAGTCCGATACCTTTTCCTCCAGTAGCTCTCGTTCTGGATTTATCAACACGATAAAAACGATCAAAAATATGCAGGATATCTTCTTTAGGAATACCTTCTCCTTCATCTTCTACACTTATTGTGAAAGAGTCTGCTTCTGTGAGTACGCGTATCGTAATAGTTGTGTTTTCTGGAGAATGCTGATAAGCATTGTGTAATAAATTTAACATAACTTGTTCCATACGTCTTTCGTCTATGCAAACTTCTAAATCATCTTTGCAATATACATGAAGTTGCATTTGTTTATTCGTTAATGTTGTTTTTGTTTTTTCAACCATTCGCTCTAAAAATAGCCTAAGAATCACTTTTTGTTTTTTTATAACAAACTGGTGTTGTTCCAATTGTACAAGCATAAATAAATCTTGAACGAGATCGGTTACACTATCTGTTTCATCCTCAATGATTTGTAAGTATTCTTCACGCTCTTCTTTCGTTAAAGAGTCTCTCTTTGCAACCTTCGCATAACCTTTCATATAGGTTAATGGAGTTAATAGTTCATGGGCAACACTAGCGAGAAATTCATTACGTTCTTTTTTCATATAAGTCAGCTCACTGGATAAATCTTCAATCGTTTTTGCTAAGCTTCCAAGTTCATCATTCCGTTTAATACCTAATTGAATTGGCTTGTTTAATTTTGACATTTTTTCTGTTGCCCTCTTCATTTTTATAAGCGGTTCTGTAATAACACGAGAAAAAACAAAGACAGAAATAGTTGTTAAAATAATTGTCAAAATACTAATGATAAGAAATTGCTTCATGAGTTTAAATAACATATTTTCTAAGAAAGATGTTTTTAATAACATATATAACTTTCCTTGAAACTTTGTTGTGTTAAGTGGGCTTACTGTTGTGATGAATTTTGATTTTTTCCAGTTTCTTTCAACGATCAATCCGCTTTCTGGGACAGGTTCTGTTTTACAAGTAAGTTGTTTTTGCATTTCTTTTGTTACGGGTTCTGAGGTGGAAATAATTTTGCCGTTAAGGTCAGTAATAATGATAGCTATATCGGAGTTAGAAATTGATTCCGATTCAACTAAGTGTGCAGCCGCATTCGCAATATCGAACTCGGGGTACACGGGGCGTTTAGGATTTTTATTGTGTTCAGGGTGTTTCGTTTCTTTATAATATTCATCCCGTCTCTCGCGATTTTTAATTTTTTTACTATAGCGATTACCTTTTTCTAAAAGAGCAAGTGTTTCTTCCTCAATCCGCATTGTTGAAATGCTTTTGTAAAAAGAAACGAAAGCAATTGTTTCAATACATAAAGCTAATATTAAAAAGTATGTCCCAATTTTAAGTGAAAGTTTACTCATTTTCTCACCATGCCTTATTCATAATAAAGGGTCAGTGGTATGATATTTCCACTGACCGAAGTAATTATTCACTTTTCCATTTATATCCGACTTTATAGACAGTTTCTAAGTAATTTTCAACTGGAAATCCTTTTTTACGTAATTTATCACGGATATTGCGAATATGTGAATCGATTGTTCTATATTCGATGTCTGTTTCATAGCCCCAAATTTTCTCGATTAAATCATCACGGCTGTAAGCACGGTTTGTATTTTGTAAAAATAGTCCAAGTAATGAAAATTCGATAGGAGTTAGCGAGATTTTTTCGTCATAAACTGTGACTGTATGTTTCGTTTTATCCCACTCAATACCATTGAAGCTAACAAATCCATCTTTCTTTGTACGACGTAATATAGCCTCGATTCTTGCGACTAACACATGCTCATCAAATGGTTTTGTAATATAGTCATCTGCGCCCATAGTCAGGCCTTTCACCATATCGTAGTTTTGGTTACGAGCTGTTAGCATAATGATTGGAACGTTGGAAATTTGACGAATTTGATAGCAAGTATCCCATCCATCCATATTTGGCATCATAACATCCAATAAAATAATATCGAAGTCTTTTTGTTCTATTAACTTTAGCGCTTCAAGGCCAGAGGTAGCTTTCATACAAAAATAGCCGCGAGGGCTTAGGAACAGATCTAATAATCGTAACATACGTTCTTCATCGTCTACTAATAAAATTTTCATCATAATCTTGTGCACCCCAAACTATTCATTCTACTTGTATAGTTTACATGAAAATAATAAAAAACTCTTTTTATGTGATTGAGCGGAAGAGTGATTTTTTCACTCAAAGCAATTGACATAAAAAATGCACTAGTTTTGCACAACTATTTTTTATAATAGAAAACGTAGCGACACAAAATACCCTATGTTGCGACATAACGTCATGTCATTTTATTTATAAAATGACAATTCCATTCTATTGTGTATGTGAGATAGAGAGGGTTTTCGTATTCACCTCGCATCGGATAAGAAAAATTTCCTATCTCACACTTTTTTTAAAAGGAGATCATACACATGAATCCAAAAGAAGAAATTTCAAAAAAAGAAAAGCAAGATCGTAATACGGTTGTTATGTGCATTGCCGTATCTATGATTATTATTATAAGTTGCGTAAATAAAATTTTGGGGATTTTATAATATATAAAAGCTGATTGCTTATTAATAAGCAATCAGCTTTTTTTATTTATCCCGCTATTTTTGGGGAGTGAGACCCCTACCTTAAAATTTAGCGAAAGCAAAGAAGTTAGGTAGGGATTGGGCTGCCAGTAAAAGCCTTCACTTTATTAGGGGAATAATTTTATATAATAAACCAAGGTAAAATTGCTAAACCAGAAGTTACAAGCGCTGTAGTAAATATTAAAAGCATAGCTCGTTTGTTTTGTTTCATGTCACATTCTCCTCTACATATCAAGTACATGCGATTAGCGTGGGATGTGGTTCCCCACTGAGTAAAGTTTCACTTTATATTTTTAGTATAATGAATGGAAAGGGGTGGTACGATCGATAAAGGTGACATGAAGATTACATTGTTGTAATGAAAAAAGCATCTTTCTTAATAAAAAGATGCTTTTGAAAAATTTATAGTGAGATATTAATCATTTAAGAATAAAACCATATGCTCCTCGTCCCAATATTGACCGTTGTGTTTTAATGAACGTTCTTGCACGCCGTAAGTTTGGAAACCTAATGACTCATACAATTTTTTTGCAGCGTCGTTACCAACTACAACATCGAGCATGAGCTGTTCTACATGCAATTTATCGGCATTTTCAATAATTGCTTTAATGAGCGCTCGTCCTGCTCCAAGGCCACGTGCTTTTGGGGAAACAAAAACAGAGCCGATTTTTGCTTTATGTTCTTGTTTAATAAATGGCTTTGTTTCTAAAGTAGCAATGCCGATTAAATCATTATCTTTGAAGACACCTAGAGTATACTTATCCGGATTGCTTAATCGTTTTGCCATAGCAGCTACAGGATCCTCATGTTTAAGAACATCTTCATAAGAAGAGCTAAAAGCTTCTGGGTTCTTCGTTAAACCTTCCATACAAACTTTTAAATATATTTCTGCGTCCTCTGTCGTTAATAAGCGAATTTCCATAGTTGTAACCTCCTTGGTCGATTTTAAATAAAATAACTCCATTACTTTTATAAGAATGTGTATGCGTTTTGTTAGCAGTCTCTTTTAATTTGTAAAAGAATAAAAAGATATATGCTACAATGTTTTGTTTTTAATTATGTAATGAAATTATATATTAACTTAATTAACTATTCAAGCGTTTAATATATTACATTTTTATAACTAAAATAACTCCTCGGTTGAGGAGTTATTTTAGTTATTCGATTGATAACCATCAATTCGATGTGGATGCGTGTAAATATTACAAGATTCATTTCTAATAAATCCTACGACTGTAATGCCTAAATCGTGAGCGAGTTGCAATGCTAGTTTTGTGGGAGCCGATTTAGATAGAACAATTTCACATCCTATTTTTGAAACTTTGAGTAAAATTTCGGATGAAATGCGCCCACTAAATGCAATGATTTTTCCTTTAACAGATATATCGTTGCGTAAACAATGGCCATATATTTTATCTAATGCATTATGTCTTCCGATATCCATTCTTGATAGGAGGATATTGTTTCGATCACATAGCGCGGTATTGTGAACACCGCCGGTTTGGCGAAAGGTAGTGGAAGATTGTTGTAAAGTATTCATTAAGTAAAAGCATTCTTCAGGAGTAATTTTCACATGTATATCATGTAAGTCTTTTGCTTTTGCTGCATCGTTTACGAAAATAAAACCTTGTCTACCTTTTCCGCAGCAAGAAGTAATGTATCGTTTATTATATAAAGTTTGATAGAGCGGATTCACTTTTGATGATGTTACATGAACGATTCCGTTTTCTTTTTGAACCCACAGTTCTTCAACATCTTTATAGGAAGAAATAATTCCTTCAGAAATTAAAAAACCAATAACCATGTCTTCAATGTAATTTGGTGTACATACAACTGTTACGTATTCTTCACCATTTAATTTAATAGTAATAGGAGATTCCGTAACAATCTCATCAATTTGTTTTGAAAATGTACCAGATTGATAGCGTACAATTGTATATGTTTCTTGCGTAGGCCCCATATTAAATTCCCCTTTTATATGTATTTTCTCCCACATTCATCATAAAACATTGAAAAAATAAAAACATCTATTAGAAGGAAGGTATCAGATTATTTTGGTTATTATTGTATATGTACGATATAATAGAACTGTAGAATAGTGATATTTTCAAGCTTTCGTAGTTATACCTTATAACATCTAGAATCGACTTCATAAGAAAGCATTTGGGCAGAGCGTTTCAAAAATATGTACAGTAATGCGATTTTGAAAACGGATTCATAATTGTGTTGTACAGTTGTTTGTAAGGAGAGGGGAAACTATGGCAGAACAGACAGTCCGTGTAACCGTGGATGGTAAAGAATTTTCCACATCGGGTGAAAAGACGATACTACAATTATTTAACGAGAGTAATTTGGAACATCCTCAAATTTGTCATGTACCAGAAGTAGATCCAATTCAAACTTGTGATACGTGTATTGTAGAAGTAAATGGGAAGTTATTGCGTGCTTGTTCAACGAAGCTCGAGAATGGTATGCATATCGAAAGACAGTCCCAGCGTGCAAAAGAGGCGCAGACTGAGGCGATGGATCGAATATTAGAGAATCATTTATTATATTGTACTGTTTGTGATAACAATAATGGTAACTGTAAAGTCCATAACACAGTACATATGATGGGAATTGAAGAACAGAAATATCCGTATGAGCCGAAAGTAAGTGCTTGTGAAGTGGATATGTCACATCCGTTTTATCGGTATGATCCAAATCAATGTATTGCTTGTGGACAATGTGTAGAAGTATGTCAAAACTTACAGGTCAATGAAACGATATCGATAGATTGGAGCTTAGATCGTCCTCGTGTTATATGGGACAATGGTGTAAGTATAAATGACTCATCTTGTGTGAGCTGTGGGCAGTGTGTAACAGTATGTCCATGTAATGCGTTGATGGAAAAATCAATGTTAGGTGAAGCTGGATTCATGACAGGATTAAAACCAGATGTGTTAGATCCGATGATTGATTTTGTAAAGGATGTAGAGCCTGGATATAGTAGTATTTTAGCGGTTTCAGAGGTAGAGGCTGCGATGCGTAAGACGAAAGTGAATAAAACAAAAACAGTTTGTACATTTTGTGGTGTCGGTTGTTCATTCGAAGTGTGGACGAAAGATCGCCATATATTAAAAGTACAACCTGTTTCAGATGCACCTGTTAATGGCATTTCCACATGTGTAAAAGGTAAATTTGGATGGGACTTTGTAAATAGTGAAGATCGAATTACAAAGCCATTAATTCGCCAAGGAGATATGTTTGTTGAAGCGACTTGGGAAGAGGCTCTTGAAGTTGTTGCATCTAATATGCAACATATTAAATCAGAATACGGCAGCGATGCATTTGGATTCATTTCTTCTTCGAAAGTAACGAATGAAGAAAATTACCTTATGCAAAAACTAGCTCGTCAAATATATGGAACGAATAATATAGATAACTGCTCGCGTTATTGCCAATCTCCAGCAACAGATGGTTTATTTAAAACTGTCGGTATGGGCGGGGATGCTGGAACAGTGAAAGATATAGCTGAAGCAGGCCTTGTTATTATCGTTGGTGCGAATCCAACAGAAGGACATCCTGTACTTGCTACGAGAGTAAAACGTGCTCATAAATTACACGAGCAAAAACTGATTGTAGCAGACCTTCGTAAACATGAAATGGCAGAGCGTGCGGATTTATTTATTCATCCGCGCCAAGGTACGGATTATGTATGGCTTGCTGGTATTACGAAATATATTATTGATCAAGATTGGCACGATAAAAAGTTTTTGGCTGAAAATGTGAAGAACTTTGATGAATATAGCAAAATGTTAGAAAAGTATACGCTTGATTATACAGAAGAAATTACGGGGATTTCAAAAGAAAATCTGAAAGAAATGGCTCGTATGGTATATGAAGCAGATGGTACTTGTATACTTTGGGGAATGGGTGTAACGCAAAATACAGGAGGAAGTACAACGTCCGCTGCAATTTCAAATTTACTGCTTGTTACGGGGAACTATCGTCGTCCTGGTGCAGGTGCATATCCATTACGAGGACATAATAACGTACAAGGTGCTTGTGATATGGCAACATTACCAAACTGGCTTCCAGGTTATCAAGCAGTATCAGATGATACGCTTCGTGCAAAATTTGAAAAAGCATACGGTACAACTATTCCGAAAGCACCAGGATTAAATAATATTGCAATGTTACTTGCGGCAGAAGAAGGAAAACTACGTGGTATGTATGTCATGGGTGAAGAAATGGCTTTAGTCGATTCAAATGCGAACCATGTGCAACATATTTTAGCGAATTTAGACTTCCTCGTTGTTCAAGATATGTTCTTATCAAAAACAGCCCGTTTTGCTGATGTTATTTTACCAGCGGCACCAAGCTTAGAAAAAGAAGGAACGTTTACGAATACAGAGCGCCGTATTCAAAGATTATATGAAGTATTGAAACCGCTTGGTGATTCAAAACCAGACTGGTGGATTTTACAAAAAGTTGCGCGTGCACTGGGCGGGGATTGGAATTACGAAAGTCCGAGTGAAATCATGGACGAAATTGCATCACTTGCACCGTTATACTCTCAAGCAACGTACGATCGTCTAGAAGGATGGAATAGTTTATGTTGGGGTAGTCATGATGGTAGCGATACACCGCTATTATATGTAGACGGATTTAACTTCCCAGATAAACTTGCTCGTTTATCATTAGATGAATGGGTACCACCGGTTGTAGCGCCAGATGAGTATGATTTACTTTTAAATAATGGACGCATGCTAGAACATTTCCATGAAGGGAATATGACGAATAAGTCGGCTGGTATTTTATCTAAAGTATCTGAAGTATTCGTTGAAATTTCACCAGCACTTGCTATAGAGCGCAATGTGAAAGATGGTGGTCTTGTGGAATTAGCATCACCATTTGGAAAAATTAAAGTACAAGCGCTTATTACTGATCGTGTAACGGGGAAAGAGCTATATTTACCGATGCATGCAACGATAAATGAAGAAGCGATTAATATTTTAACTGGGACGGCAACAGATCTTTATACGTGTACACCGGCGTATAAACAAACGATGGTGAAAATGCGTGTATTGCGTGAAAAAGGAAATCGTCCGTTACCATCTTCAAACCCACGAGATAAAAAGCGTAATCCGCAAAATGGTGTTGAAATCGAGCAAAAATGGCAAAGAAAACAATACGTATCACTTGTGGACTAGGGGGCGGAGATAGTGGCGAAAGAAATTACCTTAATTAAAAAGAAAATTGTAACAGAGGAAGAACAGAAACAGCAAGTAGCAGATGAACTTCTAAATGAGCTATCTAATAATCGTGAAGCAGTAGAAGAAACGATGCAGCTTTTAGCACAATTACAGAAGGCTGGTATATTAGATGCAGCGATTAGTTTACTTGCTGCGAAGGAAGATGTTTCAAAAATCGCTGTGGAGCAATTAAATCGTGAACCAGTTAAAAATGCACTTAACAATATGATGGGGGCGGGGGAAGCACTATCCTCAGTTGACCCAGAAGTAACGAAGCAAATTACATCGAGCTTAGTCACTGGATTGCAATTTGCAACAGATGAATTAAATAGTGGTAAAAAAACAAAAGTGATGGATTTCTTTAAAGTGTTAAAAGATCCAGATATCAATAGAGCCATTACATTCGGTTTTAGCTTTTTGAAAGCATTTGGGCAAGGGTTAGAGAAAAAATAGAGTAAGTGAAAAAGTGATGGGAAGTAGCCATCACTTTTTTCATTGTATGTATAAGAGTGTTCATGTTAAGCGGAATATATTATTATTAAAAAGATGGATTAGAAATGGAAATGTGGAATCCATCTCAAATATCGTTTTAGAATGTGGAGGAATATATGCAACACCGTAAAAGACTATCTATACCAGGAGTAATGGGACATTCCTTTCAAACAGTTAGATTTGCTTTTTGGAATGTATTAACCTTTCAACTTGCTTATAAATTATTAGCAGCGATTGTATTTGTCCCGTTATTCGGGATCATTTTTAATAAGTTATTGTATTTTGGTGGTTATGCAAATGCGACGAATGATGAATTATTAGCGTTTTTAAAGACACCATACGGCATTTTAGCAATTGTAATTTTATCATTGTTAGCACTGTTTCTTATCTTTACGGAATTTGCGGTGCTTATTATTATTTCGTACTTCGCTCATAAAAGACAAAAGGTGAAATTACGTCCGATTTTATATAAAACCGTAACGTATTTACCTACTCTTTTCACATATTGCTTACCAGGATTTATTTTATATGCTGTCGTATTGTTACCTCTTTTAAATATGGGATATGAAACTGCATTAATTCCGCAAATTCAAATTCCTAACTTCATTACAGGAGAACTGTTTAAGACAACGATGGGACAAGTGGGTTATTACACATTCTTTGCTGTAGTTGCGTATTTGAACCTTCGTTGGATTTTTGTTCTACCTATTGTTGTTTTGGAGCAAAAGCCATTTCGCGTGGCAGCACGCAAAAGTGCAACGTTAGTAAAAGAAAGCTTTTTTAAAGTACTATTCTTTTTAGTCGGATTTTTTATTTCAATAGGAATTGTGTATGTCATATTTTTAGGAATATATTTATTGTGTCTATGGGGTGTTTATGAATTTACAAACCTAAAAGGGACATTTGCGTTGTTAGCAGAATCGACGATTTCTGTATTTCTAACAAGTACATTGTATTTATTTAGTTTTATCGTGACACCATTTTATATTATGGCAATTACGCGATTGTATTTACAAAAGGTTCCGGTTGAGGATGTTTTATTAGAAGAAGGGTTAGATTATTCGAAAACGAAAGCAGATAAAAGTTTCTTCCAAAAACATCGTTGGAAATTTATTGGTGTATATATTGTAGGAATTATTACTGCCGGAATGGTCGTTGCCTTCATTGTAACGTTTATTTCAAATTCATATAAAGAACCGATTATTATGGCGCACCGCGGGTATATATCAAAAGGAGTAGAAAATACGAAAGAAGCCATTCAAGGTGCTATTGATGCAAAAGCAGACTACGCTGAAATAGATGTATTACAAACGAAAGACGGTGAATTAGCTGTTATACATGATTTGAAGTTAAAACGTCTTGCTAATGCTAATGTTCATGTGTCAGATTTAACGATGGATGAGTTAAGGCAGCTTACTCTCAGCCAAGATGGTTTTTCAGGACAAATAAGTACGCTTGATGAAATCATTAAGGTGGCAAAGGGCAAAATCAAACTCAATATTGAAGTGAAGCTTCATGGGGGCGAAAAAGACTTTGTAAACAAAGTATTAAAAACGATTAAAGACAATGAATTTGAGAAGCAATGTGTAATTCAAACGTTACACTATCCGCTTATAAAAGAATTTAAGCGTGCAAATCCAAATATAAAAGTAGGATATATACTGTATGCGAGTAGAGCTAACTTAAAGAATGTGAAAGCTGATTTTTATGTAGCAGAAGAATACATGTTAAATAAGAAATTAGTAAAAGAAGCAAGGAAGTTAAACAAGCCAATTTACGTATGGACGGTAAATGATATGGAAAGTTTAAAGGGATATTATAAATTAAACGTAGATGGTATCATTACCGATTATCCTGAAGATGCACGTGAAACAATTAAGATGTTAAAAGAGCAAGAAGCGGAAGAAAGTGATCTGTTTGATAAAATTACTGAAACAACAGATGATTTATTTTCCAAGTTATTTATAAGTTACCCAGCTGCTGGCTAAATGCCAGCAGTTTTTTTGTGAAAAGAATATATCTCTAAAGTATTGTGTAAAGTAATAAGTGTATATGTATACGTCGCTACTTAGGTTTCTTACATTGTTACATTATTGTAGAATAATAAATGATTAGTACTTATTTTGAAGGAGTATAATAAAAATAGAGTGATAGATAATGAAATGGAATGAAGATGATAATAGAATCAACGTTTTATATATTTACACTATTCTAAATATATAAACTTTTAAAAAATGGTATGTTAGCGTTTTCATAACTTTTAAGTTATGCTAGAATAAGGACATAAGTTATTAATTATTACAAAAAGAAAAAAGACTTTCTTTTTTCTGTTAATTATAAGGGGGCATTTCATTATGCGTATTGGGGTACCAGCAGAAATTAAAAACAACGAAAACCGTGTGGCAATGACACCAGCAGGTGTTGTACATTTAATTCGTAACAATCACGAAGTATTCATTCAAAAGGGTGCAGGTTTAGGATCTGGTTTCACAGATGCTCAGTATGTTGAAGCAGGAGCGAAAATTGTTGATACAGCTGAAGAAGCTTGGAACATGGAAATGGTTATGAAAGTTAAGGAACCAATTGAAAGCGAATACAAACACTTCAGCGAAGGTTTAATCTTATTCACATACTTACACTTAGCTCCAGAACCAGAATTAACAAAAGCATTAATCGAAAAGAAAGTTGTTTCTATTGCATATGAAACAGTACAATTAGAAAACCGTTCTCTACCATTACTTGCACCTATGAGTGAAGTAGCTGGTCGTATGGCTGCACAAATTGGTGCACAATTCCTTGAGAAAAACAAAGGCGGTAAAGGTATCTTACTTGCAGGTGTTCCAGGGGTTAAACGTGGTAAAGTAACAATCATCGGTGGTGGACAAGCGGGTACAAATGCTGCTAAAATTGCAGTTGGACTAGGTGCGGATGTAACAATCATCGACTTAAGTGCAGAACGTCTTCGTCAATTAGATGACATTTTCGGAAACCAAGTAAAAACTTTAATGTCTAATCCTTACAATATTGCAGAAGCTGTAAAAGAGTCTGATCTTGTAATCGGTGCAGTATTAATCCCAGGTGCAAAAGCGCCAAAACTTGTAACAGAAGAAATGATCAAATCAATGGAACCAGGTTCTGTTGTTGTAGATATCGCGATTGACCAAGGTGGTATTTTCGAAACAACTGACCGTATTACAACTCATGATAACCCAACTTACGAAAAACACGGCGTTGTTCATTATGCAGTTGCAAACATGCCAGGTGCGGTTCCACGTACATCAACTCTTGCATTAACGAACGTAACAGTACCATATGCAGTACAAATTGCTAACAAAGGCTACAAAGAAGCTTGCCTAGGAAACTCTGCATTACTAAAAGGTATTAACACATTAGATGGCTATGTAACATTCGAAGCAGTTGCAGAAGCTCACGGTGTTGAGTACAAAGGTGCTAAAGAATTATTAGAAGCAGAAACAGTATCTTGCTAATAGAAGCATTATACAAAACAAAATCGAACAATATATAATACAACATGATAAGAGCTAAGAGATAATACCTCTTAGCTCTTCTTAGTAAAAGGGGGCATACATCGTGGCCAACCTATTTAAAAAGAAATCCGTTACGCAATTGTTAGGGGAAAGTAAAAGTAAAACTTTGACGAAAACGCTAGGGGCATTCGACCTAACAATGCTAGGGATTGGTGCGATAATTGGTACAGGAGTTCTAGTATTAACTGGATTAGTAGCAGCAAGAGATGCTGGTCCGGCGGTTATTTTTTCATTCATGATTGCAGCCATCGTTTGTGGATTTGCAGCATTATGTTACGCAGAGGTTGCTTCTACACTTCCTGTTTCAGGTAGTGTATACACATACTCATATGCAACGATTGGTGAGTTTGTAGCTCATTTAATGGGATGGACATTACTATCTGTATATGTTGTAACGACTGCCGCAGTAGCTGGCGGATGGACAGGCTATTTCCATAACTTAGTGAGTGGATTGGGGCTTGAAATTCCAAAAGCGTTGTTAACGATCCCGTCGCAAGGTGGTATGGTGAATTTACCAGCAGTTATCGTTACGTTAGTTATAACTTGGTTATTATCACGCGGTACGAAAGAAAGTAAGCGTGTGAATAATATAATGGTATTAATTAAAATTGGTATTGTTGTTTTATTCATTGCAGTTGGTGTATTCTACGTGAAACCAGAAAACTGGATACCATTTGCACCATACGGTTTAAGTGGAGTTTTCGCGGGGGGAGCGGCAGTATTCTTTGCTTTCTTAGGATTTGATGCATTAGCAACTTCTGCTGAAGAAGTAAAAAATCCGCAACGTGATTTACCAATTGGTATTATCGCTTCGTTAATTATTTGTACAATCATTTATGTTGTAGTTTGTCTCGTTATGACGGGTATGGTTTCTTATAAAGAGCTAGATGTACCGGAAGCGATGGCGTATGTGTTAGAAGTTGTAGGACAAGATAAAGTAGCTGGTGTAATCGCAATTGGAGCTGTAATTGGTATTATGGCCGTAATTTTTGCTTACATTTATGCAACGACACGTGTATTCTTCGCGATGAGCCGTGACGGTTTATTGCCAGAATCTTTCGCGAAAATTAACAAGAAGACTGAAGCACCAACATTTTCAGTTTGGTTAACAGGAATTGGTAGTGCTTTAATTGCTGGATTTATCGATTTAAAAGAATTGTCGAATTTAGCGAATATTGGAGCATTGTTAACCTTTGCGATGGTTGGTGTGTCAGTTATTATTCTTCGTAAAACACATCCGAAATTACAACGTGGATTTATGGTACCACTTGTACCAATCTTACCGATTATTTCAATTGCGTGTTGTCTATTCTTAATGGTAAATCTACCATTAAAAACATGGATGTACTTCGGTGCGTGGTTAGCAATTGGAGTAGTTGTATACTTTGTTTATTCGAAAAAACACAGTCATTTAAAAGACGATGGAAGTTCGCAGGATAATTTAGAACAAGCTAATTAAAAGCTTAATTAAAAGGGATATAAGTATAGTAAGCCTTGTGCGTCTAGGGAGCGCGCAAGGCTTTTTTCTTTTGTACAAAATGTACATCCTTTTTTGTATGAGAATGTAATGGATGCGGAAAATATGTATAAGCCTTATTAAAATGTTCGAAAAAATGTATGAGATTTCATTGACACATATGAATGAGCGCTCATATAATAAGAGTATAAGATATATGAATGATTGTTCATATGTTCAATTAAAGAGGTGAACTATAATGGCTGGAAATAAAGTAGAAACACCACAAGAGACATGTTCTCAAACGATAATCCATGAAGAAGTTGTGGATCAAGTGAAACAAACAATTCCAACTGATGACAGTTTAAGTAAAGTAGCAGAATTATTTAAAGTATTAGGCGATCGTACACGTACGAGAATATTACATGCGTTATTTGAAGCTGAAATGTGCGTTTGTGATTTAGCTTATTTATTAGGAATGACACAATCATCTATTTCACATCAGCTTCGTGTGTTAAAGCAAGCGAAACTGGTAAAGAATCGTAAAGAAGGAAAGGTCGTTTATTATTCGTTAGCTGACCAACACGTAATTCATATCTTCGAGCAAGCGTTTGAACACGTAAACGAGGAAGCATAAATACAACGCGAGGAGGGAGAACGATGGCTGAAGCATTAGTGAAAAAGAAACTAATGTTAGAGGGTTTAGATTGTGCGAACTGTGCAATGAAAATTGAAAAAGGTGTTGGAAATATAGAAGGAGTAAATTCTTGCTCTGTAAATTTCGCAACAAAAACAATGGTTTTAGAGACAGCACAAAATAAAGAAAACGAAGTTATTATAGAAGCAAAACAACTCGTTACAAAATTAGAACCGCATATTAAAGTGCAAGAAGAAAAAAACACAAAAGTAGCAAAAGAAGTGTTTATATTAGAAGGTTTAGATTGCGCAAATTGTGCGATGAAGATTGAAAATAAAGTTAAGGAAATGCCGACGGTTTCAGCAGCAACTGTTGATTTCGTATCAAAGAAATTACGAGTTGAGGTAGCGAATAAAAGAGAATTAGAAGCGACTGTAGCAAATATAACAAATGTCGTTCAAAAGTTAGAACCAGATGTGAAAGTTGTTCGTGAAGAAAAGGGTGATCATGACCACGGGCATAGTCACGACCATGGTGAAGCAAATGTGAAAAAGATGGTAGGACGATTAGTGGTCGGCGGAATTTTGACAGCAATTGCTGCATTAGCTGGCTTACCACAAATGATAACAATTCCGTTATTCGTCCTTGCGTATGTATTAATAGGTGGGGATATCGTTTGGAGAGCCGTAAGAAACATAACTCGCGGCCAAGTGTTCGATGAGAACTTCTTAATGGCAATTGCAACACTAGGCGCTTTTGCGATTCAGCAATATCCTGAAGCGGTTGCAGTAATGTTATTCTATCAAGTAGGGGAACTATTCCAAAGTATTGCGGTAAACCGTTCTCGAAAATCAATTACTTCATTAATGGATATTCGTCCCGATTACGCGAATGTAAAGGTTGGAAATGAAACGAAACAAGTATCACCAGAAGATGTACAAATCGGCGATTATATTATCGTGAAACCTGGTGAGAAAGTACCATTAGACGGAAAAGTAGTTGAAGGAACATCGATGGTAGATACTTCAGCGTTGACTGGTGAATCTGTACCACGTGAAGTTGAAGTTGGAAATGATGTACTAAGTGGTTTTGTGAACCAAAATGGTGTATTAACAATTGAAGTTACAAAAGAATTCGGTGAATCCACTGTATCAAAAATTTTAGATTTAGTTCAAAATGCAAGCAGTAAAAAAGCGCCAACAGAAAACTTTATTACGAAGTTCGCGCGTTATTACACTCCAGTTGTAGTTATTACAGCAGCGATTATGGCGTTTATTCCACCACTTATTTTAGAAGGAGCTACATTTGCTGATTGGATTTATAGAGCTTTAGTGTTCTTAGTAATCTCTTGTCCATGTGCGTTAGTTGTATCTATTCCTCTTGGGTTCTTTGGAGGTATCGGTGGTGCATCTAAAAGTGGTGTATTAGTAAAAGGAAGTAACTATTTAGAAGCTTTAAATGATGTGAAATATATTGTTTTTGATAAAACAGGAACATTAACAAAAGGTGTCTTCAAAGTTACGAAAATGGAACCAAGCGAAGGCATTACAAATGAAGAATTATTAGAGTATGCAGCATTTGCTGAAGTGTATTCTAACCATCCGATTGCACAATCGATTCGAAATGCATATGGAAAATTAATTGATGAAAAAATAATCGATGATTATAGCGAAATTTCTGGTCACGGTACAGTCGTAAAAGTACAAGGAAAAGAAATTTTTGCAGGTAATGCTAAATTAATGAAAAAAGAAAACATTACATTTAAGCAACCAGAAACAGTAGGTACATTAGTTCACGTTGCTGTAGATGGAAAATATGCAGGTTATATTGTTATCTCTGATGAGGTAAAAGAAGATTCAAAACAAGCAATTCAAAAGTTAAAAGAACTAGGTATTAAGAAGACAGTCATGTTAACTGGTGATGCAAAACTAGTCGGTGAAGCTGTTGGTAAAGAATTAGGTTTAGATGAAGTTCACGCAGAACTATTACCGCAACAAAAAGTAGAAGAGATTGAAAAAATTGATGCAGCGAAGCGCGGAAAAGAAAAAGTTGCTTTCGTTGGTGATGGTATTAATGATACACCGGTATTAGCAAGAGCAGATGTTGGTATTGCAATGGGTGGTTTAGGATCAGATGCAGCAATTGAAGCGGCAGATATCGTTATTATGACTGATGAGCCTTCAAAAATTGCGACAGCTGTAAACATTGCAAAACGTACACGACGCATTGTATGGCAAAATATCATCTTTGCATTAGGTGTAAAAGGATTAGTTTTATTACTTGGTGCTTTTGGTATTGCAACAATGTGGGAAGCTGTCTTCTCAGATGTTGGTGTGACACTACTGGCAGTATTAAATGCCATGCGTGTATTACGAGTGAAGGATTTATAAAAAATAGGACGCAATTGCGTCCTATTTTTTATTGTTTATTTTGTCTTATTATTTTAATATATTTTTTACAAATATCCATATAGTTTGTAAAAAACAGAGAAGAGGGAAACTTCTCTGTCCATCCCACACCAATCGGTGGGGGATGGATAAAACCCCAACTGATTAAAGTTCCACTTTATTTTTGTATGTTTTTTTCAACTTGTTCTCGAACAGTTTGGATGTAATTCATTTTATGATCCCAGCATTCCTGGCTTAAATCGACAGGGTATTCTTCGGGATTTAAAGTTCGCATATATTCTTCCCAGAATAAAGCGAGACTCTGTTCAGTATATTTTTGAATATCTAATATGCTCGGTAATTCATATGTTCTTTCACCGTTAACGAAAATGTCTTTATGCAGTTCGCGTGCTTCAAAGTTTGTTACAAATTTACTTATATAGGTGTGAACAGGATGAAACATTTTTAAACGTTCTTCTTTTCCTGGTTCTTCATAATCTAATGCAATATAATCGCCTTCTGCATGATCGTTAACTCGATTGATAATACGATAAATTCGCTTAAGTCCTGGAGTGGTAATTTTTTCAGGATTAGATGAAATTTTTATTGTATCATTTAATTTTCCATCAGTATCTTCAATCGCAACTAGTTTATAAACAGCCCCTAACGCTGGTTGCTCAAAGGACGTAATCAATTTTGTTCCAACGCCCCATACATCAATTTTTGCTCCTTGAGATTTCAAGTGCATAATTGTGTATTCATCTAAATCGCTAGAAGCGATAATTTTTGTATTTGTAAACCCAGCTTCATCTAGTAGTTTTCTTGCCTTTTTAGATAAATAAGCCATATCACCACTATCAAGGCGAACTCCGTAAAAATCGATACGATCTCCAAACTCCTTCGCGACGCGAATTGCATTTGGAACACCGGATTTCAAAGTGTCGTATGTATCGACAAGAAACACACACTTTTTATGTGTCTCGGCATATTTTTTGAAAGCAACATATTCATCGCGATACGCTTGAACGAAAGAGTGAGCATGTGTGCCGGCTACAGGTATTCCGAAGCGTTTCCCAGCCCGTACGTTGCTTGTAGAGGAGAAACCACCAATAAAGGCAGCGCGTGTGCCCCAAAGAGCAGCATCGAACTCATGGGCACGTCTTGTGCCAAACTCTAAAAGTTCATCATTATTTGCAGCGTGCTTCATACGAGCTGCTTTTGTTGCGATTAATGTTTGGTAATTCACAATGTTTAAGAGGGCAGTTTCAATAATTTGTGCTTCGCCCAGCGGTGCATCAACACGTAATAAAGGCTCGTTATTAAAGACAACTTCACCTTCTTGCATACTTCGAACCGTTCCAGTGAATTTCATATTTTGTAAATAATGAAGGAATTCTTCTTCAAATTGTAATTCTGCTAAATAAGCGATATCGCTTTCGGTAAAACTGAAGCTTTCTATGTACTCTACAATTTTTTCAAGACCAGCAAACACAGCATAACCGTTCTCGAATGGAAGTTTTCGAAAGTATAAATCAAACACCGAGCGGCGATTGTGAATACCATCTTTCCAATATGTATAAGCCATATTAATTTGATATAAATCTGTATGTAAGGCATAGCTATCGTCTTTATAATAAGTCATCGCGAAAACACCTCCATAATTTGGTTATAGTATACCAATTTTTCACCGCTCGTAGCAAAGAATGGATATGAAAGAAGAGTCAAGAGGGAAAAAAATGAAATAATGCATATTTTTTAGAAAATTAACATTTATCAATTTATATTTCTCAAGATTTTATGTATTATTAGAGTAATGGGGGGAAATGAGAATGGAGGAGGACAATGCAACAAACATTAGAAAAAATAGGCAAACAAGTCTTTTACAAACGGCTACAGCAAAAAATGACACAAGAAGAATTATGTCAGGGCATTTGTTCTGTCTCATACTTAAGTAAAATCGAAAATGGAAAGATCGAAGCATCAGAAGAGATTCTACAATTGCTCTGCACAAGATTAGAAATTGCCGTGACGGATTTGAGAGATGTAGAAGAAGATGTGAAGGGAAAGCTGGATGAATGGTTAAATGCACTCGTTCATTTGGACAAGCAACAAGTAGAGCGCATATATGAAGAATTACAAGGTGAAATGAATCATGTTTTGGATTTTGAAATTATAAATTATTATAAACTGTTGTATACGCGTTATTTAATTATGAAACGAGATTTTCCTGCTCTTGAAGAAGAATTAGAGAGATTAAAAAAGATGTACAAAAAGTATTCGCCATTTCAGAAATTATTATATACGTATAGTAAAGGACTATATTACTTTTTACAGCATAAATATAAAACTGCCTTAGATTATTTAGTTCAAACTGAAGTGATGGCGAAAGAACAAGGCTATTATGAAACTGGAATCTATTATAATTTGGCTCTCATTTATAATGAATTAGAAATAGAACATATGGCGTTACATTTTGCTCATTTAGCTATGGAAGGTTTTAAGAATGAATATAAATTTCGTCATGTGATTAATTGCCAGCTATTGATAGGGCTAAGTTATATACAGAAAAAACAATATAATGAAGCTTTAGAAATTTATAGAAATATTTTAAGAGAGGCTAATTCTTTTGCAGATAAAGATAATATAACAGCGATTGCTCTAAATAACATGGGATATTTACATTACCATTTAAAGGATTATGTAAAAGCGAAAGAGTATTATTTACAATGTTTACAATACAAGAAGGAAGAAGATTTAGATTACATTGATGCTGTATATGAGATTGCATTGCAATGTATTGAATTGAAGGAATTTGAAGAAGTAAAAGAGTGGATTAATAAAGGTATAGAAGTTGCGAAAAGAGATGAGAAGTATAAAAGTATGTTATATACACTTTTAATACTTCAACATAAATATTTTGAAGAGAAGGGGGTGTATAAAAAGTTTTTAGAAACAGAAGCTTTAACATTTTTTAAGCAAGAGGAAAATAAAAAAGATTTAAAAAAAGTATATTTAGAATTAGCAAAATATCATGAGGAAGTATTAGAATTCCAAGAAAGTAATCGGTATTATAGACTAACTATTAATTTATTAGAAGAAAAGGGAGGAAGATGAATATGAAAAAAATGATTTTTGGTGCACTAGCGTTAGTAGCTATATTAGTAGTGTTAGAACCTCAATATGCTTGGACTGGAGATATGTATGGTCAAGCTAAAGAAGTAATAGAAGTAATTAATTCTTAATGAAAAACCCCTTTCCAACCGGAAAGGGGTTTTTCATTATTTGTTCCTCAAAATTCTACAAAACTTGAGAAAAAAATTATTTGAATTTTTAGTATATTAATAGTGGAAACATAATGCTAATATGAAACTACTCTTTTTCAAAAAAATTTTTATTAGGGGGAAGGTTCATGAAAAAGAAAAGTTTAGCATTAGTGTTAGCGACAGGAATGGCAGTTACAACGTTTGGAGGGACAGGCTCTGCATTTGCGGATTCTAAAAATGTGCTCTCTACGAAGAAGTACAATGAGACAGTACAGTCACCTGAGTTTATTTCTGGTGATTTAACTGGGGCGACTGGTAAGAAAGCAGAATCTGTTGTGTTTGATTACTTAAACGCAGCAAAAGGTGATTACAAGCTAGGGGAAAAGAGTGCGCAAGATTCTTTCAAAGTGAAACAAGTGAAGAAAGACTCTGTAACTGATTCAACAGTAGTACGTATGCAACAAGTATACGAAGGAGTACCTGTATGGGGCTCTACGCAAGTAGCTCACGTAAGTAAAGACGGTTCTTTAAAAGTATTGTCTGGAACAGTTGCACCTGATTTAGACAAAAAAGAAAAGTTGAAAAATAAAAATAAGATTGAAGGCGCGAAAGCAATTGAAATTGCGCAAAAAGATTTAGGTGTTACACCTAAATATGAGGTAGAACCAAAAGCGGACTTATATGTATATCAAAACGGTGAAGAGACAACATACGCGTATGTTGTGAATTTAAACTTCCTAGATCCGAGTCCAGGAAATTACTACTATTTCATTGAAGCAGACAGCGGTAAAGTATTAAATAAGTTTAATACAATCGATCATGTGACGAATGATGATAAGTCACCAGTTAAACAAGAGGCTCCTAAGCAAGATGCAAAAGCAGTTGTAAAGCCTGTAACAGGAACAAATAAAGTAGGAACTGGTAAAGGGGTATTAGGAGATACGAAATCGCTTAATACAACGTTATCTGGATCATCTTACTACTTACAAGACAATACGCGCGGAGCAACAATTTTCACATATGATGCGAAAAATCGTACTACATTGCCAGGAACATTATGGGTAGATGCAGACAATGTTTTTAATGCAGCGTATGATGCAGCAGCAGTAGATGCTCATTACTATGCAGGTAAAACATACGATTATTATAAATCTACATTTAACAGAAACTCTATTAATGATGCAGGAGCACCATTAAAATCAACAGTCCATTATGGAAGCAAGTATAATAATGCGTTCTGGAACGGCTCGCAAATGGTATACGGAGATGGTGATGGTGTAACGTTCACTTCATTATCTGGTGGAATTGATGTAATTGGTCACGAATTAACACACGCAGTTACGGAAAATAGCTCAAATTTAATTTATCAAAATGAATCAGGCGCATTAAATGAAGCAATTTCTGATATTTTTGGTACTTTAGTAGAATTCTATGATAACCGTAACCCGGATTGGGAGATTGGTGAAGATATTTACACACCTGGTAAAGCAGGAGATGCGCTTCGCTCTATGAGTGATCCAGCGAAATATGGTGACCCAGACCATTATTCTAAGCGTTACACGGGTACTAGTGATAACGGTGGGGTTCATACAAACAGTGGTATCATTAACAAACAAGCTTATTTATTAGCAAATGGCGGTACACATTACGGTGTAACTGTAACTGGTATCGGTAAAGATAAGCTAGGTGCAATTTATTACCGTGCAAACACACAATATTTCACGCAATCTACTACATTTAGCCAAGCTCGTGCTGGTGCAGTACAAGCTGCAGCTGATTTATATGGTGCGAATTCTGCGGAAGTAGCAGCAGTTAAGCAATCATTTAGTGCTGTTGGCGTAAACTAAGGTTTTAAGGGATAGTTATAATAAAATACCTCAAAAATAAAGAAGGAGCATAGGCTCCTTCTTTATTTTTTTCTCCATTTTTTCCACAAATAAAACAATCCAATAGCGCCTGTGATTGTTACAATCCACTTCGCTTCATTTGTTCCATTCATAACGTGATATGCCGAATATACTTCAATCAATAAAGCGGGTATTTTACCTATTGTACTGGCGATACTGAAGGATAGTAATGACATTTTACCTAGAGCTGCAAATAAAGTCACAATACTTGATGGGATAAAAGGTATTAATCGAAACGATAGAACGAGTAGAAAGGCCTCTCTACCTTCTACATAAAGTAGGCGTTCTACCTTTGGATATTTATTTACTTTGCTGTGAGTGAATTTCTGAAAGCCTATACGATAAATATAAAACGAGATAATAGCCCCTAATGCCTCACCGACGATCGAAATAATGGTTCCGTTCGTTACACCAAAGAGCTGTATGTTAATAGCCGTCAAAAAAATACTAGGGATAACACCTAAAAGACTAATAATGATGTTAATTAAGATACTAAGTGGAATTGCGATTGAATAGTAGTCTGTTAAGAAGTTTTGAATTGTTTCAGCCATTGTTTAAAATCCTTTATCTTTTTTTTGCATTACATCATATTTCCATTGTATAGGCAAGTGTAAATTCACATAATGTAGAAAAACGTTGATAAAACACCATTTATATACCTTATATGGGTATTAGGTATATAGAAAGAGGGGTATATCTTAGTTGTTTAAAAAACACTAATAAAATCCTTATTTTAAAGGGTTTTATTAGTGTTTTGAGAGGTGATTTAACTCGGGAAATAATCATAAAAACATAGGGGTATATTTATAGAAGGGGCGAAAATAGCGATTTTATGAAAATCGGGTGATAATATGGCAAAATAGGTGAGGAATTTAAAAGATGGATATGTTTTTTTAGTGTGAAATTGACTTTTAGTGAAGTTACGATAATAATCATGAAAGAGGTGATATGATGAAACGAATAAGTAGTCTTTTCTTGGGTAGTTTATTGGCACTAATGCTGATCTTAAGTGGATGTGCAGGAAAAGAACAAAAAACAGAGAAACAAACAGGGAATCAATCGACATCAGTAGAAAAAATTAGTGATAATATTTTAGATGAAATGGAAGGGCCACCTAAAAATGGTCATACGATTGAAAGACATGTAGGCAAATCAGAAGAAGATTTGAAGAATCGTTTGAAGACAGATAAAGTATCGGCAGCAAGTACATACTATGACAAGGAAACTGCAACGAAAGCTGTAAAAGATAGTTTGAAGCAGCATGATAAGGAAATTCAAGATTGGTTAAAAAATTCTAAAGAGGCTCGTCTCGTATTAAATACAACACATTCATTCCCTGTTGGGAAAACGGTAATAAAGAAAAATATGAATGTAAAAGACAAGTTAGTAAAAACTGTTACTGTTTTAGCGAGAGATAAGTCAGGAGATTTAGGATATAAGATCATTACTTCTTATCCATCTGATAAATAAGAAGGGGGAGTAAATATGTATACGACATTACAATATTTTTTCAAATCGTATTGTACGTTAAGTATCCATGAGGATGAAATAGTAGGCGTGATGGAAGAGTTTATAGAGCAAGAAGAAGAAGAAATTGTTTTGAAATTACGCGATGAATTATTATATATGAAGAAAAAGGATGTTTGGGAAGAGGCGTGCGTATTAGCTGCGAAGCAGGGAAATCGTATGTGGTCGTTAGAAGAAACGAAAGACCATCTTGCAACCTTTTTATTATTATTGCAAAAGAAAAAGGCGTGAGTAGATCACGCCTTTTTTGTTTTTGAAATTTGTTCATTTGATAGTGTCTTATTCTTTTGGAGCGCTTTTATATACGCTTTTTGAAATTTGTCCATTAGATAGTACTTCACCGTTTTGTGTTACTTTTTTATACGTAACTGCTGTTATTTTATCACCAGTCCTACTAACTACTTGAGAAGAAACTTCAACATTTTTTCCAGTATTTGTACCGAAAATACGTGTAGTAATACTACCTCCATTTGAAAATGCTTGAATATAAATATGATTGCCTGTATTGTTTTTAAATTTTAAATCTGGGCCATAATCTGCTACTGCTGCATCTTGCCCAAGTGGTAAATAATTTACGGGCATAGAATGATTGCTTCGAGAAACAATTCCTAAATCTGCCCTTAAAGCGGCGCTATATAAAGTACTACTAACTTGGCAAACGCCTCCGCCTGCACTTTGTATAACTTTACCTTGTGAATATACAGCTGCGGATTTATAACCATGTGCAGCATCAGTTATGCCGACACGACCATTAAAACTAAATGTTTCATCAGGTGCGACAATAACGCCACTTAAAGTATTAGCTGACTTATTTACGTTATAGGACTGGTTTCCATTACGACCAGCCATTGGAGTTGAGTATTCAGCAATTACTTCTTTAATCCCCATTTTCTGTATATCTTCTGTAGAACGTTCAGGTTTTAATATTGTAACTGGTAATGTAACGTCAGATGTGCCGGTAGTAATGGCCTGTGTCGTTAAATCAGTTAACTTTCCTTTGTCGATTTTTTCACCATTTTGACTTTGGCTAACATTTACTGTAGTGCCTTCAATACTTAATTCTGCATTAATAGGATTTTTTAATGCAGAATTATATTTATCCTTCATAAAGCTTTCATAAGCAGTTGTATTTAATTGAGGTGTTAATTTATAGTCACGCTTTAATTCACCGCTTTCAGCCTGCTTCCGCATTTTGTAACGATTCATTGCATTTCCTTCTTGTTCTTTAAAGATTTTGTCGATAATATCTTTTTCTTTATAATTTATCCCTAAATCTTTCCATGTGTAAGTTTGTTTATCATTTTGCAATATGTAGGTAAGAGATTTTTGATCTAATTCAGTTATCTTTTGATTAATAATTGCTTGAATATCTTTTTTATTTTTTCCATCGAGAGAAATACCTTCAAATGTAGTATTTGGTAATGCAGTAGTATCTAATTGATTATTTAGTTTGGATACATATTGATACCCACTAACACCGCCTACACAAAGTAATATGCCCCCAGCAATTGCAGAACCAATCAGTATTTTACTTAGCTTCATCTATTTCCCCCCAGAAATTTTTGTATAAATATACGTATTACATTTTTTGTATAAAAATGCTAAAAATAACATTATGTACGTACTAGTATACTATTATTTTCACTATGTGTGTAATGTTTTTATAAAAAATGTTACATTGTTGTAATAATTGTCTCTTTTTGTCACAATATGTACGAGAAATATGTTGGAAATTATAATAAAAAGGCTGTCTAGAAAGATCTAGCAGCCTTTTTATTATAATTTTTTATGTTCATTTTTATTCGTAACACCGAGATGTTCTTGTAATGTTGTCGAAATATTATTGACGCTTGTTTCATTTGGAACGTAATAATAAATACCACTTATATATTTATCAGTGCCCTCTATTTGCATTTTGTCCATCTTTAAATTGGAATCCATTGAGTTTTTGGCAATTGTCATCATATCATCAAAAGTTAAATTGGTTTTTAAGTCTTTATCGACAGCATCTAATAGGCCACCAATTTTATTAATGGAATTAAGAGATAGTGCTTTTTCAGCAATAGCTTCTAGAACAAGCTGTTGTCGTTGACCGCGCATATAATCACTATCGATATGACGAGTTCTAGCTAGTGCTAACGCCTCTTCTCCATTTAAATGTTGACGTCCTTTTTTCAGATGAATTGCACCTGGTTCGTCTTTGCTGTTTTGTTCTGTGAACTCAACTGGAACATCGACAGTAATACCACCAAGGGAATCGACAATTTTGATAAATGATTTAAAGTTGAATTTTACATAGTAGTCAACTGGAACATCTAAAAAGTTCTCTACGGTATCAATTGTGCTGTCCACACCACCGAATACGTGCGCATGTGTAATTTTATCATATTTATCACGTGATTTAATGTAGACACGTGAGTCACGTGGAATACTGACAAGCTTAACAGATTTATCATTTTTATTAATTGTTGCAAGTAATAGCGCATCTGTACGAGTTGCTTTTCCGTAATTCTTGTCCCTGATTTCACTTTCATCCACACCCATAATAAGTACAGAAATGTTGTCGGTCATAGGTTTAACGGCTTTTTCACGTTTGCTGGATTTATCCCCGCGGCCCAGTTCAGAATAGGCGTTACTTAATACAGATTTTGCTTTACTGTATATATGGAAGGAGTAGCCGCCTGCTCCAAGTGCTATAATCAGTAATGGAATAAGAATGAACCAAAGTAGGCGTTTTTTCTTTGAGCGTCCTTTTTTGGTTCCAGTATCTTTGTTCGTATCGGATTTCATCATTTTTTCTCCTTTAAAACTATCAAAGTGTATACATCTAGAAGCGTATTCAAACACATAAAAAATATTGTACGCTAAATAAAAGCGATTGTACATGTATAAAAAATAGATATCTTGATTATTTATAAGACATCTATTCGTTATTGTATACAAAAGATAGGGATAAGAAAATGATAAAATTTTACCTAATTACAACATAATGCTTACGATAATTGCAGATAAAATGCTAACGAGAGTAGCTCCATATAGTAATTTAAGGCCAAATCTGGCAACAACGTTTCCTTGTTCTTCGTTTAACCCTTTTACCGCGCCTGAAATAATGCCGATAGAAGAAAAGTTCGCAAAAGAAACGAGGAAAACAGAAATAATACCAACTGTACGGGGAGAAAGGCTATTAGAAATTTTACTAAGGTCCATCATGGCGACAAATTCATTTGTGACAAGTTTTGTTGCCATAATGCTACCAGCTGTGACGATTTCAGAACTTGGTACACCGATAAGGAATGCAATAGGTGCAAATACGTAGCCGATTAATTGTTGGAAAGTGATGCCGCATATAATGAGGAATAGGTCATTAATACAACTAATTAATGCGACGAATCCGATGAGCATAGCACCAACGACAATGGCTACACGAAAACCATCAAGAATGTATTCTCCGAGCATTTCAAAAAAGCTTTGTTTTTCACCTTTTATTTCTAAAATATCTTCGTCATCTTTAACGTCGTAAGGGTTAATGATGAGTACGATAATAAAACCGCTAAATAAATTAAGAACGAGTGCGGTTACTACATATTTAGGTTCAATCATTGTCATATAGGCACCTACGATAGACATAGATACAGTTGACATGGCAGAGGCACAAAGTGTATAAAGACGATGTTTTGGAATTTGAGCTAATTGCTTTTTTACTGTAATAAACACTTCTGATTGGCCGACGAT
The DNA here is from genome assembly GCF_002746455.1 of Bacillus fungorum. Classification (GTDB taxonomy): domain Bacteria; phylum Bacillota; class Bacilli; order Bacillales; family Bacillaceae_G; genus Bacillus_A; species Bacillus_A fungorum. The sequence goes on along the minus strand of NZ_NWUW01000017.1, from coordinate 13,260 downwards.
GGCGGAGGCGATAGCGTTGTAAGATTCTAATTTCCCAAGACCGTTTATTTTACTAAGGAAGTAGCCGATCCAACGAATAAAAAATGGTAGTATTTTGAAATGCTGTAATATACCAATTAAGACGGAAATGAAGACAATTGGTAATAATACAGTAAGGAAAAATGGCATTTCGCTTTTATTTGCAAGACCACCAAATACGAAGTTTATTCCATCAGCAGCATACTCGAGTAGCTTTGTAAACAGACTGGAAATGATTCTAATAAGTATGAGGCCGATTTCTGTATTTAATAATAAATAGGTTAAAATTAACTGTATAATAAGCATGATAAAAATTGGTTTAAATTTAATATGTTTCCTATTATTGCTAGCAATATAAGCAAGGAAGAAAACGACGATCAGTCCGATGAAAAAAGTAATGAATTTCATAGTAAGCCCCCTAAAAGAGATATTCTGCTATATATGTTTTTCATTTCAAGGGAGAATATTCATCTTTGGTAAAGAAAGGAATAGAGAGAGCATGAATATATGTAGAGTGCACCACGTTGCAATTATTTGTTCGAATTATGAAAAATCAAAAAAATTTTATACTAAAATATTAGGTTTTAAAGCGGTAAATGAAGTATATAGAAAGGAACGAGATTCTTATAAGTTAGATTTATGTGTAGGAGAAGAGTATCAAATTGAATTATTTTCATTTCCAAGTCCGCCTGAGCGCCCAAGTTTCCCAGAAGCGGCTGGACTTAGACATTTAGCATTTGCTGTTACAAATATAGGAGAGGCTGTGAAACATTTAAATCAATGTGGTGTTGAGACTGAGTCGATACGTATTGATGAAATAACCGGAAAAAAATTCGTCTTTTTCCAAGACCCTGACGGCTTACCTTTAGAATTGTATGAGGTTTGAAATTGGTGAATTTTATATAGGGTTGCTTTTGAGTAAATGAAGAAACTAAGGTGAAACTTCTTTTTTAAAGGAGGTGTAACTTTAGCTAAGAAAGCTAAAGGGTATATGTGGATATTTTAAAATTACTGATGGTAGTTATCCTTATTGGATTAACAGGTTTTTTTGTAGCTGTTGAGTTTGCAATTATTAAGGTGCGTAGCAGTCGTATTGATCAACTCGTTAGTGAAAAACGACGAGGAGCATTGGCAGCAAAAAAAGTAACTTCGAATTTAGATGAGTATTTATCAGCATGTCAGTTAGGTATTACAATTACTGCTTTAGGGCTTGGGTGGTTAGGAGAGCCGACTATAAAACATTTACTCGAGCCGTTGTTTTTAAAACTACATTTATCTCCTGCAATTGCAAGTACTGTTTCATTTATTATTGCTTTTGCAGTTATTACGTTTTTACATGTTGTCATTGGTGAACTTGCTCCGAAGACGTTCGCTATACAAAGGGCAGAGCAAGTTAGCTTGTTATTATCGAAGCCACTTATTTATTTTTACCGAGTCATGTATCCGTTTATTTGGGCTTTAAATGGTTCTGCAAGGCTTGTAACAGGGTTATTCGGATTACATCCGGCTTCTGAACATGAAGTAGCTCATTCGGAGGAAGAATTACGATTAATCTTATCTGAGAGTTATGAGAGTGGAGAGATTAATCAAAGAGAATTTAAATATGTAAATAATATTTTTGAATTTGATAATAGAGTCGCAAAGGAAATTATGGTACCTCGTACAGAAGTTGTAGGTTTATATGAGGATGAACCATTTGAAACACATATTAAAATAATCGCACAAGAAAAATATACGAGGTATCCTGTATTTGGTGAAGATAAAGATGAAATTATTGGGATGGTTAATGTAAAGGATTTATTTATTCGTTATATGGATGGTAATCGAGATGAGGAATGCTCGATTACGCCATATACAAGGCCAGTTATTGAAGTGCTAGAAAATATTCCTATACATGATTTGCTATTACAAATGCAAAGAAAACGAATTCCATTAGCTGTATTATATGATGAATATGGTGGTACAGCGGGGATGGTTACACTAGAAGATATTTTAGAAGAAATTGTTGGGGAGATCCGGGATGAATACGATGAAGATGAACATCCGCCTATAGAGCATATAAGTGAAGGATGTATAATTGTAGAGGGAAAAGTGCTTATTAGTGAAGTAAATGATTTATTTGGCATACACTTAATCGCTGATGATGTAGATACAATCGGTGGCTGGATTATGGTACAAAAGCAAATCGTTGCTGAAGGGGATATTATTGAAAAACACGGCTTTTCTTTTAAAGTTCTTGAAAAGGATATGCATCAAATTAAACGAGTGAAAATAAAAAAGATAGAAGAATGATTTTCTATAAATTTTTATAAAAGGTATATACAGAAAAATAAATGTTTGCGCTTTCAAAAAAGGTGCTATATAGTGAAGGTGGATACTGAAAAATTCTTCTGAATGATACTCGTATTTTTAGAGGGCGAATTTTTTAGATAGGGATTTAGAATGAAAAGTATAGGTGATGAAAATGATAGCAACGAAGGATATACGTATAGAAAAAGATTTTTTAGGTGAAAAGGAAGTACCGAGTGTAGCTTATTATGGTGTACAAACATTACGTGCTGTAGAAAACTTCCCGATTACAGGATATCGCATTCATCCGTCACTCATTACGGCAATGGCAATTGTGAAAAAAGCGGCGGCACTTGCAAATATGGATACTGGTTACTTAGCTAAAGACATTGGACATGAAATTGCAGAGGCAGCGCAAGAAATTGTTGATGGCAAATTCCATGAGCAATTTATTGTGGATCCAATCCAAGGCGGTGCTGGAACTTCTATTAATATGAATACAAATGAAGTAATCGCTAATCGAGCGTTAGAACGTATGGGATATGAAAAAGGCGAGTATGCAAAAATTAGCCCGAACACGCATGTGAATATGGCTCAATCAACGAATGATGCGTTTCCAACGGGAATTCATATTGCAACTCTTATGATGTTAGAAGAACTTCTTAATACAATGGAAGAACTTCATTCTGCTTTCCGTGACAAAGCAAAAGAGTTCGATCACGTTATTAAAATGGGGCGTACACATTTACAAGATGCTGTTCCGATTCGTCTTGGACAAGAATTTGAAGCGTATAGCCGAGTGCTTGCGCGTGATATAAAAAGAATTAAACAGTCTCGCCAACATTTATATGAAGTGAACATGGGGGCGACAGCTGTTGGTACGGGATTAAATGCAAACCCTACGTACATTGACCAAGTGGTTAAACATTTACGAATATTTAGCGGATTCCCACTTGTTGGTGCAGAGCATTTAGTTGATGCAACGCAAAACACAGATGCATATACAGAAGTATCTGCGGCATTAAAAGTATGTATGATGAACATGTCTAAAATTGCGAATGACCTTCGTATTATGGCATCTGGTCCACGTGTTGGATTGGCGGAAATTCAATTGCCAGCTCGTCAACCAGGTTCATCTATTATGCCAGGTAAAGTAAATCCTGTTATGGCAGAAGTAATTAATCAAGTTGCTTTCCAAGTAATTGGTAATGATCATACAATTTGCTTAGCATCAGAAGCAGGACAATTAGAGTTAAACGTAATGGAGCCTGTACTCGTATTTAATTTAATTCAATCTATTAGTATTATGAATAACGGATTCCGTGTATTCCGTGAATATTGCATTAAAGGAATTACAGCAAATGAAGAATTGCTGAAGCGATATGTTGAGAAAAGTGTTGGAATTATTACGGCAGTTAACCCTCATATTGGTTATGAAGCAGCATCCCGTATTGCACGTGAAGCAATTGAAACAGGCAAATCTGTTAGGGAGTTATGTTTAGAACATGGTGTACTGACAGAAGAAGAATTGGATATTATTTTAGATCCATTCGAAATGACGCATCCTGAAATTGCTGGTGCTTCTTTATTAAAGAATAAGAAGATGTGATGTGAAAAAACACCGATCCATTTGGATCGGTGTTTTATTTTTAAAAAATATTAAATACAGCGTTTAATTGAAGTAAGCTAATAATAGCTAAGAAGATTAAACTGTATTTCATTGCTGTTTTAAATAGAGCAGATTCTTTACCAACTAGTCCAACTGCTGCACAAGCAACTGCTACAGATTGTGGTGAAACCATTTTTGCCATTGTACCACCTACTACGTTTAATGCAACCAGTGTAGAAGGAACGATGTTTAATTGATCTGCAGTTACTGCTTGAAGCGGTGCGAATAATGAACCACTTGATACTACTGATCCTGTAATGAATACGCCAATCCATCCTAAGATTGGAGAAAGAACTGGGAATGCATTACCAGTAGAAGAGAATGCAAGTCCAAGTGTAGATGACATACCAGAGTAGTTCTCTACGTAAGCTAAAGCGATCACGCTACAGATTGTATATACTGGAGCTTTTAGTTCTTTTATTGTTTCAATCATTAATTCTTTAATCATTTTACCTTTTACGCGGTACACGATAAGTGAAACGATAATTGCTAATACGATTGCAGTAGTTGTAGATGAGAATACATCAAACTTGAAAACAGCTGCGAAAGGTGTATCAGCTTTTGTAATTGGTGTAGTTTTCATAACAGCATTATGAAGACCAGGGAATTGAATGTTAAATACTAAGTTTGCTAGTGCGCCATCCGGAGCAAATAAAGCTTTAATTGGTTTTAAATTAAAGATTGTTACAAATGCAGTTAAGAATATGAATGGAGACCAAGCATATAAAATTTGATTGAATGTATGAGATTCTTTTTCTTCTTGTTTTTCTTCTTTAGTAGAAGATTTTGGCTGCCAAACACGTAAGAATAATGCAAGAGAGATCATACTTACAACGGCTGCGAAAATATTAGTAAGTTCTGCACCTAAGAAGTAAGTTACAGCGAACTGAGTAATTGCGAAAGAAACACCACTTACAAGAATACCTTGCCAAGTTTCTTTAATACCTTTAATTCCATCGACCATTGAAACAAGTAAGAAAGGTAATACAATACTAATGAATGGTAAAATAAGTACAGTTTGACGACCGATAGTTAATGCATCTAGCTGAGTTAATTGTGCTGGTACTGTAACTGGGATACCCATAGCACCCATAGCACCACCAGCGATGTTAGCTACTAAACAAATACCTGCTGCTTTTAATGGGTTAAAGCCCATACCTACAAGTAGTGCAGCTGTAATAGCAACTGGAACCCCTAGCCCAGCTGCACCTTCTAAGAAAGCACCGAAAGAATAGGCGATTAATAATACTTGTAGACGTTGATCATTTGTAATACTTGAAATACTATCACGAATGATGTTGAATTGCTCTGTTTTAACAGTTAATTTATAAAGGAAAATTGCTGCGATAACGATAGTACAAATTGGATAAAATCCAGATAAAATACCGAATCCGGCAGATGCTACAGCTACTGTTGCTGGCATTTTATAAACGAATATAGCAAGAATAATAGCGACGATCATACTGTAAAGCCCAGCAATGTAACTTTTCATTTTCAGTCCCATTAAACAAATGATGAAGCAGAAAATTGGGAGTGCTGCGATTAGTGCAGATAACCAAATATTGTTTAATGGGTCATAAATTTGTGTCCAAGTACTCATAATAATGACAACTCCTATCTATTTTATGTGAAGAAATTCACATTATTTGTGAAACAATTCACAATCAACTTACATGCTTAGTATATTCTCCTTCAACACTATTGTCAACGTAAAAAAGTATAATTATTCCATAATAGTGTTAAAAGAAATGCTTTGTTCATAAAGTAGACAAAAAGCACATTCAAATAAAGTTGAGTGTGCTTTTTAAAGTTAAACCTTATAAAGCATTCGCCAAAATTTGAAATAGGATCCTTATTGTCCACAAATAGCAGGATAAATTATTTGCATATTCTTTTCTTTTAGTTGTTCATACATTATTGATTCTATAGTTCTATATTAGAGGCCGGATTTGTATCGATTATTAAAGGAAGTTGAAGTATTTAATATTTGCTAGGTGGTACAGCTTGTCACATTTGACCAAGTCAGAGAGGGACAGTAAATACATTTAATAGGAAGTATTCCATCACAGTCCAAGCTATTGAATATGAATAAAGTGAAACTTTAATCAGTGGGGGTTTTCTTCATCCCCCACTGATTATTAGTTGAACCAATCGGACTTTTATGGGCAGTTGATCCCCCACCTAGATTCTTTGCTTTCGCTGAATTTTGAGATGGGGGTCTTACTGCCCATTAAAGCGGGATAAAAAAAGCGATAAGCTAATTTTTAATGTTACGGTATCTTTTTTTACTGAAAATTCCTTTTAGCGTAACAAAGAGGTTAAGTATAGTTCAACTACATTACGATAGGTTATCAATTATAGACGGTATTTTACAATACCATTACTGTGCATTTCAATAAGGTGAAAATATAACAAAAAGCCTGATAAAACAACGTTTGCAAGCAAAGTATTCGTAGGCCATTATTTTGCTTTTTCGTTATATCATATAGTATAATATTCAAAATCAGCAAGGATTTTTTCCTGAATTTTTGCTGATAAAGATGGAAAAATTTTTCGGCTTTATAGGTTGATAAAGTTATGTCGTAACAGGAAATATAAGAACAGATATATAAATAAATAAAAAGAACATAAAAACGAAAATGAGGGGAACTTTATGAGCCAAAATCAATTCGAATGTCGTATTTCAGAAGAAGATGTACAAATGTTAAGAGCGTTAGCGCATCCGTTACGTTTACGTCTAGTAATGGAACTAATGCAACGTGGAACATGTAATGTAACACAATTACAGGAAGTATTAGAAATCCCACAATCAACGGTTTCGCAACATTTAACGAAATTAAAACAAAATAAAGTAGTGCGCTTTGAAAGACGAGGACTAGAAGTGTATTATCAAATTCATAATGATAAAGTAAGTGAAGTTGTAAGAACATTATTTTCTTAAAATTTGAATATTATGGAAAAAGGCGTGTGGGATATACGTCTTTTTTTATTTGTCAGAAAGGTAATATGAGAAAGAATGTTAATATGTAAGGAAAAAAAGGCTAACCATTAAAATGTTGCTATATGGAATATATTCTAAAAGGAAAAGAAAAGATAGAAAGGAGTGTAGTAAGTAAAAGGAGGGATAGTAGAATGGATGTAAAACGTGTGAAACAAATTTTATCTTCTTCAAGTAGAATCGACGTTACATATGAGGGCGTACCAGTATGGATTGAGAGCTGTGACGAGCAGAGTGGGGTTGCTCAAGTGTATGATGTATCTAATCCTGGAGAAAGCGTTCACGTAAACGTGACGGCTTTAGAGGAGAAGTAATAGAAAAGACGCTTCTACTTGTAGAAGCGTCTTTTGGTGTTATTCCATCATACTTGAAACTTTTTTAGAGAAGAGAAGGAGTACAAGTCCTAAAACGATAACGATAATGCCGATACTTGCAAATACCTCAAGGTATCCTAATGATTGTGTAAAGGAAGCAAGTTTACCAGCTAACCAGTTAGCCATACCCGTACCAGCTAACCATACCCCCATTAGTAATGATGCTAATTTAACAGGTGCAATTGCACTTACCATTGATAGACCGATTGGTGATAAGAATAACTCACCAATTGTATGGAAGAGATAAGTGATAACGATGAATAATAAGTTCGCTTTTACAGTTATATCTGCTTCACTACTTCCAGTTTTTAGAACTGCTAATGTTAAAACAAGGTAACCTATGCCTAGTAAAATCATACCTAATGCCATTTTTGTTGGCACTTTTAAATCACCGCGTTTTGTTTTAGAAAGTTTTAACCATAACATAGATACGAATGGTGCAAGTAGTACGATGAATGCTGGGTTAACTGATTGGAACCAAGAGGTTGGAACTTCCCATCCGAAAATTGTACGATCAACAAATTTATTTGTATAGAGTGTTAAAGAACTACCAGCTTGTTCAAATCCTGCCCAGAAGAATACTACGAAACAAGTTAAAATTACAATTGCCCAAGTGCGATTTTTCTCTTGTTTTGTTAAAGGTTTCTTTTCGATTACAGGTTGATTTTTTGATTTTTTACCGACAACTGTTGTTCCTGCTTTACCAAGGTAACGAGGAGCTAATAAGTTGAAAACAATTTGTCCAATAATCATACCGATACAAGCCGCTAAGAATCCGTATTTATATCCCATTACAATAACGCCATTAGCGCTTGTTTTAAAGAAATCTTCTGCTAAAAATCCACAAATAAGTGGAGCGAAGAAAGCACCTACGTTAATACCCATATAGAAGATAGTAAATGCACTGTCACGACGTGAGTCATTTTCACCATACAATTCACCTAACAGTGTAGAAATATTTGGTTTGAAGAATCCATTACCAATAACTAATAGTATTAATCCAAGGAATAGTCCTGTTTTTGTATTCATTGAGAATAGTACAAAGTTGCCGATTGCCATAATAATTCCGCCGAGAGTAATGGCATGACGTCTTGTGATATAATGATCCGTTAGCCATCCGCCGATAATAGGCATGAAATATACTGCCGCTGTAAAAGTACCATATAATTGCACTGCGACTGCCTTATCAAATCCTAACCCGCCACTAACAGCAGCAGTTGTTAAATAAAGAACTAAAAGGCCACGCATTCCATAATAACTAAATCTTTCCCACATTTCTGTTAAGAACAACAAGTACAACCCTGGTGGATGTTTTTTTGGTGATTGTTGCTCTCCAGCTTTTTCTAATTTTAAAGCTGCATCCATTTTTGTTTCCCCCTAATCCTGTATAACGGATATTTATGTAATCATTTTAATTTACAAAATATTTAGAAGTCAATAGAATTATATGGAAATAGAAAGAAAATTTCTAAAAAAATTCTATTTTACTTCGACCGTTACTGTATTTTACCCTAAAAAAGAGATGATAAGCGTTTTCAAATGTAATAATTGAATTCTAAAAGAAAATAAAATAGTGATTAATCAGAAAATTTAGATTAAAACATTTATTCTGATATAAAGAAAATACATTCTATTTACTTTTATAATATAACATATTGGGAATAAAAATACAAAATGAAATAATGTGACATTTAAGTGAATTGAAAAAACAACTCCTTCTGTTGGAAGGAGTTGTCTAGGGAAATATTATTTAACAAAGCGTTTTTCGATATCATCTAATAGTAGGTTAGCAGCCATTACACCACCAGCTGTATTCCAAATAACGTCGTCAACTTTGTATGCTTTTCCATTTTTTACTGCATTTAAATTTTTAAATAGCGGATCATTGATATATTCTTTTTCTAATTCAGAGCCTTTTTTCTCATTTCCCTTATCGAATGTGAAGTAGAATAATACATCGCCATCCATTGCAGAAATACGTTCTTTAGATACGTTACGCTCTGCGAAGTCATCTTTATTTTGATCGCCAGGACGTTTAAATCCAAGTTCTTTTAAAATAACACCAGAGAATGTATCACCATGATAAATGCGAACATCACCAGGCATGAAGCGGACCATAGAGATTTCTTGATTTACTTTATCACCTAGTTTGGCTTTTAAATCTTTCATACGTTTATCGTAACCAGCTAAAACCTTTTGACCTTCTTTTTCTTTATTCAATGCTTTTGCATAAAATTTGAAGTTATCTTTCCATTCACCACGTAATGTTTCAGAGAACACAGTAGGTGCAATTGCTTTTAGTTGCTCGTACACTTTTTCGTGACGCATTTTGTTACCGATAATCAAGTCTGGTTTTAAAGAAGCGATTGTTTCTACGTTCACTTGTCCTTCATCACCAACAACTTTTACATCTTTCATTTTATCTTTAATATGTGGATACCATGGATCACCAGTCCAAGATTTTACAGCCCCAACTGGTTTCACACCTAGTTCAAGTAAAGTTTCAGTTCCTTCGTTTGTTAAAATAACTACACGTTTTGGATTAGCGGGAACTTCTGTTTTACCCATTGCATGTTCCACAGTAAACATTTCTTTTTTCGTATCCTCTTTTGTTTCTTCTTTCGTATTTGACTTTCCACAAGCACTTAAAAGTAATGAAAAGGCTAGTAAAAATACAAATACTGTAAACGATTTCTTTTGCATGAATTTCATTATGTACCCCCTACATACTGAGAAGTTTTTTCAATAGCAAGCATGATATTAAGCCTTTATCTTTTGATTGTCAATATATACGATGAAAATAATTCTCATTTCCGTTGACAATGAGAATTAAGTTGAAATACACTTACAACGTATCATTATACATTGAAGGGGAAACGCTGCATGTTATTAAAAACAAATCAAGCAAAATGGATTGGATTATTTGTTGGGATCATTGCAGTTATTATTTGTATTTGGGGAAGTATTATTTTCGGATATACAAATACGAGCTGGAAATTAGCGTTAGATGCTTTTTTTCATTTTAATGGTTCCAATGAACATATTATTATTCAAAATGTACGCCTACCAAGGGCATTAATTGCAGCTAGTGTTGGTGCTAGTTTAGCCATTGCGGGTTGTCTTATGCAAACTTTAACGAAGAATCCACTTGCTTCTCCAGATTTTATTGGATTAAATTCAGGTGCTGCTTTCTTCATAGTTGTAGCAATTGTTATTTTTTCCGTGACGTCATTATCAGCTTTCACGTGGATTGCCTTTTTAGGGGCAGCAGTTGCAGCTGTACTTGTATTTGCTTCTAGTTCTTTAGGAAAAGAGGGGACAACGCCTCTTAAATTAACATTAGCAGGGGTCGCAATTAGTGCGTTATTTTCATCATCAATACAAGGATTACTTGTTTTAAATGAAAAGGCGCTTGAAGAAGTATTATTTTGGCTTGCTGGATCTGTCCAAGGAAGAAAGTTAGAAATTTTACAATCTGTATTCCCATATTTATTAATAGGCTGGATTGCATCTATTATGATGGCAGGGAAAGTAAATACATTGATGATGGGGGAAGACGTCGCGAAGGGGCTTGGACAACGAACAATTTTAATGAAATCATTCGTGTTACTTATTATTGTCCTGTTGTCTGGTGGTTCAGTTGCGGTTGCTGGTCCAATTGGATTTATTGGAATTATTATCCCGCATTTTGCCAGATTTCTTGTTGGGGTCGATCACAGATGGAGAGTACCTTATAGCGGCTTGTTAGGTGCAATACTATTAATTTTAGCTGATATAGCAGCAAGGTATGTCATTATGCCACAAGAAGTACCAGTAGGGGTTATGACAGCATTTATTGGGGCCCCATTCTTTATTTATATTGCACGTAAGAGAGGGCTTAGCAAATGAAGAAGTATATTCCGTTTCGTATAGGAAAAGGCGGGCTCTCGTTTTTAATGTATAAACGAGCTTGTCTCGTCTTATTCAGTTTACTAGTTGTTTTAATAGGATTATTTTTTGCGAGTGCAGGTATGGGAGACATGAAAATTGCTCCTTATGATGTATGGCAAGCGATCACTGGAAATGGCGATGCGCTGTCAAATATGGTTGTAAATAAGTTTCGTATGCCTCGTATTTTAATTGCCATTCTTGTAGGAATTGCACTTGCGGTAGCAGGATGTATTTTACAAGGTCTCGTTCGAAATCCACTGGCTTCTCCTGATATCATCGGGATTACAGGTGGTGCAAGTGTTGCAGTTGTATTATTTTTAGCTATCTTTAGTGATAAAAATAATGCGCTAACCGTAAGCATTCATTATATGCCGTTAGCAGCCTTTGTTGGGGCAACGATTGTAGCGTTTTTTGTATATTTATTTGCATGGAGAAATGACGGGTTATCACCGATTAGCCTTGTTTTAATTGGTGTTGGATTTTGGGCATTAACGAAAGCGGCGACGACTTTGTTTATGTTATTAGCACCAATTTATCAAGCGAGTCAAGCGAATGTATGGATTACTGGTACTGTTTACGGTTCTTCATGGCAAAACGTTATGGTGCTTGCGCCATGGGTTCTCATTTTAACGGTAATATCATTTATAGCTGCTAGACATTTAAATGCGCAAGAGCTAGGGGATGATATTGCGGTAGGACTTGGTGTTCCTTTAACGAAATCGCGCGTATTCATGCTATTACTTAGTACAGCTTTAATTGGGGGAGCAGTTGCCTTCGCCGGAGTAATTGGATTTGTTGGTTTAATGGCACCTCATATTTCACGAAGACTGGTTGGTTCTTTATACGGTGCATTACTCCCAGTTGCGGCTATTGTTGGTGCAATTTTAGTACTTGCTGCAGATTTAATTGGGCGTACAGTTTTTACCCCACTTGAAATTCCAGCAGGGGTATTTACATCAGCAATTGGTGCACCTTATTTTATTTATTTACTTTATAAAAGTCGGAATTCATAAAGGGAGATGAATATGCAAAAAGCATTGGAGACGAAACGTTTGACGTTGTCTTATGGTGAAACAATTATTATTGATGAGTTGAATTTAGAAATTCCAAAAGGTGAAATTACAATCTTTATCGGTTCTAACGGCTGCGGGAAATCAACTTTATTACGTTCACTAGCTAGATTATTAAAACCAACAACTGGTGACATTTTGTTAGATAATCAAGCCATTCAAAGTATGCAAACGAAGCAAATTGCTCGTCAAATGGCAATTTTACCGCAAGGACCGCAAGCACCTGAAGGGCTTACAGTATTGCAACTTGTAAAGCAAGGACGTTATCCATATCAAACGTGGCTGAAGCAATGGTCAGAAAAGGATGAAGAAATGGTACAAAAAGCCCTTGCAGCAACAGGTATGATAGAATTCGCTGAGCGTGATGTACATGCTCTTTCAGGTGGACAACGACAACGTGCTTGGATTGCAATGACGCTTGCACAAGATACAGATATTATTTTACTGGATGAGCCTACTACATATTTAGATATGACTCACCAAATTGAAGTGCTAGATTTATTATTCGAATTAAATGAAACAGAACAAAGAACAATTGTTATGGTATTACACGATTTAAATTTAGCATGTCGTTATGCAGACAATATTGTAGCCATTCAAGATAAACAAATATATGCACAAGGTAAGCCGGAAGAAGTAGTGGATGAGAAGCTAGTACGTGATGTATTCCGAATGGAGTGTCAAATTAGTACGGATCCATTATTTGGGACACCACTTTGTATTCCGCATGGAAAAGGAAGACGTGTACGTAAAGAGGTTGCTCAGGCAATGAGTTAATGAAAAAGGGGCTGTCCCATAAGTCGGTGAAACCGACTTATGGGCAGCCCTTTTTTTGCACAAAAAAATCGCCTTGTCCTGTATAATTGTAAGTAACCACACCAACAAAAACACGAAAGCAGAGGCGATTTTTTT
>NZ_NWUW01000016.1 GCF_002746455.1 Bacillus fungorum | reverse complement strand
CTTCCTCAAACAAGCGGAAAAGAACCGCTCGTTTGAGGAAGAAAATCGAAAAAATAACAAAAGCCACGAAGAAAATAAATTTTCTCTGTGGCTTTTAGTCATTTAAAGGAGCTTTTGGGACAACTCCTTTTTATTTTTCGCAAGAGAATAAGAGGAAGAGGGGAATTCGTAAACGTCGTTCATATTCTTCTTCGCTCTGAAAATAAGTTTGATTTGGTGTAGCTTCTTTTAAGGATGTAATTGTAAATCCGGCTTGTTGTAACAATGTGAAATACTCTTCTGTTGTGCGATGATATTTAATAACATCCTGGTCAATCCATGGTTCAACCCGTTTGCCTAGTTTAAAATAATCATCGACGAGCCAGCTAGTTCTTTTACCACTCATTTGTAAGCTTTCAAATGAAGAGGTAATAATAGGATGTTGAACGCTAAAAGTAAAGGTTTCATATATGAAAAGTAAATGATAGATTTCTTGTAATGAATCATATATAATCTAGAATTGTAAGCGGTTACTTTTAACTATTTTTCTATAATAAATTCTGAAAACGTGTTAAGCTAGTAGAGGGATTATTAGAACTATTAAGACAATAATTCGCTTACATGAACGATGGGAGGCTTCACGATGTCTAGTAAAACACTTGCAAAATTTTTAGAAGAAAATTTAGAGGATTTAAAATCAAAGGGGCTTTATAACGTAATTGATCCGCTTGAGAGTTCAAATGGACCGATCATTACAATTGGCGGAAAAGAATATATTAACTTATCTTCAAACAACTATCTTGGATTAGCAACAGATAGCCGTTTGCAAGAAGCAGCAATTGGCGCGATTCATAAGTACGGCGTTGGAGCAGGAGCTGTTCGTACAATTAACGGTACTTTAGATTTGCATATTAAATTAGAAGAGACAATTGCAAAGTTTAAACATACAGAAGCAGCAATTGCTTACCAATCAGGATTTAACTGTAATATGGCAGCGATTTCAGCCGTTATGGATAAAAATGATGCGATTCTTTCAGACGAATTAAACCACGCTTCTATTATTGATGGTAGTCGTCTATCAAAAGCAAAAATTATTGTTTATAAACATTCTGATATGGAAGATTTACGCCAAAAAGCAATCGCGGCGAAAGAATCAGGTCTTTACAATAAATTAATGGTAATTACAGACGGTGTCTTCTCAATGGATGGAGATGTTGCGAAATTACCAGAAATTGTTGAGATTGCAGAAGAATTAGATTTAATGACATATGTAGACGATGCACACGGTTCAGGTGTACTTGGAAAAGGTGCAGGAACTGTAAAGCACTTCGGTCTGTCTGATAAAGTTGATTTCCAAATTGGTACATTATCAAAAGCAATTGGGGTAATTGGTGGATATGTAGCAGGAAAACAAAACTTAATTGATTGGTTAAAAGTTCGTTCACGTCCATTCTTATTCTCTACAGCATTAACACCAGCTGATGCAGCAGCTTGCATGAGATCAATTGAAATCTTAATGGAAAGCACAGAATTGCATGATCGTCTGTGGGAAAATGGCCGCTATTTAAAACAAGGATTAAAAGAACTTGGCTTTAACATCGGAGAAAGTGAAACGCCAATTACACCTTGTATTATTGGTGATGAAGTATTAACACAAGAATTTAGTAAACGTCTAAATGAAGAAGGCGTATATGCAAAATCTATCGTGTTCCCAACTGTAGCTAAAGGAACGGGACGCGTTCGTAATATGCCTACAGCAGCTCATACGAAAGAAATGTTAGATGAAGCAATTCGTAAGTATGAAAAAGTAGGGAAAGAAATGGGCATCATTTAAGTAACGACATCTTTTGAATAGCTTGCAAATGAGGAGTGGGGAAAATGAGAAAAATTCTAGTAACCGGTTCTTTAGGGCAAATTGGTTCTGAACTAGTAATGAAACTTCGTGATGTATACGGCGCATCAAATGTTATTGCAACAGATATTCGTGAAACAGATAGTGAAGTAGTAACGTCTGGTCCATTTGAAACGTTAGATGTAACAGATGGACAAAAACTACATGATATCGCAAAGCGTAATGAAGTAGATACAATTATTCATTTAGCAGCTTTACTTTCAGCAACAGCAGAAAAAAATCCGTTATTTGCTTGGAATTTAAATATGGGTGGACTTGTAAATGCATTAGAAGCAGCTCGTGAATTAAACTGTAAATTCTTCACGCCAAGTTCTATCGGTGCATTCGGTCCATCAACGCCGAAAGATAATACGCCACAAGATACAATTCAGCGTCCTACTACGATGTATGGGGTAAACAAAGTAGCAGGAGAATTACTATGCGATTATTATCATCAAAAGTTTGACGTTGATACGCGCGGTGTACGTTTCCCGGGTTTAATTTCTTACGTAGCTCCTCCAGGAGGCGGAACAACTGACTATGCAGTTGAAATTTATTATGAGGCGATTAAAAAAGGCACATACACCTCATACATTGCAGAAGGAACATACATGGATATGATGTATATGCCAGATGCTTTACAAGCGATCATTTCATTAATGGAAGCTGATCCAAGTAAACTTGTGCATAGAAACGCGTTCAATATTACAGCAATGAGCTTTGAGCCAGAGCAAATCGCAGCGTCAATTCGTAAACACATCCCGACGTTTACAATGGATTACGCTGTAGATCCTGCTCGTCAAACAATCGCTGATAGCTGGCCAAATTCTATTGATGCAACAGCAGCAATGAAAGAGTGGGGCTTTAAAGCAGAATACAATTTAGACAAAATGACAACGGACATGTTGGCTAAGTTAAAAAAAAAGCTCACAGCTGAGTTAGTGATGAATTAATAGGAAGAGCCGATTCTTAGGAATTGGCTCTTCATTATTTTTGGAGGGAGAGAAGTCTCATGCAAAGAGTTGACGTCGTATATGCGCTAATACATGACGAAGAAACAGATAAAATATTAATGGTACATAATGTAGAACAAAACGTTTGGTCATTGCCAGGCGGGGCTGTGGAAAAAGGTGAAATATTAGAGGAAGCACTAATAAGAGAAGTGAAAGAAGAGACAGGTTTAATTGCTGTGGAAGGTGGAATTGTTGCGATCAATGAAAAATTCTTTGAAGAATCAGGGAATCATGCGCTATTTTTTACATTCCGAGCGAATGTAGTAACAGGTGAACTTATTGCAGAAGATGAAGAGGAAATTTCTGCAATAGAGTGGGTGGATCGAGCAATCGCAAATGAACGATTCCCATTCTACGATGGAGGATTCGAGTCATTATTAGAAGTAGCCATTCCATACAAGTTTCAGCCAGAAACAAAGTGATTGAAAGAAAAAAACAGGAGCGCAAGGCTCCTGTTTTTCTATTCAATCGTCTTCAGTAATAACTTTTTCAATAGTGGTTTAATCTTCAAACGTAAATCTTCAGCGTGATTTGCAACTAGGAAGTGATGGTTATAAATGTTCTTCATTAATTGATAAGTTGCTTCTTTCGCTTCGCCTTCTTCGATGAAGATTCCGATTACTTCCATACCACTTTTACGAGCAAGTTTGACAGCTTCATGCGTATCTAAAATACCGTCTTGTTGATAGTCTAAAGCAGAAGGCTCGCCGTCTGTAAATACAAGTAAGAATTTATGCTTTTCTGGTCTTTTGGCAAGCTTTTCAGAAACGATACGAATAATATATCCATCACGATTATCTTCTTCTTCGCGAAGCTGCATAATTTCGGGACCAACGTTTGGTAACGTTGAGTTTTTATACGTTACAACTTCATGGATAACGTTCGGCTTATCTTCAGGCTTAGCACTAGAAGCATCTTCCCAAAATCCGCTAATAGCGTGCGGGATTTTTAAAGATTTCAATGCTTCGTGG
This sequence comes from Bacillus fungorum, assembly GCF_002746455.1. Taxonomy (GTDB): domain Bacteria; phylum Bacillota; class Bacilli; order Bacillales; family Bacillaceae_G; genus Bacillus_A; species Bacillus_A fungorum. Next base: position 102,737 of record NZ_NWUW01000016.1, on the reverse strand, counting down.
AATAGGACCACACTCTTTTTCGTTTCTTCCATTTTGTTATACATAGAACCAGAGCAGTCAACTAGTAATTGGAATGCAACGTCGAGCTCTTGTGATTCTTGCCCTTTTTTATAAAACATGCGAGGCTGCTTTTCAGTATAAATACGAAGGAATTTCTTACGAAGTCTTCCGTAATATTTATCACTATTTGCATTCGTTTTATTTTCAATCGTTTTTTCGATAATTTTCTTTAATTCTTTTACATCTTTATTAACGACTGATTTGATAGCTTGGTAATCCTTTTTCTCATCGGTATTTGCTTTGCGAGCTTCTTTAAATGTATGAGAAGCACCTACATTATACTTACCGTATGCACCGTCGTTTTGACTAGAAGCGTGTGAAGCTCTTGCTTCCTCTGTATCAGCGCCATCAAAGTTGGATTGTGTACTTTTTTGAGAAGTACCTTGTACAGAACCAAGTGCTTGGTCGCCATCTTCTGATTCACGAGCAGTATCGCCCATCATGTTTGTTTTTGTTCCGCTTTCTAATTCAAAGCGTAAAAAGTTCTCGTTTTCGTTATTTTTATTTTCACGATGCCATGTGGAGAAACTTTCATCCATTTTGTTTTTATTTTCATCGTCATCTATGAGTTGCGTATCATCATTTGCTAAATCTTCGACGCGACAGTTCTTTTCGTCTGCAATGACAGATAAATAAAGCGGAGCATGTCCGAAATAATTATTAAGCATATCACTTTCAAGAAGTCCTTCTAAACGATAGCGAATTTTTTCAACGATATACATAATATCTTCCGTATTACGAGCTTGGAATGTTTCATGCAAAATTGCTTCAATTTGCTCGAAATATTCATTATTAAACATTTCATATTTATCGCTCGTTAATGAAAGATAGCATAGACAAAATAGACGATCACCGTGATAGTTACGAACGCGATTGATTTCATTTTGTGAGCCAAAGTAATTGCGATACATTTCTTTTCTTCTTTTAAAAACATGCTTTGTGCCAGGGCGTAAGTTTTTGACGATTTCCTCAACCCGTAAATCTTCTAATAGAACAAATAATTGTGTTAAAAACTTTTTTAAGGGTGAGTCTTGTAAGTCAATCGCATAAGAACGAATTAAAGTCATGTCCGAGTAATGTTTATTACCAAGTGCTTTTAAAAACACTTCGCTTTTTAATCCGATTACTGTATCCTCTTCTTTTCGATCATCCCAAAAGTGACTAATGACAACCTTTTTTTCAATTTCGTCGTAGTATGCTTTATAGCCATACTCAAGGTAGGCATCGTCTTCTTTTAGAAGAGCATACATTAAGTTTTCCATTTGTAGAAACAGCGACGCATCAATTTTTTTGTCACTAAAAATTTGTCTCATGAATTATCCCTCAAAGAAATAACTTTCTGCTAATTCACGGACAGTCATTTGTTCTGTTTCATCGTTTAATTTTGCGATAATGCTTCGTTCGATAGCGCGCATAACAGGAATATATACGCCTAAATCACATGCGTCGATAATGCCACGAATACTTGCTGCTTCTTCACTTACACGTCCATCACGAGCTAAAGGCATAAGGTCGCTTGCAAATGCAACGAACTTTTCAATTGTTGCAACATCTTTTAATTTTGATTCAGCTAATAATAGTTCTTTTAATGTATCACCTTGAATGTAAGGAACTTCAATAATAACGAAACGGTTTTTTAACGCTTCGTTTAGTTCACTTGTTCCAACATAGCCCTCATTAATTGCAGCGATTACACGATATTCATCATCACCGTATACAACTTCTTGTGTAAACGGGTTTGTAATCATTTTACGGTAATCTAATGCGCCGTGAAGAAGTGGTAACGTTTCAGGTTTTGCCATATTGATTTCATCAATATATAGGAAATGGCCGTTCTTCATAGCTTTCATAAGAGGACCGTTAACGAATGTAACTTCAGATGCGCCTTCTTTCGTTTGTAATGTGTTGTATCCTAAAATACCTTCTACATCTAGGTCAACAGAACAGTTAATGCTATGCATTGGCTTTTGGAATAAAGAAGAAAGAGTTTCTGCTAGTACCGTTTTACCACTACCAGTCGGTCCTTTTAATAGAATATTTTTGCCAAGAAGAAGTGCTGTAATGGCATCTTCAATAATGCTATTATCAGATGCTTTATATATTTTCTTTCCAATTAAATGTGCATTTTCACCAGCTTCTTGCTTATTCTTTTCGTGAATTGTAGAAAGTTGCTGTTTTAAATCAGCATGTATATGAAATTGTTCTAACATGTATTTCCCACCTAACATTATTTTCATAAAGTAATACACCTTATGATAACTTGTTTTAATATGGTATGCAAAGAAAAGGGGAGAGGACAAATATAAAAGAAAAAGCAATCAATAGTACATTGATTGCTTATAGTAAAGGAGAAATGAGTCGCATAAAAGACTCCAATATTCGTTTTTTTATACTTCTTTTTTGGAAAGAGTTCCATTTAATTTCAGTGGAATGCTTAAAGTCTTCTTCAAAATCATGTTTAATATCATGAACTGTTTCAGATTCATAAAGTACGCTAATAATTTCATAATTTAATTCAAAGCTACGTACATCCATATTTGCTGTTCCAATGGTTGCAATTTTATCGTCAACGAGTACAATTTTTGCGTGCATAAATCCATCTTTATAACTGTAAATAGAAGCACCAGCTTTTAAAAGTGGAGTGAAATAGGATTGAGACGCTTGATCGCTAATAATACTGTCACTCTTACCAGGATATAAAATGCGTACATCTATGCCAGATATTGCACTTAAACGTAATAATGTTAAAGTTTCTTGATCCGGAATAAAGTATGGTGTAGCGATCCAAATAGATTTTTTGGCAGATCCCATAACAGCTAGTAAGGTATTACGAATACTTTTATCATCTGAGCTTGGTCCGCTTGCTACAATTTGAACGGCACCTTCTGCACTTGAAATTTCTTTACCTGGGAAGTATTGTCTATTCATAAATTGATCCCAAGAATAAGTATTCAACCCACTAGATGCATAGAGCCAGTCCTCTAGAAAAATTGCTTGTAATTTATATAGGGCTTTTCCTTCTATTTTTAAATGACTATCACGCCAAACGGGAAATTTTTTTGAACGGCCAAGATATTCATCACCAACGTTGAGTCCCCCAGTAAAACCAATCTCTCCATCTACAATAACGATTTTACGGTGGTTACGATAATTGACAGTTTCAAGTAACCAAGCTGAAAAAATGGGGTCAAATTCAACAATTTCAATACCAGCTTCTTTCATGGGTTTTAAAAAGCGTCTTCTTAACGTATTACTTCCGAGTCCATCATAAAGGAAGCGTACAATAACACCGTCTTTTGCTTTTTTTATTAAAGCATCTCGAACTTTTGTACCAATCTCATCAGATTTATAAATATAGTATTGAATATGTATGTGATGTTTTGCTTGCTCGATAGCTTGCAAAATTTCTGAGAATGTTTGATCACCATTTGTTAAAAGCTTTGTCGTTGTTTTATCTGCGGCAGGCCCGCCTCCAAATTTTTGTACGACTTCTGTTAAATGGGCAGAGCGTTCACTTAATGGGACTTTGAGTGATAACTCTAGTCGTCTTCCTTCTAATATTTCACGGAATAATTTTCTTTGTTCTTCTGAACGATGGAGATGCTTTTTTCTTCTCCAACGGCTACGCCCGAAAATAGAGTATAAAAGCACACCTACAACGGGAAGAAGTGCTAATACTAAAAACCACGCTAAGGTACTTTGAGGAGACCTATTTTCGATAAAAATAACGAATGAAATTCCTACAATTGTGATGGACCAGAGAGCGCCGACAAATGTATATAACGAAATATAAGATGTATTTAATAGGAAAAGAACGATAGATACAATTGTAAATATTAATAGTAATTGAACGATAGGTTTCTTCATTTCTATATAATTCCTCTAATCTTTCTTCAATATAGACTTCCTAAATAGCAGATGTAATGTGACATTTTTATTATAAAGTGTTTTCTGTTTTTTACAAAATGTAGGTATTTCCCCATACGTTCCGCATTTGTCCTACATACAGTGTATTGTTACGTTTTTAAAGAGAAAGGGAGGATATGGTCGTCCAATTGGAAGATTTGGTCACGGAGGTGGTTTTGGTCATGGGGGCTTCCAGGGTGGTTTTGAACACTCGCCGTTTTTTGGCGGAGGTTTTTTTCCAGGATTTGTAGCAGGTGCATTGCTAAGCCCTGGTTTTGGCTATGGGGGATATAGTTATCCGTATTATCAGGATTATTCTTACTATACGGATTATCAACAAGTTCCATATTATTCATACAACACATATTAAAGTGAGAAAATGAAAAGGGGCGGGAAACATGAATTATATAGAAAATAACGGAGTGTATTATCGTAATCAGCATCCTCATGGAGGGCACAACCATAACGGTGGACATCACCACCATGGAGGGCATAATCACTATGATCATCACCACCATCACGGAGGCGGATGGGGCTGGGGTGGGGGCTCATGGGGCGGTGGATTCTTTCCTGGAAGTTTTGCTGGAGGTATGTTAGGTGGGCTTACAGCTGGCGCATTAACGGGGGCAGCAAGTGGAGGCTACTATCCAGCGCCGTACCCAGTAACTTATCCAGCTCCATACCCAGCACCATATCCAACGCCATATCCGGGTTATCAGCAAATACCATATCCGTATTAGACTAAAAAAAGAGGCTTTCCTCTTTTTTTAGTTTAATAAAGTATTTATAAAATACTTCCAAAATAAAGGTAAAAATATGTTAATATTTTGTTATTGTAATTCAAAAACATATATACCAATTTTAATTTTTATATTATTATTCGTGAATAGTTGTATAGTGTGCTCGAATTTCTATTTCACTAGTAAAGTAAAGAGGTTAGATGTGAGCGGGACGAGTAGGAAACAATGGTCGTATAGAGCTAGTTATAAAGGAATGTAAGAGAATGAATAAGGTATAATAAAGTAAGGTAATTATAGCGATAAGAAACTACTATTTACAATTGAAACGGTATTATATTGCTTTTTATTACAAATAATATTATGTTATTTTAATCGTCATATTTCAAAAAGTGATTTATGTAAAGGACGATTATTAGGAAATGAAATATCTCTATTTCTATGGAAAGAAACAAGTTGTGTTTTAGTCAGATAGGAAGCAAGGAGAGATGCGCATGCTAGAACAAAGAGGTCATGCATTATATGACTCTTCATTGCGAGATTTAAAGTTAGCATTAGATGAGTCTTCAATTGTTGCGATTACAGACCGAAATGGTCGTATTACATATGTAAATGATAAGTTTTGTGAAATCTCCAAATATACACGAGAAGAGTTAATAGGGAAAGATCATCGTATTTTAAATTCAGGATATCACCCAAAAACATTTTTTAAAATTCTATGGAAGCGCATTTTGAGCGGAAAAGTATGGAGGGGTGAGATTCGAAATCAAGCAAAAGATGGTACATATTATTGGGTTAAAACAACAATTGTGCCATTTTTAAATGAAAAAGGAGAGCCATATCAATTTATTGCAATCCGAAATGATATTAGTAGTAGGAAAGAAGCAGAACAGAGGTTACGGGTAAGCGAAAGTCGTTATAGGGAGCTTGCGTATCATGATGCTTTAACGAGTTTACCGAACCGATTGCAGTTAATAACGACTGTAAACGAGATGATTGCAGGTAAAAAAGAATTTGGTATGATTTACTTTGATTTGGATCGATTTAAATTAGTAAATGATACGCTAGGTCATATGATAGGGGATTTACTTTTAAGCGAAGTTGCTTCACGGTTGCATTATGTGCTAGGAGAGAAAGATGTTCTGGCTAGGCTGGGTGGCGACGAATTTGTGCTGTTAACAAAAAAACATACACAAGATGAAATGAGGCAGTTAGCGACATCTGTGTTGTCGTGTTTTCAGGCACCTTTTATGCTTGAAGGTCATGAAGTATACATTTCAGCTAGTCTAGGACTGTGCTCATATCCACAAGACGGACAAGATGTGGAAACACTATTGAAAAATTCGGATTTAGCTATGTACAGTGCGAAAGAACAAGGTAGAAATGCAGCGTGTTTCTTTACAGATGAGTTACGTGCGAAAATAAATCGTAGAATGAAAATTGAATTTGCTTTGCAAAAGGCAATTCGTGATGAAGAGTTAGATGTAGCGCTACAGCCTATTATTGATTTGAAAACGAAGAAATATACTGGTATCGAGGCTTTAGCACGTTGTTCGACAGAAGAAGGACCTATTTCGCCAGGCGAATTTATCCCAGTAGCTGAAGAATCTGGGCTTATTATAAAATTAGGAGACTGGGTATTAGAAAAGTCATGTCGCTTGTTTAAAACATTGCCAGAGTATCAAGACGGACTAAAGTTGTCTGTGAATTTATCCATACAACAATTAATGCAAAAACGTTTTATTTTATCGGTACGTAGCATTTTAAGGAGAACTGGCTTTCCACCAAATCGTTTAATTTTAGAAATAACGGAAAGCATTGCTGTTCGTCATTTTGATTATATTATTGCTACATTACAAGAATTAAGAAATATGGGTATTTTAATTGCTTTAGATGACTTCGGAACGGGCTATTCTTCCTTATATTATTTAAAACAACTACCACTGGATATAGTGAAAATTGACCGTAACTTTATTCGTGAATTTCATTATGATCACGCACAGCCAGAGCGAACGATTGTAAAGTCTGTTATTGAAATTGCCCATAGCTTAAATTTAGCAGTAGTTGCTGAAGGGGTAGAAACAGTAGAGCAAGAAAGTTTATTACACTCTATGGGGTGTGACTATGTACAAGGATTTTATTATGCGAAACCTTTATCAGTAGGAGAGTTAAAAGAAAAGTTAATTACAGATTTTGAATAAAAAAGAGAAGCCGGTAGCTTCTCTTTTTTTAATTCATTTTTTGTGAGTTGTTCATTAGTACTGGATAAAGAATAAGACCTAATACGAACAATCCGATTCCTAAGAAGAACGTTTTTAAATCAGCAGTTCCCGTTTTGATAACCCAAATAGAGTATACAAATGCTAATGTAGTAATGATCCCGTCCTTTATTCGAGAGCCAGGCAGTATATCATACGTTTCTCCTGTAATAACTAATTTGAATTGGTACAGCGTAGAAACAAGGTATGGAATTAAATAAGCTAATGTTGCTACAACGATAGCGAAATTATAAGCTTCTGATACAGTACCAGAAATCGTTGAGAATAAGAAAATTTGCGTCATCACATTTGTAATAAATAATGATTTTGAAGGACTACCTTTTTTATTTGTTGTCGCGAACAACTTAGGGAAAAGTCCATTCTTTGCTGCCTGGTAAGGTACTTCTGAACTAACAACGATCCAGCCAACTGTAGATCCAAATAAAGATATAAGTGCAAGTAAAGCCATTATATATGCGCCTTTATTGCCAATTGCTAAATTTAATGCGTCTACTAATGGTTTTTGAGATTCTTTTAAAGCTTCTTGTGGAAGAGCTCCCATTGTAAGTAAAGTAATTGACATGTAAATAATAAGAGCAATAATTAGGCCGAAAATTGTAGCTTTTTTCACATCACGCTGTGATTTTGCGCGGTTAGAAAGCATAACTGCTGATTCGATGCCGATAAACGCCCAAAGTGTTGCAATAGCAGCTGAATTGATTTGTCCACCTAACGAAATCGATTGTCCAGCTTCATTCATAAATGTTTGACCGTCTCCGAAATTAGAAGCGTTGAAAATGAATAATGTAATCACAATAAACATTGTAAATCCGATAATTTTTGCAATGGTAGCAAGAAGATTCATATTTCCAGCTCGATCAATATTTTGAGAAAGAATATATTGAATTCCCCATAACATAAGGCTACATACGAGGAAAGTTAATCCTTTTCCTAGTTCTAGTGAAAATCCATTTATTGAAAAGAGAATTTGCTTACTTTGTAAAACTGGAAAAAATGTTGATAAATATCCAGAAAAGGAAATGATAACAGATGCTGTTGCAGCCCAGTTCGCAGCCCAATATCCCCACGCCATACTATATCCTGCAACTTTACCCGCTTTTTTTGAAGGAAACATTGCTTGAGCGTAACTTTGTGGTCCTGCCTTTAATTCTGGCTTGCGAATTGCTAAATTTCCAAATACGAGGGCGATCATAAATACGCCAAGGCCTGTAATACTCCATGCAAGTGTAGAACCCATTGGACCTGATACTTGTGCTAAATTTGCTGGGAGCATAAATACGCCACCGCCAACCATGTTCCCGATAACAAAAGCTGTTAAAACCCATAATCCCCATTTTTTTGTTTCCATTTTTGTTAACTCCTTTGTAGTAAGTTTTGCGTAAACATCATTTTTTACTAGCTTTTTGGCAATAAAAAAAGAGCCATGTAGATAAAAAATACCTACATGGCTCTTCGCCAAAGCGTAGGTACAACGGGAATAACCCTTGTACCTACGCGTAATTTTTCCGCTAGGTTTCAAGGGTTACGTATGATGATGATGTTTTTGTGCAAATGTAACTACAATTGTTGTATAAGTAAGCATAGTTCTTTGCTCCCTTTCTCCTCTGATTTTGAAGTTAGTATACTACATGTTTTTTTGAATGAAAAGAAAAATATAAAAATTTTTATAAAAATACGTTTTATAGATTAAATATTTACCTGTATTTTTCCTATACTGGAAAATAAGTGAGAGATTGGCAGAAGAGTGTAGCATGGTATAATATATATAGAATTAGAAGGTGACAAGGGGCTATTGTAGATGATGAGTAAGTATGAACAAATTTATACAGAAATCAGTAAGTCTATTGATAATAAGCAATTAAAAGAGGGATGCAAAATCCCATCAGAAACTGAATTAATGAAGCAGTATGAAGCGAGCCGTGGTACTGTAAGAAAAGCTGTAGATTTATTACAAGAGCGTGGATATGTTCAAAAAATACACGGAAAAGGTGTTTTTGTTTTAAAGCGAAAAAACATTGAATTCAACTTTGGTGGTATTGTAAGTTTCCAAGAAGAAAATGAACGTTTAGGGCGCCATTGTATTACAGAAGTCGTGGGAATGGAGAAAGTACAAGCGACAAAAGAGGTTGCAAAGCTGTTAAATGTGAAAGAGAAAACAGAAATAGATCATATTAAACGCGTTCGAAATATTGATGGAGAAAAAGTAATTTTGGATATCAATCATTTTGTATCGGAATATATTCCTGGATTAACGGGTGAAATTGCAGCGGAGTCTATTTATAAATACATTGAGAAAGAACTAGGTCTTCATATTAGTTACTCACAGAGGGTAATTGAAGTGCAGCCATGTACAGAGGACGATAGAAAGTATTTAGATTTAAATGGAACAGACTATGTTGTAGTTGTGAAAAACTTTACACATTTTTATGATGGAAGTCAGTTCGAATATACAGAATCCCGCCATCGTTTAGATATTTTTCATTTTTCGGATGTGGCACGGAGAAAATAAGGAGATGGGACGAAATAACGTTTCATCTCTTTTTTTATAAAAAATTTTAAAACTCGTATATACGAGTGTTGACTAACTTATATATACGAGTTAATATGTAAGTGTAAACGGTATCAAAAAAAGAAAAGAGGGACGGGAATATGGGGAAAGACTATCGTAAAACAGCAGAGGAAGTGTTGCAGTATATTGGTGGGAAAGACAATATTGAACAAGCTGCGCACTGTGTAACGAGGCTCCGTATCGCTTTAAAAGATGAAAGTAAAATAGATAACGATAATTTGCAGTCTGTTTCATTAGTGAAGGGAGCGTTTCATAACGCTGGGGTATTTCAAATTGTAATCGGTCCAGGAGATGTTGATCGAGTATATGCCGAATTGATAACGCTTGCAGGTATGAAGGAAGCGACAGTAGCTGACGTAAAAGATTCCGGAAATCAAAAGTTAAATCCAGCTCAAAAGTTTGTAAAAGTATTTTCAGATGTATTTATGCCGATATTACCAGCAATCGTAACAGCTGGTTTACTAATGGGAATTAACAATCTATTAGGAGCGAAGGACTTATTTTTTGAAGGTAAAAATTTATTAGATGTGTATCCAAACTTAAGTGGGCTTTGGGATTTAATTAATATGATGGCGAATACAGCATTCGTATTCTTACCAGCACTTGTCGGTTGGTCAGCAACGAAGCGTTTTGGTGGTAGTCCGATATTAGGGATTGTTATGGGATTAATGCTTGTGCATCCAGCCTTATTAAACGCGTGGGATTACGGAAAAGCAGCGACTGGTTTAGATGGACAAAAGATTGAGTACTTCGATATTTTAGGACTATTTCAAATTGAAAAAGTAGGGTATCAAGGTCAAATTCTACCGGTTTTAGTAGCAGCATTCGTACTAAGTAAAGTGGAAGTTTTCTTAAAGAAACATGTACCAAATGCAATTCAATTATTAGTTGTACCAATTACAACGATTGTCGTAACAGGGGTGTTAGCATTAGGGATTATTGGTCCAGTTACACGGCATATTGGAGATTTATTAACAGCTGGATTAGTAGGTGTATATGAAACAGTACCAGTAGTTGGAGCAGTATTGTTTGGAGCATTATATGCACCGCTAGTAATTACAGGTATGCATCATATGTTTATTGCTATCGACTTACAATTAATTGCACAGCACGGTGGTACATTCATTTGGCCGATGATTGCTCTTTCTAACATTGCGCAAGGTAGTGCGGCACTTGCGATGTTCTGGATTTCTAAAAATCAAAATGATAAAAGCATGGCATCCACATCAGCGATTTCAGCATATTTCGGTATTACAGAGCCAGCGATGTTTGGTGTAAACTTACGAAATAAATTCCCGTTCTATGCAGCGATTATAGGATCGGCTGTGGCAGCGATATTTATTACGTTAAATGGTGTATTAGCACCTGCTATCGGAATTGGCGGATTACCAGCATTTATTTCTATCATTCCGAAATCGATTCCAATGTTTATTGTAGGAATGGTTATCGCAGTTGTAATCCCGTTTACGTTAACGTGGTTATTTGCAAAACGAGTAAAACAGAAGTAGGAGGAAGTTAAACATGAAGGATTGGCATAAAAGTGTAGTTTATCAAATTTATCCGAAGAGCTTTAATAGCTATTACAATAAAGAAACCGGTGATATAAAAGGGGTTACAGAAAAACTAGATTATTTAAAAGAACTCGGAGTAGATTATATTTGGTTAACACCGATATACCAATCGCCACAAAATGATAATGGATATGATGTAAGTGATTACTACAGTATTGATCCATCTTACGGAACGATGGAAGAGTTTGAAGAGCTTTTAGAAGAAGCAAAGGCACGTAACATTGAAATTATGCTGGATATCGTTGTAAATCATAGTTCGACGGAGCATAAGTGGTTTAAGGAAGCGAAGGAAGATAAAAATAGTCCATATCGTAATTATTACATTTGGCGTGATGAAAAAAATAATTGGCAATCTAAGTTTGGTGGGTCTGCTTGGAAATATGATGAGAAGACAGAGCAATATTTTTTACATCTATTTGATGAGACACAAGCGGATTTAAACTGGGAAAATGAAAAACTTCGTGAAGAAGTATATGATATGATGCGCTTTTGGCTTGATAAAGGGGTAACTGGATTCCGATTAGATGTTATTAATTTAATTTCAAAAGATCAACAGTTTTTAAATGATAACGGAAGTACGGCGACAAGCGATGGCCGTAAATATTATACAGATGGCCCGCGCGTTCATGAATATTTACAAGAGATGAACCGAAATGTTTTTGAAGGGAAAGATGTCATTACAGTTGGAGAAATGTCATCTACGACAATTGATAATTGTATTAAATATTCGAATCCTGATCGTAATGAACTGAGCATGACATTTAGTTTCCACCATTTAAAAGTAGATTATCCGAATGGTGATAAGTGGACGAAAGCGGATTTTGATTTTATTAAATTAAAAGAGATTATGTCTAATTGGCAAATTGAAATGCAAAAGGGCGGCGGATGGAATGCATTATTTTGGTGTAATCATGACCAGCCTCGTATTGTGTCACGCTTCGGTGATGATAGAAAGTACCGAAATGAATCTGCGAAAATGTTAGCGACATCTATGCATATGTTGCAGGGCACACCTTACATTTATCAAGGCGAAGAAATCGGTATGACGAATCCTAAATTCGAGTCTATTGAGCAATATCGAGATGTGGAATCGTTAAATATATATGATATAAAGTTAGAAGAAGGCTTATCAAAAGAAGAGATTATCGGGATTCTAAAACAAAAATCTCGTGACAATTCACGTACTCCGATGCAGTGGAATGAAGAGATAAACAGTGGTTTTACAACAAGTATACCTTGGATTTCAGTGGCTGAAAACTTTACAGAAATAAACGTAGAGAAGGCATTAGAAGATAAGGAATCTGTATTTTATCATTATAAAAAGTTAATTGAACTTAGAAAAACGTATGATGTTCTTACAGAAGGGGAATATGCTATTTTAGATAAAAATCATCCTAAGATTTGGGCATATACACGTACTGTAAATGATGAGGTATTACTTGTTATTAATAACTTTTATGGAGAAGAAATAACGTATTCTGTACCAGCTCATGTTCAATTAGATGAAATGAAACAAGAAGTAATACTGTCGAATTATAAAGATTCCAGCAAGGATATTACAAAACTTAACTTAAGGCCATATGAATCAATTGTATATCGATATACGAAATAAAAAGGTTGTATGCCCGCGTGGCATACAACCTTTTATTTTAAAACACCACTATACAAAATGTTTACTTCTACCTCAGGCTTAAATTTTACTTTTGCATAATCTTTATTCCAATTTTTTTTCTTCCATAAGTCAGGATGATAAGCAATGAGATGTCTACCAATTCCGAAAGCATCACAATTTGCTTTTTGTAACTTTTTCGTTATCTTTTTAGCTTCTTTCGTAAGCTGTTTAGACAGTTCTTTATTTAGTTTTTTTCTTTCATCCATTTTGTAAAGATTATCTCTCGGAGCTTCAAGCGCTATAACTTTTAATTGAAGCTTAATGTGAGCATAAACATTTCCTTTTTTATCTGTTGTTATTTTTAAGTCTCGTTTTAACTTTCGATTGCTAATTTCCATTGTTAAATAATCAGATGTCTTCTCTGATTCATCGCTAGTAAGTTTTTGAGTTATACGGGCACTTGTTCCCATTTTTTCGGTTAATAAAACGAATAAAACAGCTTGTTTCAAAGGTAAATGTCCAGTTAATTTGTCTTTATTAAATAAAGCTAACCCGTTTGTGATAACTTCTTTTCCTTTTATTTTTATAGAAGGGAGGGTAAAATCTTTACCCGGATCTAACATCTTTGTAGCAGCTGTTTCTAAAGTTTCTTTTGGAAACACACTCATATCCTCTAAGCTTTTCACTTTTTTCTTTAGGAAATCTCCAATCAGTAAATTCCCTACTTTCTTTTTTTCTAGTATCTCCGATGTTTCACCATCTACTGCAATAATTTTTACTAAAGCAGTTGGATTTGTTGGGTCTCGAAAACTAACATCTAAATAGGGTAGTATACCCTTTTTTAGAATTTTGGTTCCTAGTAATTGAACACCATATTTAAAATAGCGGATATTTCCAGTCACATTTTTTTTTAGGGCATCGCTTGTATCCCTTATGTTATGCCCGGTTGCTGAATGTATTTCATTCTCGAATGAAGATTGCTCTCCGCTTGAACTTTTTACGAGCTCGACTGTTTGCTGGAGTTTATTCTCTTCCGTAATATCAGATCCAATGCTATAAGCTAACCTTGCCTCCCTTAATGGTTCTTGATCCCAACAGCCAGAAAGGAGGGAACTAGTACATAATATAAAAAGTAATTTAGTTCTTTTTTTGAACATACTGCTCTCCTTTCTTATTCCTTATTACTGAATAAAGTAGAAATAAAAGAGGCAGGACAACGATGAAAATATAGGTGAACTTATCAGTGAAAGTTGAAATTACTTTTAATTCTTCAGGTGTATCTATAAATAAGGCTACACTAAAAGCAATAATACCAATGATTGGAACAGCTTTTTTATGATTAGCAAGATTAAATATATGTCCTACTCCGATTGAAGCAGCGCAATAATAACTAGCGATAGAAGCCACAACGGTTATCATCCATATTGGAATGAATAGTAAATCAGTCCGGTCTATAATCCCAATATGTAAGGAACGTAATAAGTAAGCAACTGGCTCTGGAATGAGTTCAACTTGTTTTGGACTAAATACGATAAAGCAAATCCAAACGGTAAAAGTATAAAAAAGAGTTACAAATCCATTGGCGATAGAAATGGCCTTCAGTTTTGCAATAGAACTCCCATTTACTTTTGGGAAAGCGATAAGAATAATTTCAAAACCATACATGGCTGTAATTGTTTCCTTGGATGCTTGAATTATATTCCACCAGCCGGCTTCTGTAATAGGAAAAATATAAGAGAAATCAGCTCGGGAAAGCCCTAGGGCAATTAAAAGGGCCATTGGAATAATGAGAATAGAGGCCATGACATAAAATCGTACGATGACTTTAAAAGTGTTATAAGCTACATAACAACAAGCTATTGTAAATAGCATGAGAATGGCAGACCAAGGAGTTGCTTGTAAAATCCAAACTTTAATGACATTACAAGCACTTAACATAACCGTCATACCAATAAGGGTAAAATAAAAAACATAAGCAAAGCCCAATAGTTTTCCTAACTTATTACCAAATAGCATACAAACACTTTCATACATATTTGCATCAGGAAATCGTTTTAAGAAAAGCCACATAAGTAAAATAATAAGCTGAATTGCAAGCCCAGCGATGAGAGCGGAAATCCATCCACCACCTTTTGCTATTGAGTGAAGGCGGTTAGGTAGAGAAAGTATACCAACCCCGATCTGGCATTGAATAACGAAAAAGGTAAATTGAGCAAGCGAAATTTTACTTTGCGTGTTTGTCACCGTTCTCATCCTCTCTCGTTACATGCTGGCGCTGCATTTTTTGGGGCTTTGGATCATGAGGCCGTTCCCAAAATGACCAAATTGGGAGTCTTACGAAAGAATCTTTCATATCTTTTATTCGCATTGGAGCAATAGGAGAAAGATATGGTGTATGAAAAGAATGAAGCTGACATAAATGAACAAAAGTTATAATCAAGCCAAATGAAATTCCTACATATCCGAATATAGCAGCAAGAATCATTAATGGAAAACGAAGAATCCGAACTGCTGAACTCATATCGTTTGATGGGACAAGAAAAGATGAAATTGCAGTTAAAGCTACAACGATAATCATTGTATAAGAAACAAGGCCGGCTTTTACAATTGCATCACCAATTACTAAACCACCTACAATACCGATTGTTTGTCCAACTCGGCTCGGCAGACGAATACCAGCTTCTCGTAACAATTCAAAGATTAATTCCATTAAGAGAGCTTCAAAAATGGGAGGGAGCGGTACTTTCTCTAATGAAGCTTTAATTGTATACACAAGTTCGAGCGGCAACACATCAGGATGAAAAGCGACAGTTGCAATATATAAAGCTGGCAAGAGAAAGGCAATTAAAAAACTTACTAAGCGAATCATTCGGACGAAAGAACCGACAATCCAGCGGTTATTATAATCATCTGGTGATTGGTAGAAAGCGAATAACGTAACAGGTACGATGAGCGCTGTTGGATCTCCGTCAGATAAAATAGCAATCCGTCCTTCCATTAAATTTGCTGCGACTCTATCTGGACGCTCTGTATTTAATTGCTGCGGAAATGGTGAGAAAGACGTATCCTCTATAAATTCTTGTATATATCCTGGAGGCATAAGCGCATCTGTCTTAATCGTTTCTAACCTTCTTTTTACTTCTGTAACTAAATCGTCATTCGCTATGTTTTGCATATAAGCAATTGCCACTTTCGTATGCATTTCTTCACCAAGTGTGAAATATTTAACGACAATATTTGGACTTTTTATGAGTTTACGAATGGAAGCTAAATTGGTTGCTAAATCTTCTACAAAACCAGTATGTGGTCCACGTACAATGCCTTCATTATCAGGCTCTGCTATATCTCTCTTTAAAGATAAAGTTGTTTCGAAAATACAAAAGCTATCGACATTTTCATGAAAATATAAGGATTTACCTTGTAATAAAAGTTGTACACCGTAATTTAAATTTGTTTCTTTTTTCATATTTAGCGTAGAAAAAGCTTTATCTAAAGGTAAATCTGGCCGAGTTAATAAAGGCTCAACAGCTAATTGATGAATTAAATTTGGGTCGGCTAAAGATTCGATATATAAGATCGTTCCTTTTCCATTTTGAAAAGGGAGATCTAATTTTTTTATGTCATCAGAATGGGAAAGTTTATTTTCAATGTAATTAATGTTCTCCGGAAGTGATGGAAACATATGCTTTTGATTCTTACTCTTTTGTTCGTCTTTGTAATCTGCCATAATTTCCACCTCTTTTAGAATAAAGTCACTTCTGTTAATTTTTGTTTTTTGTGAGAAATTTATGCTTGGATTATTTAAAAGAAGAGGATTGAAAGTTACGTTGCGTCATCTTTTATACTTAAGGAAACACGGAGTAGAGGGATGGTGTATATGATTTTGAAAAGTATGTGGGGATGGAAAGAAATTTTATATTTATTTGTGTTTGTATTCATTATTGTTCCAGTAACAATTGAAGCTCTTTTTTATGATTATGCTTTAAAAATAATAGGTAAATCATTATATGCTGGGGTATTAATGGGACTTATAATGGCAGTGATATTTACTACTGTAGTATATCTTTTTTGTATAAAAAGATATAACCTATCGTGGAAAGATATTGGAGTTAGGAAACTTTCATGGAAGGATTTATTATGGACATTTGTAGCGGTTATTTTCTTAATTGTAGTTAGTGTTGCTATATTAATGATAATGGAGAAAGTGGGCATTTCTTTTGAAAATAGTAAAACGGAGACGGTCCAAAATGATAAATCAATATATTCATTCTGTATCGCGGTAATTGGAGCGGCAATTATATCACCGATCTATGAAGAGATTTTATATCGAGGTGTTTTTTATACATTTTTTCGTGATAGATATGGTATATGGGGCGGTATGTTTATCAGTTCCATAATATTTACCGTTGTCCATATTCCCACATATAACACATTGCCGGTGAATTTTTTGAGTGGTGTAGTATTTGCCTGGTTATATGAGAAAACAAATTCTATTTTATCGGCTATGATTGTCCACGCATTATTCAACTTTCTAGCAGTACTTTTAACATTTATGTCGAATTAAGAAGATATATAGGAGGGATATATATGGAAATAGCTGTAGAACGTGTTTTTACAAGAGAGATTTTAGTAGGGGCAGCAAAGTCATTTCATGTAACAGTGGAAGAAAATCCACTTGGAGATTTTGAAAATTATATTTTTAAGGCGAAGGGTGATCGTGGTGAAGATTACGTATTACGTTTAACTCACTCTTCTCATCGTTCTAAAAAAGAAGTCGAAGCTGAACTAGATTTTTTACGATATGTTGCGGAGAATGGGGCAAAGGTAGCAGGGCCTCTTTATTCAACGTCTCAAAATCTTGTAGAAGAAATCCGAGCAGAGGATGAAACTTTCTTTTTCGCTTCCTTATTTACATATGCAAAAGGTGAGCAAGTAAAAGGAGAAGAATCGCCTTATTGGGGAGATGTTTATTTTGAAGCATGGGGAAAAGCGATTGGACAACTGCATCGCCTAACAATGAACTATCCTAAAACAGACTATCGTGATACGTGGGAAGAAGACGAGAGCGGGATTGTTAATGAATTAGAAGATGAGAAAGTGAAAAAGATTGCAGCGGTATTAATGGATGAAATTAAGGCTCTTCCAGTCGAAAGAGAAACGTTCGGCCTTATGCACGGTGATATTCATCCAGGTAATTTTCATTATGATGGTAAAGAGCTAACAATCTTTGATTTTGATGATGCGGCTTATAATTACTTCATTCATGATTTGGCAATGGTTCTTTATTACTCCGTCCTTTTTACACCGTGGACAGCGGAGGAGAAGACGACATTCGCTCGTAAACAATTACAAGCATTAAGAAAAGGATACGAATGTGAACATAGGCTGGTGGATAGTTGGTATGAATCGTTACCGTTATTTTTACGTCTACGTGATGTTGGTTTATACGGCACACTTCAAAAGAAGTTTAAGGGGAAAGATATGCCAGATAACTTCCAGAAATTATCTGAAGAATTATATGAAAGGATTATAAGTAAAGAAGCGATTGTGAATATATAATACATTTTGTTCAAAACAAAGTATATAAAACAAATATATACTTTGTTTTTTTATACAAAAATATGTTTGTTTTATTAAAATAATATTGTCATAGATTCGGTATACATTTATAATTTTTATATATTCTGAATATTCTTGATAAAAAGGAGGGGGAATATTGGAAGCTTTCGTAAATTGGTTAAATAATATTGTTTGGAGTCCAGCACTTGTTTATTTATGTTTAGGAGCAGGTTTATATTTTTCTATTCGAACGAGGTTTTTACAAGTAAGGCATGTAGGAGAAATGGTGAAGCTAACATTTAAAGGAGAAAAATCAGAGGCTGGTGTTTCTTCATTCCAAGCGTTAGCACTTTCATTATCAGGGCGCGTTGGGACAGGGAATATCGCTGGGGTAGCAACAGCGGTTGCCTTCGGTGGACCAGGAGCTGTATTTTGGATGTGGGCAGTGGCCTTTTTAGGAGCAGGATCAGCTTATGTAGAATCTACACTCGCACAAATATATAAGACAAAACATCAAGGACAGTTTCGCGGTGGACCTGCTTATTACATTGAAAAAGGCTTAGGTGTGAAATGGTATGCATTAGTATTCGTTGCAGCGACAATTCTTGCAACGGGGCTTTTACTACCAGGTGTGCAAGCAAATAGTATTGCTGTAAGTTTAGAGACAGCTTTTGGAATTAACACTACATTATCAGGGGCTTTATTAGTTGTTGTATTAGCTTTTATCATCTTCGGTGGAGTAAAGCGAATCGTTAACGTTGCACAAGTTGTCGTACCGTTTATGGCAGTTGGTTATATTTTAGTAGCTTGCGTTATTGTTGCTATGAATATTGAAAAATTGCCAGAAGCATTTATGTTAATTATAAGAAGTGCTTTTGCATTAGAGGCGGCTTTCGGTGGTATTATCGGTTTAGCAATTTCTTGGGGAGTAAAACGTGGTATTTATTCCAATGAAGCAGGGCAAGGAACTGGACCACATGCAGCGGCAGCTGCTGAAGTATCGCATCCAGCTAAGCAAGGTTTAGTGCAAGCATTTTCCGTTTACATTGATACATTATTTGTTTGTTCAGCAACAGCATTTATGATGATTATTACAGGCATGTATAACGTATTTGATGCAAGCGGAAAAAACTTTATCGTAAATAAATTAAATGGTGCTCAACCAGGACCGGGATATACACAGGCAGCAGTAGAATCTGTTTTCCCTGGATTTGGAAACGGTTTCGTTGCAATCTCATTACTATTCTTTGCATTTACAACAATTATGGCATATTACTACATTGCAGAAACGAATATCGCGTACTTAAATCGTGAGAAAGACCGCCCTTGGTTGTCTATGGTACTAAAATTTGTCTTTTTAGGTGCTGTATTCTACGGCTGTATAAAAACAGCAGAAACGGCTTGGGCTTTAGGTGATATCGGTGTAGGAATTATGGCATGGGTAAATATCATTGCGATTTTACTATTACAAAAACCTGCATTAGTTGCATTAAAGGATTATGAAAAGCAGAAAAAAGAAGGAAAAGATCCAGTATTCGATCCAGGACCATTAGGAATTAAAAATGCTGATTTTTGGGAGCATGAATACGGGAAAGATAAGAAAGAAGAAGTATCTTAACAGAATAGAAATGAAGGAGCAAAGGGAAATCCCTTTGCTTTTTTATGGGCAAAAATGAAGGGAGAAGTTATTTTTGGGACTGTTTTTGAATATAAAAAGAATGTACATGCTTTGTTAGGGGAAGGGGGGAGTATGTTGATAGAGTTTCGTAACGTAAATAAATATTATGGCAACTTTCAAGTTTTAAAAGATATTAATGTGCAAGTGAAAAAAGGTGAAGTGGTAGTAGTTGTTGGGCCTTCAGGATCAGGGAAAAGTACATTACTTCGATGTATAAACCAGCTAGAGTCAATTACAGATGGAGAGTTAATTGTACAAAATACGGAGGTACACAATGCAAAAACAGATATGAATGAATTACGCCGAAATATTGGAATGGTCTTTCAACATTTTTATTTATATCCACATAAAACGGTTCTTCAAAATATTACACTAGCACCGATTAAAGTAAATAAAATTTCAAAAGAGGAAGCAGAGAAAACAGCGATGGTTTATTTAGAGAAAGTAGGAATTCCAGAGAAGGCTAACGTATATCCACATCAATTATCCGGAGGACAACAGCAACGGGTGGCAATTGCTAGAGGACTTGCGATGCAGCCAGAAATTATGCTATTCGATGAGCCTACGTCTGCTCTTGATCCAGAGATGATTGGAGAGGTACTTGATGTTATGAAAACGCTAGCTAAGGAAGGGATGACGATGGTCGTTGTTACGCATGAAATGGGATTTGCGCGAGAAGTAGCCGATCGAATTTTATTTATGGATGATGGCGAAATCATTGAGGATACAACACCGGCGCAATTTTTTGCGAGTCCTGAACAAGAAAGAGCACGTTTATTTTTAAGTCGAGTGTTAAATCATTAAAGGAGGAATTTTATGCTTAAAATGAAAAAGTTGTTCACCTTAATTGTATTTTCATGTTTATTCGTACTTGTCGTTGCTGGGTGCGGAAGTAAAAAAGATGAGGCGAAAGAAACGAATACGAAGCAAGGCGGGGCCGTTGAGCAAATTAAGAAGCGCGGGAAACTAGTAGTTGGGGTGAAGAATGATACGAACTTATTCGGATTGAAAAATCCTTCAACAGGGCAGGTAGAAGGATTTGATGTTGATGTTGCAAAGGCGCTTGCGAAAAAAATTCTCGGAGATGAAAAGAAATTAGAATTAAAAGAAGTAACGTCTAAAACGCGTATTCCACTACTGAAAAACGGTGACATTGATGCAATTATCGCAACAATGACAATTACGGAAGAACGTAAAAAAGAGGTCGATTTTTCAGATGTATATTTTAAAGCAGGGCAATCGTTACTCGTGAAAAAAGGGAGCGATATTAAAAGTATTGATGATGTGAAAAAGGGCGTGAAAGTGTTAGCAGTAAAAGGTTCAACATCTACAAATAACATTCGCCAAAAATCACCGGAAGCGACTGTTTTAGAATTTGAAAATTACAGTGAGGCATTTACGGCGTTAAAAGCAGGAAAAGGTGATGTTTTAACGACAGATAATGCAATTCTTTACGGCATGGCAAAACAAGATTCAAATTATGAAGTTGTAGGGAAAATTTTTACGGATGAACCGTACGGAATTGCAGTTCAAAAAGGTGCAGATGATTTAACGAAAGAGATTAATAGTTTGCTAAAAGATATGAAGGCGAACGGGGAGTACGACAAACTGTATGAGAAATGGATTGGACAAAAGCAAGAATAGTAAATTGATCTTTTAATTAGTAGAGCCTTATTCCCATTGATAAATAGTAAGAGGATGAGGGATACTCATCCTCTTCTTGTAAAGAAAGAGGGGAGAATATGTGCCTGATTTTTCTATATTAACGAATAACATTGATATGTATTTAGAGGGCTTTAAATATACAGTGATGTCTAGTGTAATTGCATTAATAGGAAGCTTTATTTTAGGAGTAATTTTGGCGGTAATGCGTATTGCACCTATTCGTATTTTAAATTGGTTGGGAGCTGCTATTGTAGAATTTGTAAGAAATATTCCACTTGTATTAATTGCATTCATATTTTATTTCGCTTTACCTGTAATAGGAATTACGTTAAATGGTTTTGTAGCAGGAACAGTTACGCTTACGGTATATACTGCAGCGTTTATTGCCGAGGTCATTCGCGCTGGTATTTTATCAGTCGCGAAAGGCCAAATGGAAGCAGCACGTTCCTCAGGACTGACTTATACGCAAGCAATGTACTATGTTGTTTTACCTCAAGCAATGAAAATCGTAATCCCTCCTTTAGGAAATCAATTTCTCAATTTAGTAAAAAACTCTTCCATACTCGGAATTATCGCTGGTACGGATTTAATGTATCAAGGAGATTTAATTTCAACGAAGACGTTTGTTACGTTCGATGTTTATATATTTGTCGGGATGTTTTATTTAATATTAACAATTCCGCTCAGTATGCTAGTGCGTTATTTAGAAAAACGCTTGGCAAAGGAGGCGGTGTAAATGGATTTTAAGGGAGCTGTAACAGGTGATCATATCCTCTTTTTATTAAAAGGATTACTCATCACATTAGAGGTAGCGCTCGTAGCAATTGTACTTAGCTTTATTATTGGTAGTGTAATAGGGATATTGCGCTACATGAAAATCCCTGTCGTCTCACAAATATTAGGAATTATCGTTGAAGTGATTCGAAACTTACCACTACTTTTAATTATATTTTTCACGTATTTTGCACTTCCAGAAGCAGGCTTGAAATTAGAAATTATAACAGCTACAATTGTTGCTTTAACAATATTTGAAGCAGCAATGATATCTGAAATTGTTCGAAGTGGCCTATTATCTATTGAAAAAGGACAGATTGAGGCCGCAAGATCTTCAGGATTAACGTATGTTCAAGCACTTTGGCATATTATTTTGCCACAAGCATTAAGAAGAATGGTCCCGCCGCTTGTCAGTCAGTTTATTTCATTGCTGAAAGATACATCATTAGCAGTTGTTATATCATTACCAGAGCTTATGCATAATGCTCAAATTATTAGCGGGCAAAATGTAAATTATATGATTCCAACGTTTATAGTAGTAGCTTGTATGTACTTTATCGTAAATTATAGTTTATCAATTTTATCGAGAAGATTAGAACTCCATTAACTCTTACAATATATGTAAGGGTTTTTCCTTGTTTATCCTTATTTTCCTCTAATTAGAATCTAAATCTCGCGATAATTCGATTTTTTATATTATTTTATCAGAAAAGTTTTAATTTTATATAGAAATTGTAATCGCTTTCGTGTATATTTTTATTATCAGAAAATTTTAACAAGATATAGGGGTATTGGTAGGGGGAGGATTTAGATGCAGCAACCAACGAATGAGAAATTACATCGTACGATGAAGAGTAGACATTTATTTATGATCGCACTAGGTGGTGTAATCGGGACTGGTTTTTTCTTAGGTTCAGGTTACACCATTAATCAGGCTGGGCCAGGGGGAGCCATCCTTTCATATTTAGTGGGCGGATTTATTATGTATTTAACAATGCTTTGTCTTGGAGAGTTAACGGTAGCAATGCCAGTTTCAGGATCTTTCCAAAAGTATGCAACGAAGTTTATTGGACCAGGAACGGGCTTTATGATCGGCTGGCTATATTGGCTGGGTTGGGCAGTAACGGTAGGTTTAGAATTAACGTCAATTGGTTTAATGATGAAAAGATGGTTTCCGAATGTTGATGTTTGGGTATGGTGCCTTGTATTCGGCGTTATTTTATATGCTTCAAACGCGATTTCGGCGAAAAGTTATGCTGAATTAGAATTTTGGTTCTCTAGTATTAAAGTAGTTACCATTCTTGCATTTGTTGTTCTTGGTGGTAGTGCATTATTAGGGTTTATATCATATGACGGAAAAGAAGCAGCACCTCTTTTCTCTAACTTTGTAAGTGAAGGTGGACTTTTCCCGAATGGACTAGCAGCTGTATTACTTACAATGATTACAGTTAACTTCTCGTTCCAAGGAACAGAGTTAATCGGGATTGCAGCGGGAGAAAGTGAAAATCCAGAAAAAACAATTCCACGTGCAATCCGTAATACAGTATGGCGCATTATGTTATTCTTCATTTTAACAATGACAATTTTAGTAGGATTAATTTCTTGGAAAGAAGCAGGGGTAATTGAAAGTCCATTTGTAGTCGTATTTGATAAAATCGGTATTCCGTATGCAGCAGATATTATGAACTTCGTTATTATTACAGCGTTACTATCTGTAGCGAATTCAGGATTATATGCGGCAACTCGTATACTATGGTCACTTGCAAATGAAGGAATGGCACCAAAATCTTTCCAGAAAGTAAATAAGCGTGGTATTCCAATTACAGCACTAGTTGTAACGATTGCTGTAGCTGGTCTTTCTTTATTCACAAGCTTCCTTGCAGAAGATACAGTATACATGTACTTATTATCGATAGCTGGTTTATCAGCTGTATCAAGTTGGATCATTATTGCTTTATCGCAACTGCGCTTTAGAAGTCAGTATATAAAAGGCGGAGGAAAGTTAGAGGACTTAAAATATAGAACACCGTTATATCCAATTGTTCCTATTTTAGCTTTAATTACAAACAGTATCGTTGTTATTAGTTTAGCGTTTATTCCAGAACAAAGAATGGCGTTATATTGTGGTATTCCATTTATCATTTTCTGCTACATATATTATTATATGAGTAAGAGACGGAAGAAACCGATGAAAGTGGAGATGGAGACAACAAATGAAACTAACAATCAAACACGATGATATAGAGGCAAATTTATCGTATGGTCAATTAGCGATTGGAAAAGAAAACGGATATTCACCGTTACAATTACTCGTTTCCTCTATCGCGGGATGTAGTGCAATTGTCTTTCGAACGATTTTAGAAAAGAAACGTATTCTATACGATACGTTTACAATTGAAACTGAAATTGGTAGAAGTGAAGCTTTATCAAAACCAGTTGAAAGTGTTC
This sequence comes from Bacillus fungorum, assembly GCF_002746455.1. Lineage (GTDB taxonomy): Bacteria > Bacillota > Bacilli > Bacillales > Bacillaceae_G > Bacillus_A > Bacillus_A fungorum. The sequence continues at coordinate 77,879 of NZ_NWUW01000016.1, read as the reverse complement.
ATTTACATTATAAAATTAAAGCGGAAAACATTACAGAAGAGCAGCTAGACAAGGCGTTGCAACTTGCAGTGAAAAATTGCACAATTGTTCAATCTGTAAAAGATAGTATAAAGGTTACGGAAACAATTGAACTACTTGAAAGGTAGGGAAGATTAATAGTGAAAGTTTTATTATGTGTAAAGTTAATTTTAAAATTGGAGTTATTAATGAACTATGGACAGCAATGTACATGTGAAAATTAAATTAACCAATAAAGTTCAAAGTAGTAACTATCAGAATATTTCTGAAGAAGAAATGCTTTATTTTTAAACGTGAAATAACCAGCTTTTTGAATTTTAAAGAGCTGGTTATTTCACGTTTGGATTTCATATGAGTTGAAAATTTTTTGACTGTTATCAAGCATTAAACTCTTGTTCAGATTTAATGTTTGAATCTAACGGTAATGGAGTAGAAGATATTTTGTAAAGCTCTTTGAATTTCTTCGAAAAACAAATCATTATTGCAAATATAATTATAGTTAAACCAGCTATAGTAGTAAAAAATATGGGGTTGAAATATCTTGCAGCTATACCACCTAATAATAATCCTAGTATAATACCCAAAGTAGAAAGTGTTTGTAATATAGAAATACCTCTACCTCTAAATGGAATAGGCGTTATACTTAAAAATAAAGTATTAATGGGTATATTTAAAAGCGAATTCACAATTCCGATTATTAAACTCCATATATATATTGGGGCTAAATTAGATCGATGTATCAAATTTAAAGGAGTAACACACCCCATTAATATGCCAAATGCTATTATTGTACATATCAATAATAAACTAGGATTCAATTTTTTTAATAGGAAAGGTCCTATAATAGCGCCTATAATAGCGCCTAAACCTTCAATGCTTTCCAAATTACCGTAGTCAAGTGCTGATACTTGGAAAATTTGCAATAAAATAGATGTGTAAGTTGTATCAAAAATCCCAGCTATAAACATGAAAGGGAATAATATTATTAGTAAGAAAAATAATGTTGGTATGCGGTATACGGTTTTAATTCCTGATGATAAGGCAAACCAAAGAGATTCGTTGGTTGTTTTTATTTTTTGATTTAATTCGGTAGTCTGTTTTGTTGTTATTAAAGAATTGGATATTAGAATAAAGATAATAGACAATATATAGGATATTATGTCTATTATAAAAATGAATAGTACAGAAGTTGTTGTTAATAATAATCCTGCTATTATAGGACCAATAATATATACCGTAGAGTAAGTACTTTGAGAAATTGAAATTGCATCAGTCACATGTTCTTCTCCTGCTACATTTGGAATAAAGGATGTTCTGGCTGGGTAAAAAAATGTCGTCCCAATTCCTTTTAGAAATACTAAAAAAATGAGTATTATTGGTGAATTTAAATTAAAAATTATGATAGTAGTAACAATTATTCTGAATATATCCATGTAAATCATAATTAAATGTTTAGGGAAACGATCGGCAATTAATCCGGCAAAGAGTCCAAATAGGGTTGTTGAAATAAGTTCGGCAAATATTACTAGACTAATAATTAAAGGATCTGAGGAATTCGAACCAATAATAAAGATGATAGCGGTCGTTGCAATTGCGTCACCTAGTCTTGAGAATATTTGTGCTAGCCAAAAGTTTAGAAAAGCAGGCTTTTTTAATAAGAATAACATTCGTATGCTCCTTTAAAGTGAATAACTGTTTACCATATTAATTTTCCGATTCCGTTGCTTTGAATATCTATGTGTACTCCATATGGAGCTGATAAATCATTCACTTTTTTTAGAATATCAGTATTCTGTACTAATTTAGGCCATCCTCTTTTATATCTCGGTAATTCCCATTCTAAAGAAATAGGATATAGAGTCATTTCTTGTAATTTCCCATTCTTCATTTTCCATGAGGGTAAAAATGAATCCCAAAATTTTCTTTTTGCTCCAAAACTAGTGGTATTGTTTTTGTTTTTTTTATCTAAGAGATCAGCGGTGCTATGGGAGTAATCTAAATTTAGGCTCGAATAAAAATCAGATGGTAATGTTTCAATTGTTTCATTTTGAAAAATAAAATTCCCTAATCCATATAGTATTGGACGATTTTTGTAAATCTCTATTCCTCTGATTATGTGTGGTCCATGACATATAATTGCATGTGCACCTTGATCTATACATCCTTTCCCAAACTCAACCAAAAAATCTGCGGGTTTATTTTCAGATTCCCCTTTCATTTCATGTGAATGAACATTTAAAATAACATAATCAGATTGTCTAGAAGCTTCTGAAATAGATTTATATATCCTGGAAATATCTGTAGTATGACATTTTGTTATAGAACCTTCTTCTTCTTCATTATTTATTGTGATAAAGTCATATTCCCCAAATGGGAAGTAATCATCTGGAATAATATTAATAAGATTGCCGTTTTTTACAGCAATATTTATTTCTGCATTAATTTCAGTTATGTTAGCTATTTCCTTCAAAATTTTCATTTTATTATTATGTATTTTATGGACCACATCATATCTTAGTGGATTTATTCCAGGACGTCCTTTACAATCTATTCTTTGTTCACCAGCAATCCAGGACTCATGGAATGTGGAAGTTACCCCTATTAAGGCAATTCTTCCATTAATAGTTTCTAGATATTTGGGTTTGCTTGCTTCATAAAGGTTGTGTCCAGCCCCACAATATATAAATCCAGCTTCATTAACGTATTTTTCTGTGGCAGCTAATCCTTCATAGGAATAGTCTAATATGTGATTATTTGCTAAAGATATTGAATTGAAGCCATAAGAACTTAAAGTATTTAATACGTTAGGTGATGCATATGCCCAAGTACCTCCACTTTGTGCAGCTGGAAATCCTTCATCTTTTCTAATAGTTGTTTCTAAATTTGTTAGTTTTACATCGTGCTGTTGTATTAGTTCTGATAATTCTTTAAAATTAATATTTTGAGGAGCGGATCTTGTTATAAAGCTATCTCCTGTAGCAATGAAAGATATGTTGTTATTTCCCATATAAATCAGTCCTTTTCAGAGGGAAAGGCTACTGATAAATTCAGTAGCCTTTTTCCAATTGTTAATATTCTTAATCAATAATAATAATGCGACGACCGATTTCACCCATTTTCATATGTATTCACCTCCTTAAATAAGTTAGGAATTTGTTAGTCAATAATAATAATGCGACGACCGATTTCACCCATCTTCATATGTATTCACCTCCTTAAATAGACTAGGAGTTTATTAATTTATAATAACGCGACGAATTATTTTACCTAGTCCCATCTTTATTCATTTCCTTAAGTAATTTGTGGATAAGTTATTTCGCTCTAACTCTAAATTTTTTCGCAAATATAAATCATCTCAGGTGAATTAAGGTGATATGAATTTTTATCAAAATCACCAAACAGATCAATAACTTGAAAACCAGCAATTTTTAACATCTGATTTAGTTCGGTTGCACCAAATAACCGCATATTTAATTTGTAATTTTGTTCAGGACCATTTACGGTTAGTCTTTTTTCTTCAATTTGAAGAACACTGGTTTTTGAATCGAATTTTCTTTTTTCTAATATATATTTCCCTTCACCATTTTCAAACCAGGCTAATGTGTGGAATTTTCTAATAAAGTAATCTCGATTAATGAGGGTCATGATTAATTTACCTTTAGGTTTTAAACAACTATGTATAGATTTTAGAATTGCTAAATTGTCATCATAATTTTCTATATAACCAATAGAGTTTTCTAAACTTAAAACAGCGTCAAAATTTTCCTTACCAATATATTTTCTGCCATCAGCGTGAATAGTTTTGATTGTATCATTAGTTCTAGTTTTAATTATTTCTAAATACTTTTCATTAATATCTAATCCAGTAACATTAAATCCCTTATCCAAGAGTTTAAAAGCATGTCTTCCATGACCACAAAAAAAATCTAGTATATTCGTTTCCTTTGTAGAATTAAGTATGGAGCTTATAAGTTCTATTTGCTCTTCTAATCCATCATTTAGAATCTTTTTATGAGCATCAAGGTATGACTGATCAAAGTAATTAGTATCGTAATCTGTAACTGGTTTTTCTATTTGTTTACTATTCAATTCAATTACCTCCCTTATGAGTAATATTATACCAATTCAAAAAATTCTGTCAAGTTATATTTTGTATATTCTGATTATTGATTAAGTTACAATTATTTATTTTGTTATCCATTGTATTAAATATCAAGGAGCCTAAAGAGAGCATTGGATTATAGAATATGCTAACTAAGTATAAGGAGTGGTAATTATAATTAAATTTAAAACTAAAATTGATTTTATATTAAAAGTATTTAGATTTTTTATTGTGGATTGTTAATTCTAAGATTAGTACATACACATGCTACTTTTTCAAGTTAGTTTATATTATTAAGATTGATAGATGGAAGGAAATCTATAGGATGATTCATTGAAAGGGTATAATAAGAGGAATATTGATTATATGTTTATATTATCCCTATAAAGATGTATAAATTTTTTAAAAAATATAGTAGATGAATGGGCAGGGAGCAGGATTTGTGATATAGAAAATTAAACCCAAGTTAGCATTTTTATCAATTGAGGAGTTTCATAGCGAATACTAATATAAATTCACGTGTGTTTAAACTTTCTCCATATTGAAAGAATATTAAATGTGGCATGTAGAATGCAAACTTAAAGTGGTTGTTTATACAGTAAGAATTCTCTGGTGCTTTAACTAAAGAATTTGTTTTCATATGTTGTACAATTGAATGTCCACTACTTTTCTTGAAATAAGAATTCATCATAGATGCTAGATGAAATGATTCTTGATTTTATTAATTTAGTATGTTCGATTCCTTGATTTGACTTTATTTTGTGATGAGATTAAAAATTTTAATTGATTAATATCTAAATAATTAAAATATTCTTAGTTTTTTCTCAAAGCTCACCATAATTGGATTAACTGGTTTGAGTCTATATGAATAGCATAACTCCATTATTTTCATAAATTTTGAAAAAATAATGGAGTTAGTTGTGTAATGATAGTCATACTTGAAATTTAGTTTTCCTTGTATTTAAATAAAAGTTTTATAGGTATAGTGATAATAAAACAAGACCCATGATTGACTTCGCTCGTTACAGTAATATTCCCGCCGTGTAGTTCTACAATTTCTTTTACGATAGATAGCCCTAAACCAGTTCCGCCTGTAGCTCGTGATCTTGCTTTATCAACTCGATAAAAGCGGTCGAAAATGTGAGGGACGTCTTCAGGAGGAATACCTTCGCCTTCATCTTCAATTGTAATAGAGATACTTTTATGTTCTTCTGTAACAGAAATATTTATATGAGAATGTTCTTTTGAATGTCTATAAGCGTTATTTAAAATGTTTATTATAACTTGTTCAAATCGCTGTTCATCTAAATTTACTAGCAGTGTAGGAGGACAAGAGAAAGAGACTGTAATGTATCTTTCTTTATACATGGCATTTAGTTTTTCGGCTATGCGAGTCAGGAAAGTGTGTAAATGTACTTCCTTTACTTGAATAGAAAAGTTATGTTGCTCCATTTGTGCAAGTGAAAATAAATCTTGAACTAAGTTCGTAATATAATCAGACTCATCTTTTATAATAGATAAATATCGCAAACGTTGCTCAGGAGATGTGGTTTCTTTTAAAGCAATGTCAGCATAACCTCTTACGTATGTTAATGGTGTTCGTAATTCATGAGCAACACTTGCTAGAAATTCACTTCGCTCTGTTTTCATATAATGTAAATCATTAGCAAGCGTTTGAATAGACGATGCTAGTTCACCAATTTCGTCATTTCGAGTAGTCGTTAACGAAACGGATAAATCGCCTTTACTCATTTTTTCAGTGGCATGTTTCATGTGTAACAATGGTTTTGTTAACAACCGTGATAATAGAAAAATGGTGATGACAGTTAATAGAAACGTAATGACTCCGGCAATAATGAATTGTCTTGTTAGCCCGTTAACCATTTCCTCGATTGATTCTGTTCCGAGAAACATATATACGTAGCCTTCCGTTTTTCCAGCCACTACAATGGGGCTAACTGTACATATATAATTAGATGTTTTCCAATGATTCTCTATAATTGCTCCGTCATGATCTGTTCGTGTTTGCATCTTTTCAATATGCTTTTTTATCGTAGCATTTATTTCATTAGATTTAGCTAGCACATCCTTATGTGCATTTGTAATAACGACAGTGGTTTCGGCTTCGGATTCCATTAGTGCAACATGGGAGATTGTTTGCTTATCAAAATACTTTTCAAGAACATCTCGGTGACTATTTCCGCGCTTTAATAAAGCCGTCATTTCTTCATTTACTCTATTGTTGACAAGGCTATAATAAAGCAAGACAAATAGAACACTTTCGATTAAAAGTGTAACAATTAAAAAATAAAATCCGAGTTGAATAGAAATTCGCTTCATCGTTTTGCTCCTTACTTTAGAGTATCAACCCATCGATACCCGACTCCGTAAACAGTTTTTAAATGGTGATCAATAGGGAAATTTACTTTTCGTAATTTATCACGCAAATTACGAATATGTGAATCGACTGTTCTATCTTCTGTATTTGTATTTAGTCCCCAAATTCGTTCAATGAGCTGATCGCGGCTTAACACGTAGTTCACATGATGTAAAAATAATCCGAGTAAAGAGAATTCGATTGGAGTGAGAAGAAGTTCTTCATTATAGACAGAGACGAAATGCTTTGCTTCATCCCATAAAATACCGTGATATTGGATTTGTGCGTGTTGATTCGTTCGCCTTAAAACAGCTTCAATTCTTGCGAAAAGCTCCTCTTCATGGAAAGGTTTCGTCACGTAATCATCTGCTCCAAGTTTTAACCCTTGGATGACATCTACCGTTTGATCACGAGCCGTTACCATAATGATAGGAACGTTACTAAATGATCGAATTCTTTTGCACGTTTCCCACCCATCCATCTTTGGCATCATAATATCGAGTAAAACAAATTTGAAGTTTTGATTTTCTATATGTGAAATAGCTTCTTCTCCGGACGCTGTACATACGCAGTTGTATCCGATTGGAGTAAGATAAAGCGTTAATAATTCAAGCATTCTCGGCTCATCATCTACGAGTAGTATATCGACCATAGAGTACCTCCGCATTTGTAGTTATTACTTAAATTGTAAGTCAAAATCATGAAGAAATGGTGCAGATTATCATGCATCTGCATAATTTCTTCAGAATTGCTTGTTATTGTAAAGGTGAAATTCCATTTTAGGTAATCATATTGGCTCGAAAACGATTCATACGGAGGCGGTATAGTGAAAAAGATGACCCGAATCTTTGGGATAACAATAATTACAGCAGTTGGTCTTGCTGCATGTGGACAAACGAACACGGATCATAAAAATCATGAATCTAAAGAAGAGAAAAAAACAGAGCAAAAGGAAATGAAAATGAATCCGGTGGTAACTGCGCCGAAAGAAATGAACGAAGGTGCATCGAATGGTTTATTAACGACAAGTTTAAAAAATGTAACGAGATTAAACACAAACGATCCTTTGCAAATGGCAGTATTAACTTCGCAAACGATATGGCCAGCAACACATAAAGAGAATCAGCCAGGCGCTATTATTTTAGTACCAGTAAACGAATGGCAATTAGGTATTGCGAGTGCGGACCTTATTCACCATCCGAATAACGGGCCGATTTTATTTATAGAAAAAGAAAAGATACCCGAAATGACGTTAAAAGAAATAAAACGATTAAATCCGCTCGGAACGAAAGATGGCACACAAATTATGGTGATGGGGGATGTAGGTGCATCTATCCTTGAACAATTAAAAGCATATAAAGTAAAGCAAATAAAAGAAACGGATCCAGCTATATTTGCTAAAGATGTGGATAAAGAATATGCCGATATAACAGGAAGCTATCCAAATAGCGTTATTATCGGTTCGTCTGAAGAAGAAGGACGTTTATATACAACACCCGCTGTAAATTGGATTTCTCATATGCCAGAGCCACTTTTGTATACAGAAAAGGAAAAAGTGCCAAAAGCGACAATAGAGGCATTAAAAATGAGAAAAGATAAAGCAAATATATATGTATTAGGGCCAGAAAAAATTGTTTCAAAAGAAGTAGAAAAAGAGTTAAGCAAATACGGGAAAGTAACGTGTATTAGTGGAGAGACTCCAGTAGAAAATTCTATTGCATTTGCAAAGTTTAAAGATGAACAAACAAAATTTGGATGTGGGTTCACAAAACCAGACTTAGCAGTTGCTGGGGCACCTTTTTCACATATGGGTAAACACGCACCTGTTGTCTTGTTAGAGGAAGAAAAAGCTTCACAACCAGTGTATGATTTTCTTGCTACTATTCAACCGAAGTTTAAAGATGACCCAACACTTGGACCGTATAACCACGGCTTCTTATTAGGAAGTACGAGTGATATTTCATTTGAAACACAAGGTATATTGGATGAGAGGTTAGAGATTGTGCAAGAAAGTGGTCAAGGGCACGGTGGACACTAATACAGTGAAACTTTAATCAGTGGGGGGGTATTCCTCCCCCATTGATTATTAGTTGAACCAATCGGGCTTTTACGGGCAGTTGATCTCCACTTAACTTCTTTGCTTTCGCTGAATTTTGAGGTGGGGTCTTACTGCCCGTTAATGCGGGGTAAAAGGAGCAAAGGCGCTACTAAGATAGGGCCTTTTTCTTTAGGAAATTTTTACATAGCACAGATATCTCTACTCGTTATATAATAGCTTTCGTGCAGTCGGCTAGATTTTCTTATGGAGAAGATCAAATGATAAAAGAGTAGAGGAGTGGTATTTTGTTTCAAACGATAAAAAATGATTGGTTCTCCAACGTGAAAGGGGATGTGCTATCAGGAATAGTTGTTGCTTTAGCGTTAATCCCTGAAGCAATTGCTTTCTCTGTTATTGCAGGTGTGGATCCGACCGTTGGATTATACGCAGCCTTTTGTATTGCAGTTACCATTTCATTTGTTGGCGGAAGAACTGGGATGATTTCAGCTGCAACAGGTGCAATGGCATTATTAATGGTAACGCTTGTTAAAGATCATGGTTTGCAATATTTATTTGCTACAACAATATTAACGGGTATTGTCCAAATTATTTTTGGCGTGTTCAAACTGAGCTCATTTATGAAGTTTGTTCCGAAATCTGTTATGAGTGGTTTTTTAAATTCACTTGGAATTTTAGTTTTTACAGCACAATTGCCGCATTTTAAAAATGCAACTTGGCAAATGTATGCACTTGTCGCATTAGGACTTGTAATTATATATGTATTTCCACGTATTACGACGGCTGTCCCGTCTACACTTATTTCCATTATTATTGTGACATGTATTGCAATTATGAGTGGATTACAGTTGAAAACAGTAGGGGATATGGGAAGCCTGCCGAAAGAATTACCGTTCTTTAGCATTCCTGATGTGCCTTTTACACTTGAGACATTAGGGATTATTTTACCGTACGCAGTTATGCTTGCAATTATCGGTTTACTAGAGTCATTATTAACAGCTTCGGTTTTAGATGATATGACGCATACGGAAAGTAATAAGCATAAGGAAGCACGTGGACAAGGGAGTGCAAACATTGTTGCTGGTTTCTTCGGAGGAATGGCAGGTTGTGCAATGATTGGTCAATCTGTTATTAATATTAAATCAGGTGGACGAGGTCGCCTATCAACATTTGTAGCGGGCGGATTTTTAATCGTATTACTATTCGTTTTAGGAGATTATGTCGTTCATATTCCGATGGCAGCTTTAGTTGCGGTTATGATTATGGTTTCAATCGGAACGTTTGATTGGAACTCTGTAACAACAATTCATAAAGTACCAAAAGGAAACGCATTTGTTATGATCGTAACAGTTGTGATTGTCCTAATTACACATAATTTAGCATTAGGTGTAATTATCGGAACAGTAATTAGTGCGGTTTTATTTGCATTCAATATGGCAAAGATTCACGTGAAACATTTATATATTGAAAATAAGAAAATATACGAAATTCACGGTCAACTTTTCTTTGCGTCTACAGCAGATTTTATAAATGCTTTTTCATTTGAGGAAGATGTAAAAGAAATTGAGATGAACTTTACTCATGCGCATGTATGGGATGATTCAGCAGTGGCATCAATTGATAAAGTTATCATGAAGTATGAACAAATTGGTGTGAAAGTAAATATAACAGGATTAAATGAACGTAGCTTAAAACTTGTTGTAAATTTAGCTACTTATAATAAAAGAATTGCTAGTTAGAAGCCTCCTTTTTAGGGGGCTTTACTATATAATATGAGTAGGATAACGAAAAGGGGATTCAGCATATGTATAAACAAATTATATTAGCATGTGACGGTTCTGAACATGCACTTCGAGCAGCAGAGCATGCGACATATATTGCAAAATTTAACGAAGAAACAAATGTTGAAGTTGTGTATGTTGTAGACAATAGAACGGCAAAGTCAGATATTATACAAGGTCAAACAGATTTAGAAACAGTATCAGCTAGTCGAAAAGATAAATTAAAAGAGATTGAAGGTTTATTAAAGAAAGAGAACATTTCTTATACAATTACGATATTACATGGTGATCCTGGAGATACAATCGTTCAATATGTAAATACAGGGGATATAGATCTTGTTATTGCTGGGAGTAGAGGATTAAATACACTGCAAGAGATGGTGCTTGGTAGTGTAAGTCATAAAATAGCAAAACGAGTGAAATGCCCGGTGATGATTATTAAATAATTTGAGTGATATATTCTGTAGTGTAAGCAAGACCTTGATATAATGGAGGCCACTGAAAAAGTCCGCCTAACAAGCAAAAGGAGCCCATCACCTACTATATACAGGCGATGGACCCCTTTGTTTGTTTCTATATATTGATAAAATGCACGTTGTTTTTTCAAAGCAATCACTTTTTCAGTGCCTTCATATAATGCGAGGTCTTTTTTAACGTATAAAGGAGGAGGGCGTGGACATACTAGATATATAAGTTTAAAGAGAAATTGTTAACTTACAAATTTGTAAGTTTGTTGTCAGAAAAATCGATGTTATGAAAATTATTCTATTGGTAAAATAAAAATAACGAAGGGGAGATAGGGAGGATGAAAAAAATGAAAGCACTTCAAAATTTATCATATAGTCAAGGTGTCGGTCTTATTTGTTTAGGAGGATTTGCTGCATCTGTTACGTTAGCTGTTGTAATAAAGATGATTCATCAAATCTTTTAATTTTAGAGTGGGGAAGGAATTGGTTGTTATCATTAGTAGGAACAGCAATGAAAATAAAAAATAGCTCTTAGCATGTATGTAGATGCTAAGAGCTATTTTTATGATTATTTTTCTACTTCTGGCTTCTCACTTGTTACAGTAACGTCTTTCCAATGTGAAGTTATTTGATTCACTTCAGTGTTGACATCATAATTTTTTACGCGCTTATTAACACCTGTTAAATCAAATGTGTAATGAATTGGAATCATCGGTGCTTCGTCATGAATTAATTTTTGCCATTTATCGTATACTTCTTTACGATATTTTTCATCAGTAGCTTTTTCTGATAATCCTGCTTCTAATAACTTCGTATTTTCATCATTTACCCAGCGCTGGTAGTTGAATCCGGCATTTTTGCCCCATAGGCCAGAAAGGTCAGGGTCAGAGCCAGTGTTCCAAGCACCGGCAAAAATATCAACCTTCGGATCATCTTTTTTAATCATGTCACGCATAGCATTAAATTCGTGTAAGCGTCCATCAACAAGTTCTACTTTTAAGCCGATATCTTTCCAAGATTGAATGTAGAATTTAGCCAGCGGTTCACTTGTTTCACTACCACTACTAGTTAAGAAGTTAATCTTCAATTCATTACCTTTTGGATCTTCACGGAATCCATCACCATTTTTATCTTTATACCCAGCTTCATCTAATAGTTTTTTCGCTTTATTTACATCGAAATTATACGCACCAACATCATTATTATGGTACTTTGGCATAGATGGTGGAATTGGAGAGTTAGCTGGAACGCGAAGTCCGTGATATACTTTCTCTCCTAATTTTTCTCTATCAATTGCATGTGCCATCGCTTGACGTAAACGAACGTCTTTGAACTTATCGTTATCCATTACAGCTTCATTCTTTGCTTTGTCCATATGTCCGAACTTAAATCCGATATAAGTGTAAGCAAGGTCAGTTTTACCAATTAGTTGTGTGTTTTTTAATTTACTTACGTTCGGATATTGATCAGCAGTAATTGCTGCAATATCAATATCACCTTTTTTCAAAGATGCACTAACAATAGATGGATTTACAACTTTTAATGTTACATTTTTTAGCTTAGGTTTGCCGCCCCAGTAATCATCAAAACGCTCATACTCAACTGATTCACCAGGAACGATTTTCTTCACTTTAAATGGACCGAATCCAATTGGATTTTGACGGATTTTATCTGATTCAGCTAGTTTTTCAATTGGTACATCACCTAAATATTTTTTAGGTGTAGGATATGTCCAAATACCAGTTTTTAGTGAAGGGTTTACTTCTTTATAAGTAATGGAAATTGTTTTTGGATCGACTACTTTAATACCAGAAATTTTGTCAGCTTTTCCAGTGTGATATTCTTCCATACCTTCAATCATTTGCATTTGTGTATCGTAACGGATACCTGTATATTTGCTATTACCGATTATTAAGTAAGAATATTCTAAATCCTCAGCTGTTACAGGGTTACCATCGTGCCATTTTACATTATCTTTAATCTTAATTGTAATCGTTTTTTTATCTTCAGAAATTGTATAAGTTGCAGCACCGTCATTTGTAATTTCCCAGTTTTTATCTGTAGCTAATAATTGTTCATCAAAGAAATCCATAATCTCTGAATCTGGAGCAACTTCATACACTACTCTACTTAAAACACCAGCGAAGGGTGAATTTGAAACAAGTCCATAAGTTAATGATCCGTCTTTAATTTCTTTACCGTCATTTTTTACAGCAGCACTAAATTTATTTGTTTCTACTTTTTTTGTGTTTGCTTTTTTACTACCGCTATCAGCACCTCCACATGCAGATAGTAATAATGTTGAAGCAGCAAGTGTACTTAATACTTTGTACAGTTTTGGTTTGTTCATAACTTCTCCACCCCTTATCCTTTTCTTTGTCTCGCATCAGCCGCACGCTTTAACGCTTGACCAATAAAATTTATACACAGCATCAACACTAAAATCATGATTGATGCGGGTAACCAAATCCACCACTTTTCTTGCAATACATCTGGGTTAGTTGCGTAACTTACAAGTGTACCAAGACTTGGTGTGCTCTCTGGTAGACCGAAGCCTAAGTAAGTTAAACTAGATTCAATTCCGATGTTACCAGCAAGATTTAATGTAATATTTACGATGATAATAGAACTTAAATTAGGTAATATTTGCTGGAAGATTATTTTCCAATTTGGTGTTCCTAATGTTTTTGATGCAGATACGTAATCAAGTTCTTTCTCAGTTAATACTTTAGAACGTATAAGCCTTGCTTTTCCGACCCATAAGAAAGCGGTCATTATGAGAATAAATGTCGTAATATTGAAAGTTGGAACGAGTGAGATAAACACGATAACAATCATTAAGAATGGTAAAATCATCATAAAGTCGATAAAACGCATAATGATGTTATCGACAACTCCTCCAAAATAGCCAGCAATTAGTCCCATCGTAAGACCGATAAGGGTTGATAAAAGAGTGATAGCTAAACCAACTGTAAAGGAGTTACGTGTACCAATAATTAATTGTCCGAAAATATCGCGACCCCCATAATCAGTTCCTAACCAATGTTCAGCAGAAGGAGGATCATAAATGGCGAATAGATCGACTCGGACGATATCTTCTTGCTTCATAATAAATGAAGTTGCGTAAACGGCTATTAATATTAAAGCTAAAAAGAATAGAGAAAACATTGCTAGTTTATCTTTACGAAATTCTCGCCACATAATGGAGAAACCAGAAGGGCTCTTTTCGTAATGAATGACTTCAGTTTGTTTTTCAGGATTTGCTAACATAACGTTTCTTCACCTCCATTAATCAATACGAATACGTGGATCAACGATGCTTAGAATAATATCGGAAAGAAGAGTCCCGAGTAGCGTTGCGAATCCAGTAAATAATACAAGAGCAGTTACGACACTGAAATCACGTTGAGTGATAGATTGGAAAAATAGTTGTCCAATTCCTGGGTAGCCGAAAATATTTTCTAGAATAATAGAGCCCCCAACTAAACCTGTAATTTCATATCCTAAAAATGCTGCGATTGGTAAAAATGAATTTCGTAAAATATGTCTGGAATATACTTTAGATTCTGGTACACCTTTTGCTTTTACCGTGCGTACAAAATCTTTATGTTTCGTATCGATAATTTCACTTCGTAAATATTGGACAGTTCCTACAGTTCCAATTAATGCCCCAGATAAAGCTGGTAAAATCATATGATTTAATTTACTTAAATAGTAATCAAATGATCCGGTTGCAACTTGTGGGTCAACGCTACCACTCGTAGGGAAAATTGGATATAAAAAGCCGAATAAGAATAACATTACTAATCCGAAAATAAACAGTGGTGTACCGAATCCTAAAAAGTTATAGAGCGTAATGAGTCGATCAGCCCACGTATCATTCCAACGTCCACTTATAACTCCAAGTGGAATAGCAATTAAGTAAGTAAGAATAAGAATAAGAAGAGCTAACAGTATTGTATTGCCAAGACGTTCCCCAATAATATCTGTTACTTTTATTTTATGTGCGTAAGAAATACCGAAATCCCCTTGCACGGCATTTGAAATCCACCGTACATATTGAGTGGGAATCGGATCGTTTAAACCTAGTTTTTCACGTTGTTCTTCAATCACTTTTGGATCAGCTTTTGGGTTTGCTAGTTCAGCGCCACTTAATGCATCGCCTGGCATTGCTTTAGCCAGTGTAAAGACGAGTACGCTTAATATGAATAATTGGGGTATCATAACTAAAACCCGGCGTAATATAAATTTCCACATGTTTTATCACTCCCTTATGGTAATGCCACCCGGTGAGTTGGCGAGATTGGTTTTAAATCGTAAGCACGTCCATTTTCATTGAAATAATTTTCGTATGATTTCTCGTACTCAGCGCTTACCTCACGACGCAAATTACGTTGTTGCTCGCGGTTTTCTGGACGAATATCAGGAATTGCTGATATTAGGCGCTTCGTATAAATATGTTGCGGATTACTATAAATTTCTGCACTAGTTGCTTCTTCCACAATGCGTCCGCGATACATAACACCGATACGATCACACATATGGCGAATTACACCTAAATCATGACTGATAAATAAGTACGTTAGTCCGAGTTCAGATTGTAAATCTTGTAAGAAGTTTAATACTTGTGCCTGTACAGACACGTCAAGCGCAGATACTGGCTCATCAGCAATAATAAGTTTCGGTTTTAAAGTAAGAGCGCGTGCAATACCAATCCGCTGTCTTTGCCCACCGGAAAATTCATGTGGATATTTATAAATTGACTCTGGATTTAGACCAACTTTATCAAGATATTCTTGAACGGCTCTACGTTCTTCATCAGGTGAGAGCTTCTCGAAATTTCGAAGAGGCTCAGCGATAATATCGAGAACACGTTTCTTCGGATTTAATGATGAATATGGGTCCTGGAAAATCATTTGAATATCTTTTCGTTGTTCACGTAGCTCAGAGCGACTTAACTTTGTTAAATCTCTATTATTAAAATGAATGCTACCGCCTGTTGCTTTCGTTAAGTGCATAATTGCTTTTCCAGTTGTTGATTTGCCACTCCCAGATTCCCCAACGATTCCGTACGTTTCGCCAGGTTGTAGTTCAAAGCTTACGCCATCAACAGCACGAACGTAATCTAATGTGCGGCCGAAGAAACCACCTTTAATTGGGAAATGTACTTTTAAATCTTCTACTTTAAGCAGTGCCATGAGTTACGTCATCTCCTTTCTTATCTTGGAAGTTGAAATGCTTGTAGCAAGTACAACGCACCCAGTGGTCTGGTTTTACTTCATGTAAAATTGGATTTTCCTCGTGTTGATCAGGTCTAATCCATGGAATTCGAGCTTGGAAGCGGCAACCTGTGCGAGGAAGCTTCGCTAACGTAGGAACCACCCCCTGAATTACATGTAATTTTTCTTTTTCAGCATACGCAGATGGAATGGAGTTTAATAGAGAACGAGTATATGGGTGAAGAGGGTTGTTAAAAATCTCTTCAACTTTTCCTGTTTCTACAACTTGTCCAGCGTACATAACGACGATACGATCGGCTGTTTCTGCGACAACACTTAAATCATGAGTAATTAAAATGATGCCCATTTTTGTTTGTTCTTGAATAGATTTTAGTAAGTCTAAAATTTGTGCTTGAATTGTTACGTCAAGTGCAGTTGTTGGCTCATCCGCAATAATGAGTGCTGGGTTACAAGCAATTGCAATTGCGATAACAATTCTTTGTCTCATTCCGCCAGATAATTCGTGTGGGTATTGTTTATATGTAAGTTCTGGTTTTGGAATACCAACTTGATGAAGTAGTTCTAAGGTGCGTTCTTTCTTTTCAACTTTTGAAAGGCTTGTGTGGTAGTCTAAGTTTTCTTCGATTTGTTTTCCAACTGTCATAAGAGGATCAAGTGCTGTAAGAGGTTCTTGGAAAATCATGCCGATGTTTGATCCGCGTACTTTATTCATCTCTGCGGCTGACATAGTTAGTAAATCCTTATCTCTATAGTTAAGCTGCCCTTGTAATTTTGTATTTGCTTCATTATGCAGTCGCATAATAGAAAGGGCAAGTGCACTTTTTCCGCAACCTGATTCACCAACTATCGCGACAATTTCATTTTCATGGACAGTTAACGAAACATTATCAACTGCTGCATGATATTGATCTTGTATGCGAAAGGAAGTTTGTAAGTTTTCAATGCGAAGAAGTGGATTCTTCATGGCTATCCCTCCATCTTTCTGAAAAGACTAAATATTTTGTATGTTGTTGTTATTTTAATATAAATTGACAATGTTTGACAAGCATAAGTTAAGAAAATATTCAAAAATCTTTTTATATAAAGATTGGATGCATTTATATAAGTAGTTGGAGTGTTTTGGAAACGCTAACATGCATAATGGGGACAAATAAATCTTTTGTAAGAAAAAAGATTTATTTGTAGAAAAAAGAGAGGCATTCTCGAAAGAACAGTCTCTCTTTTTTTGATAAGAATAATATTAGTGCTTAAGCTTGCTTTTGTTTTACTGACCCTGTATTTAAAGTAAGGGCAAGGAAGAACATTGCAAGTACACAAGATGCAAGTAATAAGATGAATCCGCCATCCCATCCAAATGCATCGACGATAAAGCCCATAGCGGCACTAGCGAAAGATGCTCCCCCTAAGTAACCGAAGAAGCCAGTTAAGCCAGCTGCAGTTCCAGCAGCTTTCTTTGGTGCTAAGTCAAGGGCGTGTAGACCAATTAACATAACGGGTCCGTAAATTAAAAATCCAATTGCGACAAGTGCGATACTATCAACCATTGGATTACCAGGAGGGTTTAGCCAATAAACAAGGACTGCGATAAATACACCAACCATAAATAAAATGCCAGCAGGTGCGCGGCGTCCTTTAAATAGTTTATCACTCATCCATCCGCAAAGAAGTGTACCTGGAATACCAGCCCATTCATATAGAGCGTAAGCAGTACGTGAGCTACTATGAGTAAAGTTTTTTTCTTCTACTAAGTAAGTAGGAGCCCAGTCTACAACACCGTAACGAACGAAATAAACAAAAACGTTCGCAATAGCGATATACCATAAAAATTTATTGTTTAGTACGTATTTAAATAAAATTTCCTTTACCGAAAGTTCGCGTTCGCGATCTTGTACTTTTTCATCTGGTGGATATTCTCCAGTATGTTCTTCAATAGAAGGTAATCCGCAAGATTGAGGTGTATCTCTCATTGTAATTAATACATAAACACCAACTAAAATTGAAAGAATACCTGGGAAGTAAAAAATACTCTTCCAGTCATTTGCAAAGAAATATAACCCTAATGTCACAAGAGAAGGCATAAGTGCGCCACCGACATTATGAGCGACATTCCAAATAGACATTTTTGTACCACGTTCACTAATAGAGAACCAATGAACCATCGTACGGCCACAAGGAGGCCATCCCATACCTTGTACCCATCCATTTAAAAACTGAAGTACAAACATAAGTATAATGCTCGTTGTAATGAAAGAAAATGAGCCGAAAATAATATTAATGATACCTGATAAAAATAGCCCAGCTGCTAAAAAGTAGCGAGGATTACAACGATCGGATACGATACCCATAAGAAATTTACTTAATCCGTAAGCGATAGAAACTGCTGAAAGGATAACTCCAAGTTCCCCCTTACTAAATCCTTGTTCGATTAAGTATGGCATTGCTAGTGAAAAGTTTTTTCGAACAAAGTAGTAACCTGCATAGCCGATGAAGATACCCAAGAATACTTGTAAACGTAATTTACGGTATTCGCTATCAACGCGATCAGCTGGTAAGCGTTCTGCGTGGGGCGCAGGTTTAAAGAATTGTGTGAAAAACATAAAATGAAAATCCTCCCCTAATTAATTCGAAGTGTTGTAAGACAGAGAATATAAAAAGGCCATGAAATATAAAAAAGTTTCCTTTTTTATGATTCATAGCCGTGTATTCCAATTCTCCGTGACTGTCAATATTAACTTCGACGAAAATTATACAACTTTGTGACAAAAATGTAAACGTTTTTATAAATAAAAAGTGTTGACGGATTTTATTCGTGGTATTAATATTTAAATAGGTTAAATATTTTATTGTTTAAATAAGAGGTGGATAACATGCCAAATGATATGACGCATATCGATAAAATTCAAGCTCTTGCCTTTTCGATTGGAAAGAAAATGCAGACGGAGTTATTAGAACAAATGCAAGCAACAGGACTTACACCACCGCAGTTTTATATTTTAAAGATTTTAGATCATTATGGAGCGTCAAGAGCAACAAAATTAGCAAAAAAGATGTATGTAAAGCCTAGTGCAATTACAGTGATGATCGATCGCCTAATTGATCAGGAGCTTGTAGAACGTTATCACGACAAAGATGACCGTCGTGTTGTTGTCATTGAGTTAACAAAAAAGGGGAAAGCTAGAGTAGAAGAGGCAATGGCCGCTCGTAACGAGCATATTGCAAAATACTTTTCACATTTAGAGTTGCAAGAAAGAGAAGATTTGTTACGCCTCTTTGAGAAGCTAGAAACAATTATTTGCGGGACACAAGAGAAAAAAGAGAATAACTAAGAGGAATTGAGGAGATTACATGGAGCAACAAGAAAATATAAATAGAAAGTTGCTGTTAATCGGTTTAGTAATTGCGATGTTATTTGCAGCATTAGATGGAACAATCGTTGGTACAGCAATGCCGCGTATCGTCGGTGAACTAGGCGGACTAAGCTTAATGACATGGTTAACGACAGCTTATATGTTAACATCAACGACAGTTGTACCAATTGCGGGTAAATTAGCGGATTTACTTGGTCGTCGTAACGTATATATAACAGGGCTAGTCATCTTTATGGGTGGCTCAGCTTTATGTGGTATGGCAAATGGTATGACAGAATTAATTATTTTCCGTGGTATTCAAGGGCTTGGTGGCGGTATTATGATGCCAATGGCTATGATTATTATCGGAGATATGTTCACGGGAAAAGAACGTGCGAAATGGCAAGGGATTTTTGGGGCGTTATACGGTCTTGCTTCTGTAATTGGACCACAAGTTGGTGGTTGGATTGTAGACGCAGTGAACTGGAGATGGGTGTTCTACATTAACTTACCAGTTGGTATTTTAGCGACAATCTTTATCGCAATGGGATTAAAGTCACATAAACAAACAGGACCAATTAAAATTGATATCGCTGGAATCTTCACGATGATTCTCGGTGTTGTAAGTTTATTACTTGCGTTAACATTTGGCGGAAAAGATTACCCATGGGATTCTTGGCAAATTATCGGGTTATTTGCATTAGCTCTAATTGGTATCGTTAGCTTTGTTATCGTTGAAACGAAAGCAGAAGAACCAATTTTACCGATGCATTTCTTTAAAAATCGTACATTTACATTACTGAATGCGATTGGATTCTTTATGAGTATCGGAATGTTTGGTGCTATTATGTTCGTACCATTCTTTATGCAAGGAATTGTAGGAGTAAGTGCTGCTGAATCAGGAACAATCATGACACCGATGATGATTACAATGATCGTGATGAGTATTATCGGCGGGCAGCTTGTATTAAAAGTTGGTGTAAAACCACAAATTATTACAGGAATGCTTATTATGGCTGGCGGATTCTGGTTATTAACAACGATGGATATGCACACAACGAAGCTGACTGCTACTTCTTATATGATGGTTATCGGTTTAGGAATGGGGCTTGTCATGCCAACATTAACATTGGCGTTACAAGAAAGCTTCCCGAAAAAAGATCTTGGTGTCGTAACATCATCAAGCCAGTTCTTTCGTCAAATCGGTGGAACATTTGGTATTACAATTTTAGGATCAATTATGAATAACACTTCAGGTACAACATTAACAAAGAATTTAGTACCCGTATTAGATACGTTCCCGAAAGAAGCGGGACAAATGGTAACGAAATTTAAAGATATGATTCATACAGACCCACAAGGTTTATATTCAATGTTATTTAGTCCAGAGGCATTAAAAAAAATGCCAGAAGCATTTGCTAATAGCATTGTACCAATTTTGAAAAACTCTTTAGTAGACTCGCTTCATACTGTATTTCTAACAGGATTAGTATTCATTGTAGTGGGTGCCATCTTTACAATCTTCTTACAGAAGATTAAACTATCAGATCGTAAAAAAGGCGCTGAAGAGCCTGCTGCACAGGAAAAAGAACAAACTGTATCATATTCGTAATGAAAAAGCATCGCCTTATGGCGGTGCTTTTTTGAGTATAACCTTAAAAGCTTTTTTGTGAGAAATGATTGACGTATTTCTAGAAATACGTTATATTATTTTCTGTAAACGGTTACATGAAATGGAGAGGGAAGAGAATGAGTACGATTAAAGACGTTGCAAAATTAGCGGGAGTATCTGTTGCGACCGTTTCCAGAGTGTTAAATAAAAATGGATATGTTCATGAAGATACATTGAAGAAAGTAGAACGAGCAATTGAGATGCTAGATTATAAACCTAGTACAGTAGCGCGTTCGCTATATAATAAAAAGTCCCGTTTAATTGGTTTAGTTGTTCCAAATATCGTGAATCCATTCTTTCCAGAAGTTGCACGTGCCGTAGAGGATGTAGCGCATAAGCAAGGATACACAGTTGTACTTTGTAACTCTGATGAGAGTTTAGAGAAAGAAAAGCAATATATTGATGTACTTAGGCAAAATAATGTGGATGGATTTATTGTAGCGACGAATCTACAAAATAGTGTTAATTACATGAATTTATCTGTTCCAGTTGTTGCGATTGACCGCATGTTTAATGAGCGTATTCCTACTGTATATGCTGATAACTATGCAGGGATCCAGGACGCAACAAGGCTGTTAATAGATAAAGGATGTAAACATATTGCGCATATTCGTGGACCGCGTGATGTGAGTACAGCGAATGAACGTTTTGAAGGTTTTGTAGATGTTATTACGCAAAATAATCTTTCATATATGATTGCAGAGAGTACGTTCGATCCAGCTAATAGTGAGCGTGTAGCGATGGAATTATTAGAAGAATACCCGCATATTGATGGAATTGTCGCTGGAAATGATTTAATTGCAATTGGTATCGTAAAAGCTGCAATGCAAAAGGGGATTTCTATTCCAGATGATTTACAAATTATCGGATTTGATGGGATTTCTCTAACGGAAATGATGTATCCATCTATTACAACGGTTGCCCAACCAATTTATGAGATGGGGAAAATCGCGACAGAGTTACTGTTAAAGCAGATGGAAGGTAGTCCGTTAGAAGAAAAACACTATCGTCTACCGATTGAAATTATAGAACGAAATACAACGAAGTAAGGAGATGAAACAGATGCCAAATATTGCAGTAGTAGGAAGCATTTCAATGGACTTAGTGGCTGTTTCACAAAAACGGCCGAAAGCAGGAGAAACAGTAATTGGTGAAGCTTTTCATACAATTCCAGGTGGAAAAGGGGCGAACCAAGCAGTTGCTGCAGCTAGATTAGGAGCAAATGTAGCGATGGTTGGGGCTGTAGGAAACGATAATTATGGAACGGTAGTTAGGAAAAATTTAGAGAACGAACACGTTTTTATCGACTATGTGGTACCGGTTACAGATGCGGCGACAGGAATTGCTCATATCGTTTTAGCAGAAGAGGATAACAGTATTGTTGTGGTGCAAGGGGCGAATGCTCTTGTAAATCAGTCAGTTGTAGATCGCTCAAAAGATCTTCTTATAAAAGCAGATATGGTTGTTCTTCAACTAGAGATTCCACTTGAAACAGTAAAATATGTATTGGCTATTTGTGCGGAATACAAAATCCCGATTATGTTAAATCCAGCGCCAGCACAAGTGCTATCAGAAGATATTTTAGAAAAGGCAACTTATATTACTCCAAATGAACATGAGTGCCGCATCGTATTAGATGATTTCACATCACCAATTGAAGATTTACTGGCTAAATATCCAAATAAACTATTGATGACAGAAGGTTCTAACGGTGTACGTTTCCATAACGGTACGGAGATTGTACATGTTCCTAGTATTGCTGTTGATGTAGTAGATACGACTGGAGCTGGTGATACATTTAATGGTGCATTAGCAGTTGCGCTTTCTGAAGGAGAAACACTTCAAAAAGCAATTCGCTTTGCGAATATTGCTGGTGGTCTTTCCGTAACGAAGCTTGGGGCACAGGGCGGTATGCCAACGAGAGATAAAGTACGTGAAGTGCAGGTGATTGTCGGATGAAAAAGCACGGCGTATTAAACAGTGAGATTGCATCAGTCCTTGCTTCACTCGGGCATACAGATACAATTGTAATCGCTGATTGCGGTTTACCAATTCCTGACGGAGTAAAAAGAATTGATTTAGCTGTTGAAATTGGAAAACCTAGCTTTTTAGATGTATTGCAAGTGGTAGCTGATGATATGGAAATTGAAAAAGTGACGTTAGCAGAAGAAGTCATTAACAATAATGAGGAAGTAAATAAAGAGATCGAGCTGAAATTAATAGAGCCAGCATTTGAATATGTATCGCATGAACAATTTAAAGAGCATACAAAGAAAGCGAAGGCGGTTATTCGTACAGGCGAGGCTACGCCTTATGCCAATGTAATTTTACATGCAGGCGTGATTTTTTAATAAAGGGAAGTGATGAGAATGCATATTGAAATGAAAAATATTTCAAAGGCGTTCAATGGCAATCCTGTTTTGAAGAATGCACAGTTTATGATTGAAACAGGAGAAGTTCATGCATTGATGGGGGAAAATGGAGCGGGTAAATCAACGCTCATGAAGATTTTAACAGGTGTATACAAAAAAGATGGTGGAACAATCACGATTGATGGACAAGAACGAACTTTTAAAAATGCGAAAGAAGCTGAAGAGCACGGTATTGCATTTATACATCAAGAATTGAACATATTATCGAACTTAACAGTAGCTGAAAATATGTTTCTCGGTAAAGAGTTAATGTATGGGAAGACAGGTATTTTACGTACGCGTCAAATGAACGCGATTGCGCAGCAGCAACTAGCGGAGTTAGGGTTACATGTAAAAGGCGCTATGTTGACAGGAGAATTATCGGTTGGACAACAGCAAATTATCGAAATTGCGAAAGCATTAATGACAAATGCGAGCGTTATTATTATGGATGAACCTACCGCTGCATTAACAGATCGTGAAATTGAAACGTTGTTTACTGTCATTAATAAATTACGTAAAGAAGGCGTTTCGTTCGTTTATATTTCACACCGAATGGAAGAAATTTTTTCAATATGTGATGCCATTACGATTTTACGTGATGGGGAATATGTGGGAAAGAGATTTATTCCGGAAACATCGTTTGATGAAGTAGTGAGTATGATGGTGGGGCGCAGCATTGGTGAACGTTACCCAGAACGAAATAGTCAAATTGGCGATGTTATTTTTGAAATGCGTAATGGAACGAAAAAAGGAAAGTTTGAAAATGTTTCGTTTCAAGTTAGAAAAGGTGAAATCCTTGGTGTTGCCGGCTTGATGGGAGCTGGCCGTACAGATATTATGAAAGCGATATTTGGATACGAACCTTTAGATTCTGGCCAAATTTTCATAAATGGACAAGAAGTAAAGATTGATAGTCCGATAGATGCGATTAGACAAAGAATAGCTTTCATTACAGAGGATAGAAAATCCGAAGGGTTAGTGCTAGATTTCTCAATTCGAGAAAATTTAGCTTTACCAAATTTAGAAAGTCTTTCAAAGGGAAGTGTCTTAAGTAACGAACTAGAACAACAGTTTACAGCAGACATGATGAAATTGCTTAATGTGAAAGCAGCTAGCGGAGAGCAAGCGGTGAAATCTCTTTCTGGTGGAAATCAGCAAAAGGTTGTTATTGCAAAATGGCTAGGTATCCACCCGCAGTTACTCATTTTAGATGAGCCAACAAGGGGTGTCGATGTTGGAGCGAAAAAAGAAATTTACTCTATTATGAATAAGCTTACCGAGCAAGGCGATGCCGTTATTATGGTATCATCTGAGCTTCCAGAAGTTTTAGGAATGAGTGATCGCGTTCTTGTTATTCATGAAGGAAAAGTCGGCGGAATTTTAGAGAAAGATGAGGTATCACAAGAGTCTATTATGGCACTAGCTACAGGGGGAGAGTAAGGATGGCTAAGAAGGGGAATGTATTGCAACAACTTGGGTCTTTAATTGGACTAGCGCTAATTATTGTAGTAATTACGGCTTTAAATCCAGCGTTTATTGAAATTCCAAATGTATTTAATATACTGCGTCAAGTATCGATTAATGCGCTTATTGCATTCGGAATGACCTTTGTAATTTTAACAGGGGGTATTGACTTATCGGTAGGTTCTATTTTAGCATTATCAAGTGCACTTGTTGCTGGAATGATGGCAAGTGGTATGGATCCGTTCCTTGCAATGGCAGTTGGACTACTTGCTGGTCTTGTAATGGGAATTGTAAACGGTATCATCATTGCGAAAGGAAAAGTAGCTCCGTTTATTGCGACTTTAGCAACAATGACTATTTTTCGTGGGTTGACGCTTGTTTATATGGACGGACGTCCGATCACTGGTCTTGGTGATCATTTAATGTTCCAAATGTTTGGCCGCGGTTATTTTCTCGGTATTCCGGTACCAGCTGTTACAATGATGATCGCTTTCGCAGTACTGTACTTCATTTTGAAGAAAACAACATTTGGTCGCCGTACATTTGCAATTGGTGGAAATGAAGAAGCGGCAGCACTATCAGGTATTAATGTTACGAGAATTAAAGTAATGATTTACGGTCTTTCTGGAATTTTGGCAGCGCTTGCAGGTATTGTCTTAACATCACGACTAGATTCTGCACAGCCGACTGCAGGTACTTCTTACGAATTAGATGCAATTGCAGCAGTTGTATTAGGAGGAACAAGTCTTTCTGGAGGAAGAGGATGGATTGTTGGTACATTCATCGGTGTACTTATTATCGGCGTACTAAATAACGGTTTAAATTTATTAGGTGTATCTTCTTTCTTCCAACAAGTTGTAAAAGGGCTTGTAATCTTACTAGCTGTATTAATTGATCGTCGAAAAGAAGCGTAATGGAGGGATAGTTCATGAAAAAGTGGTTACTTATACTCGTTGCATGTATTATGGTCATTACTGCTGGTTGTTCAATGGAACCACCAGAATGGGCAAAGGATTCTAGCGATAAAGGTCGAAATAAAACTATTAAAGTTGGATTCTCTGTTTCAACTTTAAATAATCCGTTTTTTGTAACTTTGAAAAAAGGGGCAGAAAAGAAAGCGAAAGAAAGCGGCATTGAATTGATTGCTGTTGATGCACAAAATGATGCAGCAAAGCAAACAAATGATGTTGAAGATTTAATTCAAAAAGGTGTCGATGTAGTTGTTATTAATCCAACCGATTCAGATGCTGTTGCTTCAGCAGTAAGTGCGGCAAATGCAGCAAATGTTCCTGTTATTACAGTAGACCGCGTTGCGAATTCAGGCAAGGTTGTTTCTCACATTGCCTCTAATAATATTGAAGGTGGTCAAATGGCTAGTGATTACATTCGTGAATTAGTGGGCGGGGGAGAAAACGTTGCTGAGTTAGAAGGAATCCCTGGCTCTTCTGCTGCTCGTGAGCGCGGGAAAGGATTCCATAATGTAGCTGATAAGTCTTTAAAAGTAGTTGCCAAACAAGCGGCTGATTTTGATAGAGCGAAAGGATTATCTGTTATGGAAAACATTTTACAAGCAAATGGTGATATTAAAGCCGTGTTTGCGCATAACGACGAGATGGCATTAGGTGCACTTGAAGCATTGAAGTCTGCTGGAAAAACAGATGTAGTCGTTGTTGGATTTGATGCAACAGAAGATGCTGTAAAAGCGGTTAACGATGGGCGTATGGCTGCAACAGTTGCTCAAAAACCGGAATTAATCGGGGAGAAGGCGATGCAAACAGCAAAAGAGATAACACAAGGTAAAAAAGTGGACAAATCTATTCCGATTGAATTAGAGCTTATTAAGAAAAACAAATAAATATAAAATGAAAATTAGGAAGGAAGACTAACAAATGAAATTCTTTATTGATACAGCAAACATTAACGAAATTAAAGAGGCAAATGCATTAGGCGTATTAGCTGGAGTAACGACAAATCCATCACTTGTAGCAAAAGAAGGCGTAGATTTCCACGAGCGTATTCGTGAAATTTGCAGCGTTGTAGAGGGTCCTGTAAGTGCAGAAGTAATTAGCTTAGAAGCTGATAAAATGATCGAAGAAGGAAAAGAATTAGCGAAAATTGCTCCAAACGTTGTTGTAAAAGTTCCGATGACAACAGAAGGTTTAAAAGCAGTAAAAGCATTCTCTGACTTAGGAATTCGTACAAACGTTACATTAGTATTCTCAGCAGTTCAAGCATTACTTGCAGCTCGCGCTGGTGCGACATACGTTTCACCATTCTTAGGTCGCTTAGATGATATCGGTCATAACGGTATGGACTTAATTCGCCAAATCGCAGAAATCTTTGCAATTCACGGTATTGAAACAGAAATCATCGCAGCATCTGTACGTCACAGCGTTCACGTAACTGACGCAGCATTAAACGGTGCACATATTGCAACAATCCCAGCAAATGTAATTGCTTCATTAGTGAAGCATCCATTAACAGATCAAGGAATTGAGAAATTCTTAGCTGATTGGGAAAAAACACAAGAGAAATAATAGAAAATCAAGAATCCTAGTTTAATTGACTAGGATTCTTTTTTATTTAAAAGAATTTTCATGCAATTTTGCATATTGTCTTTTAAATTTGTTATATAAACTATTTAATATATACAAATCACTCTTTATTTTTCATATTTTGATATAAAGTGAAACTTTAATCAGTGGGGGGCTTTGTTCATCCCCCCACTGACTATTAGTTGAACCAATCGGGCTTTTACGAGCAGTTATCTCCCGCCTAACTTCCTCGCATTCACCGAATTTTGAGGTGGGAGTCTTACTGCCCGTTAAAGCGGGATAAAAAGATAGAGGGTCTGACCAGAAAACTGGAGGGCATGATTCTATGACAGAAAGTTTAACGTTTATAGAATTATGCCTTTTTATATAGGGAGGGTAGTAAACAGAGATTTCGGCAAAAAACACACTGAATTATCGGAATTTTAAGTTTTATAAAAGGAGAGAAATAGAATGAGAAGAAAAGCGCCATTTAAAGTGTTATCGTCATTAGCAATTGCGGCAATTATCGGATGCACATCTGTAATAAGTGCTCCATTAGCATACGCAGAAACGCCAGCAAAAGAGAAAGATAATGTATCTACAACACCAATTGATTACAATTTAATTCAAGAAGATCGTTTAGCGGAAGCGTTGAAAGAAAGAGGAACAATTAATCCAGCATCTTCTAAAGAAGATACGAAAAAGGCTGTAGAGAAATATATTGAAAAGAAACAAGGGGATCAGGCAAATAAAGAAATTCTTCCAGCGGATACTGCTAAAGAGGCATCTGATTTCGTGAAAAAAGTAAAAGAGAAGAAAATGGAAGAAAAGGAGAAAGTAAAGAAACCTGAAAAAAATGTTAGCCCTGAGCAAAAGCCAGAACCAAATAAAAAACAATTGAATGGGCAAGTTCCAACATCTAAGGCAAAGCAAGCGCCTTATAAAGGATCTGTTCGCACTGATAAAGTATTAGTATTACTCGTTGAATTTAGTGATTATAAACATAATAATATTGATCAAACACCAGGGTATATGTATTCGAATGACTTTAGTAGAGAGCATTATCAAAAAATGTTATTTGGTAATGAACCATACACGTTATTTGATGGTTCGAAAGTAAAAACGTTTAAACAATATTACGAAGAGCAGTCTGGCGGTAGTTATACGACGGACGGATATGTAACGGAGTGGTTAACTGTCCCAGGAAAGGCGTCTGACTACGGTGCTGATGGTAGTAGTGGTCACGATAATAAAGGACCAAAAGGCGCACGTGATTTAGTGAAAGAAGCTTTACATGCAGCTGCTGAGAAAGGGTTAGATTTATCTCAATTTGATCAATTTGATAGATATGATACAAACGGTGATGGAAATCAAAATGAACCTGACGGTGTAATTGATCATTTAATGGTAATCCATGCTGGTGTTGGTCAAGAAGCTGGTGGCGGTAAATTAGGTGATGATGCAATTTGGTCACATCGTTCAAAATTAGCAATAGATCCAGTAGCGATTGAAGGTACAAAATCAAAGGTAGATTACTTTGGTGGAAAAGTAGCAGCGCATGATTACACAATTGAACCAGAAGATGGAGCAGTAGGTGTATTTGCGCATGAATTTGGACATGACCTTGGATTACCGGATGAATATGACACGAAATATACTGGAAATGGTTCACCTGTTGAAGCTTGGTCGTTAATGAGTGGAGGTAGTTGGACAGGGAAAATTGCAGGAACAGAGCCAACTAGTTTCTCACCACAAAATAAAGATTTCTTACAAAAGAATATGGGTGGCAACTGGGCAAACATTTTAGAAGTAGATTACGATAAAATTAAGCGTGGTGTAGGAGTTCCTACATATATTGATCAAAGTGTTACGAAATCTAATCGTCCAGGTGTTGTACGCGTTAACTTACCAGGTAAAAGTGTTGAAACGATTAAACCGGAGTTTGGAAAGCATGCATATTATAGTACAAGAGGAGATGATATGCATACAACACTAGAAACACCATTTTTTGATTTAACAAAAGGGACAAAGGCAAAATTTGATTATAAAGCAAATTATGAGTTAGAAGCAGAGTGCGATTTTGTCGAAGTACATGCAGTAACAGAAGATGGAACGAAAACATTAATTCATAGACTTGGCGAAAAAGTAGTCCAAGGAGATAAAGACACAACAGATGGAAAATGGATTGATAAATCATACGATTTAAGTCAATTTAAAGGGAAGAAAGTGAAACTACAATTCGACTATATTACAGATCCAGCTGTAACATATAAAGGTTTCGCGATGGATAATGTAAATGTAACAGTTGATGGACAAGTAGTATTTTCTGATGATGCAGAAGGAACATCTAAAATGAATTTAAATGGTTTTGTTGTTTCTGATGGGACAGAGAAAAAAGCTCATTATTACTACTTAGAGTGGAGAAACTATGCGGGATCAGATAATGGATTAAAAGCAGGAAAAGGTCCAGTATATAATACAGGTCTTGTCGTTTGGTATGCAGATGATAGTTTTAAAGATAACTGGGTTGGGGTACATCCAGGTGAAGGCTTCCTTGGTGTTGTAGATTCGCATCCAGAGGCACTTGTTGGTAATTTAAATGGGAAACCAGCGTACGGTAATACAGGTATGCAAATTGCAGACGCTGCATTTTCATTTGATCAAACACCAGCATGGAGTGTAAATTCATTAACACGTGGACAGTTTAACTATTCTGGATTACAAGGTGTTACAACTTTCGATGATTCAAAAGTATATAGTAACAAACAAATTGCAGACGCAGGAAGAAAAGTTCCAAACCTTGGACTTAAATTCCAAGTTGTTGGACAGGCAGAGGATAAATCGGCAGGCGCTGTTTGGATTAAACGTTAATAACATAAAAGCACATTCTTCATATGAAGAGTGTGTTTTTTTATTTGTGCAGTAAGTTATTATTTTAGCTTATATAATACAAGTGTTTGTTCATAGGTAGTGTATCAAATTATGAGGGGAAAGGAAATATTTCCGAGGAAATTGTCGAACTGTACTTATTTTCTTCTTATTTTGTTATCCATTGTATTATCTTTATGAAAAATATAATGCCATATTGTTTATTAAATACGGCTTATTGAAAGTTAAAAGTTGAATAGAAGTTTATCATTAAAAAAAGACAATGATGGAATTATCCTATCATTGTCTTTTTTACTTTGTCTCTGCCTTTTACTTTGCTTCTTACATAAATCATTCCGGCAAATGTTAATAAGAATGCAGTTCCGATAACGAAGCTGACGCTAGGTGATGCCCCAATTGCTCCAACTGTAAAGGATCCAGCAACAACTCCTAATGAGAAGAAAGCATAAAACAATCCGAATGCTTTTCCGCGTTGATCATCTGTTGTATTTTCAACAAGTAATGCATTTATTGATGGGAAGAGGATAGCAAATCCAATGCCATAAATCATCATAACGATAAAGAGCATACCTTTTGTTGCGAATAATCCAAGTAAAGATAATGCTAATGCCATTACTGTAATCCCAATTAGCATGAGTTTTGAACGATTAAATCGATCGTAAATACGGTTTGTTGGCAGTAAGAAGAAGAGGATAGCGGTAATTCCGAACACACTTAACATCATGCCTGTTGTAGATGCTTTAAGGGCTAATGCCTCAACTTTCACAGGTAACATATACGTGACAATTCCTTGTGAAAACATTAGTGTGAAAGCACCAATATATGCTTGTAATAACGGTTCTGATTTCAATAGTTCAATCATATCTTCTTTGTTCATCATTTGTGTTCTTGAAGTATCTTTTCTTGATACGTTATTTGGTAAGAAGAATAGAGATACGATTGTACCAAGAACCATTAAAATAGAAATGGTAATGAACACCCACTCTATACCAGCAGTTGCTTTCATAATCCCACTGAAAGCAGGTCCTACAATTGCCGCTGTTCCAACAGCAGCACCAGATAGAGCCATTGCCTTACCTTGTTTTGCTGAATTTGTTTGTTTTGATAAAAACGTAAAAGCAGCAGGAATTAAAAATCCATCACTAAAACCATGCATAAAGCGCACAACTAATAGTTGTTCACCACTTTGAACAACGGTGTATAACAAGACTATGAAACTCGTAAGTCCCATGCTTATATAAAGTATTTTTTTTGCACCAAATTTATCGACGGCAGCACCAGCAATAATATTACCGATCATATTAGCGAATGAGTACATACCGACAACTAGCCCAATAATAAGAGGGGATCCTCCAAGACTTTGAGCGAACGTACTCATAATAGGTAATTGTGAAAATGTATCTAGAAATGCTACGATAACAATAAAGTAAATAAAATATTTCAAGCGATATTCACCTCTCCTATGCTATTATGGCATAATGCTAATTTTAACCGCAATGAAATTGAATTAACAGATGTGGAAAAAAGTACAAAGTGACAAAATATTGAACGTTATTTGTTAAAATTTAGTGGAAATAAGATTGTTTTTTTGAAATATATGGATAGAAGTATTATAATAGATTTGTAAACTTCACCAGGTTAAGTATATACGTAGAGAGGGATGTATAAAATGAAAGCATTACTTTGGCATAATCAACGTGATGTACGAGTAGAAGAAGTACCAGAACCAACTGTAAAACCAGGAGCAGTTAAGATTAAAGTTAAATGGTGTGGTATCTGCGGGACAGACCTGCATGAATATTTAGCAGGACCTATCTTTATTCCAACAGAAGAGCATCCATTAACACATGTAAAAGCACCGGTTATTTTAGGTCATGAGTTTAGCGGTGAGGTAGTTGAAATCGGTGAAGGCGTTACATCTCATAAAGTGGGAGACCGCGTCGTTGTAGAACCAATTTATTCTTGTGGTAAATGTGAAGCTTGTAAACATGGACATTACAATGTTTGTGAACAACTTGTTTTCCACGGTCTTGGTGGAGAAGGCGGTGGTTTCTCTGAATATACAGTAGTACCAGAAGATATGGTTCACCATATTCCAGATGAAATGACGTATGAACAAGGTGCACTTGTAGAACCAGCAGCTGTAGCAGTTCATGCAGTACGTCAAAGTAAATTAAAAGAAGGGGAAGCTGTAGCAGTATTTGGTTGTGGTCCAATTGGACTTCTTGTCATTCAAGCAGCTAAAGCAGCAGGAGCAACTCCTGTTATTGCAGTTGAACTTTCTAAAGAACGTCAAGAGTTAGCAAAATTAGCAGGTGCGGATTACGTATTAAACCCAGCTACTCAAGATGTATTAGCAGAAATTCGTAACTTAACAAATGGTTTAGGTGTAAATGTGAGCTTTGAAGTAACAGGTGTTGAAGTAGTACTTCGTCAAGCGATTGAAAGTACAAGTTTCGAAGGGCAAACTGTAATTGTTAGTGTATGGGAAAAAGACGCAAAAATTACTCCAAACAATCTTGTACTAAAAGAAAAAGAAGTGGTTGGTATTTTAGGATACCGTCATATCTTCCCAGCTGTTATTAAATTAATTAGCTCTGGCCAAATTCAAGCAGAGAAATTAATTACGAAAAAAATTACAGTGGATCAAGTTGTTGAAGAAGGATTTGAAGCACTTGTAAAAGATAAAACACAAGTGAAAATTCTTGTTTCACCTAAATAATAGAGAATAGTAAAAAGTAGCCCTTTTCTAGAAATAGAAGAGGGCTACTTTTTTTCTATACAGAAAGGTGATAGACTTTCCTTTAACTAAAGGTATTTTGTTTGGAAGGGGAAGTCTAATGCTTTCATTTATGTTGACATTGAAACGGATGCTAAAAGCTTGTTTACGAGCGTGGAAAGATAAAGAATTTCAAGTATTATTCGTATTAACATTTTTAACATTAACATCTGGTACGATTTTTTATAGTACAGTTGAAGGTTTACGTCCTCTTGACGCTTTATATTTTAGTGTGGTCACGCTGACGACTGTCGGTGATGGAAATTTTAGTCCGCAAACTGATTTTGGAAAGGTATTTACAATCTTATACATATTTATTGGAATTGGATTAGTGTTTGGATTTATTCATAAGTTGGCAGTTAATGTACAGCTACCAAGTATATTATCGAATAGAAAAAAAGAGTAAAGCATGTGTATGCTTTACTCTTTTTTTACATTAGTTTAGATAATCATTCGTAGTAGCTTAACGATACTTTATTACATAAGTGCATTCATTATATTCACTATGTATAAAGTTATAATGATATGAAAATTTGCATATTTTAATTTAGTGATAGAAATTTCATGAAAGGTGGGATATTCTAGTCATAGGTTAACCGGATGACATCATAGGATCTTAACAAAAAGTTTACAATAATTCAATTATAAAATGGAGGATTTCAGATGAAAAAGAAAGTACTTGCTTTAGCAGCAGCTATTACATTAGTAGCTCCGTTACAAAGTGTTGCATTTGCTCATGAAAATGATGGGGGAAGTAAAATAAAAATAGTTCACCGCTGGTCTGCTGAAGATAAACATAAAGAAGGCGTAAACTCTCATTTATGGATTGTAAACCGTGCCATTGATATTATGTCTCGCAATACAACACTTGTAAAACAAGATCGAGTTGCACAATTAAATGAATGGCGTACGGAGTTAGAGAACGGTATTTATGCAGCTGACTATGAAAATCCTTATTATGATAATAGCACATTTGCTTCACATTTCTATGATCCAGACAATGGAAAAACATATATTCCATTTGCAAAGCAGGCAAAAGAAACTGGAGCTAAATATTTTAAATTAGCTGGTGAGTCATACAAAAATAAAGATATGAAACAAGCATTCTTCTATTTAGGATTATCTCTTCATTATTTAGGAGATGTAAACCAACCGATGCATGCGGCAAACTTTACAAATCTTTCATACCCACAAGGATTCCATTCTAAATATGAAAACTTTGTAGATACGATAAAAGATAATTATAAAGTAACGGATGGAAATGGATATTGGAACTGGAAAGGTACAAATCCAGAAGAGTGGATTCATGGAGCGGCAGTAGTAGCAAAACAAGATTACTCTGGAATTGTAAATGATAATACGAAAGATTGGTTCGTAAAAGCAGCTGTATCACAAGAATATGCAGATAAATGGCGTGCTGAAGTTACACCAATGACAGGTAAGCGATTAATGGATGCACAACGTGTTACTGCCGGATACATTCAGCTTTGGTTTGATACGTACGGAGATCGTTAAGTATTTAAAAAGGTCAAATCTCATAATAGAGTATTTGGCCTTTTTATCACTATACACATGGAGGTATGAAACGTGAAAGGTAATTTGCTAAAAGGTGTACTTAGCTTTGGGATTGGTTTAGGAGTTTTATCCGGAGGATCTTCAGCTCAAGCAGACATGTCTACAAATCAAAATAGTACTTTAAAAGTGATGACACATAATGTGTACATGCTATCAACTAACTTATATCCGAACTGGGGACAAAGTGAGCGTGCTGATTTAATTGGGGCAGCGGATTATATTAAGAATCAGGATGTAGTTATATTAAATGAAGTGTTTGATAATAGCGCATCAGATCGTTTGTTAGGGAATTTGAAGAAAGAATATCCAAACCAAACGGCAGTATTAGGTCGTAGTAACGGAAACGAGTGGGATAAAACGTTAGGTAGCTATTCATCTTCAACTCCTGAAGATGGGGGCGTTGCAATCGTGAGCAAATGGCCGATCGTTGAAAAGATTCAATATGTATTTGCAAAAGGATGCGGGCCAGATAATTTATCAAATAAAGGATTTGTATACACGAAAATTAAGAAAAATGATCGTTTCGTTCATGTAATTGGGACGCATTTGCAGGCTGAAGATAGTATGTGCGGAAAAACTTCACCTGCATCTGTACGTACAAACCAGCTAAAAGAAATTCAAGATTTTATTAAAAATAAGAATATACCAAATGACGAGTACGTCCTATTTGGTGGTGATATGAACGTAAATAAAATAAATGCAGAGAACAATAGTGACTCAGAGTACGCATCCATGTTCAAAACATTGCATGCGTCAATTCCATCTTATACGGGACATACAGCAACTTGGGATGCGACGACAAACAGTATTGCGAAATATAATTTCCCTGATAGCCCTGCCGAGTATTTAGATTATATTATTGCAAGTAAAGATCATGCGAATCCATCACTTATAGAGAATAAAGTGTTACAGCCAAAATCTCCACAGTGGACTGTTACATCATGGCTCAAAAAATATACATATAATGATTACTCTGATCATTATCCAGTAGAGGCGACTATTTCTCTGAAGTAGTCCTAAAAAAGTTTCTTCTTAATAGGAAGAAACTTTTTTATTTTGTAAGAGGAAATTTAAACTTTCTTTCCAATATGTATAAGACATATAGAGAAGAGGGGAGAAAAATGTGGATCGAGGAATTTTTAAAGAAGTCCCATTACCGTGTGCATTTTTGGATGAAGTGGCTTTAGATAGAAATATTCAATCGATTATAGAATTAAGTGGAAATAAGAAGATTCGTATAGCGAGTAAATCGTTACGTTCTGTTCCAGTTATGCAAAAGATTTTATCTGCACATGATCGATTTCAAGGTATTATGTGTTTTTCACCTAGGGAAGCTTTGTTTTTAATTGAACAAGGATTCAATGATTTATTGCTCGGATATCCTGCTTATGATGAAAGAGCGTTACATGAAATAAGTTTGCTAACAAAGCAAGGGCTCATTATAACTTGTATGGTGGATTGTGAAGACCATATTGTTTATTTAGAAAAAATTGCTGAGAAGTCTAAAGGGTGTTTTCGTGTTTGTTTGGATATTGATATGAGTAGTCGTTTTTTTCAATTTCATTTTGGGGTCAAAAGATCACCGGTAAAAGATGTGCAAGGTGTTTTGAAAATAGTAAAAAGGGTGAAAGAATCATCATTTTTAATACTAGATGGTGTAATGGGGTATGAAGCCCAAATTGCTGGGGTAGGAGATCACATACCGAATCAACGAGTGAAAAGTAAAGTGATTTCATATTTAAAGAAGAAATCAGTGTTAGAAGTTAAAGAAAGAAGAGGACATATCGTAAAAGAAATACAAAATCTAGGTATTGAACTAAGGTTTGTAAATGGGGGAGGCACAGGAAGTATAAAAACAACTGAGCAAGATCATTCAGTTTCAGAGATTACAATAGGTTCTGCTTTTTATGCCCCGAAGTTGTTTGATTATTATAAAGATGTGCAATTTCATCCAGCTGTCGGATTTGCTTTACCAGTTGTGCGTAAACCAGCCCCAACTATTTACACTTGTCTAGGTGGTGGATATATTGCCTCAGGCGCAATTGGGAAAGATAAAGAACCTGAGGTTTGGAGGCCCGATGGTGCAAAATTAGTAGGTTTAGAAGGTGCTGGTGAGGTACAAACACCGATTTTGTATAACGGTGAGGAACGAGTAGAGATAGGAGATTCTATCTTGTTTCGCCATAGTAAAGCTGGAGAATTATGTGAGCGGTTTCCTTTTTTATATCGTGTGAAAGAAGGAGAGATTGTTGGGGAGTATTTAACATATCGGGGGGATGGCCAATGCTTTCTATAAAGGGACAAAAATGGAGAAATTGGACAGGGAATGTAGAAGGAACGCCGCATTATACGATGTATCCAGAGAGTATACAAGATGTAGTAGAAGTTGTAGGGCTTGCGCGAAAAAAAGGGAAGAAAATTCGTGTTGTCGGTTCAGGACATTCGTTTACACCTCTCGTGCAAACGGAAGAAATTTTAGTTTCTTTAGATGAATTGAAGGGCATTGTGAATATTGATACGGAGAAGATGGTTGTCGAAGTATGGGCAGGAACAAAGTTACATGAGCTAGGGAAGTTACTTGAGGAAAAAGGTTATGCGCAAGAAAATTTAGGGGATATTGATTCGCAATCTATTGCAGGAGCAATTAGTACGGGGACACATGGGACGGGTATTACCTTTGGGAGTTTATCAACACAAGTTATAGAGATTACCGCAGTTTTATCTACAGGTGAGGGTATAGTTTGTTCGGAAACGGAGAATGTGGAATATTGGAGAGCCTTTCAGTTGTCACTTGGGATGCTAGGTATCATTGTAAAGATAAAATTGAAAGTTATCAGGGCGTATTCACTTGTGTATGAAAGTGAAAAACAGTCATTATCTAATGTAATGAACAAATTAGAAGAATATAAGAAGAATCGTCACTTTGAATTTTTTGTTTTTCCTTATTCAGATGAAGTGCAAGTGAAAGTTACAAACGAAACAACGAGTAAAAAAAGTGATTTGAAATGGCATAAACTAAAGGTAGAGTTGCTTGAAAATAAGATGTTTTCTTTGTTATCTAAAGGATGTAAATGGTTTCCCTCTATAAGTAAGGGAGTAAGTCGATTATCGGCTAAAGCTGTACCGAATACAAAAATAATTGGTCCGAGTTATGAAGTATTTGCTACATCGCGTGCGGTTCCATTTTATGAAATGGAGTATAGTGTTCCTTCAAAGTATATGAGGACTGTTGTAGAAGAAATTTCAAATCTTATTGAAAAGAAAAAGTATAAGGTGCACTTCCCAATTGAATGCCGTTATGTGAAAAGGGATGATATATGGCTCAGTCCAGCGTATGGAAGAGATTCAGCGTATATTGCTGTTCATATGTATAAAGGGATGAAGTATGCTGCTTATTTTGGGGAAGTGGAGAAAATCTTTCTAAAGTATGAAGGACGGCCACATTGGGGGAAAATGCATACGTTAACGTACGAACAATTACAAAATATATATCCGGAATTACACTCGTTTCTAAAGGTGAGGAAGTTATTAGATGAAGCAGAAATGTTTTTAAACCCTTATACAGAAAAATTATTTACGCCTATGAAAAAAAGCTGACAAAGTATTACTTGTCAGCTTTTTTTAGTGTAATTGCATTTTTTGTTTGACTGATATGCTCGTAAAATAGTAACTTATCACGACTAAATACATGTAATAAAACATGAATAATAAATAGGCCGTTAATTACGAATTGGAATAATACTATAACTAGTAATACTAAAGGCTCTGTAAGATTTAAGATAGAGCTACTAGAAAGAATATAATTGATTCCACCTAAAATGAAATAGAATATACCGTAACGGATGAATAGTTCCTTCAACGTAATACGATTTGATTTTCCTTTCACGTAAATACGAAGTAATGCTTTCCCAATTGTCTTTCCATTCGTAAAGTATGGAATGATAATAAAGTAAATAAAGATCGAACACGTTATGAAAATGAGTTCGTATATGTTCGTGTAAGATTGAATATTAGAAACAAAGAAAGAATTTCCTTTGTTTTTAATGACAGGTACAACGATAGATAAGAAAATCCAATCAATTTGCATCGCGATAAAGCGACGAACGAATCCGACTGGTTTCGTTTCCAAATCAATATGACTATCTAATTCGTTTGCTTTCGGAAGGAAGTACGTAAATATTGGTGCAATAATAAAGCCAATTACGCCACCTAATGTATTTAAAAACAGATCATCTATATCAAATAAGCGGTATGCACAATTGTATATGCCGTATAGTCCAGTCACTTGTGTTAGCTCGAAAAAGAGTGAAAGACAAAAAGAAATACAAATTGTTTGTAAGAAACTACGTCGGAAATAATAACGTAAGTATATACCAAATGGAACGGTTAATAGAACGTTAAATGCTACTTGTAAAAACGCAGATTCTTTTAATAGGTAGAAATAAGTAGCTGGTTTCGTTAAAATTGCCGAGGTATGATTACTAATTTCTTGTATGAAATAAAATGGTGATAGTTGCATGTGCTGCGTATTAGCCGGTTGTAGGCTACAAGTATCATATGTTTGTGGTAACGGCAAAATCACAAGAAAATAGGCATTTAATAAGTAAAGTAATAATGAGTATAAAATAAATGAGCGCCATTTATTTAAATAACCATATTTTCGATAATTAAATATTAAAAAAGGTATTAAGAGGAACATTGCTAAAATAGGAAATAAAATAAATGCTGTTTTTACTGGAAATAAATATGCAGTCAAAATGAAGCTCCTTTCAATGAAAATTCGCTTATCATTATAACGCTAAAAGAGCCTGAAAACAAAATTAAAATATTTTGAAATAGAAAAAATTACAAATCTCAATAGAATTAAGTTATAATAAATTTAATATAAGGATATTGTGATTATTATAAGTTGAGAGAGGGTACAAGATATGCGATATGAGCTTTTTTCTGTAAGTGGGGATCATATTACAACTATTGAAAGTGCATGGCGTTTTCAAGAGGGAGAACAGATTTTTGTTCATGATGATCAAACAAAACGAAATTTTATTATTATCCGCCTAACGCATGATGTATTTCAACAAAATAAACATGTTATTCGTTTGTATTGTCAAGAAAAGAAAGTATACGCATAAAAGAGCCCCTCTTACTCGACAAAAAAGTAAGAGGGGCTTTATCATTATAAAGATATAAAAAAGCGAGTCATCCTAGTTTAATAGAATGACTCGCTTTTCGCTTTGTAAGTGTCACTTTATAAGAAAATAAGACTAAGTACACCTACGATAATACAATAGAAAGAGAAATATTTTAAATTTCCTTTTGCCATAATGTTCATAAACCATTTTAACGAAATATACGTCATGATAAATGTTGCGATAAATGCAACGACATATGGTACGAATAATGTGTCTAGGTTTGGATCTTTTGCAATGTCTGTAATACTTAGTAATAAACCGCCTAAGCTAACAGGGATATATAGTAAGAATGAGAAACGAAGAGCCGTTTCTTGCTTCATACCAAGTAACATCGCTGCTACGATTGTTGCACCTGATCGGCTTATTCCAGGAATTAGTGCGCAAGCTTGTGCTAATCCGACGATGATTGCATCTTTCATAGAAAGATCGCCATCATTTTTACGTCCACGCAAGTTTCTAATAATCCAAAGGCCAACAGCAGTAATAAGAAGGGAAATCCCAACCATCTTCACACCTTTTAAGTACTGATCGATGTAATCTTTAAATAAAACACCAATAACACCTGCTGGAATGGTTGCAATAACAAGGTAAATAATAAAGAAGAAATCTGATTTTGCGTCT
Organism: Bacillus fungorum; assembly: GCF_002746455.1. Lineage (GTDB taxonomy): Bacteria > Bacillota > Bacilli > Bacillales > Bacillaceae_G > Bacillus_A > Bacillus_A fungorum. Next base: position 37,351 of record NZ_NWUW01000016.1, on the reverse strand, counting down.
TCCGCTCTTGTAAATATATAAGATAGACCATTCTTCGTTAGACGAATTAAATCATTTCTATAAATAAGTAATACAGCTAATAATGAAGCTGAATTAACAAGTAGTTCGAAACTAAATCCTTCTATTTTTAGTTCTAGCAAATGCTGTGCTAAAACGAGGTGACCGCTTGAAGAAATCGGAATCGGTTCTGTTAGTCCTTGGAACAGACCAAGAATTAAATATTTTAAAATGTAGTAAAATTGTTCCATAATAACCTCCTTGTTTAATAGTCGAAAGAAACAACTTGTCCATTATAACAAAGATATGGATGAATATTGAGAAGAAATAAATATTCGAAAAATAATAAAAATCCCTTATAACAGTATAAGGGATTTTTATTATTAATGAGAAACTACTGTTTCTTCAAGACTTTTCGTTAATTGAACATCGACTTTCTCAGCATCATGAATGTGATTCATAATAGTAGTATTTAACTTTTGGAACATTTGTTGTGTATTAGCGAATTCTCGTAATATATCATCATTACAAGACTTTTGTTTTTCAATAGCTTTAATAACATTAGTAGCACCGTTTTGTAACGTTTGAATCATAATTAAAATATTTTCAATTCTAGCGTTTGTATCAGCACTCATTTCTACACCTTCATCGACTAAATGCAAATTATCTTTTGTATTATCGTATGCTTTTTCAATTTCTTCTTGAATTTTTTTCGTTAAGTTGCCGATGTTTTTTGTACTTTCCGCGGTACTTTCCGCTAGTTTTCTTACTTCATTGGCAACGACAGCGAATCCTTTACCGTGCTCTCCAGCACGAGCAGCTTCAATACTTGCATTTAAAGCAAGTAAATTTGTTTGTGCTGCAATGTTTTGAATGACTTCTACAATTTGCTCGATTTCTTTTGAGCGTTCACTTAAATGATTCATACTATTAGACGTGCGCTGAGATTGTTCACCTAATTTGTTAATTACAATAAGTAAACGATGAACAGATTCTTTTCCTTCGTTAGAACAATCAATAATTTCTTCAATAGATTGAATTAAGCTTTGTTCTTTTTGTAACATTTCGTTATTCAATTCATTGGAATGTGTTGTACGCGTTGAAACATTTTCGAAACATGAGCTTAATTGTTGAACTAAATTTTGAAGTGTATTGTGCTGGTTATTTACAAGTTGATGCTCTTGAACAACGCTTTGTACACAATCGTGGATAGAAGTAATAGTCGCTTGTTTTTCAATATCTTTTTGTTTTAATGCTGCTTCTAGTTCTTGTATACGATTTTCTAATTGATCAATTTTATGTTGGAGTGATTTCTTTTGAGTAAACATGTGTTTATTTCAACCGCCTTTAGAAGTTATATTTTCTCTATATTTGGATTTTAGCATCTTTTATAATTTTTAAATATAGGAATTGTTAAATATTTAAGAATCTATTACATTTTATTCATAATTCTCTTTTTTTCGTCATGAAAAATAAACTGTATTTAATGGTATTGTAAACAAACTGTAAAATAAATCATGTATAACTGTATAAGAAGGGAGTCGGATTATGAACTATTTTAAGCGAATCAGTAGTCTAGTATTAGCAGGAATTATCGGTCTTTCTAGTACAGTCGCTGTAAAAGCAGAGTCAAACGACGAGAAACTTAACAACATGCAACAGCAATTGCAGCAAAATGATGCAGAAATGCAAAAGAAAGAGCAAGAGAAGCAAGCTGTTAGTAAAGAAATTCAAGGTATCGAAAACGAACTACATAATTTAAATAATACAATTGCAAAAAATAAAGAGGATCAAGCTGCTATTCAACGTAAAATTGATGAAACACATAAGCAGATTGAACAAAAAAAGAAAGAAATTGTCGTTTTAGAAGATAAAGTCCTTGCTCGTAAGGACATTATGAGAAAACGTATGGTTTCTGTTCAAAACAGTTCAAATACGAGTTTAGTAGTAGAAGTTGTAGTAGAGTCAAAAAACTTTGCAGATTTCTTACAACGTATGAACGCAGTTTCTACTATTTTAGAAGCTGATAAAGAAATTTTACGTCTACAAGAACAAGATCTTCGTCAAATTGAAGAAGATAAGAAAACAATTGACGAGAAAGAAGCATCTTTAGTAGTAGACAAACAAAAATTAGCAAAAGCGCAAGCTGAACTGCAAGATAACTTGAAAAAACGTCAAGATAACTTACAAACAGTTCAAGCTAAATATAATCAGGTTGCAAGCCAACTTAATTTAGCAGCAGAAGAAAAAGCTAAAATTGAGTCAAATATGAAGGCAGTACAAGAAACAATTGCTCGTGAACAAGAAGCAGCGAGAATTGCAGCAGAAGAGCGTGCGAAAGCAGAAGCAGCTGCAAAGGCTGAGCAAGAAGCTTTTGCAAAAGCGCAAGCAGAAATTGCTGAAAAGCAAAAGCAAGAAAAAGCTAATAAACCAGCTGAACCTGTTGCTAATAATAATTCAAAGGTAGAACCTGCACAACCTAAGCCAACTGCTGGTGGAAAAGAAATTTATGTAGAAGCTACAGCTTATACAGCAGATCCAGCTGAAAATGGCTATGGGGCAGGGCAACAAGTATTTTCTGCATGGGGACCAGGTGGTAAAGGTTATAATCTAACTGCAAATCCAGGAATGAAATTAATTGCGGTTGATCCAGCTGTTATTCCATTAGGCTCTACTGTAAAGGTTGACGGGTATGGAGTTGCTATTGCAGCAGACACTGGCGGAGCTATTAAAGGTCACAGAATTGATGTTTTAATGCCAGATAAAGGTTCATCAAGTAGCTGGGGCAGAAGAACAGTTAAAGTTACAATTTTAAACTAACATGTAATCCAACTTTACAATACGTAAAGTTGGATTTTTTTATAAAAACAATGTTAAGTTGGGTTTATATTTTGTTAAGGATATCATACAATAAAATTAAGAGGTGGTAAATTTGACCATTTTAAATAGAGTGAAGGAATTAAGAGCTCGGTTTAATTTTTCGCAAAGTGTATTAGCAGAAAAGGTTGGAGTGACGAGACAAACAATCGCGGCAATTGAAAAAGGGGATTATGTTCCTTCATTATTATTAGCGCTTATGATTTGCGATGTATTTCAGTTAAAGATGGAAGATGTGTTTGTTTTAAATAAGGAGGGGGAGAATGATGAATAAAATTGCGGTTTCGTATATTTTAAATGTGCTGAGGTTTATGATTGCTTGTTGGGCATTTATTGAACTCTATTATGCTTGGATAGAGCTGGCAAATATTATTAAAACTGAGAAATTGCCATTTGAAGTAACGATCAATATGATACCGTTAGGATTATTAATTATTGTAGCTAGTATAACGACGATTTTTTATAAATTTCAAAAGAAGAAACATAAAGCTCTTTCTTATTGGATGTACCCATTATTATTCCCACAAGAAGATGAGCGGGAAAAAGAAATCACGCAAAAGGCATGCCGGACAACATTTATTTCATTCTGGTATGGAGTAGTCATCGCTATTGGATTTTTAACGCTTTCTCCTGTAGCTAATTTATATATTCCTGGATATCCGTTATACATTTTATTTTTCATGCTTTTTATTCAAATGACAGTCTTTTATGTATCACTTTATAGAAATAAGTTAGTCTAAAAAGAAACCTTCTTGCCAATGCAAGAAGGTTTCTTTTCAGCTTATACTTGTACATATAGCAATATTATCTTATCATTTTATATAGAGCAAGATTTTGTAAGGGAAAGGAATTGTATATGAATAAGCAAAGAATTTATAGTATAGTAGCAATCCTTCTATTTGTTGTAGGAGGTGTATTAATTGGAAAGCCATTTTATGATGGATATCAGGCAGAGAAGAAACAAACAGCGAATGTGCAGGCTGTTCAAAAGATGAATTATGAAAAGCATGAGACGGAATTTGTAGATGCTTCGAAAATTAATCAACCAGACTTGGCAGAAGTAGCGAACGCATCTTTAGATAAGAAACAAGTAATTGGTCGTATTTCGATTCCAAGTGTTTCATTAGAACTTCCTGTTTTAAAGTCTTCTACTGAGAAAAACCTATTATCAGGTGCAGCAACAGTAAAAGAAAATCAAGTAATGGGAAAAGGGAATTATGCATTAGCGGGACATAACATGTCTAAAAAAGGTGTTTTATTTAGTGATATAGCATCTTTAAAAAAAGGCGATAAAATTTATTTGTATGATAATGAAAACGAATATGAGTATGCGGTTACTGGTGTATCTGAAGTAACTCCTGATAAATGGGAAGTTGTTGAGGATCATGGGAAAGATGAGATAACGCTTATTACATGTGTATCTGTGAAAGATAATTCTAAACGTTATGTTGTTGCTGGTGATTTAGTAGGAACGAAGGCGAAGAAATAAAAAAGATGAGGGGAATCCCTCATCTTTTTTTAATCCATCCATTTCACTAATTTCTTAGAAATTAGTAATAAAACACAACCTAATACAATTGCTACAGCTCCGATTACGGTAAATACTTCAGCATACCCAAGTGAAGTTGTGAAGCTTGCGAGTTGTCCACCTAAAATGTTGGCGATTCCTGAGCTTGCTAACCATACTCCCATTAATAAAGAAGCAAGTTTTACTGGGGCAAGTGCACTAACCATTGATAGTCCAACAGGTGATAAGAATAGCTCACCCAACGTATGGAAAAGATACGTAAAGACGATAAATAGTAAGTTTGCTTTTTCTGTAATGTTATGTTCATCACTACCTGTTTTTAATGTAGCAATAACGAGGATGATATAACCGATACCGAGCAAGATCATACCAAGTCCCATTTTTGTTGGGATTTTTAAATCCCCGCGCTTGCGAGTTGCAAGTTTTGCCCATAATGCTGAAATGACTGGAGCAAGTAAAATAATAAATAATGGATTGACCGATTGGAACCAAGATGTTGGAACTTCCCATCCGAACACAGAGCGGTCTACAAATTTGTTTGTATATAATGTTAATGAGCTACCAGCTTGTTCAAAGCCAGCCCAGAAGAAGACAACAAAGCATGTTAAAATGACGATAACTGCAGTACGTTGTTTTTCTTTTTTTGTTAACGGTGTATCTCCTACTGATGGTTGTCCAGCAGCTGCTTGCAAATCGCGAGTTGGTTTTTTACCGATATCACCAAGGAAGCGATTTGATAGTGTTGTAAATAAAATTTGTCCAACAATCATTCCGATTGAAGCTGCTAAGAAACCGTAACGGAATCCGTAATGTACAACGCCATCAACTGTTGTTTTGAATAAATTTTCTGATAAAAATCCGCAAACGAGTGGAGCTAAAAATGACCCGACGTTAATACCCATATAGAAAATGGTAAATGCACTATCACGTTTTGGATCATTCTCTTCGTATAATTCTCCAACCAGTGTAGAGATGTTCGGTTTGAAGAATCCATTACCAATAATAATAAGCGCTAATCCGAGGTATAGGCCTAATTGGTTTTGCAAGGCAAATAGTGTAAGGTTACCGATTGCCATTGTTATACCACCAATTGTGATCGCTTTTCGTCTACCTAGAAAACGGTCTGTTAAGTATCCACCAATCATTGGTGTGAAATAACAGGCTCCAGTATAAAATCCGTAAATAGAGAGTGCCCATGCGGGACTAAACCCAAGACCACCGCTTACTAAAGCTGTCGTTAAATATAATGTTAATAATCCTCGTAATCCATAGTAACTAAATCTTTCCCACATTTCTGTAAAGAAGAGTAAGTATAAACCTGGAGGATGTTTCTTTTTTCTTTGTTGTTCTCTTTCTAGTTGTATCGCTGATTCCATGTTATTTTCCTCCTGACACAAACAAAAACAAAGTTAATAATTTTGCACATTTAATATTTTACTTTATTAACTATTATAAGTCAATAAAGGTTGATTTTTCAGAAGAAATTGGAAAAGAGGGATAGCTATAGAATGGGTGTTTCTTTTGTGATAGACTATGGACTATGTTTTCTTTGTAAGGAAGCGGTTTTTTACACTTTTTTATATGTGAAATTGATTTCATAAAAGATGAAATTAAAGAAGGAGAAAGAGATGAAATTGTTACAGAAAAAAGAAATTTTACTTATTAGTCTTATGTTATTCTCAATGTTCTTTGGAGCGGGGAATCTTATATTCCCGCCTTTTCTTGGGTATGAAGCAGGAGAACATGTGTGGATTTCATTAGTAGGGTTTATTATATCAGCAACAGGTCTTCCTATATTGGGAGTTATTGCGATTGCGAAAGCAGGAAGTTTTCAAACGCTAGCGGGTAGGGTTCATTCTTCATTCGCCATTATTTTTCCATGTATCGTGTATGTATTTATTGGACCAGGCCTTGGCATACCACGTGCAGGAAGTTTAGCTTTTGAAATGGGACCGGGTCAGCTATTCCCGGAAGCAGGTAGCGTAGTCTTATTATGTTACACAGTTATTTTCTTTAGTATTGTGTACTGGTTAAGTTTATCACCGTCTAAATTAATGGGTTTGTTCGGAAAAGTTTTAACACCGTTATTATTAGGTATGATTGCTCTTATCTTTATAAAAAGCATGTTTACATCAGTAGGTAGTGTGAAAGAGGCTGCTGGAAACTATGGACAAGCGCCTATGTTCCAAGGGTTTTTAGATGGATATTTAACGATGGATGCACTAGCAGCTTTAATTTTTGGGATTGTTATTGCAAATGCTCTCCGTGCAAAAGGTATTGAAGATGATAAAGGTTTAGCGAAATATATGAGTATTGCTGGAATTGGTGCAGGACTATTATTATCTATTATTTATGTCATACTTGGATATGTTGGTTCAATGAGTGGTTCATTGGGGACATTTAATAATGGCGCGCAAGTGTTAGCACAAATGATGACTACATTATTTGGACAAGGCGGAGTCGTTTTATTAGGTCTTATTTTTACGATCGCGTGTTTATGTGTTTCGATCGGACTTGTTACATCTTGTAGTCAATTTTTCGCAAGTGTATTTCCTAAAGTGTCTTACAAAGTTTGGGCATTTATCTTAAGTTTTGTTAGTATGATTTTAGCTAATTTAGGATTAACACAAATTTTAAAAGTATCAGTACCGATTCTTGGATTTATTTATCCAGTTGCATTAACGCTCATTATTTTAGGGCTATTCCATAAGTATATTGGGAAGTATGTATGCATATATCCTGTTACAATTGTGATTGTAGCGATATTTAGTGCAATCGATATTTTCAATAAAAATGTAATGATGAATCAGTGGACATCAGTATTGAAATACATTCCGTTTTATACAGAAGGTGTTGGGTGGATTGTTCCAGCTATTATAGGAGCTTGTATTGGTGTTATCGTTAGTGTTCCTCTAAATAAGAATAAATGAGTAAAATGGATGGTATATGCATTATTTGCAGTTTGGCTTGGACGGAATAAAAATATGAATGAAATATTGTATGCTGGCTTAGTCGTGTTAGTCGTAACGATAGGAAAGCTATTTCTTCTAGACTTACCAGAAGTTTTAATGATGATCAGGGCAGTGTTATTCTTAATCGTAGGAAGTATAGGTATCGTTATTTCAAGAATGTTTTTCTCAAAAGAAGCGAAGTGAGAAGAAGGCAATCCATATCCGGATTGCCTTTTTCATTATTTCTTATTAATCGTTACAGCTTCATTATATTTCGCTGTTGTATTTTGGCGTAGACGAAGTGTTGCTTGTCCAGTCGTATTTGGATCGATTTGTACGTTCACAATTTTTTCAGCAGAACCTAAGCTGTTTGTTGTAAAAGAAAATGCACTACTATATCCGAAAGCAGATGGCCAAGTGCCGTTTGTATTTTGAACTTTTGCTACTTGTGTACCACCAGTAGTGAATATACCTAAAGAGTAATTATTGTATGTTGTATTTGGTAATAAGTTATTTACTTGAATTTTGATTTGGAACACTTCATTGTTTGGTAGAGTGTTAGGGTGTGTAACTGCGTAGTCATTTGCTGTTACTGCACCGTTATAGCCATATGAACCAGGTTTAAAAGTATTTGTATTAAACCATTGATAACCTGCATTTGGCGCACTCCAAGGTTCTGGTTGTGGCTCAGTTGATAAGCTTGGTTGTTCAAATGTTTGTAGAGCTGTAGGTGCATCAAGTTGTAAACCGTTAACTTGATCTAAACTTGTAAATGTTTCTTTATTCGATAGCCAATTTACGATATTTTCTAGTAAGATAGCATCGTTTTCTTCTTTATATCCATCGTAAGTTTTCTTTGTTTGGCCAGAGTCTTCACGAACGTATTTTGGCGTAGCATCTTCAACAGGAGAAGAGTCCCCAATAAAAGCAGCTTTTCCAAGTCCTACTTTTGCGATAGCAGCATAAGGACCCTCTGCAACACCACCGCCATTATAAACACCGCTATCAACAGCGTTATTCCATTTTGATGGGTTCTCTGGAAGGTAAACAAGTCCTTTTGCTAGTTTCGGATTTGTAATGGCTAAAGTAGAACCAGCATGCATTGCTACAGATGAAACCTCTTCTGTAATTCCGAATGATTGTTCAGGTGACACAATAGTTTTCGCTGAAACATCGCCCATTGCATTGTAGCGGAAGCGAATACCGAAGTTGTCAGATAGCCAATCAGAGCTTTCTACTCCTTGCATAGCTTGTGAATTTGCTTCTTCGTTAGACAGTCCTTTTGCTGGATTATCCCAAGCACCGCGTCTATATCCATTAAATACTTCAGAAGAGTCCCAGCGATTTTTATTACGATCGGCATTATAATGATCGGCAATAAAGAATATACTACCGCCATTTTTCACATATTGTAACATAGCATCTTGTTCAGATTTTTTGTAAGGAATATTTGCTTCTGGAACGATAAACACATTGTAATCTTTTAAATCTTCGTATGTAATAGGTGTTGATTTACGAAGTTCTTTTACGTGATATCCATTTTGAGCAATGCCGTTTCCGAAGTCAGAAAAGCCGCCATCAATAACCCAGTCAGCTGTCCCGGCAGTTTGACCGTGTGAATTATCGAATAATACTTTCTTCCCATTATTTTGATTTACAACTTTTGCAGCAATTTCAGGAGCTGGGTCTACAGAGCTTTCGGCATAAGTAGACGGTATGAACGAAGCCCCTATACTTAGTGTAATTGCTGATGCTAAAGAAAATGTAATCCATTTTTTATTCTTCATAGAAGAATCCCCCTAATAATAAATTATATGTGCTTTAATAATGTAATTTATTTTTCTGTAAAAATAAAGACGGAAAACATAAAAAATATTAAAAAATTGTAAAAATACCGTGAATTTTGTTGAGAAATATTTATATAGACATAAAAATATCCCTTCCAAGTAATAAGGAAGGGATGTTTTGTTTAACTAATTTTTGAATTAGGGGTTTCATCAATCTTATGAAACCCTTTCATGTAATACACGATAGCTAAGCCGATAAGCCAAATAGGACCGACAATCAATGCGATTCGTGTATCTTCGGAATACGCCATTACACCTAATACTAATGCAAGGAAAGCGAGTGAGAAATATGAACTTAATGGGTATAAAGGCATTTTATACGATAACTTTTGTTTGTTTTGCGTAGACAAACTTTTACGGAACTTCATTTGAGCGACTAATATAATGCCCCAAGTCCAAATCGCCCCGAAAGTTGAAATACTAGTGAGCCATGTAAATACTTTTGCTGGCACAAGATAGTTTAATATAACACCAACGAGTAAAACGATAGCTGTTGCTATAATTCCTTGGCTTGGAATCCCATTTCTATTTAAACGACCGAATCTTTCAGGAGCTTTCTTCTGCTGAGCTAATGTATATAGCATACGGCCTGTACTAAATAAACCACCATTACAAGAAGAAAGAGCTGCTGTTAATACGACAAAGTTAATAATCCCTGCTGCTTTTGCGATACCGATTTGCTGGAATGTTAGTACGAATGGACTTCCTTTCTCACCAAGTTCGTTCCATGGATAAATTGCCATCATAACGAATAGAGCCCCAACGTAAAAGAGTAGAATTCTCCAAAAAACGTTATCAATTGCTTTTGCGAGTGTTTTCTTCGGATTTTGAGCTTCACCAGCTGTAACACCGATTAATTCAACGCCTAAGTAAGCGAATAGTACCATCTGTAAAGAGAGTAGTAACCCAGAAAAACCATTTGGGAACCAGCCACCATGTGACCAAAGGTTGGAAATGCCAGTAGCTATTCCACCATTTCCGAATCCAAATAAAATAATTCCAGCACCAACTACTATCATACAGATAATTGTGACAATTTTGATGAGAGCAAACCAAAATTCAAGTTCTCCAAATACTTTTACGGATAAGAAGTTGAAAGCGCTCATTAATAATAGAGCGAGTAACGCCCAAGTCCAGCGCGGGATATCTGGGAACCAGTATTGCATGTAAATACCAGCTGCTGTAATTTCAGCCATGCAAGTAACAACCCATAAGAACCAGTAGTTCCAACCGGTAATATAGCCAGCTAGTGGTCCAATATAATCATATGCATATTTACTAAAAGAACCGGCAACAGGTTGTTCAATTGCCATTTCCCCGAGCGCTCGCATAATGAAAAAAATAACGAGTCCTGCAATCATGTAGCCTAGTAAAATAGAAGGGCCAGCTAATTTAATAGCGGAAGCAGATCCTAAAAATAAGCCAACGCCAATAGCTGACCCGAGTGACATTAAAGTAATATGTCGTTCTTTTAAACCTCGATTTAAAGTTCCAGATTTGTTTGAATGCTGCATAAGAAGAATCCTCCTTGTAGAATGAGCGTTAGTTGAATGCGCTTCCTAAATGTTTAACTATTTTAAATTATAAAACATTTCTATCTGTTATGCTACAAAAATAATCATAATGAACTGTACTACATCTGAACTTGTCAGACTTAAACTTAAAATTCGAACTATTAGGGGATATATTGACTCTTCTTTTTATTGATTGTTAAGATTAAGTATTATATTTTCTCACATACTAGTAAGAAAAGAATGTGTGATAATAATTCAGATGTAGGAAGGGTACATAACCATGTTTCAATTACAAAAATATAATACTTCTGTGAAGCAAGAGCTTTTAGCTGGCATCACAACTTTTTTTACATTTGCGTATATTCTTGTCATCAATCCGAAAATATTATCTGATGCAGGTGTACCATTTGATCAAGCTTTTACGGCAACTATTATTGCGACTGTTGTAGGGACGCTATGTATGGCGTTTTTAGCTAACTATCCAATTGTTATTGCTCCAGCTATGGGAATGAATGCGTATTTTGCTTATTCTGTTGTTCAACAGGCAGAGGGGATTACATATGTCATTGCTTTTTCGGCAGTATTTGTAACAGGTATCATTTTTCTTTTATTATCTTTCACTTCATTTAGGCAAAAGCTAATTGTCGCAATTCCTGACAGTTTAAAACATGCGATTGCAGGTGGAATTGGGTTATTTATTGCTTTTATTGGATTACGTTTATCTGGAATTATCGTTGATCATCCATCTAATTTAGTTACGATTGGTGACTTCCATTCTCCAGCCGTTATTTTAACTTTAATTGGTTTGATTTTAGCAGCGGTATTAATGGCATTACGTGTGAGTGGTGCATTATTTATTAGCATGATTGTGACAGGAGTTATCGCCTTCTTTACAGGACAACTGAAGTTTGCCAATGAAATTGTGGCGATGCCTCATTTACCAGAGGGAATTATCGTTTCAAATCCAATCAATGCATTTTCAGATGTAATCGAATACGGATTATATGGTGTTGTATTTTCATTTTTACTTGTGCTTTTATTTGATACAACAGGTGCATTACTCGGTTTAATTAAACAAGCAGGTTTAATTACAGACAATTCAGATAAGCGTTTTGGTAAAGCGTTTATTGCAGACGCAATTGGTGGGACGACAGGCTCTATCTTTGGCACAAGCCCAACAGCAGCGACGATTGAATCGTCAGCAGGTATTGCTGCGGGTGGTAAAACGGGATTAACAGGTATTGTAGTTGTTGGTCTAACAATTATAACTGCATTCTTCAGCCCTGTTATTGCTTCTTTATCAAGTGTAGCCGCTATTACAGCTCCTTCATTAATTATTGTAGGGAGTTTAATGGCACAAAGTATTCGTGATATTAATTGGAATGAATTTGAAGATGCATTACCAGCATTTTTAATTTTCGTTGGTATTCCGTTAACGTCTAGTATTGCGAATGGAATAGCAATTGGATTTTTAGTGTATCCAGTCTTAAAAATTGTGAAAGGGAAAGGGATGGAAGTACATCCGTTACTATACTTATTTACAATTTTATTTGGGTGTCATTTATTCTTATAATATAGATATGGAAGAGGGGCTTCTTATGAGGAGCTCTTTTTTTGTGTATAATAAGGTGAAAATTAAATTGACTAGGTAAATTATAAATTACTTAATGGAATATATATATATTACAATAAAGGTAGAGGAGGAACATGAATGGCTGTAAGTAAAATAAAAGTCGCACGTGTTCAGTTAGATTTAACACAGCAACAATTAGCAGAAAAAGTAGGCGTTACAAGGCAAACGATTAGTTTAATTGAGAAGGGGAAATACAACCCGTCTTTAGATTTATGTTTGAAAATTTGTTATGCAGTAGATAAAACATTGAATGATTTGTTTTGGGAGGAAAAGGAGTGATAGGATGAAAATCGTGAAAGATGAGCGTTTAATGATTGAGGGGCTAAAACATATTAGACTAGTTTTCATCTTACAAAATATCGTCATACTAGGTATTGTTTTTTATCGCTACGTTTTGCAAGGTGCAGGATATGAAAGTGTTTCGGATTTATTAATGGTATTTATGGGCGGGATTATAGTCATTAACTTCTTAAATTTAAAACATTCTGTAGAGGCATATGAGCATACAGGGGGAGTATCACGCAGTTATTTCATGAAACTATTATTCATTCCGGTAGGTATTGTTATTGGACTGTTAGCTATTTGTATTATTGTAACACCGGATATTTCGATAAAAGAAATCAGTATAACAGCACTTATTATGTTTGTTTGTTTTTTAGTTCCTAGTTTGTTTATATACATATATATGAAAAAAATAAAAAGTGAAGATTGAAACATAAGAAAAGCTTTCCCGTATTGAGGAAAGCTTTTCTTATATCCTTTTATACAGTACTTTATGAAGGCCAATCGGTTCAATTTCAAAGATTTCACCATGTTCCTGGAAGCCTAAGCGCTTGTAATATTCAGCTACAGTAATTCGGCCATTACACCATAATATATTTGCTTGACGTTCTTGCAAGATTTGTTCCGCCTTCTGAATTAAGGAGCTTCCAGCACGGTTGTTTCGAAATTCAGGTAATGTGGCCATTCCTCGTAGACGATAATGAACACCTGTTATTAAGTCAGGGCATATTTCTTTTGAGAAGGAAGCGATACTAATCAGTTCATCGTTTATAAATGCGCCTAAGTGAAAGGTGTCTGTTTCATAGTCGGAAGAGTATTTACAATCTGCTAATGTTTGACTCGGGCGCAAAATTTTTTGACGTAATACGTAAGTTTCAGATCCATCAATATTTTTCACGGTAATCATATTAACATCCTTTCTTATAAGCTTTTTTCTGTTAGTTGTATAAAGAAATAGGCAGGTGCGGCGAAAAGTCCAAGTATGCTAGTAGTTCCGAGAAGGAGTGAAAGTAAGAGGCAGGAGTATTTTATTCCATTCGATTTTTTCCATCCGTAACTACAAATTTCAATGCTAACACCGATGAGAATAATGGCAACGAATATTTCCGCTAATAATAAGAGAGCTAAAGTTACAATAGACATAATTTGATCCATCCTCATAATATATGATAGTAACATTTTACCATATTAGAATAGAAAAATGCCCCTCAATTATGTGAGGAGCATTTTTCTATTCTAATATGTTTTTTAGTGTATCAATATGTTCTTTTGAACCTGTGACAAGCAATGTATCACCGTGTTGTAGTCTTGTATCACCATGTGGTATTAATGCTTTATTCCCACGATAAATTTGAATGACTAGTACATCGCCTAAGAACGGAAGGCGACGAAGTGCCACGCCGTTATATTTATTGTTCTGTAGTTCAACTTCACGCACTGTTTCGTTTGCTGTTGTAATTAAGCGAACGAGGCTTGGTTTATCAATAAGTGCACGTAATAAAATACGTGTAGAGTTGATTGTTGAGAATACGGCGATATGTTCTTGCGTTGCTTTTTCTTGTAGAAGCGGATCTTCTACACTTGCAATAACATGTTCAACACCTAGTTCTTTTGCGTGTTCTGCTAATAATAAGTTTTGTTCATCATCGCTTGTTGCAACAACAACGCGGTCTGCATGAAATGCTGTTTGTTCAGCTAATGATGCAATTGTGATGTCATCTAATTTCACGATTGGGAAGTCATGTGATTTCGCTTCCTCATCATTTATTTTATTTTGACGCATCATATATAGTGTCACGTCATAATCTTCTCGTTTTAAATCAAGTGATAATGGAAGGGTAATTCTGCTCGCACCAATAATAGAAACTTTTGGTTTTGGTGTTTCTACTTTCGGGAACATTTTTTTAAATAATATAGGTGCAAATATACAAGTAATAACTGCGCTTAAAATAAGGGAAGCAGATAAACTTGGACTGATGATTCCTAGTTTTTCACCAATTTGAGCTGCTGCAATAACTAAAGAAAGTGTTGATGTTAATAAGATGGCACTTCCCAGTACGATATTACGTGGATACCATTTTCGTAAGACGAGTGATGGTAAAAGTTTTGAAATAAAGAGTCCTACAATTAAAATTGGGATCATTAGCATACTAGAAGGTTCGTTGAAAATAGACCAAACTTCTAGATTTACACCAACCATTACGAAGAAAATTGGGATGAAGAAACCATAGCCGATGGAATCAAGTTTTTCAACCATATCTTCATTTGGTGATAATAACGATACAAGTACACCCGCTAAGAAGGCACCTAAAATATTTTCTGCTCCAACCGATTCAGATAACCCTACTAATATTAAGATGAGTGCAAAAACAGCTCGTGTATCAATTTGTACACTACCAGCTTTTAAGCTATCTAAGTATGGAATGTTTTTAAAGCGTTTTGCAACGAAGTAAATAACAATACCAGCGCCGAATAGAAGAAGAAGGAGCCACATGCTTTGGCCACTTTCGGAATTTAATCCGACGAATATAGCGAGTAAAATCATTGTAACTAAATCTGCAATAACAGCGACTAATAAAATGATTTGTCCGATTGCCGTTTTTCCTAAGTTATTTTCTTTTAATGTTGGTACAACAACACCTAAAGAAATAGTTGAAATAATTAAAGTCATAAACATTGCATTATCTACAAATCCTAGCCATACGAATAGTAATGATAGCGCATAAGATAAGATGAAAATAAATAAGAAGATAATACTTGCTGCTTGGAATGTGTTTGGTTCGTTTGTCGTATTCTTTTTCCCTTTTTGTTTAAAGATAGAAAAATCAATTTCTAACCCGCTTAAAAACATAAGGAAGATAAATCCTAGTGTCGATAAGACTTGAAGCCACATATCTGGCTCAATAATATTAAACCCACTTTTACCTACAAAGATTCCCGCGATGATTTCTGCAACAACGACAGGAAGTGCTTTTAATTTAAAGCGTTGTAACAAAAGGGGAACGAAAAACGCGATTGCAACTACAACCATAAGTGATAGAACAGAAGTATGATGTTCCATTGCGTTCTCTCCCTTCAAATAAATATAGTACTTATTTAGCCATATAATAGGTAGAAAAGCAACGCATATGGATTCGATTTCATAAAGAAAGAGTTTTCTTAAGATTTGTCATAATAAGTATATTTTTCATGATTCTGTTGTTAATTCCGTAATGTGGATGTAATAGGGGAGGGGATAAAGTGAAACTTTAATCAGTGGGGTTTTGTTCATCCCCCACTGATTATTAGTTGAACCAATCGGGCTTTTACGGGCAGTTGATCCCCCACCTAACTTCTTTGCTTCCGCGGAATTTTGAGGTGGGGGTCTTACTGCTCGTTAATGCGGGATAAAAAAAGACTGCTGAGGAATCTCAGCAGTCTTTTTCATGTACATTACATTGAGAAGAAGATCCATACAGTTAAACCAACTGTTGCAGTTGCAACGAAGAAACTGTATATCATTGTAAGAATTTGAACTCTTCCTTCTCCTTCTTTTAAGTGCATGAACATGATTAATTGTAACAACGCTTGCGCAACAGCCATTACGATAATAGTTGTTAAGATCGTTGAAAGTGGCAGGTTTGTGTAAAGTGCCACGTATAGCGCTAGGAACGTTAGTGCAAGCGATAAAATAAATCCGAAAACGTGTGACCAAGGGAATCCGCTATGCGCATGCCCGTTTGCTTGGTTGTTATTTTGACCCATTTACGCCACCATCCCGTTCAAGTAAACTAGTGTGTAAATAAAGACCCAAACAAGATCAAGGAAATGCCAGTATAAGCTAATAATGAATACTTTACGAGCTGTAACTGGTGTTAAACCTCGTTTTAAAATTTGGATAATAACACAAGTTGCCCAAATGATACCGCCTGTTACGTGGGCTCCGTGCGTTCCAAGAAGAACGAAGAATCCAGATAGGAAAGCACTTGTTTGAATTGTTGCGCCTTCACCAACGTACATAATGAATTCTTCGATTTCAAAGAATAGGAAACCTGCTCCTAAAAGTAATGTAAGGACGAACCATCCAAGCATTGCTTTTTGGTTGTGCTTACGCATTTCGTGAATGACGATACCACATGTGAAACTACTTGTTAAAAGTAGTAGTGTTTGAATTAAAAGCGTTTTAAGTTCAAACAGTTGCGCTGGTGTTGGGCCATCTGCCGTACGACCAGCAAGGACTAGATAAGAGGCGAAAAGTGTTGCGAACAGCATAATTTCAGCCCCAAGAAAAATCCAGAATCCTAGGATATTCAATCTGCTTTGTTCGGATTGATATTCCAAAGGTAAGCTTTTGTCTAAAGCCGCCATATCATTTCACCTCTCATGCTACATGTTCTGATTTTTTAATTTCATCAACACTGATATAGTAACCTTCATCGTAATCGAATGAACGATAGATTAAGCAAGCTAAAATACCAACGCCGCCGATTGCTGCAAGCCAGAACCAGCTAAATACTAATGCGAAACCTGCAA
The DNA here is from genome assembly GCF_002746455.1 of Bacillus fungorum. Classification (GTDB taxonomy): domain Bacteria; phylum Bacillota; class Bacilli; order Bacillales; family Bacillaceae_G; genus Bacillus_A; species Bacillus_A fungorum. The sequence continues at coordinate 20,210 of NZ_NWUW01000016.1, read as the reverse complement.
GACCGAAGAATCCAGACGCAATAATAGGCACACCAGAGTTACTTGGCATGTGAATTGGTTTGATATCTTCTGCTGCTGGTGTAACTGTTTCTCCGCGTTTTTTCATGTACCAGAAAGCATCAGCTTCTTTGATCTCAGGAAGTTGCGCGAAGTTGTAATGTTGTACAGGAGATTGAGTTGCCCATTCAAGTGTACGGCCATCCCATGGATCTCCAGTTGTGTCACGTTCACCGTGACGAGCACTCCAAATTACGTTGTAGCAAAGAAGTAGGAAGCCAATACCCATCATTACTGCACCAACAGATGCGATTTGGTTTAGCCATCCCCATCCAAGACTTTCAGAGTAAGTGTACATACGACGAGTCATACCGTCTAAACCTAAGAAGTACATTGGGAAGAAACAGATGTTGAATCCGCTCATAAAGATCCAGAATGTCCATTTACCTAGGCGTTCATTTAACATATGACCAGTCATTTTTGGATACCAGAATGTGAATCCAGCAAGCATAGCGAATACTGTACCTGCGATTAATACGTAGTGGAAGTGAGCGATTAGGAAGTAGCTGTTATGGTACTGATAATCAGCTGCTGCCATACCAAGCATAACCCCTGTAACCCCACCGACTACGAAGTTTGGAATAAATGCCAATGACCAAAGCATTGGAACTGTAAAACGAATACGTCCTTTATACAGTGTAAACAACCAGTTAAAGATCTTAACCCCGGTTGGAATCGAAATCGCCATTGTCGAAATCGAGAAGAATGAGTTAACCGCTGGACCTGCACCCATCGTGAAGAAGTGGTGAAGCCATACGACGAAACTTAGTAAAGAAATTGCAACCATTGAGTATACCATCGCACTGTAACCGAATAGACGTTTACGTGAGAATGTACTAATGATTTCAGAGAAAATACCGAATGCCGGTAAAATAACGATATATACTTCAGGGTGACCCCATACCCAGAATAGGTTGGCCCATAACATTGGCATACCGCCGCTTGCCATCGTAAAGAAGTGAGCATCGAATAGACGGTCAAATGTCATTAATGCAAGAGCAACTGTTAATACTGGGAAAGCGAAAATAATAATAATTGTTGTAATTAAGATTGACCAAGTAAACATTGGCATTCTCATTAAAGTCATACCAGGTGTACGCATTTTTAAGATAGTAACAAGGAAGTTAATACCGGTCATTAGCGTACCAATACCTGAAATCTGTATTGCAATTGCGTAGTAGTTATTTCCTACGCCAGAAGTAAACTCTGTACCCGCCATTGGGAAGTAAGAAGTCCATCCAGCGTCTGGAGAACCACCGATTACGAAAGCGATGTTGAATAACATTGCTCCGACAAAGAATAACCAGAAACTTAAAGCATTTAAGAACGGATATGCAACGTCACGAGCACCAATTTGTAATGGTACTACAAGGTTCATTAATCCCATAACGAATGGCATTGCCATGAAAAGAATCATTACTGTACCATGTGTTGTAAAGATCCCGTTATAGTGTTCAGCGTTTAAATAAGTTGTTTCTGGGAATGTTAACTGTGCACGGATCATTAAACCGTCCATACCACCACGGAATAACATGATAACCGCAGAAATAATATACATAGCTCCGATTTTTTTATGGTCAACAGTTGTTAACCATTCGTCCCAAAGCCATTTCCATTTTTTATACTTTGTTAGTACGAAAATGATTGCTAATGTCACAAGAACGATAGAAGCGTCTGCACCGTAAATAATCGGGTCACCTGTGACAAAGAATTCATCAAGCTTCACTGTGTTCACTCCAATCTGTTGGAATTATAGCTATTATTTTTTGTTTTTGTAGTAGTTGTAATCACAATATTCAAGTGATTTTGGATCTACATAACTTAAGTGATGGCTAGAGAATGTCATACGACCAACTACACCAGGTTTAACAATTTCGTTGTACTTATCTTCTGTTAGTTTAGGAGCAGTTTGTTGTACTTCTTTAACCCACTTGTCATATTTCTCTTTAGTTTTTGCTTCAACTTCGAACTCCATGTGAGTAAATCCTTCACCAGAGAAGTTCGCGCTACGACCTAGGTAAGAACCTGGCTTATCAGCTTGTAAATAAAGGTCCATAATCATGCCATCCATTGTGTACTTCATACCACCAAGTTCTGGTACCCAGAAAGCATTCATTGGGCCGACAGAAGTCAGTTTGAATTGAATTGGTACACCAGCTGGGATGTTTAAATAGTTAACGGTTTCAATTTTTTCCTCTGGGTAACTGAATAACCATTTCCAGTTTGCAGATGTAACATAAATCTCCACTGGTTTAATATGTTCGGACTCTTTCGGAACCTCTTCCGAAGCATAAGTTGCTTTTACTGTTGGAATCGATAATGCAATAACGATAATAACAGGAACAAGCGTCCAAACGATTTCTAATAATGTGTTACCGTGTTGTTCAGGTGGCTCATAGTCCATATTCTCTGGTTTTTCACGATAACGAATCAAGATGACTGTAAACAAGATGAATACAATTGCGATAATTAATGACATAAGCAAGAATGACCAAACAATTAAATCATACTGTGCTTTTGCAACAGGTCCTTGCGGATTTAATACTGCGAGTTTTTTATCACAGCCGCCGAGGAACAGAAGTAATGATAACGGAAGAAGTGAAGCCAACTTCCAAAACGCTTTCTTTAGTTGCACGATTGAAAATCTCCTTTCTCCTTGGATTGAAACTATGCCAATAAAACAATATAAACCTATTAATTTATAGAAGGCAATAGTTTTTGAGATATTGTTAAAAAATAGACACAAATGCACATTTTTTAAGGTGAATATCATTTGTAACTTGATTACATTGTAAACTATTTTTCAGAGGAAAATGCGATTGTGAAAATTTTAAGATAAATAAAGTTATACCAGGATACCCAAGAAATAGAAAAAAGCTATCTTATCATAAGAAAGATAGTTGAATATTTTGTATTTTTAGTTTATTTATCGTGAGATAGTCTGTTGCTGTTCAAATGTGACAACTTTTTTATATTTCACTTGATATAAAATGTAACAAATAACCATAAATGGAATGCCGCAATAAAGAGCGATTCGCTGATCTGGAATGAAAGCTAGACTAACAAATGTGAACAATAATTCACAGAATCTTTCTAGCCAACTAGTAAGAAGAAAGGTACAATGATAGGAGGTATGTCTGTAAAATAATAATTAATGGAGTTTTGTTTAAAATGAAAAAGTTAAAATATCTTTTTGTTTTTGGAATTATATTTGCTGCCGCGTTTTTTATAGGGAAAGATAAAATTATACAAAAGGCGCAAGTGCTACGCTTAGATTTTCTATCTGAAATGAAAGAAGCGGCTATGATTGAAAATGTTCCGTTTATAAAGCAGTTACCAGAATTACCTCGTGGATGTGAAGTGACAAGTTTAGCTATGTTGCTACAATATAAAGGTGTGCAAGTAGATAAGATGCAACTTGCTAGTGAAATTCATCGTGTTCCATTTGAAGAAAATGGTTTGCGTGGAAATCCTTATGAGGGATTCGTCGGAAATATTTATACGAAAGCTGAGCCAGGATATGGTGTATACAATAAACCAATCTTTAATTTAGCAGAAAAATATGTTCCTGAAAAAGTAATTAATTTAACAGATAGAGACGTGAAAGATCTATATAAGGTAATTAGTTCTGGTTCTCCAGTATGGGTTATTATTAATACAACGTTTAAGCCGCTAGCTGAAAGTAGTTTTGAAACATGGAATACAAGCTCTGGTGAAGTGAAAATTACATATTTTGAGCATAGTGCAGTAGTGGTTGGATATGATCAAAACTTTGTATATGTAAACGATCCTCTAAAGAATAATCCGCGTTTCGCTGTTCCACGAGCGGAATTTGAGAAAGCTTGGGAGCAAATGGGGAAACAAGCTATTACTATATTATAAAAAGAAAAAGTCATCTAAAAGATGACTTTTTCTTTTTATAATATAAACACTGAAAATTCTTAGAATTCTTTTAGGAATTAATGATTCACGTTATAATAACATTTAACTTGGTGAAGAAGGGGAGAAGAGAAATGGATGTTGCAAAAGAACTTGTTTTGTCAAAGGATCAGTTGGTTGAGTGGAGAAGGCATTTTCATAAGTATCCAGAGTTATCTTTTCAAGAAGAGAAAACATCGCAGTTTGTGTTCAATATACTTCGAAAAATTCCATGTTTAGAAGTATCAAGACCTACTAAATATAGTGTAATGGCAAGGTTGATTGGAAAGCAGCCCGGTAAAATAGTTGCGGTTCGATCTGACATGGATGCTCTTCCTATTCATGAAGACAATGAGTTTGACTTTATTTCTACATATCCGGGTGTGATGCATGCATGTGGTCATGATGGGCATATAGCGATATTACTTGGAGTCGTACATAGATTAGTAGAAGAAAGAGAGAAGATTAAAGGGGAAATTCGTTTTCTATTCCAACATGCTGAAGAAAACTTTCCAGGTGGTGCAGAGGAAATGGTCGCAGCAGGTGTAATGGAAGGCGTGGATTATATTATTGGTGCTCACCTTTGGGCGTCGTTAGAGGTTGGGAAAGTTGGTGTAATTTATGGTCCTGCAATGGCTGCACCAGATGTTTTTAAAATTACGATAGAAGGAAAAGGTGGACATGCTGGAATCCCTCATGAAACGGTTGATAGTATTGCCATCGGCACACAAGTTGTTGCGCAAATTCAGCAAATTGTATCTCGCCTTACGAACCCGTTAGATTCCCTTGTAGTATCTGTTACGCAATTTCACGCTGGGACAACCCATAATGTGATTCCAGAACAAGCGGAGATTGAAGGAACAGTGCGGAGTTTAAGACATGAGTTACGAGAAGTAACAGAGAAAAGGATTGAGCGGATTGTGAAGCATGTGACGGGTGCTTACGGAGCGGGGTATACATTTTCTTATGAATATGGATATCGTCCAGTAGTAAATGATTATGAAGTTACAGAGATTATTGAGCAAACAGCATTACAGCTTTATGGAAGGGAACGAGTTACTCGTTTACAGCCGACGATGGCTGGGGAAGATTTTTCAGCGTTTTTACAAAAGGCGCCAGGGACATTCTTTTTTATCGGAGCGGGAAATAAAGAGAAAGGAATTATATATCCTCACCATCACCCTCGTTTTACGATTGATGAAGATGCATTACCGATTGGCGTGCAAGTCTTTGTATCATCCATTATGAATTTTATAAGTAAAGGAGAATGAGATGAAGAAAATACACGTACTAGCGCTTATTCCAGTTTTTTGCTTAGTTGTTGGGCCAATATTTGCGAATTCAGTTACTCCTTACATATTAGGGATGCCATTTTTATTATTTTGGATATTATTATCAGTGCTCATTACGTCTCTTTGTATGGGGCTTGTGTACGTATTTGATCCTGCGAATAAGGGGGATGTAAAATGACCGCATTACTTATCATTATTTTATTTTTGTTTCTCGCACTATTTTTAGGAATTCGGGCACAACATGGAAAAGATATGAATTTAGAACAATGGTCAGTTGGTGGAAGAGGATTCGGCACTATTTTTGTTTTTCTCCTTATGGCAGGTGAAATTTATACGACATTCACATTTTTAGGAGGAAGTGGATGGGCGTATAGTAAAGGCGCACCTACCTTTTATATTTTAGGGTATGACGCGTTAGCTTATCTTTTATCCTATTTTTTATTGCCGCCAATTTGGAAGTATGCGAAAGAGCATAATCTTGTTTCGCAATCGGATTTTTTTGTGAAGAAATATAAGAGTCAGACACTTGGTATTATCGTTTCTATTATTGGAGTTATTTCGATTATCCCGTACCTTGTTTTACAGTTAAAAGGATATAGTAGAAAAGTAATCCGTGTGCTAGAGCTATCTTTGAAAAGAGATAGCTCTTTTTTGTATATATTTTCTTCTATTAGCGGAATCTAACTAAAAACTTGTTGAAAAGGAAGTTAGGTGGGGGACTTGTTAGAGTTAAAAGGTAACTTATTTGAAGTTATGAAAGAAATTAGGGATGAGTTAGGTTCGCCTAATGATTTAACAATTAGGGAAGTTACCCTTGCGGGTAGTTTTACACGCTGTGCTGTTATTTTTTTATGTGGGTTAACAGATAAGGATAATGTTTATAAATATGTAGTTCGTACACTTCAATATGAAGAAGTGCAACAAGAAGCGGCTGTTGTTCAAACGTTATTGGATCGTTTTATTTCTATTGCAGAAGTTGGTAAGAAGACAACGTTTCCGGATATTATAAATGCGATTTTAGCGGGAGATACAGTTATATTAATCGATAATATTCAAACCGCTATCGTAATTAATAGTAGAGCTTGGGAGAAAAGAAGTTTAGAACCGCCGGTAACAGAAGCTTTAATACGTGGACCGAGGGTTGGATTAAATGAAGATATTAACGTGAATAAAATGTTAATTCGTCGTAGTTTACGTGATCCAAAGCTGAGATTTCAATCTTATATTATGGGGAAGAGATCCCAAAAAGAAGTGACGTTAGTATATATAGAAGATATTATTAATCCTCACATTGTAAAAGAGCTAGATCGGCGTCTTCAATCAATAGTGACAGATGTCATTTTTGAGACAGGTACGATTGAGCAATTAATTCAAGATAATAATTTATCGCCGTTTCCGCAGTTTTTGAATACGGAAAGGCCTGATAATATCGTAGCCTCATTAGCGAAAGGAAAGGCAGCTATTTTGGTGGATGGATCACCGTTTGCTCTTATAGCTCCACTAGTATTTGTCGATATTTTTCAATCGGTAGAAGATCATTATGAGCGTTGGATAATTGGGACGTTGTTAAGAATTTTGCGAATGGTTGCCGGCATAATTGCAGTTTTAATGCCGGCGATGTATGTAGCGCTTGTCTCATATCATCAAGGGCTTATTCCTTCAAAGCTGGCTTATTCAATCGCTGGGGCAAGAGAGGGTGTTCCGTTTCCTGCATATATTGAAACATTAATGATGGCATTAACGATGGAGCTAATACGAGAAGCTGGAATTAGGTTGCCTAAACCGATGGGACAAACAATTGGGATTGTAGGTGGTCTTGTAATTGGAGAAGCAGCGGTGAACGCAGGGATTGTAAATCCGTTTTTAGTTATCATTATTGCGGTTACAGCTATTGCTACATTTTCTCTACCTGTATATAGCATTACGATTACGTTTCGGATTTTACTTTTCATCTTTGTATTAGCAGCAACTGCTTTTGGATTGTATGGAATTATTTTAGCGCTTATTGCACTTGCAGTTCATATTACGAATTTGAAGAGTGTTGGTGTCCCATATACAACGCCTATTGCTCCAGCTTTTTATAAGGATTGGAAAGAAGAGTTTATTCGTTTGCCAAAATCAATGCTGAAAGAGAGACCAGAATATTTACAAACGAAAGATTCTACAATACGTCCAAAGGAGAGAGAATAATTGAAACCCTTTGAGTATGGCGATGAAGAAATTGGATCTCGGGAGCTGGGTTTTGCGGTATCGTCAACGATTATTGGTATAGGTGCACTATCTATGCCACGAGATATCGCTATGCAAACCTTATTTTCAGATGGTTGGATTATTTTACTTGTTGGCGGATTGATATGTGCGTTTTTAGGTTGGTTTGTGACGCGAGTGGCTATTTTATTCCCAAAACAAAATTTTGTTCAATATACGAGTGAGCACTTGACGAAGCCTGTTGCATACACAATTAGTATCATTTTAGTGTTAACATTCGTTGCTTTGACGGCATATGAGGCCCGGAAAATTGCAATTATTTCACAAACTTATTTGTTTAGTGATACACCAATACAGTTGTTATCCTTCTTTTTTTTGTTAGTTGTTGTTTATGGAATTGCTGGATCTAGGGCTGCTTTATTAAGGCTAAATGTTTTATTCTTGCCTATCGTTTTAATTGCGATCGTGCTTCTTTCTTTATTGAATATAAATTTAATGGAAATAAATAATTTACTACCAGCTTTTCAAACGAAAGTGAGTCAATATGCTGTTGGAGTTAAGAATTCTATTTTTACGTTTATTGGATTTGAAGTAGCTATGTTTTACGCCGTGATGTTAAATGACACAGCCAAAAAGGCACCAATGGCAGTTGCGAAAGCGGTGATGGTGAACGTGTTGTCATACATTTTAATTTATGTAACTTGTATTAGTGTCTTTACGTATATGACAACCCGGGGATTAACATATCCAACAATTGAATTAGGGAAGGAGATTGAAATTGGTGGGGGATTTTTAGAAAGATTCGATGCGATCTTTTTTACGACTTGGATTATTACGATTTATAACACGACAGCAATGTATTATGACGTTGCATCTTTATTGTTTTGTGCCATGTTTCCGAAAGTTAAGAAACATATTTTTATTTTCGTAAGTGCTCCTATGATTTTTGTATTGAATATGCTCCCTGGTAATTTAAATACTTTATCAAATTACGGAACGTATTTAGCTTGGGTAGACATGGGCTTTGTCGTGTTAGCACCTTTGTTAGTTTTTATTGTATATAAAATAAAAAGAAGGAATGGTAGGAATGAAACACCTTCTTAAAATTATAATGATCGTGGTTTTAGCTGGATCGATAAGTGGGTGCTCTGAGTTAGAAGAAATAGAAGAAAGAGGATTTGTAGTCGGTGCAGCCTATGATATTGTGAAAAAAAAGAAATCGAATCCAATTATGAAAGGGACGTATCAGATGGTACTTCCCAGTAAGCTAGCGCAGCAAGGTGGACCAAGTGGTGGAGATAGCCAAAATTATATTAATGTTAGTGCGAAAGCAGATAGTGTCTTTGAGCAAATACGAATTATCGCCAAAAAAATTAGTCGTTCATTATTCTTTCCACATATACAAGTGATAATTTTTTCTAAAGATTTATTAGCTAATCCATATGTTTTACAAAATACGTTAGATGTATATATTCGTGATCATGAGATGAGAAGAAATATTCGTTTGTTCGTTTCTAAGGAAGATGCAGAAGCTATTTTGAAGCAGAGTGCGAAGCCTGAAAATTTACCGGCGCAGTATATTGATATGTTAGCTGAACATCCTCCGAAAAATGCTCAAATGATTGAGGCTGCAAGAATTGGTGAGGTACAGCAAAAAATGATTGCTAACCGAAGTTTCGTATTACCTATTCTCGAACTAACAAAACAAGGTGTGCAAATGAACGGGGCAGCGTTGTTTCGCGGGAAGGATAATAAGTGTGTAGGCAGTTTGAATGGAGAAGAAACATTTGGAATGAATTATGTAATAGGTAAGAAAATTGGTGGATTCTTTACAATCCGTAAGAAAGACCAGCATATTACATATGAAATTCATAAGATGCGCCGAAAGATTAAAGTATCTACAGAAAATTTCACAAAACCGAAGTTTGATATTCATTTATCTTTTGAAGGCACTTTAGCTGAGTTACACTTTAGTGATCATAAACAAATTATGAATGAAAGTCGATTAAAGAAAACAATTGCGGAGGAAATGGAGAAGCGTATTCAAAAATCGATTAAGCTCGTTCAAAAAAAATATAAGGTAGATGTATTAGAGTTAGGAGAAGTGTATAAGCGGCATAATTATAAAGAATGGAAGAAGATAGATAAGAATTGGGATCAAGGTGAAAATTACTTTAGTAATGCTGAGGTTACTGTTCATGTTCATCCGACAATTGAGCATTCAGGTTCAGCCTTACCGAAAAGAGTGAAATAAGGTGATGTAAGTTGTTTACTGACCTAGGAATTAGTTGCACGATATTAATGGCGGTTCTTCCGGGAGCTATATACTTCCTTCATAAAAAAATTTCAACGTATGGAGCGCAGCCGTGGAAAGAAAAAAAGAAACCTGAATGATTTTCAGGTTTCTTTCGCGCAAAGCAAATGTGAAGGGGGATACCTTCTATGTATGCTTTGCTCTATACAAGCCCTAACCAATGTACCAATTGTGTAGAGAGGAATGTAACAACAATGGCGATAACGGTAGGGATTGCAAACGATAAGAATGTCCATTTTGCACTTTTTGTTTCTTTATATATGTTAACCAGTGTTGTTCCGCATGGGAAATGAAGAAGTGAGAACAACATTGTGTTTAACGCTGTTAACCAAGTCCAACCATTTTCTAAGAATAGATTTTTAATTTGATTGAAATCATCTATTTCAGTTAAAGCTCCTGTTGATAAATAAGACATTAATAAAATCGGGATAACAATTTCATTAGCTGGTAGTCCAAGAATGAACGCAGCTAGAATAAAACCGTCAAGTCCTAACATTTTAGCAAATGGATCTAGGAAGTTTACAAAATACATAAGTAGGCTTGTGTCGCCGATAAAAATATTAGCTAGTAACCAAGTTAATGCAGCCGCAGGAGCTGCTACAACTATAGCTCGTTTTAAAACATAAATAGATTTATCGAGTGTTGCACGTACAATTGTATTCCAAACTTTTGGCTTACGGTACGGCGGTAACTCAAGAGTGTAGTGGGTTGGTATACCTTTTAAAGCTGTTTTTGATAGTACCCAAGAAACAGTTAATGTCATAATAACACCAATTACAACCATACCAACTACGACACCCGCGGTAACGAATGTTTTCATACTACCTGTATAACCAGCAGCCATAAATAATGAAGCCATTAAAATTAACATAGGCCAGCGACCGTTACAAGGAACGAAGTTGTTTGTTAAGATTGCAAGCATACGTTCACGTGGTGATTCGATAATACGTGTTGACATAATAGCGGCTGCATTACAACCAAAGCCCATTGCCATTGTTAAAGATTGTTTGCCATGTGCACCAGATCGTTTGAATAAGCGATCCATATTAAACGCGACACGTGGTAAGTATCCGTAGTTTTCTAATAGCGCGAACATAGGGAAAAAGATGGCCATAGGTGGTAACATAACGCTAATAACAGCACCGATACCACGGAATAAGCCAAGTATTAAAATACCATGTAACCATTCAGGTGCATGTGCTGCCTGGAACCAAGATGTTAAATATCCTTCGGCCCATCCGAAGAACTCAGCAATCATATCAGACGGTACGTTAGCACCTGCAATTGTAAGATAAAAAATGATAGATAAAATACCGAGCATGATTGGGAATCCCCAGATTGGAGATGTGAAAATTTTATCTAGTTTTTCAGAACGATACAATTTATCAGTATTTGTATATTGAACAGATTCTTTACATATGCTTGCAGAGGTTCGGTAAATATCTCCGACAATATCATCCCGTATATCTTCTTTTGATAGTGTTTGCGCATGTTGAATAATATAGTCCAATGGAAGAGCTTTACTGGCTGAGTGAGATTCCATTTATTACGACCTCCCTTACAAGTGGTTCATTATGATGTTTTTGGAGTGTAGTTAAGAAGTTTTTATCTCCATCTAATATGCGTAACGCGATCCAACGTGCTGGATACGTATCACCGAACACTTTATAAATTTGTGGTTCTAATTCCTGAATCATATTTTCAATTTTTTCGCTGTAAGAAATTTTAATTGGTGTTGGAATTAATTTTTTATTTGCTACTTTGGCAATGACATTTAGTAAATGACCGATGCCTACTCGGTTACGAGCAGAAATCTTAACTACAGGTACACCGAGTGATTTTGCTAATTTCTTTTCATCAATAACGATGCCTTTTTTCTCAGCTTCATCAATTAAGTTAATACAAATGACTACGTTGCTCGTCATTTCCATCACTTGGAGTGCTAAATTTAAATTTCTCTCCATAGCAGTTGCATCTATAACAACTACAGTTACTTCTGGTTTTTCAAATATAATATAATCCCTTGCTACTTCTTCATCCGCAGAATTTGAATATAGTGAGTAAGTTCCAGGTAAATCTATTAATGTATATTTACTACCGTTATGTTCATATTCCCCTTCAGCTTTTAAAACAGTTTTTCCCGTCCAGTTTCCAGTATGTTGTTTTAAGCCTGTTAAAGTATTAAATAATGTGCTTTTCCCGGTATTCGGGTTACCAGCTAAAGCAATGCGATGTTTGCTCATCTGAAATCATCTCCTATTAATACCCCGAAAATAAGGGAACTTTCTTCCTTGCGTAGTGCAATAGTTGTGTTGCTTACTTGATAAGCGACCGGATCTCCAAGTGGACTGCGTTGTAATACTTTAATCGTTGCGCCAGGGATAAATCCTAAATCTAATAAACGTCGTTTCATAGTTCCTTCTAATTGTATCTTCTCAATTTGTACAAACTCTCCTGTCTTAAATTCGGAAAGTGGTTTTGTATTAGCCGATACCATAAAAGTTACCTCATCTCTATATTGTTAGTTTAAGTTTAAAAAGTTTCCTTAGGTAAACTTTTTGTTAGTAATATAGTAGACTACATTGGATGATGCTGTCAATTGGTACTTTAAAAATATTCATTTATTTTTAGAATTGTTCCAATTTATTTAGTTGTACTAAAAAATATTACTGAAATTCTGTTTAATGTGCATAAATTAGGTGTGTAAAAGTAACGAAATATAGCGGAATTGTAAATGTAACTTTAACTAAAAGGGAAAAAGAGTGAAAAACATTTACATTGAATTTACATTGTTAAGAATAAATTTACATTTCAACTTAATTAGTGTGGATTTTGTTGGGTTCTTTAACTATAAATGTTGGGATTCCTAGTTTTTAAGGATTATTATCGTCATTTACTTAAAATTAAAAATTGCTTAACACTCACATAATATTATTGTCCTACAATGAATTTGTGTTCGAAAGAAGTAGACAAATGTGAAAAGTGATAATCCAAATGGGGGTACAAGACATGGTTATGAAAAAGGGTATTAAATTTTCTTTAGCAGCTTTAGTGGTAGCAGGTTCATTAGTGGGATGTGGAAAAGCAGAAGAGACATCAGGTAAAGATGCTAAAGGAAGCGATAATGCAAAACAAGAATTGTCAGGTACGATAGCAGCTGCAGGCTCTACAGCACTTCAACCTCTTGCAGAGGAAGCTGGAAAGAAATTTATGGAGAAAAATTCAAACGTTTCTATTCAAGTGCAAGGTGGCGGTAGTGGAACTGGAATTAACCAAGTAGCTTCTGGTGCAGTCCAAATTGGTAACTCAGATGTTCCATCTGCAGATAAAATAAAAGATGCTGATAAGGCGAAAGAATTAGTAGATAACAAGGTAGCGGGTATTGCATTCGCACTTGTCGTAAATAAAGATGTAAAAGTTGATAATTTAACAGTACAACAAGTACAAGATATCTTCACTGGAAAAGTAACAAACTGGAAAGAAGTAGGCGGGAAAGATGAAAAAATTAACGTAATTAATCGTCCAGCTTCTTCTGGTACACGTGCTACATTTGAAAAAACAATTATGAAAGACGCGAAAATCAATGATGGAACTGGTACTACACAAGATTCTAACGGCGCAGTAGAGCAAGCGATTAACTCTACTCCAGGTTCAGTAAGTTATTTGGCAATGTCTTACATGGTTGGCGAGAAAAAAGGTGCGCTGCAAACAGTGAAAATTGATGGTGCTGAACCAAAAGTTGAAAACATTGCGTCTGGTAAATATCCATTCTGGTCTTACGAGTATATGGTAACGAAAGGTGAGGCAAAAGAAGCAACGAAAGCCTACATTGACTATGTAAAAGGTAAAGATTTTGAAAAGCAAGTAGAAGATATGGGTTATATTCCAATGTCTAAATTAAATAAGTAATAAAATTTATGGGGCTGGCTGCAAGGCCAGTCCTGTTCATTTCAATTTATGAAGTGGGGTCTGTCCTGTGATGAAGGGGAAAAAACAAATTAATTACGTAAAAAGTGAATATATAGGAAGAACACTTGTTACGTTTTGTGGTATTTTTATTGTTTTAGTTACATTAGCTATTATTGCGTTTATTTGCGGTAAAGGGATTCAATCTTTTACGCAAAGCGGTATCTCGTTTACTGAGATGTTAACATCGACAAAATGGAGTCCAAATGCTGATGAGGGAACTTTCGGGGCTGTAATTTTTATTGTAGGTTCAACGGTGGTTTCGTTAGGTGCGGTTATTATTAGTGCACCAATTGCTATAGCTCTTGCTATATTCATGAATTTAATTTCACCGAAGTTTGGAAATAAAGTATTGAAGCCTGTTTTAGAATTACTAGTTGGTATTCCTTCGGTAGTATACGGATTATTAGGGGTTACGATTTTAGTGCCGCTATTACGTGATTCGTTTGGGGGAGTGGGCTTTAGTTTAATTGCGGGTATTGTTGTATTAAGCATTATGATTTTACCTACTATTGCTAGTATCGCTTCTGATGCAATACGCTCTGTGCCATTTGATTATTTAGAAGCTTCTTATGGTTTAGGATCAACGAAATGGCAAGCGATTAGCCGAGTGATTGTTCCTGCTGCGAAAAAAGGGATTTTAACAGGTGTTGTTTTAGGTTTAGCGCGTGCTTTTGGTGAAGCATTAGCGGTTCAAATGGTAATTGGGAACACGATTAAATTACCAGAAGGAATATATAGTCCGACAGCAACGTTAACAGGTATTTTGACAATGGACATGACAAATACATTAAACGGAACTGCTTGGAACAATGCGCTATGGACTTTAGCGATGATTTTACTTGTTATTTCATTCCTGTTTATTTTAGTGATTCGAGCAATTGGGCAAAGAGGTGAGCGATAATAATGAATGCAAGAACGGTAAATAAAGTTTGGACAGGTATCTTTTATGCGATTGCAGCTTTAGTTGTAGCTTTGCTAGTGTTCTTAGTATTTGAGATTTTACAAAAGGGATGGGGTTTTTGGGATCCTAATTTCTTGTTTGGAGAACCAAGCAATACAAGAGCTGGTGGTGGGATTGGTCCGCAGTTATTCAATTCCTTCTATATGCTTGTTATAACGCTTATTATATCTATTCCTCTTGGATTAGGCGCTGGAATATATTTAGCAGAGTATGCAAAGCAAGGACGTTTTTTAAACTTTGTTCGTTTATGTATCGAGACAATGGCATCTTTACCTTCTATTGTTGTTGGTTTATTCGGTTTGTTAGTGTTCGTTACAATGACAGGATGGGGATACACAGTAATGGGTGGTGCCCTTGCTTTAACTATTTTAAACTTGCCAGGTTTAACGCGTGTTTGTGAAAATGCGATTTCAGAAGTTCCTTCTAATGTAAAAGAGGCGAGTCTTGGATTAGGTGCAACAAAGTGGCAAACGATCACTCGTATTATTATCCCGTCGTCATTACCACAAATTATTACAGGTGTTATTTTAGCGGCAGGTCGTATATTTGGTGAAGCGGCGGCATTAATTTACACAGCGGGTTTAACATCTCCGATTTTAAATTCAGCAGCGGACTTTTCAAGTCCTGCTCATCCTTTAAATCCATTTAGACCAGCTGAAACGTTAGCGGTTCACATTTGGAAGTTAAATTCTGAAGGGATTATCCCGGATGCGAAGTTAATTGCGACAAAATCTGCAGCTGTATTAATTATTATGGTATTACTATTCAATGTTATTTCACGCTTGGTAGCATCTATATTGCACAAACGTTTTACAGGAACGAAAAGAAAAAGTAAAACGACGAAGAAGGTAAAAGCGGCATAAGCTGTAAAGGGGAACTCTCTACTTATAAGTAGGGGTTCTTTTTGTATCTTAATATAGAAGGAATGGATGTAATGATTGTTGAATTTGTAATTGATTATGTAGATGAATAGGTGCAAAGGGAGGAGTGTAGGAATTTTTTTTTTTTTACAAATGTCAGGTTTTCCTGGGGCAGGAAAATCGACGATTTCTAAGTATATAGCGAAGTTAACAGGTGCTGTAATTGTAGATCATGATGTTTTGAAATCTGCATTGTGGCAATCATTAGAAATGAAAGGGATTGAATCGACGATTGTTGGAGGAGTATCATACGATGTTGAATGGGTATTGATTCTTATTTAGAACAAGGGCATAGTGTGATATTGGATAGTCCATGTCTATATGAAGGGATGGTTGAAAAAGGAATGAAGCTGTCTAATAAACATGGTGTAAAATATAAATATATTGAATGTTATCTTAATGATATGGAAGAAATCAATAATAGGCTACAAACACGTAAACGTATGGTTAGTCAGATTGGAAGAGTGGATTCGGAAGTAGCTTTTAAAAAGTGGTTAGATGGTAGTAAAAGACCTTTAAATAGTGAATATCTTATTGTGGATTCTAGTGAACCTCTAGAGCGGTATGTGGAAAAAATGATGGATTATATGAGTAGGTAGAGAAAAAGCGTTATCTTCATTCATGAAGATAACGCTTTTCTTTTAAATATCAGGTGTTTCTGTAGAAGTGTTTATTTTTCTACGAGAGCGTCTTTTCCGCCCGATTTTATCCAATAATTCATACATAACAGGAACGACTACTAATGTAAGAACAGTTGAGACTGCTAAACCGCCGATGACAACGACTGCCAAACTTTTTGATACCATACTTCCTGCTTGTGATTGACCAAATAGGAGTGGTAGCATAGCGACGATTGTTGTTATAGCTGTCATAATAATTGGGCGTAATCTAGTGGATCCTGCTTCTAGTAAGGCTTCTCTTGTTTCCATGCCGTGTTCCCGATTTTGTTGCACTCTTTCTATTAATACGATAGCGTTTGTAACGACAATCCCGATTAACATTAATGCGCCGATCAAGGAATTTACATCAACTGGTGTTCCTGAAATGATTAATCCTAAAATACCGCCGACAGCAGCTAATGGCAAGGAGAACAAGATTGCAAAAGGAGCACGCGCCTGCCCGAAGGTAATAACCATAATTAAATATACAATCCCGATTGCAATTCCCATAATTTTGAATAGGTCCGTGAAGTTCTCTTGCATAGATTCAGTGGCGCCTGCGATATTTACTTTTGCTCCGCTAGGTAAATCTAAGTCGGTTATCGCTTTGTTTACTTCTGCGCTTACTTTACTTAAATCTTCATTTGAAGCTTCTGCCGTAATTTGAATCGTTTCTTTTCCATCTTTATGGAAGACTTCTGTTTGAAGTTGCTTTTCTGAAATAGTTGCAATGTCTTTTAAAGGAATTGGTCCATTAATAGGTGATAATATGTTTGTATTTAAAATGTCTTCTTGTTTAGAGATGCTTTCCTTTTTGTGTTCTATCATAATATTTGTTTTTTCATTATTAATTGTAATTTCGCCAATAGGTGATTTTTTCATAAGGAATGCTACTTGTTGCGCAGCTATTTCTGGTGTTAAACCTAGTTGTTCGGCTTTTGTTTGATCAATATGAATTTGCCATTCTTTCTTAGAGTCTTCTAAATTCGTTTTTACTTTAGAAAGAGCATCCATGCTTTTTAGTTTTGTTTCGACGATAGTAGCTGCTTCTTTTAAATTCGTTTCGTTAGTGGCTGTTACGTTAAATTGCAAATTGTTGCCGCCGCCAGAGCTTGAATAACTCGTTTTTATATAATCAAGTTCAGCGGGCTCAAAAGTCTTATGTTCTTTTTTTAACTCTTTAATATACTGATCAATATCAGAGCCTTTCTTGAAGACTACAAATATACTGGCAAGATTATTTTTTGTCGTTTGCCCCCATTGTGCATCTTCTGCGCTAGATCCCATTCGTAAAATAACATCCGTTACATCCGAATTAGAAAGTAGCTTCTTTTCGAAATCAAAGGCTTTTTGTTTTTGTGTTTCAGGAGCGTAATCAGCAGGGAAAGTCATGTTAATAGATAACATTGTGTCGTCTTCAGATTTTATATTCGCTTTCGGTAGTAATACATAGGCAGCAATCGATCCTGCGAATAATAAAAAAGAAGTAAGTAGAATAATAAATTTATGCGAAAGAGCCCACTTTAATGTAGCGACATATCGTGGTGAAGAACTTGGCTTTTTGTGTTTTGTTTTTTTGAGTAGTAAAAAAGCCATAAGTGGAACAACTGTTAGTGCGACGATTAAGGATGATAGTATAGAATATACAACTGCTAATACCATAGGTAACATTAATTTTCCGATCACTCCTGATACGAGGCCGATAGGTAAAAAAACAGCGACTGTTGTTAAAGTAGAAGAAGTAATTGCGACGGCGACCTCTTTCGTTGCATCGAGAATAATATCTTTAGAGAAAGATTCTTTTTGTAAACGACGGAAAATATTCTCAATGACAACGATGCTATCATCGACGAGACGTCCCACTGCAACAGCTAAACCACCAAGCGTTAGGGTGTTAAGCGTGATATTAGATTGGTGTAGTAAAAAGAGTGTTAATAAAATAGATAATGGAATACTGACAACGGCGATGAGTGTCGTTCGGAAGTTACGCAAAAAGATTAAGATAATTAGAGTTGCAGCAATTGCTCCAAGGATTACTTCTTTTCCCATACTAGTAACAGCATTTTCAACTTGCTCATGAGTTGAGGCTAAAAGTTTAATAGAAAACTGATCTTTATATTGTGTACTTATATCTTTGATTTTTTTATCAACTTCTTTTCCGATTGCAACTGCATTTTTACTTGGCTCTTTCATGATGATTAATCCAGTGCCTTCTTCTCCATTTATATGTGAGATTGTATCGTAGTGTTGTTTAAGTTCAATTTGAGCAACATCTTGTAATTTTACTTGAGGTGCAACGGTGATGTTTTTAATGGCATCTACATTTTTTATATCCCCAATGACGCGAAGATTATATTCTTCTTTCTTAACGGTAATGGATCCAGCTGGAGTGGAAGTTTCTTTTCCTTGTAAAACCTTTAATATTTGCTCTGTTGTTACGTTTTTATCTTTTAATTTGTTTGGGTCTAGTATGATGGATAATTCGGAAGTTGATTTCCCGAAAAACATAACGTTGGCGACACCATCAATACTTTCAAGTTGTGGTACGATTTCTTTTTCGATTTGTTTTTCATCTGCTTTTGAAAATCCGTTTTGCTTCTGAATCGCAATTTGGGCGAGTGGAATCATAGAAGTATTTAATTGGCTAACTACGGGTTTCGTTGCATCTTTAGGTAATTTAATTGTATTAATGGCTTTTTCGACTTCGCGTGCTGCGTCTTTCATATTTGCTTTGGATGTATACGCAATATCGATACGTGATAACCCCTCATGCGTAGAAGAAGTGATGTTGTCGATGTGCTCTAAATTGCGAAATTGTTTTTCGAGGGGATCAGTTACTTCTTTCGTCATTGCTTCAGCGTCGAGTCCTGGAGATAGGGTTGTGACAGTGACTGCTGGATTATCGATGCTTGGTAAAAACTCCATAGGTAATTTAGAGCCGGAATAAACACCAAGTATGGAAATGAGAAAAACCATGATGATAACAGCTGCTCGGTTTTTTAATGAAAACTTTGTTAACCTATCCATAAAATAATTCCTCCATTGGTTTATTTATAGTTGAGTACGTCCTCTCTTACTATATAACAAAAATTGGATATTTTTCATTAATTAAATGCAAAAAAATTCTAACAATAATCTTAAGTTAATGTTTTTGTTGGGATTTTGTTATTCATCCCGCTATTCGCAGGGCGATAAGACTCTCACCTGAAATTTCGGTTGGAGTCGGGATACCTGTAAACACCTGATTCGTTCAACTAATAATTTGTGTGGAGGAACAAAATAAAAAATCAGCATGTTCGCTTTATTTAGGAAGTGAAGATATTGATTAGAGAGAGAAGTTGCGTATATATTTTCTTTTTTTAGTGTGGATTGATTTGTTTTTTTATATTGTTAGTTTATAGAGAAGTAAATGATTACGTGCTTTAGTATAGAAGAGAATGAAAAGCTAGGAAGGGATTATGAAATGCAGTTTGGTCAATTAGAGTGTATTGGTATACAATTTAAATAGCTGTTTTCCGTAGAGGAGGATGAGGTGTATCTATATAGAAGAAAGTAGGGTGGATATTTTTTTTTGTTTTTTTATAAAAAACACTTGTTATTTAAAATTCATGATGGTATATTAATAAACGTCGCTGATGCGGAAACGCAGAAAACGACAAAAAAGAAATTTTAAAACTTAGTTGACATCAAAAAATGAAGATGTTAATATGATGAAGTCGCTTCTGAGCGGCGGACAAGTTCTTTGAAAACTGAACGAAACAAACAACGTGAAACGTCAATTTTTATTTTAGATGCTAGACAAACTAACTTTATTGGAGAGTTTGATCCTGGCTCAGGATGAACGCTGGCGGCGTGCCTAATACATGCAAGTCGAGCGAATGGATTAAGAGCTTGCTCTTATGAAGTTAGCGG
>NZ_NWUW01000015.1 GCF_002746455.1 Bacillus fungorum | reverse complement strand
AACAGATTGGAATGGGGTCTTATTTGTGTTGCCCATAATTTACGGAAATGGACAACAACAGCTCAATCAAAAGCGAAAAACCCCGATCATAAATAGAAAACCTATTGGTTTTCTACTTATGATCGGGGTTTTTATCCATATAAAGGTAAAATATAAGAAGTTGTCTCCAAAAGTTCGTTTTTAACGACCTTTTGGGACAACCTCATTAAATAAAACGGTATACAAGGGAAGCAAATTATTTATCGTGAGCGTTGAAATGTTATTGTTCAAATTAGTAATAAACTATTTGTTTTTATTGCAGTTACATCCTTTTTTCTTTACATAACCTTGATCAGCCAAATCTCTTTGTGATTGGGAATTGGAAGATTGAGCGTTCGAAGACTGAGAGGATGTTGATGAACTACTATTTTTATTATGAGAGTAGTTTTTTCGATAGTTATAATTACTCATAGTACTATCACCTCCAATTAAATATATAAATATTATATGTATGTACTCTATTAATTGTTACGATAAAAAATCTCCTAGGTATTTTCCAAGGAGATAAATAGTTATTTATTTTTGATATAAATTAATATTTCCAATAAGGAGGGGATTAATAAGAATTATTATAGTATAGATTTTGTTGTTGAGTAAATCGGAGTTGACTGGTTTTTTATTTCGCGGTTTTGATTACAGTTTACAAGCGGACCGATTACCGTAGTGGAAAGATAAGACTCATTTGATAGAAAAATAGATTTTTCAAAAATAATAGGAGGAATGAGTGAAGAAGAAAGAGAATTTTGGCATCAGCATGTAATGGATTGGACAATAATATAATTATGTAAATAAGTTTGTTTGTAGAAGTTGTAACTGTTGGACAGTTGATACTGCAATAAAATGGTTAGGAGAAATAAATTATGTGTAACTGAATGTCACATCCTTCCTAAATCGTTCGTCTTGTATGTAGAATGGATAAGGAGGGATTTTATTATGAAGAAATTTGATGTAGCAATTGTTGGTGGTGGCCTTGCTGGATTAACAGCATCTATATATTTAGCGAAAGCTGGAAGAAAAGTGATTGTATTAGAAAAATCCAGTCGCTTTGGTGGTCGAGGGATGACTATAAATAAAAAGGGGATCTGTATGAATCTTGGTGCACACGCCTTATATAGAGGTGGAACAGCATTTTTAACTTTTAATGAGCTCGGTATGAATCTACCGGGTGGAATACCATCTACAAAAGCACATGGAATATGGAAAGGGGATATATTCACCATCCCAACAGATTTTCGCTCAATTTTATCAACACCATTACTTTCGTGGTCTACAAAAGTACAATTTTCACGTCTTATGATTCGTTTAGGGAATTTAGATGTAGGAGAAGTTCCAAAAATGAGTCTAACTACATGGATAGAAAATGAAATAAAAGATCCAATGGTTCGAAATATATTTTATGCATTATGCCGAACAACAACATATACGTTTGCTCCTACAATACAATTAGCATCATCTGTACTAAAGCAAATACAGCTTTCAATAAAAGAAGGGTTATTTTATGTAGATGGTGGCTGGGAGACAATAATAACAAAATTAAGAGACATAGCGAATCATGTCGGGGTGCAATTTTTGGCTAAAAAGCATGTTTTGGAAATAGAGAACTACGAAGATAAACAAAGAATATATTGTTTTGACGATGAGGTATTTGAAGTAGGTACAGTCATTGTGACGACTCCACCGAAAGAAGCTTGCAACATAATAAAAGGTGCAGAAGAAACAAGTTTGCATAGATGGAGTGAACAATCGGTACCGGTTACTGTTGCTGCATTAGATATTGGCTTGAGACGATTACTTAATCCTACACATCAATTTGCATTAGGGTTAGATCAACCTATATTTTTCACGAATCAATCAAGAGCAGCTAAATTAAGTGATGATGGATCAATTGCAGTGAGTCTAATTAAGTACCATAATCCTGCACTAGAGATGAAACATACTCATGAAGATAAAGAACAGTTAGAAAGTACGATGGATTTGTTACATCCAAATTGGAAAAGAGAAGTTGTTGCACAGCAATATTTACCGACAATAACGGTAGTATATGATTTTCCTCATATTAACCGAGTTGAAACCCCAGGTCCTAATATTCCTGAAATGCCAGGTGTTTATGTTGCAGGAGATTGGGCAGGGCGTGATGAAATATTAGCTGATGCTGCGGTAGCAAGCGGAAAACGTGCAGCGTTACACATCTTAAAGCAATACGAAAGTGAGGTGATTCATCATGGAAACGGAGCAATTATATGAAGCGTATCAACCATTATTATTTTCGTTAGCATATAGAATCCTTGGGAGTGTTATGGATGCTGAGGATATCGTTCATGACGTTTTTATCTCGCTAAATAATATAGAGGACGTTCAATCTATAGAAAATATGAAAGCATATTTATGTAAAATGGTAACGAATCGCTCAATTGATAAATTACGTTCGGCAGCGCATAAACGGAACGTATATGTAGGAATGTGGTTACCAGAGCCATTTGTAGAAGAGGCTGCTGACCCATCAGAGTCATTTGTAATGAAAGAATCAATGTTCTACAGCATATTTATTACTTTTACAACAACTGTCTGAGGTAGAAAGGGTTGTTTTCATATTAAGAGAGGTTTTCAGTTATGACTACGAAGAAATCGCTTCAATTGTTGATAAGAGTAGTGTGAATTGCCGAAAAATTTTTCAACGCGCACGGAAAAGTATTTTGGATAAGCCGAAGCAGTCAAAATTAAGTACGAAGAAAATGACTGCTTATGTGGAAAAGTTTGTATCATCATTACAGTGTGGTGATGCGCAAGGCATGTTAGAAGTATTAAAAACAGATGCAATATTGAAAGCAGATGGTGGAGGTAAAGTTACAACTGCAATTCATCCAATCTATTCTGCAGATAGAATTATACGTTTATTCTTTGGAATTGGGAAGAAATTCCCGGCAGAGTACAATGTTGATTATAAGATAGTAAATGGTGCCCCAGGTGTTATCGTTAAAGTGAAAAATAAAGTGACTTATGTGCTTTCATTTACATTTGAGAATGAAAAAATCACAAACATTTATATGATGGTTAATCCGGAAAAACTTATGCACTTAAATGTAATAGTATAAAAAAAGACGCATTTCTTTAGAAGCGCGTCTTTTTTATTATTTCTCTAACATTTCAAGAGGTACATCTTTTTCGCCGGATACCTCAAATTTAATTTCCCCATCTTCTTCATAAATACGTGAAATAATCGGTATAGTAATCATTAATTTTTTATGCTGTTTTCGCTTTCGAGCAGCATCTAAGCTAATCACGTTCATTGTAAGCATCCTTTCTTCAAGAAATATATAAACAAAAGAAAATGCGTCCGGAAAGGGCGCTTAATTGAATTTGAAATACCGATTCATTTAAATGAGGTTTATATTATTTAACAACTGCAATTGAATTAAAAATAGTATGAATGGAATAATTGCACGTAGAAATTAACTTTACCAAAAAACGAAACAATATGCTATAAAAAATTTTAAATCTTTGTCATATAGCGAGAAAAAGGTTTTCATTTCGCATATAATGAAAGTAGACGGGCAGCAAGAGCTTTTTCATCATATTGCTTTGGAAAGGCGATGAAAAGAATGGATACGTTAGATTCATTATTATTTCAACTTGAACAATATGGAGAAGAGCATGATCGAAATAAAAAAACAAGGGAAGAAAAATTACGTAATATTTCTCGTGAGATGGGGCAATTTTTATCAATTTT
Organism: Bacillus fungorum; assembly: GCF_002746455.1. Classification (GTDB taxonomy): domain Bacteria; phylum Bacillota; class Bacilli; order Bacillales; family Bacillaceae_G; genus Bacillus_A; species Bacillus_A fungorum. The sequence goes on along the minus strand of NZ_NWUW01000015.1, from coordinate 118,912 downwards.
AGTAAAAGGATGTAGCGCAAAAAATATTTTAGAAATCGGAACTTCTAATGGTTATTCTACATTGTGGTTAGCTAATGCGGTAGAAGAAACAAATGGAAATGTAACAACTGTAGAGCTTTCTTCAGAACGAGTTGGAGAGGCACTTGTCAATTTTGAAAAGGCAAACCTACTACAGAGGATTGATGTTCATAATCAAGAAGCAGGGGCATTTTTAGATTCGCAACTAGATTTTTCATTTGATTTTATTTTCCTAGATTCAGAGCGTACGCAATACATGTGGTGGCTTGAGCATATAAAACGTACTTTACAACCAAAGGGGCTTCTTGTTGTCGATAATGCAACTTCTCATGCGAGTGAATTAGCTGAGTTTATAAAAATGATTGAAGAAGATGAAATGTTTGAAACGGTGTTATTGGCATTTCAAAATGGAGCATTTGTAGCCCGTAAGAAGAAATAGGAGTGAGCGCAATATAATTATCACATTGAAAAAGGGTGTATGTCAAAAGATTGCGTACAGAAAGATAGAAATAACATAATTAATATACGTAACATACGAAGAATCCGCCTTCAGCATGTTGTTCTCTAGGTCTTAAGTCTGAGGAAAATAATGTTGATTACAGGTATACTTATAGTAAGAAACAGGGAATGACTGCATATGCAGGTATTTCTTGAAAAATCGGTTTCAAACAAGTGGAATTCGATGAATTAGATGAAATATATAGTGCAAATAAATTCGCACATATAAATAAAGGAGCGATTTTGTTGACTGAACTCGAGAAAAAAGAACCTGTATCGATTGTGAAAGATAATAATGTAGAAGTAGTAGTTGATACAGTTATAAAAGATGAAGAGTTAGAGGAACTGAATAAAGAAGCTGATCTTTATGTACAAAAATTAAATAGTGAGCAAAATACAGATTTATCAAAAGTATTGTCTCAGCTAGGTGATTTAGGGGATAAAGAACAACAAGCAGCAGGACAAACGTTGTCAGCATTAAAACGTCCTGTAACAGCGATGATGAATGGAAAGAACGAGGAAATTCCAAATACACTGTTAGAATTGCGCAAAGTGGTATCGGAGCTTGATCCCAATTCATTAAAAGCAAGTGGTATGAAAAAAATAATGTTTAAAGTATTCAAGAAAAACCCACTTGAAACATACGTGCATAAATACCAATCTATAGATAAACAAATCGAGGAAATTATTAGATCCCTTCTAATTGGCCGTGACAACTTACAAGAGGATACAGTAGGCCTTGAAATGTTAAAAGAACAGTCGCACGATAAAATTCACGCTCTTGATAAACAAGTATACTTAGGGAAAAAACTTGCTGGCATGTTGGAAGCTGAGAAACAAAATCCAGAACGTCAAAGAGATATTCCGTTAATTAACGATGCGTTAGAAAAGATTCTTGTACGTACACGTAATATGCAGCAAGCGAAAAGTGTGTTATTACAATCTATCGCATCTGTAGACATTATTAAAAAAAATAATGAAAAGTTAACAGAGGCAATACGTAATGCAATTACGATGACGCAAAACGTTGTAACAGTTTCAGCTGCTATCCAGCTAGCATTAACAAATCAACGCAAAACAATTGATGCAGTGAATGCGACAAATGAAGCAATTGAATCAATGGTATTAAGTAACTCACAAGCATTAAAACAAAATACAGAAGAAACAACAAAACTTCTTGAAAATCCTGCGATTAGCATGGATAAATTACGTGAATCATTCCAAAATGTATTTGCTGCGATTGAAGCTTCTGAGAAATCATCAGAACGTATTATCGAGTCAAGTAAGAAGTTCGTTATTGAACTAGACACATTTAATGATGAGATGAAGCAGAAACTTATTCAGCGTCCAAGGAAATAACAGATTATTAGAGGAGGTGAACAAATGAGTTTCATTCAAACCGTACTATTATTACTTGGTACATTGCTTTTAATCGCATTTACTGTCGTTGTTTTAGTCGTATATTTCGGACGGAAACTGTATTTTTCATGGACGAAGCCTTATAAAAGAGCACATGATTCTTTAGATAAGTTATCGAATAAATCATTACCGTTTCTACAAGAATTTACACAACATCCACTCTTTTATCGCTGGATTCGTACGGAAGGAAAGAAAGAACAACATATATTAAACACTCTTTTCTGTGCATCAGGTCAACGTACGAGAGAGCAAGTATTCTCAATGTTACCGAAAGAAAAACAGAAAAAAGTACATGTAATGGCAAAAACAACGAAAAAACTTACAAATGAAGATATTGATGTAGCGGCGATGAAAGTAAAAGATTTCTTAAGACAAGAAACGCAGCAAACAGTAAAGCCGACAGACTTATCGTTTTATAAATTGTATTTTTATGATCGATATCCAGACGCATTAAATACAATTCAAGCGTATAAACGCTCAATAAATCCTTCATTACAACGAACCGTTGATGATATTACAATTTCAGTATTAAATGCCTTGCCGTATTATCAGGAACAGCGTATGTTTGAACAACAACATAAACTTGAAACGTTCTTAATGAAAGATTTAACAGCGATGCTATCGTTAGTCGTACAATTACCGCCTTCACAACGACCAGAAAAAGAAGAAGAATTAAAAATCTACTTGCAAAATTTCCAAAAAGAAATGGAAGAAGTAGAGCGAGATATTCGTGACTCGATTGATCACGATTTGAATGTGAAGATGAGAGCAGCGACTGAGAAGTTTAAAAATAAATAAAAAAGGCGCCTTAAAGCTATAAAATACTTAGCTTTAAGGCATTTTTTATTAGCTGTTATTTTGCTTTAACAGTAGTATAACCAGAAGCAATACTTTCATTATGCAATCGATCAACTGCTGTTACTACATACGTATACGTTTCTCCAGAAATAACTGTTTTATCTATATAAATTTCTCCAAGTTTTGTTTTTCTTACAGTAGTAAGTAAATTTTTGGGATTTTGTATATCCACTTTCTTTTTTCCATCCACGCGGTAAATGGCATAATAAGCAGAATCATTCTCTCTATTATCAATGATACCTACAGCAATACCTTCCTCTCTTGGAATAGCACCTTTTAAAGTTGGTTGTTTTAGTGGATTGTGATCAAGCCAAGGCATAGGCGGGATTAATGCAGGATGTTTATATATGTCGTTTGTGAGTCTATCTTTAACTCCGAGTGGATTGTTATTAATGTCTTTTAAGCTAAAATGCATACTACCTTTTATTTCAGGATATAGCCGGTTTAATGCAATCTGTCTTGGATATTCTTCCGGATCAAACCAGGCGGGGACAGAGTTATTATTAATTTTATAGGCTGCCTGACCGATGTATAGGTGAATTGGTTTATTATTTGTTTCTTTTATCCACCAATCTACTAATATGTCATACGCAGCGGGAGTGAAACCTATATTCCAATATATTTGCGGTGTAATGTAGTCAATGTAACCTTTTTGTATCCACTCACGTGTATCAGCATAAAGATCATCAAAGTTTCTTTGGCCAGCAGTTGTGTTAGAGCCAGTCGAATCATCAGCTATATTTCGCCATACGCCAAATGGGCTAATGCCAAACTTTACGTATGATTTTTCTTGTTTGATAGTAGCATTTAAATCTTTGACAAGTCCATTTACATTGTCACGTCTCCAATCCTCTATATTTGTAAATCTACCGTTATTATACGCTTCGAATGTTTTTTGATCGGGAAATTCTTCACCCACTATTCTATAAGGATAGAAATAATCATCCATATGCAAAGCGTCAATATCGTAATTTTGTACGATTTCTAAAGTACCTTCAGTTATAAATTTTTTCACTTCTGGAATACCGGGATTGTAATATAACTTTCCACCATATGGTACAACCCAATCGGGATGTTGTCTTGCAGGGTGATTATTTGATAATCGATTTATATCAGTGTGATTCATCGTTATTCTGTATGGATTAATCCATGCGTGGAATTCTATATTTCTTTTATGAGCTTCTTCAATCATAAATGCGAGCGGGTCGTATCCAGGATCTTTTCCTTGTGTACCTGTAATGTATTCAGACCAAGGACCGTAATGGGAAGGGTAAAAAGCATCAGCGGTTGGTTTTATTTGTACAACGACTGCATTCATACCGGTGTTTTTTACATCGTCTAATAATCTAATAAATTCTTGTTTTTGATTTTCGATAGGTAAGTCAGTTTTTGAGGGCCAATCAATATTAAGAACAGATGCAATCCATACAGCACGTAACTCATGTTTTTTGTACGTAGTACTTACTTCAGCATAAGTAGAGTGAGGGGAAATGAAAGAGAAAGGAATAAAAAAGATGGCGATACAACATATCATTAATAAACGTTTAACAATCATTTATACGCCTCCCTATCATATGATTATCTAATATATTATCTGAGGTGGGGTTGGCCTTGCAATTGAGAAAATAAATATTGAAACATTAATTTAATAGGAAAAATATTTTTACTGAAATTTACTTTCATTATAACTAAATCGATTCACTTCTTCATATGCTTGTTAGTAAAGTGAAACTTTCTTTCATTTGAAGGGGAATAAATTATAAGTATAGGAGGATTAATAAATGAAAGTATTGTTTGTTTGTTCTGGAGGAATGTCCAGTGCAATTGTTGTAAACGCTTTAAAAAAAGAGGCAGAGAAAAAAGGTGTAAACATGGAAGTGCATGCGATTGGAACAAATGAGGTAGAGGAAGAAGTAAAGAATGGCTGGGACGTTGTAATGGTTGCACCTCAAGTAAGACATCGATTTGATTCAGTTAAAAAATTCGCAGAAGAGGAGTCTATTCCGTGTGGTATTATTCCGCCGCAAGCATATACTCCGCTTGGCGGACCGACTTTATTAAAAACTGTAAATGATTTAATTAGTTAGGGGGAAGCGTTATGAATAAGTTTGTCACGTTTCTTGATAAAAATCTATCTGGACCGATGGCAAGGCTTTCTGAACAGAGGCATTTACAAGCAATCCGTGATGGCGTTATTTCGGCGTTACCATTTATTATTGTTGGAAGTTTCTTTTTAATTGTAGCATTTCCACCATTACCGAAAGATAGTTTCATATCGGTTTGGGCATTAAAGAATCAAACAAGTATATTAATACCATATCGTTTAACAATGTTTATTATGTCTTTATATATAGCGTTTGGAATAGGATATAATTTAGCGAAGAGTTATAAGCTAGATGCCTTATCAGGAGCACAGCTTGCAGTATGTTCATTGCTATTAACATTAACGCCTGAATTAATTGATAAAAAAGGGTTTATGCTTCCGATGACAAATCTCGGAGGCCATGGATTATTCGTGACAATGATTGTTTCTATTTTATCAGTTGAGATTTTAAGATTTTGTAAGAAGAAAAACGTAACGATCAAAATGCCAGAACAAGTACCACCGTCAGTAGCGCGTTCGTTTGAAGCACTTATACCTGCGGCTTTCGTTATTATTATTATGAGCCTTATTACTGTCGTTTTTAAAGTAGATGTACATTACGTTGTGGATAAATTAGCAGCACCATTAGTTAAAGCTGGCGATAGTTACTTTGGCGTTATTATACCTGTATTTTTAATTACATTTTTCTGGTCTTTCGGGATTCACGGTGTATCCGTTGTAGGTACTGTCGCAAGGCCGCTTTGGGATGTGTATTTAGGGAAGAACGGTGAAGCTGTAGCAAGTGGGGCAAGTCATTTTCCATTCATTGCACCAGAGCCGTTTTATCAATGGTTTATTTGGATTGGTGGTTCGGGAGCAACGCTAGGGCTTGTATTAGCCATGATTGTATTTGGTAGATCGAAATATTCGAAAGCATTATCGAGAAGTTGTATTGTGCCTGGAATTTTTAACATTAACGAACCAGTTATATTCGGTTTACCAATTGTCTTGAATCCAATTTTAATTATTCCATTCGTCATTACGCCGCTAGTAACAGCTACTATAGCTTATTCTGCAACTGCAATGGGATTTGTAACGCCAACGCATATTATGCCGCCGTGGACACTACCTGCTCCAATTGGTGCATATTTAGCTACAGGAGGAGATTGGCGTGCAGTTGTTTTAGTTTTAATAAATATAGTCATATCATTCCTTATTTATCTACCATTCTTTAAAATGTACGACAAAAATATGCTTGCAATTGAAAAGAATGGAGACGGAGAGTCTGTTAATCCGTAAGTTTCATACTGTATTTATGAGTGATAGGTATTTTGCCTATCACTTCTTTCACATGAATTCCAGAGAGGATGAAATGGGATGAATATAAAATTTAGTTATAAAGGTGTATTTTTATTATTATTTGGAGTGATATGTGCAAATTTACTTTTTGTCCCTTTATTAAGAATGCTACATCTATCACAAATGCATAGTATATGGCTCGTTACAAGCATTGCGGCAAGCATTTTGCTTACAGTAGTTGTTTCTTTCATTGATGGATCGTTTGCATCAAAAGTTCAGTTGTTTTATAGATTTATATTCTTTTCGATCGGTTGTACGTTTGTAACTTACATGATTGTTTTCTAGTAAATGGGAGGTCATGCATGTCATGTATATTGCAGGGATAATGTCCGGTACGTCATTAGATGGAATAGATGTAGCGCTCGTTCGTATAGAAGGGAGTGGTGTAGATTCTAAGGTTGAACTCACCCATTTTACTACAGTTCCATTTCGTAATGATATAAAAAGTGAAATACAACAAGCATTATCAATAGAAAATTCAAATGTCCAACTCATATGTAGTTTGAATTTTAAGTTAGGTTTATGTTTCGCCAACGCTGTAAAGGAAGTTTGTAAAGAGGCCAATTTTTCTTTGGAACAATTAGATTTGATAGGTTCTCACGGTCAAACGATTTACCATCAGCCAAAGCCAGAAGGTAATATGATATCTTCCACATTGCAAATTGGGGAACCTGCAGTAATAGCATATGAAACGAACACGACGGTTATCTCAAATTTCCGAACGATGGACATGGCAGCAGGAGGACAAGGTGCACCACTTGTACCATATTCAGAAGTCATTTTGTACCGTGATCCAAGTAAAAATAGACTACTACAAAATATTGGTGGGATTGGTAATGTTACAGTAATACCAAGTCAACAAAGTGATCAGAACGTTATAGCTTTTGATACTGGTCCGGGGAATATGATAATTGATGAAGTATGTCAAAGGTTATTTCAGTTGCCATATGATCAAAATGGTGAAATTGCAAAACAGGGTGGAGTTGTAGATGAAATTTTGACATATTGTATGAACCATCCATTTTTGAAAATGAATCCACCGAAATCAACTGGTAGAGAACAGTTTGGAGAAGAATTTGTAAGTGAGTTATTGAAGCGGTATGAAAAGCATAGAAAAGAAAATATATTGACGACTGTCACGATGTTTACAGCAAGTTCAATTGTACATCATTATAAGGAGTTTATTCTGCCGTATTATGAAATCGATGAGGTAATTGTAGGCGGTGGCGGAAGCTATAATAGCACACTTGTTGAAATGATACGGTATGGATTGAAGGATGAAGAATGTACAATATTCATTCAAGAAGATATAGGCTACTCTTCAGAGGCGAAAGAAGCAATCGCCTTTGCAATTTTAGCAAACGAAACACATCATCGTAATCCGAGTAATGTGCCAAGCGCAACTGGTGCAAAGCAAGCTGTACTTTTAGGGAATATAACATTCCCTCTGGTATAAAGAAAATGAGGTGAACATATATGAAGTATATGATTGGAGTAGATGGCGGGGGAACGAAGACAGAAGCAACTGCATTTGATAAAGACGGAAACGAACTTGTAAGGGCTACTAGTGGATTTGGAAACATATTAATAGATTTTGAAGAAGCTCTTGTGCATATTATGGAAGCGATTGATCAATGCCAAAAAGGTTTATTAAACGGGCGTTGTGTTTGTATTTGTTTAGGATTAGCGGGTGTAAGTGGAGCAAATACAAATGAATTAACAGTACGTCTAAAAAAGAAGTATGGAATACAAATTGAAGTTTTTAATGACGCAATGATAGCACATGCAGCCGCTTTAGAAGGGAAGGACGGAATTTTAACAATTGGTGGCACAGGCGCGATTTGTCTAGGGAGAAAAGGAGAAGTATACGAGTATAGCGGCGGATGGGGACATATTTTAGGAGATGAAGGAAGCGGATATTGGATTGCATTACAAGCTTTAAAGAGAATGGTAAATCAATTTGATCAAGGAGTTAGATTTTGTCCATTAAGCTTAAAAATTCAAGACGAGTTTCAACTTTTGACATCGTCTCATTTAAAAAGGCTAGTATATAGCTCTTCAAAAGATAAAGTTGCAGCAATCACACCATTAGTTATTCGGGAAGCTAGAAATGGGAATGATGCTGCACATGAAATTATGATGCAAGCTGGAAAGGAATTAGCAAGAATTACGGTAGATGTTTATAACAAGATGCAGTTTGATTTATCAGCTTCAATTGCAGTAAGTGGCAGCATATTGCGTTTTGTTCCTGAAATATATGCTGAATTTAAGAAATGCTGTGAGAAGAGTATAGGAGAAGTTACATTTGTATCACAATCAGAACCAGCAGTGAAAGGAACATATTATTTAATGAAAAATATATATTTTAAAAAATAGTTGTATGAGAATTTTTGTATGATTTGTAAATATATGATGTTAAAATGTATAAAGGGATGTGGATAGAAAAGTACAATATACATAGTTCTTGAATATTGTATAAGTACTCCTACGTAGAAAGTGAATGATTACATGATTAATAGTATGCAATTTTTGTATTTGGTCGCTTCTTATTTATTTGGAAACATATTGACCGCTTATATAGTAACGAAATGGAGACATAACGTTGATATTCGGGATGAAGGAAGCGGTAATCCTGGTGCAAGAAATATGGGGCGCGTATATGGAAAAGGGTATTTCGTCGCTACATTTTTAGGTGATGCAATTAAAGGGGCAATCGTAGTTTCTATTGCAAAATACCTTTTTGAAGATTCTACTTTTGTAATGTTAGCTTTACTAGCTGTTTTACTTGGACATATTTACCCAATTGTATTTAAAGGCAAGGGCGGAAAAGGCATTTCAACATTTATTGGAGGATTAATCGCATTTGATTATTTAATAGCGCTTACTCTTGTTACTGTTTTCATTATATTTTATTTAATCTTTAAAGGATTTACTAAGCCAGGGTTAATTACAATCGCTTGTTTACCAATTTGCATAATTTTGTATTCTTACTCTATTGTTACGACTATTTTCAGTGCTCTTATAATTGTACTTATTTTATATGTAAATCAAGAATGAAATGAACTTTTAATAAGTGGAGTTAATCTCCACTTATAATTTTTATTAAATGCATAAAGGAGATAGAACATGGGGTTAATTTATAAGGTTGCTGATCAAGATTGGGAATTTGAAAGTATACATAAATTGAATTATAAAACATTTGTAGAAGAAATTCCGCAACATGAAGAAACGAAAGAACGTGCTCGTATTGATCGTTTTCATAAAGAGAATACATATTTAATTTGTTTAGATGACGATAAGTTAGTAGGTATGGTTGCGTTGCGAGGAAAACGACCATTCTCGTTAGATTATAAAATTTCAAATCTAGATTTTTATTTGCAAGAACATGGAGAAAATGTATATGAAATTCGTTTACTTTCAGTAGAACGTGAATATCGAAATGGAAGAGCATTGTTAGGTTTAATTCGCTTTTTACATCGTTATTTGCTTCTAAATGGATATGAATTGGCTCTCATTTCTGCGACAACACGTGAACTACCTTTATATGAGCAAATGGGATTTAAACCTTTCCATAGGTTAGTTGGTACAGAAGAAGCAGACTTCCAGCCTATGTATGTTACCCCTGCTATGTTTGAAGCGTCGAGTGTCGGGCGGATTATGACGAAAGAATATACGTTTTTACCTGGTCCAGTAGATATTGAAGAGAATGTTCGAAAGGCATTTTCTACTAAGCCTATTTCGCATCGTTCTAAGTCGTTTCAAGTGACGATGGATAATGTAAAGAAACGATTACTTCAAATGACAAAAGCGAAACGTGTGCAAATAATGTTAGGAACAGGGACGTTAGCAAATGATGCCATTGCTTTACAGTTACGTTCTTTAAAAGGGAAAGGTTTAGTATTAACAAATGGGGAATTTGGTAATAGATTAGTTGGGCAGGCAAAACGCGCACAGTTATGTTTTGATACGTATGAAACAGAAATGGGAAAACCGTTTATTTATACAGAATTAGAAAAAACAATGGAAACTGGAAAGTATGAATGGTTTTGGTTTGTTCATCATGAAACATCAACTGGAATGTTAAATGATTTAGACGAACTAAATGCTCTAAGTAACAAGCATCAAATGAAACTATGTGTAGATTGTATTAGTTCGATTGGAGCAATACCGATAGATTTAAAGGATGTATATTTTGCAAGCGGTGTTAGTGGAAAGGCAATTAAATCGTTTACTGGAGTATCTTTCGTTTTCCATAATCACAATGTGAAAGTAAACGAGACATTACCAGCCTATATGGACATTGGCATGTACGAAGAAAATGAAAGTATTCCATATTCTCATTCATGGAATTTAATTTATGCACTGCAAGAAGCATTAAATAGTTTTGAAGATGAAATGGCATTTGAAAAAATAAAAGAGACCTATGCATATATTGAACAAGCTATTACTACTATAGGTTTAAATCTTGTTACACCTAAAGAAAATGCCGCGCCAATTATACTTACCATTCAATTAGATGAAGATCAGTCTTCTAAAACAGTAGGCGATACGTTAGCGTTACAAGGGTATATCGTCCATTATGAATCAGCGTATTTACAAAAGAATAACTGGATCCAAATTGCATGCTTAAATCATTACAAAGAACGTGATATGAAGAGGATGTTAAATTGTTTGCAAATGTGCGTATTACAGAGTGGGGTTCATATATAAAGACTTTTTCTTAACATAGATGGTTTCGTATAAAGGAGCTGCGACTTACGAAAACTTAGGAATAGAACATTGGAAGAGGTGTTAGATTGTACCTATTGGCGGAGGCGGAATTATTTCTGGTATTGCTGTTGCATTAAAATCTTTTAATCCATCGATCAATATAATTGGTGTACAAGCAGACAATGTTCATGGGATGAAGGCATCTTATGACAAGGGTACAATTGTAGAACATTATGAGGCACCTACTATTGCAGATGGTTGCGCAGTTAAAATACCAGGGGAACTAACATTTGAAATTGTAAAAGAATTAGTAGATGATATTGTAACAGTATCAGAAAAAGAGCTGGAAGTAGCGATGAAAGACTTATTACAGCGTGGGAAAGCTGTTGTAGAAGGTGCAGGTGCATTAGCTACTGCTGCTCTACTTGCAGGGAAAGTGGATACATATATTAAAGAGAAAAAAGTAGTAGCAGTTATATCTGGTGGAAACGTAGACTTACAGCGCATTTCGAGTGTTTGTGAGCAATTTTTTGTGGCGAATGAAGTGAAATGAAATAGTACATTTAAACATTGTGTAATGAAAGAGGAGCTAAGTGAAATTATATTAGCTCCTTTTTCATTATGTTTGTGCGGGAGTAAATAATGATTCCATTTTTATTTTACTCTTTTCTCGAATTTCAGCATCTGCATGGCGCATTACAAATTTATGCGCTATAGCGATTGCTAAAACATCATCTAATAAGCCGATCCCAATAATAGCAGCTATGTCTGGAATGAAATCGATTGTTAATACGTAATAAGATAAAGCGGCTAATATTATGAATTTCGCTTTAGTAGGTAACCCTTTTTTTCTCATTGTGTAGTATAAAATAATACTTTCATATACGCTAGATTTCCCAAGGTTTGTTGAGCTTTTTTTGAATTTTTTCCAAAGTGTCTGTTTCTCCATATAAACACTCCTTTTACAAAAACATAGATTTTTTAAAAGGATAGACAAAGAAGTAGGGAAATAATCAATTTTATTATTTTTCTTATTGTATATTCCATAAAAATAGGGAATTACCTGTTCAAAATAATAGAATGTTGGTTATGTAACGACTCACAGTGTTTTGTTACATAAGTATGTACAGTAAAATGTATGTGGATGATTTATTAATTATTAATCATTAAATAATGGGTATGGGGGAAGAAAAATGAAGATAATAGAACTACCAATTGAATTTGAAATTAACGGGGCAAAACAATATATTTATCCGAGCTTAATTATAATAAACAATGAATTAACTTTAGTAGATACGGGTTATATCAATTTTTTAACTTTAATTGAAGACGCAATTTTAAAACATGGATATGAGATGAAAAACTTAAAAAATATAATTATTACTCATTATGATGACGATCATATAGGATCTTTATATGATTTCAAAGTGAAATATCCTCATGTTAATATTATTGCTAGTGAAATTGAATCCCACTACATTAATGGTGATATAAAATCAGAGAGATTAGTTCAAGCTAAAGAAATGTTAGAACATATGCCAATTGAAGAGAAAGAATTTGGTGAGTGGTTTATACAGCAATTAAAAAATATAAGACATATTTCCGTCGATGAAAAAGTATATGATGGTCAAATGATTTTGAATGATGAATGTCAAATAGTAGCGACCCCAGGACATACTTCGGGGCATATTTCATTATATTTTCCAAATTTAAACTGTGTAATTACAGGGGATGCGGCCGTTCAAGATAATTGTGAATTAGAAATAGCTAATCCGAATTTTTGCTTAGATATAGAAAAAGCGGAAGAGTCTTTAAAGAGAATTAAAAACCTTAAAGCAGCAAGCTATTATTGTTATCATGGAGGAAAGCTTACTTTATAAAATAATAAAAAAACGATCTTTCCCATATCGAAAAGATCGTTTTTTTAAATTCATAGATTCTGCAATTTGAATTAAATCCTTTATGTTATATTTTCCTTTTATATAGCGTTTGTTACCAATTGCAATTGTATATTGAAAACCATTCTGCTGAAAGATAAATTCATATGCTGAATCAAAATGAGGATTATATAATGCCTTTATATTATTTTTTAAGGTGTAGAACTTAGCTCCCCTAAGTACATAGAAGCCTAATTTGTTTTGAACTGGTGAAATAGTGATTTTAAAAATCCCATTAATATCTTCATTGTAGTATTGGAGGTTTAAGTAATCGTTATAGATGTACCCTTGAAATTCGTGAATTTCGAACGGGAATTTTGTAGGAGTAAGTATATGTTCCTTACACTTTATTTCATATTCTTTTACAATAGTAGCTTCTTTCATAAGAGGATTCGTTCCATCATAAATTTGATTAATTTGAGATATTTTATTATTTTTTGTTACTATTTCTAAAATGTGACCGAGAGTAAATCCATCATCAGTGTCTTTGAAATAAGAAATAAGAATTGTAGTATCTTCTTTTGGAGATGGTACTATTTTAACTTCATGAATTTGTTTATTTGTTTGGAAAGTAGGTATTTCAACCCCTTCTGTTACATATGACCTCATTAATTTTTTATCATTTTTGAGTAAAGCATGTTTGAATTCACTTATTATATCTGTTTGAGATTTCGCCATAATAATTGAGGTCGATTGAAAATATAGTAAGAAAAATATACAAAATATCTTTATGAATGTATTGGTCAATTTTATCACCTTGTAACTATGTTTCCTTAACATTGAAATATATATGTATAGGAGGGGAGAAGATGAGTTTATTATTTGATCTAATAATGGATATAATTATGTTTTATCCTCGAAATGACATGAAATTGAAACACCATATCGCAAAATTAAGCGAATTTGAGTGGTTTCGAAGGCTACACGAAGATACAAAGTATACAAGATTAATTTGGAGTAATAGAAAAATTAAAAAGTTCATTTTGTCTACTACTAACATGGAAGCATTAATAAATTCCGAGAAAAAGCAAAAAGAATTTGTCTGCCTAGTACACGATGAATATAAAAAAAGAAGATAAGAATTTTTTTATTTTTCATATTTGGCGAAACAAATGGTACAATGAAAGCTAATGTGAAAAATAAGGAAAAGAAGTGGTCTATTTGAAAAACTTTTTAGAATTAGGAATTAGTGAAACTTTTAATCATACATTACGTGAAAATGGAATTACAGAAGCAACTCCGATTCAGGAGAAGGCAATTCCTGTGATACTGTCAGGTAAAGATATTATTGGGCAGGCAAAAACAGGTACGGGTAAAACATTAGCATTCGTGTTACCGATTTTAGAAAAAATTGATCCAGAGTGTAGTGATGTTCAGGCTTTAATTGTCGCACCAACAAGGGAACTAGCGCTGCAAATTACGACTGAAATAAAAAAAATGCTTGTTCAAAGAGAAGATATTAATGTACTAGCGATTTACGGCGGACAAGATGTAGCACAGCAATTGAGGAAATTAAAAGGCAATACACATATTGTTGTTGCGACACCAGGACGATTATTAGATCATATACGACGTGAAACAATTGATTTAAGTAATCTTTCAACGATTGTACTAGATGAAGCGGATCAAATGCTTTATTTCGGTTTCTTATATGATATTGAAGATATTTTAGATGAGACACCTGGTAGTAAACAAACGATGTTATTCTCAGCAACGATGCCAAAAGATATTAAAAAATTGGCGAAACGTTATATGGATGAGCCGAAAATGATTCAAATACAAAGTGAAGAAGTAACGGTAAATACAATTGAGCAGCGTGTCATTGAGACGACAGATCGTGCAAAGCCAGATGCACTTCGTTTTGTTATGGATCGTGATCAGCCATTTTTAGCTGTTATTTTCTGTCGTACAAAGGTTAGAGCAAGTAAGTTGTATGATAATCTAAAAGGACTAGGTTATAATTGTGCTGAACTTCATGGTGATATACCTCAAGCGAAACGTGAAAGAGTTATGAAGAGTTTCCGCGAAGCTAAAATTCAGTACTTAATTGCGACTGATGTAGCAGCTCGTGGACTTGATGTAGATGGTGTAACGCACGTATTTAACTTTGATATCCCTGAAGATGTAGAAAGTTATATTCACCGCATTGGCCGAACAGGACGTGCAGGTGGATCAGGTCTTGCAATTACGTTCGTTGCAGCGAAAGATGAAAAACATTTAGAAGAAATTGAAAAAACGCTTGGTGCACCAATACAAAGAGAAATAATCGAACAACCGAAGATAAAACGTGTAGATGAAAATGGAAAACCAGTACCAAAGCCGGCTCCGAAGAAATCAGGTCCGAAACGTGAAAGAGATAGCCGTGAAGGTTCAAGAAGCGGTTCAAAAGGTGGCCCAAGAAACAATTCAAGAAATGATAACAATCGATCATTTAATAAGCCAAGTAATAAAAAAAGTAGTGCAAAACAAGGTCAGCAAAGACGTGGCCGTTAAATAGTTATTTTTGAGAAGAGTCGCAGATCGTTGCGGCTCTTTTTATTTTCTATACAACGAGGTATATAAGTGCAAAGGTGATGAAAAGGAGAATTCTTAAAATTTCATTCATCGTATTAAAAAATAAAAAAATTATAAAGGAAATAAAAAGTAGTGTGTTGTATATGTACAATAACAGGAAACTTTTTACTAACTAAACATATAATTAAAATAGACCGGCAGTCGGTCTGGTGGGAAGGAGAACGTGAATGCGCATTGTAAAGGAGTATGAGGAGCGACGAAAGGAAATTTTAGAAACTGCTGAACGTTTATTTATTACGAAAGGTTATACGAAAACAACAGTAAATGACATTTTAAAAGAGATAGGGATAGCAAAGGGGACGTTTTACCACTATTTTAAGTCGAAAGAGGAAGTAATGGATGAAATTATTATGAGGATTATTAAAGAAGATGTTGCTAAAGCAAAAGTAATCGTCTCTAATCCCAATATCCCAGTGTTAGAAAAGTTATTGCGGGTATTGATGGAGCAATCGCCAAAATCAGGGGATGTAAAAGATAAAATGATTGAGCAATTTCATCAACCAAATAATGCAGAAATGCATCAAAAAAGTTTAGTACAATCCATTATTCATTTATCTCCTGTATTAACAGAAGTTTTAGAACAAGGAATTGAAGAGGGGATATTTTCAACTTCATACCCACAAGAAACGATTGAACTATTACTATCCTCAGCGCAAGTCATTTTTGATGATGGGTTATTCCAATGGAAACCGGAAGAAATGATGAGGAGAGCGAAAGCGTATATTAAAATGATGGAAGTATCTGTTGGAGCGAAAGAAGGATCCTTTGATTATATGATGGAGGTTTTAATGAAACAGAAATAATATTTTTCTGTTTGTTTATTATAGACCGACAGTCGGTCTAAATTAAAGGAAGGTTGTGATCATGATGTCTATTAGTATAAAACCTTCGATGAAAGATTTTTATTTAATTGTGAGTGGGCAAATTATTACTATTTTAGGTTCAACACTTTTACGTTTTGCTTTGTCATTATATGTACTAGATATAACAGGGCGTGCTGATATATTCGCAGGACTATATGCGGTAACAAGTATCCCGTTTTTGCTAGCTCCTCTTGGCGGAGCTATAGCAGATCGTTTCAATCGTCGTAATTTAATGGTTATTTTTGATTTTATAAATGCTGCGATTGTAATAAGCTTTATAGTTTTGTTATTTACTGGATCTGTATCTATTTTATTGATTGGAACAATTATGTTTTTACTAGCAGTCATTGGTGCAATGTACTCACCAGTTGTCATGGCAAGTATTCCACAATTAGTCCCAGAGAAAAAGTTAGAACAAGCGAACGGTATCGTAAATGGTGTGCAAGCACTATCTAATATAGTTGCTCCTGTATTAGGAGGAATATTGTACGGCATAATTGGTTTGAAAATGCTCGTAATAATAAGTTGTCTTGCTTTCTTTTTATCTGCGATTTTAGAAATGTTTATTAAAATCCCTTTTATAAAAAGAGCACAAGAAAGCCATATAATACCGACAATTGTAAAGGATATGAAAGAAGGATTTATATATGTTTTAAAACAGCCATTTATTTTGAAGGCTATGTTACTTGCAGCTTTACTAAACTTAATTTTGACACCGTTATTTGTTGTTGGAGGACCTATTATTTTACGAGTAACTATGCAGAGTAACGATACGATGTATGGAATTGGGATGGGGTTAATTGATTTTGCAACCATATTAGGTGCATTGTCAATCGGTTTCTTTGCTAAAAAGTTACAGATGAAAACATTATATTATTGGATGCTTATTATAGCTCTATTAGTAATACCAGTGGCGCTATCAGTCACACCATTTATTCTTAATTTAGGACACTACCCACCATTTATCCTCTTTATACTTTCTTCTATTCTAATTGCAATGATTATGACGATTGTATCCATCTATGTGATTACTGTAGTCCAAAAGAAAACACCAAATGAAAATCTAGGAAAAGTAATGGCAATTATAACAGCGGTATCTCAATGTATGGCTCCAATTGGGCAAATCGTTTATGGTTTTATGTTTGAAGGATTCAGTATGAAAATATATTTACCTATATTAGCTATTAGTTTCATAATGATAATAATATCGATAGTGACGAAGAAAATATTATGGAATGAGGGGAACTAGCTTAATATGATTAGGAGAATGTTAAAACGAGATTTCTCTCAAAATAAAATGATAATTTCTATTTTATTTATGTTTATCATGCTATCAAGTCTTTTAATGGCTAGTGCTTCAAGTAATGTTATAAATTTATTGAACTCGATGGATCAATTGTTTAAAGTATCAAGCGCACCGCACTTCGTACAAATGCATGCCGGAGAAATAAATCAAAAGTCAATTGATTCATTTGTTGCGAGAACACCTTTTGTAAAAAAACAGCAAACGGCTGAAATGCTTCAAATAGGTGGATCTAACATTTTTATAAAGAAGAAAAATCAAGCGGAACATAATAGTGTAATGGACATAAGCTTCGTTAAACAAAATAGTAAGTTTGACTTTTTATTAGATTTAAATAATGAAGTGATTGATGTTAGGAAAGGGGAAATAGGTGTACCAATTTATTATATGCAAAAATATAATTTGCGTATTGGAGATAAAATATGGGTTGTTAAAAATAATAATGAATTAGAATTTACTATTTCGGCATTTGTTCGTGATGTTCAAATGAACCCATCAATTGTTAGTTCAAAGCGATTTGTTATAAGCGATGAAGACTTTGAAAGATTAAAACGAAATTTTGGAGAAAGAGAATATCTTATTGAATTTCAGCTAACAGATGTAAATAAGATAAATGAATTTGAAAATTTATATCAGTCATCGAACTTACCTCAAAAAGGTCCCTCTATTACTTATACTCTTTTTAAAACACTTAATTCATTAACTGATGGAATAATAGCGGGAGTGCTTATGATAATAAGTACATTATTAATGCTAATTGCAATGCTATGTATTAGATTTACGATCATTACTTCGATAGAAGAAGACTATCGGGAAATTAGTGTTATGAAAGCTATCGGCATTACAAGTAAAGATATTCAAAAACTGTATGTAACAAAATATGTTGTTATTTCAGCTGGCGGATGTATATGTGGATATATTCTCTCACTATTTGTTACAAAAATATTCACCTCAAATATCGCTCTTTATATGGGGGCAGCAGGTAAAAGTATATTACACTATTTTGTTCCATTAATAGTCACAACTTTGTTATTTCTAGCTGTTATCCTTTTCTGCCGAATCATTTTACGGAATTTCAAGAGAATTACGGCAATAGACGCTTTACAGTCAAGAGATAAACTAGGAAAAAGAAAGATTAGAAAATTATTTTTACTCAATCAAACTAAAATTAAAAATGTAAATATATTCATTGGTATACAAGATATTGTGAAACGATTTAAGTTATATCGAGTATTAATCATTGTTTTAGTAATAGCGGTATTCATGATTGTAGTACCAGTTAACTTTTTGTACACGATGCAGTCACCGCAGTTTGTCAATTATATGGGGACAGGAAAAAGTGATATACGGATAGATTTACAGCAATCAGAAAATATAGAGCAACGATTTAAGGATGTTATATCGTATGTACAAAACGATCAGGAAGTAGAAAAATATGCAGCGTTTGTTACGAGCACATTTAAAATGGTAAACGCTGATGGTACACATGAAAACTTAAATGTAGAAATGGGAGACTTCACTAAATTTCCATTAGATTATATTCAAGGTATGGCACCAAAAAATGAAAATGAAATTGCTCTTTCTTATATGAACGCAAATGAATTAAAAAAGAATGTAGGGGATAAAATCGTTTTATTTGTAGATGGGAAAGAAAAAGCACTAACTATTAGTGGTATGTATCAAGATGTAACGAATGGCGGGAAAACAGCTAAAGCGAGTTTTTCTTATAATAATGAAAATATATTATGGTATGTAGTAAATGTAGATTTGAAGCCTACTGTGAATCTACAAGAAAAAGTGAAGGAATATAAACACAATTTTCATTCTGCAAAAATAACAGATACGGATGATTATTTAACGCAAACTTTAGGAGAGACGATTAAACAATTAAGACTCGTTACTCAAGTGGCAATTTTGATTTCAATATTGATATCAGTTTTAATTACTGCAATGTTTTTTAAAATGTTATTCGCAAAAGACTCCTCCCAAATATTAATAATGAAAAGTATTGGTTTTTCTAGCAAAGATATTCGTATACAGTATATAACACGTTCTATTGTCATTGTATTATTAGGCATTGTGACAGGGACATTTATAGCTGCTACGTTTGGTGAGATGTTAGTAAGTTGGTTGGGCTCATTTATGGGAGCAGCTCATATAAAGTTTGTCGTGAATCCTATCGTTTCTTATGTAATATGTCCAGCTATATTATTTATATCTGTGACAGCAACAACACTTTTCAGTAGTTTTACTATGAAACAAACAAACGATGTAAAGCCAAATGGAGAGTAGGGGTGTGTAACTTGAACAAAATTTTAGAAGTTAAACAATTAAACAAAAAATATTCAATAGATGGAAATGCAACTTATCATGTGCTAAAAAATATAGATTTAGAGATTTATGAGGGAGAGTTTGTATCGGTCATGGGGCCTTCGGGTTCTGGGAAATCGACGTTACTGTATACTATTAGTGGAATGGATCAAATGTCATCGGGAAGTGTGAAAGTTGATAGGAAAGAAATATCATGTATGAAAGAAGAAGCGTTAGCCAAATTGCGCCTTACTGAAATAGGATTTATTTTTCAGCAGAGCAACCTTCTTAGAAACTTGAATCTATTTGATAATATCATTTTGTCAGCATATTTAGCGAAATGTGAGAGTAAGAAAATAGTAAATAAACGTGCTCTGGAGCTAATGGGGAAAATGGGGATAAGTGATATAGCGTCTCGTTATATAACTGAAGCATCTGGAGGGCAATTACAAAGGGTCTCTATATGTAGAGCACTCATCAATAATCCGAATATTATTTTTGCAGATGAGCCAACTGGTGCTCTAAATTTAAAATCAACAGAAGAAGTAATGCAAATATTATTAAATATTAACCGTGATGGGACTACAGTTATGTTAGTGACTCATGATGTAAAGGTAGCAGCGAAAACAGAAAGAGTTCTTTTTATGGTGGACGGAGAAATTGTTAGTGAAATACAGTTAGGTAAGCTTAGGAACGATGATCTAAAAGCGCGAGAAGAGAAGTTGTTAAAATGGTTAGCTATACTTGGATTTTAAAGAAAAAACTCCTATTGAATATAGGAGTTTTTTCTTTATTTGAAAGTTCAAAAAGATATATAATAATTTTCTGACTATTAAGTTTTGGAGGGATACAAATGAAAAATTGCACACTCAAGAAGATATTATTAAAATGCTTGATTCATTATTAAGACCGGCAGAACCATTTTGGAATGAATTTTATATGAATAGAAAAAAAGATGTTCCGTTTTTTGAAAACGTTCCAGATGAGAACCTAGTTTCGTATATACAAAAAAAACGGGTTTCAAAAGGAAAAGTACTAGAACTTGGATGTGGTCCGGGTAGAAATGCAATTTATCTAGCGAATGAAGGATTTGATGTTACAGCAGTAGATGTATCTATAGAGGGCATTAATTGGGCGAAAGAGAGAGCGTTAGCAAAAGGAATATGTGATTCGATTTTTAATTTAGAGGGTCAAAATGAATATGATTTTGCGTATGATTCAGGTTGTCTTCATCACATTCCACCACATAGAAGAATGAATTATATAGAGTTAATTGATAAATCATTAAAATCGGGAGGTTATTTTGGATTAACATGTTTTGCAGTAGGCGATTTAGATGAACGAAATGGCTCAGAAATAACAGATGGGGACGTATATAGAGGATGGAGTCTGCAAGGTGGTCTAGCATACTCTGAAGAAAAATTAAGAGAGATATTTAAAGAGTTTGAAGTGATTGAAATTAGAAAAATGAAGCAAATTGAACAACCAAATACTATGTTTGGAGAATCATTTCTTTGGACAGCATTATTTAAGAAGAAATAAGAAAGTAGATAATTGACAAACTCATCGTTTTTATAGACAATACATTTATAAGAATGTAAGTTCGGTTATGTTAACGATGTATATTTTGCATAAATACATAACAAGGGGCTGTCTCTATATGAGTAACACAAATCAAAAAATGACCACGTTTTTAATGTTTGAAGGCAAAGCTGAGGAAGCGATGAACTTTTACACGTCGCTATTTGATCAATCAGAAATTGTAAGTATCTCTCGCTACGATGAAAATGGACCTGGTAAAGAGGGTTCTGTAATTCATGCAACTTTTACGCTAAATGGCCAAGAGTTTATGTGTATCGATAGTTATGTAAATCATAATTTTACATTTACGCCAGCTATGTCTCTTTATGTAACTTGTGATACGGAAGAAGAAATTGAAACTGTCTTTCATAAACTAGCGCAGGATGGAGCAATCCTGATGCCTTTAGGTGCCTATCCGTTTAGTAAAAGATTTGGTTGGTTAAATGATAAGTATGGTGTGTCTTGGCAGTTAACTCTGGCTGAATAAAAATTAAAAAAGAAAAGCGTAACCTATTTATAGTTACGCTTTTCTTTTTAAGAATTTTGTTGGCTGAATCTCTTCCCAAGTTTAGCTAACAATTCAGGCTGATCTCCTTGGCTCATTACAACTTCAACAAAGGTAAGTTGATTCTTATCAATACTTATTTTAGTTAAGACTTCTTCTAACTCTGTTTCGTTTTCTACTTTAAATGTTTGGCTTTTTTCTTCTGTTCCGAATACGTTCGCTAGTTTTGTGTAATCCCACAGTTGTATGTCATTATACGGTTCGTTTTGACCGTGAATGGCACGTTTCACAGTATATCCGTTGTTATTAATTAAAAATATAATTGGTTTTAAATTTTGATGTAGTATAGTCGATAACTCTTGAACAGTTAATTGGAAAGAACCATCACCAATAATTAATATGTTGCGGCGTGATAAATCAGTAAGCTGTGTACCAAGTAGAGCAGGTAATGTATAACCGATTGATCCCCATAATGGTTGCGCTACATATGTAGTGTTATTAGGTAATGGGATAACGGCACTACCAAAGAAAGGTGTTCCTTGCTCTACGATTAAGACGTCGTTTTCTTGTAAGAAATGGTACATTTGCTGCCAAAAACGTTTTTGCGTAACCATTTGCATTTTTTGATTAAACTTTTCTGTAATAGAAACTGATTCTGAAATAAACGGCTTAATTTTAAGAGTTTCCTCATTACGATGCTCAATTAAGTCGCTTAAATGTTGTAAAACATCTTTCATTACAACAGGTCCATATTTTTTATCTATAATTTTCACAGTATAGGGATGGATTTCTATTACTTGCTCTTTCGTAAAGCCTTGTGTGAAGCCACCAGTAATAGTATCAGTTAATTTCACGCCAATACTAATAAGACAGTCAGATTCATCAATTCTTTTTCGTAAGTATGAAGAACTAACATCACCAGTATAAATTCCTATAAATTGAGGGTGTTTTTCAGGGAATATTCCTTTCCCCATACTTAATGTTGCGATAGGAAACCCAGTTTTTTCTACGAATTGATGCAAATATTCTTCCGCATGAAAACGTGCCACTTCAAAATCAGCTAAAATAACAGGTTTTTTGGCACTGTTTATTTTTGAAGTTGCATGTAGAAGCATTTTATCCAGCGCATCTTTATTACTTAAAACTGGTTTATGTAAAATTGGTTCCGTAGGTTTGTTAATGGGTTTATTATACACATCAATTGGTAATTGAATATGAACAGGGCGTTTTTCACTCCAACATGCACGTAACACACGGTCAATTTCTTCAGCGGCATGCTCAGGTGTTAATTTTGATTGTGCCACCGTGATTTCTCTATACATATTGGAAAAATGATCGAACTTTCCATCACCTAACGTATGATGAACGAGTGCTCCATTCTCCATTACTGTTGTTGGTGGTGTCCCCGTGATTTTTACAACAGGTACGTTTTCTGCGTATGAGCCAGCAACACCGTTAATGGCGCTTAATTCTCCAACACCGAAAGTGGTAATAAGAGCGGCGATTCCTTTTATACGAGCATATCCATCAGCAGCATATGCCGCATTTAACTCATTACAATTGCCAACCCACTCTAACTTTTCATGTGCTACTACGTCATCTAAAAAAGCCAAATTATAATCACCAGGGACACCAAAAATATGCTCAATTCCTAATTCGCTTAGTCGGTCTAATAAATATGTACTTACAGTATATTGCGTTTTCAAGTGAATCATCTCCTCATTATTTTGCTTTCTTGTAATAAACGAAAGCAGCTCTAGAGTATGGATTAAAATATTCATTACTAGAATGTGGTATAATTTACATACAGGGGGAAAGTAGATGACACAGCATAAAGAAGAACAGATGAATGAAGCATTAGCATTATTTTACTTTGCATATAAAACATTTACTGAAAAGCCAGATGAAATTATAAAAGAATATGGCATTCAACGAGTACATCACCGAATTTTATTTTTTATCGCACGTTTTCCAGGGATAAGTGTAAATGAGTTATTATCACTGCTAGAAATAAGTAAACAAGCTCTTCACGGACCATTACGACAACTTGTGGAAAAGGGCTTAATTGAGAGTAATGAAGCTACACATGATCGCCGTGTGAAACAGTTATCTTTAACAGAAAAAGGTGCCGATTTAGAGAAAAAACTGAGCGATGTACAAAGAAAACAAATGGGTACCATTTTTTCAAAATTTGGTGAATCGTGTGAAGAAAATTGGCATCAAGTTATGAATGAAATGGCAAATAGCCGATCAGGTTTTGATGCTTGGATATCGAAACGGGAAGTTGCAATCGATCAAAAATAAAAAGAAATATATCTGTTTTTATAGTTTGAAAAAGAACAAATTTTATCCATACATTTGGCAACTATGGAGCTATCATAGAGTGAATGGATAAAAAGATACATTACTAGATACTTTATACGTGTACGCAATGGAACAATAAAATTCACATTTCCGAGAGGGGAATTATATTATAATGATAAAACTTGTACTTATTCGTCACGGACAAAGTTTATGGAATCTTGAAAATCGCTTTACTGGATGGACTGATGTAGATTTATCAGAGAATGGATTAAGTGAAGCGAGAGAAGCGGGAGCGATATTAAAGAAAAATGGATATACTTTTGATGTAGCTTATACATCTGTATTAAAACGAGCAATTCGGACGTTATGGATTGTACTTCATGAGATGGATCTTGCCTGGGTGCCAGTACATAAATCTTGGAAGCTAAATGAAAGACATTATGGTGCATTGCAAGGGTTAAATAAAGATGAAACTGCCCAAAAATATGGTGAGGAGCAAGTTCATATTTGGAGAAGAAGTATTGATGTAAGACCACCTGCTCTTACTGAGGATGATCCTAGATATGAAGTGAATGACCCAAGATATAAAGCACTGAAAAAAGGTGAGTTTCCATTGACAGAATGTTTAGTGGATACGGAGAAAAGAGTACTTGATTATTGGCATTCAGAAATTGCGCCGAATTTAAAGAATGGTAACAAAGTAATCATTTCATCACATGGTAACACAATTCGCTCGTTAGTAAAATATTTAGACAATCTTTCAAGTGATGGTGTTGTTTCATTAAATATTCCAACGAGTATTCCGCTCGTTTATGAATTAGACGAAAATTTACGTCCCATTCGCCATTATTACTTAAGTATGGATGGAGAAGTACCTGAAGGGGAAATTCCGAAACATATTACTTTTTAACATGAAAATTTGAAACGCATGCTTGTCTACATATACAATGTAGATTCAGGATAAAAGACGTGGCACCTTCTAATGTATATGCGATGTAGCTAAATTTAGAAGCTTGTCCACGTCTTTTGTCATAAAGAGAGCTGCTTGTGCATGTAATGATATCGTGAGTAGTTTTTGAATGGAGGGTGATGTGATTGATGATCTCTAACATTCGAATTGGCTTATTTATTTTAGCAATCGTTTTTGTAATTCTTGTTTTCTTTTATTGGAGAAATGAAGAGTTGTATGAGGAGAAAAAGCAACGTATTAGAAAGACATGGTATGGGTTGTTTATAATATCAGTCACCGTGTATTTCATGCTAAAAGGAATTGATTTAACCCTCTGGAAAAATCTTTTAATGTTCACTGCAATGGTTATTTTCGTTGATATTGCATTTATTTTAACACCTAATATTTCAGAAATATGGGGAGCGAAATTTAGCGATATCGGCAAGACGGTTCAATCGATAAAACGGTCATTAATTGCTTCTAAAGCAAGGGGAGAAATATACACAACAATAATTCAAAATGTCAATCCAGCAGTGTTCGGTACGATGGAATGGCATACGGAGGAAAAATATACAAAAAGCTTAAACGCATTTTTAGATTCGTATGGGGAAAAGATTGGAGCAAAAATTGTTGTATTTGAAGCGGCAAAGGAATTAAATACAAACTTTCGCGGTATCCGTTCTCAATTTAGTACTATGATTCCGTTAGAGTACATTGAGCAATTGAATGAGCAGAAAGCAGTACAAGTAGAAAATGTCGGAATTATACCAGCAAAAATAGTGAGTGATGTTTTCATTGTTATTGATGGGAAGAAAAATAACCTGCAAGATCGAGATTTTGAAAATGTATATAATTTAACTATACATCATAGTTATTTTAGTAAGTAGGACAGAACTTTCTGTCCTACTCTTTTATACATAAATTCGGAATAAATCCGACAAAGTTGAATAAAATCGGACAATCATTCCTACACTAGCACGTAGAGGTGATTGTAGTGATGAAAAATTATGACAATGATTTTTTTAAAGAAGATAATGAAGATACAACGGATTTCTCGTTAATTAAAGGGGATACGATGCAGCAAGTAGAAGAGTTAGAAGAAGAATTAAAAAGAAAATCATAAGCGTACACTCTTTCTGCATTTGCTATATAATATAAATAGAAGATTGTATCTTTTTGAAAAGGGGGAGAAGAGATGGCTGGAGTAAATGTACAAAAGTCTTCGTTTTTTAAAGAAAAAAAAGAAGAACCCAATACAGATTTCTCTCTTGTGAAAGGTGCATTAACGGAAAATATAAATCGGTTAGAGAAATTAATGAATAATGGTACTTCAAAATATATGAGAGCAAAAAAAGAGAAAGAAAATGCATAGTGCATTTTCTTTCTCTTTTTTTATGCAATTAAATGTTTAACGAGCAGATATTAAAGTATGAAATAGAAAGTGGAAATAATGAATCATGGTATAATGATAAAAGACTTACATATTATTTTGTTATTTTGAGAGGAGCTTAAAAATGTATTCTACTTTAGAACAATTAACAAAGCACCCTGTATTTTATTATTTTGCAGAGATTTCAAAGATTCCTAGAGGATCGGGTAATGAAAAGGAAATTAGTGATTATTTAGTTGGCTTTGCAAAAGAGCGTAACTTAGAAGTGATTCAAGATGAAGCGTTAAATGTCATTATAAAAAAAGAAGCAACTGCTGGTTATGAAAATGTACCAGCTATAATCATTCAAGGTCATATGGATATGGTATGTGAAAAAAATCAAGCAACCGTACATGATTTTGAAAAAGATCCAATTGAATTACGAATTATTGGGGACATGTTATATGCAAATCAAACGACTTTAGGTGCAGATAATGGTATTGCAGTTGCATATGCATTAGCTTTATTAGATTCAAAAGACATTCCGCATCCAGCACTTGAAGTAGTTATTACTACTGAAGAAGAAACGACAATGGGCGGAGCTTTCGCTGTTGATTCAAATCATTTTGAAGGAAAGATTTTTATTAATATTGATTCTGAAGAAGATCATAAATTACTTGTAAGTAGCGCAGGTGGTGCAAAAGCTGTTGAAAAAATTCCAGTAATTTGGGATGAAGCGCCAGCGAATACGGATGCATACCGTCTATATGTTGGTGGTCTAAAAGGCGGACATTCTGGCATGGAAATTGATAAACAACGCGGGAATGCGAACAAAGTATTAGGACGAGTATTACGTGGTTTATCAACAAATATTCAATTTGATATAAGTGAAGTTCATGGCGGATTAAAAACGAATGCAATTCCACGTGAAAGTGTAGCTACAATTTTATTACGTCAAGAAGATATAGAGAAGGTAGAAGAAAAGCTTGAGTCATGGACAAGAGTATTACAGGAAGAAATGCGTGCTGTTGATCCAGATGTTCATGTTACAATTACAAAATTAGATGAAACAGTTGAAAAAGTATTTGCAAAAGAGACACAAAAGCAACTTATTTCATCATTATTCTTAATCCCGAACGGCATTCAAAGTATGAGCATGGATATTAAAGGTCTAGTAGAAAGCTCAACAAATTTAGGCGTTATTGAAACGTTGCAAGATGAAATTAAATTACGTAACGAAGTACGAAGTTCTGTAAGTAGTTTAAAACAACATGTTGCAGAAGAAATCAAATATATTGCCGAATTAGTTGGTGCTACATTTGAAATTGAGTCAGAGTATCCAGAATGGCCATACAACCCAAATTCACAAATTCGTAATTTATTTGAAAAGGTTCATCAAGAAAAATACAATAAAGATATTGAAATTTTCGCTGTGCATGCAGGGATTGAATGTAGTGCATTCGTTCAAAAAATGCCTGAATTAGATGCAATTTCATTCGGACCAGACATTTTCAACGTTCACACTCCGGATGAACATATCAGTATCTCTTCTGTAGTGAATAACTGGGGATTCTTCATTGATGTAATGAAGGGTACGAAAGAATTAGCTAAGTAATAATGATGAAATGAAAAGTAGCCTATAAAAATTTGTAGGCTACTTTTTTTGTATAGAGTTTTATTAGAAATTCATTTTTACGTCAGTATTTAATTTAAAGTTTTATTTCTAGAGGAGATTGTACCAAAGATTGCTCCAGATAATGCTCCGATTAAAACCATAAAAATTGCACTCCATGCTGCAAATGACATTATTACACCTCCAAATCATAAATTATTGTTTCTTAAGATTTTTAATAGAAATGATGATTGCAACACTACTAAGAAAATAAGAGGAGACCAAGAAAAGAAAGACATGTAGCATTCGCCCTTCAATATTTATGTAAGATATTTACATAAACTAATTATTACATGTTTTTAAATCGAACATGTGGAATATGCAATATTGCATATTAAATTGTAGAACTTAAAGAAGTGGAAACAGCTATTGAATAAAAATGATAATTTATAAAGAAAGTAAGGATTTTTCTAACCTTAAAAAGGGTAAACAATTAAAAAGCTCCTCTATCTTATATAAGGTAGAGGAGTTTTGAAAATGGTTTTTGTTTAAGAAAAATAGTATCCAATATTTAGTTAATGGTGAGATAAATGTAAATTATTTTAAGATTTTAAAGCTGCCCCCATAATAATAATTTTCTCCAAGTTTCATAACAGCTACATATGTTCCTGGATTATAAGCTTTAGTAATAGGCGTTACAAATCTACCATAATTATGTTTTAAACCCGAGTCATATATGGTTTTATATCTATGCAAGTTTATTTCATCATTTTCATTTCCGCTCAATTGATATATTTTTACAATACCAGTATCCTTACCACCAGTATATATAGTAACATCGAATGTATCTCCATGCTTTAAGTCACCAACTGCTAACTCTTCTATAAAATCTGCATTATGATGTAATAAAAAATAGCTTTGCCATTGCCAATCATCTGAAAAGTGTGATTCTTTTTGTGTAGGTTGCGATTCAGCAGACACAGGTGGGAGTGTACCAATTGTATTCGAAAATAAAAATCCTCCAACAGTCAATGCACCAATAATTGTTGATTGCCTTAAAAATTTCATCTTCTAGACCTCCTAATTAATAAAGAATTTAGAAATCGTTTTTGTGAAAAACTAGCTGTGAAATCTAAAGGATGATAATATCTTCTATAATTATATTAACATTTATTGATTTATCAGACAAATCAATGAATAATAAAATTATATCTAGGGAGTTAAGGGTAATATTAGAAAGAAGTTAGGTGTTAAACTAAAAAATCTTTATCATATGTAATTAGGATTTATTATTTGAAAACTCGATTATTTTAATACTGAAATTTCAATTCACACCATATGTTTTAGTACATAATTTTACAATTTGACTAATATAATTTATCGCGTTATGATTCCGTTATAATAAAAGAAAGGCTTGAAGACAATGATTCGTCGTTTGAGAAAGCTAAAAAATGTAGCAGTCGTAGTAAGCTTCTAAGTAAATTGCAAAAATCTATAATACTTAGAAGCGAGGAATAAAGTTATGAAACATCCATTATTTAATCATTGGTCAGAAACAAAGTATATAAAAGATATAGTAACAAATCCACTCATTGAAGTAGGAGAGTACTCTTATTATTCAGGGTATTATGGTCATCAAAATTTTGAAGATGGCTGTGTAAGGTATTTGTGGGGGGATGCTAAGTCCCTGGCACTTTTCAATCCAATTGAACAGATGGGATGGCACCTTGATAAACTCATTATTGGGAATTATGTTTGTATTGCCAGTGGAGTAATTATATTAATGGGTGGTAATCATAATCATCACTCAGAATGGATTACAGTATATCCATTCGCTGAGCAAATTGAACATTCATATGAACCGAAGGGCGATACAGTCATTAAAAATGATGCTTGGATTGGAATGAATGCTATTATTATGCCTGGCGTTACAATCGGTGAAGGTGCAATCGTTGCAGCGGGATCTGTCGTAAGTAAAGATGTTCCGCCGTATACAATAGTTGGTGGAAATCCTGCTAAGGAAATAAAGAAACGATTCACTGATACAGAAATGAAAATGCTAATGGAAATGCGTTGGTTTGATTGGGATAGAGAATTAGTCGAGAAGGCAATGCCGCTTTTATCTAGTTCATCTATTGAATTATTATATGATTTTTATAACAAGGAAGTAAAAAATAGATAGATCTGTGAGGGAAACTACATTCTATATAGGATGTAGTTTTTTTATTATAAAAAATTAATAGTCTAGACTAAGGAAAATTCATCTCTGGTATGAGTATAGTAAATAGCTGAATTAAATAATTAAAACCCTTGATAGCTAATAAAACCAGTGTGTCTCGATATTTAATCGGGATACACTGGTTTTATTTTTTGTAAATGTGGAACAAACGCATTATTTAGATTGTCTATTCATTGTAATCCTAAAAAATATGAAAGTACGGATCATTTTGAAAAATACAAGGGTATTAAAAATAGGGATGTGTGTAGGAATACAAAGTATCAGTGCGCCTAAAAGTGTGAGATGGTCTATATGAAAGCGATCCTAACTTCTTATATGTATATAGAATTTGATAAAACTATCTATTTTTATAGGGATTATGCTAGAATAACGTTTTTTTGAGTACAAAGATATTGGAGGTAAGAGAATTGAAAGGTATGTTTTACAAAAAATTCATTGTAATAGTAACAGTGCTTACGCTATTTTGTAGCATAGTTGTTACATCTGGGAGCGCATCAGCGGAAACAGTCCCTGTTTTAGACGTAGAAGCAGGATCAGCAATTTTAGTAGAAGCAAATTCCGGAAAAATTTTATATCAAAAAAATGCAGATGAATCACTAGCAATTGCTAGTATGACAAAAATGATGAGTGAATACTTAGTTCATGAAGCGGTGGATAAAGGAAAACTTAAATGGGATCAAAAAGTTAAAATCTCTGAATATGCACATAAGATCTCACAAGATCGCTCATTATCAAACGTTCCATTAGAAAATGGTGGCTCTTATACAGTAAAAGAGTTATATGAGGCAATGGCAATTTACTCTGCAAACGGTGCAACAATTGCTTTAGTTGAAGAAATTGCTGGAAAAGAAGCCGATTTCGTAAAAATGATGAATGATAAGTCAAAAGAGTTTGGAATGAAAAATTATAAATTTGTAAACTCTACAGGTTTAACAAATTATGATTTAAAAGGATATCACCCAGAAGAGACAACTCCAGACGAGAAAAATAAAATGTCCGCAAGGGATTGTGCGATTTTAGCACAACGCCTCATTCAAGATTTTCCGAAAATATTAGATACAGCAAAAATCTCAAAAAAAACATTTCAAAATGGTGGCAAGTATCCAATTGATATGGTGAATTTTAACATGATGTTAAAAGGGTTAATTAAGCAATACGAGGGTGTAGATGGGTTGAAAACAGGAACTACCCCAGAAGCCGGTGATTGTTTCACTGGTACAGTAGAAAGAAACGGTATGCGTCTAATATCTGTAGTGATAAAAGCAAACTCCCATACAGCACGTTTTGATGAAACGAAGAAATTATATGATTATGGATTTGCGAATTTTGAAGTGAAGAATATCTACGGAAAAGATTCAGTAGTAAAAGGGCATGAAACTTTTCGAGTTGCAAATGCGAAAGACAAAGATGTAGTTGTTCAAACGAAGCAAGCTATTTCACTTCCAATACCAAAGAGCAATAAAGATGTTTATAAAAAAGAATTTAAAGTATTGAATGAAGAACAGGAAGCACCTATTAAAAAAGGTGTAACAATTAGTAAAATGATTATCTCGCCTAAAGATAATACAGATCCTGGGTTCGTATCAGGTAAATCATTACAAATAGACCTTGTAACAAAAACTGAAGTAGAACAAGCAAATTGGTTTACACGTTTTATGCGCCAAATTGGATCTTTCTTTAGCGGTATATGGGATAGTGCGGTTGATATAGTAAAAAGCTAACTTTGTAGGATAAAACTAAAAATTAATCTGAAATACAGAGTTTTAAAGTATTATGGATTTTTATGTAGATAGCTAGGAACGGTAGATTGCATTAATTCTCAAATGTGGTTCTTCAGAACTATTTGTAGTGGTAGTGCTATCAAGCTAAATTAAATTTGTATCTATATAATCAAAAAACGCTATTCTTTTTGTAGAAATATACAGAAAGGATGGCGTTTATTATGAATTTTTTGATTCAAGGAATTCTGGTAAAAGGTTAGTTTAATAAAGTTACATGATGAAAAACCATTCATTATTCCATCATGCGACAAAAAAATGGTACGTATTTCTGTTATTAAGTTTTATAAAAATTTAATAAAATCTTTTCTTTGTATTAAATATTTTGTTTTAAATTATTTATATAAAGGAATGGAGGCCAAATCGACTTTGTACTGCTTATATTAGGGGTTTAAAGAGACATTATGTACACTTCTCCCACTACACTAGTATAGTGGCCTGTATTAACAGTAAAATCTACAATTTACAAGGAGAACATTTTATGAGTAAGAGAATAAAAGAATTAGATTCCATACGAGGGTTAGCAGCACTTACCGTGGTATTTGGACATTTTTGTTTAATGCTACCATCGTTGCCTAATTCTATTAAATTTTCCCCGCTTAGGATTTTATGGGCGGGTGGAGAAGCTGTTATCGTTTTTTATGTACTAAGTGGTTTTGTGTTATCTATGGCACTTTACCATTCAAAAACAAATTATTGGGGATATTTAATTAAGAGATTTGTAAGAATCTATATCCCTTATTATTTTTGGATAATCATTACCTTTGCTTTATTTATTTTATTTTCACCGTATGAAGTGGTAGGACTACGGGATTGGTTCTATGATAGGTGGCAAGGTTCTATAACAAAATTAGATATTATAAACCATTTTGTGCTTCTTAATAACTTTTTTACGGAAAATTATAATCCAGTTATCTGGTCATTGGCTCAAGAAATGCGTATATCTATTGTGTTTCCTTTCTTATTCCTTCTTTTTTATAAACTGAGTTGGAAGAAAACGATACTATTTGCTTTGAGCTTTTCTTTAATTAGTGTTTTTCTTAATATGTTGTATATTGGGAAAGCTGAGGGATTTTATAATGGTTATGCCGATACACTGCATTTTACATCTATGTTTATGGTTGGAATGTTACTTTTTAAGCACCAGGAAAAACTTATCTGCTCATACAGGAATATGAAAAGGTTTAAAAAAGGATTTCTTATTGGACTAGGGATTATTTTATATTTATATTCCATTTTAATTTATGGTATTTCCCGTAATGATACTACTTTCTTATTAAAAGATTGGGGTGTCGTAATGGGTGTTAGTATATTTATTATAATGGCCATGAGTAACCTAAAAGTAAAAGCATTTTTAAATAAGAGTGTGTTTGTATATTTAGGAGAAATTTCATACAGTATCTATTTGTGTCATTTTCCAATCATGATGGTACTATTTAAACTTTTGTATACAAAGATACCTATCTTATTCCTTCTTACTTTGTGCATTACAATGACACTCCTTTTTTCTATAGTTTCGTATCATTTAATCGAAAAGAAATGTATCAACTGGGCAAAACAAAGAACAACAAATTTTTTGAAAAAAGTATAATGCCTAGAGAGATTTTATTTCTTTAGTAAATATACGAATATGACCGATTCCTAAGTATATTGGGAATCGGTCAATTTTGGATTCTAAATGTAAATATAGTAAAGTGGAATATAATTGAAATCAAAAAACACTTAGAAATAACAATTACGTTGTGACCTATTGTATAGTATAGATATGGTTAAAAATAAAGGGGGACTACATATGTGGAAGCGATTTGTAGCGATTGGTGATAGTTTTACAGAGGGAATAGGGGATGAAGTAGAGGGAATTGCATTAAAAAGCTGGGTAGATCATTTTGTTCAACTGTGTGAAAACGATATAGAATATGCCAATTTTGCAAAGCGTGGGTTAGTAACTAAAGAAATTCGCTCGCAGCAATTGGAAAAAGCATTAACTTTTAAACCAGATTTGGTTAGTCTAATTGCAGGTGCAAACGATGTCTTAAAAGGACGCTGGAATCATCAAGCATATAAGAATGATATGGAATTTATGATAGATACATTAAGTAAAACAGATGCTGATATTATTATAGCAAACCTTCCAGATTTTACAGTTAGGCTTCCTTTTTCTTCAGAAAAAAAACAAGTATTAAAAGAACAATTATTAGAGGCAAATGAAGTTATACGTTCACTGAGTAGAGAGTATAAGGTTCATCATGTTGACTTTTGGAATCATCAGTTAGTTAATGACAATACGCTTTGGTCTACGGATTTAATTCATCCAAACTCAAAAGGCTATGTAAAAGTAGCTGAATTGATTTTTAGTAGTTTGCCTGTACATGACTCTTCTAAATAAACTGTAGAATGACCAAAACGCCTGTCGCATAATGCGCAGGCGTTTTTGATACGAAAAAGAAGGATATAGGGTGCCTATAAATTAAATTTTTTTGTAAATGTGGAACAATTTCATTACTTACACTGTCTATTAAGCGTTACAACATTTGTTATTTCATATATCAAGAAAGGAATAAATATTTTTAAATAAGGGAGAAGATTGAATTGAAAAAATTATGGATGCTGCTTTTCTTTTGTTTTGCAGTTATGTTGGTAGGATGTAATAAAAACGAACCGCCAAAACAAGCATTTGAAGAATATATAAATTTATGGAATGATAAAAAATTTGCAAATATGTATGATCGTTTATCAGAACATGCCCAAAAAGCGATTTCTAAAAAGGAATTCACCGAGAAATATCAAAAAATCTATGAAGGTATTGGAGTTAAGAATTTAAAAGTTAAAACGAAAGGAGAGAATGCTAAAGATAAAGAACTTATTCTTTTTGAAGTTAAGATGGATACAGATGGAGGAACAGCTTCATTTATCCATGAAGCAAAACTTGTGAAAGAAAAAGAATCTTGGAAAATAGATTGGACACCAGATTTCATTTTTCCAGGTATGAAAAAAGATTACAAAGTACGTATGCAAACAGAACAAGGAAAACGTGGAGAAATATACGATCGAAATGGGAAAGGTCTAGCAACGAATGGTAAAGCGACTGAGGTTGGAATTATTCCGGAGAAACTAGGCGAAACGGCAGCACAAACAAAAGAAATAGTAGCACAGTTACTGGATATGTCTACAGAAGAGATCGATCAGAAGCTTTCAGCGAAATGGATAAAACCAGACTCCTTTGTACCAATTGGTATTTTAAAAGAGGGAACTAGACAGAATGATTATATTGAATTAGAAGGAGTTTCATCTCGTCCAGTAAATATTCGTACGTATCCATTAGGAGAAGCAGCGGCACACTTAACAGGATATATAGGAAAGGTGAATGCAGAGGAGTTAAAATCGCTTCAAAAAAAAGGTTATCATGCAGATGATTTAGTGGGTAAGACCGGTTTAGAGAAAGTATTAGAGAATAAATTACGTGGTGAAAAGGGTGGACGCGTATTTATGGAAGATGAGAACGGGAAAGAGATTAAAAACGTAGCAAAAAAAGAAGCAAAAGCTGGGGGAAATGTTACGTTAACAATTGATGCTGCAATTCAAGAAAAAATCTTTAATGAGATGAAAAATGAAGCAGGATCTAGTGCAGCGGTCAATCCGAAAACAGGTGAAACAATTGCACTTGTAAGTAGCCCTGCTTATAATCCAAATATAATAGTTAGAGGAGCATCAAAAGCCCAACGAGAAGCATGGAATAACGACTCGAAACTACCAATGATGAATCGTTTCACACAAGCATTTGTACCAGGTTCCGTATTTAAAACGATTACAGGTGCAATTGGTTTGGAAACAAACACAATAAATCCTAAGGAAGAATTTAAAATTCAAGGATTAAAGTGGACAAAAGATTCATCTTGGGGAAATTATTATGTAACACGTGTGAAGGGTGCAAGTCCAATTGATTTTGACAAGGCAATGAAGTACTCTGATAATATTTATTTTGCTCAACAAGCTTTGAAAATGGGAAAAGATCAGTATGTAAACGAATTTAAGAAATACGGATTTCATGAAAAATTACCAATTGAATATGAATTTCCTATTTCAATCATTGCAAGAGACGGGATAAAAAATGATATTCAACTAGCAGACACGGGATACGGACAAGGACAAGTATTAATGACACCACTTCATTTAGCATTAACATATGCACCGATTGTGAATGAAGGGAATATTCCGTCGCCTCATCTTTTAAAAGAAGCAAAAGTAGCGGGGAATTGGAAAGAAAATGTGGTTTCTAAAAAGAATCAAGAGATATTAAAGAGTGCCTTAATAAAAGTCATTAATGACCCTGATGGTGCGGGTAGAATTGCTAAGGTTGATGGTGTAACTCTTGCTGGTAAAACAGGTACAGCAGAATTGAAAGAATCGAAAGAGGCAGACGGAAAAGAACTTGGATGGTTTGCGGCTTTTGATGCAAATGAGCCAGACATGATTGTAACCATGATGATTGAAGATGTAAAAGGAAGAGGGGGGAGTAACGTTCCAGGCGAAAAAGTAAAACACGTTTTTCAGAAATAATACGTAACTATAAGGTGAAATCTTTTACTACATTCATTGTTTGCTTAACACGAAGGTATAAATTGAGCAAAACAAAGAGCAATTAAGTTTTGAAAAAGCATTCTCCTTAATCGAGAATGCTTTTTTGTTGTGGCTGAATAAAGTTGATACCTCATCTTTATTTTCATTTTTGAAAAGTTGGTATTGCTAATAGTAAATAGAAGAGTAAAACATATTGAAAGGGACAAGTTTAAAACTGTAACAAAACAATTATTTAGTAAAACATAAATAGAGCACACAAATAAGTATGCTCTAAGAAAAAAGGTGATACAAGTGGAGTGTTGCGTGAAATGCACAAATAATAATCAGATTTTTTATGAGTGTATTTTTAATATTGTATGCTTTACTTGTTTTTTAGGAGCCTGTCATGTAAGAGAATGTATAGATGATTATTTTATGAAAGTAATTGCACACCTTTACATTTTTAGGAGGATGTTTCTATCAAAAAAGATAAACAATGGAACAAATGAAACTTGTATCTTGTCTATATATTGAAACCATAATAAAAGTGAGGGCAGTTTTATGTTTATTCAAATAAGTTTGAGGTGTGGAAATGGAACAGACGTTTATTGAAAAGTGTAATCATGATGAGCTGGACGATATTATAAAAGACTATTGGCAAGATGTATGGAATTATTCATTTATTATTACGAAAGATCCACACTTATCAGATGATATCACGCAAGATGTATTTATAAAGGTATTTAAAAATTGGAATTCATTTCGAAAGGAGTCATCTATTAAAACGTGGATATTAAAAATTACAAGAAATACGGCAATAAACTATTTGAAATCCTCTTATTTTAAAAGGATATCTTTAATAGGATTTTTTAATGACGATAAGCAATCCCAGTCGGCAGAACAAGAATTTTTTAAGCAAGAAGAAATGAATGATGTGTGGAAGGTTGTATTAAAACTACCTAAAAAGCATCGTGAAATAATAATATTGGATGCAAAATATGAATTATCTTATGAAGAAATGGCTGAAACGTTAGGAGTTTCCATTGGAACTGTGAAATCTAGATTAAGTAGAGCAAGAAGTAAGGTTTCAAAATTAATAGGGGAGGGTAGTAGTAATGAAAAATAAAAACAATCCTGATTGGTATAGTAAATTAAAAAACGGCCCAATGGAACACCGTAAAGATGAAGAAGGATATATTTATAAAATAAAGCAATCTATATATCAAAGTAATGAGGTAGGTTCTCCAAAACAGACAAGACCATTACGTAAAAAAGCATTGCCAATTGTAGTGGTTTTAGCTTGTACATTTTTATTTTTTATTGTTCAACAACCTTGGCTTGATGATAATAAATCACCGGTACAAAGTAGTACACAAATTAAGCCTAAAACAAAAGATGAGTCTGCTCAAGATCCAACATTAAAACAATTTATGAATGATTTATATCAAAGTACAAATGCCAAAAATGAAAATGACTTGTATAAAGCGTTAAACGATGAAGTTCTATTTAAAGGGAAGAGTTATAATAAGGATGAATTGAAGTTTGATGAAGATATTTTTCATGAGCTGCAAGTCGCTCTTACAATGGGGGGAGAATTTGCAAATGATACAAAACAAGTATACAAAGTGCCAAGTGGATTGACAGAAAGTAACCAACCAAAGCAAGCACATTTTATATATGCAACTGTTACTGGAAATAAAACAAAAATTTTAGCTGAACCAAAGCGAGATGCACAAGTTTTATATGAAGTATCTAATGAAATGGTAAAAGCTTGGATTCCAGAAAAAGTGCAGAATGATGGATATATAAAAATATCGACAATTAACGGTAATACTGGTTATGTACAAAAAGAGTACGTTTTAACGGATATTAAATATTCCTTTATGTTCGAAAAGAATAATGAAGGTATATGGAAAATAATAAAAATAGATTCTATATGGTAAAAGAGGAAGGTTCATTTTAATGAACCTTCCTCTTTGTTTTTATTCTCTTTTTGAAGAGTATTCCAGGACTCTAAAATTTCGGATGTAACGAGAGCAGCAATGTTTTTTTCTGAATTACTACCAGGAATAACGACAGAAACGGCAATCTGTGGATCTTCGGTAGGAGCATATGCAATGAAAAGAGAATGATTTACCATTCTTGCTTGCTCATTCGGAAAACCTGTAATACCTGTTTTACCTGCGACGTCAAAGGGTAACTTTTTAATCTCCTCTATATTTTGACTCATGCCACCTTGCACGACACTCCAAAAGTTCATCGGGTAACGATTTGAACTTTCTAAAATTGGTTTGAACTTTTTTATTTCCTTACCATCTTGACCAATAATAGCACTTGCCATTTGAGGTATATATTTATCACCTTTACTTGCCAAAGTTGCTGCATATTGAGCGAGTTGAAGAGGAGTATGCACTTCATTTCCGCCCCACGAGGCATTTAATAAAGCGGAGATTCCATTTTCAAACTTATTAGAAGGATGGAATTCATATTGTCCGTCTTCTTCGAAGGGTAAATCAATCCCGGTTTTAGAGCGTAGGCCGAATTGCATTAAATAATCTGTCCATATATGTGCCACTTTTTCTACATTGCCATTATTTTGGTTAAATAATGGCAGAGCTACTTTTGCTGTCATAAATGTGTTAGATGAATTAATGATAGCCTGCCTCGGTGTAATCTCACCTGTGGGCGTTCCAGGTGCATTCGTAATGTTATTTTGATTATCATACTGAAAAGTACCTTTATCTAAATATGTATCTTCAGGTTGAAAAAGCTTTTCGTTTAATCCAATTAAAATAGTGAGTGGTTTTATAGTAGAGGCCATATTTACATAAGATTCACCATACTTTAATTTTTGAATTGCTTTATTTTGCGAAAGTGATTTAATGTTTTCTTTTTTAGGTGATATATGTGTATGTAATATATTTGGATCAAAAACTGCCGAGTTGGCCATAGTTAAAATTGCGCCAGTTTTTACATCGCTCACTACAGCATAACCAGCTTTAGCATCAGGTGTTTTCTTAATTTGAGATCTTAATGCTTCCTCTGTTTTTTGCTGCAACTTAAAATCTAAAGCTAGCCGGACATCTTTTCCGTTTTGTACTTTTCGAATGTTCCAAAAGAACTTTTTATTATTCATTTTAAAAATAAGAGTTTTACCCGGTTTTCCTTTTAAATCATTTTCATATTGCAGCTCAATCCCACTTTTTCCAACCGGCATATGCTTTGAATTAAGATCATTTTCTACATACCCAATTACCTGTGAACCAATTTCATGTTTAGGATAATATCGTATCACTTCATCTTTGATTATTACATTATTGGGTTTGTTTTTGTTTATGAACGCAAATTCATTCTCAGTTATGTCAGAGTATAACGGTATATCATTCATAGTTTGCTTTTTACAAGATTGTTGTAATTGAGATTTTATGTTCTCTGTAGAAATATCATGTTGAAACTCGCTTGAAAATTGATTAAAAAAAGCTATTGTGTTGGATGTATCTTGTTTCGATAGCTTTTCATCATTAGAAGTGCAATATAGAGACTTAACTTTCTTATTTGTAGCTAGTATTACACCATTTTGATCAAGTATTTCTCCTCTTTCAGCTGAAGAAGTTTTGATAGTAATTGAAACGAAATGGCTTTTTAATAAAATTATTAAAATCACACCCACAATAGAAAGAACCGCTATAAATCTCCATCTTTTTATTTTTGTATGTAACATAAAAACCTCCCTTTTTAGCCTATTCCATATTATAGTTAATTATTTTTTTTGTAAATATGGAACAACTTTATTATTTAGGTTGTCTATTAAGTATTACAGCATGAAGAAAGGAACAATCAGTATGAAAATTTACTAGAAAATCTAAGTGTAAGTTTAATAAGCATTATACAGCTTGGCATTTCTAATGCAAGTGACAAAAAATAGATAGAAAGCAGGAAGGGAGAGTTATGAATTATGTAGCTAAACGAAAAGGAATGGATGCTTACAAGGAGTAGGCAAAAAATTGAGTCGATATTTATAACCGGTCATCGGTATCTAATATATAAGGAATGCTTGTAGTATTTGTAGCAATTCCTGAAAGGATTAAATGGAGGATTTATGAAAGAACAAAAAGGAAAGAAGCAGCAGGCATATATATCTGTTCGATTAAATATAATGTTCCTTTGCATATTTTTACTATTCTCAGCTATTATTATGCAACTAGGAAAAGTACAAATTGTTGAGGGGGAGGCTTATAAGAATCAAGTGGAAAACAGTCAAAATGCAACAACTAGCATTCCAGTTCCGCGTGGACAGATTTTAGATCGAGAAGGGAAAACAGTCGTTAATAATAAGTCTCTTCGTACAATTACGTATACAAGGGTGAAGGGGATTACGAGTGACGATATTTTAAAAACAGCAAAAGACTTGGCGAAAGTACTGGAAATGCCTGAACAAGATATTAATAAATTAACTGCTATTGATAAAAAAGATTTTTGGATGCAGTTAAATATGAAACGTGCGGAGACAAAGATTACTAAAAAAGATATAGAAACGTTTAAAGCAAAGGGAATAGAGGGAAAAGAGTTAGACAAAAAAATTGAAGACTTAAGACGAAGTCGCGTTACGGAAGTAGAAATGGCAGAGTTAACAGCACAAGACTTAAAGGTGTTAGCTATTAAAAGTAAAATGAGTGCAGGTTATCAACTAACACCACAAATTATCAAAAAAGATGTAACAGATGAAGAGTATGCGCAGATAAGTGAAAATCTTGCGAATTTTCCAGGAGTAGATGCAACTGTTGATTGGGAACGTAATTATGTAAATGGTAATTTGTTTCGTTCCGTATTAGGTAATATTACGAGTAGTGAAGAAGGTCTGCCGAAAGAAAACTTAGATTCTTATTTGGTACGCGGATATAACCGTAATGATCGTGTCGGAAAAAGTTATATTGAACAACGATATGAGGATGTATTACACGGTACAAAAGAAGAAGTGAAAAACATTACTGATAAATCAGGAAACATTATAAACACAGAAGTAATTTCTAAAGGGAAAAGTGGAAATAGTTTAACATTAACGATTGATATGGAATTACAAAAGAAAGTGGAAGAAAGTATAGAGAAAAACTTGAGAGCTTTTAAGAGTTCAGAGCCGCTACTCGATCGAGCTTTTGTCGTCATGACGAATCCGAATAACGGACAGATTTTATCTATGGCAGGCAAAAAGATTGTAGAAAAAGAAGGGAAAATAGAGATCGAGGATTTGGCATTAGGTAACATGACAACTTCGTATGAGCTAGGTTCAGCTGTAAAAGGTGCTACTTTATTAACTGGATATGAGACAGGGGCAATACATCCAGGAGATCAATTTTATGACGCACCGATGAAATTTAAAGGTACACAAGCTAAGAAATCGTGGAATGTATCCGGATTTGGTAATATTAATGATTTACGAGCTCTACAAGTATCTTCGAATGTATACATGTTCCAGACAGCTTTAAAAATTGCGGGAGTTAATTACGTACCAAATGGCTCATTGGATATTAAACAAGGAGCATTTGATACGATGCGCTATTATTTCAAGCAATTTGGTTTAGGTGTCCCAACAGGTATTGATTTACCGAACGAAATAATTGGACAAACTAGAAAAGTAGATAGTCAACCAGGGTTTTTATTAGATTTTTCTATCGGTCAGTATGATACGTATACGCCGTTGCAATTAGCACAATATATTTCAACGATTGCTAATGGTGGTTATAGAATGCAACCACAAATTGTACAAGAAATACGAGAACAATCAATAAAAGAAGAGGTTGGCAAAGTTATACGCTCCATAGAGCCTGTCGTATTAAATCGAATTGATATGAAGACAGAACATATTGATCGGATAAAAGAAGGGTTTAGATGGGTATTCCAAGAAGGTGATGGAACTGGCGTGAAGCATTTCAAAAATGCTTCATACAAACCAGCAGGAAAGACAGGGACAGCTCAAACTGTATATGGTGGAGATGATCCAATTGGTAGAAATGCAAAAGGAGAACGTATGGAATGTTACAACTTAACGTTAGTCGGATATGCTCCATATGATAATCCAGAAGTGGCATTTTCTATTGTAGTCCCATGGCTTCATGATGATAAAAGTGGAATTAATTCTATAATTGGAAAGGAAGTTTTAGATGTATACTTTGATTTAAAACAGCAACCTATACATGGTGAAGTTGCTAGTACAGATACTTCGAATCAAAATTAGTAAAATTTGTGTACTTTTCTCAGGCAAGAGACCCTGTTTATATAAAGGCATTTATAAGTAAAAAGATGAGATGTGAGATAAGAGATAGCAGCTATCATAGTTGCTATCTCTTATTTTGTTTATAACATCGATATTACTTATAAAGTTTTTTAGTTTATGGAACAAACTTGTTTCGGTGATTGTCTATTATGTGTAAGTAAAAAAGTGTTAAGAATTTGAAAGGAATGATGATTTTGAAAAACAAGAGGATGCTAAAAATAGGAATATGCGTTGGTATATTAGGTTTAACTATTACAAGCTTAGAAACTTTTACAGGTGGGGCACTGCAAGTTGAAGCGAAAGAAAAGACAGGACAAGTGAAACATAAAAATCAGGCGACGCATAAAGAATTCTCTCAACTTGAGAAAAAATTTGATGCACGATTAGGTGTATATGCGATTGATACTAGTACAAATCAAACAATCTCTTATCGACCTAATGAAAGATTTGCCTTTGCATCAACCTACAAGGCGTTAGTGGCAGGGGTATTACTACAACAAAACTCAACTGAGAAATTAAATGAAGTTATTACTTACACGAAAGAAGACTTAGTGGAATATTCACCTGTTACAGAGAAACATGTAGATACTGGAATGACACTAGGAGAAATTGCTGAGGCTGCTGTTCGTTACAGTGATAATACTGCAGGGAACATTTTATTTCATAAAATAGGCGGACCTAATGGATATGAAAAAGCGCTTAGAAAGATGGGGGATCGGGTTACTATGTCTGATCGCTTTGAAACAGAGTTAAATGAAGCTATTCCAGGAGACATTCGTGACACTAGTACAGCGAAAGCAATTGCTACGAATCTTAAAGCGTTTACGGTTGGAAATGCGCTTCCGGTTCAAAAGCGTAACATTCTTACAGAGTGGATGAAAGGGAATGCTACAGGAGACAAACTTATTCGTGCGGGCGTGCCAACTGACTGGATAGTTGCAGATAAATCAGGTGCAGGAAGTTACGGGACAAGAAATGATATTGCTATCGTTTGGCCACCAAATAGAGCACCCATTATTATCGCAATTTTATCTAGTAAAGATGAAAAAGGGGCTACCTATGATAATCAACTCATTGCAGAGGCGGCTGAAGTTGTCGTTAATGCTATTAGGTGATCATCTCGTAATTTTATATATATTGTAATTAAAAATATAAAATTGGAAAGCGATTCTTTTTAATGTGAAAAGAATCGCTTTTTTGTTTTCCTATAATGAATAGTAAGTATATAAGTGAAAATTATTATTTCATGGAAAATTTATCTCCTAAAGTGCATGAGGGGAGTTTTCTCCTATGGTGTTCGTAGTAATATGATTATTATATAGAGGGTTTGGATCTAATTAACATATTTGTATCAGACAGTGGATCAAGCAATCATGTCTCTAACAAGTATTCAGCAACAATGGAATAAGATGGGAGCAAATTATAAAGATTTATATGATAATATCGATCAAATGCAAGAACATAAACTTTCGTTAATCCCCGATGATTTAAAGGCTGCTAAACTAAGTTGGAATGATATTCATAAGGAAGCAGAATTCATTTCAAAAGACATTACTTTTAAACAAGAAAAAACAAACTAAAGGGAATTTGGTTTA
The DNA here is from genome assembly GCF_002746455.1 of Bacillus fungorum. Taxonomy (GTDB): domain Bacteria; phylum Bacillota; class Bacilli; order Bacillales; family Bacillaceae_G; genus Bacillus_A; species Bacillus_A fungorum. The sequence continues at coordinate 74,220 of NZ_NWUW01000015.1, read as the reverse complement.
GATGTTATAAAATTGAGAAAAAAGAAACAGAATAGTGGAGTATTTATTGATAAAATCTTTCTTTAAATACATCTTTTTACATATTTGGTATGATGTATGTGAATTATATGTGTATTAAGGGAGGAATGAGAATGAAGAGATTCATAACACGTACAAATGGTAATAAAATTTTTAAGAAGTTAGTTCTAATGATGTTGCCAATGGTTGTAATGATTTTGATGATAACACCATCGAATGAAACATTCGCAGCTAGTCCATCCAATATGAGTTCACTAAAAGGCGTTAATTTATTTAATGGAAGTTGGACGGTGGCTATACAAGCAGCAAATTTACAATATGTTTCTGCTGAACCAAATGGAAATGTGGTAGCTAATCGTAATGCAGTTAATGAATGGGAGAAATTCGAATTAATTCCGACTGGGGAATTATATACGTACGCTTTAAAAGCAAAAAGTAATGGGAAGTATGTTTCATTTGAGCCAAATGGTAGAGTAGTAGCAGATCGTACATCAATTGGGGCATGGGAAAAGTTTATTTTATATAATGGAGGAGACAATAGGATATATGTATTACAAGCATTGAGTAATGGTAGATTTATATCAGCTAATGGTGGTAGAGAATTAACAGCTAATAGTTATGTAGCTGGAAGCTGGGAAAGATTTGTTATTGTGTATTTTTAGTTTTTGAAGTTTTATATCTTTAAATGATAATGGAATGTTTAGTTAATATGCATGCCTAACAAAATAAAGTGTTAAGTACTTCATACAAGTGTATATTAACGTACAAAAAGGGCTGCAAGTAATTGTCAGTCCTTTTTGTACGTTAAATAAGTAATATCTTAATGGAATAGAAAAATTCATTAAAGAAGAAAAACAAGACCCTGGGTTAATTGGAATTTTAGCCGAATACCAAAATGTAACTATAAATCGGCTTTTTAGTTCTTTAAATCCTAAAGAAATTAAAAATCTAGGTAAAGAAATAAAAGACTCCGATCATATTTCTTCTAATTTGCTAAACTATTATATTGTAGAAACAAAAGGTAATATTGATGTACGAGCATTACTTGTAAAATTTGAGAAATCATCTCTTGTTGAAACGGCGTATTTACAGGAAGAAGAAGCGCCACCAGAAGAGCGCTTACCAAATTCTTTAAATTGGCTCTCCCAAGAGTTAAAGAGTTAATAGGGGGATTCAAAATTAAGTAGGATAGGAGAAGGTGTAGGTATGACCTATACCTTTATTTATTCCCACATAAGGGATGAAAGCATAGATATATGTAAAATAGTTAAAAGAATAATTTGGTGCATATTTCACTGGAAATAGAGCATGATATTACCAAATTCAACGGAGGTGTGTAAGAGATGCAAATTCACGAAAATAATAATTCAAACGAAATCTTGGTAGCAGCTGCAGCAAGCGCCATTGAGCAAATGAAATATGAAATTGCTCAGGAATTTGGAGTTACACTTGGACCAGACTCAACAGCAAGAGCAAATGGTTCAGTAGGTGGAGAGATTACGAAACGTTTAGTTCGTATGGCGCAAGAGCAGTTATCGGGTCAATATAAAATTCACTAAAGTTAAAGGTATATCCCATTCAAGGGATATACCTTTTTAATTTGTTCTTAAAGAGGATAGTGAAATTTTTTCTTGCTAGTTAAATTTAGACAATGCAAATTTAGCCATGAAATTCACCTTATTCATGTAAGAAGAATTTACTCCTGCTTGAAATTGGACAGAAATATTACCGTCTTTTTGTGCTTTGAATGCGCGACCGTATGGTGAATTAGCATTGTATGTGCCAATTACTCGATCATCTGCATCAAAGACTGTATAAGAAATAGAGAACCCGGAATTTTGTACAAAGACCGTAAGTTCTTCCCCTTTATTAAGACTAAATAATTCTTTTTGAGAAACTTCATAGGAATTCATAGAGTAATATTTTGTAATTTCTTGAATGTCTAAGTTCGTAGTTGCCGCACTTGCTTTTGGTGCCTCTGCTCCTGGTAAATTCATACCTGATAGTACTGCAATTCCTAATGCCCCTGCTAAAATAACTTTTTTCATAATGCTAGTTCCTCCTTTAATATATTGTGAGAATTGAAAAGGAAGTGAAAATATCATCCCTTGAAACCATTATAGTTACAACGATAATGGTTTTCAAGGGAGTTTGATATGTAATTCTGCATACATAAGATGTTGATATAAGATAATCTATCCGAGGTTTAAAATATTCTTAAAGGAAGCGCGAACAAATCTTCAAAACTATACATGGGACGGTAACTGTTTTTTGCATGAGTTGGCCCCATAAGAAAATATTTAGTTGGCTTTATTTTTGTGCATTTTATGTAAATAAACATTCAAATGTTGATAAAGTTGTATTATTTGGAATTATCAAACAAAAATGAGAAGTTATATGTTATAATAAAGCTGCAATAAGGTTCAGCATCCTAATTTTATTGTGTATATTTAGCCTATGTATGTCGTTTGTATTAAAAATAAGAAGTCTCTCAAAAAGAGGCTTCTTATTTTTTGTATGAAGGGGGATTACAGATGATTAATTATTATCAAATAATACCTCGATGATACGTTTGGTTTGTTTACTTGTATTACCTCTTTTTTACCATTTATTGGTAAAAAAGATAATTTTATTTTACATAAAATTTGAATCTACTAACAAGAGACAATAACTTTGATCTATCCATTATCGAGAAATAAAGGAATTAAATAAAAATGTTTTATACAAATGTTGCAGATGCTCAGTTTGTATAGTTTTTCTTATTACGGGGTTCTTTTTGGTCTATAGAATTTTAGTTATTTAAAAAGTTTAAGCATCTGATGATTCATGTAATGCCTTAATGCTATTAAATATTTCATAATGTTGATAGTAAATTCTGTTTTATTTACTATCAACAAATCTTTTACTTACATACTCAATGGAATCTATTTTAGAGGTATTCCGAAAGTAGAACAGAGATTATTGATGTATAAGGTAAATTATATATTTATACATAACAATATTAGTGTTTCATGTTAATATTAATATGGTAGGAAAGGAATTATATAAGGCGAATGAAATTATTTGTAATAATAAATTATAGAAATAAGGGGATTACAGAGTATGAAACTAACAAAAATGCTTTTAATAGGAGCTACACTTGCTACGACGACATTAACATCGTTAGTGAATGTACAAGCAGCTACAGCATTTAAAGATGTTCCTGCAAATCACTGGTCTTATGATGCAATTATGCATCTAAAAGATAAAAAAATGATAGCTGGCTATGGAAATGGAATGTTTGGATTAGGCGATAATATTACACGAGGACAAGCAGCTCGTCTGCTTTATGTGTATCTACAGCCGTTACTTGTAGGTGATAGGTTTGAAGATCAATTTAAAGATGTAAAAGGTACTATGTTTGAAAAAGAAATTTATGCTGTTGTCAGTTCTGGTCTTATGAATGGATATGGAGATAATGAATTTGGACCAAATGATGTTTTAACACGTGAACAATTAGCGGCAATTTTACAAAAAACATTTAATTTAAAGCAACAATCTATTACTACTTTTAATGATGTGGAAAAAAATTATTGGGCTACTGAGGCGATTAGTGCCCTACAAGAGAACAAAATTGCTGTGGGCACAGGTGACAATTTATTTGAGCCTAAAAAAGTAGTAACACGTGAACAGTATGCACAGTTTCTATATAATGCAATGCGTAAGCTAGAGAAGCCGGGACAACCTGAAGTAATGCCGTTGGGAATACCGAGAGCCATGGTGACAGATGATTTCACTTTTGATAAATCGTTGGTTGACATTGTTCCCGTGTATAGTAAATCTATATCAAAAGAGGCACAGGATCTCATTAATGAGATAAATTTGAAATATGATCTAGATATAAAGTATTGGGAGACAAGTGCTGTACTATATTTAGCTTCATCTAAAATGTCAAAAGAAAATAAAGATTGGTATGGACCATTGAGTATAGATGAAAAGGGCGGTAATAATTTTACTATTAGCTTCGAAAATCATAAACCATCTATTGAATTGACGAAAAGATGGATTACTATGATATACCCAGATTTAAATTTAGACAAAGAGATTGATAAATTGGTCAAAAATATAAATATGGAATATGTGTTTGATAAAGGCCGACATAAAATTAAAATGGGACAAACAGCTAATTATAAGGGCTGGCGCATTTATATTGGTGAATAATTAACCCTTTTCAAGGGTTTAAACTGACAGAAGAAGTTATTATTTGTGATTGAAGACGTAAGTAATTGGTTAGAAATAAATATTGACTATGTAACGTAGAATTTTTATAAATTATGAAAAATTTACGTCTAGGAGCTAATTTGAGTAGGACTAATAGAAATGATGAAGTTTATAAAAGAAAATAGAGAAGAGCATTTTCGTAAATTAATTGCTAATAACGAGCGGGAAATTGCAAAAAAGAAGAGTTAATCAAAAATTAACTCTTCTTTTTATTTAAAAATAAACTTAATTTTTATATCCGTTATACCACAGTTTATTAATTAGATTGTGTATAAGATTAATTTTTACTATAAAAGAGAGTTAAATGGGAATAAATTAGTATTCGTAAGCAAAAATAGCCCCTCTTATAAGATGGCGTTCTAATAATTATTTTAGGATTATACATGTAAAATTAGGTGATAAGATAATGGAACGAAGTAAAAGTGATAAAACGTATTTTATTCGTTTGTATTATTTTGGTTTTGGATAATGATTGTAGTATGAGGTTCTAATAAATTTTTAATAGACATTTGTTAATTTAGCATCTCTAAATGGAGGAGTGTAAAAGAGATTTAATTACATTAAAAGAGGCATACATATTATTAGGGTTAACTAGAAAACGAAATATAAAGGATATTTTAGGTTAGGGAAATTTAAAAGGCCTTGTCATTATAGACAGGGCCTTTTAAAAAAGGGGCACAATTGACAACTGAAGGTGACTTCATATTACCATTTTTGGTATTTTAATTCCAGGTATCCATGTTGAGAAATAAAATGATTATTTTGTAGAGTGTGAGATGGGAGATACTGCTTATCAATTTTCAGGACGGGAAGGCAAAAGCAGAATTTTTTATTTGCTTTAAACAAAGGGTCAGAGAAGTACTTTTGCTTAGTAAATCGTGTTAATCATAGATCAAAGTTATGTAAAAAAACTGTTTTCTGGATAGGTGTCCTTTTTGTTTTAAGAAGAGAAAATATTTTCTCAACAGGACAAATCGTAATCATCTATAAGTACTATTTATAAGGATAATAAGAAAAATAGAAATTAATAATAAAGGAGAATGCGAAATGAAAACAGTAGTAACTGATAAAGATCTAGCTGAAATCCGCGAAGAAGACGTAGATGTTTTAAAAGTAATGGCACATCCGGTTCGATTACAAATTGTAAATGAATTAATGCACCATAAAATGTGTAATGTTACGCAATTAACGGAAATGTTAAGACTCCCACAATCTACTGTTTCACAGCATCTATCAAAATTAAGGGGAACTGTACTTCGTGCAGAAAGAAAGGGATTAGAGATGCATTATTATATAGATAATGCTAAAGCTCGTCAGATTGTAGGAATTTTAGATTTGTAAGTTAATAACACAAAAAAGATTTCCTGTTACATGGCAGGAAACCTTTTTTGTATATAATAAGGAGAATTGGTATTAAGTGGTATGATATATAATTTTAAGGGAGTAAAAATATAAGAGAGATCAATTAAATTATCCAATTATTACCCAAAAACAAAAGGAGGATTTTAAATGAACATTAGTATCGAAAAACTAGATAAAAAAATAAATAATCGAGAGAGTATTAAAGAAATAATAGAATTATGGAATCTAAACGCAATAGAAACTGCAGATTGTGAATTAGAGGAGAAGGATAAAAAAGGGATTGAAGAACAATTAGTGGAATTAATTCAATCAAGATATGGTGCAGTGTTTGTAGTAACTGATGAAAGTAATAATCTAATTGGTTATGGAATTGGCTCAATAAAGAAAGATCTAGTTACAGATATGTTATATGGTCAAATAGAGGAGGTTTATGTAAAATTAGAATATAGGAGGCAGCAAATTGCACAAAGTTTAGTTGGAAATTTGAGCAATTGGTTGAATCAAGAAAATGTCTCTTTGATTCATGTCTATGTAGACTTAGATAATAAATTAGCATTGAATTTTTGGGAGAATACAGGATTTGAAAAAGAATTTTTTCTTTTATCTAATAGTTAATTAATATAATGAAAGTATAAATAAAGATAGGCTCACTATAATAATAGCATTGCGCTACTATAGTGAGCCTATTTTTATTTATAAGAAAATAAAGGTTGAAAGTAATCATTTAGAAATGTTTAACGTAATATTCAAATTATTAACAGAGGAATAAATGCACTTACACCTTATGATTTAGGGGTGGAATTAAATAAATTACTTATATTTATATAAAAGTATATAAAGTTGAAAAAATAGATTGAAGAGACCTCGTTTAGAAAATATTTACATTTTTTTATCAATGGTAAACAAATAATTTAGATGTTAAATGTAAAAAAGTAGTTTCTTGAGTAGTTTACATTCTAATTTCTTGTGTATAAACTTCAACTTAATTCCATAGAAAGGAGGGGGAAAAGAAAAATGAAAAAACTAGAGGCAGGGAAAGTAAAGGCATATGGATCATTTATGGCAGTAACATTAGCGAAGAAAAACAAACCAGGTGATGGAACAAGAACAAAAGGAATCCGTAAAGGGCTATAAACGTTCTTCAATAAAGAGGATAGGAGGGAAGAAAAATGAAAAAATTAGAAATACCAATATACAATAACTATTTCGTTATAATGTATAAGCGTAAAATATTTAACAATTAGCTAGGTGGTAAAAATTTCATTTTATATTAGTTTAAAACCAAAAAAGAGCAGTTAGTAAAAGCTAACTGCTCCAATCATGGAATATGGTTCGAAATGGGTTGTTTATATTATTGACAGAATATTGAGTTTTATCCAAAGGTACCTAAAGGTTTTCTTTTTAACTTAATCCATATCCCACAAATAAAATAATGGCTAAAAACACAGATAATGAAAATGTCAGAAAGACTGTTATTATGCTTCTAGGCATCGTTTGTCAGTTGTTTACTTTAGTTGTGTTCTGCCATTGGTGAGATTTTTAATTCTATTAAAAATCGTAACAGCTCGTCCAAACTTATCTAATCTATCTTACATAGTATGTAGTAACAAATTTAAAGGAGGAATCTAGTATGTCTTATTACTACGATGATTATTGTAAGGATTCCAAAAAGAAATATCATGATTGTCATAAAAGCAGTAAGAGTTATGACAAATGTGATAAAAAACATGAGGAAAAGCCTTGGTTTAATGTAAAAGTGAATTGTTGTTCTGATGACAACGGATACAATCTTGTAAGAGCATCTGCTTTTAGAGCTGTGAGTACAGTTAATCAGAATTTGCCAGCAAATACATTTGTTAAAGTTTTATTCCAAAATGAACAATTTGATTTAGCAAATGAATATAACCCTGCAACATCCATTTTTATACCAAAGACAAGAGGTGTTTACTCTGTTATTGGAACAGTTGCGTTCATTCCCAATAATCTAAACGTAAACTATAGAGCGCGGGTAGAAATTCGAGTTAATGGAAATCCGGCAATTGCAATAGATAATGATTTTTTTGGTCCAATAAACTTTGCTAATGTTGTAGCTGTTTCATCGATAATTCAATTGAATGCAGGGGATATAGTTGAGGTTTTTGCACAAAGTAGCGTAGCTGGAGTTATTTCAAATGTAGAAAATAGTACGCATTTTGAAGCTGCAAGATTCCCGTCTCCACAAGAATAAGTAGTATGAAATCTCGTCAGTAATTTTATCTAAGTAAAGTTCCTAATTTATATTTGACCTGCATAAATGCAGGTCTTTTTTTCGATAAAAAGGGGACGTTTCTAGGGATTTCTCAAAACAGAATCGAAATTAGACTATACCTATACAGTTCTTTGAAAGAAAAGTAGTGTGGGGATAACGTATCTATGCGTTGATAAACAGTCAACATAGACCCCTTTATTAAAACGTTACTGGAGAACGGGCATGGACGGTAAGAATCCGCAAAAAGGACGAAAAGACTAATTACATTTATATATTCAGCTATAGTGCGTAAATGGTATCACTACTTCTGATTGATGCCAATAATTGCAGTATTTCTTGGAATAACTTGGGTAATTTTAATAATTATTGATTCTATTTTATTTAAGAAATAGGATGCCGAATGATAAGACCAATATCAATTATCGCTGATGCTGCCATGATTTGCTTGACGTCTTGTTTGTTGTTAAGGCAAGATAAGGGGTGAGATAGACTTGCAAATTGAAATACTATTAGCTTAAAACAAAAAATATAGACTAGTAAACAAGCTGTTTTCACCTTTTTTTCATAGAATATGATGAATTCTATTTTTAAAGGAGGGAATCATATCTATGGGATGGAATAATAATTTTGAACATTCTCGAGATTGTAATAGATTTTGGGATGATTTGGTATTTTGTGGTTGCGGTCGTAGACGCAGAAGAAAAGATTTTAACGACTGTCATTGTAAACGTGAATGCGATTGTGATGAGTGTCGTCGTAGACGTAATCATGATGATTGTCGAGATTGGTAAAGTGTTTTAAAAGAGTGCATATCTTTATAGCACTCTTTTTTATTGTGTTTTTTAATACTTAATAATTTGAAAGGCTCAGTTTCAATCGGGGTTAACGTTTAACAAAACAAATGAACTCAATGAACGAAAATACAGCGATGTATGAGATTTGTATTTTATTACATTTAAAATAAAATGTGACTCTTTTTAAAAGTAGCTATTTTTATTCTGTATAATAAATCTAAAGTGAATTGAAACAGGGATATTGATGTGAAAAAAATAGACGAGTCAAAAAGCCCTTTTTTCGAAACGCATGGAAAAAAGGGAACATTACACGTTTCTTGCCATTTATGTTAGAACGAAAAGATCGTACAAGTATGATGAATGGCTTGGAAGTACGAGTTCCATTTTGCGATTACCGGCTTGTAGAATACTTATGGAATGTCCCGTTCGAAATGAAAAGCATAGACAATATTGAAAAAGGTATTTTACGTCGAGCTTTTGAAAATGTACTTCCAGAGGATGTACGTTATCGCAAAAAAAGTGCATATCCATGCACAAAGGATGCCTCTTATCTACAAGGTATTAGTGATTGGATGTTACATGTGTTGAACGATCCACAATCACCTATTTTGCCATTAATTAATATAGAAAGAGTTCGTGCTATTGCAGAAGGAAAAGACAAAGTAATTTCTGGTAATGATGCAAGAGGTATAATAGATTATTTACTTCAAGTTAATGGTTGGCTTCAGGAATATAATATTAAATTAGTATGGTAGATGTAATTTTCAAATAAAGAGAATAGCTGAAACATTAATGACCTAAGTGAACCGCACCTCCAATGTATTAGATAGTTATCTAACAATTGGAGATGCGGTTTTATTATTTTTATTTGCCATAACGTTAATCAGTTAGTAAATTAGAATCAAATAAGGAACTAGAAAGAATTGGGGGAAATAATATGAAGTGGAAGTACCCAGTAAAGGAGAATACCATGAACCTTTTAATTAGAGAATTAGAAGTAAATGATTTAGACAATTTACCGGAGATTGATGATAGTTTCATAGTGAACTCTCGGCTAATTCTTTCTCTTTCAAAAGTAAATAAGCAAATAGAATATACAGTAGAAGACGTTCCAATTTATGAGAAAAGTTATTTACAAGATCAATATGATGATGAAATAGCGTACACTGAATATATAAATAATCCTGATCAAGTAATTTACATAGCAATTTTACATGACCAAATTATAGGAGTAATGGTATTGAAAAAGAATTGGAATCACTATGCTTACATAGAAGATATAAAGGTGGATAAAAAATATCGTTTACTTGGAGTTGGTAGAAGGTTAATTGAGCAAGCAACGCAGTGGGCGAAAAAAAGCAATATGCCAGGTATAATGCTTGAAACACAAAATAATAATGTAGCAGCATGTAAATTCTATGAAAAATGTGGGTTTGTAATAGGTGGGTTCGATTTTTTAGTTTATAAAGGGATACATGAAGAAAGCGATGAAGTTGCAATGTATTGGTATTTGCATTTCAAATAAAAGTACACCAAAATGCGGATATATAAATTCCGTGCTGTTATATTCGGGATACGCAAATAACTAAAAGAAAAAGGAGGTTTCTTTCTGAGAGTAGGGGGCATTTTTGATCTTGCTACCGATAATCAAACGATATGTTAATTAGATTTGGATAAAATCAATACGTAGCTACTAGGTGCAAAAGTGCTATTGGAATTTATTGGTGCCATAACAGAGGGAATTGAAAAGCAGGAACTAGAGTCTACACCAGGATTATTAGAAAATCTATTTATACATGTGAAAGAAACAATTCAAATTCAAAATATGAATCAACGCATAATAAAAGCCCCTGTAAAAAACAGAGGCTGATGGTATAAATAAAGATACATTATTTATGGAATCATATGTAGAATTAATCAATCATAAGTTTATTATTTCTGAATTAGCTGTAGAGCTTTCATCTGTTCTAAAAGAATTAAATTGTTTTGTTCAATCATCTTTGCCACAGCTTCAAAGTAAGCTTGATTCTCAAGAACTTCAATCTGCTTATCTTTAGAGAGTGATTGAAGTATTTCTTTTATTTCTTGACACTCGTATATGTTATTCCCCGAGTCTTCAATTAATTTATTGCGACGATTGGTGTATTCAAGTGCACCTAAGGTGGCTAATGCGCGAGGATCTAATCCTAGAATTTCCATGTAATCCTCTCCTTTCCTCTATAATAATTCGATAGGGGGAAGGAGATTCCTTTAATGAATTAGTAGAGTCTTTATATAGCTATACAAATTGTTAATGATTAGTAGACATGTTACCTAGTAGGAATGTAATAGAATTAGACTTTAAAGAGCTTCTAAAAAAAATCAAAAGAAAGGGGAACCCAGTAATTCTCACTCTTTTTTCTTAAATAATCTACATATGATACGGTTGTTTTCTTTTATCATGAGTTTTACATTGGATTCTTTGGGGAAGATTAGGTAAATATAGGATATGGGGGATGAATGAATACATAAACAAAATGAAAGAGAAATGTAAGAATTACAGGGAATGCTAAGGGGTTATTAGGTAATAAATTTTAAAGTATTTAAGAGTGGGAAGATGTGTATTAATCGTTACTTAAAAGTAAAAGATTAGTAATTAAATAGGGAGAAGTGTCTAAGTTACTTGTATAGATGAAATAATGGAGCGTATAAAATTAAAGCATGTTGAAATAAATAGAAGGGGATCTTGAGGTAGGCTAAGCAGAGAAATAAGGCATGCTGAGAAAGTGGCTATTGAATTCGAAGAAGTTAAAGTGTGAAAGGTGTCATCTATGTTCACTTGAATATCTATTACTAATGCACTCTATATAGAAGACTAGCTGGACTCAAGTACAGCTAGTCTTCTTCACAAATTTATATGGCCTCGATGACAAATTGAGATTGAGGTATATAAAGTAATTGGGCTGCTAAGGAAGCTGTTGTATTAGCAAATGGATATGCTTCCTTATAAAGAAATTTACTATACACTATTTCATTCATTTCAAAGGTCGTATACAGTTTTTTAAGAATTTTTTGGGAAATTTTATTTGTACAAGCAGCAATAAAATCATAATCTCTTTTACTTATTTCTTGAATAGCATGTGAAAGAAGGGTAGTGACTATACCACTTCCCATCCAATCTGGATGACAAGCGCCCATATCTAGATAGACCAATTTTTCTTTATCTAAATGAGAAAACTCAATAGATTCTGTCTCTAATGTATCTAAAAGTTGAAAAATAGGTTCCATTTGCGGGCATAGTTCAATCGCTTTCTCTGTATCTATTAGTGGCTGGGTTACTTTTTTTGTTAAAAGAACTCCAACAATTTGAAAATTTTCTATTGCTACAAATGACATAGCTTGAGATACAGCTTGTTTTATCATTTCTTCGCACATTTTGTGAAAAGGAGCAAAAGGAATTTGTAAACTGCTTACAAGAGGTTCGTTATTCACAAAAGAATGTGCAAGTAAATGTGCTGCGTCTTTCACGTGGTGTGTATCAAGTAGCTCTATATTCATATGTTTTTCCTCTTTCCTGATATAGTTAATAGTAATTAAAAGGATTAAAAATTTTATTTAATTTAGTTAAGTTAATTTTAACTATTAAAACGCTAACAAATATGATTATTAAACATATGAATAAATCTGTTTAGTAGCAATCGAAATATATTCATAAAGAAATGCTACGACCTCATCTAAACATTCAACAGTTGTATATGGGGAAATAGAAAAGAATTTTAATGTAGAAATCGGATTTCTATCACAACTGTTTATTGCGTCTACTACACATGAACGAGTTGTATCGCCTAAAAATATTTGATCACGATTTTTTCCTAGATAATTAAATAGTTCTATATTTAACCGATTTGTATCCTCAATTTCTTCTTTTGTTGCAAGACCTATTCGTTCTTTTTCCCAATTCTCTTGGCCATCTCCATTCATATAGAACCGAAAAGTTGTAATTGGTCCATATGTAAAATCATTTGTGATTGCAACTTGAGGGAGGGCCTTGCGCAACTTCTCTCTAAATAATAGATTTACACGAATATAATTTGCTAATAATTTTTGATATCCTTCAATTCCAAAGGCTAATAGATTGATATACATTGGAATAGCACTACCAGATCGCGAACATTCTAAGGTATAGCCTGTATGATAACTTCCATATGACCTATTACCAAGGTAAGGTGTGTCATCTTGTTCAATGTCCATCAGCTGTAAATCAGTATGATTTTTTACGATTAAAATACTTGAAGCATAAGGTGTTTGTCCTAATTTATGAAAATCAAAACATACACTATCAGCAAGTGCCATGTATTGCATTTTATCTTGTACGTATAGTAAAGCATTTTTTAAGTTAGGTTCAAATGAAAGTGGATTTTCTTCGAAATTATAATTATTAAAGAAACTATAGAATCCACCCATTGCAGAATCCGCATGGATATAAATAGGTTTTAATTTATATTTTTTTTGTATTGCTTCAGCGCTCTCTTTAATTTTTTTTATATCATCAATGGTAAAAGTATCTGTTGACCCCATAGTAGCTAGAATATAAAGGGGGATACCACCATTATTAATAACTTGTATCATCTTTGCCTCTAAATCATCTATATCCATAGAATTTGAATAAGGATCAGTTTTCACTTTAATTAAGTGATTTGATCCAATGCCAGTTGCTTCAGCTGACTTTAATAAACTATAGTGTGCATTCTCAGAAGCAAAGCAATATACATTTTGTGGAGCACCATATTCTTTTGCTAATGGGAATTGTTTAGAAATTGCTAAACGTAAGCTTGAAAATACACAACCTTGTCCACCCCATGTTGTATAACCACCGCTATTATGCGGATTATAACCAATCAGTTTTGAAAGCATGGATACAACTTTTACTTCTGCCTCTGCTGCCCCTGGGCCATAAACATCCCAAACGCCATTACCATTTAAAAGTGCCATGGTTAGTATACCCAATAGTGATGGAATACTTGGTAGTGGTACAGCGTTAGACAAGTAGTATTTATTTGGATAAGGATGGCCATTCATAAATTGGTTTAGCTCTTCTATAACCTCAGACATAGTGATTCCATCTAGTGGTATATGACTTTGGTGAATTAAGCTATTATAGTATCCTTCTGATTTTTCCTCACATTTACCTAAAGTAGCTCGCTCTTCATTTTTTAATCGGTCAAGATTTCTAATTATTTTCTGCATAGATTCTAATAAAAGTTGTTGTTTTTCTTCATTTCCATCAACGCTCGGAAATAGCTTTAAAATATCTTGCATGCAGTCACTTCTCCCTGTGAAAAACTGGATTTTTATTTTACTTGGTTAAACATAAAGGTATAATAATTTGTAATTGCCCTTTTGAATACTTAGAAATGAGGAGCTATTTAGAAAAAAATGTAATTCCATAGAAGATTATATGAACTATGGAATTTAAAGTAAAGAAAAATTTTTTGATTTATTTTAAAAAAAGTAATTGCGAGATAATGAAGTTTCTAAAAAATATATCTGAATTAATTGTTTATTTAATTTATATGTTGTCCTAACATGTATTCAACTAGTGTAGTAGATATTTTAATATAATGTAGAACTATTATAAGGTAGTTGAATATAAAGGCTCAACTACCTTATAAACTGTAGATATTGTTGGGAAAAGATAAAAAAATAAGGTGGAAGTGTTAAAGATATGTTCTAGTGGAGAAGAAGTAGTAGTATGGATTTGGTAGTAAAATCAGCGTAATTTTTTATGGAAGAATAAGTATTCGATCAAAGTTTTTTAATGAATTCAATTTCATTATTTAATAATAATGGACGAGTTAAGTGTGAAGAATTTTCTTCAACCTGAGTAGAATTTTTTGCACCAGGAATAGCAACTGAAACAGCTGGGTGACTTAAAACATAACGTAAGGCGATTTGCGCTAGACTTCGATTTGATCGTACAAGTGAACCTAATTTCTCTACTTTGTTTAAGCTATCTTTAAACCACTTTTCTTTTGGCCAATCTTTTCTTAAATCATCGTCTGGAAATTGAGTTTCATGATTAAATTTCCCAGTTAAAATTCCCATTTTAAGTGGACCTCTTATCACAGCACCTAAATTATGTTTTTCAATATAAGGAAGGATGTCTTTTTCAGGTTCTTTATTTAAAATACTATAATCGAATTGCACAACATCTAAATCATCATTCTGATTAAAATGTTTAATATAATCTAAATCATTAGTAGAAACGCCAACTGCTCTCACTTTTCCAGATTTTTTTAAGGTTTGGAAAGCTTGTAGAAAGGCTTCTGTTTCTTCAGGTTTATCCCACCAAATATGACAAAAGTACACATCTATATAATCAGTTTTAAGCCGTAGTAAACTAGCATCAAACGCATCAATGATCTTTTGAGGATCTCCATAAACGGCTGGTTGATTCGGGTCATAATGATGACCAATTAATCCACCTTTTGTAGAAAGGATAATATCCTGCCTACGTTTATGTATAGCTTTTGCAACGAGTGTTTCACTATGACCTATTCCATAAACATCAGCAGTGTCAATAAAATTAACCCCTAGGTCAATCGCTTTATTGATTGCATCAATGGATTCATTATCTTTTACTACTCCCCATTCATCTCCACCAATTGCCCAAGAACCAAATCCTATCTCTGAAACTATTAATCCCGTGTTACCTAATAATCTATATTCCATTATGAACGAACTCCTCCTATTCAGATTATGTTATTAGAAATATATATAGTGACCAGTTGGAATATTCTTGAATTTGTTTTCGGGATATAAATTAGGCTATTTACCTTAATAAATATATGTAAGATTACTGTATAAAAATAAATTAGAATTATTAGTTAAATGGTTTTTTATGCTTAAATTGAATAAAAGTATGAATTTTCATGGTATAAATATGAATTTTATTCATAATTTTAATAACTATGCAATAGGTGAAATAAATGTTGAATTTAGTCGAAAAAAATATATTTACAAATCGTAGAATATGTACATATAGTTGTAACTGTAAATATTATCCGTTTTGAAATATTTATAAAAGGAGAAATTCATATGAAGGAAATACAAAAGCAATATGAAATTGTAGAAGAATTGGATGCAACAGTAGGGCAAGAAGCATTATGGATAGCTCATCAAATGGAATTAGAAAATGGAATGAACAATGAAGCTACCATAATAAAGCTAAAAGGAAATCTTCAAATAGATACTTTTAAGAAAACGCTTACTTTAATGGTACAATCTCATCCGGTGCTACGTACACTATTTATTAAGAGAGACGAAAAAATTAAACAATTCATTCAAAAGAGTATAGATTTTGATATACCAATTAAGGATTTAACCGCTTTTAAAAACACAGAACAAAAATTTATTTTAAAAAAATTCTTAGACTCTATAGTGAATGAGAAATTTAATTTAGAAGAAGGTCCTTTGTTTAAATTCCACATCATTAAATTGAGTGAAGATGAATTTATTTTACATATGATTTTTCATCACATTATTTATGATGGATGTAGTTTAGGAATTTTTATCCGACAATTGTCTCATACGTATTGTGAATTACTACAAGAAAATACGGGTTTAGTATTAGAATCTCCTTATAAGAGCCTTGTTGAATTTGAGGCAGGTTTTATTGACAGTGCAATATATAGAGAAGGATCATCCTATTGGAAAGATTATTTACAAGGTGAATTACCTCCTACAGAGTTTCCTGCTCCTATTAATAAAATGAATGAACCGATATATACGAACAAAAATATAAGCAAGAATATTGATGCCGATCTATTTTATCAAATACAATGTTTTGCTAAAAGAAACAACATAAGTGTCTATCGGGTTATGTTAAGTACTTATTGTACCTTGCTTCATCAAATGACAAATGCTGAAGAAATTATTGTAGGTATTCCAATTAATACTAGACCACACACGGAAGAAGGGAATGCTTTTGGTTATTTTGTTAATACATTACCTATACGTATAACAATAGAAAAAGGGGATACATTTAAGGGAATACTTAACAAGGTGAATAAATCTGTTCATTTGGCTATTAAGTATAAACATAATCCATATTCACATATAGTAAAAGATTTAAATCTAAATAATACACATCATAATATGATATATTCAACAGCATTTAATACGGTAAGGATACCTCAATTGAAAATTCCCGATATTGAGTCCACAGTTTTAACAGATTGTAAAAGAGTAAATCCTTTTAACATGACCTGGAGAATAATGAGATATGAAGGGGAAACAGAGAATAAAATTGAGGTTGACTATAATTCAGCATTATATAAACCAGATAGTATGAATAACTTAGTTGAAAGATATATATATTTGTTACAAAAACTAATGAAGAATGTGAACGAACCTATCCATTCATTGGATTTGCTTTTAGAGAAAGATCATCGTCTATACAAAGATATGAACTCAAATGCGCTTACGTATCCTAATTCAAAAACACTAGATCAATTAATTGATCTACAAGCATTAAAATCGCCAAATCAAATAGCAATTTCAATGGGGGATAAATCCATTACCTATTATGAATTGCAGCAAAGGTCAAATCAAATTGCGAATTATTTACGTAAAAATGATATAAAAAAGGGACAATGTGTAAGTATTACTATGGTGAGAGAGATCGATACAATTGTATGCATTCTAGGTATACTAAAATCAGGTGGAGTTTATGTACCAATCGATCCAAAGTTTCCTGAAAAAAGAATAGAATTTATATTAAAAGATAGTGAAAGTCAAATGATTATTACAAAGAAAGAATTCAGGGGATTAATTAAAAGTTTTGCAATTCATACAATTTTTATAGAGGATTTTCATTACACTAATTCTATAGAAAATATTGCATCTACACATAACATAGAAGATGCTGCGTATATTATCTACACGTCAGGTTCAACAGGTTTACCAAAAGGAGTAGTTGTACCACATAGAGGAGTAATTAATTTATCATATTCATTAATGAATCAATTTCATTTAGACAAAAATGATGTATTTTTACAATTTGCAACAATGATTTTTGATGCCTCCATTATGGAAATGTTTCCGATTTTGTTATGCGGAGGAAGAATGCATGTAATTTCTGAAATGGAAAAACGTTCTGCAGAAGAATTTATAAATGTAATTAACAAGAATGGTATTACATTTGTTCTTTTACCAACTGCATTTTTTAAATTAATAGCTGATATGCCAAAAGAAATGTTGCTGAAATTAAACTCTTTAAAAGGTGTATTTGTAGGAGGGGAAACATTACCTTCTGAATCAGTTCGTAAATGGCAAAGCAAAGTAGGGTTAAAGATTCCAGTTCTTAATGCATATGGTCCTACTGAAGCCACTGTATGTACAACCATTTATGAAGTAAATCAAGAGATACAAAAAGAAATTTCTAATATCCCAATAGGTAAACCAATTGCTAATAGTGAAGTTTTCGTGGTTAGTCCGTTCAATACATTATGTCCGTCAGGTGTAGTAGGTGAGTTACTTATTGGCGGTGATGGAGTTGCCAACGGATATTTAAATCAAAAGGAAAAAACAAAAGAGGCGTTTATTTCTTTCGATAAATCCTTTAATCATGATAAAAAGATGTATCGTACTGGAGATTTAGTACGTCTTTTACCGAATGGAAACTTAGAATTTATCGGAAGGAAAGATAATCAAGTAAAACTACGTGGGTATCGAATTGAGCTTGATGAAATAGAAAGAGCATTATTTAAACACCCAGAGGTAAAAGATGCAGTAGTAGTAACTTATCAAAATGACAAAATTGCTAGCTTTTATGTATCAAAAGACAATACAGAGATAAGGCAAGAGGACTTAAATACATTTTTAAGTGAAAGTTTACCAGGTTTTATGATGCCAAATTATATATTTCATCTTAAAATATTTCCATTATCACCAAGTGGTAAGATTGATAGAAAAAAATTAGAATTACAAATCCCATCTTTACTTGAAAACATGCAAAATCAATATGTACCACCAATTAGTGGCACAGAAAAAAGGTTGGCAAAAACATGGTCAGAGATTTTAAATTTAGGGAAATATAGAATTAGTAGAGATGACGACTTTTTTAAACTTGGGGGACATTCATTAATTGCTGTGCAAGTGTTAAACCAAATTCAAAAAGAGTTTTATTTGAAAATAGAAATTAGAGATATTTTTGAGCATACAACAATTGCTACTCTGTCTGCTTACATCGATAAATTAATGAAAGTAAATCATGATAGGGAAGAACATAAGATGCAAGTATTAAAAGTTGCAGATAAGGAAAGTTATAAGTTATCCAGTGCTCAAAAGAGAATCTGGTTTTTAAATAAGTATAACGTTATTAATAGAGTATATGATACACCACTACACATATATATTGAGCCAAGTTTAAAAAAAGATATTTTACAAGACACCATAAGATTTTTAGTTGAACGACACGAGATGCTGCGAACAGTGTTTATTGAAAAAAATGGGGAGCCTAGACAAGTTATACAAAAATCAATAGCGATTGACCTTATTCATGATGAGATTGAACACATGACTAAAAAGGAACAACAAGAATATATACGTAGAACAATAAGTCAAACGGATCATACACCATTTGATTTGGAAAATGGACCGCTTTTCCGGATTAGAATTTTTAATCTTGATAAGAAAAAATCCTATTTATATATCAATTTACATCACATTATTACTGATGAGTGGAGTGTAAGGAATTTATTAGATGAATTAATGAAGGTATATAGTGCCTTTGCTAAACGAAGAAACCCTGAGTTGCCAAATATTTCTAATCGATATGTAGATTATGTTGAGTGGGAACAGGAGCAGTTAAAATTAGGTCGGTGGGATACAGAAAAATCTTATTGGATGGCCGAACTTGCAGCACCTCTTCCTATACTAAATCTTCCTTTAGATTTTAGTAGGAATCGTCAAAGTACAAATAGAGGTACAGTATTTGAAGTGAAGTTAGATAATAAAATGAAAGAGTCTTTGAAACAAGTATGTGAACAAGAGAATGTTTCGATGTATATGCTATTCTTGGCAGCATATATTCAATTGTTACATTATCTAACGGATCAAAAAGATATTATTGTAGGTACACCGGTTGTTGGAAGGAATTATCAAGAATTTGAACAAATACAAGGTTTTTTTGTAAATACTTTAGCCATTAGAACACAATTAAATGATGTGAAAAATTTAAAACGGCTATTACAAGTAGTGAGAGAAAAATGTTTGAATTCTTTCCAAAACCAATCATACCCATTTGATAAAGTAATTGAACAAATAAATCCTGATAGAATCTTTGGAAATACCCCAATCTTTTCTACTATGTTTAGTTATCAGAACGATATTTTGCAACAGCATGATGGGTACAAGCTTCAACTGTTACCTAATAAACAAGATGTTAGTAAGTTTGACATTTCTTTATCCGTTGAAGAAGGATTGGATTATGTAGGAATTTCATTTGAGTACGATATTAATCTTTTCAAGGAAGAATCAATTAATAGGTTTACTCAAAATTTATTTAATATACTGAATGCATTTATTCATCAAAGAACAGTAGCATATGAAAACCTTTCATTCCTATCACAGGAAGAGGAATCTCTATATAGAAAGGTAAATGATACAGAAAGACCATATCCTTATTTTCAAAATATACAGGAGCAATTTTATAAGCAAGTAGATAGACAATCAAATCGGATTGCTATAGCGACTGAAACAGAGTCTTTGACATATAAGCAATTAAATATGAGTTCTAATCAAGTAGCTCAACATTTGCTTGAAAAAGGTATAAAAAAAGGTGACAAGGTAGCTATATTGTTAGATAGAAGCATCAATAGTATTGTTTCTATGATTGGGATATTAAAAGCCGGTGCTGCCTATATACCAATCGATGTAAAATATCCCGAGGATAGAATTAATTATATAGTAAGTGACAGCGAGGCATGTAGAATTATTACGAATTACAAATACAAAAATCATTTGAATTTAAGTAGTTATAACGTTTCAATAATAGAGGATATATATCGTACGAAAATAAATGATGATGTTAAAATTTTAAATAAACCAGATGACTTGGCCTATGTAATTTATACATCAGGATCAACAGGCAAACCAAAAGGTACATTATTAACGCATAAAGGAGTATTAAATTTAGTTGAATGGAGAAATGAAGTATTTCAGATTTCTCCAAATGATAAAGTAACACAGTTTTATTCTCATAGTTTTGATTCTTCTGTATCGGAAATTTTTTCTACTTTGTTAAATGGAGCGGAACTGTATGTATTAAGTGATGAACAGCGCTATTCAACTGTCGAATATGCCCAAGCAGTCCAAGAAATACAAGCAACTATTTCTGATTTACCAACAGTATTTTTTAATGAATTATCGACATCATTAACTAAACCGGATAGCGAGAAGATGCGTTCTTTAAGATTTATGATAATGGGAGGGGAAGCTGCATCAACAAATGCTATTAGGAGTTGGCAAAATACTTTTAAAAACCAAGTGCAACTGGTAAATGAGTATGGTCCTACTGAAGCAACTGTTTCAGCGATGTACTATTTCATACCAGAATTAGAATGCGAAAATAACATTTTAGGTAGCATACCGATTGGTATTCCAATTTCTAACACAAAGGTTCATATATTGAATTCATATATGCAACATTGTCCGGTAGGTGGCATAGGTGAATTATATATTGAGGGCCTAGGATTAGCCAAAGGGTATTGGAAGCAGGAAGAGAAAACAAAACAGGCATTTATTTCGAATCTATTTTCAGCAGATAATAGTAAAAGATTATATCGAACCGGTGATTTAGCAAGGTGGTTACCAAATGGAAATATAGAATTTATGGGAAGAAAAGATAAGCAGGTTAAAATTAGAGGGCACAGAATTGAATTAGGGGAAATAGAAGATGCAATGTTACAACTTAAGGGGATAAATCAAGCCGTGGTAACACAAACGAAAGATGGGATGTTACTGCAAGTTTATTATAAAACAGTGGACGCTATAGGGATAGAAAAAAATAAGTTAGCTGTATATTTATCAAATGTATTGCCAGAATATATGATCCCTAAATATTACTCTCACGTGTTAGAAATACCAATAACGGCGAATGGGAAAATTGATTTTGAAAAACTGCCTGCAATAGAGCTTGACCATGAGCAAAAGGATGAGTGTATACTTAAGCCTCAAACTAAAGTGCAAAAAAACATTGCAAAGGTATGGTCTGAAGTTCTAAACATAAAATCTATAGGTTTAAAAGATGATTTCTTTAATTTGGGTGGACATTCTTTAAAAGTTATGCCGGCATTAGTTAAATTAAAACCGTTATACCCTAACTTGAAAATTCAAGATTTCTTTAAGTATAGAACAATAGAAAAATTAGCCTCTTATATTGAAGAGATGGAAAATATGTCGTTAAAGAAAGTTAAAAATATGAATGTAGCATGTATCGAAAGTGAAATGAAAACGACTCCTATTTATAAAAGAAATAAATTAGAAGAATGTGAGATAGATAGGGTGAATTATCCAAAAGTAGTTTTCCTTACAGGAGCAACAGGATATTTAGGAGCACATATTTTAGAACGGTTATTACAGTTACCATCTACGATTATTTACTGTTTAGTAAGAAAAAATGAGAATCAAGTACTTGATGAAAAGTTAAGAGAAAGAATGCGATTTTATTTCAGTAAAGAAATTATTCAAAAGTTGGAGGAGAGAGTAGAAGTAATTGAAGGAGATTTATCTTTGATAAATCTAGGTCTGGATTCAAAGACAGTGAATCGTTTAAAGAGTAGCGTAGAGTCAATAATACATTGTGGTGGAGAAGTTAGACACTATGGAGAACGTGAGCATTTTCAAAAGGTAAATGTTCAGTCTACAAAATACTTAGTAGAATTAGCTAAGAATGCAAATGCACGTTTTCATTATATATCGACTTTAAGTGTGGTAGGGCAGGCTGAAAGCGATCCAAAAGAATTTAAATTCTTTGAGTCTAATTTTGATAGAGGGCAAAATTTAGATAATGTGTACTTAGAAAGTAAGTTTCAAGGTGAGAAAATGGTCAGAGAGGCAATGGAAAAAGGAGTTCGTGCTACGATATACCGTGTTGGGAATTTAGTGGGTAACTCTAAAACGGGTAAATTTCAATTCAATATTAATGAAAATGCTTTTTATAGATTATTGAAAGGGATATGCTTATCTAACGTAGCACCTGAAATCAATACGTATGTGGATTTAACACCTGTGGACTATGGAAGCTTAGCTATTACGGAACTATCTTATAAGGCTAAAACAGTAAATAAGACCATGCATATTTGTAATCCAAATCAGCTAAAATGGGAAAAATTTATTAATAGTTTACAAGCTTTTGGATACGATATCCTGTTAATGAAACAAGAAAAATATATAGAGAAGTTTTTTAATACGAATCTAACTACTGATGAACAGAAAGCTTTAGAGCTCATAATGCCTTTATTAGAATCTGTAGAAGAGCTATCAGTAGCTATACCATCTTGTTTATACACGCAAGGATATTTGAAGAATGTACATTGTTTAGAGCCAAATCAAGGATATATCAATTTATTGTTAAATTATGCCATGAGTATAGAGTATTTACCATTAATTAAAGAACCAATACTTTTATAGCATATATTATTGACTTTGAACAAAAAAGAATCTGTTTTGCAAAGGTACTCACACGAGGTGATTATAATCCTGACCAATCGCAAAATGTACAGAGTAAATTTGATCAATATATACAGTTACATCCAGAAATAGAAACAATTTGGCTCATCACCGTAACTTGGGGTTGATTTTTAAAAATTGAATAAATTTCTGAGGAAAGCTATAAAAAAAGTGAACACTCACGTATCGTAATTGTTGTCGAGACAAACCACGATAGGAGTGTTCACTTTGTCCCTTAATTTTATCAAATCTATTTTACCGTTACCATCTTTTTTACGATTTGCACGCCTCGTGATCAGGAACCAGCTGTTTTTCCTGTTCAAGCAGCGCCTCAATGTATTTTGTGCCCTCTTTGTTTCGGAAACACACACTGCCATGATAAAAGGATTCGTCGCTTTCGCCACGGTTTTGCTTGGCGTATCGGGGTGCTTTGGATTGAATTAGCGGTGCCTAGTCAACGTTGTACACAGTGCAATTATACATTTATTTTTGATTACGGGTTAGGGCTGATTCGTTCTTCAACAGCCTCATTTCGTCGTGAAATTGTACAGCGTTGTAAGGGACGCGCTTTGTCAGATGTCGCCCGCGAATATAACTTGCCTTACACCACGGTAGAACGCTGGTTTTATTGGTATGCACCTGAACAACTTCATGATGAAATAGCTACTCGAATTTGTGTAGATGAGTTTGCGATTCGTAAAGGGCACACGTATGCAACGAGTGTGCTAAATGCAGATACAGGGCGTGTTTTAACTGTCGTTCCGAATCGTAATCAAGAGGCAATCGAAACAGCACTTTCCTCTATAAAAGGGCAAGTAAGAGCGGTCGTGAGTGACTTGGCACCCGCAATGGCAAAGGCGATTGGGATCGTGTTTCCTCAGGCCATTCATGTGCTGGATCGTTTCCATATCGTCCAATTTTTTACCGATGCTTTACAAAGACGAAGACGCTACTTCGGAGAAGCCAAAAAACATCACACATCGCGTTTTATCAATCGTTGTTTAGCCTGCCAGCCACCCGCCTTGACACAAGAAGAGCGTGGATTTGTCGCTCAGTGGCTGACAGAGGATGAACACATACGTCATATTTATCAAGCTGTACAGCACATTCGTTACGTGTTCAAATCCACTACATCCACACAGGCAAAAAGACGATTAGCTGATTGGATAAAACGCTACCAATTCCATGTTTGCGGTGCGGTTGCGAAAATCGTGAAAAGCTTCGTATTACGTGAGAAAGCGATGCTCGATACAATTGTGTCACCTTTATCCAATGGAATCATGGAGGGAACGAACAATAAAATTAAACTTATCAAACGGCGTGGGTTTGGCTACAGAAATGATGACCATCTTTTCTTGCGCATTCGCTTAGAAACAGGACATTGATTTTATCAACCCCATCTTTCGGTGATGAGCCTTAATATTACCAGGAGTCACCATGACTGGATTGCATATACATAATTGTACTAGAACTAGTAGAAGTAGCTTTTTCTTTAGAATCTGATTGTGAAGGGAATGCTAATCCTACAGAAATTGTCCGATTGGAATATCTATCCTTTTTCATTTCAATCACTTTCCACTTTATTTCTTCTGGGTAATGAACTCTTGTCTTCAAACCAAAAACACCTCCATTGAATTTGCATACTTAGTATGCGAATTCAGGAGGTGTTTTTTTCATGTACCACTATTCGGGTTCACTTCATTTCAAAGTAGTTTTTTTCTATTTTATTTCAAGATGGATTCACAATTCGTGGCTATGGTGGCGAATTCGGATATTAAATGAAATAAGCGCTCATTTGAGTGTCTTTTCTTTATGAAAAAAATCAAACAAGGTGCAGGGGAGGATAGGGCTCAAGAAGAAACATCCTCTTTTAGAAAAAAGCTCACTTTCATTTCCTTTATTTTATTGAGCATATCGTATTTAACTCATTTTCTCCAAAATTACTAACAGAAGTATACATTTAAAACAATATAAATAGAGAGAGCAGGCTATCGGCATTTCATTATTTACAGTTTAAACTCATTGAAATCTGCCGATCTACAAAGCCGAATTCTTTATATAGTTCCCTTGCAAAGTTTTTTGCATGAACATTTAAGCGTATTTCTTTATGTCCTTTTAAAGCTAATTCGTTTATTCCTGCCTTCGTCAATTTCTTTGAAAGGTTTTGACCACGATACTCTGGTAAAACATATAATTCGTAAATAAATCCTATATTTTCTTGTGAAAAATAATCTTTACCACTGCCGATTAGAATCCATCCCTTTAAGTTGTCATCATCTTTAAGTACTAGGTAGTATGCCCCGTGTTCTAGTGCCATTTGTACAATCTCTTTTACTCTTTTTTTTGTAGGTTTAAAGGTCTTAGCCGTTCCTTCGTATAGAGCATTATCTGATTTTGCTAAAATTTCATTTAAATCATTTTTATTAGCGTGTGTAATCATATTTTTCCCCCTTTGTTTACATAGTTATCGTTATCAGTAGTCAATATATCTTGAAACCTACCAAAGTTAATTGGGAGGTTTTCCAGTTTGAATAATAATGAATGACCTGAATTATTAAAGTCATTATTGCAATGCCAGCTAAGATTACAAAATTTATTAATCCCAAATCTAATAGATATATAGCTATTAGTGAAATGACTACATAAGGGGGTGAGACTAATAAATTTTAAAAACTTTTTTATAAAAAAGTTCGTCTTTTGGGATTATATAATTATTGAACATAAATATTCCTTCTTTCCTATATAAATTTATTATACACTTAAATTTTAAAAGTATTTAAAAATTATAGGGTGTTCAAGAAACAACAGGTCTAATAACTTTTAATTTCTTCGAGTTTATTTTATGTGAGATAAAAAGCATTGAAACCATTCTTGCCCTATGTAAACAAAGACGAAGTCTTCAAAGAGACTCCGCCTTTTCAATGTACAATGAAATTCAACAATTACTAAGAATCAATTTCCTTATTTTGCTCTTTTAGATACTTATTGGAAGTATTCGTATTCTGAAACATAAAATATATAACTATAATTAATGATAGTGTCCCTAATATAATATTCACACCATAAAATCCTACTACGTCTAGAAGAAATCCAATTAATAACATTGATATCTGTAATACAATACGTTCAATCATCAATTTGAAAGCAAAAAAACGTCCATGAAGATTTGAAGAAATATTTTTCTGGCTTATGGTGTTAAGCATTGGATTAAATAAACCATAAGCAAATCCAAATAAAATAAAGGCAAGTATAGGTATAAACATAATCTCTGATTTCAATAATAAAAATTGTACTAATGTTATAATAATTATAGAGGAATACAGTATTGATAGTGGTTTCATTTTATTCTTTAGAATAAAGAGAAGGCTACTTGATACTATTATTGAAATGCCTTCTACTGAATATAGTATGCCCTTAATAAATGAATTCCCTTGGATTTCACTTATCTGAATTACAAACAAATTAAATCCAGAGATAAAGATAAGGGGGATAATAGAAAAAGAAATAATCATTTTTAAAAGTAGATTTTGTTTAATAATAGGGAATATTTCCCCGAATGAAACTTTTTGTCGCTTCTTTTGTTTCACTCCAAATTGAACTTCATTTGATTTTTCAAAATCTAAAAAAATAATCAGGATTAACACAATTAAAAATATTGCTAGAACGATTAAATAAATTGTCCACAATGATAAAAATAATAATAGTATACCACCTATACTTGCTCCAAATATTCTTGCTAAGGTTACCATGTTTAAATTTAATGCATTAACTTTTATTAAACCATCTGGACTGCTGATTTTTGGAAGTATAGCTTGAACAGTGGGTTCGAAAAAGGCTGCAGAACATCCAACTCCAATGCTATATAAAAGCATCCACCATACTGAATCAGTAAATAATGCTATAAACATAGCACTCACAGAAATAATGCGCATACATCCAACCGTTACTAATATATATTTTTGTGATATCTCATCAATAAGTCGCCCCGCATAAGGAGCGATAAATACACTAGATACACTCCCCATTACTAAAAACATTGATTGTAATAGATGAGAACTCACATTCTTCTGTAAAAATTCAAGATTCCCTATAATTCCAATCCATAATCCCAATTGAAACAATAATTGACTTGCCAATATAATTAGTAGATTTTTATTGAAAATTGTTGTATTACTAACACTCATCTTGCATCTCCTTGATAAACCTTAAGTCTCTTCCTAAAGTATGAGCTAGTTTAGATTTTTTGCCTATACCCGAAATTCCTAGTACAATCTCTTCGGAAGGTCTGATATCTAGCATTTCTTCTACTAGTTGATCATTTAAATGACCAGAGAAAAATGCACCTAAGCCGAGATAATTGGCGGTTAAGTAACTAGTTTGGCTGAGATGACCTAGATCCATCATTATTACTCTATAGGTTCTTGGGCTTTGATATTTCCACATTGACCTTTCTAAACATGCAGTATAAAACATAACAACAGCTGCACTATCTACATAATTTTGTCCGGCAGCCATATTCATAACTAGATCTGACATATCATTATTTATCTTAATTACCTCTAAAGAGTGATCTTGAGTAGAATAGTGATAAAGTCCATTTGGAATACCCTGTACATTCAGTACACAAGGGTATACCTCTATTGGATGACGGCAGCCGGCAGATGGACTTGTTTTAAAAACTAATTGATCAATACCAACGTTTCTTTTACATGACTGAATACCATAAGAAAGATAAAGAAAAGTTGAAAAGTCCTCTATACTAATGGGTTCATTCTCAAATGATCTTGTAGTTTGTCTTGTTGTTAATATTTCTAAGAAATCCCCTTTTCCATTTAATTGAGGATTTGGCAGCCGAATTTTCTCGGAATTTGGAATAGTTTTATATAGTGGTGGAGGTGGGCAGATTTCTTTTTTTATTTTTAATCTTTCATATTGTTCACTTTTACTTAAATAGGAATCTGTATGTAGTAGGCGAGTACTGAAATGAAAGTATTTGCTTACCGTTCCCCAATCTGACCAGTGTTTAAGATCTAATTCTTGCTTATGCCGTTCTGAATCTTTCTCTACTAAGAGATTACTTGTTATAAGTTGCTCTATGGCAGTATCTAAAAATTCTTTTGTAAAGTGGGAATTTTTAGATATCAATTCATAAACGTCTTCTTTTTCACGCCAATCGGAAAAAAATTCAATAATTGGATTAATTATTGGACTAAGACTGTTCTGCTCGTGATTAATATAGTTATCACATATAAGGTGGCCATCTCTCCAAAAATATACAATGTTCTCTGAAACTTTTATCATATAAAACAGCCTTTCTATGCATTTTAGTATAAAAAAAGTTAATGCTCGGAAAAAATACCGAGCATTAACTTTTTTAGTTATTTTTCAGGCGAAGTTTCTGTATGCTCATCATTAATACGTTTTTGATAATCTGAAACATAAGATTTAAAAATTGACATACCATTCACCATCCCTTATATAAATTTAATACAATCTAAAGGTAACATATTTTTGTATTATTGTAAATATTTATATATTTCTGCTAATATTGTACAATATAATTAAAAAAGGTTGTGTAATAGTATGGAAACTAAATCTGATTTATCATATACTTGTTTAGATTTTTTCATGTATCGCTCACCTATACTATCTTTAGATTTTTATCGGAGCATCTTTTGTAATGATGAAATATCACTAGAGGAGATTGTAAATAACCCTGTACTAAGAGAGATAATAGCTGTTTCCAGTCCAGATTTACTGAATAGTATTATTAATTTAAAAAAAGAGACTAAAAATAAAAAAAGAAAACAACTCTTACGTTCTTGTATAAGTTATATAATCAGAAGTTCTACAAGAGCGACCCCTTATGGGTTATGTGCAGGTGTAAATATTGGGAAATTCAGCGATGTAGGTTACATAGATAATAAACCTTTAATCGCGCACAAAAAAAATACTCGGCCAGATATGGAATGGTTATTAAACATAGTTAAGCAGATTGAGATGGAAGAAGGTTGTTTAGATAATTTAAATGTAATACAAAATAAAGCAATCTATTATAGTGGTAACCATGTAAAGATTCCATATTATACTTTTTGGGGGCAAGAAAACACAGATGCTAAGTATAATAGAGAACATGTTTCAATAGAATTGACATCTGTGGTTAAGAAGATTTTAGAAGTTACAGTGGATCCAATTAATTACCGAAAGCTAAAGAACCTCTTATACGAATTTTTTCCAAAGAAAAGTCCAGCTTATTTAAATCAAGTAATTAACCATGTATTCAACTCAGAATTATTAATTAGTAGTTTAAGACCACCTATTCTCAATATTCATCCATTTGAATACGTTCTTAATCAATTAGCTATGTCTCCAAGATTTAAACAATGGTATGGTTATCTACTTTCAATTTATTCAGAAATAAAAAAGTACGATAATCAAATAATTGGTACAGGAGAACAGCAATATTTATTTGTTACTGATAAAATGTGTGAAAAGTTTAATTTATCTAATCCGTTACAGGTTGATTTAACAGTAAATCATTCTGTGGTTTTACCCGAAAAAATGAAACAAGAAGTAGAGAATGCAGCTCAAATATTTTGGAGTTTAACTGGCACTAAACATCAATTAAAACATTTAGATGAATATAAAAAGAAGTTCATCAGTTTATATGGAACTAAAAAGGAGATTCCTATTTTAGAATTACTAGATGATGCTATTGGCTTAGGAGTACCTGCTACATATAGTTATCCTGAAAGTTACCGTTCAATAGAATCTTACAAATCAAATAATAGTTCAACCAAATTAATTTATAGTTTATTAGCTAAGGCCTTAAATGATGGAGATTCTGAAATTGTAATAAACGAAGAACATAAATCATTATTAGAAAAAGAAATTACAGGTAATGATTTACCACTTTCTATGGAAATGTATTTTACATTGGGGGCACAATCAGAAGAAGAATTAAATAAGGGGAATTACCGTTTAATCATTGGAGCAAATAAAGGATCATTAGGCGCAGGTAAGACATTTGGACGTTTTATGCATATATTTAACAATGACAATAAACAAAAAATCCGTGAAATAAGTGAGATGGAACAAAATTTATGCCCAAATAGTTTATTTGCCGAGCTTGCTTTTTCACCATCAAATGCAAATAAGATAAATGTAATACTTACGGAAAATATTAGGAACTTTGAAATACCTATCTCAACTTTGTCTTCTAAGAAGGATGAACAGACAATTCCTCTTTCGGATATCGTGGTGGGATGTACTTTAGAGTCATTTTACTTAAAGTCTAAATCACTTAATAAAGAAATTATTCCCACGGTTAATCACCGATTGAATTTCAATAAAGAACCTAATGTATACAGATTTATGCGTGAAATAACTATAGGGAGACATAAAAATTGGAGTCATTTCCAGTGGGGAGAATTAGAAAATTTCCCGTTTTTACCTAGGTTAAGATATGGGAGAATTGTTATTTCTCCAGCAAAATGGACCCTTACTAAATTTTCTTTGCAAGCAAAAAATGCATGGGAAAAAGAGGAATGGATTGATTTATTTAAGGTTTGGAAAGAAAAATGGAGCGTTCCAAGATATGTATTCCTTACTAATAGAGATAATCGAATATTATTAGATTTAAATAACCATGTACACATAGATATATTATTTGATAAATATCGTAGATTGCAAGATGAGCAAAATTTACATTTGGTTGAGGTAGGATTTGAAATTGAGAAGCAGATAAGTGAAAATCAAAAAGAAATATATTTACATGAATTTGTATTTCCACTTATCAAAGCAAAAACGAATTCACAAGAATTTTTTAAACTTCCATCTATAAATAACAAATTAAAAAATCAAAATACTCCTATCTCTTACTTTCCAGGCGGCCCTTGGCTGTATTTAAAATTGTATGGAATGAATCAACGATTAAATGAATTTTTAGGGAACCATCTACAAACTATCTGTAAACTAGGATTACAAAGTGGATGGACCTCAAAATTCTTTTATATGCAATTTTTAGATCCTCAACCACATATAAGGCTACGGTTTTATTCGGATCACCATAATAATTTGTATAGTCAAGGGATGAAAGAACTATACAATTGGGCACAAATGATGAAAGATAAAGGACTATTATCTCATGTGGTAGTAGATACTTATATACCAGAAGTAGAAAGATATGGAGGTAAAGAGCTTCTATCATATGCAGAAGCTGTATTTTTTCAGGATAGTAGATATATGATGAGAGTAAAAGAATACCTCATGGAAAGTGATAAGTATGGATTAAATGAGGAAATAATAGGTGTACTCAATGTTATAGAAATACTGAACAGTTTTAAACTATCTTTCGAAAAACAACTCATATGGTTAAACGATCGGGTCAACTATAAAGATCATTTGGGCGAATTCCGTGAGCATGCACCTTTATTAATATCTTTGTATACTGATAATAAATCTAATCCAGTTTGCCAGGATAATCTTTTATCCAAAATAGCTATTAAACGTACAGAAACAATTATCCAATACTCAGAAGCAATTGATAACGCTTATAAAGCTGCATTGCTTCATAATGATAAAGATAATATCATATCAAGTGTCATTCATATGAGCTTAAATCGATTAATTGGAACAGATCGAGAGAAAGAACGGAAAATTATTACATTAGCAAGGCATTTACTAAAGAACAGACAATTTTCATACACGAATTCCTAAATTAACGTGCTAAATAAGTAACCTAACAAAATTATTTGAACCTTATTGGAATAGTGAGACGGTTCGTGTCCTAGTCCTTCAAATGATTTGCATGCAGTAATGTAGTATTAATGTTAGAATGACTTGCTATATGTGCCACTTCATGTACATTAAAATCATTTTCCAGTGCATGTGAACAAAAATGATGTCTTCAGCAAATGGCAAAAAGATACTATGGAGCAAATACGCTAGGTCCGTTAGTACATGGATATTACGTAGGAACACCCCTACCTATCGTCTGATTGATGTTTGGAAGTTTCAAAAAGAACAATACGGCGACGTTGTAGCAAAAAAGAGTGAATCGTTTTCTATTAGCCCCCTTTTACTCACGTGTCCCTTTATCTGAAATAAAGCATCTACACAACTGAGATAGAGGTTTCAACGAGGGTATGTCGTACTGGGAAAAAGGGAAAAAACGTAAGGCGGACAGCTTAGAAAAGCTATCGAGTTGTTCGGAAATTTTATTGTGCGTTGTGCTAGGAAAACAAAAAGAACTTGTAGGAATTAATCCGTACCCTTTGTAAAGGACATTTTAAAAAAAGTTAGGCAGCCATAAGAAGGTGATTTCTGTATTCAACAGGAGTCATCTTCTTTAAATTCCACTGATATCTATGCTGGTTATAGTATTTCATATAATCTTTAATTTCTTGTTTTAGCTGGGAGAAAGAGGTTGTAAACGCCAGAATAAATTTTACAGTTTTCACTAATATGAACTTTACACTTTTAGCCACATTTGTCGCCCACTTTATTTGGAGAAGCAGGTATGATAGTCTTGCAGTAACAGCCCTGGTTCTTTTAATACCAAGGCTTCAAGGCTGTTTATCATTCCTGTAGAGGCTCCATGTCAAGTGGGCTATGCGCAATCTAAAGTGTAAAAGGGAACTTAGCAGAAAGTGTAAAATTCACCTTGGCGGTTACAGAGGTACAAGTTTTTATATGCGCTTCATCTTTAAAATGCCCGAAAAAAGATTCTTGAGGGGCATTGTCCCAACAGTTTCCTCGTCTTGACATGGATTGCCCTAATTTGAATTTCTTTTTCTGTAAATAGTTTTTTCGTCATTTTGACATTTCTCCGATTCTCATTTTTCTCTCATTATACAAGAAATACCCTATAGAATAGACTTTTTTTAAGTGTCTATTCTATAGGGGACATTTTAGTTTATGCCATTAGGTTTTTTATTGCCGACTATTTGGCCGCAGTTTAGAAGAATGAAAAGTACTGCCTATGCTGGATTCGGTTTTTCATTGGCTATTGAGTTAGGTCAATTGCTAGATAATAGAATTACAGATATTGATGATTTATCTATGAATACCTTGGGAGCAATTATTGGGTATTTATTATATAGGGTATTATTCAAAATGATATATAAAAGAGATGAAAAAAAGATTGATAATAATATTTCTCTAGTAATAAAATACGAGGCTATTTTTTATTTAGTTTGCTCATTTGTAGGTGTGATGTTAATTTATTATCCAGTTTTATTTAGACGGCCTATAATCCTTCAATAAGGTGATTAAGATACTGTCAGATAATATACATATAGCAAATTGATTCTTAAATAATAGGATATTACATATACCCATTTATATTAAATTCTCATAGAAATCCTTCAAAACTATTCTTACTGAAGGTTGAGTGGTTATTGAATTGATTTCTATTGCTACCGTTTTATATCAAAGTACCAGCCTTTAATTAACAATTATATCCATTGCGAAAAAATAAGATAGACTGTAATATTTACCAGTATTTAAATGTCGAAAATTGTTTAAGGCATTTCAACCAATATTTAAGAGGAGCATACAATGAACAAACTAAAAAGGTTATTGAAACGTAAAGCGACTTGGATAATTCTTATCCTATTCGTATTTGTTTATGTAAATAACAGTTCTTTTTTTACTAAGAGGGACGATGGAACTCCTCTTCTTCTTGCTCACCGAGGACTTTCGCAAACATTTAGCATGGAAGAGATTGAGAGTGATACATGTACAGCAGAACGTATAAATAAACCTGAACATTCTTATTTAGAAAATACAATTCCATCTATGGAAGCGGCATTTAAAGCTGGAGCTGATCTAGTAGAGTTTGATGTTCAACCAACTAAAGATAATAATTTTGTTATTTTTCATGACTGGACTCTTGATTGCCGTACTAATGGTAAAGGTGTTACAAGAGATTTTACAACAAAAGAATTACAAGCACTTGATATTGGTTACGGTTATACAGCTGATGGGGGTAAAACATTCCCGTTTCGTGGCAAAGGAATTAATCTTATGCCAACACTTGATGAAGTACTTACCTATTTTCCAGACCGTTCTTTTCTTATTCATATTAAAAGTGATGATGAAAATGAAGGAATTCAATTAGCTACTCACCTCAAGAAATTACCAGCGAAGCGCCTTGATCAACTAACTGTATATGGTGGCGATAAACCAATTGCTGCGATAAAAGAGCGAATCCCTAGTTTACGAACAATGTCAAAAGCGACCATGAAAAAAGATCTTATTACTTATATGGCATTAGGGTGGACTGGCTACATACCTTCAAGCCTGAAGCATGGAGAATTACATATACCAGACAAAGTAGCTCCTTGGCTTTGGGGATGGCCAAATCGTTTTCTTAATCGAATGGATAAAGCAGATACTCGGGTTATCATTGTAGGAGGAAATGGGTTTGGGTTTTCAAGTGGATTTGACTCATCTGAAGATATAAAACGCCTTCCTGACGATTATACAGGTGGAATTTGGACAAATTGCATTGATAAAATAGCACCTGTATTTAAGAAATAAGGGATAATATAACAGTCGAAGTTTTTTTATCTGTTTAACCATTTATATTTTAAAAGAAGACTTATTAATAATTTTAAAGGTTTATATACCGATAAACACCCCCGATTTCCTATGAATAATGGTAATCAGGGGTGTTTTTTTGGTGAATGAAACTTATTTTATAAGATGGTTATCATTCAATAGCTGACATTACGGCGAAGTTTTCTGTTAATCTTGGAACGATTAGAGCTTGGAAAATAAGCTATGAAGTGAATGGTGAAGACGGCCTAGAAGGAGCACCTTCTTGGAAAAAGGAGATAAAGATAGATTTGAGCGTAGAGAGAAACTGTAATGAAAGTAAGTTAGGACAAAGACTAGCATTGAGAAATATAAAAGATGGAAGTAGCATAGGGGATTTACGCATAAAGTAATATTGAAGTTATAATTAACAAAATTTTCATTTTAATCAAATAAATACATAGTGTTTTTAACTTATAATAATGTTACTACGATGAAAATACGGCTACTAATTAATTATTTTAAAAATCAATTTTAGATAGGAAGAGGATAATGAAGACCAGAGATAGTTATAAAATTGTTGTAATTGGTGCTGGGACTGCGGGAATATCTTCTACTGCACATTTGTTACGAAATGTACCCCTATTGAAAGAAAGTATTGCAATTATTGATCCATCAAAAAAACATTATTTCCAACCACTATGGAGTTTAGTGGGGGGAGGAGTTGTTTCAAAGGAAAGTACGATGCGTGATCAAGAATTGCTTATTCCAAAAGGGGCAACGTGGATCCCTAAAAGTGTTGTTAAGTTGTTTCCGGATGAAAATAAGCTACTTTTAAATGATGGACTATTGCTTGAGTATGAAATTCTTATTGTAGCAGCCGGTATACAAATAAATTGGGAAGGTATTAAAGGCCTAAAGGAGTCTATTGGGACTAATGGGGTTTGTAGCAATTACTCTTATAAATATGTTGATTCTACTTGGAAAGAAATTAAAAAATTTAAAGGAGGAAATGCGGTTTTTACCCACCCAAATACTCCTATTAAATGCGGTGGTGCCCCACAAAAGATTATGTATTTAGCAGAAGAGTATTTTTCTAATAACGGTGTAAGAAACAAAAGTGAAGTAATGTTTTATACCGCGAACGCTAACATATTTCAGGTTCCACGATATGCTAATACATTAGAACAAGTGCTAGAAAGAAAGCAAATTATAACGAATTATAATAAAAACTTAGTAGAAATTATTGCCGAAAAGAGAGAAGCAATTTTTGAAGATACGCAAACACTGAAAAGAGAAACTGTACCATACAGTATGATCCATGTTGTTCCACCAATGGGACCACCTAATTTTATTAAAGAGAGTGAGATAAGTGATTCTCAGGGGTGGGTAGATATAAGCCCTTATACTTTGCAGCATGTACAGTATAAGAATATTTTCGGACTTGGAGATTGTACCAATTTACCCACCTCTAAAACTGGAGCGGCAATTCGAAAACAAATACCTGTCTTAAAGCAAAATATTATAGACGTACTTAACGGAAGAGACTTGCAGGCTAAATATGATGGATATACATCTTGTCCGATTATTACTGGTTATAAAAGTCTAATACTCGCTGAATTTAACTATAAACATGAGCCTCAAGAAACGTTTCCGTTTAATCAAGCGAAAGAACGGTATAGTATGTTTTTACTTAAAAGATATATGTTGCCCTATATGTATTGGAACTTTATGTTGAAAGGAATCCTATAAGAGAAAGTGGTTATAAAAATTGAAAAGCAATTTGAAATAACTAATTGGAGGGAATAGCTATGCTTTTAAAATATTTTTATGATGAAAAATTAGCACATGCTTCTTATTTAGTCGGTTGTCAGAAGGAAGGCGTAGCAATTGTAATTGATCCAGGTCGCTATATAGAACAATATATAGAATTTGCTAAGAAAGAGGGGATGGAAGTAATTGCTGCAGCTGAAACTCACATTCATGCAGATTTTCTTTCTGGGTCTAGAGAACTTTCTACTCTTTATCATGCCAATTTATATGTATCTGATGAAGGTGATTGTGATTGGAAATATCAATATCTTAACGAATGTCGATACAAATTGGTTAGAGAGGGCACAGAATTTAAAGTAGGTCATATAAAATTTAATGTAATTCATACCCCAGGGCATACACCTGAAAGTATTTCTTTTTTAGTAACTGATACAAGTCAAAATAACTATACGAATGATAAGCCCATAGGAATATTCACAGGTGATTTTATATTTGTAGGAGATATAGGAAGACCGGATTTATTAGAAACAGCTGTTGGTATGAAAGATACTGCAAAAATAGGAGCGAAACAATTATTTGATTCTATACAAAAAATAAAAACACTCCCTGATTATTTGCAAATATGGCCATCACATGGTGCTGGAAGTGCATGTGGAAAAGCATTAGGAGCAATTCCAACTTCTACATTAGGTTATGAAAAGATGTTCAATTGGGCATTTCAGTGTAATGAAGAAAGTGATTTTATATCGACTTTATTAGCGGGACAGCCAGAACCTCCAAAGTATTTTTCTTTAATGAAGAATTTAAATAAGTATGGTCCTCCAATTCGTAAGAAAAGAGAAGCTTTTGCTATTAAAACAGTAGAAGAACTTCAAGAAGTTATGAGGAGCGTTCAGCAAATAGTTGATATAAGGGATGTAGAGAGTTTTGCTTCTGGTCACATCGAGAAATCAATTAATATACCGTATAACAATTCCTTCACAACCTGGTGTGGATGGTTACTAGATTATAAAACAGAAACTTTAATCATTCTAGATGAGGAAAAGGTTAGAGTGGAGAAGGTTATTAAAGACTTTGAATCTATTGGGCTAGATAATATTATTGCTTTTGCACCCTTACAAGTTATACAAAGACTTGATAGATTTGAAAGTTACAAAGAAAAAACATCAATTGAATTATATCCGCATATAAAAGATGGAAGCGTTAAGGTAATCGACGTGCGCAGTAAAAAAGAGTGGGAGGAAGGACATCTTTATGATGCAATACATATCCCTTTAGGAAGTTTATTTAAGCAGCTAGATTATATACCAAAAGATTTCCCAATCGTTTTACAATGTCGAACCGGATTGCGTTCCGCTATAGCAGCTAGTATTTTACAAAAAGCTAATATAAAAGAAGTAATTAATTTAAAGGGAGGATTTCTTGCATGGAAAAAAGAAGAGCTTCCTTATACAACATGCGATCTCAATGTGTAGGGAAATAATTTTTATTAATTTATCCGATAAGGAAAATTGCGGATTACATAGGAGTATATCTATATATAGGAGCACCACATTAAAATAGGAGAAAGAAATGATTTATTTTATAGACCTAAATTTATTCAGAATTATGCTGATGAGCAAATAGATATAGTTTTATCAGGACACGCTCATGGTGGACAATTTAGGTTACTATTTATCAGCAAATTAGTGGCTCCAAATCAAGGGGTTTTACCTAAATATACAGCCGGTTTATATGAAGAATAAAATACGTCTATGGTAGTGAGTAGAGGATTAGGCAATAGTATCATTCCGCAAAGAATTTTCAATAGGCCAGAACTTGTAGTCGTGCAGTTAAATGGAACTGTACGATTTTTTGTATAGAAAAAAGAAATAGGCTATATGCAATTTATACAAGTTTACATTACAATTTTGTTAAAAATTTTCTACGTTACATAAAGTAACAAAATTTGACCCGAAGAGTTTGTTATAGTTTAAATAATCAAAAAACTTAAAAATTAGTCGAGTGAAAAGTGTGATAAGTAATTTATGTAAAAAACTTAAAGGGGTGTACACATGCATAAAGAATATGAAATTGAAGAGTATACGGCGATTGAGGAACAAATACATTATTATAGCAAATGTTTATTAGTAAGTCATCCTGATCAAATTATAAAGTATTTAGAAAAAAGATTAGAAAAATATGCAGAAACATTACAATATGCACATTTATATCCTGACACAGTTATTTTACCGTTACAGCAATTAGTTATCGAATATTCTTTAGATGTTGCTAGAATTAGGAAATATATGAATTTAAAAACGTAAAGTAAAATATATAATTTAAATGAAACAGAGTCGACTTTAAGAAATGATATTCTAATGTCGACTCTGTTTCATTGTCTATTATTGTTTGTTGAAAACAAATACTAATCAATTAACTTTGACATATAATTACGCAAGAGTAAAATAAAAGTGAGTACTCACTCATTTTTGAAAAGGGGGAAGAATACGTGCAGCAGCCTTCAATTACTTTACGCACTGTATCAAAAAGTTTTGGAAAAAAAGAAGTTTTACACAATCTTTCATTGCAAGTTGAAAAAGCAGAGATATTTGGTTTAGTTGGGCCTTCTGGTTCAGGGAAAACGACTCTTATTAAATTGATTGCAGGTATTAATGAGGCAACAGAAGGTGAAGTGCTTGTTTGCAATACGAGCCTGCCTAATCTAAATGAAATGAAAAAAATTGGTTATATGGCTCAAGCTGATGCATTATATGAAGAACTATCAGCATATGAAAATGCAGATTTTATTGCAACGATGTATGGATTAAAGGGAAAGCATAAAAAAGAAAGAATTGAAGAGGTTTTTGACCTTGTTCAATTATCACAACATATAAAAAAGCAAGTACAGCATTTTTCAGGAGGGATGAAGAAGCGTTTATCATTAGCGATAGCACTCCTTCATGAACCTGAAATATTAATTTTAGATGAGCCAACAGTGGGGATAGATCCGCTTCTTAGAAAAATGATCTGGGA
Organism: Bacillus fungorum; assembly: GCF_002746455.1. Lineage (GTDB taxonomy): Bacteria > Bacillota > Bacilli > Bacillales > Bacillaceae_G > Bacillus_A > Bacillus_A fungorum. Next base: position 34,497 of record NZ_NWUW01000015.1, on the reverse strand, counting down.
AAAATTTTATGAACTTAAAAAGAAAGGCACGACCATTATTGTAACGACACACATTATGGACGAAGCTGAATTTTGTGAACGCCTAGGGTTAATTAGAGAAGGAAAACTAGTTGTGACTGGAACACCTGAAGAATTAAAAAAGCAGGTATCATCAGGAAGGATTGAAGATGTCTTTTTGTTGGAAGAGGTGGCTCCATCATGAGAGTTACCGGTGTAATTATTCGTATTATTCGCCAATTTTTTCGAGATAAGCGTTCGTTAGCGATGATGTTTGGAGCACCTATGTTATTACTTTGGTTATTGTCGCTAGTGTTTACACAAAAAGACTATGTACCGCATATTGCTGTTGTTGATATGCCTGCCCAGGTAGTAAAAGTGATGAAAAATCAGGAAGCGTCAATTTATGAATATAGTAAAGAAAAGGCAATGTCTGAGTTGGAAAAACAAAAGGTAGATGCAGTAATTCGTTTAGAAAATGGAAAAATGAATATTGTATTAGAAGGTAGTGATTCGTCAAAAAATCGTGCTGTGCTCCAAATAATACAAAAAAGTACAGAGAAGAACGATGTATCAATTATGAAACCTGAAGTAAATTATTTACATGGCTCTAAAGACTTTACAATGTTTGATGGGCTTGGTCCTGTATTAATCGGTTTCTTTACATTTTTCTTTGTATTCATTTTATCAGGAGTGTCTTTCGTAAGAGAACGTTTAAGTGGTACTTTAGAAAAGTTACTATCGACGCCGGTAAGAAGATGGGAAATAGTTGTAGGATATATTATTGGTTTTGGAATCTTTGCATTCATACAATCCATTATTATCGTAAGTTTTTCAGTTTATATTTTAGACTTGTATGTAGCTGGCTCCATTTGGCTAACGCTACTTATTACATGTATGCTTTCTTTAACTGCATTAACTTTAGGGACGTTTTTATCGGCATACGCAAATAATGAATTTCAAATGATTCAGTTTATACCGCTTGTCATCGTGCCACAAATTTTCTTTTCTGGTTTGTTTCCAATTGAATCTATGAATAAGTGGCTCCAAATGTTAGGGCAATTATTTCCGCTCACTTATGGTGCTGACGCAATGAGACAAGTGATGATTCGAAATCAAGGATTCACAGAGATTGCATTAGATTTAACTGTATTACTACTTTTTTCTCTATTATTTGCAATAGGGAATGTATTTGCATTAAAGAAGCATCGAAAAATATAATGATGATACAAAGGGGCATTATAGATGAAGAAGGATTGGCTGGAAGAATTAATTGCCGCAACAAATACGGATAAACGAAATGAGCGTCAAATGCGTATATTAGAGGCGGCTGTTGATATGTTTGGAGAAAAAGGATATGCTTCAACTTCAACAAGTGAAATTGCAAAGCGGGCTGGTGTAGCGGAAGGAACAATCTTCCGCTACTATAAAACAAAAAAAGATTTATTGTTAGCAGTCGTCATGCCGACATTAACGAAGTTTGCTGCACCATTTTTCGTACAAGCATTCGCAAAGGAAATATTTAAATCGGAGCATGAATCATATGAAGGGCTTCTAAGAGTTGTTATTCATAATAGATTTGAATTTGCAAAAAAGCATTTTCCAATGATAAAAATATTAATTCAAGAAGTGCCATTTCAGCCGGAACTGAAAAATGAAATACAACATTTAGTAGAAACAGAGTTGTTTTCACATTTTAAAAAGTTAATTGTAAAGTTTCAACAAGAAGGAGAAATTATTGAAATACCCCCATCTTCTGTATTACGAGTTACTTTGTCAGCTGTATTAGGATTACTCTTAACACGATTTTTATTATTGCCTGAAGAAAAATGGGATGATGAAGCGGAAATTGAAAACACGATTCAATTTATATTGTATGGATTAACGCCACGAATCTAACTATAACAACATTTTAGGGGTTTGATTTTTTGTATTTAAATAAATTTAATTTAATAGGTTTAATCATAAGTGAAAATATATTGATGTGTGAATTACATATACTATTTTTAAGTAAATAATAAATCGCCTTTTTAAAGGCGATTTATATTCATTGTATACTTTTGATAAATAAGTACTTGTTTACTAAAAATATTCTGAATTAGCGTGTTTCTTTATCTCTTCTTCTAAGACCTAATAATCCTGCTAGACCTAATAAACCCAGCCAAGCCCAATTATTATTTTTATCCCGATTATCATTTAAATCATTTGTCGTATTTACATTTCGAGTTCTCACATCATTATTAACTCGATACATGTTATTGTCATTAACTCGTGTTGAAATATCAGTATTATTAACTCGATTCATGTTATTGCCATCATATTCGGCATGAGCAGTTGTTCCTAAAAACATAATAGCTAGTGCTAATGCACTTAAAATAGATGATAATTTCTTCTTCATGGTTTTCCCCTCCTTTCTTATGTTTTAATTTCTCCAGTACTTTTGTACATTATTCGTATCACAGTATCTAAATCATAAAGTTAAAGTTATTAGAACTATCTTTAATCTCCATTATTAAAAGGACAGGTAAATACAATGAAGCGGTTAACAAAAGTTAACCGCTTACGCCATGTTATGCTTGATCAGATTGAAGAACATGTAAAGGAGGAGGAATAATCCAACCTTTTTTCTTATTTAATCGTAGTAAAGTAGCACCTGCTTGTGCTTTTTTCATATGGAATTGTCCAAACATCATTCCTACGTCTTCTCGAAGTGATTGTCCCATCGCTTGGCTACATGCTACTAGTCCAGCAGCAAGATCCATAGAAACTTTAGCTGCAATTTCTGCGTCATTAATACGAGCACCAGGAGGGATTGTTTCAATAGATGCAACTGGACGTTCTGGAGGTGCTGGTGGTAATGCCACTCCGTTTGATTTTAACAAGTTTTTTAGTTCTTCAACTTCTGATTGGATATCATTTTCTATAAGATTTTCTAAAAACTTTTTTAAGTCCTCGTCTCCAGTATGATTGACAAGAACTTGGTAACCAGCAATTGTACCTTGTGCCCCTGCAAGATAACTCCAAATTGCAAAGACTTCTCCGTAATGCATTGGTTCATTTTGGGGATTACCACTTAATACTCCCATTTTAATATGCCTCCTTAAACTGAATGGATTTTTTGAAATATTTTTTACCAAAGAAAAAATGCTTCTGAAAATGTTCCGTAATAAAGAAAGTAGGTTTCTAAAATTCATTTGGAACACCCTAACTACAAGTAATACTTTCTCATTCTATAATGTACAAATATAAAGAATATATTCCAATAACTTGGGATTAAAATTCGAATTAAAGCTTATTTTAATTTAAATGTAAAGAGGAAAGGAAAGAATCTGTAACTATGCTAGTAAAGATGGATTGTGTTTTTGGGAAATATGTGTTTAGATAAAAAAGTTTTAACATCTTTGTACAAGAACTTGCTAATACATATACGAAATAGATTTGAATTGCAGTTGATATAGCATTAAATTTATAGTTATTATAAAAATAATTAATATAAACAGACTTTGCTTAAGATACTAATATTAGTACAATTTATATTATACGGATTAACACCATGGAGGTAATGTGATGCGCCAATTTGCTAAACCGAAAATTGTTGTAAGTAAATGTTTAGAATTTGATACTTGTCGTTATAATGGAGAGATGATTCCGGATGCAACAATAAGAAATTTGCAGCCATTTGTTACATTTATACCTGTTTGTCCAGAAGTCGAGATCGGATTGGGGACTCCTCGTGAAACGATACGAATTGTAGAAGAAAATGGTGTGAATAGGCTGGTGCAACCATCTACACGGGAAGATATAACTGGAAAAATGGAGCGATTTTCAAATGACTTTTTACATACGATATCAGATGTGGATGGTTTTATTTTAAAGAATCGTTCGCCAAGTTGTGGTACGCGTGATGTGAAGATTTATTCTGGTTTTGAAAAAGCGCCAGCAAAAGGAAAGGGATCAGGCTTATTTGGCGGAGCAGTAATAAAAAATTTTTCGCATCTTCCAATTGAAGAAGAAGGCAGATTGTCGAATTTTATTATTAGAGAACATTTCTTTACAAGGTTATTTACAATCGCATATTACAAAGTGATTAAACATAATAAAAATATGAAAGACCTTGTATCGTTTCAGTCGGATAATAAATATTTATTTATGGCATATAATCAGGTGAAACAAAAGGAATTAGGGCGTATTATTGCAAATCATAAAAATGAAAAGATTGAAGTTGTATTTGAAAACTATGAGAAGACTTTATATGAATTATTTATGCGCACACCCCGTTATACATCGAATGTAAATGTATGTGAGCATATTTTTGGATACTTTAAAACAAAGCTGATAAAACAAGAAAAAGATCATTTTTTAAATTTAATACAAAAGTATACAGAAAAGAAAATTCCGCTTAGTAGCTTACTTGCAATTTTAAAATCATGGGCTCTTCGATTTGATGAAAAGTATTTATTAAGACAAACATATTTCGAACCATATCCTGAAGCTTTAGTAGAGATTTCAGATTCGGGAAAAGGTAGAGATTATTAAACGAAAAATTACATAATTCGACAAGAAAACTCCTATGTTGTTGTAGAACAATGTAGGAATTTTTTTGTGCATTAGTACAGAATCTGTTTTAAAATTAAATTATGACAGAATTATAACAATTATCTAACTAATATTCTTGTCTTTTTATTCGTAATGTTTGTAGTAGAAACTCGCACGCTGTCGAAACTCAATATTCGATAAGGGGTGTGTAGCGGAATGGAATTTACTCTAACTCGCGAAAAACAAATGATTAAAGAAATGGTACGTGACTTTGCTGAAAAGGAAATCGCACCGAAAGCTGTATATTACGACAAAACTGCGGAATTTCCATATGAAATATTCCAAAAAATGGGCGAACTAGGATTATTAGGCATCCCATTCCCTGAAGAGTATGGGGGTTCAGGTGGTGATACTGTATCGTACGCGTTAGCAGTTGAAGAAATTGGTCGTGCTTGTGGTGGAACAGGATTAAGTTACGCTGCAACAATTTCATTAGGTGCTTCTCCAATTTATTATTTCGGTACAGAAGAACAAAAACAAAAATATTTAGTTCCAATGGCATCAGGTAAAACGTTAGGTGCTTTCGGATTAACTGAGCCAAACGCTGGATCTGATGCAGGTGGCACACAAACGAAAGCTGTATTAGATGGAGACGAGTATGTTATTGGTGGTGAGAAGTGTTGGATTACAAATGCAGAGTATGCAAATACAATTATTGTAACCGCTGTCAATGGTGTTGAAGAGAATGGTAGAAAACGCATTTCGGCATTTATTGTACCGACTACAAGTGAAGGATTAACGATCTCAAGTCCTTACGATAAGATGGGCGTTCGTGCTTCTAATACTTGTGAAATCGTACTTGATAGTGTACGTGTACCGAAAGAGAATATTCTTGGTGATGTAAATAAAGGATTTAAACAATTTTTATATACACTTGATGGAGGACGTATTTCAATCGCAGCATTAGCCGTTGGTATTGCGCAATCTGCATTTGAACGTGCACTGCAATATGCGAAAGAACGTCAACAATTTGGAAAGTCAATTTCTAATTTCCAAGCGATTCAATTTAAATTAGCTGATATGGCGACTGAAGTAGAGCTAGCACGTAATTTAGTACATAAAGCAGCTTGGTTAAAAGATAAAGATAAACCTTTCGGTAAAGAAGCGGCTATGGCAAAACTTTTCGCATCTGAGGCTGCTAGTCGTATTGCGAATCAAGCAGTACAAATTCACGGTGGATATGGCTATATGCGTGAATATGAAGTGGAACGACATATTCGTGATGCGAAACTATTAGAAATTGGTGAAGGAACTTCTGAAATTCAACGTCTCGTAATTGCTAGACATTTAGGATGTAGATAAAAAGGAGGAATCACTATGTTTCAAAAAATATTAATTGCTAATCGCGGGGAAATCGCAGTTCGTATTATGAAAACTTGTAAAAAACTGGGCATTCGCACTGTTGCTATTTATTCTGAGGCAGATGAAAATGCCCTACATGTAAAAATGGCAAATGAAGCTTACTTAGTAGGTGGGCCGCGTGTCCAAGAAAGCTATTTAAACCTTGAAAAAATTATTGAAATAGCCAAGAAGACAAATGCTGAAGCAATCCATCCGGGATATGGATTATTATCTGAGAATCCATCTTTTCCGGTTCGTTGTAAAGAAGAAGGAATCGTATTTATCGGTCCATCAGAAGAAATCATTACGAAGATGGGAAGTAAAATCGAATCACGTATTGCAATGCAAGCTGCAGATGTCCCAGTAGTTCCAGGTATTACTACAAATATTGAAACTGCTGAAGAAGCAATTGAAATTGCTAAACAGATCGGTTACCCATTAATGCTGAAGGCATCCGCAGGCGGCGGAGGCATTGGAATGCAGTTGATGGAAACTGAGCAAACGCTCACCAAAGCATTTGAAAGTAACAAAACAAGAGCACAAAACTTCTTCGGTAATGGAGAAATGTATTTAGAGCGCTATATTGCAGATGCACATCATATTGAAATTCAGCTTTTAGCAGATACACATGGTAACACAGTGTATTTATGGGAGCGTGAATGTTCAGTACAGCGCCGAAATCAGAAAGTAATTGAAGAAGCACCTTCACCATTTTTAGATGAAGGTACGCGAAAAGCGATGGGTGAAGTTGCTGTACAAGCTGCCAAAGCTCTAGGATATACAAATGCTGGTACAGTTGAGTTTCTAGTAGATGATCAGAAGAACTTCTATTTCTTAGAGATGAATACGAGATTACAAGTAGAGCATCCAGTTACAGAAGAAATTACTGGTTTAGATCTTGTAGAACAACAACTTTTAATTGCATATGGTGAGAAATTATCGTTTACACAAGATGATGTAAAACGTAGTGGTCATGCCATCGAGGCACGTATTTATGCAGAAGATCCGAAAACTTTCTTCCCATCACCAGGGGAAATTACAGATTTAACGCTTCCAACAAATGTACGTATTGATCACTTTTTGGAGAATCAAGTAACGATTACACCTTTCTATGATCCAATGATTGCGAAAGTCATTGCTCATGGTGAAACGCGTGAAGAAGCAATTTCGAAATTACATGATGCTTTAGAAGAAGTAAAAGTAGAAGGTATTAAAACGAACACGCCAATGCTGCTTCAAGTATTGGAAGATGATGTGTTCAAAAGTGGGATTTATACAACGGGTTTTGTAACGAAACAACTTGTTAAAAAATAAGATTTAACAATACTAAGGGGGAAAAAATGATGACGAAAGTATATGCATCGATGGCAGGAAATGTATGGAAGATTGTTGTAGGAGTAGGAGATACAGTAGAGGAAGAGCAGGATGTCGTCATTTTGGAATCTATGAAAATGGAAATTCCAATCGTTTCAGAAGAAGCTGGCACAGTTATGAAAATTAATGTGCAAGAAGGCGATTTTGTAAATGAAGGAGATGTATTGCTAGAAATTGAATAGGGAGATATAGGGGGAAGCGAATTGAAACTACCTAATTTTGCTGTCATTAAAGAAGTCGGGCCACGTGATGGCTTACAAAATGAAAAAAAGATTGTTGGCACAAAAGATAAAGTAAAATGGATTCAACTACTTACAGAGGCTGGATTATCGTACGTTGAAGTTTCCTCATTCGTTCACCCTAAATGGGTCCCTGCATTAGCAGATGCAAATGATGTGTTTTCTGAGCTGAAAAGGGACCCAAATGTTACATATGCAGCGCTTGTTCCAAATCAAAATGGTTTGGAACGAGCTTTTTTGCAAAATGTAGATGAGGTGAATGTTTTTTTATCAGCAAGTGAATCTCATAATAAAAGTAATATTAATAAATTAATTAAAGAAGCATTAGTTGTAATTGAAGATATAACAAAACAGGCATTATTCGAAGGGAAAAAGGTAAGAGGCTATGTTTCTACTGTATTTGGCTGTCCTTATGAAGGGGATATAAGTGTGGCAGCAGTTGACGAATTATGTAATCAACTATTTTCATACGGCATTTATGAAGTATCTCTTGGTGACACGATCGGTGTAGCGAATCCGTTACAAGTAGAGCAAGTATTAGAGCATTTATTAAAGAAATATGATGCTTCGCAGTTTGCAATGCACTTCCATAATACGTACGGAATGGCTCTTGCGAATGTAGTAAAGTCTTTAGAATATGGTATTACAACATTTGATAGTTCTTGTGGTGGTCTTGGGGGCTGTCCATATGCACCAGGAGCATCAGGCAATGTGGCAACTGATGACTTAGTTCATATGCTCCATAAGTTAGGGGTCCAAACGAATATTGATGAAGAGAAGTTATTGAGAGCGAGTCAATTTATTCAAAGTAAATTAAATATCCAATTACCGAGTCATGTGTATAGAGCGCTTCAACATAAAACGATAAGTAGGTGAGAAGATGCTACAATTACAAAACATTTCAGTTGATTATGTAACACCTCACGTTGTAAAGATTTCATTACATCGTGAAAGACAAGCCAACTCATTATCTTTAGCGTTATTAGAAGAGTTACAAAACATATTAACTCAAATAAATGAAGAGTCAAATACTCGTGTAGTTATTCTAACAGGTGCTGGTGAAAAAGCGTTTTGTGCTGGTGCTGATTTAAAAGAACGTGCTGGCATGAATGAAGAACAAGTTCGCCATGCTGTTAGTATGATTCGTTCTACTATGGAAATGGTTGAACAATTACCACAGCCAGTTATTGCTGCTATAAATGGAATCGCACTTGGTGGTGGTACAGAATTAAGTTTAGCTTGTGATTTTAGACTTGCTTCTGACACCGCAAGTCTTGGTCTTACTGAAACTACACTTGCAATTATACCAGGAGCAGGTGGTACGCAGCGTTTGCCAAGATTAATTGGTGTTGGTAGAGCGAAAGAATTAATTTATACAGGAAGACGTATTTCGGCACAAGAAGCGAAAGAATATGGTCTAGTAGAATTTGTTGTACCAGCACATTTGCTTGCAGAGAAAGCGATTGAAATAGCAGAGAAAATTGCTAGTAATGGTCCTATTGCTGTTCGATTAGCGAAAGAAGCAATTTCAAACGGTATTCAAGTTGATTTACATACCGGATTACAAATGGAAAAACAAGCGTATGAAGGTGTAATCCATACGAAAGATAGATTAGAAGGATTACAAGCATTCAAGGAAAAACGCACACCAATGTATAAGGGGGAGTAAATATGTTAGACCAAAAACAACAATCGAATACATTTGAAGAACGAGTTGAAACGATTAAACAAGGCGGCGCATCAAAATATCATGAACAAAACAAAGCAAAGGGAAAACTATTCGTTCGAGATCGCTTAGCTCTTTTATTTGATAATGGTGAATATGTAGAAGATGCATTATTTGCAAATTGTGAACAAACTGGATTACCTGCTGATGGTGTTATAACGGCAACGGGTAAAATACATGGTCGTACGGCATGCGTGATGGCAAATGATTCAACTGTAAAAGCAGGATCATGGGGCGCACGTACAGTTGAAAAGATTTTACGTATTCAAGAAACGGCAGAAAAATTACGTGTTCCGTTATTTTATTTAGTTGACTCTGCTGGGGCACGTATTACTGATCAAGTTGAAATGTTTCCAGGGCGCCGTGGTGCAGGAAGAATCTTCTATAATCAAGTGAAATTATCAGGTAAAGTTCCGCAAGTATGCTTATTATTTGGACCTTCTGCAGCTGGTGGCGCATATATTCCAGCCTTTTGTGACGTTGTTATGATGGTTGAAGGAAATGCATCTATGTATTTAGGATCTCCTCGTATGGCTGAGATGGTTATCGGTGAGAAGGTAACTTTAGAAGAGATGGGCGGAGCTCGTATGCATTGCTCTGTATCAGGATGCGGAGATGTTTTATGTAAAACAGAAGAAGATGCGATTACACAAGCAAGACAATACATTTCATATTTTCCAAACAACTACTTAGAAAAGACTCCATTGGTTACACCTCAAGAACCGAAACAATTCGATAAAACGTTAGAACAAATCATTCCAGAAAATCAAAATGCTCCTTTCAATATGAAAGATCTCATTAATAGAGTTATTGATGAAGGTTCTTTCTATGAAGTGAAAAAATTATTTGCTCAAGAACTAATTACAGGGTTAGCACGTATTGATGGTAAGCCAGTTGGTATTATTGCAAATCAACCGCGTATGAAAGGTGGCGTACTATTCCACGATTCAGCTGATAAAGCAACGAAGTTTATTAATTTATGCGATGCATATCATATTCCATTATTATTCCTTGCAGATGTACCTGGATTTATGATTGGTACAAAAGTAGAGCGTGCTGGTATTATTCGTCACGGTGCAAAAATGATTTCTGCAATGAGTGAAGCAACTGTACCGAAAATTTCTATCGTTGTTCGTAAAGCATATGGTGCTGGTTTATATGCGATGGCAGGTCCAGCCTTTGAACCAGATTGCTGCCTAGCATTACCGACAGCTTCTATTGCGGTAATGGGTCCAGAAGCCGCGGTCAATGCTGTATATGCAAATAAGATTGCAGCTTTACCAGAAGAAGAGCGTGATAGCTTCATTGCTGAAAAACGCGAAGAGTATAAGAAAGATATTGATATTTACCATTTAGCATCAGAGATGGTCATTGATGGTATTGTTCATCCAAACAATTTAAGAGAAGAGTTAAAAGGACGATTCGAAATGTATATGAGTAAATATCAAGTATTTACGGATCGTAAACATCCTGTTTATCCAGTTTAAAAGCCCTATTTAGGGCTTTCTTGCTCAAAAAGTCAAGGAGGGGAAAACATTGAAACAAGCAGTTTGGTTTCCAACAGAAGAGTATAAAGAAAAAACGCGTTTATATGGTTGGATGAAATCATTGGGCTATGAAGATTATGAAACGTTTTATAATAAGTCAATTGAAGAAACAGCTTGGTTTTGGGGAAAAGCTGAGAAAGCGGTTGGCTATCAATGGATGAAACCTTATACAGAAGTGCTAGATTTAGAAAATGGTACGCCGTTTGCACAGTGGTATAATGGCGGAACATGTAATGTTGTAGAATCGGTTTTATCACGCTGGCTTGCAGATGATGAAACAAGAACGCAACCAGCACTTCAGTATGAAGGGGAAAATGGAACTTCAAAATCATTTACATATGAAGAGCTTGATAGCTGGGTAAGTCGCGTTGCAAACGGTTTGAAACATGCGGGTATTGAAAAAGGTGACCGAGTAACAATTTATATGCCGATGATTCCAGAAACAGTTGTTGCGATGCTAGCGGTTATGAAGATCGGAGCAATTATTTCACCAATATTCTCAGGATTCGCGTCTGATGCAGTTATGACACGTGTGCAAGCGGCAGGATCGAAAATGATCATTACTGCAGATGGTTTTTCACGCCGAGGAAAAATCGTTTCATTAAAAGATGAAGTAGATAAAGCTTGTGAGCAGTGTCCAACTGTTGAAAAAGTTGTTATTGTACGCCATGCGGGAAATGATTTTACACCGCATAATTATGATTTCTCATGGAGTACGCTAGAAAAAGAAAAACCATTTGTACATGCTGAAGAGATGAATAGTGATGATCCGTTAATGCTCATTTATACATCAGGTACAACTGGGAAACCGAAAGGAACAGTACATACACATGCTGGTTTCCCTTTGAAATCTGCATTTGATGCAGGATTTGGAATGAATATTAAACAAGGTGACCGTGTATTATGGGTAACTGATATGGGCTGGATGATGGGACCGTTTTTATTATTCGGCTCTCTCATTAATGGAGCAACGATGGTTATGTATGAAGGTGTTCCTGACTTCCCAGAGGCAGATCGTTTATGGGAGACAGTTGATAAATATGAAATTACACATCTCGGTATATCACCAACGTTAATTCGTGCGTTAATGGCAAAAGGTGATGAGTATGTAAATAAACATTCGCTAAAGAGTTTAGAAGTGTTCGCATCAACAGGTGAACCTTGGAATCCAGATCCTTGGATGTGGCTATTTGAAACGGTTGGAAAAAGTAATGTACCAATTTGTAACTATTCAGGCGGAACTGAAATTTCTGGTGGGATTTTCGGAAATGTTCTTATTAAGCCAATTGCACCGATTAGTTTTAACGCTTCTTTACCAGGAATGGCAGCGGTTGTGCTCGATGATCAAGGTAACCCAATTCGTGATGAAGTGGGAGAATTATGTTTAGAGAAACCTTGGGTTGGTATGACGAAAAGTTTCTGGGAAGATGATGAGCGTTATGTAAACACATATTGGTCACGCTTTGAAAATAAATGGGTTCATGGTGACTGGGTTATTTATGATGGTGAGCAATATATTATTACAGGACGCTCTGATGATACGTTAAACATTGCCGGAAAACGTATTGGACCTGCTGAATATGAATCTATTCTTGTGAAGCATAATGATGTCATAGAAGCTGCCGCGATTGGTGTACCTGATGATGTAAAAGGTGAAGTTTGTCATTGTTTTGTAGTATTAAGGGACAATGTAACATTCACAGGGGAGTTAAAGAAAGAATTAATGAGTTTAGTAAACTCTCATATTGGTAAAGCATTATGTCCAAAAGACATCCACGTTGTAGAAGATTTACCGAAAACACGTAATTCTAAAGTGATGCGACGCGTCATAAAAGCTGCTTATTTAGGAAAAGAATTAGGTGATTTATCATCACTTGTAAATCCTGAAGTAGTTCCGTTTATTCAGGGATTGCAGTCTAGTAAATTATAAAATTAGGAATGAGCTCTATTTAAATAGAGCTCATTCCTAATTTTATAAAAAGAGAAGAGGGAAGAAGTAAATTTGAAGTAGAAAAATTCTACTATTAGTGTTAAGTATGTTTGTTTTATAGTCTTTATCAAAATACGATACTGTTGCATGTCTATCCAATGGAGTGATTGAATTTTGTTAAGAATGAAAATTTAGTGAAGAAAAAAGCAATGAATAAAAGGAGAAATCCCTGGGGGACAGGGATTCAATAAAGGAGATATCATTGTCGTTCAATGTCGAAATTTGGCGTATTCGACAAATTAATATTATCACGAATTTTCAGGAGATTGTGATAGTGGATGTGTCAAAAATGTGTACGGGTTTCATATAAAAGTGTTAATTAAATAGGAAAAGGGAAAAGAATTAAGTTCACTCGTTCTTAAGATTTTTCCCTTTTAAATTTACTGCTTGTTCGTTGTTCTATATACATCTGAAATTGGTAAATCATCGCCATGTAAAGCTTGAGTACTGTCCTTTTTGTTTGAATCATGTGCCTCCTGAGATGTTTCTTGCATTTGCTCTTGGGCTTTACTAGGAGTATTCAGCGCATCCGATGACACATAATCAAGTTGTTGACTTAATAGATTTTTTTTATCCATGTTATGTAGCTCCTTTTTAAATTTAGATATAAAAACGAAGTGTTTTTAAATAGTTACGTGGGTATTATGTTTCTTTGAATGGAATTATATACACAAACTATATTGAGAATTTAACTAATTATAAAAATCACTTGTGATGACAAAATTAAGAAATATAAAGATTATTAGTTCTTAATAAAAGCTTTATTTTAGTAGGGTGTTTCGAAATTTCATTTGAAAGGAACATCCCAATGATAAGATGAGCACTGTAAATCAGTACTCATCTTATCAGAAATTGCTTAGTACTTAAAGATAATTAGCTCCAAGCTATGAAAAAGTGTGCGGTAATAGTACAAAGAGACTTTGGTTGATTCGGATAGATGATGACGAAGAATGATGTGAAAATTTCATTTCGTAGAGAAATAAGTTGATTAAGGATGGGCATAGAATATGCCATATCTGTATTAAAAAAGAGCAGAATTTAGCCTATATATAAAGATGTTGGAATTGTTCTAAAGGGGGGAATATTTGAAATATAAATAATTGAGGGGAGTGAACTAATAATGGAAACTAGTACTTTTTTAGGATTGTTTTGGGGATGGGTAACGGTTATTGTATCGGGAATACTTTTCGTACGTCCATCGGTACTACGTGAATTGAAAAAATTAGTGGTTGAAGACAGAGGATTTGGTATTATGTATGGTTTTCTATCGATTTTCCTAGGGTTAGGTAGTGTAATCCTACATAATATATGGGTATTCAACTGGCAGGGGTTCCTAACGTTTATTGCATGGCTTGCATTATTAAAGGGAATCTACATAATTGCATATCCTGAACCTTCCAAGAAAACAGACTTTGAAGTAAGGGTACTATCTACACGTATAGTGCTCGCTATCATTGGCGCCTTGGCTTTATGGATGCTTATAGTAATCTATATAAAATAATCTTTTTCTAATAAGGAAGTTAATAAAATATGAGGAAATTCCATAATAATACTAATTTTAGAATGTTCCATTGCGAAATGGTCAGAAATTCTTGCTTACAAATCGTGCATTCCCTAATTTATATGCTCAAAAATTTATAGGAGCATTAGAATTTGCGAGTGTTCGGGATTTTGGTGTATGTGGTCTTTTAGTTAGAGAAAATGGTGCGTACATTTTTAAAACTCATAGATGGCTGGTTGAATCTTGGCGAAGAGCAATAGATTAAATACGATTCTTTTATGTGAAGTTCGATAAAAAAGTACAGTAGATTCATCTATTGGAGGAAAACGTGGTGTTTCTAAAAGGAATAATTTACGTTTCTATGATTCACCAACTTGGTAGGATAAAGACGTTGCTGGTTCTGTTAATGTATGATTAGAGTTTGTTATTGATGCAAAAGTAAGTGTTAAAGGAACACTACAATACAAGGTGCACAATAGCAAAGGAAAAACATACTGCTGTAAATAAGCTTATTTGTATGTGAAGTAATTAAAGAGTCGATTTATAAGAGTCAGCTTATTTTTCAATACTCCACTCAACTAGTAATTATAGATGCCAGTTTAAATCTCTACGTGTTAATATATAAAAAGCTGACTATATTTAGTCAGCTTTTTATATATTCTAGTATTTATCGGTCCCAAAAGACATATTCTTTCCTTTAAGTTGACATTTAATATATTACCAATGTTTTCTTTTACAATGACAACAAATAAAGAAACATTTACAGCGACACTTATTTCGTTTAGAACGCCAATCATCATCACAATGGTGCTGTTCTTTAGATTTCCACCAATCATCATTGCAATGCTTTTCTTTAGAAAGCCAATCATCATCACAATGGTGCTGTTCTTTAGATTTCCACCAGTCATCACAACAATGCTTTTTCTTAGAACTCCAGCAATCATTTTTCCAGGACATTTTTTTATACCTCCCTTCAATTAGGGTTCATATTATTCTATGTTTTAGTAAAAAAATGGCTTGTTTATTAACCTATTGTTTTACCTTTATATGATAGAGTGCTTTCTATTAAATATAGAATTCATACAAACTATGCTTAATTTTCAAAAGGTAGTGGAGAGAACTGCTGGTTATGATATTGATCAACAAACACTTGTTGAAGAAAACGTTCTGATTTTAAATAGTATCTTATTTTGGAGTACGCTTTTTTGAATGTATATTTCACAACAGCAAAGGCAAAACATACTATATTACTGCAAACAAAGCCTATGTATATGTGAAGTAATAGGAAAAGCTGGTGCCTCTTAAAGGAGCCGGCTTATTAAAAGAAAAACAGGTTCGTTTGATAAAGAGGTTGTCTAAATTTTAAATTCAGCAGAATTAAATCCAAGTCCGCTCATTAAACAGGCCTTTAATTGTTAGAGGTCCGTTTTGTTATTAATAAAGAAAAGAATGTTATTGTCGTTGAAAGCACGTTTATACTAATAATGCTACATATTTGGAGTATTTGAATTGAGTATGCATACAGTAGTATATTCGTTTTTAATATATAAAAAAAGGTTTAGTACAAGTGTTTGTTTTTTTGTTTCTATGCTTTTGTCTCGTACACTTTTAAGCTATTGGACATACTTTACTAATAGAAAGGATTAGGGGGTGAGGATTTGGGTTCTCGATTTAATAATTGTAGAAAAAAATGTACGTGTAAACATGATGATTGTTGGGATGTTTTTGAAGAGTGTAAAAAAGAACAGCATGAGAAATGTGCCAGCTCTTGTGTACAAGGAATTAGAGACGAACTTAAAAAATTAATTAATAAAACAGTGCGAATTAACACTGAAGGACGTACTTATATAGGTACTGTTTCTTCTGTAACTTGCGATGTTGTTAAGTTAGCTGCTATTCCTGGTTCAGTTGCAGCAATTATATCTCTTTGTAAAATTGAAGCAATTTTACCACCTGCTACAACTGTTGCTGATGAGTTTGATTTTAACGGTGTTGACGTAGCAAATAAAGAGTAATTATGCCTTATTGATGCTAAGCCATTCTTATGAATGGCTTTTTATTTTGTTTAAAAGGGAATATATTTTTCATATAGAAATAAATTTGAAGGTGTATAAAAGGTTGTGTGAAAGGAGAATGAGAGTGATCAAGCTGAAACAATTTACAAGAACCGATTTCAAACAATTAATAAATTGGATTGATTCCGAAGAATTTTTAATTCAATGGTCAGGAAATGCATTTACATATCCTTTACATGAACAACAATTAGAAAAATATATAGAAAGTGCAAATACACTTGCATTTAAAGTGATAGATGAAGAGACTAAAGAAGTAATTGGTCATATTTCACTTGGACAAATTGACAATATAAATAAATCTGCAAGGATTGGAAAAGTGCTAGTTGGTGATACGAAAATGCGAGGACGTTCTATAGGGAAACATATGATGAAAGCAGTACTGCAAATTGCATTTGAAGAATTAAAACTACATAGAGTAACGCTTGGTGTTTATGATTTTAATACGTCGGCCATTTCATGTTATGAAAAAATAGGATTTATAAAAGAAGGTTTATTAAGAGAGTCAAAAAAAGTAGGAGAAACGTATTGGAATTTATGGGAAATGAGTATGTTAGAATATGAATGGAGTGATAAAAAACAATAGTTTTTTATAATTATGTTATGTTAACTGAAGGGGTATGGTGGGAAATATGAATAAAAAAACGAAAATCATTACAATCGCAGCAGTTTCAGGAGGAGGTAAAACTACTGTTACAGAAAGATTAACTCACAAGTTAATGAATTCAAAAGCACTATATTTTGATAGCTATGACTTTGATAATTGTCCTGCTGATATTTGTAAATGGATTGATGATGGAGCAAATTATGATGAATGGGTACTCACACCATTAATTAAGGATATTCAGCATCTGTTACAAAATAGTTATCTAGATTATATTATTGTAGATTATCCTTTTGCATAACTAAATAGTGAAATGCGACAATTCATTGATGTAACCATATTTATCGACACACCTTTAGATATTGCGATGGCTAGAAGAATTTTGCGAGATTTTAAGGAAGATACAATGAGTGAAATACAAAATGATTTAAAGCACTATATAACATATGCTAGAAAAGCTTATTTAGAGGCACTTCATACCGTAAAGCCAAATTCAGATATTGTTTTGGATGGATCTTTATCTGTCGATGAAATAATTAATCAAATTTTAGAGGCACTTAATCGGAGAGAAGTGATTGTCAATGGCTAAATGTATAGAGGAATATGTACAAGTTGATGATTTTAAAATGTATTTAAAAGTATTCCAAGGAAAGCAGTTGCAACCTGTTATTATAATGGAAGCAGGTTATGGAGATTATTCCAAGGCATGGGAGCATATTGCTGAAGGGTTGACTGAATTTGGGACGGTAATTGCATATGATCGAGCTGGATTAGGAAAAAGTGGGAAGAGTTCCAAGCGACGTATTAGTTCTGAAATGGTAAAAGATTTAAGAAGTTGCTTAAAGCAATTACAATTGAAACCACCTTATATTTTTGTAGGACATTCTTTTGGTGGTATAAATGCACGTTTATTTGCGACTTTTTATCCCGAAGATATGTTGGGAATAGTTTTGGTTGATTCGACACCGGAAAATTATAAAGAAGATTTTTTGCCAATCATGTCTCCAGAATTTCAAGAAGCTTACTATAAACAGTTTGTATATGAAAGTTCTTATGAAGAGTTTATGTTTAGTCTCGGTGAAGCAGATAAACATCGTCAGTCAATGAGAAATATTCCACTTGCCGTGTTAGCTGCGGGTAAAAAAGCTTTTTATTCGCCAGATGCACAAATGAAATGGTTACAATTGCAAGAAGAATTATTACGATTATCAAGCAATAATAAATTTGTAATTGCAGAACAAAGCGGCCACTATATTCAAAAAGATGAGCCATATTGTGTAATAGATGCTGTTAAGTGGATTATTCAGGTAGGGGAGAGATAAATATGTACACTTTATTTCAATACAATTGGCAAGTAAGAGACGATTGGTTTAAGTGGTGTGAGCAAGTTTCAGAGGAAGAATTACTCCGCAAGCGTATTGGTGGTGTTGGAAGTATTTTAGAAACATTATTCCATATTGTCGATGTTGAGTACAGCTGGATTAGCGCGCTCCAAGGAAAAAAAGATAATGCACCGCAATTTAAAGATTATCAATCAATCCAAAAAGTGAAAGCGTTATCTGATTTGTATAAACGAGAATTAGAAGATTTTTTACAAGTATGGCCAGCTAACTTAGAAGGTAAAATATTAAAAGCTTCGTGGACAGATAAAACATATACATATGGTGAGGTTTTAAGACATGTAATTGTGCATGAAATTCACCATATTGGTCAGATATCTATATGGGCAAGAGAGTTAAACCTTCAGCCTATTTCAGCGAATTTAATTGGAAGAGGACTATAGATTTAGAAAACGGCTTGTACTGTAAATGCAAGCCGTTTTTTATATATAAGAAGATTTCCTAGTTGAAATCCTCGGATTTTTTCTGACGAATATGTAAGAACATTAAAAATGTAATAATGAAGAAAATCAACAATGTTTGTATGATTAAATTTTTAAACTGAAGCAAAACTGCCCAGGATGTAACAGCATCTTTAAATGCTTGTAGTGCAGAGTACGAGGAAGGATCAAAACCGTACTGTAGTAACTTTTTTGTTTCAATAAAAGCTTTATTTTCTTCATTGGAGTCTAATATTACTGAAATCAGCCTAGTATCTTCTCGTTTTGCTGTACTGACAAAACTATAATTACCATTAGTTGAAAAACTAGTTTGTAAGCCGTCAACACCTTGGAGTTTAATGTTTTCATTAAGGGAATAAATCATTTTATTTGTGTTAAAAACTTGGGAATTTTTGAAGGTGAATTGGTAAGAGGTTAGCTTTGTAATATTTAGTACATCTGGAAAGTCTTTTACTAATTGTGTTGCCAGTTTTGCTACGTCTATTGCTGTTGTAGTTGATTGTTTATTTGTATCGTTATAAATTCCAGTAGCGTTTAGAAACGGGGATGGTTGTGATAACTTTAATTGTTTTGCTTTTTCATTCATTAAAAGTGTAAAGTTGTCTTCGTTTCCAGCAATGTGTTCTGCAAGGGCAAGTGCGGAACGATTATTCCCTGTCAAAAACAATGCATGAAGTAAATCACGAACCGTCGTTTTATCTTTCGAAGTTACTTGTATAGGACTCGTTTCTGCTCGGAAAACTTCGTTACTTATTTTTACTAATTCATCTAACTGTATTTTTCCTTCATTCAGTTGTTCCAGTGTGATATATTCTGTCATTAATTTAGATAAAGCAGCTGATTGTATAGGGCTTTCTTCATTTTTTTTATAAACAACTTCACCTGAATTAGCATCTATTAAAATAGCTGATTTAGCTTGAATAATTGGACCATTTACATAAAGGTAAAAATATAAAACGATAAGTGCTGTAATAACAAAAGATAACAATAAAATTGTTAATTTTTTCAAGAATTGCATAAGCGTCCTCCTAATCTGACATCAATAATAGTATTGTAAAAAAGAATGCTTAATTAGGAAGAAAGAAAAGGTAAAGAATTTCTAAAGAATTATAAAGTATTATTAAATTTTGGATGTTAATGGAAAATGAAAGGTTCAATCTCTTATATGGTAAGAAATTGAACCTAAAATTAAGTTGTATTATCATTTATATGGTTGTAGTTTTACAGTGAATGTTGTTTTTTTATCATCACTATATACTTCAATTGTTCCTTTATGCAATTCGACAATACTTTTTGCAATTGCTAATCCGAGCCCAGATCCACCGGTGTTTGTAGAGCGTGATTTCTCAACGCGATAAAAACGTTCAAAAATATGGGGTAAATCCGTACTAGGAATAGGTTGACCATAATTTGTTATATCTATAGTAATCATATTATTGCTTTCATAGGCAGCAAGGTCGATGTAGCCACCGTCGTTTCCATAAGCGATAGCGTTTATAATAAGATTTTCAAACACACGCATTAATTTGTCTCCATCAGCTAATACCATTAGTTTTTGAGATGGGAAAGAAGGTCGACATTCTATATTAGCTTCTTGAACTTGTATGCGGAATTGAACAGTTAATTGTCCAAGTAGCTCTACAATATCAATAGGAGCAGAGCATAAACTTAACTCTTTATTTTGAACACGTGTATATTCAAACAAGTCATTCATTAATGCATTAAGACGGGTTACTTTATCGTAAATGACGTGTATATAATGGCGTAATTCCACTTCATCCCTATAATTATCATGGTGGATTAAATTCACGTATCCAACTATGGAGGTAAGGGGAGTACGTAAATCATGTGATACATTTGTAATAAGTTCACTTTTTGCTTGTTCTGCTTGTCTCTCTTCATCAATTGAGACTTTCAATTGTTCAACAATTTGATTAACCCCGGTTGCTAATTCTTCCAGATAATGATGATTTACGATAGAAACTTTATGATTGAAGTTTCCATTTGCAATATAACGAATCTCTTCTATCATTTTTTTAATACAAGTTTCATAGTAAATCTTTCTTTCATGACGATAAAAAATGTATAGGTAGGATGAGAAAATAGAAAATAAAAACAAATAAGATACAATCATCATCCATAGAGATTCCTTTATTCCTTTATATTTTTCATATCCAAAAATTCTAATGAATTCTTTTCCGAGTTCACTTAACGTAAGTGAACTTTCAATTACACTTGTAACAAGGCGATATATAATTAATTCAGTAATAGGAGTAAGCGTGATAGCTAACAATAACCAAAAGATTATTTTCCATTTTGGGATATCTTTTAATACATCAAATGCTTCATTTCTCAATTTTATAGCCTACTCCCCAAACAGTATGAATAAACTTCTCTCCATTCATTACTGTTTCAAGTTTATCCCGTAAATTACTAATGTGGACCATTACAGTTTTATTTGAACCATAACCATCTTCATTCCAAACGCGTTCAAAAATTTCTTCGGAACTAAATACCCTTCCGGTATTACTCGCAAGTAAATATAAAATATCAAATTCAATAGAAGTAAGTTTAATATATTCTCCATTTACTTTAACAGTATGATTATGTTTGTGTATTTCAGCAGAACGAATGCGAATCATACCATCTTCATTTTTTGGAGAAGTAGCATTTTGGAAAGATGATCGTCGAAGCAAGGCTTTCACTCTAGCTACTAATTCTAATGGATTAAATGGTTTAATCATATAATCATCGGCGCCTGTCATAAGTCCTAATATTTTATCCATATCTTCTGCTTTTGCACTTAGCATAAGAATAGGTACAGTATTATTTTCACGAACTTCTTGGCAAACTTCTAATCCATTTCGTTTTGGCATCATAATATCCAAAATCATAAGGTCAACTTCATATGTAGAAATCATTTGTAATGCTTCATCGCCATCATATGCTTTATAAATGTTATAGCCTTCATTTCGCAAATAAACAGCAAGTAATTCAACAATTTCTTTATCATCATCAATAATTAATATGTTTTTATTCATTATGTAGTTCCTTTCCTTACAAATCATTAACATTACTATAATATCAAACATTTATGTGTTTTGTAGCAATGATTCTCCATAAAATTTCATGTAACGTATAAAAAGGGGATTAAAACATTCGTAACGAATACAAATAAAAAGGATATTTAAATACAGCGTTATATTGAAAGTTATATGTCAGTGGCTAGAAGAAGCATTTTGGCAGTTAAAAGAAAATTCTTATCCAGATGTATTTCTCATAAATATAACGAAAGATATTATCATGTTTATTTATGATGATAGAGGATGTGAAGTAATTACGAAGAATAAAGAAACAATATGAAATTTATATGAGAAATATAAAGAGTGGATTCCAGATTATGAAAGAGAAAGTATAGATAACTTATTTAAATGACAGTAGGGGAAGTGAAGTGTGTAATGAAACGTATTGCAATCGTAGCCGCTTGGGAACCTGAACTTACGTATTTGCATCAATATTATCCAAGTGAACGCATTGAAAAAAGAGCAGCTTGGGAATTTCATTTTCATACTATAAATGATCTGGAAATTATTTCAGTTATAACTGGTGTTGGCAAGGTAAGTTGTGCTAGTTGTGTACAATTATTAATTAGTGAGTTTCAGCCTGATGAGTTGTTTATGACAGGGATATGCGGAAGCCTATCAAACAAAGTGAAAAATGGTCATATTGTAGTGGCACTAAACGCAATACAACACGATGTTACTGCTGCTGGTTCGGGCGAAGATGTTTTTAACTTATATAATGGTAGAACAGCACCTATTGAAACAACAAAATCGCTTGTAAGAAGAATAAAAAAAATACGATCTTATGATCCGATTCATTTTGGTACATTTTTATCTGGAGATCAACGTATCCGTAGTTCAGAGATGAGATATTTACTCCATACTGTATACGGAGCATTGGCGGTTGATCAAGAGGTCGCAGCTTTTGCTTATGTATGTCAAATCAATAAAAAACCATTTTTATGTTTAAAAGCTGCTTCAGATCAAGCAAATGATAAAACGAAAGAGGAACAAAAAATATTTAAAATGTTAGCATGTGAAAGAGCGTGCGAGCATTTAATTGCTTTTTTACGTGTATATGAGATTAATGTAGTAAACAATAGATAGTAAGAGGGGTTTAATATTGGAAAGTACAAATAAAATAGCTATTTTGGGTGCGAACGGAAAAGCCGGGAAATTTCTTGTAAACGAAGCGTTAGAAAAGGGATATGAAGTAAAAATATTAACGAGAAATTCTAATTATACGGGGATAACAAATAAAAATTTAGAGGTTATTATTGGGGATGCACGTGATTTTTCTTCAATATGCGAATTACTTAAAGGTTGTCGAGCTGTAATTAATGCGGTAGGTCAACCGAAAAATGAATCTTATATTTTTAGCACAGTAACGAAGCATATTTTAGAAGCAATGAAGGAGTTTGAAATAAAAAGATATATTCTAATTTCCGGAGGTTCTTTAAATGTTACAGAAGATCAGAAGGGAATTATAAATAAAATAGGAGCTACCTTGTTTAAATTATTTTTACCAAAGATGATGCAAGATAAATATGAAGAATTACAAATTATCCAAAGTAGTGAGGTAGATTGGACAATTGTTAGATTACCATTTGTTTTAGAGGGGGATGGCATTGGAAATATTAAAGAGAGTTTAGTCGATATGCCAGGAATCAAAATACAAAATGGGGATATTGCACCATTTGTTATAAAACAAATTAATAGTGAGAGATATGTAGGGAAATGTCCGTTTATTTCAAATTAAGCAGTAGAATTCAAAATTAAAGTACGATGTGATTAATATATCTCATGTATTTGAACGTTAAGTTTAATACGAGTAAGTGGGGGATAATTTTATATGATTCAATACAAAAGATGCAGTGAAGTAAGTATAGATTTAGTATATGAAGCTTTTAGGGATGGATTTTCAGATTACATCATAAAAATGGAAGTTTCAAAAGAAGATTTTATACAAAGATTTTTAGGACCAGAAGGTAACTTGCTAGAGCACTCTTTTCTAGCTTTAGATGGTGACAAATCAGTTGGTGTAATACTTGGTGGGATAAAGGATTATGAAAATATAAAAACAATGCGCTGTGGAACATTAGCAGTTCATCCTAATTATCGTGGTATTGGTGTGAGTCAAAAGTTATTTGAACTGCATAAAGAAGAGGCGATTCAAAATGAGTGTAAGCAACTTTTTCTTGAAGTCATTGTAGGTAATGACCGAGCAATTCGTTTTTATAATAAATTAGGCTATGAAAAAGTGTACGATCTATCTTATTATAATTTAAAAGATTTGACTAAAATAATAAGTAAAGACGGTAAGGGAATTGAAGTAAAAAAATTAGAATTCCAAGCTTTTAAAGTTGAAATTCAGAAATGGTTATATTTCCATATAAATTGGCAAAATGATAGGGATTATATCGAAAAAACAAATAATACATTTTACGGTGCATATGTCGGTAATGAATTGAAAGGTTCTATATGTATTAATGAACAAGGTAAAATTAGTTTTATTTTCGTAGACAAAGACTATAGAAATCGGAGTATTGGATCAAAATTATTACAAGTAGTAAGAGATGAGTTAAATTTAGCAAGTTTATCAATTGGATTTCCAAACAACAATTTACTGGAAGGGTTTTTAAAGAAAACTGGATTTGAAAAAAATTCTTTAGCACAATATGAAATGTATTTATTGTTATAAAAAGCGGAAGGAGTTATTCTTTCGCTTTTTATTTTTATACTATATTGATATTTTACTTTGTATAATATTCATTTTTTATGTAGAATAGATAGGATAGGATAGGATGGGAGGGGATAAAATGAATAATGGATTAAAGTTTAAGATTTTTGAATTGCATTGTTTCGTTCAAAAGACTTATTCTGATATTAAAACAGCATGTGATATTGCTATTTATCAAGAAAACACTTCTAAATATTTAATTTCATTAGGGTTTTTAAATAAATCATACATGACTTATATAGAAGCAAAAAGATTTTATCGTGAAAATGAAGAACTTGTTAGTGTAGAATTTGATAATTTCTTTGATACATATGATAAATTAGAACTGGAATTAAAAAAAGTTATTTCAACTGAAGATAAGAATCCTTCATTGCTACATAGTAGATTTGATCAGTTTCAGCAGAAGGTTGAAAATATAAATGACCTAATAAAAGTATTGCAAAATGCTCGTTAATGAATGCTTTTTTCTTTTTATATAGAAATTATGTATTGAAAATATATTAGGGATATTACATATTGAAGAGATGACTTTTGTTGATTACAGAAGTCATCTTTTTATAATAGGGTTTGCGTAATGTTATGTAATTTGTATTTGCTCTATTTTTGATAGGAATAAATTATATGAATTTTAGCAGTTTCATATTTTAGGAAATTATACGAGGGAAATAACATGAAAAATAAAAAAGAAATAGCTATAGTTGCATTAACAACAGGATTGGCTTTAACAAGTGTAACACCATATGGAGTAGGTTATGCAGAGGAAACGGGTCAAATGCAAGTTGATATTCAAGAGGATTCGTTCCGCACAGGAGAACTTACACAACCATCACAAAAAACGCCAGAGAATGTAGTGAAAGACGCACTTAAGGAAAAGACGGAGCATGCTTTGTCTCCAAAACAAGTTAGTGGAGACAAAGGGGTAGATTACAAGGTTCTTCAAAAACGTGGTTCATATGATGGGACTACACTTGTGCGTATGCAACAAATATATGAAGGAAAAGAAGTATATGGATACCAATTGACTGCTCATGTAGATAAAAAGGGTATTATTAAAAGTGTTTCAGGGGACAGCGCACAAAATTTAGCAAAAGAAGATTTAAAGGATCCTATTCATTTATCAAAAGAAAAAGCAAAACAATATATTTATACGAAGTATGGAAATGATATTAAATTTATTTCTGATCCAGAAGTTAAGGAAGTTATTTTTGTTGATGAAAATAATGGACAGGCTAGCAATGCATATCAAGTTACATTTGCTGCTGCAACACCAAACTATGTATCTGGAACTTATTTAGTGAATGCTCATAATGGTGATATGTTAAAAGATATGGTACAAGAATCAGTTTTAAAAGTAAGTGAAGAGCAAGTTGAATCTTTAAAAGAAACTAGAAAAAGCAATCTCATATCATTAACTGGAACAGGAAAAGATGATGTAGGTATAATTCGCACTTTTGGTATTTCTGAGCAAAGTAACGAAAAATATGCACTTGCTGATTATACAAGAGGGCAAGGAATTGAGACGTATGATGTAAATTATAGAGATATTAATTTTGAAGAAAGATATTATCCAGGTATATTAGCAACTAGCACTTCAACAGAATTTAATGATCCAAAGGCGGTAAGTGCTCATTTCTTAGCAACAAAGGTATATGATTTTTATAAAGACAAATATAAGCGTAATAGTTTTGATAATAAGGGGAAAAAAGTAGTATCAGTTGTACATGCATGGCATTCAGGAGAAACAGATGATCCTAAAAATTGGGGGAATGCATTTAGTGCTAATATTAACAATGTTAGTATGCTTATATATGGTGATCCAATGGTTAGAGCGTTTGACATAGCGGGCCATGAATTTACACATGCTGTTACATCTAGCGAATCTAATCTTGAATTCTTTGGGGAATCTGGGGCAATTAATGAGGCATTATCTGATATTATGGGAACCGCCATTGAGAAATATATAAATAATGGGGAATTTAATTGGACAATAGGAGAACAAAGTGGATCAGTTCTCCGTAATATGAAAAATCCATCTTCAGTCAAATTTTTTGATGGAGTACCGTATCCGGATGATTATAGTAAATTCAGTGATTTAAACGGAGAGGATAATGAGGGCGTTCATTTTAACTCAAGTATTATTAATAAAGTCGCTTATTTAATTGCACAAGGTGGTACTCATAACGGTGTAACTGTAAATGGTATTGGTGAAGATAAAATGTTTGATATTTTCTATTATGCAAATACTGATGAATTGAACATGACTTCTAATTTCTCTGAATTAAGATTAGCGTGTCTTAAAGTTGCAACAAATAAATATGGGGCAAATTCATTTGAGGTTGAAACGGTCCAAAAAGCTTTTGATGCAGTAAAAATTAAAGGAACAGTGAAAGAAAACGAAAACACTAAGGAAAACCAAATCCCAGAGTTAACTGTACCGCTTACAATTACACTACGTGTAGGTGATACGTTTGACCTGATGAGCAATGTAAAAGCTATCGATAAAGAAGATGGTGATTTAACAAATAGAGTAAAACATAAAGGTGATGTAGATACTTCTAAACCAGGCAAATACATTGTGGATTACTCTGTCATTGATTCTCAAGGTGGGAATGCAAAGGCAGCACAGACTGTAATTGTAGAGGGAAATGGAGAAACATCAGATCTAAATCCTACATTAACAGTGCCTGCTGCAGCGACAATTCATGTAGGAGATTCATTCGATCCAATGGCAAAAGTAAAAGCTATTGATAAAGAAAACGGCGATCTTACTTCTAAAGTAAAAGTTGATGGTGAAGTAGATACCTCTAAAGCCGGTACATACGTATTAACGTACACAGTTACAGATTCTGAGGGTCATGAAGTAACTGCGAAACAAACTGTAACGGTCAAAGTTAGAGAAGAAGTTAAAAATGAAATACCAATACTAAAAGTACCTGCTACAATTACAATTAATAAGGGGGATCAATTTAATCCAATGGTAGGCGTATCAGCTACTGATAAAGAGGATGGTGACCTTACTTCTAAAGTAGCGTATGAAGGAACTATAGATACCTCTAAAACTGGTACTTTTGAAATAATATATAGTGTCAGAGATTCCGTAGGTAATGAGGTACATACAATACAAAAAGTATTTGTGAAAGATAAAAACATTGAAAAAGCTAATGGTCTTGCTAATAACACTAATATATCGAACAACAGTAATTCCGATAAAAAAGAATTTACATATAAAGAGCTTCCAAACACGGGTGTAAGTACAACTAATAGTGCGGCAATGGGCATATGGATGGTTATTGCTGGTACAGTACTTACTTTGGTTCGCAAATTTAGAAAGATACAAAAATAATAGTAGGGATTATTTGTTGGAAGAAAAGAGTTCATTATCCAAAAGAAATAAAGTAGAAAGTAATTAAAACAAAATAAGGAAATCTACCTTAGGCGTAAATTATGTTATAGGTACCGATGAACGAATGTCACTAACCGAAAAAAGCTTAGTTCTTTCTCACACAATAATTATTAGATGGATTTTTTACTTAATAAGATTTTAGTAGTTAAGTGGTGTATTTGCCTACTATAAAACCTTGCGCTTGAATGCTATTCTGTTTGCGAAACTACATTACATATAAAACACGTTACTATTCTCAGTCAAATAAAAGAATAGTAACGTGTTTTTTTGATTTATAAATAGCCTAAACTCAAAAGGTCATGAATGTGGGAGTAATTCTAATCTTTCATTGATAAGTTACTGAAAGCACTTTGTTTTAATGGAAGATTCACTCTAAATGACAACATGAGATTGTCGGTATTTACCAGGTGTTTCGTTGGTGAATTTTTTAAAAATTTTAGTGAAATAGCTTTGATCACTAAAATTAAGCGAAGCACATATGTCTGATAAGGGATAGGTTGTGAAAGTTAATAATTTCTTCGCTTCTTCGATTCGTTCACGTTGAATGTACTCAATTAATGATATACCGACTTCTTTTTTGAATAATATAGATAAATAATCTGAATTCACATTTGCAAATTTAGCAATTTGTTTAACAGATATTTGATTGTAAATATTTTTGAAAATGTAGTTTTTACAAATAGCGATAGTCTTTGAATGTTGCTGTACTTTCTGTTCTTTTACACGGTCTGCAAAAGAACAGAAAACATTTCTTAATAAATCCCAAACGGATTCTATGTCTTTTAAATCTTCTGTCTTTTGGGTGTATAAATCGTAAATCTTGTAAGCGATCCCGGAAGGAAGACCTCCTTTTATAGCATACCTAGTAGCAAGTGTGATGGATGAAATACAAATGTTTTTATGACGTCTTAATTGATGGAATGAAGATAAAGATGAAAGAGTCTCTTGTTGGAATTCGTAATAATATTTGAGTACAGTTTCTTTATCCCCGTTTTCTATAGCTCCAAGTAGTTGTTGCTCTATATACAAGTTATGACAAATAGATTCGTCTTTTTGCATTGAAAAATATATATCTTCGTTTAAGATTCTGCTATGACTTATATGAAATGAGTCACTATTATTTGAAAAGGTACTTACATCTGAATTTTTTTTATAGAGAATGTTATAGAACAATATTGCTATATTTACAAAGAAATTTTGATCTTTTATTGACAATGAAAAATAATGGTTAATTGTTTTTTTATAATTAGAAATAAAATTAAGGTTACTATCCGTTTTACTTGTAGAAAAATTTACATGTGTTAAGGGCCCAATAATAACAGTACCGTTCACCATATAATCGCTCTTTATGTGAATTAAAATAAAGTGCCCTAAATGTTGGTGAGTTCTGAAGATAGGGAAATTATATGAATCATTTTTCTGTAAAAGCACATGTAACTGCTCTATGTTTGATGCATACCACGAATGTGAATCATTTTTTGATGTAAACTCTATAAGAATATTTTTGTTACAATCTAAAAAACAAACTGGAATTTCAAAATATTGGAAAAACATATTGCAAATGTACTCTATCTCGACTAGACTGAGCTTTTTAGTCATATTCTTCCTCCTTACAGTTGTGCGTAATAGTTGAATGATTACATATTCCTTTTTTCAAAAGTAGAAACGGAAAAACTTTATCTATAAAAATTATAAACTTCTAAGAATAATACCATAATTTAACATGAATAGCACATATTATTTGAATATACAGGTAATAGTTTAAGGAGTAACGTAAAATATGGATCGCACACTTATTTGCTGGTTATTGCTTATATGTATCAAAAAATGATTAAGATTGGATTTTAAATAGGGATAAGAAGGGAGTAATTAATGAAAATTAGCGATGGAAGTTAATATGTAACGATTTTTGAAGTAGAGATATAAGTGTAATTCAGGGGAGAAAACTACATATATCATACGGAGAGACAACGTAATAATAGAAAATAAGAAGAGTGAATAAGTGATTGTAAACAATGGATTGTTAGACGGCTATGTTTTATGTTATTCTTTTAAATCTGATACTTGGCACACTATTGCTTTTAAGAAGGTAATAGTAATAAAGAGATTAATAAAATGATAGAAGTAGTAAAGGGGATAAGAGAAATGAAAAAAATATTTAGTGTGCTTTTAGTGTTTTTCTTAACATTTTCTACATGGTCTAGTGTATTAGTAAAGGCAGCTTCACCATCAAAAGGTACTTTAACGATTCATAAGTATGAACAAGAAAAAGATGGAGCACCAGGGCTAGAAGGTGACGGTTCTGCAAATCAAGAGGTGCCAACAAATGCGAAACCGTTAAAAGGTGTAACGTTTGAAGTGAAAAGGGTTGCATCATTTGAAAAAATTTCAAATGATGGGAAAATCGTGAAAGAAGATGTGAAACCTGTAATGGGAGCAACTCCAACTCAAGTAGTAACAGATGATAACGGACAAGCTGTATTAAAAGATCTTCCGCTAGGACGTTATGAAGTGAAAGAAGTGGCAGGACCTCCGCATGTTAACCTAAATCCAAATACGTATACAGTTGATATCCCATTAACGAATAAAGAGGGTAAGGTACTAAACTATGATGTTCATATGTATCCGAAAAATGAGATTAAACGTGGTGCAGTTGATTTAGTGAAGACTGGTACAAATGAAAAAGCGTTAGCAGGTGCAGTATTCTCTTTATTTAAAAAAGATGGTACAGAATTGAAAAACGAGTTGGTAACAGATGGTAATGGGCATATTCGCGTTCAAGGATTAGATTATGGAGAATACTATTTCCAAGAGACAAAAGCGCCGAAAGGGTATGTAATAGATCCGACTAAACGAGAGTTTTTTATAAAGAACTCCGGAACTATTAACGAAGATGGAACAATTACTTCTGGTACAGTAGTTAAAGTAGAAGTGAAAAACTATGAAGAACCAACTATTGATAAAAAGATTAACGGAAATTTGGAAGCGTTACCAATTAATCCGTTAACTAATTACAATTATGATATCAAAACATTAATTCCAGAAGACATTAAAGAATACAAAAAATATGTGGTAACAGATACTTTGGACAATCGTTTAATGATTCAAGGAAAGCCGATTGTGAAGGTTGATGGAGTGGAAGTAAATGCAAGCATTGTAGAGGTAGCTGTGGAAGGTCAAAAAGTAACAGCTACAGTAAAAGATTTCACAAAATTAGATGGTAAAAAAGAATTTCATTTACAAATTAAATCACAAGTAAAAGAAGGAGTACCATCTGGTTCAGAAATTTTAAATACAGCAAAAATTGATTTTATAAATAAAAATGATGTAATTGGAGAAAAGGAATCTAAACCTGTAGTTGTTGTTCCGACAACTGGAATTATCGAGTTAACAAAAATTGATGGTGCTGATAAGAAGAAATTAAAAGGTGCAGAGTTTGTACTTAAAGATAAAAATGGGAAAATAGTTGTTGTAGCAGGAAAAGAAGTCACAGGTGTATCAGATGAAAATGGTGTTATTAAATGGACTAACATTCCGTACGGAGACTATCAAATTTTTGAAACGAAAGCACCAACATATACAAAAGAAGATGGTACAACAGCTTCTTATCAATTATTAAAAGACCCAATTGATGTAAAAATTAGCGAAAATAATCAAACGATTAAATTAACGATAGAAAATAATAAAAGTGGATGGATGCTTCCAGTAACGGGTGGTATAGGAACGACTCTTTTTACTGTACTAGGCCTTGCGTTAATGGTTACAGCGGCATTTGTTTTCTTTAGAAAAAAGTTTGCTAATAATTAAGATTTTAGGAACATGTAACCATGTGATGTGAAAAGGGGAGAAGCAAAATGCTTCCCTCTTTTCGATATTTTAGTATATGCAGAGGTGGAAATATGAAACGAAATCTTATTTTAGGAGGTATTTTTTTATTTGGATTAGGTATTTTTTTATATCCTACTATTAGTAATTGGTTGGCGACTCGTGCACATTATTCTGAGATTAGCTCTTACGATAAGAAGATTAAATCACTACAAAAGAAAGAAGTAGAACGTAGGGAAAAAGAAGCAGCCGAATATAATAAACAAGTTCAAACTTCCACGAAAACATTTGCAGATCCATTTTCTGAAGAAAAAAATAATCATCAAGCGTATGCCGATGCGTTAAATTTAGGTGATGTAATGGGATATATTGAAATATCGAAAATTAATATAAAACTGCCAATCTATCCAGGGACCGCTGAGGAAGTATTGAGTCGCGGGGTAGGTCATTTAGATTTTTCTTCACTTCCAGTAGGTGGAGTAAATACGCACACTATTTTAACAGGACATCGTGGTTTACCGTCAGCAAAATTATTTACAGATTTAGATAAGTTAAGTGAAGGAGATCTTTTTTATATTCATTCTTTAGACAAAGTTCTTGCTTATAAAGTAGATCAAATTAAAGTAGTATTACCACACGAAACTGATGATTTGAAAATTGTGGAAAATAAAGATTATACAACACTAATTACATGTACGCCTTATGGAGTAAACACAAATAGATTACTGGTTCGAGGTGAGCGTGTGGAGTTTAACGAGAAAGAAAAACAAAAAATGAGTACAGGGATATTTATGTTTAATAAGTGGACGGTAATAGTCACAATCCTATTGTTATGTGTGCTTCTAGTCGCAATTTATAAGAAAAAATTAACTCGATAGAATTGTATTTATTTATCCGGTATTAATCGGCAGTGGGACCGAAAATTCAGAGATAAGCAAAGAAGGTATATAGAGGATAAAGTAAGTCCTCATTGATAAAAATTTCACTTTATTCGAATGTGGAAAAATACGGCAAAGGTGGGAGCGAAGGAATTGAGGCTACGATTAAAGCTGGTAAGTATTCATTTTATGATTTTGTTAATATTATGTGTTAGTTTTATCGTATATGTACCAAAAGAAGCATATGGATCCACAGTAAACTTAGAAGGTCTAGGTGATATATCGCGTTATAATGCTGTTGTCTTTGGTAACCATAAAGCAGTAGGTGGCGACATTGAAGGAGCAATCGCAGTTCAAGGTGATATGGATGCATCAGGTTATACGATTGTAGGTGCAGCAGCGGGAACATCTAATATGGTTGGGGAAAAATGGAATGATGAGGGATATCCATCCTTATTATTGTCGGGAAAATTTAAAAAATCAAGAGAGGAATCATTTATCATTCAAAACGGAATAGTCGTAATGACAAAAGAGAGTGATCCAGATCGTATTATACAATCTTCTTATGATCGTATCGTTTATAAAGAAAAACTAGAAATTGAAGAGAAATTTAATGAATTTCGCAACATAGTAAACGAAGTCAGTAAAAATGCAGGCCAATATAAAACGAATACCCCAATTCCAAATATGAGTTATGGGATCGGAAAAGATATAAACAATCCTAATATTTATGTTTCATCAGAATTGACAGGGGAAATCAATTTAGATATAAAAGATGTATTTTTACCCAATGCTAAGGGAAAAGATTTTATTGTTATGTATTCGGATGCAACAGAGGTTACATTTAAAAATGGGTCTATTCTATATGACACGAACAATATTGGAAGGGCTACGGATATAATTCCTACATCACAACCCTATTCTCCTAATTCACCGTTTACTGAACTATACGGGAAAGTGATGTGGGTTTTTCCTAATGCTAAAAAGATCACAACAGAGGGATATGGTGTCGTTGGGAGTGTGTTTGCTCCCAATGCTGTATTAGAAACAAAAGGCGGTTCGATTAATGGACAAGCATTTGTCGGTGCGGTACAACAAACTGGTGGATTTGAATTTCACAATTTCAAATTTGACTGGCAACATTGGAACAAGCCTAGTACAGGAAAAGTAAAAATAAAAAAAGTTGATAGTAATAATGATAATAAAAAATTGGTGGGAGCAAAGTTTCATATTGAAGATTCTAAAGGAAAGGTAGTTGGTGAGCTAGTAACAGATGAAAAAGGAGAAGCGATATCAAAAGACTTACCAATAGGTAACTATACCCTAGTGGAAGTAGAAGCACCTAAAGGTTATGAATTATTAAAAGATAAAGTAGTTGTAAAAGTAGAAAAAGATGTAGTAGTAGAAATTAAAATAGGAAATAAGAAATTGCCAGATCCGATGGGGAAAATGAAGTTAGTGAAAGTAGATACGAGCGATAAAAATAAACAGCTAGCAGGAGCAAAGTTTCATATTGAAGATTCTAAAGGAAAGGTAGTTGGTGAGCTAGTAACAGATGAAAAAGGAGAAGCGATATCAAAAGACTTACCAATAGGTAACTATACCCTAGTGGAAGTAGAAGCACCTAAAGGTTATGAATTATTAAAAGATAAAGTAGTTGTAAAAGTAGAAAAAGATGTAGTAGTAGAAATTAAAATAGGAAATAAGAAATTGCCAGATCCGATGGGGAAAATGAAGTTAGTGAAAGTAGATACGAGCGATA
>NZ_NWUW01000014.1 GCF_002746455.1 Bacillus fungorum | reverse complement strand
CTTCCTCAAACAAGCGGAAAAGAACCGCTCGTTTGAGGAAGAAAATCGAAAAAATAACAAAAGCCACGAAGAAAATAAATTTTCTCTGTGGCTTTTAGTCATTTAAAGGAGCTTTTGGGACAACTCCTTTTTTGTTGTAAATTAATTGAGATTATTGAAAAATAGAGAAAGAATGAAAGAGGGGGAAAATAAATGAAAGTATGTATATTGGGAGCAACAGGGAGAGTAGGTTCAAACATAATAAAATTAGCATTAAAGGATTCAGCTGAAGTGACTGCATTAGCGCGTGATTTAAATAGAATAGAAATACATCATGAAAGGTTACGAGTGATAGAAGGTAATGTATTGAATGAAAATGATATAAAGAAAGCAATAAAAGGAAGCGATATAGTAATTAGTGCACTTGGGACGGATCAAAATGGGACATTAGCGAGGAGTATGCCACAAATTATAAAGGAAATGAAAGAAGAAGGGGTTCATAAAATCATTACAATAGGAACAGCGGGTATTTTACAAGCGAGAACAAATCTAAATTTATATCGTTTTCAATCAACGGAATCAAAAAGGAAGACAACAACCGCAGCAGAAGATCATTTAACTGCATATAAGATACTTAGTAGTAGTAATTTATGTTGGACGGTCGTTTGTCCGACGCATTTAATAGACGGTGATATGACAGGGGTATATCGAACCGAAAAAGATGTATTACCAGAAGATGGAGCAAAAATAACAGTTGGTGATACAGCACATTTTACGTGGAATCTGTGTAGGAAAAACCAATATGAGAATAGCCGAGTAGGTATTTCCTATTAAAAAACCATCCCGAAATTGGGATGGTTAAAAGACGATATAACATACAAATATGATAATCATAATGATTTGGAGAATGGCTTTCGCTACTGTACTGCTTAAAAAACCAACTACAGTAGCAACTCCTACTAGAAAGGCGTCTTTTGGCGCTTTTTTATGCATTAGTTCTGTAATAAATACCGATAAGAACGGGATGATAATTAAACCGAATGGTGGGAAGAAGAAAGATCCAACAATGATCGAAATCATACCGACACGTTCTCCCCATTTAGAACTCCCGTATTTCTTTAAGAAATATCCATTTGCAATAAAATCAGCAACGAAAATGAATAGTGTGAAAATGACTTGAATAATCCAAAAGGAAGTTGTTAGTTCTCCGCCATTTATACCAAAATGGTAAATGAAATATCCAGCCCAAACAGCAAGGATGCCTGGAATTATAGGATAAATAAAGGCGAGAAACGAAACAATGAAACAGGCAATGATACAGATTGTTAATAATACTGTCACTTTATAACTCCTTTTTCGTTTCTAATTTATGTACCGCAATTTTTTTCACTTGATGTCCATCAAGTTCTAGTGCTTTAAATTGAAAACCAGCAAATTCAATAGAATAACCAGCCTCAATATTTAAGTCCACTGCTTGAGAGAGGAGCCAGCCTCCAATTGTATCTAAATCGCTATCATCAATATGTAGACCAAACATATCATTTACTTCAGAGATGAGCACTTTCCCATCTAAAACAGTAAGCTTCGGTGTACGTTTTTCAATCATAGGTGATTCATCCGCATCAAACTCATCTTGAATTTCTCCAATGATTTCTTCAAGAATATCTTCCATTGTTAAAAGTCCAGCAGTACCACCATATTCATCCATAATGATTGCCATCTGAACACGATTTTTTTGTAGATGTACTAACGTTTTGCGAATTGGAACAGTTTCAAATACAGTTAATACTGGATGTATGTAAGATTCGAGTGGCTTATGAATGCCTTTCGTTTGATCATGAAATACTTCTTTCGTATTAATCATACCGATTATATCATCTTTATCTTTTTCGATGATAGGATAGCGTGTATACTTTTCAGTTGCAACGATATCCATGTTTTCTTCTAACGTATTTTCAGTAGATAAGCAAATCATTTCTGTACGAGGGACCATAATTTCTTTTGCAACTCGGTCGTCAAATTCAAAAATATTATTTACATATTTATACTCGGTTTGATTTATTTCGCCGCTTTTGAAACTTTCCCCTAAAATGAGTCGTAGTTCCTCTTCAGAATGGGCAAGTTCATTTTCTTTCGCAGGCTCTAAACCGAGTAGTTTTGTGAAAAAGATAGCTGTACTATTTAGTAGCCAAATGAATGGATACATAATTTTATCAAATAAAATAAGTGGTCTTGCAAATTTAAGTGTGATTGCTTCTGCTTTTTGAATTGCGAAAGACTTTGGAACTAATTCACCTAATACAACATGGAAAAATGTAATTACACTAAAAGCAATAATAAAGGATAAAGTATTCGCCATTGTTCCAGTAATATTAATTTTTTCAAATAGCGGTCGTAATAGATGTTCCACAGTCGGTTCACCGAGCCAACCAAGCCCTAATGAAGTAATTGTAATCCCGAGCTGACAAGCTGATAAATAAACATCTAAATTAGATATGACACTTCTTGCAGCTAAAGCTTGTTTATTGCCTTCATTTGCAAGCTGGTCAATTCGACTTTTTCGTACTTTTACAACAGCGAATTCTGATGCAACGAAAAAGCCGGAAATAAGGATAAGTATAAAGATGAGAAAAATATTTAATATGTCCAAGTGTGTTCTCTATTCCGTATTTGGGAATAAAGATGTCACCTCCTGCAATTATGTTATACTTTTATAATAAATCCAAATGAAAAGAATAGTCAAAGAAAAAGGATAAATATTGGTATGTTTCTGTAATGGTTTTTGAATTTGCTGTTATTTTGTCCGCTATACAAAAGGAATAACCCCCTACTTTCAGATTCTAGAGGGTTATTTCCAATTAAGGTTTTGGAATACTTCTCGTTAAAGCGTATGATTGTTGTTTAAAATGGTTTGTCGTCCATAGTGTTTGAAGGAATGAGAGTATGCAATACGGTATATACAAAAGTAATAAGCTAATTGTAACAATAATAGGTGCATTTCCTCCGAATTGAACGATAAATTGCAATAGTCCACTTGCATGGAAAACGCATTCCATAAAAACGAATGAAAGAATAATGGAACCTAAAATAGATTTATGATTCGAGGTAAGCGCTAAAAACAATGTGTCTACAAGGAAAGAGGATTGTTTTATTTCATATTCATTTCTGTTACTTAAGAACGGAATCCATTTTTTTATGGTTTGCATAACGATAATCATGGAAGTACTACAAACGATGATAAAAGATGAGTAGTAAGGAAGCTTTATAAATTTTGCGATGTATAGGAGTAGTAATAAGACTGAGCATTGTAAAAATACAGTACAAAAAGAATAAGGTATCCATCTTAATAAAGAAGTGAACTTTTTAATCGAATGAGGCGCTTTAAAAAATAAATGGCCGATCCCTAAACTGATGAAGAATCCAATCGCAAGAGTAAAGGTAAAACGAACAATCGATAAAAAATATATTTCCCATATGTAAGGGAATAACGGTGTTGAATGATTTGAAGTATGTACCATTGGATTTACTGAGAAAAAGATAGATTCATGCATCCAATCAATCTTTGGAATTGTCATAGAAGAAAGCTGTGCGAAGTTATGAAAAATACTTATAAAGCCAGTTATGTAAGAGTATTTATGTGTAATGAATAAAGCCGGAATAGGACTGATGATAAATATAATGAGAACACCAATAATAAATTTACATATATGTGAGCGCAATAAAGACATGTAATCACCTGCTATTATAATATTCAGAAAATTCTTATTCTTATTTTAGCTTTTTTCGGAGTAAGTTACAATATATTTTTTTAAAAGAAGTTTAGTATTGTAGTGGATAGAATTGAATGAAACGTGAATAAATTATGACAAGAAAACGAATAATTTTCAGAAAAGTAAAATAAATTATTTATTTTTTTCTGAAAATATAATATAGTTATGGCACAGAAAGTATTTTAACATAAGGAGGCTGTTTATGAGGATTAAAGGGAATTATGTGCCGAAAAGGGAAGTTTTATTTTGCTCAAGTTCAATTACGATAGGGGAAGCACTGGAGCATTTAAATAAAACTGGCTATCGTTGTGTACCAGTTTTAGATGAAAAAAAAGAGAAATATTTAGGGAATATATATAAAGTAGATATTTTAGAATATAAAGGTTCACTGGAAGAGAGTGTATTACAATTATTAAACGATAAAGAAGGATATGTCAGAGAAGATTCTTCGTTCTTTAAAGTATTTTTTACAATAAAAAAATTACCTTATTTATCAGTAGTTGATGAAAAAGGAGTTTTTCTTGGGATTTTAACGCATAAAAAAGTTTTTGAGTTATTAGAAGATGCTTGGGGCGTTCATTCTAGTAAATATTCTGTCATGATTGGGACACAAGATTATAATGGGGCAATTCAAAAATTATCAACAGTATTAAAAAAATATACAGGTATCCAAAGTTTAATGACTTTTGATAATGATGCCTTATTAGTTCGTAGAATTATGTTTACATTAGGAGAAGAGTTTAACGACGGTGAATTAGAGACGTTATTGAGAGATTTAGAAGATCACGGATTTAGAGTTGTGTATGTGGAAGAGATGAAAAATCCATGTGAAGTTGAAACGATAGAGTAACATGCAAAAGCCGTCTAATTATGTTAGATGGCTTTTGTTATGTTACGTGTATAAAGTTATTTGAAAATAATGATAGCATAATAGGTGAGATTGTAACAATATTTGTGCAAAAGAATAAAAAATGTAGATAATTTTGATTTTCAAAAAAATCAATTTAAAAATATGTTTTTATTTTTCAACTAAATATGTTACTATATGTGTGATAAAAACAAAGAGGTCTGACAACTACACCCCACGTAATACCACTCTAATGAGTTGAAAATTCAAAAAAATCAAAAATTGATAATTAGAGTAAGAATAAGGGGAATGGAGAAATTATGGAGAAAGACACTGCTTTGTAAGGGGCATATTTTATCATCTTGAGCAGAGAGGAGGATGCATAGCATATTGTGAAAATAGAGATAAACAATGAAAAAGTGCTATGCAAATGAAAAGCATGAAGGGACGTTTAAGGCCAGGTGATACGGTAGCAATTGGTTTAATGTTATTTGCACTATTTTTAGGAGCAGGAAATTTAATTTTCCCGCCAGTTTTAGGGCAACAAGCTGGAGAGAATGTTTGGGTTGCTACAATTGGATTCCTTGTAACGGGAGTCGGATTACCTCTATTAGCTGTAACAGCTGTCGCGTTTGTAGAGGGGGACTTGAAAGCGCTATCTTCTAGAGTTCACCCTATATTTGCGTTTATTTTTCCATTGATTAGTTATTTAGCGATTGGACCATTTTTTGCGATTCCGCGTACGGGAGCCGTTTCATTTGAAATGGGTATAAAGCCATTTTTATCAGAGGCATTGGTTTCGGAGTGGTACATGCTATTTCTTTTCACGATAATTTTCTTCGGAATAACGTGGTATTTATCTTTAAATCCATCTAAATTAGTAGATTGGTTCGGGAAATTTCTTACACCAGTATTGGTATTGATTGTTGCTGTTATTGTCGGAAAGGCAATTATTGATCCGATTGGAGAACCAGCTGCGCCGCTAGCGGCATACAAAGAAAATGCTTTCTTTGGTGGATTTATTCAAGGATATTTAACGATGGATGCAATTAGTGCGCTTGTATTTGGAATTGTTGTTGTACAAGTTATTCGCTCTAAAGGAATAAAAGAGAGTAGTCAAATTGCAAAAATAACAGTCGTATCAGGTATTATTGCTGTACTTGGTTTAACGTTAATCTATTTGTCACTTGCTTATCTTGGTTCAACAAGTACATCACTTGGTATCTCGGAGAATGGTGGACTTATTTTAACGAATGTCGTAAATGAGTTATATGGAACAGGTGGTAAAATTTTATTAGGACTTGTTATTATACTAGCTTGTTTAACAACTTCTGTTGGATTAACATCAGCTTGTGCGGGCTTCTTTACAAACTTATTCCCAAAACTTTCGCATAAAACAATTGTAACAATGGTATGCGTGTTTAGTTTAATTGTATCTAACCTAGGTTTAACACAATTAATCGCAGTTACTTTACCAGTGTTAATGATCATTTATCCAGTTGCAATCGTATTAATCGTACTTTCTTACTTCCATAAATGGATTGGGAAGCGTAATACCATTTATATTGGAGCTATTTTAGGTGCATTATTAATTAGTTTCTTTAACGGTTTAGAAAGTGCGAAGATTAAAATTGACGCGATTTCTAACGTACTACAAATGTTACCATTATATAATGAAGGAATAGGATGGTTAATCCCATCATGTATTGGCGGGATCCTCGGTTTCTTCTTCTATAAATCAAATGAATCAAGTGAATTACAAAAGAAAGGTGCTTAGGCGCCTTTCTTTTTTTAAAGGGGATTTATAGATTT
The DNA here is from genome assembly GCF_002746455.1 of Bacillus fungorum. Lineage (GTDB taxonomy): Bacteria > Bacillota > Bacilli > Bacillales > Bacillaceae_G > Bacillus_A > Bacillus_A fungorum. The sequence goes on along the minus strand of NZ_NWUW01000014.1, from coordinate 124,111 downwards.
TGTCTAAGTAATAATTAGGAGGAAACAAGAGTAAATAAAAATCTGTAAATAAATATAAAAAAATATAATTTAAGGTTGTTTATTTTATGGAATTCAACACGTAATATTTTCAGGTGATGAAAATGAAAAATTATATTTCAATTGGGAAAGCTACAAACATATTAGGAAAAACGCAACAAACTTTACGGAATTGGGATAAAGAAGGTATTTTTATTGCGGATAGAACACCAAAAAATCCGTATTAGAAAAGGGTGGAAAGGATGAAAACAACACGGGCTTGTAAAATCAGTTCTATCACAAAAGAACAAACGGAAGATTTAATTACTTTGATTCGTACGTTCGAAAGTGCAAAACGATATAGTTTGAATCGTTTGATTGAGGGCGAAAACGAGAAAGAATTGATAAAAAAACTACAGCCTAAATATTTGTTAAATAAACGTTTTTGTGAAGATGCGGTTTTACAAGCGCAAACAATCCTTTCCTCTCAAAAAGAACTTCTTCCTGTTTACCTAGAAAACAATCAAAAAAAGTTAGAAAAGACGTTACAAAAAATAGATGATTATGAAAGCGGCAAAAAAAGACCTAAACAAGTTTCATTAGAAACTTGTTTAATTGGTTTAAGAAAACGAAAACAAAAATTAGAACAGAGAATAGAAACGTATGCAAAACATATTAAAAATAAAACATTACCTCCTATTATTTTTGGTGGTCGGAAAAATTTCTATGAAAGAATGAAAAGCAAGATATCCAATCAAGAATGGAAAGATTTGCGTCCACGACAATTATATTCTCGTGGAGATAAAAGCAAAAAAGGGAATTTGAACATGCGCATTACAGTTGATGACTGTGGGCAAGGATGGTTAGAAATTGCAAATCCATTAAGACTAACAAATGGAAAAACAAAAAGCCCACGAATCAAAGTTCCGATTATCATTCCATATCGTTTTTATCATTAAATTACAAATGTCGTTAGGAGAGAGCAAATCGGTGTAAATCCAAAAGGAAAACCGATTATAGAGCATCAAAAATATAGTGTAGAAATCATTCGTAAACAAAATGAATTTTATGTAAATATTACGTTTGATGAAACGGAAATAGGTCGTGTACTAGATCTCAAGGAAACACCACAATCAGATGTAATTGCAGGAATCGATGTAAATCCGGACCGTATTGCAGTTAGTTTATGTACAAAACAAGGTAATTTTAAAGGTTCAAAAATTTTTTGTCTACACAATCTTAATACGTTTTCAACAAACAAACGCGGAACGATAATTGGACAAATCGTACAACAAATTAAAACATGGTTGTTGGAAAACAATGTAGGTGGAATTGTTTTAGAAGATTTAAAGTTTCAACAATCTCAGGATACTGATGCATACAGTAATCGTAATTTCCATCAATTTACGTATAAAAAGATGTTGAACAGTTTAATTCGTATGGCTCTTCGCAACGGGTTTTCTGTCAAAACAGTGAATCCTGCTTATACAAGTGTGATTGGAAAATTAAAATATAGTAAAAAATACGGTATTAGCGTTCATGAAACAGCCGCATTTACGATCGCAAGACGTGGATTAGAATTGCAAGAACAAGTACCAAAAGAAATTATTTTATTATTAAAAAACCAAATTACAACAAAACTGCGTATTCTTGTTGCTTCTATGGAAGAAAGTAAAAAGAATACGAAAAAAGTATATAAAAAATGGTTACAAACAATTCAAACGTGGAAAGAACATCATAATTGGAAATTGTGGAGCATTCTTCACAAAACTGTTTATATGAGCAATCAACAATTCGTATTTAAAATTTAAATGAGAAGGGGGTACTGGTTTCTTTCTTATAACCTCTTGCATACTACTGACTTGGATGAATGGTAGTATGCAAGAACAGACCGTTCCTAACAGGAACCTGCCGTCACTCTTTCACAATAGGTGGATGAAAAGGTCACAACCCTTACGAACAGGAAAAAAGGTGAGATTCCTTTTCGGTAGTTGGCATTTGACTTGGTTCGCCAACAATGTATAGATTTTTATAAGAATTTCAAACCAGGAATGATAAAATGGCTAATTTTGAAGATTTTTTAACTCTGGATGTAAGAATTGGAACTGTAACACACGCAGAGGAATTTAAAGAAGCTAGAGTGCCAGCGATTAAACTAGAAATTGATTTTGGGGAGCTTGGAATGAAGCAGTCAAGTGCTCAAATTACGAAGAGATATAACCCAGAAGACTTAATCGGTCAGCAAATCGTTGCTGTTGTGAATTTTCCACCAAAACGTGTAGCTGGATTTAAATCAGAAGTACTTGTTTTAGGAGGAGTACCAGAAGCTGGTGATGTTGTATTACTTCAGCCGAATATGGAATTACCAAATGGAACAAAAATTAGTTAGTGTAAAGGCGGGGGAACATGGATATCGGACGCGAATATTTACAATGTGCCACTTTGAATTTTAAAGCAACAAAGAAGCAAGGAGAGAGGGTGCTTTCACAATTATCATATGAACAGATTGAATGGTCTTCTCATGAAGAAACAAATAGCATAGCAATTATAATTAAGCATCTACACGGTAATATGCGTTCTAGATGGACGGATTTTTTAACATCTGATGGTGAAAAAATAGATCGTAACCGAGATGCTGAATTTGAAGGTGGTTATTCTTCTAAAGAAGAGGTACTCGCAGCATGGAATAAAGGATGGGAATATGTTTTTAATACGATGAATGTGCTAACACCGGAAAACTTATTACAGACGATATATATTCGTGGTGAAGCACAAACTGTAATGCAAGCAATTGAAAGACAAATTTCTCATTATGCTTTGCACATTGGCCAAATGATTTATATCGGTAAAATGTTAAAAGAAAATGATTGGGAATGTTTAAGCATTCCTAGAGGGCAGTCTGCACGTTATGTAGGGAAAAAGCGTTCAACATAATAATTAGGAAAAAAACCGATATAAAATTGGAAATAAGAAAATGAGCCAAATAATAGATGGTTCTGTAATCATAAGAATACTCCCAAAAATAAGTCCGTATATAATAAGAAAGAAATTTAATAGTGTATTCACAGGGATAAATCTCGAGATGAACACTTGCTATCGTTTAAAGCAACCAATGTGAAATAAATACAAGCGGAAGTACAATGTGGCAGTAATAAGATCTTTATTTCGCGTAATTCTTTTTTTGCATGTATGACAGATGAACGGTGGTTGCATCTCATTACGCTCCATTTTTCATATTTGTAATCATGTAAGACAAAAGTAGGTATAAAGTGTATATCCCTACATACGCTCCTGATATAAGAAAAAACGGATTTAGTAAAATGCTATGAATGCTTGTCATGAAAACTAAATCTTGCATTAAAACATCATATATATGAATAGAAATAATTGTACCGAGTACATAAATTGCTAAGTATGCTGAGATATGGAATGCAACACGGATTGTAGGATACTTAGCGAGCCAATAAAAAATACATGATAGTACAATGGGTAATGTTCCTATTAGTAGCTTCAATTCATTTCACCTCATTAACAATATAGCCGGAATTTAGACGGTCTATTCTCTAGAGCTTGTACATAACTTGAAATAGAGAGGTGATAGTATGAATCGAGGCTTTTTTTATGTGAAATTCACGAGTGTACGTAAGTTAGTATTATTTATTATAGCTACAGTACTAGCGACTTTTTTTCTTATTAGTATGATGGTAACCTCTATGAAAGAGACAAAGTCAACGTATTTATATAATTGGTTAAATGAGTTATCGATGAATGGTTACATGTATGTTCTTGGGAAAGAGAATCATTATTTTACACAGGAATATCGAAATTTAAATCAAGATTTTTCAATATCTTCGTTTCTCTTTTCTATGGCTACGAATATTCGTTTTAACGATGTACGCAGTTTTGTCGGCAAAGAGCTACCTGGTTTTGGTAAGTACGATACAGAAATTGTTATTGCGGGTGAAGGGACAAATTATTCTAACTTACCGATAGAGTCGAGCGTTCCACTTGAAGAAGTAGTAAAAGAACGGACTGGAGAAGGTGGACAGGCTCCAAAGCCTGATACGAATAAAGAGAAAAAGCAACCGGCTCAAACGACAGGAAAAAGACAAGTTGCGTTTATTTATCATTCACATAGCTGGGAATCTTATTTGCCGTTACTGAATTTAGCAAATGATCCAAATCCGAATAAAGCGACAAGTTCCGTCACGAATATTTCAATAGTCGGCGACCGATTTCGTGAACAATTAGCAAGTGAAGGGATCGGAGCTACTAACGACAAGACTGATGTCGGTCAAAAGTTGATTAGTAAAGGGTTGAATAGTAATAGTTCTTACAAAATGTCACGAGAAATTGTACAAGAAGCAATGACCGGTAATAAGGAACTGCAGTACTTTTTTGACTTACATCGTGATAGTGCTCGGAAAAATGTAACGACAAAAACAATTGGAGATAAATCATATGCGAAGCTTGCTTTCGTCATAGGAAAAGGCAATAAAAATTATGAAAAGAACTTACAATTAGCAACGGCTTTACATGAGACGATTAGTAAGAAGTATCCAGGAGTGAGTCGTGGTGTCATTCAAAAAGGATTCCAAACAGGAAATGGTGTCTATAATCAAGACTTATCAGGGCAAGCAATATTAATTGAAGTTGGCGGTGTAGATAATACAGAGGAAGAACTAAATCGATCGATTGATGCACTTGCTAAAGCGTTTGGTGATTATTTCTGGCAGGCAGAAAAAGTGAATGGATAAAGTGAAACAGAAATGAATGAGAGAGTCTGAAAAAACGTGAGTGTAATGCTTGCGTTTTTTTGTAATTAATAATGCGTCACATAATAGACATAATTTGTCGTTGTTATAGTAATATCGAAATTTGTCAAATTATACTGGGAGATTTACAAAGGGATTTTCTAGTAAGTAGAGAAAATCTTTTTACAAGGAAAACTTTTTATTATGAGATTGGTAGGGTGATTGAAGTGATTAGAGAAATCAAAGTAGAGGATGCAGCATCATTTTTGCAATTAAGTAAGCAATTAGATGAAGAAACAAAATTTATGTTATATGAACCAGGAGAAAGAAAATTTATAGTTAAGCAACAAGAACAAATGATTCATCACTTTATAGAAAATAAGTATGCAACAATATTTGTAGCAGTTGAAGATGAGAGGATAGTAGGGTTTATTTTAGTGAATGGAAATCATATTCAAAGAAAGAGACATGTAGCAGGTATTGTAATTGGTATTTTGCAAGAGTATAGTGGGCGAGGTATTGGGACCGGGTTGTTTAAAGAGGTCGAGAAGTGGGCAAGATTACATGATGTATGGCGTTTAGAATTAACGGTAATGGCCCACAATACAAGAGCTCTGGCACTATATAAAAAAGCTGGATTTGTGAAAGAAGGTGTCAAAAGAGCTGCTCTTATTATCGATGGAGAGAACATCGATGAGTATGAAATGGCCAAATTATTAAAATAAGAGGTCGTTATATGAAAAAAAGATGGGTACTACTTGGTATCGTAGCGGCGATACTCATTGTTGGAGTAGCAGGAATCAATTATAAAATGTATAAGGATAAGCAGGCGCGCGAGGTAAATGTAAATAACATATTTCCGAAAGCGAAAGAAACGATTGCGAATATGGATGGGGATATTGCGGTAATTAGTAATCCGAATTCAATGCTTGTGCTTGTGAATAAAAGTAGGCGTTTACCAGATGGGTATAGACCGCCAGATTTAGTTATTCCGAAAGTACGCTACTCAAGTGAAGGTGATCAAGAAAAGAAAAAAATGAGGGAAGAGGCAGCCAGTGCGCTTGAGGAAATGTTTCAGCAAGCTGATAAGGAGCATATTTTCCTTTTTGCAGTCTCTGGATTTAGATCTTTTGATCGACAAAAAGCATTAAATACGATGTATAAAAAGCAAGATGGAGAAGCAAAAACAGCAATGTCGAGTGCAGTTCCTGGAACGAGTGAACATCAAACGGGACTAGCTATGGATATTACATCTCAATCTGCTAAGTTTCAGTTAGAGACAATTTTTGGTGAAACGAAAGAAGGGCAGTGGCTTTCTGAAAATGCCCATAAATTTGGTTTTGTCATTCGATATACAAAAGCGAAAGAATCGCTTACTGGCTATCGATATGAACCATGGCACGTAAGGTATGTGGGGAACCCACAAGCTACATATTTATATGAAAATCAACTGACACTTGAAGAAGTAACTCAGTGAACAATTGAGGGGAGAGAAAGATTATGACGGTGTTATATAAGAAAAAAGTACACGCATATGTGACAAGAGAAAAAGAAGGAGTTATGCAACTGCTTGTTTTTAAACATCGTGATATACCTGAATGTGGTATACAAATACCAGGGGGAACGGTTGATGAAGGAGAAACGGTAGAAGCAGCGATTTTACGAGAAGTACAAGAAGAGTCTGGATTACGTCATTTATGCATAGAACGATTCCTAGCTGATTACATCATACATGTAAAAGAGAAAAAGGAATATCAAAAACGCCATTTTTTCCACATAACGTTACCAACAGATGTAAAAGATAATTGGGAACATACTGTAAGTGCCGGTGAGGAAGATGAAGGTTTAGTATTTTGCTACGAATGGATTGATATTGCAAAATGCCCTGAATTAGCCGGGAAACAAGGTGAGTTTTTACATTTGTTAGATGAAGTATATGTAAAGTAATAAAAGGGTCTGAAGCGGAAGTTCATTCGTTCCAGACTTTTTTTATTTTTCAGGAAATAAAAGGTTTTTATATTGGTAAGTTGAATTCTTTTAAAGGGATTGTAATTGTATATGCGAGGAGTGGAGAAAATGAAAAACTAATAGGTACATGTAATCAATAAAAGGTTTTATAGAAGGAGAATGATGATGGAGATTCAGTTCAATACACTACTACAAAAAGAATTAACAATTCATGATATACAAAAAGCAATGACAGCTGGGCAATTAACTTCAAAAGAATTAGTCATGTATTACCTTCATAGAATCGCAAAGTATGATCAAGACGGACCTAAAATCAATTCTATTTTAGAAATCAACCCGGATGCTATCTTTATTGCAGAAGCGCTAGATCATGAAAGAAAAACAAAAGGTGTAAGAGGTCCACTACACGGTATACCTGTTTTACTTAAAGACAATATTGAAACGAATGACTCTATGCATACAAGTGCAGGTACGATTGCTCTAGAACAAAATATAAGTAGTGAAGATGCATTTCTCGTAAAAAAACTGCGAGAAGCAGGAGCAGTGATAATAGGAAAAACAAATATGACAGAATTAGCAAATGGAATGTCTTTTGACATGTGGGCTGGATATAGTGCAAGAGGTGGGCAAACAATAAACCCTTACGGTACAGGTGAGGATGATATGTTTGTTGGAGGCTCAAGTACAGGGTCTGCGATAGCAGTTGCCGCTAATTTTACAGTAGTATCTGTTGGAACGGAAACAGATGGTTCTATATTGAGTCCAGCTGTTCAAAACTCTGTAGTAGGTATTAAACCGACTGTTGGTCTAATTAGTCGTAGGGGAATTATTCCGCTTACTTATTCACAGGATACAGCGGGACCTTTTGCTAGAACGGTAACAGATGCGGCTATTTTACTAGGGAGCTTAACTGGGGTAGATGAAAAAGATGTAGCTACTCATAAAAGTGAAGGAATGGCATATCAAGATTATACGTCTTACCTCGATGCTAATGGTTTAAAGGGAGTGAAAATTGGTGTATATAGTAATGCACCAAAAGATTATTATGAAACTGGTGAGTATGATGAAAGCTTGTTTAAGGAAACGATAGAAGTATTGCGTAGTGAGGGTGCGACGGTAGTAGAGGATATTAATATTCCGTCTTTTCATAGAGAATGGAGCTGGGATGTATCGCTCTATGAATTAAAGCATAGTTTAGATAACTATCTTTCGAAATTACCTTCCACTATTCCAGTGCATTCTATTTCAGAGTTAATGGCGTTTAATGAAAATATAGCAGAAAGGGCTCTGAAATATGGACAAACTAAGTTAGAGAGAAGAAAAGATTTTCCTAATACGTTAAGAAATCCAGAATATTTAAATGCAAGATTAGAAGATATATATTTTTCACAAGAACAAGGCATTGATTTTGCACTGGAAAAATATAATCTTGATGCGATTCTGTTCCCTTCTTATATAGGCTCGACTATATGTGCGAAAGCAGGTTATCCGTCTATAGTAATACCGGCGGGATATATGGATAACGGGAGACCGTTTGGAATTACGCTTGCAGGCACTGCTTTTTCTGAGGGGACTTTGATTAAACTAGCATATGCTTTTGAACAAGCGACAAAGCATCGGAAAATCCCTAACTTATCATGAATAAAATAAATAGGACAGGGATTCCTGTCCTATTTATTTTGTTAATTAAAGTGAAATATCTTTTTGCTCTGTCTTATCATATTTTAATAAGTTAAATGATAAACAAGCAGAGCATAAAATAAGGATAGAAGCGAGAATATAAATCGTACGAACACCGAACAGATCGGTAATAATTCCAACGCTAAGCATAGAAAGACCAGAAGCTGCGGAAAGGAGTGCGCCATGAGCTGTATACATTTTTGATAGTAAAGTAGGGGCGACACTTGATTGTAGAACTGTCGTTTGAGAAATATCTCTAATTTGATAACATGGTCCCATTAGAACACATAGAAAAAGCGCAATAAACCCGCTACTTGTCATTCCATATAAAAATGTAAGAATACTGAACATAAGAGAGCCTATCGCCATGGAACGTATTAAATTGTTTTGAATGTATGTACTCATTTTCCACGCTAATATCCCACCAATTAACGTCCCGACATAATAACTTGTATTAATATATCCCCACCATTCTTCTCCTTTATGAAGGACAGTCGTTACATACGCCATCGTAATAGCACCGATCCATATCGTCCCTGCGAAAGTTTCAATTAAGTCCATACATGTAACGGTACGGAGAGAAGGATTCCGAAATAAGAGTTTCCAGCCTTCCAATAAAGCAGCGCCTTTTGAAGAAGAAGGCCCTATTACTCGTTCAGTATATATGGAACATAATGAAACGTGTAGTGCAACACATCCGAAAATCATCAAAATGTTATTCATCATGAGTGTAGAAGTAGCGCCGATAAGAAGAACAATAACACTTGTAAATGAATAAGCAGCGGCTTGCGCAATTTGTGTGGAAAAAGAAAAAATACTATTTACTTTTACTAAATTTTCTTTCCGTGTAAGGCGAGGAAGGATACCGTATAATAATGGAGCGCTCCAGCCACTACATAATGAAATGAAAAAGATGAAAATTAATAGTGCTACAATGTTTGTGGAAAGGACCGGGAATAATATCATTAATAAAAATAATAGGACAGTTTTTGACCATTGTAGTGTAAACAGTAATGAATAAGATGGAAAACGATTCATTATAAGTGGTGCGGATGTATTTGCTATAAGATTAGTTATGACTTGGAGTAATGGAAACAGAGCAGTTAATGTAGCTGATTTCGTTGTGATATACATATGGGTTGTAATAATCATGATATATACGATGTCAGCGAGAGTAATGCATATTTTTGATCCTAAATAGTAAGTTAATGAACGATTTTGCAATCAGCACACAACCTTTCTGGGAAAAATATGACAGTAGTTATAATAATTATAATTTGAAAAATAAATTTTGAAAGAAGTAAATTTTTTGTCACTTTTTGAAAGGAAATTTCATGTATAATGAAGAATATATTAATATAGTATTTTAATAATACTCATTGTAACAGTGAATATGTACAATAGCTTGTAGTAAGCGCCCATGTATTAGAAAGGGCGGATAAACCATTCTTTTCTTCATATACATATAGAAAACGAGAAAGAAAGTGAGGGTTGCATATGGCTGCTTGGGTAATTTGGTTTATAATAGCTGGTATTTTATTTATTGCAGAAATGTTGTCGATTACATTTTACATGCTTTGGCTTGGAATTGGAGCTGTTGTCGGAGGTCTAATTGCTTTATTTGCTCCTGAAGCACTACTGTTACAAGTTATTGCTGGTGGGATTGTAAGTTTAACACTGACTTTCTTTACGAAAAGAATTTCAAAAAACTTTCGAGAAGCAAAAGGTTTTACTGATACAGTAGATATGCTAGTCGGTAAAAAAGGGATTATTATGCAAGCGATTACAAATGAAGCGAATGGTATTGTGAAGGTGGATGGAGATACTTGGACAGCTATTGCAGATGATCCAATTGAGGCTGGAGAAAAAGTTGTTGTTATAAAGAGAAATAGTACTATATTACAAGTGAAAAAGGAGAGTGAATAAATATGGTAGTCGCATTAACGCTAACGATTATATTTGCACTAATTGTTGTTACATTTATCGCATTAACAATAAAAATTATTCCACAGCAAAAAGTTGGGGTAGTTGAAAGATTTGGTAAGTTTCAGCGTGTTATGCAGCCAGGATTAAATTTATTAATACCAATTGTAGATCGCGTTCGTGTATATCATGACTTACGTATTCAACAAACAAATGTACCACCGCAAAAGGTAATTACGAAAGATAATGTACAAGTAGAAATTGATACGATTATTTTCTATCAAGTTGTTGAACCGGAACTTGCAACATACGGTATTTCAAACTATGAATACGGTGTTCGAAACATTACTTCAGCAACGATGCGTCAAATCATTGGTAAAATGGAACTGGATGAAACGTTATCTGGTCGTGAAAAAATTTCAACAGAAATTCGCTTAGCGCTTGATGAAGCAACAGAAAAATGGGGTGTTCGCATTGAACGTGTTGAAGTTGTCGATATTAATCCGCCGAAAGATGTGCAAGCGTCAATGGAAAAACAAATGAAAGCAGAACGTAATAAACGTGCAATCATATTAGAAGCTGAAGCTGCAAAGCAAGATAAAGTCCTTCGTGCTGAAGGGGAGAAGCAAAGTAAAATCTTAATGGCTGAAGGGGATAAAGAAGCACGTATTCGAGAAGCTGAAGGTATTAAAGAAGCAAAAGAATTAGAAGCGCAAGGGGAAGCAAGAGCGATTGAGGAAATTGCAAAAGCAGAACAAAACCGAATTGAATTACTTCGTGAAGCGAATTTAGATGAACGTATACTTGCTTACAAATCATTTGAATCATTAGCTGAAGTTGCGAAAGGGCCAGCAAATAAAGTCTTTATTCCATCTAATGCAATTGAAACACTTGGTACTCTCGGGGCAATTGGAGAAATCTTTAAAGAAAAACAAGCGAAGAAACTGCCTTTAAATAATACAGAAAAAGAACAATAAGAGTGAAAAAGAGAAATGGGATGCCATTTCTCTTTTTATTTTTTATCATTGTTTTAATTTATAAATTAAATGAGTAAGGGACGGGAGACCGTTCCTTTTTCATATACACTAAAAAATTCTCCTTGATTTCATAATATGAAATCAAGGAGAATTTGTAAGAAATAAAATTGGTATAATAATTGAAAATTCAGTCATCTAATGAAATTTCTAAACTTTTTAGTATATTATTATGGGAAATTGGAGGGGAAAGAATGGCAATTAGAACAGGGGAACAGTATATTGAAGGATTGAGAAAAAGAAATCCTGAAATTTGGATTGGAGGGAGAAAAGTAACGGATGTAGTAAATGAAGATGTTTTTCGTGAACCAATTATACAAATTGCAAACTTGTATGATATGCAGCACAATCCAGAATATCAAGATAAGATTACTCATATATGCGAAGAGACAGGAGAAAGGGTATCAAATGCATTTTTAGTACCGAAAAATTATGAGGATTTAAAAGTACGCCGTGAATTATTTGAAGTGTGGGCAAAAGCTACTTATGGTTTAATGGGTAGAACACCTGATTTTTTAAATGTAACGGTTACTTCGATGGCAAGTAATTCGTGGTTTTTTGAGAAGTTTAATCCAGAATGGGGAGCGAATATAAAAAATTATTATAAACATATAAGGGATAATGATTTATTTTTAACACACGCAATTATTAATCCGCAAAATGATCGGAGTAAGGCTTCTCATCAACAAGAAGATGAAACGATGCATTTAGGGGTAGTAAGTGAAACAGCAGAAGGGATGTATGTTAGTGGTGCTAAAATGTTAGCGACACTGGCGCCGATTACGGATGAGGTAATAATATATTCCTATCCAAGCTTTAAACCAGGTGATGAACGTCATGCAATTTCTTTTGCAGTTCCAATTGACGCACCAGGTCTAAGAATTCTATGTCGTGAGCCAATGCAAGATGGAAAACGATCGCTATTTGATCATCCGCTTGCATCAAGGTTTGAGGAAATGGATGCATTACTAGTATTTCATAATGTGTTTATCCCGTGGGATAAAGTATTTATTTATCAAAGTGTGGAAGCTGGGAATCAATTGTATCCTAAAACCGGAATTGGTCATCAACCAGCTCATCAATCTGGGGTAAGAGGGTTAGTAAAACTATCTTTTGCTGCTGAAGTAGCTATGAAATTAGCAGATTCGATTGGAGTAGATGGTTTTTTAAATGTACAAAACCAGTTAGCAGAGCTTATGCAAGATGTTGAAACGATACGCGCTCTCTTGCAAGTAGCTGAATATGAGTATGAAACGAATTCATATGGAGAAGTTATTCCTGCGAGGCTGCCGCTTGATACGATACGCAGTTTATTACCTAAGATGTATCCTCGGGCAATTGAGATAATTCAAACCATAGGTGCTGGTGGATTATTAATGTCACCGACAGGTGCTGATTTTATGAACCCCGAGATTCAAGATGATATGCAAAAATATTATATCGGGCGTGAAGGAGTATCCTCTGAGGAACGGGTTCGTTTGTTTAAATTAGCATGGGACTTATGTGGTGAGGCTTTTGGACAACGGTTATTACAATATGAGCGTTATTATTCTGGAGATCCAGTGCGTAAAATGGGAATGTTTTATAATGCGTACAAAAAACAACAAACTTTTTCACTTGTGAACAATGCATTGCAATCGAGTTCATCTGAAGGAGCCTTAAGTTAAACAAAAATGTTCGCGCTTACATTTTTGTTTGAAAAGGAAGGAGCAATAGATGAAAACAAGAATTTTACTGTTAGGATGTAAATCTTCTTATATTTTTAACAATATCTAAAACTTGAGAATTGTAACTGGAATAGGGGAGGTAAATGATTTGATCGCTTCTATCAGTAAAATTTGTAAAATTCTAAATTGTTTTACAGGTGATGAGCCTGTGCTGGGTAATTCGGAAATAGCGGAAAAGCTAAATATGAATGCAAGTACGGTTCACCATCTTGTTCGTACGTTGTGTGCAGAAGGAATGCTCATACAAGATGAGCAAAGAAAATATAGATTAGGTTGGAAATTGTTAGAGTGGGGAAATCAAGTCATGTTTCAGCAAGAGATTTATAGTGGAGCGATTCCACTTGTTGAAGAGCTTGTAAGAAATTTTAGTGGTACTGTGCATATCGGTATGTTTGATCGTGGTGATGTTGTATTTATATTGAAAGTTTCATCAAAGGAGTCCATTCAAATTTCAACGCACGTTGGATCAAGAGAACCTGCGTATTGTACAAGCACAGGGAAAGTACTGCTTTCATTTCATTCAACTCCGTTAGAATATACTTCAGAAAAAGGGCTTTTACGAAGAGCGCCTAATACAATTACTTGCGTCAAACAATTCCAGACAGAGTTACAAAAGATTCGTAAACAAGGTTATTCAATTAGTGATAATGAAAATGAGCATGGATTGTATGGAATTGCAGCTCCTATTCGATCTTATACTGGGAGAACCATTGCGGCGCTTAATATTGTTGGACCTATATCGTATATGCAGGGAAGTAATCGTGAAATCATAATTCAAAGTGTGATGAATACGGCAAATTTGATTTCCAAGGAATTTGGCTATTTGGAAATTTAACTTTAGAAGAAAAGAGGTGAGAATCATTTATATACATGAGCAGTGTATACCGGAATTAAAGAAATCTATTGTTTCAATTGGTGCTTTTGATGGTGTGCATAAAGGTCATCAAGTGGTTATTAAAAATGCGGTTGAGAAGGCAAAAGCATTAAAGATAACAAACGTTGTGTATACATTTGATCCACCACCACGTTCATATTTTCAAGGAGCGCAAGTATTAACGACTATTGATGAGAAGGTGAAACATCTTCAAAACCTTGGTGTTGAACATGTAATTGTAATTCGGTTTGATCAGTCTTATATAAACAAAAGCGCAAGTTGTTTTATTCAAGAAATAAAAAGGTTAAGCCCTGTAGAAATTTTTATTGGTCAAGATTTTAAATTTGGAAAAAATCGTGAGGGAAATATTGAATTGCTAAGAGAACACTTCAACATTTCTATAGTGAAAGATGTTTGCTGTGATGAAGGTGAGCGAATATCTTCAACGAGAATTAGAGATTATGTCTACCATGGGGATTTGCAAAAGTCTAGCTCTTTACTCGGTTGGTCTTTTTAAAACGATATAAATAAAAAGGAATCATGAGGAGGAAATAATATGTCTAAAACATTGCAATCTTTTAATTTACTAAAATGGATTGATGAGAATAAGGAGTTATTGAAGCCACCAGTAAATAACAAAGTTATTTGGCAAGATTCAGAGTTTATCGCCATGATATTAGGTGGTCCAAATAGAAGACGTGATTTCCACGTAGATCCTTCAGATGAATTTTTCTATCAAATTAAAGGTGAATGTTATGTGGAATGTATTACAGAGGAAGGTAAGCGGGAAGTCGTCACAGTAAAAGAAGGGGATGTATTTATGCTACCAGCTATGGTGCCGCATTCACCACATCGTGTTGCTAACACATATGGACTCGTAATTGAAAGAAAACGTAGTCAAGGAGAACTTGAGGATTTCGTTTGGTTCTGTGACGAATGTAATCATGAAATGCATCGTGTACGTGTCCAATTAAATGATATTGAAAAACAAGTAAAAGAAGCGATTCATAGTTTTAATTCAAATAAAGAAATTCGAGCATGTAAAAACTGCGGTCATATTATGCCAGAGGAAGTGGAGGAATGGAAGTGCGAATAGATTTTCATACACATATTATTCCTGAAACTTTTCCAGATTTTGAAGAGAAGTTTGGTGGCGGTCGTTGGCCGATATTAAATCGGACTTGTACATGTGGTGCAAGTATTATGGTTGGAGGTAAAAATTTTCGGGACGTGACAGACCAAGTATGGTGTCCTAAGAAAAGAATTGAAGATATGGATCGTGAAGGTGTTGATATTCAAGTTTTATCACCAATTCCTGTTACATTTTCGTATTGGGCCAAACCAGAGGAAGCTGAAAGTATGGCACGTATTCAAAATGATTTTATTGCAGAAACAGTTTTAGCATATCCAGATCGTTTTGTAGGGTTAGGAACGGTTCCGATGCAAGATGGAGAAACTGCAATTCGTGAAATGGAGCGTTGTATAACGGAATTACATTTACATGGTATTGAAATTGGTACAAACGTAAATGGTAAAAATTTAGATGACCCATCGTTTATTGAATTCTTTCGGATGGCTGAAAAGTGGCAAGTTCCAATCTTTATTCATCCATGGGAAACATTAGGTCGAGATAGAATGCCACATCATAATTTTATGTACACAGTTGGGATGCCGAGTGAAACGGCACTTGCGGCAGCTACATTAATATGGAGTGGGATAATGGAGAAGTTTCCACGGCTAAAGGTTTGTTTTGCGCATGGCGGGGGTTCTTTCCCATATATTTTGCCAAGGTTAGATCAAGGTTGGAAAGTATGGCCGCATTTACGATTGACTACGCATCCTCCTAGTTATTATGCAAAGAAATTTTATTTTGATTCTTTAAATTATGATCCTATTAATTTGAAATATATGATTGAAAGATTTGGATATGAAAAAATTTTCATGGGTTCAGATTATCCGTTTTTATTGCGAGAAGTGGACCCGGGAAAGGTGATTGATGAAACAGCTGGTTTATCAGAGGAACAAAGGGCAGCGATGCTTGGGGGAAATGCTGCGGAATTTTTAAATATTGATATAAAAAAACGAGGTGTAGCATATGCAGAGAGTACAAACACCTGAGGATAAACTAAGTGAGTTAGAAATTACACTACCAGCTATTCGCCCAGCAGTTGGAAATTATGTTAGTTGTGTAAGAGTAGGTAACTTATTATTTACTGCTGGACAAGGTGTAGATGAGTATCACGGGAAATTAGGAAAAGATATTTCAATTGATGAAGGATATAAAGCGGCAAGGCAATCGATGTTGAATTTGTTAAGTGTTGTGAGAAATGAACTAGGTGATTTAAATAAGATAAAACGAATTGTAAAAATACTTGGTTTTGTAAATAGTACGGAAGATTTTATTAATCAGCCAAAAGTAATGAATGGGGCATCGGATGTATTGGTAGATATTTTTGGAGAAAAAGGAAAACATGCTCGCTCAGCAGTCGGTATGGCCCAATTGCCTAATAATACAACAATTGAAATTGAGATGGTTTTAGAAATTGAGGAGTAGGAGGTAAGGAAGGTGAACAAAGAATTATTAGCGGACAAACTGAAAGTGAAAGATGCGAAATTGTTTATTGATGGACAATATGTGGATTCTGTATGTGGTGAAACGTTTGATACATTCAATCCAGCGACGAATAGAAAGCTTGCATCTATTGCAAAGGCAAATGAAGAGGACACCAAAAGAGCAATTGATGTGGCAGAACGTACATTTAAAAGTGGTATTTGGAGTAAAATTCCAGTGGAAGAACGCTCACATATTTTATGTAGAATGTCGGATTTAATCATGGAAAGGGTAGATGAACTAGCGTATATAGAAACTCTTGATGTTGGAAAACCAATTAAAGAAAGTAAAGGATTCGATATACCACGTTCGGCTCATAATTTTCGCTTCTTTGCTGAAATGGCTAAATATATGGTGCACGAGCACTATGACAAACATAACTTTATGTCATATGCAAAGTATGCTCCTGCGGGAGTGACAAGTTTAATCATTCCTTGGAATTTGCCATTTATGCAAATGACGTGGAAAGCATCAGCTGCACTTGCTTCTGGTAATACTGTTGTTGTCAAACCGGCCTCTTATACTCCATTAAGTGCAGTTATGCTTGGTGAAATTGCAAATGATGCAGGACTTCCACCAGGTGTACTTAATATTATTACAGGTCCAGGAAATACTGTCGGGACAAAAATGACAACACACCCAGCTGTTAGAAGAATTTCATTTGTTGGAGAAAGTAATACAGGCAAGACAATTATGCGTAATGCATCAGATAACTTAATTCCTGTTTCATTAGAATTAGGAGGTAAATCAGCAAATATTGTATTTGATGATGCAGATTTAGATGAAGCAGTACAAGGTTCAATTGAAGCTATTTATCGGAATCAAGGAGAAATTTGTTTAGCTGGTTCAAGATTACTTGTGCAAGAAAGTGTATATGAACAGTTTTTAGAGGAATTTGTAGCGGCTGTAAAAAGAATAAAAGTTGGAGATCCTCTTTCTGAAGATACAGATATGGGAGCGCTTGTATCAAAATCTCATTTAGAAACAGTTGATCGCTATGTAGAAATAGGAATTTCAGAAGGGGCAAAATTAGCCTATGGTGGAAAAAGAGTGGAAAGTTTAGTAGAAGGAAATTTTTATGAACCTACTATTTTATACGATGTTGATAACAGTATGCGTGTAGCGCAGGAAGAGATATTTGGTCCAGTGCTAGTTGTTATTCCATTTAAAACGGAGGAGGATGCAATTCGCATTGCGAATGATTCCATTTATGGACTAGCTGGAGTTGTTTGGACAAATGATCTTAGACGAGCGCAACGAGTGGTTTCACAAATTGATTCAGGCTTACTATGGATTAATTGTTGGTATGTCCGAGATTTACGTACTCCGTTTGGCGGTTCAAAGGCAAGTGGAATTGGTAGAGAAGGTGGACGGCATAGTTTCGAATTTTATACGGAAGCTAAAACGGTAACGATGAAATTATAAGGATAATATTTTAACTTAACATACAAAGAGCTCCCATCTGGTGTTTATAAAAATAAGTAGATGGGTGGGGGCTAGTTACAATGTAAAGGATTTAGGATATATAAATTAAAAAAATGAGGTGAGAGCAATTGTTAATTAAAGAATTAGCTGATGAACTATTACGGGCTGAAGATTCACGTGTAGGGATACCTCCTTTTACTGAGAGATATGCTAATTTATCTGTTGAGGATGCTTATAATATTCAACTTGAAGTAGTAGAAAGAAAGTTGGAGAATGGGCGTTGTGTAATCGGAAAGAAAATTGGACTTACGAGTGTTGCGATGCAGCAGATGCTTGGGGTAAATGAACCAGATTATGGACATTTGTTAGATGACATGAAAATAGAAAATGGAAGTACAATCGCAATAAGTTCGTTTGTATCTCCGAAAGTAGAAGCAGAAATAGGATTTATTTTAGAAAAAGATTTAAAAGGGCCTAATATTACATACATTGATGTACTAATGGCAACGAAGTATGTTGTACCTACACTTGAAATAATTGATAGTCGTATTTCTGATTGGAAAATTAAATTGGTCGATACGGTAGCGGATAATGGCTCGTCAGCGAAAGTTGTAATTGGGAACACATTTTCTAGCATTGATAAAGTAGATTTACGTACAACTGGAATGACACTTTATAAAAATAATAGTTTAATTGCAACGGGTGCTGGTGCGGCTGCATTAGGGCATCCTGCACAAGCTATTGCTTGGTTAGCTAATAAACTACATGAATTTAATATTGGATTAAAAGCAGGAGAGTTAATTTTACCAGGTGCGTTATCTGGTGCAGTCTCAGTGAATAGTAAAGATAGTATACAAGCTGACTTCGGTTCACTCGGATTGGTTTCTGTTACATTCATTTAGGTTAAAGCGCTAAACAAAGGGGGGATAGGTGTGCAGAAAGTAAAGGCGGCTATAATTGGATCAGGTAATATTGGTACGGATTTAATGTATAAATTAAGAAAAAGTGAAATCATAGAGCTGAATGCCATGATTGGAATAGATGCAGAATCGGATGGTTTAAAGAGAGCGAAAGAAGCCGGATACGAGGTTTTTGATAATGGAATACAAGCAATTATTGACAATCCAAGCTTAGCTGATATTGTATTTGATGCAACCTCAGCTAAAGCACATAGTTATCATGCGAAAACGTTAGAAGAGCTTGGTAAAATAGTAATTGACTTAACTCCGGCTGCATATGGGCCATTTGTTTGTCCTGCTATTCGAAATAATGATTTTTTGGATAAGCAAAACGTTAATATGATTACGTGCGGCGGACAAGCAACGATCCCGATTGTTCATGCTATTAATGAGGTGGCAAATGTTACATATGCAGAGATAGTTGCTACAATTTCCAGTTTAAGTGCAGGACCAGGTACAAGGGCAAATATTGATGAATTTACAATTACGACAAAGTGTGGGATTGAAGAAATTGGTGGGGCTGACAAGGGGAAGGCGTTAATTATTTTAAACCCTGCAGAGCCACCTATATTAATGAGAGATACAGTATATTGTGAAGTTAAGGATATGGATGAGGTTTCTATCCATGAAGCAATTCATAGGATAGTTGAACGGGTTAGGACGTATGTTCCCGGTTACTCTTTGAAACAAGAGCCAATGTTTGATGGGGATCGTGTAACTGTATTTTTAGAAGTTGAAGGAGCTGGGGATTATTTCCCTCCTTATGCCGGTAATTTAGATATTATGACAGCGGCGGCATTAAAAGTAGGTGAAGAATTTGCAAAG
The DNA here is from genome assembly GCF_002746455.1 of Bacillus fungorum. Taxonomy (GTDB): domain Bacteria; phylum Bacillota; class Bacilli; order Bacillales; family Bacillaceae_G; genus Bacillus_A; species Bacillus_A fungorum. The sequence goes on along the minus strand of NZ_NWUW01000014.1, from coordinate 104,334 downwards.
CAAATCATTTCGGAGAAGAAAAGAGGTGTAATGAATGAGGCGAAATAGTGAAAGACCAGTGAAAATAACGGAAGTTTGTTTACGTGATGGAAGTCATGTAATGAAACATCAATTTACAGAAGAGCAAGTTCGATCTGTTACAAGGGGATTAGACGAGGCTGGTATGCATTATATCGAAGTGAGTCATGGAGACGGTTTAGGTGGTTCTACCTTACAATATGGAAAATCATTAATTAATGAGATGAAATTGATTGAAGCCGCGGTAGATGAGTGTAAGCAAGCTAAAATAGCTGTCTTGTTAATTCCTGGTATTGGAACGATTCATGAATTAAAGCAAGCTGCAAATATCGGTGCGAAACTTGTTCGTGTAGCAACCCATGTAACAGAGGCGGATGTTTCAGCTCAACATATTCATTTTGCTCGAGAATTAGGTATGGAAGTGTGTGGTTTTTTAATGATGGCTCATTCTGCACCGGTTGAAAAACTAGTAGAACAAGCAAAACTTATGGAGGGGTATGGTGCTGAAGCAGTTTATGTAACAGATTCTGCTGGGGCTTTATTGCCTCATGAAGTACGTGAACGTATTCGTGCTTTGCGTCAATCTTTAAATATTGAAATTGGTTTCCATGGTCATAATAATCTTTCGGTTGCAGTAACGAATACAGTGGTAGCAATTGAGGAAGGTGCGACACGTATTGACGGAAGCGTCCGGTGTCTTGGAGCAGGAGCTGGAAATGCTCAAACAGAAGTATTGCTCGCTGTTTTGGATCGTATGGGATATAAGTTAGATGTAGATTTATATAAGATGATGGATTTAGCTGAGGAGGTTGTTGCTCCTTTATTGCCTGTACCACAAGAAATTCAAAAAGGAAGTCTTGTAATGGGATATGCTGGTGTATACTCTAGCTTTTTAGTGCATGCTGAAAGAGCGGCAAAGCGCTTTAATGTAGATGCCCGTGATATTTTAATAGAACTTGGGAGAAGAAAAGTAGTTGGAGGACAAGAGGATATGATTTTAGATGTAGCAGCAGAATTAGCGAAGATAAAAACGGGGGTGTAAAAGATGGCTTTAGTGAAAGGGGCAGATATAGAAATTGTGGAGTATTTACTTCAAGCTGAAAAAGGAAGGAAAGAAGTAGTAAAAGTAACGGATAAGCACCCTGATTTAACAGTAGAAGATGCTTATAAATTGCAAAAATGTTTAATTGAACAAAAAATGAGCGAAGGTTCTAAAAGAGTTGGTGTGAAACTTGGATTAACGAGTGAGGCAAAACAACAAATGATGGGGATTGATGAAGCGATTTACGGATATTTGTTGGACGATATGCTAGCATTCGAATGGGAGCCATTGCAATATGAAACGTTGATTCATCCAAAAGTAGAACCAGAGATTGCCTTTTTAATGGGTGAGGATTTACAAGGAACGAATGTGACAGCTGATGATGTATTAAAGGCAACGAAATATGTTGCGCCAGCTTTAGAGGTTATTGATAGTAGATATGTAAATTTTAAATTTACATTACCTGATGTAGTAGCAGATAATTGTTCATCTTCAAAGTTTTTGTTGGGAAGTAAATGGATTGATGTTAAAGATATAGATTTAGCTAATATCGGTATGGTTATGTCGAAGAATGGTAAGATTGCTACGACTGGGACAGGAGCAGCTGTGCTGGGACATCCAGCAGAGGCAATTGCTTGGGCGGTAAATAAACTTGGTTTACAAAATGAGGGATTAAAAAAAGGTGATATCGTATTAAGTGGGGCATTATCTGAAGCGATTGCATTTAAAGCAGGAGATTCTATAATTGCACAATTTGATGATTTAGGAAGTGTAGCGATGTTTTGTGAATAAATAGTAAAGCGAGAGATAAAAATGCCTATTATACAAATTCAAATAATAGAAGGTAGAAAGCAGGAGCAAATTCAAAATCTAATATTAGATGTTACAGAGGCAGTTGCAAAAAAACTAGATGTAGATGTTGGACGGGTTCGTGTTTTAGTGAATGAAATCCCAAGTTCACATTGGGGAATAGGAGGCAGATCTAAAGCTAGTGTAGATAAAAAATAGTTGATAATAAAAGCAATTTTCATTCTTTTATGAATGGGGATTGCTTTTAATGTTTTGAAAAGTTTTAATAATATGTTAAAATTTATTCTTGGTTTTAAGGAGATAAGGGGGAATAAACATGCAAATACTACTAATACGCCACGGAGAATCAGAAGCTGATATCTTAAACGTACATGAAGGACGAGCTGATTTTGAATTAACAGAAAAGGGAAGACAGCAAGTGCAAAGACTTGTACAGAAAGTGAAAGTAGATTTTCCGCCAGATTTCATTTGGGCAAGTACATTAAAACGTGCTCGCGAAACTGGTGAAACGTTAGCAGAAGGAATTGGATGCCCAATTCAATTAGAAGAGGAACTAATGGAGTTTAATAATGGGGTACAAGCTGGCTTATCATTTGAAGAGGCAAAAAAATATCCAGAGCCAAAGTTTCTTCATGATCGTTTTGAAAACGGGGAATCATTTATTGAATTTAGAATGAGAGTAGAAGGCATCTTTTCTAAAATCGTGACAGAGAATACATATGACCGAATTGCAATCGTTGCACATGGTGGTGTAATAAATAGTCTATTACGTGCGTTTTTCAAAATGCCAATTTCAATGGATTATTATTTTAAAATGGGAGATACGGGAATAAGTTTAATTGAAATTGATGGTGAACAAAAAACGATACATGTCATTAATGATACGAATCATTTGGACGGGATGTAAAAACCTATGTATAAAGTAGTGTTTTTTGATGTTGACGGTACGCTTTTAAGTGAGATTGACAGAAGTATGCACGATAGTACAAAAGAAGCGATACAAAGATTAATAGATAAAGGGATTCATGTAGTTGTTACTACAGGGAGACCATATAGCTTATGCTCGCAATTTAAGGAATTAGGTATAAATACGTTTATTTCTGCAAATGGTGCACATATCAAGTGTGGAGAAACAGTCCTACATAAATCGGTACTTTCTAGTGAAATCGTTCATGATATTTCGGGGTTTGCTGAATTACATGGTCACGGTATTTCTTATTTTACAGAGGATTTTGCAATGAACGGAGTAGCCCCGGATAATGAGCGTGTAATGCAAGCGCTTAGCGAGACGTTACATTTAGGGAAGTATCCTGAAAAAAGCAGGGATTTGTCAGAAGACGTCTATTGTCTATGTCTGTATGCGGATGAAATAGAAGCTCAAAAATTTATTGAAAAATACCCAATGCTTACATTTGACCGTTTTCATGGCTATGTCATAAATGTATTGGAAGATAAGAAAGTATCAAAATTAACTGCTATTCAAAAGGTATTGGATCACTTAAACATTTGTAAATCAGAAGCCGTTGCTTTTGGTGACGGTAGAAATGATATTGAGATGTTACAGTATGTAGGATTAGGGATTGCAATGGACAATGGCGGAGAAGAGTTAAAAACAAGAGCCGATTTCGTTACAAAGAAGGCGAGTGAAGGTGGTATTGCTTTTGCCTTAAAGGAGTTTCGTATTATTTAAAGATAATAGCCAGTCAGTTTGAAAAATCCTGTTTGAATTGCAGGATTTTTTTGTCTAACAATATTCTTGCAATAAAAGGAAAAAGGTGAGTATAATTAAAATTAGTTAGGTAAACTAATTAATTAAAAGGAAAGGAGAGTGAAGATGAATGGGTTCAAGAAAAGATTCTCTTCCTTTAGGGATTGGACCATATGCAGAGCTAATAAAAAAGACAGCATCAGCAGATACGGATCCAATTGCAGCAAAACTTGGTTTGTTAATGTTATGGACGTCTGATAATGTTCTGGATGCTGTTGACGTAGATTTAGCTCCGCTTGGTATTTCAGAAAGTAAATTAGATTTTTTATTGTTGTTTATTTTACGTGAAATGGAATCAAATGGGGAAGAAGTGAACATGAGTCCTTCGGATATTGCGAGTCGATTAGGAATAACACGTGCTTCTGTCACTGGTTTATTAGATTGGATGGAGAAACGAGAGTTAATCGTAAGATTCCATCATTCTGAAGATCGAAGAAGATTAAAAGTGAAAATTACTCCGAAAGGAAAAGAACTAGTTACGCAATCTTTACCAACTTTTTGGTTATCTTGCGCTTCGTTAGTTGACGACTTTAATCAAGAAGAGCGTCAAATTTTAGAGAAGCTATTAAATAAAATGCAAGTAACTATGCAGGTGAAATTAGGAGAAGGTAGATAAATAAGTTGATTATGAGGGTCAACTTATTTATTTGGGAATATAATTAGTTTACCTTATTATAAGTTTAGCTAACTTTAAGTGTCAGTCATAATTTTTCGATGTAATTAAAATAAGTAACAGTTAAAGAAATACTATTTTGAGTGCTTTAGAGGCTTTAAATTAATAAAACAAATCGTATTAAGGGAGAGATAATTAGGATGGAAATAGGAAAGGAAATAAATAGTGAAAAGAATTACATAATAATGACGGTTGTATTATGTTGGTCGGGTATGGTAGTTATGTCTAGCTTATATGTAACAATCCCTTTAAATGCTCTATTTTCAGACCTTTTTAATGTTTCACTAGCGCAATCTGCAGCGACAGGCAGTATATTTTCTATTGGCTTTGCTATAGGATGTTTGTTATTTGGTGCAATCTCTGATAAATATGGGCGAAAAAAAGTAATCTTCATTGGATTACTTGCTCTGTCGATTATTTCTTTTTCTTTAGGGTTTGTAGATAATATATTTTGGCTTGTTATTCTTAGAGGATTACAGGGGATTGCAGCAGCTACATTTTCTCCGGTAGCGTTAGCCTACGTTGTAGAAATGTTTCCAGTAGAAAAAAAGGTTACAACAATAGGATTTGTTAGTACCGGTTTTTTAGTAGCTGGAATTGTAGGCCAGGTAATAAGTACGGTTGTTAGTCAACATTTTGGATGGCATATGGTGTTTTTTCTTCTTAGCATTGTCTATATGATTACTGCTGTATGGGTTCAGTATTCTCTTCCGAAAGGGGCGACATCTCAATCCTATACTGATATTTTGGGACCAGTTAAACAGATGGGTAAAGTATTTACACATAAAAGCTTAGTATTGAGCTATATGATTGCGTTTGTTTTATTAATGGCGTTTGTTAATATGTATACTGTTTTAGGGAGTTATTTGAGCTCTCCTATTTACAATTTAACTGCAGAACAAATCCTTTATTTTCGCTTAGCGGGGCTATTTGGTATGATGCTGTCACCACTTGCGGGTCGTTTAACAAAGATGTTCGAAGTAAGGAAAGTCCTGCAGGGTGGATTATTGGTCGCTATTTTTAGTCTAAGTGCAATGGGCTTTGTTTCGTACTTGCCTCTACTTGTCATAATGAGTGTCTGTTTTGTAATAGGTATTGCTATATCAGTTCCGTCTTTAGTTGCTCTTGTTGGCCAATTAGGAGGAAAAGCAAGGGGAATAGCAGTTTCTATTTATACTTTTATTTTATTTTTAGGTACTAGTATAGGACCCATCATTTCTATTTATCTTTTGAAAACAGGAAGTTATGCTCAAACATTTATTTTATTAGGAATGATACTTTTTATTGGTTTTATAGCTTCTCTATTTATAAATAATGAACATATATTTAATGATATGTAGATTGGATAATGAATGAGTGGAAAATCACTCAAATAAAGGAATGTGAGGATCTTTCGTATGCGCACATAATAAAATATGAATTTGTCCACGATGGTGATAAAAATGTGCAACAATTTCAAGCAACCATTCAAATCGTGAATAAGAAATACCCCAATAAGCAGTCTTAATTTCCGCTAATTGTTCATTGGAATAGGATAAAAAAGTTTTAGAAAGTAAATCATAGCCCTGTATCATCGTTTGTTGCATTTGCTTAATTGTTTCGGGTGTTTGTTCTTTATAGAAAGTATGTAGTTGTTTTTCCGTAATACCATTTAAAATGAGTAGATCTGCATGACAAATAAGAGAAAGATGTGCACACATTTCAAATAGAGATCGCTTTGAGTGAATGGGTTGTATTTTTAATTCGTCTTCTTTATATTGGTTAAGCATTTGAATAGAAGTGTCAACAGCAACTTTAAGTTGGTGCAATGCAGATTGAACAAACATTGTAATTCTCCTCATCTCCGTATATAATAATTTCTTAAGGGTATTATATCATGCTCAAAATTCCGAAAATTCTAGTAGTTTGACTAGCATATTGAAAAGTATTATATTGTAAAAGGTCATATGAAACGTGAAATAGAATGGAATGCAATTATTGAGTTAGGAGTTAGACCAATGAGTTTGAATTATGGAAGAGATACAATTATTGAAGTTGACTTAAATGCAGTAAAACATAATGTAAAAGAATTTAAAAAACGTGTGAATGATGAAAATATTGCAATGATTGCTGCTGTAAAAGCAAATGGGTATGGCCACGGGGCAGTTGAAGTTGCGAAAGCCGCAATTGAGGTAGGAATAAATCAGCTTGCAGTTGCATTTGTAGATGAAGCGATAGAGTTAAGAGAAGCAGGAATTAACGTGCCGATTTTAATTTTAGGTTATACATCAGTAGCATCTGCGGAAGAGGCAATTCAATATGACGTTATGATGACTGTTTATAGAAGTGAAGACTTACAAGGTATAAATGAAATCGCAAACCGTCTTCAAAAGAAAGCGCAAATTCAGGTGAAAATTGATACAGGAATGAGTCGCATTGGTTTACAGGAAGAAGAGGTTAAACCATTTTTAGAAGAATTAAAACGTATGGAGTATGTAGAGGTAGTAGGAATGTTTACACATTACTCTACGGCAGATGAAATCGATAAATCATATACGAATATGCAAACAAGTTTATTTGAGAAAGCTGTCAATGCAGCAAGAGAATTAGGAATTCATATCCCATATATTCATAGTTCTAATAGTGCAGGATCAATGGAGCTTAGCAATACATTTCAAAATATGGTTCGTGTAGGTATTGGAATTTATGGAATGTATCCTTCAAAAGAGGTAGATCATTCAGTTGTTTCTTTACAACCTGCGTTGTCGTTAAAATCAAAAGTAGCTCATATTAAACATGCGAAGAAGAATCGCGGTGTAAGTTATGGGAATACGTATGTAACGACTGGTGAAGAATGGATTGCAACTGTACCGATTGGTTATGCTGATGGCTATAATCGTCAGTTATCTAATAAAGGGTATGCATTAATAAATGGAGTTCGAGTACCTGTTATTGGCCGTGTTTGTATGGATCAGCTCATGTTAGACGTTTCAAAAGCAATGCCAGTACAAGTTGGAGACGAAGTAGTATTCTACGGTAAACAAGATGAAGAGAACATCGCAGTAGAAGAAATAGCTGATATGCTAGGTACAATTAACTATGAAGTTACATGTATGTTAGACAGAAGAATTCCACGTGTGTATAAAGAAAATAATGAAACGACTGCTGTTGTAAATATACTAAGAAAAAACTGAATCGTTATGATTCAGTTTTTTTATTTTTGACAAATGAAAAATGCTCTATTTGTACCGTGTAATTGAATCGTGTTAAATCCTACAGATTTTAAAGAGTTAATAATTTCGTCTTTAGAGTAACATGCTTCTTTAAAAGAAAAGTCACTTCTTTTCCAAGTTTCATTTGTATGAGGGGTAAATAATATAAAATTCATTTCTGCTTTTTTGTTTTCATTATCATATGTAGAATCAATCGTACAAGCATATTCCGTTTCTGAAATGTGAAAGGACGCGTTCCAGTTTTCTAGAAAACCTTTCTCCATATTCATATCAAATACGAATGTACCTTCGCTATGTAATACGGAGTAAACATTATGAAAAATACTTTTTAATTCATCTAATTTCAAAATATGGTTTAAGCTATCGCCAGTAGAGATAACATATTGAAATTGCTCATTTATATTGAAATAGCGAGCATCATCGACGATAAAGGCTGCGTCTGGAGCGTTTTGACGTGCGTATTCAATCATTTGAGCAGAACCATCTATACCAGTTACTACAAAATGATTATCAATTAACTTCTTAGTAAGCTGACCAGTCCCGCAGCAAAGATCTAAAATATGAGAATGTGGTGGTGCATATTGTAAAACGAGTTTTTCCAAAAGTAGATAGGCTTGTTCAGCATAATGCCCCCAATGCTTATTATAAATGGATGCGAAAATATCATAATTAGAATAAATTAGTTTTTTAGACATATGTATTCACCCCGAAATTCATTACATTATAATAGTCATGCTTCGTTTTAATTTCAAAACCACATTGTGTATATAGTTTTAAAGCATTGTTATTTTTCGTTTCGACGTCTAATTCAATTGTTGAAACTCCTTTTGTAATAAGGGTATGTACCATGGACTTAAGAATATCTTTTCCATATCCTTTACCTTGATAAGAAGGATGAACGGCGAATCCTGATAGAGTAGTAGATTGATCTTGCTCAGAAACTGTAATCGTTCCTATCACTTTTTCATCGATACGAGCATTATAAACTTGATGGGAAGATGAATTCATCATCTTTTGTAACCATGTAGTGGTATTTTCTACTGAATCTCCAAACGCTTTACTAGAAATTTTAATAAGATCAAGAAGTGATTTTGAAGATGCAAGAGTGAGCTGTATAGCATTTTTCGTTGTTTTTTGCACTTCATTTGCTTTGAACGCCATACTATATTCACTATATAAATAAGGCAGATTCATATGTATTGCAAATTCTTTCCCAGAAGCAGACTCTCCATTCATAATAATAAGAGCTTCATCTGCCTCTCTTATTCGTATTTCTTTCATTGCGGTTTGTAAAAGAGTGGTGCCTATATGTTGTTTCCTATAGTTCGGATGAACAAACCCTATTAACTCCAGTTTTGTCGGTCTTTCAAAGTCATACATACTTAATGCACCGACTAATTTTGTATCGTCATAAAATAGAAAATCATTTATCTCTTCTTTGTTACGAGTAGTTAAAAAGTTTACATGTAAATCTGACGAGTAATCAATTTGGTCGTGTTGCCCGCATATATGAGCTAAATCTTTCATTTGCTGAATTTCGTTTCCTGTTAAAGATTTCTTTTGTTCAATATTCATTTCATAATCCCTCTCATTCGTATTTAAAAATAGGATGGATGACTTAGCCACTTTTCTAACTCCACACTGCCCTGAACGGATAATAACCGGTACAAATATCGATAGGGACGTCTACATTCTGCAAGATTAGGAATAGGCATAATGGTTTCGTAACCTTGTTTAAAAGTATGAGCTTCCTTTTCTGTAAATACATATTCTAAGCTTATAAAATCAAACTCACGAGGAGCAACTGCGTAAGCTTCTGTATCTACTAAACCTGTAATAGTTGAACCATCTGATAAAAACTGAGTAGGGTCCATATCAATTAAAACGAGCGTTGCTTCCTTTGGTGCTGGTAAGGAAGAAAGCTGTGATTCAAAAGTAGGAAATGCATTTTGTATGCTTTCATTATCGGAATAAAACATATTCACGAGTTCTTTACTCACATTTAAAATGTGTGATTGGAATTCATCTAGTGTAACTTGGAATGAGCCTGACACATTTCCTATGTAATTAGCTTTAAATTTATGTATTTCTGCAAGTCCTTTACCTAGACTGAATAAAGTAGTATCTGGTTGCCCGATAAAAGATTGAACTGTGTTACCTACTAACTTTTCGACCAAAACGAATTCACGGCCATTTAAAATATGTTTTTCTAATATTGTTGGGATGGGAAGATTCGTATGTTCTTGCAGCAATGTATGTACAGTTTCTAAATGATGTACGTTCCTTGGATCAATCCCAAATAGATTTTTGCATCCCCACCAAAAATCATTATTTGGCTCTTCATTCATTTTAGAAGAACGAACGATGACTTCTGCATCTTCTGTTCGGACGAGAAACACATCGCTTGCATGTTCTTCATAACCTGGGTGTAAAGTTTGAACAGATAAAATAGGTGAAGTGAATAGTTGTTGTAGCATGAAGTGACTCCTTTTTTCTGTAAATTCTATAAATTGATTATATAACAGAACATGTACCAAGTGGATAACGATGGGAAAAACATAGAACTTAAATAAATTTATGATGAGAAATCTGTGTGAAAATTATATTTCTCTAGTTTTGTGTGAATTATCGAAATAATATTTCTGATGATAATTCTGAAAAAATGCCTGAATATCAATCTCGTATTTTTCAGTAAATGAAGAGTTAAGAGTTCTTTTATGAGAGTTATAATGTGGGTTATGAAAAATATTTCTCAATAATAAAATGAAGAGAAAAATATGAAGAAGTAGAATAGATTCCTTTATAATAGTTTTAAATTAATTAATATTATTAATTATATTAGATAGGAGAGAATATGATGGCAAATGTACTCGTAATAAATTTCCCTGGAGAAGGTCATATTAATCCGACTTTAGCTATTGTTAATGAGTTAATTCAGCGAGGGGAAACAGTTGTTTCGTATTGTATTGAAGATTATAGAAAGAAGATTGAAGCAACAGGTGCAGAATTTCGAGTGTTTGAGAATTTTCTCTCTCAAATTAATATTATGGAACGAGTAAATGAAGGTGGGAGTCCTTTGACGATGCTATCTCATATGATTGAAGCATCAGAGCGTATTGTTACTCAAATTGTAGAGGAAACAAAAGGTGAAAAGTACGATTACTTAATATACGATAATCATTTTCCAGTAGGACGTATTATAGCGAATGTTTTACAATTACCTAGCGTTTCTTCTTGTACAACGTTTGCTTTTAATCAGTACATTACTTTTAACGATGAACAAGAATCGAGAGAAGTAGATGAAACGAATCCATTATATCAATCCTGCTTAGCGGGAATGGAAAAATGGAATAGGCAGTATGGAATGAAATGTAATAGTATGTACGATATTATGAATCATCCTGGTGATATTACTATCGTATACACTTCAAAGGAATATCAACCACGTTCAGATGTATTCGATGAATTGTATAAGTTTGTCGGTCCATCAATTGCTACTCGAAAAGAAGTAGGAAGCTTTTCTATGGAAGATTTAAAAGGTGAAAAAGTAATTTTTATTTCTATGGGAACAGTTTTTAATGAGCAACCTGCCCTGTATGAAAAATGTTTTGAAGCGTTTAAAGGTGTAGAAGCGACAGTCGTATTAACTGTTGGTAAGAAGATAAATATAAGTCAATTTGAAAACATTCCGAATAACTTTAAGGTGTATAATTATGTGCCGCAATTAGAAGTCTTACAACATGCTGATGTATTCGTAACACACGGTGGTATGAATAGTTCGAGTGAAGCACTATATTACGGTGTCCCGTTAGTTGTAATTCCGGTAACGGGAGATCAGCCTTTAGTTGCGAAACGAGTGACCGAAGTAGGGGCTGGAATAAGGCTTCATCGTAAAGAATTAACTGCTGAATTATTACGTGAGACTGTAAAGAAAGTGATGAATGATGTAACGTTTAAGGAAAATAGTCGTAAAGTTGGAGAGTCACTCCGAAATGTTGGTGGATATAATAAGGCAGTTGATGAAATATTTAAAATGAAAATGAATTCATACTCAAAACTTAAATAAATGTTTGGAGCACACTTACTGTAATATGTAAGTGTGTTTTTATAAATAAATTACATAAAAAATCACTGTAAAGGTGAAACTTTTGTGTATATAAACTGATATCTTTGAATTAGTAGTAAAATTACGTTAAAATAATACTAAGAAAATATATAAGTTTTGGGGGTAATGAATGAAGAAAGTATTTGAATACGTATTATTAACAATTGGCTCAGTTATTGTAGCGGGTTCATTGGAGCTTATTTTAGCACCTAACGGATTAGTAGATGGCGGGGTAACAGCCATTGCTATTATGGCGAATAAAGTTGCAGGACTACCGCTTTATGGCGTGTTTTTAGGAATTAATATCCCAATTTTATTATTTACTGCAAGAGTAATGGGGAAGAAGTTCTTCATCCGTACATCTTATGCAAATATTGTTACAACACTCGGATTAATCTATTTAAAACCATTTCCGGCGATTACAACTTCTGAATTATTAATTGTACTTTATGGTGGAGTACTGTTTGGAATTGGTGTTGGAATTGTTGTTAAAATGGGGGGAGCAATAGATGGATCAGAAATGTTAGCAGTTTGGATGAACAAACACTTTAAAGTACCAATTAGTACATTTTTACTTGCTGTAAATGCAGTTATTTTCATCTTTGTTGCCATTCTATTTTCAATTGAACAAGCGATGTTTTCATTAGCAATTTTCTATATTGTTACGAAGATGATTGATTTCATATTAGATGGTATTAATCAAGGGAAGAGCGTTATGATTATTTCTGGTAAAAATAAAGAAATAGGCGATCTACTTATGAAAGAATTGCAATTATCCGTTACGTATCTACATGGAGAAGGTGGTTTTTTAGGGGAACATAAGAGAATCATTTACTGTATTACAAACCGTTTCATTTATCCGAAAATGAAAGATCTCGTTCTCTCTGTAGATCCAACTGCTATAATTGAAGCGTCTTATTCAACAGAAACAACTGGTGTTAAGCGTCCGGGAAGGACAGCGAGATCGGAAAAATAGTGAATGAAAATAGCTCCACGTAAGTATAACTTGCGTGGAGCTATTTTTGTTTAGGGAACCAAACTTTTTTCAGTAATTTGACAACAGTCTCGATACAATCCTCTGGAATACTGCCAAAACCGAGCAATACATACGACTCCTCCCGTGCATTATGAACAGAATCGTATGTCGAGAGAGGGTATAACTTAATACGTTGTTTTGCGGCTGCATGAATAAGTTCTTGCTCGTTCATCCCGTTATGAACGTGAAGTACAATATGAAGTCCGGATTGTTCACCGAGTATTTGAACGTTATTTCCCATTTCGTTTGTTATAGATTTAATTAAAGAAATGTGTTTTCTTTTATATAACGTACGACTTCGGTTAATATGACGTTCCCAATCACCATTTTGAATAAAGGTAGCGAAGGTAAGTTGTTGCAGCGTAGAAACGGTTTGTTTAAACATACCATCAAGTTCTTTATAGGCTCTTAAAAGGTGAGGTGGTAAAACGATATATCCCATTCGTAAAGAAGGTAAAAAAGATTTCGAAAAAGTTCCCATATAAATAACACGTTCATTTGAATCTAGCCCTTGTAAAGAAGGAATAGGTTTTCCAATATAGCGAAATTCCCCATCATAATCATCTTCAATAATATACCCCTTACAATCATTCGCCCATTTTAATAACTCGAGTCTTCTAGATAACGGCATAATGATTCCGAGTGGAAATTGGTGAGATGGAGTGACATATGCCACATTGGAACCCGATTCACGTAAAGCAGAAATATGAATCCCTTTATCATCTAAAGGGATAGGGTGAACAGGAAGGCCAGAACTTTGAATCATAGCAGGTATACGGTGAAATCCAGGGTTTTCGATTCCGTATTCTTTTTTTGAACCAAGTAGTTGAAGTAGTAGCCAAAGAAGAGGTTGCGTACCTGCTCCAATAATAATTTGATCAGGTGAAGAATGTACCCCACGAGCATGATATAGATACTTTGAAATATGTTCTCGTAGAACGAGCTCACCTTGAGGATCTTCTTTAGCAAATAATTCATTTTCATACTGAAAGAAAGTTTCGTGTAATGCTCTTTTCCAGTTTGTTATTGGAAAAGATTTTTGATCAATAAGTCCCTGACTACAATCATAATCATATTGTTCTTTTTCTTTATTGTTAGCACTGTTTGACGCAATTTTCTGTTTCTTTTGAATGACATCAATATCAACTTCCGCAACAAAAATCCCGCGTTTCGGTTTACTTTCTACATACCCTTCAGCTAGTAATTGTTGATAAGCGGATTCAACTGTAATACGGCTTACATTAAGTTGCATAGCTAAATTTCTGTGAGAAGGAAGGCGTGTACCAGCACGTAGTGATCCATGAGAGATTTCTCGTTTTAAATATTCATAAATTTGTAAGTAAATGGGTGTTTTACTTTGTAACACTAATGAGATATTCAGATCCATTCGTAGACACTCCTTTTCATACTGGCCTTATAAAAAAGAATAGAACTGTCACTTAAGCTAAGGGCAGTCGCTTTCTATAATGATGATATAACATTTAGAAAATTTTATAAATAGTAAGGGGCGAATCATAATGAATATTAAAGCAGTAGTGACAGAAGAGGATTTACATGATGTATTTCCCGTATTACAGCAATTACGAACAAAACTTTCAAGAGAAGAGGCAAGTTCTTTATTTCAAAAAATGAAAGAAGAAAATTATAAGCTATTTTCGCTACGTAATGAAGATGAAGAACTTGTTAGTCTAGCTGGTGTAGCGATTTGTACGAATTTTTATAATGAGAAACATGTTTTTGTATATGACCTTGTAACTGCGGAAGCTCACAGATCAAAAGGATATGGTAATGTTCTGCTGTCATATGTAGAAAAGTGGGGGAAAGAAAATGGTTGTAGTTCTATCGTACTTACATCTGCGTTTCCAAGAATTGATGCACATCGTTTTTATGAAAGAGAGGGCTTTGATAAGGTAAGCTATTCTTTTTATAAAGCGTTATAATACCAAGTAGGTTCCGTGTATAAAAATATGTGGAACCTATTTTCTTGTTCAGATTTGAGCTAGGGACAGGTCTAGTAATATAATTTGTTGAATATTAGAAATTAACAAGGGAATATTGCATTTAGAGAATGTTAGGAGCGTTTATACTTGGAAAAAATAAAGAAATTATCTATACCAAATGATGTAAGAGTCATCATTATTTCTGATATCCATGGAGAATTAGATCTTTTTAAGGAATTATTACATAAAGTTAATTTTAAAGATGAAGATTATTTAATTATTAATGGTGATCTTTGTGAGAAAGGAAGGAATAGTATTGGCGCCGTAAACTATGTGATGGATTTAGTAGTTAGTAAGCCAAATGTTTATGTAATAGAAGGGAATTGTGAAGTTGTAGTTGAAGCACTTGTAAACGAAAATCCTGCGCTAATAAATTATTTATGTACGAGAAAGAACACAATTTTCAATGAATGCTAGCACAATTAAATATTACTGTTAATGAAGAAAGTGATATTTGTGAAGTGAAAAAGAAAATATTAAGCTGAAATAGGAGGGATGTAACCTCCTATTTTTTTATTACTTTTTTAAAGGAGTAGATTGCTTGCTGTCTTTAATAAGTAAATAAATCGTACTTGGTAAAATGATAAGTGTCATTCCTAAAATAATCGCTAGTATGCCATAACCTCTATACGGAGCAGAAACGATAAATGGAAGCCCGGCTAGGAAAATCCCTGCTATCATCATTGAAATACTACTAATATTTGAAGCTCTTTTTTCAAGGTGCTTATCATTCCATTCTAATGAAACGGTTGATTTAGTCGTATCAATTTTGGAACTGAAATAGCCTATTAATATAAATAAAAGCCCTAATGCTAAAAATATGAAATGATCAAGAGGAAGTGAAAAGCCAAGAGCGATAAGGGCAATGACAATATCGACAAAAAATAAGAATAGTAAAATCGTATTACCGGTCCATAGAAGAAATTTCTGGTTACTCATCGCTTTAGATAAAGCTAAAAATAAAAAGAATACGAAGGAACATATAATTATATTTACGATTACAAAAGTGCTTTTATCCATCGTTGATGTAGGCGTTCCATTGAAGTCCCATTTCGTAACAATATTTGATGGTAAGAAGAAATAGAGAATAATATTTGTCGTAATAATAGTGAGAAATAAAGCAATACTAAATCGATTATTCACTGGATCACCAGCTTTCTACATGAATAATTGGTATCTTATAACAAAATTATACAATAGAATAAACGATATTTGTTTTGATTTTTCTGAAAAAATATTATAATTATATATGAAATAAAGAGGATTGTAGGAGGGAATTATGCAAAACGTAATAGTAAAAGGGGATAAAGTAACAATTCGTACAATTGAAGAATCAGATATAAAAACATTATGGAACCTCGTATTTAAAGAAGAAAATCCAGAATGGAAAAAATGGGATGCACCGTATTTTTCGTTTTCAATGCAAGAATACTCATCCTATAAGGAGAAGATGCAAACTCGTTTAAAAGAAGAACCTCTATCCAATTTAATTATAGAAAATAACGGTCAAGTTATAGGGACGGTCGGATTTTATTGGGAGCATAAACCGACGCGTTGGTTGGAGATGGGAATTGTGATTTATAATCCAATTTACTGGAATGGTGGATACGGTACAGAAGCGTTAACGTTATATCGAGATTTGTTATTTGAAAAGATGGAGATTGGTAGAGTAGGGCTCACGACTTGGTCTGGTAATGAACGAATGATGAAAGTAGCTGAGAAAATAGGGATGAGCTTAGAAGGTAGAATGCGCAAATGCCGATACTATAACGGAACGTACTACGATTCTATTCGAATGGGAATGATTCGTGAAGAATGGGAAGCGCTATGTGTAACAAAGGGGTGAAGAAGTATGTACGCTATTATTGCTACATTTGATCGTGTGTTTACTAATAAAATTACAGAATTGCAAAATGAATTAACAAATATCATTGGCACAAATCAATTAGCCGGAGTAGAACCTCATATTACGTTAGCTGATTACAATGAGTTAGATGTTCATTTATACACGGAGAAGTTAGGGAAGTTTGTAGCTGTTCAAGAGAATATGGCTGAGGTAACTTTTCCTTCTGTTGGAATTTTTCCTACTAACGGAACGGTCTTTCTAGCACCGACTGTTACCGATGAATTGTTAAAACTTCACCATACTTATCATGATTATTTTAAAACTTTTCATGACAACCCAAATTCATATTACGTACCGGGAAAGTGGGTTCCGCATTGTACGATTGCAAATAGGTTACATACAAATCAGTTTTTAAGTGTAATGGAATATATATATGAAAAATCTGATTTTGCAACGGCTTCAATTGAAAAATTAAAATTAATTAAGGTGAATTATGAAAATGCTTCTGCCATTTCTTCTAGTATATTAGCAGAATATAATTTAAAGAGAATGGAGACATCGAGATGACATATGTAATTAGAGAAATGAAGCAAGAAGATATTCATGCTGTACAATCAGTAGCGAAAATAGCTTGGCATGATACATACGAAGGCATTATTCCTAGAGAGATTCAAGACAGCTTTTTAGACGAGGCCTATTCTGATGAAAAAATGAAATATCGTCTTGAAAATACACATTTATTGGTTGCGGAAGAAGAGGGAGAAGTAATTGGCTTTGCAAATTTTTCACCTGTTAGACTGCAAAACGAAGCGGAATTAGGAGCAATTTATTTGTTACCAGATCAGCAAGGGAAAGGGATAGGAAGTGCTTTATTACAAAAAGGGTTAACGGTATTAAAAGGAATTCGGAAACTATATATTCATGTAGAAGCAGCGAATGAAAAAGGAAAACGTTTTTATGAAGCGAAAGGTTTTGCACAATTAGAGGAATTTGAAGAAGATTTTGAAGGACATATGATGCAGACAGTAAGGATGGTTTTATACGTATAAGGAGGACCGGTAATGAAAATTTTTGATTGTAGTGAAGAAGTGGGAAAGCAAATCACAGCATTTCAATCTAATTTCATAATGTCGAAAATATTAAATCATCAAGGGAATATACATATCGGTGCTATGCATTTACGAGAGAATGGAATAATTGGATATCATGAAGCAGTTGTATCGCAACTGCTTCTTATTGTGGACGGCGAAGGATATGTATGTGGGGCAGATAAAGAAAAAGTGAAGGTGGAAGCGGGACAAGCTGTGTTTTGGGAGAAGAGGGAGCTTCATGAGACGAGTACAGAACATGGATTAATGCCTATTAAAGAGGAGAGTTGTGAAAAATGATAGAAAAGGCAAATCGAGAAGAAACGAATGAAATAATACAGTATGCAGCTCAATCACTTTTTGAAGGTGCGAGGGGAAATTGTCAGTTAAGTACAGAGAAAGCGATTGAAATTACAAGGCCGATTGTAGAAAAGGGAGCGTATTATTTAGTCGTTAAAGAAGAAAACAGTGTAATGGGATGGATATTAATAGGGGAAAATACGGACTATTTTTCTCATGAAAAACTAGGGTTTATATACGAATTGTATGTTTTTCCAGAGTACCGCGGGAAAGGATTGTCAAGAAAATTAATGGAGGCTGGTATTAAGGAATTACAAAAGAATTATTCAGAAATTCGTTTGAATGTATTTGCTGGAAATTTTGCAAAAGAGATGTACGAAGAGTTTGGTTTTGTTGAAAGACAGGTAATTATGACTTTGAAGTGAGAATAATAGTTTGAACGGGAGAAGAGAAAGAATGAGAAAAGAAAATGAGTATGTTGCGTATTTACAAAGTTTGTATCCTGAATTACAAATAAATTCCGTGTATATAAATGAAATAGGTCAAAATAATGATGTGTTAATTGTAAATGATAATATAGTATTCCGTTTTCCGAAATATGAAAAAGGTATTCAGAAACTTCGAATAGAAAAACAGTTACTAGAGAGAATAAGACCCTTCATTACGCTTCAAATTCCCAATCCAAGTTATCAAGGGTTTCAAGATGAAGTACCAGGAAAAGTATTTGCAGGATATGAGATGATTGAAGGGGACCCGTTTTTGAAAAATATTTTTACGGAAATAAATGATGAAAAGCAATTACAGACACTTGCATGCACATTGGCGAGATTTTTAAAAGAGTTGCATGAAATTCCATTATCTACATTTGAAGGTATTATGCAATATGATACTACTGATATGTATTCAGAAATAAATAGTTTGTATAGTCAATTAAAAGATTATGTTTATCCATACATGAGAGAAGAGGCGAAAAAAGAAGTTTCGAAATCTTTTGAAATGCATTTGAATGAAGAGAGCCATTTTAATTTTACACCCAGTCTTGTTCATGGGGATTTTGGCATGACAAACATTTTATATAGTGCAACAAAAAAGGATATTTCAGGGGTCTTAGATTTTGGTGGTGCGAGCATTGGAGATCCTGCTTATGATTTTGCAGGGATATTAGCTAGTTATGGAGAGGAGTTTTTACAACTATTTGAAGCCTATTATCCTAATTTAGAAGCAGTAAAGGAGCGAATGTATTTTTATAAGAGTACATTTGCGCTTCAAGAAGCATTATTTGGTGTACTAAATAATGATAAGAAAGCCTTTGAAGCTGGAATAGCACAGTATGTATAAAAAGCCGATTTCAAATCGGCTTTTTATTATCGATACATCGTCCACATCCCAATATCTTTAGACCCTAATCGTTTATAAATTCGTCCAGCAGTCGGGTTGTTATAAAACAAGCAAAGTGTTCGGCCTTCATTCGTAAAGTCCCGAATCATTTTTTGTAATATAAGCGAAGCATATCCGCTCCCGCGATAATTCGGATGTGTACATACGCCAATTATCATAGCGGATAATGAATTTTCAGCAGATGTAGAGGCGGATGCGATAATAGCACCGTCTTTTTCAATATAATACGTACGTCCTGTATTTGTTTCGAGAGCTTGTCTTAATATTTTCTCTGATTCATTAGCAGTCGGGAATTCAGCGATGTTACTTCGTAATTGTATTATTCGCTCTACATCCTCTAGTGTGGCAAGTTTAATTGTTTCTTGGGCAGGCGTACTAGGTAAGTTGTTGGCATCTAGACATGCACAAAAATACATTTCATTTTTAGTACCGAGCTGTATATTTGAAACAGTTTCAAATCGTTCTACAATAGTTGACTTACCAGAGAGTTTCAGCGGCTTATATGCGGAAAGAAGCGCCTCATAGTCAGTTACTACAAACTCTTCTTTACTATACGGTATAAATTCATCATGGAAGCGGAGTAAAATCGATTGTAATGTTCCATTCTCTTTGAATGTTCCCCATAGTTCTTGAAAATCTGTCTCATAACCAAAAGCTTCA
Organism: Bacillus fungorum; assembly: GCF_002746455.1. Taxonomy (GTDB): domain Bacteria; phylum Bacillota; class Bacilli; order Bacillales; family Bacillaceae_G; genus Bacillus_A; species Bacillus_A fungorum. The sequence continues at coordinate 84,378 of NZ_NWUW01000014.1, read as the reverse complement.
ATATCTCCAATAATAAATAAGTTAAGGGCTGCTTCTTCTTTTAGGTAAGCGAATACTTGTTCATGATCTTTCTTTGTTAATTTTCGCATCATAACGAATCGAACTCATTTTTTATTTTTTTCTAAATATTACAACTTAAGTTTTTTGAAATTAATATAAAATTTTATGTTTAGTTCACAAACTTTCGGAAAAACTAGGAAAGATATGACAAAGGAGGTTATGAACGGTGGATCATCCAATTCAAGGGTTAATGAAAGCGGCAATGGAAAATTTAAAAGAAATGGTCGATGTAAATACGATTGTTGGAGAGCCTGTTCAAACGGCTGACGGTGGTGTGGTGTTAACGGTTTCTAAAGTAGCGTTCGGTTTTGGAGCAGGAGGTTCTGATTTCCAAACGAATGATGGACAAAGAGCGAACGGAAACCCTGCATTTGGTGGCGGTAGCGCGGGTGGTGTTTCTATTACACCAGTCGCATTTCTTGTGGTGAATAAAGATGGAGTAAATATTCTACATTTACAAAATGCGACACATTTAGCAGAAAAAATGATTGAATTAGCCCCACAAACAATTGATAAAATTCAATCGATGTTCCAAAAAGATGAAAAGAAAGAGGGAAATCATCATCCTCAAAACCCAGATGAAATCCTTTAAAAACGCCTGCTCACGAGCAGGTGTTTTTTCTTGTAATCACTATGTAATAAAACTCATGAAATTGTAAATAGTTTTTGAAGTTTTTTCTATGTTTCTAAAATTTTTCATGTTAAAATATGCTATAGAATTGAAACATATAAAACGAAGGTGGCTAGGTGCTTTGTCTGGAGGATCTGACCAAGTAAAGAATATGATATATATTAATGGTAATCGTCGGGGTCATTGTTTTATTACATCAGGAATTACGTTTAAAGAGTTTGCAAGTAACATCCCTTCACCGCTTCATCAAGTGTTGCTTTTAAAGCATAACTTTGAATGGACAGATTTTCATTATCATACTTTATTTGAATATGTTGAGGAAGAAAATATACATAAGTTAATTCAAGCAGAGATTGATGAATTTGATGAATTTTGTTGGGTAGATTTTGATGATGCAAGCGATTTAGATGAACTAGAGCCAAAAGAAATTGCAGAGCTTTTATATTTGGCTCACAAAAAAGAACCACTTGCAAGAACGTTCTTTCCGTTATTGAAAAATAGATTTGTTTATTTTTCACATGATGACGGATGGTACAACAAAGTGTATTATCGTAGAATTGCAGACTTTGTAGGGATGTTAAGTAAAGTCATTCCTTATAAACTCGGTGCTTTCGGTAAGAAACGTTTTTCTTTCTTCCAAAAATCAAAAATTTTCCCAGCAATTTCAAAAGAAGTGATTATGGGGCTTATTCCATTAATGGAAGATGGTCTTTATATTGATCTGGCAGGGAAAATTGAGTCAAGAAGGGGTCTTGAAATTCCGGTATATGTAGTGGGTTCGTATGAAAGTACGGATGAGGTGCTAGATAATATCGATGAATTAAAAGAAGAAGCAACAGAGACAGGGTGGCTCATTTTTGATAAGAAAGAGCAAGAGTGGCAATGGGTTGTGGACTAAGAAAACTTGGCGCATGCAGTCAAGTTTTCTTGTCTTTTGAAAGGAGTACAAATGAAGAAATATTATACAATTGTGGGTATTGTAAGTATTATTCTTGTGGCAATTTTACTTATAACTTGTCCGAAAGAATCAGATTTTAAATTGTATCTAGAAGATAAGTATGCATTGAAATGTGACGAGAGTAGTTTTGAATGCACGCAAAATGTAGATGGTAAAAAAGAAAAACTAAAATTTGAAAGTACAGATGCACGAAATGGTGTATTCTTTATGACTGTAAAGCAAACATTTAAAACAGAAGCTGATGTTACGAAAGAATATAGCGGAGTAGGAATGTTTGGTACATTTCTTTTTGTTTCAGAGAAGACTTTCTAGTAATAGAAGGTCTTTTTCTTATGCTTATGTTCATATAGATGAAGTAAGACAAGCATAGGAGGGGTATTGATGAAGAAGGAATGTATTGTTTGCGGTGGTGAGGAGTTTTTCTCTTCTACATTATACGCACGTACAAAACAAGATTGGGCGTATGCACCAAATATGTATCGATTTGAAAAGGTGTTTATTGAGCATCGAGATGAAGAAAATTATCCAGTGTTTCAAGAAATTACAGCGAAGCATTGTTGTGGATGCGGTCATATTATGTTGTATCACGAATGAACACACCAAGTATAACTTGGTGTGTTTTTTTAAAACGCTGACAAAGCAAGCGGATAAAATAAAGTGAATAAAACAGAAAAACTACCAAAACCAATTGCTGTATATCCAAGTGTTCGTGCTCCGAAATTGACAGCTAATAAGCCAACTAAAATCGCAAGAGAACCGAGTGTAACTGGATAAAATGCAATTGAGAAAAGCGAAAGAAATAAAGCGACATAGCCTATCATTGCACCAGTATTTGTACCTTCTATTTCATTTGCAATGTCTTTACGCTTATGTCTAATTGGAATGCCAGCTGGTGATATTTCAGCTGCATACTCTTCGTTTTTTTTACCACTTTTAAAATGATGATTTCTCTTTCTTCGCATGTACATCCCTCTCTTTCAATTGGGTGTACCTATAGTATCTTTCATAAAGAGAAGAACATGAGTATGAGTTAAACCCAAGTAAAGCAAAAATTGGAGAATAAAAATTCCATCGTTAGCATGTACATCTCCTTATGAAGATAAAACAGGAATTTTAGAAAATGATGTAGAATGAAATGAATGATAAAACGTGAAGGTAGGGGAGTGCATGACGAAATTTAATTGGCATGAATCAGCAGAGAAAAAATGGGATAGTAGTGCGGAATTTTGGAATCAAAATAGTCAGGAGATGTGGGACAGCGGGAGTAGGAGTACAATTATTCCATTTTTTGAACACTATGTGAAGAAAGAAGCGCAAGTGCTCGATGTTGGTTGTGGTGATGGATACGGTACATATAAATTAAGTCGCGCGGGATATAAAGCAGTTGGTGTAGATTTATCAGAAGTGATGATTCAAAAAGGGAAGGAGCGCGGAGAAGGACCGAATTTATCTTTTATAAAAGGAGATCTTTCTTCCTTACCATTTGAAAATGAACAATTTGAAGCAATTATGGCAATTAATTCTTTAGAGTGGACCGAGGAGCCATTACGAGCATTAAATGAGATAAAGCGTGTTTTAAAAAGAGATGGATATGCATGTATTGCAATTTTAGGACCGACCGCAAAACCACGAGAGAACAGTTATCCTCGTTTATACGGCAAAGACGTTGTTTGTAATACGATGATGCCTTGGGAATTTGAACAGTTAGCGAAAGAACAAGGTTTTGAAGTTATAGATGGGATCGGTGTATATAAGCGCGGAGTAAATGAGAAGATGTTAGGTCAACTACCTACAGAATTACAACAATCGTTAACGTTCTTATGGGTATTTATGTTAAAAAACGTATAAAGAAATGAAAGAATTTTTAGGAGGTAAATAAGTGCAGAAAATACAAAAAACTGATACAATATCATCAGAACCAATTAAAGGGGGACTAGGGTATATGACAACTACTACAACAGTTAAATCCGACATTGAAATCGCACAAGAAGCGAGTATGAAGAAGATTCAAGAAATTGCAGCTGATTTAAATATTTTAGAAGATGAATTAGAGCCATACGGGCATTATAAAGGTAAGCTATCTCTTGATATTTTTAAGCGCTTACAGAATGAGAAAGACGGTAAAGTTGTTTTAGTAACAGCGATTAACCCAACTCCAGCTGGAGAAGGTAAATCAACAGTAACAGTTGGTTTAGGTCAAGCTTTTAATAAAATTGGTAAGAAAACAGTAATTGCACTTCGCGAACCATCTCTTGGACCAACGATGGGACTAAAAGGCGGAGCAGCAGGTGGTGGTTTTTCACAGGTTGTACCAATGGAAGACATTAATCTTCACTTTACTGGAGATATCCATGCGATCACAACTGCCAATAACGCGTTAGCAGCGTTTATTGATAATCATATCCAACAAGGAAACACACTTGGAATTGATACGCGTAAAATCGTTTGGAAACGCTGTGTTGACTTAAATGATCGTGCCCTACGTAACGTAGTAATTGGTCTTGGTGGACCAGTTCAAGGTGTACCACGTGAAGACGGTTTCGATATTACAGTAGCATCTGAAATTATGGCCGTATTCTGCCTTGCAACAGATATTCAAGATTTAAAAGCACGTCTATCTCGAATCGTAGTTGCTTATAACTTTGCAAATCAACCTGTAACGGTTAAAGATTTAGGTGTAGAAGGTGCGTTAACACTATTATTAAAAGACGCATTAAAGCCGAACTTAGTACAAACGTTAGAAAATACACCAGCTATTATTCACGGCGGACCATTTGCGAATATCGCTCACGGTTGTAACAGTGTTATCGCTACAACAATGGCAGCAAAATTAGGTGATTATGTTATTACAGAAGCTGGATTCGGTGCTGATTTAGGCGCTGAGAAGTTTTTAGATATTAAAGCTCGTGCAGCTGGTATTAAACCAGAAGCAGTTGTTATTGTTGCGACAATTCGTGCGCTTAAAATGCATGGCGGTGTAGCAAAAGATCAATTAAAAGAAGAAAATGTAGATGCATTAGCAAAAGGTATGGAAAACTTACAGAAGCATGTTGAAACAATTCAAAGCTTTGGTGTGCCTTTCGTAATTGCAATTAATAAATTCATTACAGATACAGATGCAGAAGTTACATACTTACAAGAGTGGTGTAATGAGCGTGGCTATGCGGTATCCTTAACAGAGGTTTGGGAGAAAGGTGGTCAAGGCGGAGTTGACCTTGCTGAAAAAGTGTTAAAAGAAATCGAAAAAGGTGAGAACAACTACGCACCACTTTATGAATTAGAATTACCATTAGAAGAAAAAATTCGTACTATTGCTCAAAAAGTTTACGGAGCAAAAGATATTGAATTTGCTCCGAAAGCACGTAAGCAATTAGCTCAATATGAAGGAGAAGGCTGGAGTAACCTACCAATTTGTATGGCGAAAACACAATATTCTCTTTCTGATGATGCAACGAAATTAGGTCGTCCATCTGACTTTATCGTTACAATTCGTGAGCTAAAACCATCTATTGGTGCAGGATTTATCGTTGCGTTAACAGGAACAATGTTAACAATGCCAGGCCTTCCAAAACAGCCAGCAGCACTACAAATGGATGTAAATGAAGGTGGAAAAGCAGTAGGTTTATTCTAAAAGGTTGTAATTCATCTCGTTTATCTGTAAACTATATATACATCAAGTGGCGCCTTTCCATCGAAAGGCGCCTGTTTTTTGGAGGAAATTATGTTTGATCCAACTGCTTTTGATAATTTAAAAGTAATCGTAGAAGGCGCTGTTTATGATTTTGATTTACATGGAGATATTCTTGTAACAGATCGAAAGGATATGATGGACCTTGCTTCATTAAGTCGTATATATCATATTTCATTTCAATTAACAGAACCATTCGAACCGTTAGTAGAAGCAACATTTTCACTATCTGTAGATGCAAAGAACTTGTCTGGTGAAATATTGGAAGTACCACAATTTACACCAGGTTGTGAAATGAAATTAGCATTTTCATTCCCCATAGAAAAAACAGAAGTAGTGTGCGAAGAAATTGAAACTTTCATGCATTCTATATGGGGAAAAGAAAGAATGATTACGCAGAAAATTTCATACGAATATAATAAGCAAGCGATTTCATATCATAATAAGGTAGAGGTTCTATTTCAAAAAGCGATTACAGAAGACCATGTTGATGATTTAATAGCTGTTATTTCACACATGATAGAAACGGTGCGAACAATACAACATTTTCTTCAAAAATAGAGATAAAGGAGAAAAAACAAATGATTAAAGATATGCAACCATTTTTACAACAAGCTTGGGAGAAGGCTGGTTTTAAAGAATTAACTGAAATTCAAAAACAAGCGATTCCAACTATTTTAGAAGGACAAGACGTTATAGCTGAATCTCCAACTGGAACAGGAAAAACATTAGCGTACTTATTACCCCTTTTACATAAAATTAATCCTGAAGTAAAACAACCACAAGTTGTTGTTTTAGCGCCAACACGTGAGCTTGTAATGCAAATTCATGAAGAGGTTCAAAAGTTTACAGCGGGAACTGAAATTTCAGGTGCATCTTTAATTGGTGGTGCAGATATTAAGCGCCAAGTTGAAAAATTAAAGAAACACCCGAGAGTAATTGTCGGTTCACCAGGCCGTATTTTAGAATTAATTCGTATGAAAAAGCTAAAAATGCATGAAGTGAAAACGATTGTATTTGATGAGTTTGATCAAATTGTAAAACAAAAAATGATGGGTGCTGTGCAAGATGTAATTAAATCAACGATGCGCGATCGTCAATTAGTATTCTTCTCGGCGACAATGACAAAGGCTGCAGAAGACGCAGCACGTGATTTAGCAGTTGAACCACAATTAACACGTGTAACACGTGCAGAGTCAAAAAGCTTAGTTGAGCACACATATATCATTTGTGAGCGACGCGAAAAGAATGATTATGTAAGAAGAATTATGCATATGGGTGATGTAAAAGCAGTTGCTTTCTTAAACGACCCATTCCGTTTAGATGAAATTACTCAGAAATTGAAATTCCGTAAAATGAAAGCAGCAGCTCTTCATGCAGAGGCAAGTAAGCAAGAACGTGAAGCAACGATGCGTGCATTCCGCGGCGGGAAATTAGAAATTCTACTTGCTACTGATATTGCAGCACGTGGAATAGATATCGATGATTTAACACATGTAATCCACTTAGAGTTACCAGACACAGTAGACCAATATATTCATCGCTCAGGACGTACAGGACGTATGGGTAAAGAAGGAACAGTCGTTTCTCTTGTAACACAACAAGAAGAGCGTAAATTACTTCAATTTGCAAAAAAACTAGGTATCGTGTTTACGAAGCAAGAAATGTTTAACGGATCATTTGTAGAAACGAAACCGAAAGCACCAAAGAAAAAGAAACCAGCATTTACAGGGAAGAAAAAACCTAGATAAATGATGGGGAAGGCGTAACTATTTGTAGTTACGTCTTTTTTGTTTGTAAACAAGTGATAAAGGGAATTGTATTGGTGTTTTTATGTACCTATCATATATGCTTCTACTGGGAGTATCGATAAAAGGCTAGTGTATTCATTTGGTTTATACAAGGAAATAATATAAAAAGAGTCGAATATTAAACTGATGCGAAATAATAAAAAGAAGGTACACATATGGATAGGAAATTAGGAATGTTTTTAAATACGAAACATATTGAAGTAAACGAAGGAATAAAGAAGGCGATAGAATGGGAGGTAGAATATATTCAATTATATGCTATGAATCCGACTTTCAACTTAGCTAACATTTCAAAGGTACAATGGAACACTTTAAAAGAAAACTTATCTTTTAATGAGATTCAAATACCATCATTAGCAATTAGCTTCGGAGAAAATGGAATAATAGGAACTGAAGCTGAATGTGCAATAGAGAGTTTTAAATATATTACTGATAAAGGGTTAAGGTTAGGAGCTAACATAGTAACAGCCCATATTGGGAAAATCCCAGATGATGAAAATAGTGAGTCCTATGATAAAATGATACGTGTTTGTAATGAAATAGGGGACTTAGCATTCAGATTTGGAGGATTCTTCGCTATTGAGACGGGATCTGAAAAAGCGATAGTGTTAAAGCGGTTTTTAGAAAATATAAATTCAAAAGGATTAGCGGTTAACTTTGACCCAGCAAATTTAATAAGTGATGTAAATGAAAATCCGGAAGAAGATTTATTACTATTAAAAGATTATATAGTACAAACTCATATTAAAGATTGTAAAGAAGTGAAAAGTGATAGTTCAAGTAAGTATATAGAAGTAGCAGCAGGAAATGGTGAAGTAGATTTCGATATATTCTTCAAAGTATTAGATGAAATTGGATTCGACGGATATAACATGATTGAAAGAAATGATTATTTTGGCGAACTGGATGGGATAAGTCAGTCGATAAATTTTGCAAAGAAGTACATATCAACTCAAAAGGAATAGCGATAGCACTTGTAGAAAGCTACATAGAATATAAAAAACATTAGGAGGAATACAAATGATTCATAAAGTTGGACAAATTATGTTATATGTAAATAATCAAGATGAGGCAGTCAATTTTTGGACAGAAAAGGTAGGGTTTCATGTAGTTGCAGAGGAAGATAACAAACAAGGAATGAGATGGATTGAAATCGCTCCAACTAACGGTGCTGAAACGAGCATTATACTACATAATAAAGAAGTTATTTCTAAGATGAGCCCAGAATTAAATCTTGGTACACCGTCCTTAATGTTCTTCTCAGAAAATCTGGATCAATTATATACAGATTTAAAAAATAAAAATGTTACAGTTGGCGAAATGGTAACTATGCCTTTTGGTAAAGTATTTAACTTTGCTGATAGTGAAGGCAATTATTTTGCGGTTATGGAAAAGAACCAATAATAATATTGTTATGTGAAAATCCCCCTCAAATATATTTAAGGGGGATTAAATCTTTGAAATGAATTTTTCATTAGAGAGTTGTTTAATAAAAAATGTTCCTTTTTCAATAGCAGTTTCAATATAACCGACAATTTGATTAAGCGTAAACACCTGTAAGTCTTTATGCAAATGTTGCTCTGGATACAGCATATCTTCAAAAAGATACTTTCGAAAAGCTAAAACGTTTTCTTTAGAAACCTCTTCAATATCCACAATGTGAGCCTCTTGATTGAGTAGAGAAAAGAGCTGTTGTTCTTTATCGTAATGATAAAGCAACTTTGCATTTAACAATTTAAAATCGTTATAGTACATAGGTGCGATAGTTTCGTCGTTTTCTATTCTATTTTTTAGCCACGGTAGAAAAAAGCCGCTTAGCCAATTATCATCGGCAATGAGATGGGTGTAATAACCTAAGAGAAAAGGGGAATCCATATGAACTTTATATTTTTGAAAAAAAGAATTGAAATCTATCCTTCTCGTATAGTTTTTCGTTGTGCCAGCGTAAAAGTGTGAAGTTCCTTTTTCTTCTGCTGAATGAACCGCATCAGGGGCTACCCCTCCAAGTATGAAAGAAGTTTTGTCTTGAATACATAGTTTTTCGGCGATACCGTTAGCGATAATAGCATGCATAATTCGTGATCCCATGAATGACACCTCGGTTTCAAGTATTCATCAGGAAGAGGACTGAACAGTTAGTATTACTTTCCCTGTACTTTGTCTACTTTCGACCCATTCATGTGCTTTCCCTGCATCTTGAAGTGTAAAAGATTTCGTAGCCTTGATTTGCAAACGTCCGTCACGCAAATAACGGAAAACTTCATTTGCAGTTTCTTGGAGTAGTTTAGGACGTTTTTTTCGGGTGGTTCCAAAGCTAAAACCGAGTATAGAACGGCAACTTGCATGTAAATCTTTCGTTTGGAAATTGCCAATTTCACCGCTAGCATTACCGAAATGAACGAGGCGACCATAATAAGCAAGACATTGTAAACTTCTTTCCGAAACAGTTCCAGAAATAGAGTCTAAAATGATATTAACGCCTTCTCCGTCTGTCAGCTCATTGACTTTCTCTACAAAATCTTCATCTTGATGACAAATAACATAATCAGCTCCAGCATCTAAAGCAATTTCTTTTTTGGCTTCACTTCCGACAGTACCAATAACTTTGCCAGCCCCTAATAGTTTTGCAAGTTGAATCGCTGTAGTACCAATTCCGCCAGCCGCTGCATGAATGAGTACAGATTCACCTTGTTGAAGCCGTGCAACATTTACGAGTAAGTTATAGCTTGTGAAAGATACAATCGGACAAGCAGCTGCAATTTGAAAATCGACTTCATCAGGTAAAGCAAAAGTAAGGTTTTCGTTTGCAACAACGTATTCTGCGTAAGATCCATTTTGAGGAAAAGCAATGACTCGCTGTCCAGGATGAAGATTTTTAACTTGAGAACCGACACGTTCTACAATACCAGCGGCATCTATCCCTGGAATAAAAGGTAGTGCTTTATTTCCTTTTTTGCCATAACGTGATTTAATATCAGCGAAATTTACACTAGTAGCAACAATGCGAATTAACACTTGATTGTCTGAAATAACGGGTATATCCACATCTGTATATTGCATCACTTCAGGACCACCGAACGACGCTACAATAATAGCTTTCATCATATATCCTCCTAAATTTGACTATATAAATCATTTTAAAGCGTCATTAGAAATTGGAAAATTATATAATAGTTATGCATGGTTATAAGTGAAGCTTATGAACCCATTGAATCATTATATTAATTTATATAAAAAACTTTTGAAAAAATCGAACGGAATATGGATTACTTGCCAATATATAGTGTAAGACAAAGGAGGGCTGGTATATGAAGGGTGAAATAAATTACGCACATTTAATTCAATTAACTTTATCAGGCAATAAAGAAGCATATAGCGAGTTGTATGATAAAACGATTCAAGAAGTATATAAAACAGCACATTTTTTAATAGATGATAAACCGGATGTAGATGATGTCGTTCAAGAAATATACATACAGCTATATGAATCGCTTCGTAAATATGATAGCGAGAAGCCATTTCGTCCTTGGCTAATTGGGCTTGCGATTAAACAAATTCATTCTTATAGAAGAAAGAGGTGGATGCGACTACGAATTATAAAAAAAGCAGAAGAGCAAAGAAAACCAGTACAAATTGATTTTTCTAACGATGTTATAAGTAAAATATCAAACCAAAAACTAATCGAACTCATTCATAAATTACCATATAAATTGAAACAAGTTATTATTTTAAGATACTTGCACGACTACTCACAAGAAGAAGTAGCACAAATATTACATATTCCAATTGGTACAGTAAAATCTAGAATTCACGCGGCATTAAAGAAACTACGTCAAAAAGAGCAAATAGAAGAAATCTTTTTAGGAGAGGTAGGGAATGTGAAATGAGTTTAGATTGTAAAGTTCGAGAATCTATACAAGAAGAAGCCAAGAGGATTGTTGCCCCGCCGGAGTTGAAAGAAAAAGTAATCGTTCAAATAAAAATGAATCGTGGTGGAAGTAAGAGGAAAAAACGCCTTATCGCAGGAGTACTTGCAGCGGCTTTTTTAATCCCGACGACTGGTTTTGCGTATCAATCTATTATGGCGGATGGTATATACGGATCTTTTGAAAACTTAAAAAAACATGCTGGAACGATGACATTAGAGGCGTACATGCGTTTTAGTGCAAAGTTATCAGAAGCGAAAGATGAAATGGGTACGAAGGAATATGAAGAGTTTACAAAAGAACTAAAAAAATTAACAAATGCAAAACTTACGTATGGGGATTCGAACGGTAATATTGATTATGATCAATTATCACCAGAAAAAAGAGAAGAAATGAAAAAGATAAGTATGGATCTTCAACCATACTTTGATAAATTAAATGGTCATAAATCTAGTAAAGAAGTATTAACAAGAGAAGAGTTTGATCGCTATGTGGAAGCTGTAATGACATATGAAATCGTACAAGTAAAAACAAAGTCAACGGGTGGAATGAAAGTAGAAGATGTACCTGACGCATACAAAGAAAGATTTATTAAAGCGGAGCAGTTTATGGAGTATGTAGATGAAAAGGTGAGATAAGTAGAAAAGCTCATAGCTTTAGCTGTGAGCTTTTTTTATTGAAAGAAAGTAAAGTATTCAATTATATTTTTTCATATTTGCATTATCCTTTTGTATAAAACAATCTAAAAGTGAATAACCCGCTATTAAACTAATTATCGTAACAAAAGTTGTATTTATAAGAATAATATTAGCTAAATAAGGTAGGTACGCACCAACTGGTGAAAAGAGTAGAGCTGGAGAAAAGGAAATGAATAGCGTAGGCAACGTAATAGCAATAAATTTATCCGGTTGACAGCGCCAGTTTTGTTTACTCGTTACCCGATTAATAGATTGAAGGAATCGTAATAAAATGCCAACTATAAGAGGGAAGAGTGTAAAGTATAATAATCTTGGATAAACGTTAAAGTTCACTTGCGCGTCTGTATCTAAATAAAATTGAATTTTCACTCCGACAAATAATAATAAGACGATAAATAATGTGAAGCAGAGGTATAGCATCACTTTTTGCATTACATTCCACCATCCTTTGCTCAAAATATATTCAAAAAAAGAAGAGATATACAATAACTACTGTTGTATATCTCTTCTTTTACTGTTAGTTAATAGTGGAGTTTGCTTTTTCTTGCTTCGTGAAATAATCAATAATGCCCATTGCGCTAATTTCTATATCTAAATGTAAAATGTTATAAACGGAATGATCTGATGGGACGTTTGACTTTGTAAGATGAGAAGAGATCCTATCCATTAATACAGTTTGTAAAGCTTTAGTCGCTTCATCGAAATCATTATACTTTTCAAAGACCTCTTTACCAGTATGAACGAAAATAGGTAGCCAATGTTCTAGTTGGTTATATACTTCTGTAACATTGGATGATGCACCGTAATGGCCGAAATAAATTGTATCTACATTCATACTTTGAATGTGATTTTTAGAAGCAATCATCGCATCTGGTTGGAATTGAGAAGGAGACGTTGATGGTAGAAATAGCTCTACACCAAGGTCTGCCAGTTCTCTATAATAAATTCCAATTGTATCGCCAGTGAAAATACCGTTTGTTAATGAATCGTGAATGCTAATATGGTGCTTAGCATGTCCCGGTGTATCGTAAAATGTAAGTGTACGGTTTTCTGCAATTTGTAATGTATCACCGTGTTGTACAATATGAACACGTTCTTCTTCTATAGGAAGAATTGGATCGAAAAGTTTATCGAAATCTTCTTTGTACACAGCTTTTGCACCTAAAATGAGTTTTGTTGGATCAATCATATGACGAGCACCGCGAGAATGCACATATAAAGTAGCATTTGGACACTTTTCCATCATTAAACCAGCTGCCCCAGCGTGATCTAAATGAACGTGTGTAACGATAATGTTTTTTACATCGTTTAAATCAATATGTAATTGTTGTAAGCCATCTAAAATATACGGAAGAGAAGGGGCTGCACAAGTTTCAATTAAAGTAATATCGTCACCTAATAAAACGTACGTACCTGTTCGTTCATTATGTTGTAGATCGAAATCATCAATAAGATATAGGTGAGAAGATAATTGCTCTACTTTTTTCATCTTTACCACTCCTTATATACGATATGTAACTATTATACGCTAAAAATACAAAAAGGCAGAAAACGAAAGCTCGTCTTCTGCCTTTTTGTAATACTATTATTTCGTTTGTTGTTTATTAATAGACATAACGAACAATCCAACAACGCCGCCAACTAATGGAAGCATAATTTCTCCTGCTAAATTAAAGTAGGAGCTTAAGAATAAACCATTTACATCGATTACCCAGCCAATAACATACAATAACATCATATATAGTACGAAATAAAACTCGCGATTTGAAATCGTTTCATGTTGTGCAGTTTTCATAATGAACACCATCCTTTTCTTTTATAATGGAATATAAACTGTCACATTTTGTTCACAAATTAATTGTAAAACTTTCCATCATAAAAGTCTAGTAGTTTGTGTCGAATTTTTGAACATAAATAAAGCGCTCTCATTTCGAGGGGGTAAATACGTAATAAGAGCTGTATATTCATGAATGTAGTATAGTATAAACATAGAATGATAGTGAAGAGAGGGGTAGGAACAATGACAGTTTATGATTTTTCAGCTAAAACAATAACAGGAGAAGAAAAATCGTTACAAGATTATGAAGGAAAAGCACTTCTTATTGTAAATGTAGCTAGTAAATGCGGATTTACACCGCAATATAAAGGATTACAAGAAGTATATGATAAATATAAAGATCAAGGACTAGAAATACTCGGTTTCCCTTGTAACCAATTTGGAGGACAAGAACCAGGTACAGAAGCAGATATTACTAGTTTTTGTGAATTAAACTACGGTGTAAACTTCCCAATGTTTGCAAAGGTTGATGTGAAAGGTGATAAGGCTCATCCTCTGTATACTTACATGACAGAACAAGCACCAGGTTTACTCGGTATGAAAGCAGTGAAATGGAACTTTACTAAATTTCTAATCGGAAAAGACGGGAAAGTAGTAGGGCGTTTTGCGCCGCAGACGAAGCCGGTGGATTTAGAGGTTGAGATTGAGAAGGTGCTTGGAGAATAATTAGAAGCTAGCCTATCTCTTATTATGTTTATTAAAAAACGCCTTAAAGAACGATGTAGTTCTTTGAGGCGTTTTCTTTCAACTCACATTACTTAAAATTAAATCACTGAATGGAAGTCATTTGATTTAGGCGGAGAAGCTGCTTTTTTCATAAGTACTTCCCATAAGTGTATGGATTTCTTCCATTCAGCTGCGGTCTGCCCCTTTTGATACATAGCTTTCTCATAACTGAAAGTAAGTTGTTGCATATCAGCCGAGTTGTAAAGTGTATCGATGTGGAGAGCATACTCTCGGAATGTTTGACTTTTCCCTCGTGGTATACCGATTCTCGCAAATTGTTTTAAAAGTGCACCGTAAGCTTTTCTATAAACAGCATCATCTTTTCGATATTTATAGAAAAGAATAATAAAAAGTGTAATCCATTTTATTCTAGTGGTGAAGAGAATGTATCCTATAATACTAATCAATATCGTAGAGAGAAACACGTACCACCAGGGAAATTCATTTTTAGAATTTGTAATCTTTTTAGTAGGAGTTTCTTCTGTATCGTCTATTAAATTTTTGAGCTTTGCTTCATTGTTCCGTTGGTGTATTTGCTCGTTTTGAGAATTTGTTTCTTCGCTATTTTGTATAGTAAGAGCAGGAGTATTATTTGTAAAGTTATAGGGATTGGTAAATCCTTTTGTTGGTTCGAACGGGATCCATCCGTATTCTGGGAAATATACTTCGACCCAAGAGTGTGCGTTATCGTTCGCGATTTTATAAACATTCTCACCTTCTGCAGAGACAAGTGTATTATTAAGAGTTCCTTCTGTATAGCCTTTTACCCAGCGAGCAGGAATTCCGGCAGAACGAAGTAACACGATCATAGACGTCGAGAAATTATTACAGTAGCCACTTTTTGTATCAAAAAGGAATTGATCTACATAATCTTGGTTTTTGGCGGGAAATAAGACATTCGTTGTTTCATATACAAAAGAGTTGTCTGTGAAGTAATCTTTAATAGCTAATACTTTATCATACCGGTTGTCTTTATCATGTGTAAGATTAACAGCTAAGTCTCTTACTCGCTGCGGTAATGATTCGGGAAGTTGTGTGTACTTTGTCATGAAATAAGGACTTGTTTCATGCCCCTCATTCGTTTTTACAGCTTTCAAATTTTCTATGGAAAACTCCGGAATCTCATATGTTACTTTATATGAATGTAAAGTAGTAGAAGAGTCTCCGTGCATCGTATAAATTTTTTCTGAAAATGGGTCAACGCTGTATGATACATCAGAAGAAGCTTCAACTGATACTAATCCTGATGGATAGGTAAGGTGAGGATAACTTTTTTGCATGGTGATTGTTGCCTCGGTTGTTTCTGTTTTTGTATTTTGTTCGTACCAGCTCATGACGTCGTTTTTATTTTTAAAAGAAACTTTTTTTGATTTTCAGAAACTTTCCAGCCTTTTCCTGTATAAAAATCTTTTGTTTCTACTCTCCAATATTGTTTGTTTTGCGTTGCTGCTGTGAAAACAATTGTAGGATCCGCCTTAAAAGGACCGCCTAATCGCGAGTCATCTAAACCATACCCAATTTTAGAAACGTCTTGTTTTTTACTTGCTTCTGATGTGTTGAATTTTAAAAAATCCATTGGGTTTGGCCATTGAGGGCCAAATTTTGGAGCAAAGTATGCGATGGTTGCTGACAATACAATAAATATTGTAAGAGGTCTAAGCAATTTTGAGATTTCTCTAGCATAATTTTGTAAGTGTTCCATCTCTTTTATTCGTTCTATGCGAAGAAGACTAAGCATAAAAAAGCCGATGACAACAGTACGAATAATAGCGTAGTTTGCATTGTATACATGTAAGTTATGAAAAATTGTGATATAAATAATAGTCAATATAAGAAATAACAACCCACGTTTTTTATGAATCATCCAAAAAGAGATGAAGGCACTCAAAAACCAAAATGATAAAAAAAATAAAAGTGCTGGAAAAACTGGAGAGATATCTAGCAAATTCCCCTGGAATAACAGGGAGGAATTTCGAGAAATATCAGTAAAAAATTTCGTTAGCCAAGATGGATTTATAAAAGCATTTTTATAATACAGGAAATGAATGATGAATAAAATCGTGACGATCTTTATTGGAACCTGCCACCTTGTTTGAAAAAAAGAAAGGGTGAAGCAAATTCCTATAAATATTACAAAAATATCTAATCTACCTACGTTTGTAATACTTATAAGTGGTCTTAGCCATTCTAGTAATAGTAAAAATGCACATGCATGCATGAAGAATCTACTCATATCCCACTGTTTTTTTGTTTGTAATGTTATCATTTGCTCACCTCAAAAACCACGTTTGTATATCGGTTTTCATAAACCACATTTACAAATATTTTTCGTTTTTGTAGATTTTCTAGAATACTGAGTTCTCGATGTGAGAGTTGATTCGCTTTTTCTTTTACGACAAACACCATTAATTTTCTATTTTTTATAGCAGCAAAGTCAGCCGCCTTTTGAATATCGGGAGAAAGATTGCTTGTCACGAGTAGTATCGTTACGGGCTCATAAATTTTTCTTAATTCGATTTCTACACTCCGAGAGAGCGGGAATACACTGTCCGCTTGTACTTTCGCTAAATGACAAAAGATTTGATGCAACTGACTATCTCCATTGTCTAAAGGGAAAAAAGTTCGTTCTTTTCCGGCAGACACAAATGATGCTGGTGAATTTTGCTTCAAGACAGCCCTGACAATAGAGGCAGTAAATGTGACGACTGATTCGAATAGAGGGGACTCGGTTCTGTCTATGAATATCATAATATTATGGCTGCGCTGTTGTTCAAACTCTTTCGTCATAATGTTGTTTGTTCGTGCAGTTGCTTTCCAATCAATCCATGAAAAGCGGTCGCCAGGTTTATATTCTCTGACACCGACAGAAATGGTAGAGTCTTTTGCTAAATTTAGATTTGCTGAAAGCGTTCCTTGTTCGAAATGATTTTCCAATTGTTGATACGCTATATTTACATACTGGGGATAGACTAAAAAGGTATCTGGAACTGTAAAAGTTACTTCTTTCTCCATCATACCGAATAGATCACCAGTTTTGACACGTATGCTTGAAAAAATGTGCTCTCCTCTAGGGATTGTGTCAATTACATATTGAAACGAAATATTTCGTTTCAATCCTGGAAAGAGTATTACTTTATTCATCTTTGTTTGCCTACAATTTGTAAATTGTGATGGCAGTTCATCTTCTATAATTAAATAAAGTAAGGGAAAAGGAAATTTTCTTTTTATTGTAATCGTGCTTACAAATGGTTCTCCTGCTACATATTCGTCTTGATTTGTTATTCGTTTTACTTCAGTGCCCCGTAAAGCGTAGAAGGGGAGTAATAGTGAATAAAGGCAAATAGGAATCGTACTGTAAAACAAAAACCAACTTACAAATCCTCCTTGAAGCATAGCGTATACAAATGTTAAGACTAGGCATAACGGAATGAGTGATAACTTAGTAAAATGATATAGTACTCGTAGTATTCGTTTCATCAAAGGTTCATCTTCCTTTGAGTAGGCACGGTAGTTCGTGCAACGATTTTTGCGATAACTTGATCCCCTGTTATTCCTTCAAATTTTGCTTCCATTTTTAGAATGAGTCTGTGAGCTAATACGTAAGGAGCTAAAAATTTAACATCGTCTGGAATAACATAATGTCTGCCATGGATAAATGCATAAGCTTGTGAAGCTTTCATTAAAGCAATCGAGCCACGTGGACTTGCACCTAGCTGTATAGAACTATAAGAACGAGTCTGACTAACAAGCTTTACAATATAATGCTTGATTGCTTTATCCATACTTACTTCCCGTACGTTTTGTTGTAAATAAAGTAATTCTTCTATTGTAGTAATAGCTTGTAAATGGGAGAGGGGATTTGTTTTTTCCATCCGATTTAAAATTTCAAATTCTTCTTCTGGTGTAGGATATCCCATTTTTAGCTTCAATAAGAAACGATCGAGCTGGGCTTCTGGTAAAGGATATGTTCCCTCATATTCGACCGGATTTTGTGTAGCCATTACAAAGAACGGTTTTGGTAACGGTCTAGTAATGCCATCTATTGTAATATTGCCTTCTTCCATACTTTCAAGTAAGGCAGATTGTGTTTTTGGAGATGTACGATTAATTTCATCAGCAAGTACAAAATTCCCCATGATTGGTCCGGGCTTGAACTCAAATTGTAGCTCTTTCGGATTGTAAATAGAAACACCTGTTACATCTGACGGCAGTAAATCAGGTGTGAATTGAATTCGCTTGTAATCAGCATCAATGGATTTAGAAAGAGCACGTACTAGCATTGTTTTCCCAACGCCAGGAACATCTTCTAATAGTACATGACCTTCAGCTAAGAGAGCTGTCAAAGCTAAAATCGTTTCTTTTCGTTTTCCGACCATTAATTTTTCAATATTTTTAATTATTTTTTCTATAATGGGATGTAATGAATCAAGTTGGTGCATCGTAATCCTCCTAATTGTATTATCGTTTTCTAATCTATTTAGTGGAAAATAGAATTTATCTCTCTCTAATTGTGGGCAGTAAAGATCTTATCTTAAATTCTGAGAATATTCAGATTATTTACTCTAATTATATCTAGTATAATTGTTTCCGTAACTAAGGGCAATATGGTAAATAATGATTTCTAGTTTTATGTGAAATATGTCTTGATATAAAATAGTATCGTTGGAGAAAAATAAAATCCTTACATGCAATTTGTAATCTTTTCCTGATGGCATTTTTGAAATAATATCAAAACTCTTTTTCATATATTTATAAAGAAAAACGTAGGAATTTCTCCTGCGTTTTTTCTTTTGCAAAATAGTCGATACCTCAAAATACCATTCTCCTAATAATCACGATTAACCATAACCCTCCACAACGGAACAAAGGATTTTCTCGTAAACTTATTTTCTACTGAATTTTTGACAATCTCTTGAACTGTGCGAAATGTCACATCTGTATTTTACAACCTCTCATATAGTAAGGGTATGTAAGAGAGACGTATTAAAGGAGTGAATAGTATGAAGAAGAAACCTTCAGCACTAATGAGACGTTTAAAATATTTTTCACCAATAGATCGTTATAACGATAACCATACACAAGAAACATATGAAGATCGTGAATGGGAGAATGTGTACAGAAAGCGTTGGCAGCATGATAAAGTAATTCGTTCTACACATGGTGTGAACTGTACTGGTTCATGTAGCTGGAATATATATGTGAAAGATGGAATTGTAACGTGGGAAGGGCAGGAGCTTAATTATCCAACAACAGGTCCTGATATGCCTGATTTTGAACCACGAGGATGTCCACGTGGAGCAAGTTTTTCTTGGTACATCTATAGTCCACTTCGTGTGAAATATCCGTATGTACGTGGTGTTCTATGGAGTATGTGGCAAGAGGAATTACAAAATAATGAGTCACCATTAGATGCTTGGAAAAGCATTGTGGAAAACCCTGAAAAAGCACGTACGTATAAGCAGGCACGTGGTAAAGGGGGATTCGTCCGTACGAATTGGGATGAAGTGTTACAACTCGTTTCTGCTTCATTACTTTATACAGTAATGAAATACGGTCCAGACCGAAATGTTGGTTTTTCACCAATTCCAGCTATGTCGATGTTAAGTCATGCTGCAGGTAGCCGCTTTATGCAACTTATGGGCGGGCCAATGCTTAGTTTTTATGATTGGTACGCTGATTTACCGCCAGCTTCTCCGCAAATTTGGGGTGATCAAACAGATGTACCAGAAAGTAGTGATTGGTATAACTCTGGTTACATTATGACATGGGGTTCAAATGTACCGATGACAAGAACACCAGACGCTCACTTTTTAGCAGAGGTTCGATATAAAGGAACGAAAGTCGTTTCCGTAAGTCCTGACTTCGCTGAATCTACAAAGTTTGCGGATGATTGGATTAGTGTGAAACAAGGTACAGACGGTGCACTTGCGATGGCAATGGGGCACGTAATCTTACAAGAATTTTATGTAGATAATCAAGTGGAATATTTCACAAAGTATACGAAGCAATATACCGATTTTCCTTTCTTCGTTACATTGAAACAAAAAGAAGGCCAATTCGTTGCTGATCGTTTCTTAAATGCCTCTGATATTGGACGCGAAACAAAGTTAGGAGAATGGAAACCTGTTCTTTGGAACGAGAACACGAATGATTTTGCAACACCTCACGGCACAATGGGGTCACGTTGGGATAACGAAAAGAAATGGAACTTACGTTTAGAAGATGAAGAAACAGGTGAAAAGATTGATCCGCGCCTATCTTTACTTGGAATGGAAGAAGCGATTGGAACGGTGCAAATTCCATACTTCTCTGATGATGGAAACAAAGTATTAGAACGTACAATTCCAGTGAAAAAGGTTATGACAGAAGAAGGTGAAGTGTTCGTTACAACTGTATACGACTTAACGTTAGCAAATTACGGCGTGAACCGAGGGCTCGGCGGACAAGAGCCGAAAGATTTCAATGATGACGTACCGTTTACCCCTGCATGGCAAGAGAAAATGACAGGAGTGAAACGGGAGCTAATTATTCAAATTGCTCGTGAGTTCGCGCAAAATGCTGTTGATACAAATGGTCGCTCGATGATTATTGTCGGAGCTGGTATTAACCACTGGTTTAACTCTGATACGATTTATCGCGCAGTTTTAAATCTTGTTCTTCTCGTTGGGGCACAAGGTGTAAATGGCGGCGGTTGGGCGCATTATGTTGGGCAAGAAAAGTTACGACCAGCAGAAGGATGGCAAACCATCGCGATGGCAAAAGATTGGCAAGGGCCACCGAAATTACAAAACGGTACATCTTTCTTCTATTTCGTAACAGATCAATGGCGTTATGAAGATACACCAGTTGGACATTTAGCATCACCAGTGGAAGGTAATTCTCGTTATCAACATCACGGTGATTACAACGTTTTAGCAGCACGACTTGGCTGGTTGCCTTCGTATCCGACATTTGAGAAAAATGGAATTGAATTATATAGAGAAGCTGTTGCTGCTGGTGCAACAACGCAAGAAGAAATCAGAAAATACGTTGCACAAAAACTAAAAGAAAAAGAAATGAAATTTGCGATTGAAGATCCTGATAATAAAAACAACTTCCCGCGCAACTTATTCGTATGGCGTGCGAATTTAATTTCAAGTTCTGGTAAAGGTCACGAATATTTCTTAAAACACTTATTAGGTACAACAAACGGATTAATGAATGACGATAACGATTCATTACGACCAGAAGAAATTAAGTGGCATGAAGAGGCACCAGAAGGGAAGCTTGATTTACTCATTAACTTAGATTTCCGTATGGCTGGAACAGCGCTTTATTCTGATATCGTCTTACCTGCTTCAACTTGGTACGAAAAACACGATTTAAGCAGTACAGATATGCATCCATTTGTACATCCGTTTAATCCGGCAATCGGTTCACCGTGGGAAGCGCGCTCTGATTGGGATATTTTCACTTCTCTTTCTAAAGCTGTGTCGGATTTAGCGAAGAAAATCGATCTTGAACCAATGAAAGAAGTTGTGGCAACACCGCTTCTTCACGATACACCGCAAGAATTAGCGCAACCACTTGGCAAAATTAAAGACTGGAGTAAAGGCGAGTGTGAACCGATTCCAGGTAAAACGATGCCACAAATTCACGTTGTTGAAAGGGATTATAAAACGATTTATGACAAAATGACAGCGCTAGGGCCAAATGCCGGAAAACAACCGATTGGTACGAAAGGGATCTCTTGGTCAGCAGAAAAAGAGTATGAGCAATTAAAGAGCAAATTAGGATTCGTTCGAACGGATACTATTGCGAAAGGTTGCCCAGACATAAAAGAAGCAATCAATGCTGCTGAAGCGGTATTAACGCTTTCTTCTACAACAAACGGTCATATGGCTGTAAAGGCATGGGAAGCACTTGAAAAACAAACAGATCTAAAATTACGTGATTTAGCAGAAGAACGTGAAGAAGAATGCTTCACATTTGAACAAATTACAGCGCAGCCAAAAACAGTAATTACTTCTCCGGCCTTTACAGGTTCAGAAAAAGGTGGACGTCGTTACTCACCGTTTACAACAAATGTGGAACGTCTTATTCCTTGGAGAACGATAACTGGACGACAATCTTTCTATTTAGATCATGACATGATGAAAGAATTTGGTGAAACGATGGCAACATTTAAACCAATTCTGCAACATAAACCGTTCCGTAAGTCACGACCTGAAGTAGAAGGGAAGGAGATTACACTAAACTATTTAACACCGCATAATAAGTGGTCGATTCATAGTATGTATTTCGATTCATTACCGATGTTAACGCTGTTTAGAGGTGGTCCAACCGTTTGGATGAATAAAGAGGATGCTGCAGAAGCTGGCGTTGCAGATAATGATTGGATCGAGTGCTTTAATCGTAACGGTGTTGTTGTAGCGCGTGCTGTTGTAACGCACCGTATACCGAGAGGAATGGCATTTATGCATCATGCGCAAGATCGCCACATTAACGTACCTGGTACGAAATTAACAAGTAATCGCGGGGGAACGCATAATAGTCCAACTCGAATTCACGTGAAACCGACACATATGATTGGTGGATATGGTCAATTAAGTTATGGATTTAACTATTATGGTCCGACTGGGAACCAGCGAGATTTAAACGTTGTAATTCGCAAACTGAAGGAGGTAGATTGGCTTGAAGATTAAAGCACAAGTCGGAATGGTAATGAACCTAGATAAATGCATCGGCTGCCATACTTGTAGTGTAACGTGCAAAAACACCTGGACGAATCGTCCAGGTGCTGAATATATGTATTTCAATAACGTAGAAACGAAACCTGGTATTGGTTATCCGAAGCAATGGGAAGATCAGGAGAAATATAAAGGCGGCTGGGAATTGAAAAATGGTGAAATTCAGCTGAAATCAGGTTCGAAAATGAAACGCCTTATGAATATTTTCCACAATCCAGATCAACCAACAATCGATGATTACTTTGAACCTTGGAACTATGATTATGAAACGTTAACAAATAGTCCGCAGCGTAAGCATCAGCCAGTTGCTCGTCCGAAATCAGCAATTACAGGTGAATTTATCGATAAAATTGAATGGGGCCCGAACTGGGAAGATGATTTAGCAGGAGGACATATAACGGGATTACAAGATCCGAACGTAAAGAAAATGGAAGAAGAAATTAAAACAGATTTTGAAAATGTCTTTATGATGTATTTACCACGCATATGCGAACATTGTATGAATCCATCTTGTGTATCATCTTGTCCATCTGGTGCGATGTATAAACGTGAAGAAGATGGGATTGTTCTTGTAGATCAAAACGCATGTCGTGCATGGAGATTTTGCGTATCATCTTGTCCATATAAAAAAGTGTACTTTAACTGGCAAACGAATAAAGCAGAAAAGTGTACAATGTGTTTCCCACGTATTGAAGCTGGTATGCCAACAATTTGTTCGGAAACATGTGTCGGACGTATCAGGTATATTGGAGTAATGCTATATGACGCTGATAAAGTAAAAGAAGCGGCTTCTGTTGAAGACGAAAAAGATTTATATGAATCTCAGCTTACTGTTTTCCTAGATCCAAATGATCCAGAAGTAGCAGCCGAAGCGAAAAAACAAGGCATTCCTGAAGAATGGATTAAAGCGGCACAAGAGTCACCAATCTATAAAATGATTATCGATTGGAAAATTGCTCTACCTCTTCACCCAGAGTACCGTACGATGCCGATGGTTTGGTATATCCCGCCGCTTAGCCCAATAATGAACATGGTGGAGGGGAAAGGTAGTAACTGGCAAGCAGAAGAGATTTTCCCTGCTATCAATAATATGCGTATTCCAATTCAATATTTAGCGAATTTACTCACTGCAGGAGATGAATCACATATTCGTCTTACATTGAAAAAAATGGCTGTTATGCGAACGCATATGAGAGCATTGCAAATTAATAAAGAACCAAATGAAGCGGTATTAAAAGAACTTGGTTTAACGAAACAGGATGTAGAAGATATGTATCGTCTTCTTGCTATCGCAAAATATAAAGATCGCTTCGTTATCCCGACGTCTCACCGTGAACAAGTTGCAGATTTATATAGTGAACAAGGAAGCTGTGGTTTATCATTCGCAGGTGGCCCAGGTTCTTGTATGACAATTTCTTAAATAAAGGGGGCAGAAAAATATGAAACAAAGTTTACAAACTGCTTTTTCATGTTCTTCATTCCTTCTCTCCTACCCGGAATTAGGGTGGAGAGAAGATGTAACTGAATTGCAAGAAGAGATTGCAGTAATTGAACAGGAAGACGTTAAAGCATCACTTACAGCATTTGTAAAACAAGCGCTAGATAAAACGAATGAACAACTCATTGATAGTTACGTATATACATTCGATTTTGGTAAGAAAACAAATATGTATCTTACTTATATGAACACCGGTGAACAAAGAGAAAGAGGTATTGAATTACTAGAATTAAAACAGCATTATAAAAAATCTGGTTTTGAAGTAACAGATAAAGAATTGCCTGATTATTTACCGCTATTACTCGAGTTTTTTGCAAATGCAGATGAACAAGATAGTAAGCCGATTATGAGTAAATATAAGGAGAATATACAAGCATTGCATGTTCAGTTAAAAGAAGCAGACAGTATGTATGAACCAATTTTTGCGGCTGTTCTATTCGCTATCGATACATGGGGTGTACAGACAAATTAGAAAGGAGAGTTGTCAAAATGATGGATCAATTTCTTTGGGTATTGTTTCCCTATATTATTTTTGCAATCTTTATCGGTGGACATATTTTCAGATACAACTATGATCAATTTGGATGGACATCAAAATCTAGTGAACTATTAGAAAAGAAAATGCTTCGAATCGGAAGTCTATTATTCCACTTTGGGATCATGTTCGTAATTGGCGGCCATGTTATGGGGATACTAATTCCAGAGGCTGTATACCGCTCAATAGGTATTTCTGAGCATATGTATCATGTAGTAGCAATTAGTTTAGGACTTCCGGCAGGTATTGCTTCTATCATCGGTTTAATTATATTAACGTACCGCCGCGTAACAGTAAAACGTATCATTGCAACGAGCACAAAGGGAGATTATATTGCGCTTATTTTATTACTTATCGTCATGCTAGCAGGACTTTCTTCAACATTTTTAAATATCGATTCAAAAGGATTTGATTATCGTACAACGATCGGTCCTTGGTTCCGAAGCCTCTTCATTTTCCAACCGAAAATTGAGTATATGACGGAAGTACCAGTATGGTTTAAAATTCATATTATTGCAGGTATGGGTCTATTCGCCGTATGGCCATTTACTAGACTGGTACATGTATTTAGTGCCCCAATTAAATATATAAGCCGTAGTTATGTGATTTACAGAAGACGTATTCCAAATGAATTGAAAAAATAATACTGCTGTAAACGAATAGGAGCTAGCAGCTAAAACGAAACGAGGCCTAATATGGAAGGCCTCGTTTTTCTTAATATAGGGGAGATAATCGTGTACGTTAAAATTAAAAAGGAGCGTAATATGAAAAAAGATTAGCATCTAAATAAGATGCTAATCAATGCTGCAAACAGAAGCAGAGCAATCTTCACAAGCAATTTCACATTTTAAAAATTGTAAATTGTGAATGGTAATCTTTCCTTTATGAATAGAAATTGTACCTTGCTTTTTTAATTCATTTAACATTCGATTTACACTTTCACGTGAAGTTGCACAGAAATTAGCAAGTTCTTGATTCGTTAATGGTAAATCGATGAGAATACCATTTTCCTTTAAAACACCGTAACTATTTGTCATTCGTATGAGAGTAGAATACAGGGCACCTTTTTTGCCGTGTAATACTAAATCTCGGAACTTCGTTTGCATTCTTCTTAAATGTTCACTAATCCATTTCATAAATTCAAATACAAGAGCTGGTTTTTGGAGTAATGCTTTTTCTAACGCTTCACGCTTTATAACGCCAACTTCCACATCTTCAAGGCATTTCGAATTTAATAAATACTTCGCATTGTCCGTGAACAATGTTAATTCTCCAATAATGTCATATTCCGAACAAATACGGAGTGTCAATTCTTGCCCATCAGCACTTAGTTTACTAATTTGTACTTTTCCTGAGTGGACGATATAGAGTTCTGTCGCTTCCATACCTTCTTGAAAAATAAAACTTCCCTTTTTTATTTGCATTTTATATTCAACAGATGCAAGTAATTCCTTTAAATCTTGAGATAATGTCATACTGTTTGTCACAGCAATCACCTTTCTTCTTATAAGCAATACATTTCCTATTTTGAGTGTAAATATGCTGAAAATGCAAGAGCTATTTCAAAAATAATATAAAATTTCAATGACCGTAAGGAGTGTGGGCTGAAGTTGTGAACAAAATGCGAACAGATTTGTGAAGAATTTTTGAATGGGGAAAGTAATGTGAGAAAAGTCACATTGAATATGTCGGTTCTTTTTTATAATGAAGGCAAATAAAAAATTGAAAGCTTACTAAGGATTGCAGCAGAAAAGAAGGGATATAGATGCACGAGAACATGAAAGATTCTTTAGAACGGCCACTTCAAGATTTACGTATTTCAGTTATTGATCGTTGTAATTTTAGGTGCACATATTGTATGCCTGCTGAAGTGTTCGGATCTGATTACGCTTTTTTACAGGAAGAATTTTTATTAACGTTTGATGAAATAGAAAGATTAGCAAAATTATTTATAAGTATGGGAGTCAATAAAATTAGGCTTACTGGCGGTGAACCTTTATTGCGTAAAGACTTGCCGAAATTAATTGCAAGGCTTGCAAAGATAGAAGGCTTAAAAGACATTGGACTCACAACAAACGGAATTCATTTAGCAAAACAAGCTAAGGCGCTAAAAGACGCAGGATTAAAGCGAGTAAATATTAGTTTAGATGCAATAGAGGATCATGTCTTCCAAAAAATTAATGGAAGAAATGTAAGTACAAAACCTGTATTGAAAGGAATTGAAGCAGCGAAGGCTGCTGGATTAGAAGTAAAGGTAAATATGGTCGTTAAAAAAGGGATGAATGATAATCAAATTCTTCCTATGGCTCGTTATTTTAAAGAACAAGAAATACAGTTACGTTTCATTGAGTTTATGGATGTGGGCAGTACGAATGGATGGAATTTTGAACAAGTTATTACGAAGGAACAATTAATAGAGAAAATTAATCGTGTGTATCCGATTGAGCCCGTTAAACCTCGTTACTTTGGAGAAGTTGCGAAATTGTATCGATATGTAGGGAGAGATGCAGAAGTTGGATTTATTACTTCAGTCTCTGATTCATTCTGTTCTTTTTGTACGAGAGCTCGTATTTCGGCAGACGGCAAGTTTTATACGTGCTTATTTGGAGAAAAAGGAACGGATTTACGATCGCTTCTTCGAGAAAATATTTCTGACGCCTCACTATTAAAAATTTTACAACATACATGGCGATATAGAACAGATCGATATTCAGATGAAAGAACGGCGGAAAGTACAAATAAACGTCAAAAAGTTGAAATGTCGTACATTGGCGGATAGTGAAAGGAGGATTCCTTATGCAAGAGCGATATTCAAGGCAAGTGTTGTTTTCTAGAATTGGTGAAATGGGACAAAGGAAAATAAGAAAGAAACATGTGCTCTTAATTGGTGCGGGTGCACTAGGAGCTGCGAATGCAGAAGCGCTCGTTAGGATGGGAATTGGGAAATTGACAATTGCCGATCGTGACTATGTCGAATGGAGTAATTTACAGCGGCAACAGTTATATACAGAAGAAGATGCACAGCAGTGTAAACCAAAAGCAATTGCAGCGGCAGAGCATTTGAAAATCATTAATTCTGAAGTGGAAATTGTACCTGTTGTAACGGATGTCACAATGCAAGAAATGGAAGAGTTAACGAAAGAAGTGGATCTCATATTAGATGCGACTGATAATTTCGATACACGTCTACTTATAAATGATATTTCACAAAAAGAGAATATACCTTGGATATACGGTGGATGCATTGGAAGTTACGGTTTAACGTATACAATTCTTCCGGGAAAAACACCATGTTTTCGCTGTCTAATGGATCATCCAATGGGCGGAGCAACATGCGATACAGCCGGAATTATTCAGCCAGCTGTACAAATGGTTGTTGCTCACCAAATGACAGAAGCGATGAAAATATTGGTGGATGATTTTGAGACGCTGCGAGGAACAATGTTATCATTTGATATTTGGAACAATCAATATCTCTCATTAAAAGTAAATAGGCAGAAAAAAAGTACATGTCCATCTTGCGGAAATGCACGTACGTACCCAAGTTTAACATTTGAATCACAGATGAAAGCGGAAGTGCTATGCGGACGGGATACAGTTCAAATCCGCCCAGGTATAAAACGAGTTCTTCATTTAGAGGAAGTTCAAAAACGATTACAAAAAAGTGTACATGTCCAAAAAACGCCGTATTTACTATC
Source organism: Bacillus fungorum (assembly GCF_002746455.1). Taxonomy (GTDB): domain Bacteria; phylum Bacillota; class Bacilli; order Bacillales; family Bacillaceae_G; genus Bacillus_A; species Bacillus_A fungorum. Next base: position 55,583 of record NZ_NWUW01000014.1, on the reverse strand, counting down.
GTTTTTAGTTGATGAGTATCGTTTCGTTTTATTTGCAGACGGTAGGGCATTTATTCATGGAGCAAATGATGTGAAAGTGGCAAAACGATTATACGCAAAATATATAGGGTGAATAGAAAATAAGTTTCTCTTTCTAAAAACGAGGTGAAAGAATGTTATTAAAACGTAATCCAATTCCAGTGGCAGAAGCAGTTGCACGTGTAATGGAATATGCTCATCAAGGTGAAACAGAAGAGGCTTCTCTTATAGAAAGTTACGGAAGAATTCTTGGAGAAGATGTTATTGCAGATCATGATGTCCCGCATTTTGATCGCTCTCCGTACGACGGGTTTGCAATTCGAGCAGAGGATACAAAAGAAGCAAGTAGCAGTAATCCCATTCAGTTTGAAGTGATTGGCGAAATTGGAGCAGGATTTGTTTTTACAGAAGAAGTGAAAGCATTTCAAGCTGTCCGTATTATGACAGGAGCCGCAATTCCAGCGGGGTGTAATGCTGTTGTTATGTTAGAGCTAACGGAAGGATTTGAAGAAAACGAAAAGACTTATATGAAACTAAAACGCTGTTTCGCTACCGGTGATAACATTTCTTTTAAAGGAGAAGATGTAAAACAAAATGCTATCCTTGTGAAAAAAGGGACTGTTATTAATCCAGGAGTAGCAACGCTTCTTGCTACGTTTGATTATAGTACGGTACATGTTGTAAAACAGCCGATTATTGGAATTGTAACGACAGGAAGTGAACTGCTTGAAGTACATGAACAATTAAAGCAAGGGAAGATTCGAAATAGTAACTCCTATATGATCGCTGCTCAAATTGAACGAGTGGGCGGAGTTGTACAATATTACGGACAATTTGCTGACGATTTTGAGACGTGTTATAACACTGTAAAAAAAGCGATAAAAGAAGTTGATATATTAATTACAACTGGTGGCGTTTCGGTAGGAGATTATGACTATTTACCTGCCATTTATGAGAGATTACAAGCTAAAGTACTTTTTAACAAAATAGCGATGCGACCAGGAAGTGTGACGACTGTAGCTGAGTTAGAGGGAAAACTATTATTTGGTCTATCTGGTAATCCTTCAGCTTGTTATGTCGGATGTGAATTATATGTTCGACCAGTCATTGGAACATTCTTGCATAGGAAAGATCCACATATTTATCGTGCAGAAGCAATTTTACAGAAAGACTTTCCGAAAGCAAATCCGTTTACTCGATTTGTAAGAGGGAGAGTAGAAATTGCAGATGGCCAATTACAAGTTACACCAGTTGGTTTAGATAAATCTAGCGCAATTTCTTCACTTGCAGAAGCGAATGCATTTATCATTTTACCAGGAGGAACGAGAGGGTTTGAAGCAGGAATAACTGTTTCGGTACTGTTATTAGAATCAAACGCTGGAAGTGAGTGGCCGTGGGATGAACCGCTTCGATCATATAAATAATAGAAAATAGATTGCTAACTTATACAAAGATAAGAGGTGCAAAATGACACATACGTATTATGAAGTAATTGATACAGCTATTTCAATTGAAGAAGTTACAAACAAAGTAATTCGGCGTGAGTGTGGTGCGGTTACTACGTTTATTGGTACTGTCAGAGAATTTACGAAAGGTCGACGTACACTTTATTTAGAGTATGTAGCTTATAAGACAATGGCGGAGAAACAGCTTGAGAGAATTGGTACCGAAGTAAGGGAGAAATGGCCTGGGACATATGTGGCAATTACACATCGCATTGGTACATTACAAATTTCGGATCTTGCTGTTGTTGTCGCTGTTTCTACACCACATCGGAAAGCGGCCTATGAGGCAAATGAATATATTATGGAGCGTATAAAGCAAATGGTGCCAATTTGGAAGAAAGAGTTTTGGGAAGATGGTGAGTCATGGATAGGTGATCAGTTAGAGAAAATAGCATATGTAAATGGCGAGCCTAGTAAGGAGATGAGAACATGATTGAAGTACTATTATTTGCACATTTACAAGAAGAAGTAAGTAAGCCAGCTTTGCGCATAGATTGTGAAAATATTACGGTTGCGGAATTAAAGGAAGTACTGACTAAGAACTACAACGTAGCAATTTCAAACGAGATTATGGTCGCCATAAATGAAGAGTATGCAAACGAGGATGACATCATTCGAACTGGCGATATCGTAGCGATGATTCCGCCAGTAAGTGGTGGTTGATTCTTTTCAGCCTAATCATGTAAGGACGTGATTAGGCTGGAGAGAATGAATATAACTATGCATACATAGGAGGGAACGGGATGAAAAGTCCTAATTTTCAATTAAGTTTACAAACTTCCAATCTAGTTATCGGTTTTATGGTGTGGGTTATTTTATCATCATTAATGCCCTATATTAAAGCGGATATCCCATTAACTGCGGGACAAATTTCTATGGTAACAGCAGTACCCGTTATTTTAGGTTCTGTTCTTCGTATTCCAATTGGTTATTGGACAAATCGTTTCGGAGCAAGAAAATTATTCTTTATTAGTTTTATTCTATTATTATTTCCTGTTTTTTATATTAGTGTTGCCAATTCTATGATGGATTTAATTATTGGTGGATTATTTGTAGGAATCGGTGGTGCTGTATTCTCTGTAGGAGTAACTTCTTTACCGAAATACTTTCCAAAAGAGAGTCACGGTTTTGTAAATGGTATTTACGGTGTCGGTAACGCCGGAACAGCAATTACTTCGTTTTTAGCGCCTGTTATCGCAACTTCAGTTGGCTGGAGAACGACAGTACAATGTTATTTAGTTTTACTTGCAGCGTTTGCACTTATGAACTTTTTATTAGGTGATCGTAAAGAGAAAAAGGTGAATACACCATTAATGGAACAAATAAAAGGTGTATATAAAAATGAAAAACTTTGGTTTTTATGTATCTTTTACTTTTTAACTTTTGGATCATTTGTCGCGTTTACAGTATACTTACCAAACTTTTTAGTATCTCACTTCGGATTAGAGAAAGTAGATGCAGGTATGCGGACAGCCGGATTCATCGTATTAGCAACAATTATGCGCCCGATTGGTGGGTGGCTAGGTGATAAGTTTAATCCATTTAAAATATTAATCTTCGTATTTATCGGTTTAACACTTTCAGGTATTATTTTATCATTTATGCCTAGTATGAACGTATATACATTTGGTTGCCTACTAGTCGCATTTTGTGCAGGTATTGGAAATGGTACAATCTTTAAACTTGTTCCAATGTACTTCTCTGAACAAGCTGGTATTGTAAATGGACTCGTTTCAGCTTTAGGCGGACTAGGAGGGTTCTTCCCGCCGCTAATTTTAACATTACTATTCCAACTAACAGGTCATTATGCAATTGGATTTATGGCATTATCAGAAGTCGCACTTGCTTGTTTAATCATTACAGTATGGATGTATAGCCAAGAGAAACTGTTAGTGATGTTAAAGAATCATTAATAAGGAAAAAGAACCATCCAAAAGTATTCTGGGATGGTTCTTTTAGTAATAGGCTTCGACATGTTTTTTATTTCTATCTTACCAAACGTTTGTTTTCTAAAATAATGTGGTTTTAAAATGAAAAACAGAAGATTTATGGGATTTTATGTTAAAATATAGATAGCAAGTGTTATTCAATTAAAGGGCAGGTTAGTTAAAGGAATCTTAAATTTCCTCTAAGGATTGAACTAATTTTTAGCATACAAATATTTAATTGAATCGGGGTGTTTAGATGAAAAAACTATATAAGTCCACTCAAGATAAACAAGTATCAGGTGTGTTAGGTGGTTTAAGCGACAAGTATGGAATTGATGTAAGTATCCTTCGTATAGTAACGGCATTATCAGCCTTTTTTACCAGCGGATTCACAGTGTTAATTTATATAATAGCTGCAATTGTTTTGCCTACAGATAAAGAAATTAAGGGATAAATGTATGAACTTAAATAATGGGAACTTTAACAGAACAAGTAGATAAAGGCACTCCGCCGCTTATACGACTAGGTTATCAGAAAAGGACTTCCACTGAAGTTAGTCTAAGCGGTAGGAGTGTCAATTATTTGTTAAATAATAAAAAAACAAACGCCTCTAAAAAACGTTTGTCCAAAGTAAATTCATAGTTAGATAATAGGTAGATTACGATTTATGTGTACGAGAAAGCTTTTTTATAAGTCTAGGAAATATAGAGGTTAGTTCCTGCTTCAAATGCTTCGTAAACGATGGATCCTTACCTGAAGTTGAAATCGTTACAACATATTCGCGATTTCGTATGACACCAGGTGTGTGAAATGATGATTCTGTACCATCACTTACTACGTTCACCCATTGAAAATCATGAGCGGCTTGTTTGACCATCATATTTACAGCATGTTGATTTGTAGCTGCATAAATAAGGTGAGCATCTTTAATATCATCATTAGAAAAAGTTTTTTGCTTCCAAGTAATATAGGGAAGTGCCTTCATTTCCTCGCAAATTTCTGGGCTGATAACGGTGACAAAAGCGCCTGTATCCTTTAATCCAGACGCTTTTCGATATGCGATTTTACCCCCACCAATGATAACGACCACTTTATTATGTAGATTAAACATAAGAGGGTACATGTTATACATACACACATTCCTCCATTCTTTCTAATAATGTTAATTTCATATATGTATCAAACTGCAGGCAGTTGCAAGTCGTAACGTGATCGTATTTTTTTGTATGCAATTTAATTTTTTGAAGTAATAATCCGGTAAAAAGAAGGTACGGCATGACGTATACATGGGACGTAGTCGATGTTATAGTCTTGAGCTCAGCAGTAAAAGAAGGCGTTCCTTTCGTTAAAAAGGAACAGTATACTGGCATACCGAGTTTTTGTTCGACGGCTGCTCCGATTTGGTGTAACTCATGTATCGGCTGTGGATCACTACTACCTCGTCCTACGAGTAAAATACTACTACCTTGTATGGGCATTGTTTCACGTATTCTTTTCACTACAAGCTCAATCATATGTGGATGCGTACTAAAAGGTGGTACAACTGAAAATGTTATTTGTGGATATTTCTTTTGCAGTTGCTCTATTTCAAAAGGAATATCACGTTTATAGTGAGCTGCTGCAAATAATAAAACAGGTACAATCATTATTTCAGTTGCTCCCTCTAGTATTGTTTCTGTAACTGCATCCGAAATGGTAGGTGTCGATAGTTCTAGAAAAGCAATTTTTTGAATTCTTTCGTTACGTTCTTTCATAACAGATTGAATAAAGTGAATGAATTGTTCGTTACCTTCTTGGAGCCGGCTCCCGTGTCCAACATATACAATTCCTTTCATTGTCTCACCATGTCTTTCTTCATAAGAGTTTCTTGTAATTGATGATCTATGTTATGAAACCCGACTTTATTTGCATAGTGTAAAGTTGGAACATCGGTATACGAGAATGGAAGAGTAAGAATATCGATAAAACCAAGACGTTTTATTTCTACTAGAAATGTATCAATGGAAGCACGTCCTTCAAATACAATGCTATCCCATGAGAATTCAGAAAGCATACGAGAGTGGACTTCATCGAAACGATGATCGATTGTATATTCATGAGTCATCATATAGGAGCCAGCACCAATTTTTTCTTGAATGAAAGCAATGCGATTAATATTTCGTCCTAAATAAACAGTTGTAACGGAAGAGAACGTTGCTTGTTGACTTAATAGTCCATATTGCATCAGTTTTTCTTGAGTGATATCGTTCATGTGCTGTAGTTCTGCTTGTAAAGTACGAATATCTTTATGGAATTTACTACATGATCGCATCAAGATTTCTACACTTTCAGCTGAACAAAATACAAGGCGATCAACGTTAAAAATCTCATTGATTTGTTCAGACGTTAATGTGTATTCTTTCTTTTTGAAAGTTGGAATTTGATATATTTCTGCACCGGATTCTTGCAATAGTTGTTTTATTGTGCTTTTTTTATTCGTTGCAGATGCAACTAAAACTTTCTTGCTGTGCAATGGCTTGCGTTCTTTCCAAGCGATTTGATTACGTAAGGAAACGACATCACCAACAATTGTCATAGAAGGATTAGAAATATTTTCGTTTTTGACAATAGAAACAATGGTAGACAGTGTCCCTGTAACAACGCGCTGTTTACCAGTTGTACCCCATTCAATGACTGCTACTGGAGTATCTTCTTTTTTTCCTGCTTGTAGTAAGTTTTCACAAATTGTAGGTAAGTTTTTTATACCCATGTAGTAGGCAATCGTGTCGCTATTGTGAGATGAATTATATTTTCCATGATCGGTTAAAGGACCTTTTGCATGTCCAGTTAGTAATGTGACGCTATTACTGTGGTCGCGGTGGGTGAGGGGGATACCTGCATAGCTACTAGCGGCGATGCTAGATGTAATACCTGGTACAATTTCATATGGAATATTTGCTGCTGCTAAAGTTTCTGCTTCTTCACCAACACGGCCAAAAATCGACGGGTCTCCGCCCTTTAAGCGGACAACGCTTTTTCCTTCTTTCGCAAATTGAAGGAGGTGGGCGTTAATCATTTCTTGTCGCATAGTATGATTCTTTGGCATTTTTCCGCAATAAATAAGTTCACATGTTTCTTTTGTATAGCTAAGAAGGGTAGGATTTAATAAGCGATCATATAAGACAATATCTGCACGCTTTAAACAATCTATTGCTTTTTTTGTAATAAGTCCTTCATCACCTGGTCCTGCACCAACTAAATATACATATCCGTTCATATTCGCACCTCGTCTATTTTTATTTAAAAGGAAGCCAGGGGGGCTTCCTTTTGTAAATTACATGTTTATCCCGCATTAACGGGCAGTAAGACCTCCACCTTAAAATTCAGCGAAAGCAAAGTAGTTAGGTGGGGATCAACTGCCCGTAAAAGCCCGATTGGTTCAACTAATAATCAGCGGGGGATGAACCAATCCCTGCTGATTAAAGTTTCACTTTATATAAATGTCACCGTCAATAACTTCTACTTCGTACGTTTGAATACAACCGTCATCAGGTTTTTGAACTTCACCTGTTAGTAATGAAATCTTCCAATCATGTAGTGGGCAAAAGACGAATTCACCAGATATAATTCCTTCGGCTAATGGTCCGTTTTTATGAGGACAACGATTTTCTACAGCTCGAATATCGCCATTTGAAAGGCGGAATAGGGCGATAGACATACCTTTTATTTGTACCTCTTTACCGATTTGAATAGGAAGATCTTCTGCACGCATAACTTTTATTTTTTCTTTCGTTTGTATCATATAGATCACAGCTCCTTATTTCACAGTTTCTACTTCATACATCGCTTTTAATGATTTCGTTTCTAATGCTTGTCCCCATGCTTCCGTATATGTGCCACGAGCTGTTTGGAAACGTTCATTTAACTTAGTGACCATATTTGCATCTTGTAGTATTTCCTTTATGTGATCGAAGCCTAATCGTTCTGTCCAGTAGGCAGTGCGCTCTCCGTAAATACCTGTTTCACGATAATATTGCATGTAAGCTGTTGCAATGCGAAGGACATCATCTTCAGTAGGGACAATCATTACAAAATCAGCCTCGCGTACTTCCATACCACCATTTCCGCCAATATAAAGTTGGTATCCATTTTCGACACAAACAACGCCGAAATCTTTCGTCAATACTTCCGCACAGTTACGCGGACACCCCGTTACACCCATCTTCATTTTATGAGGTGTATCTACCATTTCTAATGATTGTTCAAGGAGCATACCAAGTCCTAATGAATCTTTCGTACCGAAACGGCAGAAGCGAGAACCAACACAGGATTTGACATTACGAAGCGATTTTGAATACGCATATCCCGAAGTCATATGTAAGTCAGCCCATACGTTAGGTAAATCTTGTTTCTTAACACCATATAAGCCGATTCGGCTCGCGCCTGTAATTTTCACAAGAGGAACATCGTATTTTTTCGCAACTTCCGCAATTTTCATTAAATCATCTGCTGTTGTAACGCCACCGTACATACGTGGAATAACAGAGAATGTACCATCGTGCTGGATGTTACCATTCATTCTTTCATTAACGAAACGGGACGATTTATCATCTGCATATTCTTCTGGAATCGCCATACGTAAATAGTAGTTTAAAGCAGGGCGACATTTCGAACAGCCGTCTTCATGTGCAAAACCAAGAACATTGCGTACTTCTTTTGGAGATTTTAAACCTTTCTCGTGAATGGCTGCTACGACTTCATCACGTGATAAAGTTGTACATCCACACATACCAGTAGACTGCGCAGAAGCATCAAAAGCATCTCCGAGTGTATGAGATAAAACTTGTTCCACAAGCGGACGACATTTACCACAAGATCCAGCGGCTTTCGTGCATCCTTTAACCTCTTCAAAAGTAGTTAACTCTTGTTCTACAATAGCATGAACGATTGTACCTTTCGTAACACCATTACATCCACAAATCGTGTCATCCCCACTCATTGTAGCAACGTTAAGCTCACTTTCTTCACCAGCTTTGTGAAGAAGGGATGCTGGTGTATATTCTTGTATGTCTTCTTCTTTCTTTAACATGCTAAAGAGGCGGGTACCATCAGCAGTATCACCATATAAAACGATACCAACTACTTTATTGTCACGAATTAATACTTTCTTATAGGAACGTTTACATCCATCAAAGATTGATATTGCTTTCGTCTGATCATCTTCATAAATTTGGCCAGCAGAGAATAAATCACAACCAGCAACTTTTAATTGCGTACCAACGATACTGCCCGTATATCCATCAGTTTGTAAATTCGTTATATGTTTCGCTAATATTGCGCCTTGTTCATAAAGAGGGGCAACAAGTCCATATGCGATACCATCATGTTCTGCACATTCGCCAACTGCATAAATGGATTCATCATTTGTTAGCATATAGTCATTGACTACAATGCCGCGATTGACAATTAGACCAGCATCTCTTGCTATTTGCGTATTTGGTCGTATTCCAACAGCCATTACGATTAAATCACAATCCACAACTTCACCATCTTCAAATTGAATGCCCTCAACATAGTCTGTACCAAGAATCTTTACAGTTTTCTTTTCCATTAGAAACTTCATGCCTTGTGCTTCTAAATCTTCACGCAGAAGAGAAGCTGCTTTCGAATCTAGTTGTTGCTCCATTAAGCTAGGCATTAAATGAACAACATGTACGTCCATTCCTAAGTCAATAAGACCTCTTGCGGCTTCTAAACCAAGTAACCCACCACCAATGACAACGGCCTTTTTCTTTTCTTTAGCCGTATCAATCATAAATTGTGTATCTTCAATTGTTCGAAATCCCGTTACACCAGGGAGAGTGGAACCTTCAACAGGTAAAATAAAAGCACTAGAACCTGTTGCGATAATGAGTTTGTCATATGTGAGAGTACGATTCTTTTCTGTAATAATGATTTTTTCTTCTCGGTTAATACTTTGAACTCTTTCGTTTGTATACAAAGTTATTTCATTGTCTTCGTACCAACTATATTCATTCATAATGATATCTTGCATATTTGTTTTGCCTTGTAAAACATGAGAGAGCATAATGCGGTTGTAGTTTGGGTGCGGTTCATCTCCAAAAATAGTAATCTCATATGAATTACTATTATGTTTTAATATTTCTTCCATACAGCGTATGCCAGCCATACCATTTCCGATCATAACTAAACGTTTTTTCATTTTCGTTTCCCCTTTTTATGTGAAATATTGAACAAAGGATTATATTTTTATTATAGAAAATCAAAAAAGGGGGGGATGTGATATTTATCACATTTTTACAATGATTCACAAATTGTTAAAATTCGGATTTGTGTGAGGAGGGATGTGGATATTTTTCGCAAAATGAAAAAGCAGGACATAAGTATGTATACTCATGTCCTGTACTTTATTTACGCTCTCGTAATGGCACGTGGAAATAAAATATTATTTTCTAAATGAATGTGCTCAAATAAATCAGACTCTAACGCTTCAAGGCGTTGATAAACAAGTCGATAAGTGCCGCAAGCTCCTTCTGGAGGAGTAAAGTCATTTGTCACTTTACGAAGTTCTTTCATAATATTTCCGGCATGATTGTGCTCATTTTCTAGTTCATCTACTACTTTACGTAACTTTGCATAGTTTTCATCAGTTGGATTTTGTTCGAATGCTAAAATTAATGGGAAATCTTCCGTTTCTTCTTTAATTAAATGCTGTTCTAATTCCATTTTAAGTTCATGAAATAGCTTATGAATTTGAGCTAAATGAAGCTGATTCGCTCCATGAACGCGTAATACTTTCGTTACATATGGACTTAACTGGGGCAACTCTTCATTTAAATAGCGATGATGCTTATTAATTACATAATCAATCAACTCACGATAAGAAGCATTTTTCCAATCAATTTCAGATTCATTTAATCGTTTCGTATTATGATAAAGCGTATTTAACTCTGTCAGTACTTCAGTAGCTGATAAATTTCTTTCATGAATTGCATCAATAAGTGGTTTATTACCACCGCAACAAAAGTCTATTCTATATGTTTTAAAAAGATCACTAGCTTTCGGAAATTGTGTAACAATCTCGCCAACAATAGAAGTTTCAGTAAATGTATGTTCCATATGAATTCCTCCATAAAGTTTGAATGTAATATCTAAATTAAGAATAGCGATAAATGAAAAACAATGTGGTGATTGAAATCACTTATTATGTGTCAGTTTTAAGAATAATAAAATGAGTTTTATAAAGTTCAACTAATAATCAGTGGGGGGGTTCATCCCTCACTGATTATTAGTTGAACCAATAGGGATTTTACGGGCAGTTGATTCTCCACCTAACTTCTTTGCTGTCGCTGAATTTTAAGTTGGGGTCTTACTGCTCGTTAATGCGGGATAAAAGGAAGAGGGAGGGTACTTCGTTGCAATAGTTTTTGATAATAAAAAAGAAGCTTACTAGAAGCTTCTTTTTTACTACTATTTTTCACATGCAACTCCATCGTCGTCTTTATCTAGTTTATGGCTGTACCCTGGTTGATTTTTATACAAAGGAGCTTTCCCAGCAGCTCTAACTGCATCACAATTTTTGTAGTATGTACTATTAGTATTACCATTAGCTGGTTGTGTTTGAGCTTGCTGTTCTTGTTGTTTACGAGCTTGTTCGTCAGCTTCTTTCTTTTCTATCTCTTTTTTCTGTGCGCTATCTTTTTGTTCTTCATTGTTAGATGCCACTTTTTTACTAGTTGCTTTCGTTTTTTCAGAAGAAGGAGCTGAAATACCTGATAGCGCAACAAAAATGACAAATAATACGGCTGTAATAATAAATTGTTTTTTTGCTACACCTGTTTTCTTAATAACAGATAATATTGCAAGTACGAGGAAGAATATAAATAGAATAAAACTTAAAATAGCAAAAAATTCGATGACTGGGTGTTCAAATTTTATTGTACCGGTCATTATTAATATAATAGAAATCATAAAAAGAATAACGGTAGGACGACCATATTGTTGTGCTTTTCCATTTTTCTTAAAGAATGAAATGATACATAAGATTAAAAGAATAAAAGCAATAAAAAATAAAGCTGCACCAATATTACTCAAAATCGCCATTTTCATACCTCTATTTGTAAGATTTTCTCTATTGATTATATAGGAGTTTATTGGATATTACACGGTTTAAATAAATTTAGAAAATTAATATTTTTACTAGACTCATAAACATTTATTCTGTATATAAGGAAATATGAATATATTTCCTATTACTTTTTGAAAGAGATTTCATAGATTATAGTATATCGATTGAAAGGAGGAGATTTGAATGGAATTTCAATTGTTAGTAACTTGTATTTTACAAGACGGTAATGCTTACTTTTTAGTAACGAAGGTAGACGATGTTATTACGTTAAAAGTACCGATTACTGCGGGAGTAGCAGGTTTCTTTTTAGCTTTAGGTGTGCCAAGATGTTCTTAATTTAAATCTCTATAGTAGAAGAGGGAGGGACATGCCTTCCTTTTCTACTATTACATAATATAATTATGTGAATTTAAATATCATATTAGTGATAGCACATTTGAAATGGACATGCATATACTATAATGTTTCATTGGATGTTAGTGGTAAAAGGTAGTTTTAATAAGTGCATCCAGTGATATTTTTAAGCTATGAAAATTAAAGAGGTGCTATTATATATGAAAAGAAAAACATTTGATATTCCAGTTACATTGCGAAGAGAGTGGTTTTTAATAGAATTAGCCCATTTAACGAAAAAATATGGAATTGAAATTGCAACTAGCAAAATGGAAGCTGCACCGTTTTTAAGAGATCAAGTTACGGAAACAAGAATAGGATCAGGCCTCCAATATGATAAATATGATGAGGAGTATATCATTGAAAATTAAAGGGTAACAGCATAAATAATTTTCTTTATAACAAAATATAAAATAAAGCAGATTCTAAATATGGAATCTGCTTTATTATGAAATACTTATAGTCAACTAGCCTCTTTCTAGTGTTTTTCCTACATGTTTCTCTTGCGCTATTCCAAAAGATTCACGAAGAATGCGGGCATAATCTTTTGATTCTATTGGACGTTTATTTTTGGTGCCTTTAAAGGTTTCTGTATAATTTTTATTTGTTAATGATACATGACCGTAATCAGTTAATTTACAAGTGATAGCCCCTTTATTAAAAGGAGATTCTTTATGTTCTACAATCACTTTTTGAATGTTATTCACCTTTTTCTCATCTATTGGATCTAAAGTGAAGGCATAGCCTATTTTCCATTCATGTGAAGGTTCAGATTGCAAGAAATTTGTAGATTCCCCGTTAGCTCCTTTTCTCATTTCTAAAATGTGTGTACCTTTTCGGGTATTTTGTTTACGAATTCGATATTCTCCCGTTTGGGAAGAGATGACTTCTCCGTTAAAAGGGACTGGATGTAAAGGTAGATGAGATGCAAAACCTGCATCCACGACATAATCTTTATTATCATGACTTAATATGATAATGACATGACCATCATCGGGTTTCCATTTATTATTGTAAAGGTCGTAAACAGTACCGGCTACTTTATATACTTGAAACCCACAATCAATTAAAAAGTAATACAATAAGGAGTTTAATTCATAACAAAGACCGCCGCGTTTTTGAATAAGTAACTTTTCTACTAAGTTATTTTTTGAGATGTTTTTAATAGTACCAGCCATAATATCAAGATTTTCATAGGGAAGAATCAATCCCATTTTTAAGAGAATTTCATCTAAATCATTAAATGTTATTTCTTTTGCAGGAATTTTTAATCGTTTAAAAAACTCCTTTTGTAAATTGGTCATCATAAAGCATTCTCCTTTCTTTTTACAGAAATTTCTTCTGCTCACCGATAGGTTAGTACTTCTAAAAGTTTAATTCAAGTCTGTGGAAATTATCATAATATATGTTTCTGGAAATATTATTATCTATTTAGAAATTTCAGTCTAATTTTTAATCGTAGGAAAGTCTTACAATATAAGCTTCTTTTCGTCTGGTTTATATTTAATTAAATGAAAGTATATATCTTCATTAATCTTTTTTTATAAATAGCTGGTAATAAAATGTTTTTTTACTAAAATTTTTTCAAGATTTGTATGCTTTGTATAAACAATAATAATTGGGGGATCTTTGGATTTAGAAAAGTTAACAATTATTGAGAAACTTTTTTGTAGTGTTCTCTAAAAAGGAAGAGATAGAATCAAAGAGAATAACGTGTGTTAAGGAAGAAGGGGTACTAGTAATCTCGTGAGAATAGGGACAGGATCTTGTTTAAGTAAAAAGATTATCTAGTATTAAGAGAGAAGATAAAAAATATTACAAAGAGCACCTTCTTTCAAAAAAAGTGGGGGGAGTAACATGCGATTAATGAGAAGATGTGTTGCCTTACTGATTTTATTTTTTATCATGGCTCCAATGATTAGCACGAATGTACGGGCAGAAGTTGTAAAAGAGCTTGGAAAGGGATTTCCTGATACAGAAGTATTTACACCTGGAGAATGGTTTGTAGGCCAAAAACCTGCTAATTATGATGAAAATAAGCCTCCAATTCTCTTTGTGCAAGGAAGGAATGGGAATGCAGATAGTTGGTATGAAAAGACAGTATATCATGATATGAATGATATGTATGACTATGCTTTGAAAGCAGGCTATCAAACAGTATTTATACAATTATATGATGCTGCTGGGAAAGGGTCAGCTAGTCAGTGGGATAATGGAAAATTGTTAGCACAAAAATTAGAAGAAATATATAATCATTTCGGTAAAAAAGTTAATATTGTAGCACATAGTAAAGGCGGTATCGATACACAGGCTGCATTAGTAGGATATGGTGCAAATCGATTTGTCGGAAATATTATTACGCTTGCGACGCCACATCATGGATCGAATTTAGCGGATTTATCATATAGTTGGTGGGCAGGATGGCTTGCTTCTATATTAGGTCAAAAAGATGATGGTACGTATTCATTACAAATGGGCGAAATGGCAAAATTTCGTTCAACGATTGATAATAATCCAGCAGCTAAATTAAACCGTTATTATACAGTTACTGGGACTAGCTGGGGCCCTGTATTTTCGGCGTTATCAATGGGCGGATTATATTTGTCATCATACGGTTCAAATGATGGACTAGTAAATGAGTGGAGTGCTAAGCTGCCGTATGGAACTCATTTATTTACAGATTCCAGATTTGATCATGATAATATACGAAAAGGATCAGCTGTTTTCTCACGAATTGAACCATATTTACGTACAGCAAATGTACCGGTTCCAGCTTTAGTAGCATCCAGCACTAGTTCAAATGAAAATATAGAACAATTAAATACAACTTCAAATCAAAATATTTTAGGAGGAGAATTGCCACAAAATCAGTGGATAGAGCAAACCGTTACGGTTGATAAAAAGGCAGAAGGAATCGTTTCTATATTAACTGCTTCTTCTGATGTAGAAGTACAAATGATATCTCCAAAAGGAAAAATGTACACAAATAAGGATAGCGTTATAACTACTGGTGAAGGTGAATCTTTTTTTGGTGGTGCGACAATTAGAACATTTAAATTTGATAAAATGGATGTAGGAGAATGGAAAGTTAAAATGATGGCGAAGGAGTCGAAAGATGCATATTTATTTGTAAGCGATTACAAGGGTGAGGCACCATTTGTTCTCCAAATGCCTACAAAAGTTAAAGCGAATAAATCTGAGTATAAACTGAAAAAATCACCTGTGGCACCTGAAATGAAAGGGGATCTTTCTATAACAGTAAGAGTAGTTAATAAAAAAGGAAAACTAGTCTCTGAATTTAATGAATTACAAAATGTTAATAACAATACATTTACTGGTGCTTTGAAAAACATAAAGCAACCAGGAGTATATAACGTTACGATGGATATAAAAGGGATGAATAAAGAAGGACAACCATATAATCGTACAATTGTTAAGTCGGTTTATGTGGAGAAATAAGAAAGAATGAGAAGTTTTTAATATAAAAAGCACCTAACTTTTGTAGTAAAAGAGTTAGGTGCTTTTTCATGTTTATTAGATTAATAGAAAGGTACAATGGAAATTTTTGAAGGCACAAAGATTAATTATTTAGTAGAGAATTCTTTAAATGTTGAAATATAGCAGGACTGCTTTTTATATTGTAATTGCACCTGCAAAAGTAAAACCAGTATCCTCAGTTGCAATGATGTGATCATTTAAGTGAATTTCTTTCTTTGAAAAATTTGTATATTAGGGTTTATAGTCTGTCTGTTTTATTTACATAGTAGGGCAGGAAGAAGACGAAAAGTATCGAATGAATGTACATATGTAGTATTGTTTTCTTTTGGTGTGAATAGTAGTTAAAGATACGTTGAAATATTTTATACGGTAACGAAAGAGTAATTAAATAATAGAGGGAGCAACTTACATGGAAAATATATTAAAGGTATCTTCAAAATCAAAACCAAATTCAGTTGCAGGTGCAATAGCAGGTGTACTAAGAACAAGTGGCAATGTAGAAATTCAAGCGATTGGGGCTGGTTCTTTAAATCAGGCGATTAAAGCAATTGCAATCGCAAGAGGGTTTGTTGCTCCAAGTGGTATTGATTTAGCCTTTGTTCCAGCATTTCAAGAAGTTACTATTAATGATCAAGAAAGAACGGCGATTAAATTAATTATAGGTCCTAGGAAGAAAAGGTCTTAATAGAGAGTTAATCGATCGAAAGGTAGCAGATAATAAATCAGCATAGTATTTAACTCTTGAAGTGACATTAAATAAATACACCAAATTAAAAGTGTCGTAAATGCTTGAATATCAGGCGTTTACGGCACTTTTATAGTTTTTAAAACATAAAATAAACAACCCTAAAACTGTTCATTCTTCTCCCAAGATTCTACAATATAATGCGCAATCGTCGGATTAAAGCCTTTCCCAACTAAAAACATAATTGCAGCAACTTCTGTTAAAGCGTGTTTGTGTGATGTGTATTTTGCTTCATTTAAACCGTAATCTACCCAAGGCTTTACGAAATCTAGTACAGGTTTCTTTAAAGGTAAAAACTGTGTACCGACAACTTGTTGAATTTGTTGTTGTGTCGGTTCTGTAATTGGTCCAGGAGGTAAAATTTGAGGTTGCGTTGGATCAATTGTTGGTGGTTTAGGTGGTGAGACACGTGCGTCGTAGTTTGGTTGATACATTTGTTGTTGGTATTGCGGTTGTTGAGGCTGAGTTGGGTATGGATTTTGTTGAAATTGTTGCTCTTGATTTTGTGGTGCTACATATGGATTTTGTTGAAATTGTTGCTCTTGAGTTTGCGGTACTGCATATGGATTTTGTTGAAATTGTTGTTCTTGATTTTGTGATTCTGCATATGGATTTTGAGGGTATTCAAAATTTGGACGTGTGTCATAAGGGTTTTGAGGGTATTCAGGTCCTTGGTTCTGTGGTGTTGCGTATGGATTTTGTTCATATTGTTGTTCTTGCTGTTGTAGCTCTTGTTCTTCATATTGCTCAGTATATCTTTGTTCCTGTTGCTGAGGGGAGAATGGTTGTTGTGGGTAAGGCGGTTGATTATTATAGAACATGTTTATTCCTCCTTCATGATGATGCCTACCACCCAGTGTATGGGCGGACAAGAAAATATGTGATGAAAAAATGCGGGCGTGTTACAATAAGTAACTGGGTGAAGATAAAATGACAAAACAAGAAAAGATTCAAAAAACAATTACTTTTGTAAAACATATTTTAGAAAAAGATGCGAGTGGGCATGATTGGTATCATATTGAGCGCGTACATAAACTGGCGATTTCTTTATCCGAGCAAGAAGGTGGAAATCGTTTTATAATTGAAATGGCAGCATTACTTCACGATGTGGCAGATGAGAAATTAAATGAAAGTGAAGAAGCAGGAATGAAAAAAGTTTCTGATTGGTTAGAAGAGTTACATGTGGAAGAAGAGGAAAGTAAACATGTTCTTCATATCATCGCTAATATGTCTTATAAAGGTGGTCATGGCGGTAAAGTGGAGTCGCTTGAAGGGAAGATTGTTCAAGATGCAGATCGCTTAGACGCTCTTGGTGCAATTGGAATAGCTCGCACATTTGCGTATGGTGGAGCCAAAGGGAGATTAATGTATGATCCAACTATTCCTCCACGTGAAGTGATGACGAAAGATGAATATAGAAAAAATAACGACCCATCTTTAAATCATTTTTATGAAAAACTTTTAAAACTAAAAGACTTAATGAATACGGACGCAGCAAAACAAGAGGCTGAAGTGCGTCATCGTTATATGGAACAGTTTATTGAACAATTTATGAAAGAGTGGAATGCACAAATATGAAAATGTTAACTGTGGAAAACTTATCAAAATCATATGGAGAAAAACCGTTATTTGATGGATTATCATTTAGTATTGCAGAAGGACAACGTGCCGGAATTATCGGTGTAAACGGTACTGGTAAATCAACGTTATTAAAAATTATCGCAGGGGCAGAAATTCCTGACACAGGTGATATGACTCATTCACGTGGGTATACAATTAGTTATTTATCACAGCAACCAGAGTTTGATGAGCAATTAACAGTATTAGAGCAAGTCTTCCATGGTGATACACCTTTAATTCGTCTTCTTCGTGATTATGAAAAGGCGCTATTACATATCGAAAAAGATCCAAGTAATGAAAAAGTACAGGAACAATTATTTGCAGTGCAACAACGTATGGATGCGATGAGTGCGTGGGAAGCAAACGCGAATGCAAAATCGTTATTAACGAAACTAGGAATTACGGATTTCACAGCAACTGTTGGAAATTTATCTGGTGGACAGAAAAAACGTATTGCCATGGCGCAGTGTTTTATTGAAACACCGGATCTGTTAATTTTAGATGAGCCTACGAACCATCTTGACCATGAGACAGTTGAGTGGTTAGAGGAATATTTAGCAAGGTACACAGGTGCTGTATTACTTGTAACCCATGATCGTTATTTCTTAGACCGTGTGACGAATCGCATTTTCGAATTAGATAATGGAAAGCTGTTTAGTTATGAAGGGAATTACAGTACGTTTTTAGAAGCAAAAGCACTTCGTGAAGAACAAGAACTTGCGCAGGAATCAAAGCGTCAAAACTTATATCGCCGTGAACTAGCGTGGATTCGCCGTGGTGCAAAAGCTCGTTCGACAAAGCAAAAAGCACGTATTCAACGATTTGATGAACTAAAAGGTCAAGAAGGACCAGCTGCAAAACAGTCAGTTGATATTGCGCTTAGCGGTAGCCGCCTTGGGAAAAAAGTACTTGAGTTAAAAGATGTAACGAAAAAATTCGGTGATAAAACGGTATTACACAACTTTAATCATATTGTGAAACCAGGAGATCGAATCGGAATTATTGGAGCGAATGGAAGCGGAAAATCTTCTTTATTAAATATGCTTGCAGGTAAGCTATCTCCTGATAGCGGTGAAATTGAAGTTGGACAAACTGTAAAAGTTGCTTATTATACGCAAGAAAATGAAGAAATGAATTTAAATCAACGTATGATTGAATACATTAAAGAAATCGCGGAAGTTATTCATACGACAGATGGAAAAGTAATAGGTGCGTCTCAAATGTTAGAACGTTTCTTATTCCCACCACATTCCCATGGTACACCGCTTGGTAAACTATCTGGTGGCGAGAGAAGACGTTTATACTTATTACGTATATTAATGGGAGAACCGAACGTACTATTACTGGATGAACCTACGAATGATCTAGATACACAAACATTAACTGTATTAGAAGATTATTTAGAAGATTTCCCAGGCGTCGTTTTAACAGTATCGCATGACCGTTACTTCTTAGATAAAGTAGTTGATGAGTTGTTCATCTTTACGGGAGAAGGAGAAGTGCGCGAATTTTTAGGTAGTTATACGGATTATTTAGAAATGGAAAAAAAGAGAGAACTTATCGAGAAAGCGGAAGTACAGAAAGAGAAAAAAGTAGTAGAAGAAGCGCCGAAACAGCAACGTAAGCGTAAACTTTCTTATAATGAGCAGCGTGAGTGGGAAACAATTGAAGATACAATTGCAGGACTTGAAGAAAAACTTGAGTCAATCGGAGAAGAACTTGCGAATGTTGGTTCTGATTTCACAAAAGCACAAAAATTATCTGAAGCGCAGCAAAACACAGAAGAAGTGCTAGAAAAAACGATGGAACGATGGAGTGAACTATCGGACATTGTTGAAGGATTAAAATAAAAACAAGCTGCATATATTGAAAAGTAAAGAGAAAAACTTTACACTATTGGTAGAACCTATTTTAGGAGGGAAAAAATGAGAACATCTAATCCAATGCTGAAAAAAGAGGCATTCCGTAAAGAGGGAGCAAGTGCTTCTGCGATGACTATTGGCGGAACAGTAGGCAAAACGTTTATTATGCTTATCTTGCTACTTGCAACGTCTGTCTATTCATACATACAGATGACGCAAGGGACTATGAAGATGCCAGTATTAATTGGTGCTTTAATCGTTGCGGCAATCATCGCACTTGCGTCTATGTTCTTCCCACGTATTTCACCTTTTGGTGCGCCAATCTATGCAGCAGTAGAAGGAATTGTATTAGGTAGTATTTCAGCGGTATATACAATGAAATTTGGCGATTCTATCGTTTTAAATGCTGTATTACTAACAATCTCAATTCTATTTGCAATGTTAGTATTATATGCAACACGTGTAGTAAAAGTAACGGATAAATTCCGTACAGGCGTGATGGCAGCAACACTTGGAATTGTGGTTATGTATTTAGTCGTATTTCTACTAAACATGTTTGGTGTGACTGTTCCGTACATTCACCAAGGTGGTACAATCGGTATTATTATTAGCGCAGTTGTTATCGTAGTTGCTGCATTAAACTTATTACTAGATTTCGATTTAATCGAAAATGGTGTACGTAGTCAAGCTCCGAAATATATGGAGTGGTACACTGCGATGGGACTAATGCTTACATTAGTTTGGTTATACTTAGAAATTCTTCGTTTCGTTTCTTACTTTACGAAAAATGACTAATAAAAAATCCTGCATGAAAAATGCAGGATTTTTTTGTTTTTAAAGATAAATTGATGATATGGTATAATATGGATGTTAGTAACTTGAGTTAAAGGGGGATGGAATATGATGAAAGAGAAGAAAGGAATTATGAAAAAACTATTTTCTAAAAGTTTTTTCATAGAACTAGAAGATGCTTTAACGTATCCATCATCAGAAGTTATTACTTCAGCAATAGAAGGATATGCGGCTGAATGTAATGAAAGACTAAAATTTGAGAGTAAAGTTAAACCGATTACTTTTTACTTAGAAAATGTAATGTATCGCGTTGAGATAAAGATGGCTCGTGGAGGCTATTACATATCTTGCAGTGAAGTATAAATTTTGAAACCTTACATCTTTAAAATATGTAAGGTTTCTTTTTTGTTTTTACAAGATAAAATAATATATTTTTTATTTTAAAATATACTATTTTACGCTTTTTACCCTTCACACATTTTTCTTTACAATAAAGAAAAATATGTGAGGTGGTATAACTTATGATGAATCGAGTTGTATTAATCGGTAGATTGACAAAGGAGCCAGAATTATACTACACAAAGCAAGGCGTCGCTTATGCACGAATATGTGTTGCGGTGAATAGAGGTTTTCGAAATAGTTTAGGTGAACAACAAGTAGATTTTATAAATTGTCAGATATGGCGAAGATCCGCTGAAAATGTATCAGAATACTGTACAAAGGGCTCACTTGTTGGAATTAATGGGCGTATTCATACGAGTAATTACGATGATAATCAAGGAAAGAGAATATATAGAACGGAGGTTGTGATTGAGAGTATTACATTTTTGGATAGAAGGCTGGAGGGGCAGCGCGATAAGATGGGGCTTTAAAAAATAAGTTTGGGAGAATTAGGTGGGGAGAGAATGAAAAAGTATGAAGATGGAAAGAAATCAGCAAAATAAAGCATCCGAGTAGGTTTAGAGAGGTGGAACATGTTACAATACACGTAAGAACACGCAATAAAGGAGAGTTTTTTACGTGAAGATTAAAGCAATTGAACCGACGCCAAGTCCAAATACAATGAAAGTTATTTTGAATGAAGTATTACCATCAGGAGCGCGTAATAATTATACAAATGAAAATAAAGAACAAGCACCAATGCAAGTGCAAGAAATTTTGAAAATTGAAGGCATTAAAGGTGTATATCATGTAGCCGACTTTTTAGCAGTGGAGCGAAATGCGAAGTATGACTGGAAAGTTTTATTACAACAAGTTCGTGCTGTTTTCGGCGAAGAGGTAGTAGAAGAAAGTGAAGAACAACAACTTGCTCATTTTGGGGAAGTGAAAGTGTTTGTTCAAATGTTCTTTACAATTCCAATGCAAGTAAAGTTAACAGATGGAACATCGGAAGAACGTGTTGGTTTACCCGATCGTTTTAAAGAATCGATTATGAAAGTTCAAATGTCTGCACCAAACGTTGTAAAAGAACGTAAATGGGTGGAACAAAGTACACGTTACGGTAATTTTGAAGAAATCGGGAAAGAAGTAGTAGAAGAGATTGTTGCTGCTTATTCAGAAGAACGTGTAAATGAAACGGTTAAAGAATTATTAAATCAAGCAGGTGCTGTTGAAGTAACGATTCAAAAGCGTGAGCCATATAAAGTAACAGAAGAGATGATGAAAGATGCTGACTGGAAAAATCGTTTTGCAGCATTAGAACAAATGGATCCTACTGAAGAAGATGTTCCAGTGTTGAAGATGGCGTTAGATGATGAAAAAGTTTCAATCCGCCGTTTAGCAACAGCGTATTTAGGTATGGTAAAAGGTGATGAAGTATTGCCGTTATTATATAAAGCGTTATTAGATCGTTCAGTAAGTGTTCGCCGTACAGCTGGCGATTGCTTATCAGATGTAGGTGATCCAGCAGCGATGTTTGTTATGATTAAATCTCTGAAAGATTCAAGTAAATTAGTACGCTGGCGTGCAGCTATGTTCTTATTTGAACTTGGAGATGAAAGTGCGATTCCAGCATTAAAAGCAGCGCAAGATGATCCAGAGTTTGAAGTAGCGATGCAAGCACGTCTAGCATTAGAGCGTATTGAAGGCGGAGAAGAAGCAAAAGGTTCTGTATGGAAACAAATGACGG
Organism: Bacillus fungorum; assembly: GCF_002746455.1. Classification (GTDB taxonomy): domain Bacteria; phylum Bacillota; class Bacilli; order Bacillales; family Bacillaceae_G; genus Bacillus_A; species Bacillus_A fungorum. The sequence goes on along the minus strand of NZ_NWUW01000014.1, from coordinate 32,966 downwards.
AGTCTCGTAAAGGGGAATAATGTATGATTGTTTTCTATGATAGCTGGTGCCCGATGTGTACGGCAGTTGCAGAACGTACGAAAAAATTAGATAAAAAGGGTAAGATGAAATTTGTTTCATTTCGGGATGAAGATGTAGTTGAGAGGTATGAACTTTCTCAAGAACTACAAAGTAAGATGGAACAAAGATTGTACATTTTAAAAAATAATAAATGGTATGACGGAATTCATAGCATACATGTATTAGCAAAGTCCGTTCCCTCTTATTGGTTTGCCGTTCCTTTTATAAAGCTATCTATCATACTTGGATTTGGAAGTAAAGTATACGATTATATTGCTAACAATAGAAAACTTGTCCCAGTTGGACATTGCCGTGAAGGGGTTTGTGAAATTCCTCCAAAAAAATGAAATCATCGTTATCTTTCTTTTGCACCTATTAATAGAGCGTGATATGATGAATTTGGAATGAAAGTTGAAGGAGAGATTACAAGATGTCAAATGCTTATGAAGAATACATGCGCCAAATGGTAATCCCAATGCGTCAAGAATTAGTGCGTTCTGGGTTTGAAGAATTAACTACAGAAGAAGCTGTAACAGAATTTATGGAAAAAGTAACAGGTACAACTTTAGTAGTTGTAAACTCTGTTTGTGGTTGTGCAGCTGGTTTAGCACGTCCATCAGCAGGTCAAGCAGTTGTTCGTGCTGAAAAACAACCTGATCATCTTGTAACTGTATTCGCAGGTCAAGATAAAGATGCTACTGCAAAAATGCGTGAATACTTTGGAGAAATTCCTCCATCTTCACCATCTATGGCATTATTAAAAGGAAAAGAAGTTGTTCACTTCATTCACCGTCATGAAATTGAAGGTGCAACTATGGACGAAATTATTACGAACTTAGAACAAGCTTTCGAAAAGAATTGCTAAAGAAGGGGGAGAGTAAATCTCCCTCTTTTCTTTATATAGAGGTGAAATAATGATAGTAACAACAGCTGGAAGAACAAACAAAGAAATGACAGATTATGCAAAGCAGGTAGCAGCAGAATTAAATAGTAATTTCGTTATACGTAATGACATACCAGTACATAAACTGCATGAACAGTATGAACAAGATGTGCTTGTTGTAGGGAAAAACCGATTAGCCATTTATCCGAAAGGTACGGAAGAATCGTTTTTCTTTCATCCGAACTCAGCGATGTTTCGTGTGAAAAGATTAATGCGCGGAGAACACGATCCATTTGTACAAGCTGCTAAATTAGAGAGCGGAATGACAGTGTTAGATTGTACGCTCGGTATGGCATCAGATAGTATTGTAGCTAGTTATATTGTTGGTGAAAGAGGAAAAGTAACAGGACTTGAAGGAAACAAATATATGGCTTATATCATGGGAAATGGTTTGGAAACATGGTCTTCATCCGTCTCTGAAATTGATAAAGCAATGCAACGAATTGATGTAAAGCAAACGGAGCATGTCGCATTTTTAAAACAATGTGAAGATAATAGTTATGATGTCGTTTACCTTGATCCAATGTTTGAAGAAACTGTTATAGAATCAGATGGAATTAAAGGATTAAAACATTTCGCTTTGTATCATGATATTACTGACGAAACAATTGCAGAAGCGAAGCGTGTGGCGAGAAAGCGTGTCGTTCTGAAAGATCATTTCCGTAGTTCTAGATTTGAAAAACATAATTTTCACGTATACAAAAGAAAAAGTGCTAAGTTCCACTTTGGTGTAATTGACCCTTGCTAATTGTTTGAAAAGATGTATAATAAGCAATAATTAATTAAATATAACTGTCTGAGATGAAGAGAGTAGTCTTTTTTAGAAGGAAAGCGAGCTAGGGATGGTGTGAGCCTAGTACGGAAGGAAAAGATGAAGCGCACTTCGGAGATGCTTCTTGAACGAATAGTAGAGTAAGCCGAGGCCCCCTGTCCTCGTTATAAACGGGAAAGTGGTTCGTAATGAACAACAAGGGTGGTACCACGGGTTAAAACTCGTCTCTTATATAGAGACGAGTTTTTTGTGTTTAAAAAATAAGGAGGTTGTAGTATGGATTATAAAATGTATTTTGCGAAAAGTTTATCCAATATTTTTACGCATGAATTAACGCAAAATCAAATTTTAGATTTAATTGAAACACCGAAACAAGATGAATTCGGAGATGCAGCGTTTCCATGTTTTTCACTAGCGAAGCAATATAAAAAATCGCCAGCAATTATCGCAAAGGAAGTTGCGGAGAAATTAAGGGATCCATTTTTTACGAAAGTAGAGGCTGTTGGTCCTTACGTAAATGTATTTTTCAATCGTGAAACTGTAAGTGATGCAGTATTAAAAACGGTTTTAGCGGAGAAAGAAGAGTACGGTCAAAATCATTTTGGATGTGAAAAAACGGTCGTTATCGATTATTCCTCTCCTAATATCGCGAAACCTTTTTCAATGGGGCATTTACGTTCTACAATGATTGGAAATTCATTGAAACATATCGCTGAAAAATGTGGCTATGAAGTTGTAGGGATTAATTATATTGGGGATTGGGGAACACAGTTTGGAAAGTTAATTACCGCCTATAAAAAATGGGGAAATGGAGCAGTAGTTAAAGAGGATCCAATACGTGGACTATTTAAGTTATATGTTCAATTCCACGATGAGGTAAAAGACGACAAAGAACTAGAAGAGGATGGACGCGCTTGGTTTAAGAAATTAGAAGAAGGTGATGAAGAAGCAGTCGAGCTTTGGAATTGGTTCCGTCACGAATCCTTAAAAGAATTTTCTCGTATTTATGAACTTCTCGGTGTAGAATTTACTAATTTTCAAGGAGAAGCTTTTTATAATAACTTAATGGAAGACTTTATTGGGATTTTAGAGGACCATGATTTGCTTGAAGAGTCAGAAGGCGCGTTAGTCGTTAATTTAGAAGAAGAGGGAATGCCGCCTTGCTTAATTAGAAAATCAGATGGTGCGACGATTTACGCAACACGTGACTTAACGGCAGCACTATATCGTCAAAACACATATGCATTTGATAAAGCGTTATACGTAGTTGGCCCAGAACAAAGTTTACACTTCAATCAATTTTTCACTGTATTAAAAAAGCTTGGCTACACTTGGGTTGACGGCATGGAACATGTACCGTTTGGCTTCATTTTAAACGATGGTAAGAAAATGTCGACACGTAAAGGAAGAGTTATTTTACTCGAAGAAGTACTTGAGGAAGCAATCGAACTTGCTAAACAAAATATTGAAGAGAAAAATCCAGACTTAAAGCAGAAAGAAGAAGTAGCAAAGCAAGTTGGTGTAGGGGCAGTTATTTTCCATGATTTGAAAAATGAGCGTATGCATAATATTGAATTCTCATTAGAAAACATGCTGAAATTTGAAGGTGAAACAGGACCATATGTACAGTACACACATGCACGTGCTTGCTCTATTTTAAGAAAAGAAAGTGTAGAATTTGAAACGTGTACGTATGCATTAAAAGATGATCATAGCTGGAGCGTCGTAAAATTACTTAATAAATTCCCACAAGTAATTGAAGCAGCCTTCAACAAAAATGAGCCATCGGTTATTTCGAAATACGTATTAGATGTAGCACAATCGTTCAATAAATATTATGGAAATGTGCGTATATTGGAAGAGAGCGAAGAGAAAGACAGCAGACTGGCATTAGTGTATGCTGTGACGGTTGTATTAAAAGAGGGATTACGTTTACTTGGAGTGGAGGCACCTGAGGAGATGTAACACAAATAGGTATACGTATCATAGTAGATATGTATACCTATTTATTTTTATAGAAAATGTGAAAGCAAAAGTATTATTTTATTACACCTAAACTTTTCTAGAATTGTTTCAGGTGTAGGAATGTCCGTATTAAATGGAGAATTGTAATGTCATATATAAAAAGGAAGCGTTAAACTTGGAAACATACGACTGGAACAGTAAACTAACATATTTAAAAAATACAAGAGATTTATATTACAACGACAATTATGTAAGCTTTTTAGTAAATACAGTTTGGAAGATTACTAAGCCGGTACATATCGTTGATTACGGCTGTGGATATGGTTATTGAGGCTTAGTATTAATGCCACTCCTTCCAAAAGGATCAAAGTATACAGGTATTGATAGCGGGGGAACATTACTAGCTGAAGCGAGAGAGTTGTTTCGTTTACTTCCGTATGACTCACAATTTCTTGAAGGAGATGCTACAGAAATTCAATTAAACGATAAATACGATATAGCAATTTGTCATGCTTTCTTGTTACATATGAGTTCACCAAAAACGATGCTACAAAAAATGATGCATTCAGTTAAAAAGGGCGGAAAAATAATCTGTTTTGAACCACATTGGATATCAAATATGTCTTCATACTCTTTAGAAGGAGAGAATCAATCGGAAATTATGAGGCTAGGTGTTTTGCAGAAGTTATTTGAAAGTGACACACAGAGAAGCGGAAAAGATGGAAATATTGGTATGAAAATACCGATCTTTTTAAGTGAACTAGGCGTAAAAAATATTGAATGTAGAGTGAGTGATAAAGTGAACTTTTTAGATTTTAATATGCATCATAATGATAAACAAAAGTTGTATCATTCATTAAAGGAAGAGGGGATTGCGGGAAATCCAGGTGATAAACAGCAATTTATAGAATGTTTAATGGTTAGAGGATTAACATATGATGATGCGCTAACTCAATACGAAGCTGAACTACAATTTTTTAAAGCATTTCATCTATATTCCTCTTTATATATGCTCCAAATATGAAAATTACATTTGGGGAAATAGTATGTTAAAAGGTAGCAATGTGTTGAGGATTTACATTTTTAGTCGGTAAGTCGATATCACCGTAAAATCACCGATATAATTTTATGTACTGATTTGAACTTACAAAAGATAAGATCCGCATGTTACGTTATCACATATAATCAAACAAAATACAGAGAAAAACAATCAAATTTACTATATTTTGTTATAAATTCAAATAATATTAAATAATACCATCCATTATAGGAGATTTTAGTTGAATACCTACTATATGATGTGTAAAATCTAAGCAAGTAGCAGTTTAAATAAATATTCGAGGTGAATACATGCTAGATTTTAAGCAGTTAGATGCTTGTTTAAAAGACAAGAGATTTATAGATGGATTACAGGAAATAAATAATGAAATTTCATATATAAAAGAAAAGAATACTTTATCTTATGTGAAAAATTGGCTTGCTAATATTCCTTCACATAAGGAGTTTGATATATTAATACGCCTTACTGATGAAGGGCTTATGCACCAATATAGTTCATTCCTCATTCGCTACGCTTATAAAAAATTTCCAAATATGAGAACGCTCTCTTTATATTGTGATGAGTTAATTGATGAGCGGAAAATACTTGAAGTAGAACAGTTGTTAAAAGACTCATTAGAAGAGGTAAATAAAGAAGAAATAGAAGTTGATCTTTTAGCGAAAACATATTTTACGTTAGTACGATGTTTGTTAGAAATGAAACGAAATGAAGAAGCCCTTTTTTATATGCAAAAAGCAGAAGAGTACAGTGCACGTGCTGTATTTGATAAATGGGGCTACGTCTATATGCATACAGGTGAATGGGAGAAAGCAGAAGAACAATTTATAGCCGGCATGCAGCATAAAGATTGTGAAGAGTTATCTACCTATTTATTATCACAGTTATATGCGAATAAAGGAGAACAAAAACGTGCTTTGGAGCTAATTGATGATGCGATTGTAAAGTTCCCGCAAGTACCATATTTTCATTTTGAAAAGGTAAAATATTTATTAGATTTAGGGAAGTATGAAGAGATGTTAGCGGTAATAGATAACATAAATAATCAGCTTCCTTATCATGCGTATAAAGCTTACTTTGTACATTTACGTGCAGAAGCGCTTTACAAAATGAATAAACTTGTAGATTTACAACAGTTATTAAAAGAAGAAAAAAGTTTAAAAGGGTCTTTATATCATAATTTAGAAAAAAATCCAAATGGAAAAAAGGTTCACCTGCCGATAGTTCCCATTGTACAAAAGGATAATTATTGTGTACCGACAAGTTTGGAAATGATGTTGCAGTTATGGGGAGAAAAACGTACACAAGATGAAATAGCAGAGTTTATTTTCGATATGACAGGCTCGAAGTTTTCAGATACTGTTTCTTATTTAGAAGAATTAGGTTATGAATATCGTTATTTTAAAGGGAATGTAGAAAATTATAAGAGACTGCTAGATCAGGGGATTCCCGTATTATTAAGTATAGATATTGAGCATGCTTCACATGTGCAAGTGCTAGCTGGATATGATGATACGTTACAAGCTTTTTATGTTCAAGATCCGAACTTTATAGAACCAGTTATTGTGGAATATAGTAAATTACAAGAAAAATATCGTTATACAGGTTGTTTAGCGATTACGTTTGTTCCGAAAGAAAAGAAGGGACAATTATCATTTTTAAATGAAGAAGAAAATCATTATTTTAAATCCATTTTTTCTCTAACGGATCATTTAGATGAACAAGATAAAGATGGGATTCATAACTTAGTACAATTTTTAAAAGAGACGAGTGATAATCCGAATACGTGGTTATATACGGTTAAACATTTAGATGTTGAAGTAGATAATGAGTTTATTTTATCTTGTATTGAAAAGTTAATGAAGAGGTTTCCAAGCTCAGATTTTGTTAAATTGCATGGTGCGCAGTGCTTTATTCGCCTTCAAGAATTAGAAAAAGCTGGGCAAATGCTCGCGAGTGTTGAGAAGAAAAATAATCGTGCTTTATATCATTTAATAAACGGAAGATATGCTTTTGAACAGGAAAGTTATATAGAAGCAATTTCAAGTTTTTGTTCCTCATTACAATTAGATGCAGATCAGCCGATTGCTTGGAGTTTCCTCGCTTTATCATATATGTATATTGACCAATCTGAAAAGGCGTTGCAGCTTTCTCAAGTTGCTTTAGAACGTAGTCCAGAAAGGTTCACTTTAACGAATCACGGGTTAATATTAATAGATTTAGAAAGATATGAAGAAGCGTATGAAATCTTTAACGATCTGTTAAAAGAGCATAAAAATGAGGCACATGTATGGTATGAGCGAGCGAGATGTGCGCATCATTTAGGGAAATTACATTTAGCGATAAAAGGGCTTAAAATAGCGATTCATTTGGATAGCAATGCACCTTACATTTACACGAAACTTTCGGAAATATACGACTCTGATTTGAAGGATGAGGAAAGTGCGAAAGAAATTTTATTAAAAGGTATTGAGAATTGTGATGATAAGGCGCCTTTATATGTAAAATTGGGTGACTATCATTTTCAAAATGATAGTCTGGAAGAAGCAGAAACATTGTATAATCGTGCTTTAGAAGAAAATCATGATGATGTTTATTCTCACTTTGGACTTACGCAAGTTTATATGGCGAAAGAACAATACAAGGAAGCGAAACAATATATTCTCGGTATTGAAAAACAAATTGAAAAGAGCCAAGATTTTCTTATGAATGCGGGAATGGTTTTATGGGATGCTGAGATTGAACTTGGTGGAAATGAAGAAGGGTTTAAAGTAGCTTTGTCTAATTTAGAGAGTGGTATAAAGCAGAGCGAATATAATGTGGCAAGTGCGTTAGATGAATATGTGAATCGAATTAAAGGAACGGTATTTGTACAAAGAGGTATAGCATTCTTAAGAACGTTACACAAAGAAAGAAATGAAATAAGCGAATACGGTTGTTATACAGGTATTTTATATGAATCTATTGGGCAGTACGGCCAAGCGATGAAAAGGTATAATAAGGCGATAGAACAAAAGGAAACGGCATTACCGTATTACCGAATTGGTGAAACACTTATGGCATTAGGGCAATTGACAGAAGCAAAGCAAGCGTATGAAACTTGTTTAGAGCTTGATGGGAATTTCGTCGGTGTACATTTACAGCTTGCGGAAATATACGAAAAAGAAGAAAACCGTTCTAAAGAACAAAGTCATATGGTTCAGGCTATGAAAGAAGAGCCGATGCATATTAATATGGAATATTTGGCACAGCTTTCAGTAGAAATGAGTCTTCAGGAAGAGTTACTGACAGAACTAGAACAATTAGCGGACGAAGCACCTGAAATATGGCGATTAGATGCGATTGCATATGTGTATGGAGCGATGGATGAAATAGATAAAGAACAAGCACAGATTGAAGAGGCACTTCAATTAGATAGTGAGCATATAGAAGTTCTATATCATTATGCCAAAGTGTTAGTGAAAAAAAGGAATGCAAAAGCAATTGAAATTGCAATGAAAGTTATACAAAAAGATGCAAATAATGAACAAATATTTGATGTGTATGTAAAAACGATAGAACAACATAAGAAATTGTCTAACATACGAGATTTTCTTCATACATTAAAGGTGAAGAAGGCAGAAAGAAGTATGGCATTTATGTATGCTGCATCTGCGGTGACGGAAAGATGGATTGAACGGCAACAAAATGAACAGCCGAAAAAATCCATAATTACGAGAGCTTTTTATCGTATGAAAAACCGTGCGAAAGAAATTTCGATTATTACTACAATCATTGATTTGTATGAAATCTCGTTAAAGTTAAATCAAAAAAATAGTATGGCAGCGCAGCGATTTTCACTATTTTACGAGAATGTGGCGATGTATAAAGAGGCGATAGATGTATTGCAAACATCGTTAGAAAATAAATGGGATTACGATGTAGCGAAGCAACTTGTAAATCTTTTCATGGCGTGTGAGGAAGAAGATATGTTACGGGATGCTTCAGAATTAACGAAGCAAATGGTTCGAGAGTTACCAGATGATTATGATACGCTTCTTTTACAAGCACAAGTATTCTTTAAAATAGGAGAAGAAAGAAAAGCAGAAAAGATTACCTTACAATTAATGGAGCAAACACCGTTTGTAAGTAGAGCGTTTCTTGCTTTAGGAGAAATGTATCAAAGTCAAGAAAGGTTTGAAGAGGCAATTCATGTATTAGAAAATGCTTCTATACATCATCCAAATGAAGCAGCAATTCTTCTTTCTTTAGCATCTTCGTATCATGGTGCCGGACAAACACTAAAGGCAGAAAAAATAACAAATGATGTATTAACAATAGATGCGAGTGATTTGTTAGCAAGATATGATCGCGCTTGTTATTTAGCACAGTTAAATAGAATTGAAGAGGCGAAGCAAGAGCTTGAAATTGTTCTTCGTGAGGATGAATCAAGATTCTTTGCTGAGCTTATTGAAGAAGATGAAGATTTAGCTGGAATACAAGAATTTAAGAAATAATTGTATAGGAATTGTGAAAAAAGGGTATAATTAAATATATATTTCGAATTAGTTGACAATTTATTGCCCAATGGCATAAAATAGCTTTTAATAAAGTATACAAATCTGAAGACGAGAACGAGTAAAATAATGAATTGTTCCCCAGAGAGCCGGTGTATAGCTGAAAGCCGGTGTGCAGACGTTATTTGAAAATCATCTCCGAGGAGCCGAGGCTGAAAATAAGTAAGCTCGGACGGATGTCTACCGTTACAAAGAACACGTATGATAGTACGTTGCTAAGTGCTATTAGCGAAGAGCTAATAGAATTAGGGTGGTAACGCGGTTAAACCCGTCCCTACTTCATGGGGACGGTTTTTTTGTGTGCTTTAAAATATTCAAAAGGAGTGATTGTAGATGAAGAAAGTAGATGTAAAAGAGTCAGCTGTAGGGAGAGAAACACGTATTCGTAAGCAGTGGAACGAGCAAAGTATTTTCGAGCAATCAATTCAGAATCGAGAAGGCGCACAGTCTTTTGTGTTTTATGAAGGACCACCAACGGCGAATGGATTACCGCATGTAGGTCATGCGCTTGGACGGACAATTAAAGATGTAGTAGCAAGATATAAAACGATGGCTGGTTATAAAGTGCTACGAAAAGCGGGATGGGATACACACGGTTTACCTGTAGAATTAGGTGTTGAGAAGCAACTCGGTATTTCTGGTAAACATGAAATTGAAGAGTATGGAATTGAGCCATTTATTCAGAAGTGTAAAGAGAGTGTATTCACATATGAGAAGCAGTGGCGTGAATTCACTGAAAGCATCGGTTATTGGGTAGATATGGATGATCCATACGTTACGCTAGAGAATCCATATATCGAAAGTGTATGGCATATTTTAGGGACGATTCATGAAAAAGGATTATTGTATAAAGGGCATAGAGTCTCACCATACTGCCCAAGTTGTCAAACTTCACTAAGTTCACATGAGGTTGCACAAGGGTATAAAACAGTAAAAGACTTAAGTGCAACAGTTAAGTTTCAAGTAAAAGATAGTGAAAATGAATATTTCCTAGGGTGGACAACGACACCTTGGACACTTCCAGCAAATGTTGCGCTCGCTGTACATCCAAATATGGAATACGTGAAAGCGAAACAAGAAGGTCATGTATACATTGTTGCGAAAGAACGTGTACAAGATGTATTAAAAGAAGACTATGAAGTATTATCTGTTCATAAAGGTGAAGAATTAGTAAACACATCTTATATGCCGCCATTTCCAATGAAAGAAGTTACAAATGGCTATCACGTTATCGCAGCAGATTTTGTCACGGCAGATAGTGGTACAGGACTCGTTCATATCGCTCCAGCATATGGGGAGGACGATTATAGAGTCGTTCAAAGTGAAGGATTGTCATTCTTGCATGTTGTAGATGAGAAAGGTGAATATACAGAAGCAGTACCATTTTTGAAAGGGAAATTTGTTAAAGATTGTGACGTGGATATCGTTCGTCATTTAGCGAAGGAAGGTTTACTGTATCATAAAGAAAAGTATGAACATAGCTACCCACATTGCTGGCGTTGTGATTCACCACTTCTTTATTATGCAGGAGAGAGTTGGTTAATCCGAACAACTGCAATTAAAGATACATTTTTGCAAAATAACGATTCTGTTACTTGGTATCCAGACCATATGAAACATGGACGCTTTGGTAAGTTTTTAGAAAATATGGTGGACTGGAATATTAGCCGAAATAGATATTGGGGAACACCATTAAACGTATGGGAATGTGAAAGTTGCGATCATCAATTCGCACCGAAAAGCATTGCTGATTTAAGAAAGCATAGTACAAAAGAAACACCGGAAGATTTGGAATTGCATAAGCCATATGTAGATGAAGTGCAAGTTTGCTGTGAAAAATGCGGAAGTACAATGAATCGTACACCAGAAGTAATTGATGTTTGGTTTGATAGTGGTTCCATGCCATTTGCGCAATATCATTATCCATTTGAAAATAAAGAGTTATTTGAAGAACAGTTTCCAGCGGATGTTATTGCAGAAGGCATTGATCAAACACGCGGATGGTTTTATAGTTTATTAGCAGTATCAGCACTATATACAGGAAAAGTACCTTATAAACGAGTGTTATCACTAGGACATGTATTAGACGAAGAAGGACAGAAAATGTCTAAAAGTAAAGGGAATGCACTAGATCCAGTTGATTTAGTAAATCAGTTTGGTGCAGATGCTTTAAGATGGGCGCTACTCGTTGACAGTGCACCGTGGAATGCGAAACGTTTTTCTGAAAGAACAGTACTGGAAGCAAAATCTAAGTTTGTAGATACATTAGTCAATGTGTATAGCTTCTATGTTTTATATGCAAATTTAGATGGGTATAATCCGAAAGAAACGTATGATGTAAAGCGGACGAAATTGGATGAATGGGTATTATCAAGATTGCATAGCACTACGAAAAAAGTGAGAACAGCACTTGATGATTATCAATTTACGAATGCAGCTCGTGAAATCGCGGCACTTGTAGATGAAGTAAGTAACTGGTATGTAAGACGATCACGTAATCGTTTCTGGGAGTCTGGTATGAATGCTGAAAAAGCAGCTGCGTATGAGACACTTCATGAAGTACTTGTAACAATTAGTAAATTAATTGCACCATTTACACCGTTTGTCGCTGAAGATATTCATTTGAATTTAACTGCAAGTAGCGTTCATTTAGAGGATTATCCAGTTGTAAATGAATCACTACTTCAGCCGAAATTAGAAGAGGAAATGGATGCAGTTTTACAGGTTGTTGAACTTGGAAGAAGTAATCGTAATCAGCATTCTTTAAAAGTAAAACAGCCGTTAGCAGAACTTGTATTACTAGCGCATAATGAAAATGATATGGATTGGGAATCTTATCGTGATATCGTCATGGATGAGCTAAATGTCAAAGCGTTTCATGTTGAACTCGATGAAACGAAATATACGTCCTATCAATTAAAGCTGAATTTTAAAACAGCTGGGCCGAAGCTTGGTAAAAATGTGAATGCAGTAAATACATGGCTAAAACAATTACCAAAAGAAGAAGTGCAACATTTTGTATCTACAGAAAGAGCAGTTTACGAAGCAGCACCAGGAGAAGAAGTAGTTGTAACAGCTGAAGATGTACTGGTAGAGAAAGTCGCAAAATCAGGATTTTCTAATACGACTAACGGACAATATACAGTTATGTTAGATACGAATGTAACGGAAGAATTGTTACAAGAAGGAGTAGCTCGTGAATTCATTCGAGCGGTTCAAGAATATCGTAAGCAGTTAAATTTACCGGTTAATTTACGAGTAGATGTTATTCTTGATACAGAGGAAGAACTACAACGAACATTAACGAACCATAAAGATTTATTGGAAGAAAATTTACTCGTTAAGCAATTTACATTTGATCACTTAACGAATGAAGACGATGAACTATCTTTAGGTGAAGCGAAAGTTCGAATTAAATTAAGCGCGGCTCATTAAAGAAAAAAGGAAGTTGGAATGATTCCAACTTCCTTTTTGTATGATGGAAATTTATCCGGCTAATTTCCTCATAATCCATTCGATAGGTCCTCTAGAAAATTTCTTTCCCCATAACACACTAATTAAAATGCTAAAAATGAAAAATCCACTAGCAAATAATAAAACGAATAGTAGTGATTGTTGTTCCATTTTATTTAATAGAATTAACGTCCCAATACCGATAAATACATGGCTGACATAATGAGTTAATGTTAATTGTCCTGTTTGTACAATGGAAGTGACAAACCAATTATTTCTATATTTTTCAGCGATGTTGAGGCAAATGATTAATATAGCAATAGCGGATCCTGTAGCAGATAAAATATATAATACATTTGGTAAGATGGGTCCTGTATTAAATAAAAATGTGGCAGCCTCTTTGCCGATATATGGAATAAAAAAGTGAGTAAGCCCTTTTGATAAAAGTTCTGACAATATTGTAATTGTAATACCCAGTAAGAGTAATCTTTCTCTAATTTTCTTATTATGAAGATCTAACCTGCCAATTATCATACCGATTAAGAAGAACGAGAACCAAGGGAAAATAGGGTGATAGCCATTAAAGAATAAATTGCGAAGAAAACCTTGTATTGTCCAGAAGTCTACATAGTTTATGAATGGAGTAGGTCCTCCCCAACCTTCGAAAGTATTGAAAGTAAGCTGAAGAGCTTGTGCGATTAATAAAATAATGATAGAAAGAAAAAGTAATAGTTTTTTGCGTACTGTAATGAGTAATGCAGCGACGAAAAGGTAAACACCGTAGTAGTGTATTATATCCCCAGTCCACTCTAGTCCATATAGTAGTAATCCTAAAATAAATAAGAATAGTGATCGTTTCCATATGGTCTTTCGGCTATTAGAAATTTTTATTTTTTCATTGCTAGCAACGGCTGACCTAGTCATTAAAGTGATACCGATGCCTGCAAGTATAACAAACAAAGCAGAAGCTCTACCTTCAAATAGTGACATGAGGGTTATTAAAAAAGGGGGACCATTTCCTTCTGCACCTGTTATCACCATGAAATTAACAAGTAGCATACCAAACATCGCCAAAGCTCTAGCGAAATCTAAGCCGATAATGCGCTTTTTTGTATTCACTTCAATCCCTTCTTTCAAAAATGCTATTTACAGCTTCAATCCAAATTTGTTTATAATCTATCTTTGCATCAATCATCATAAAATTCCCGATATTATCAAGCACTAATGCTAACATATGAGCTTTTGAAACTAGATTTTTATTTTCAATTAATTGAAGTTTATTTGCTTTTGTAAGGAGTACCTCAAATCCATGTAAATATTCTGTTTGCACAGTTAGTAATCGATCTTTGTACATATTGTTTCTTGAAGATAGTAAAACATATTCTTGTAACACAAGATTAAAATAAGGGTCGTTTCGCTGTTCATCAATTATTTTAAGGCCAATTGCAATACATTTTTCAATAAAATTTGTTTTCGTAAATTCTTCTGTATGAAAATACGAAGAGAACTGCATAGCTTTACATAATTCAGTAAAAATACATTCAATCAAGGCATCTTTAGACTTAAAGTAGTAATATATAGATGGTTTTGCGATACCAACCTTCTCACCAATCATCGTATAAGTTGTTTTAGCAATACCGTACGTAGCAAAAAGGCGATAACTTGCTTCCATTATTGAAGAGAGTGTTTCTTCACTTTTACTCATAATAGATCCTCCTAAAAAAGGTTATTTAAATCGTATCATTCATTAATAATTTTTTCAACCTACCGTTAGGTAAAAAGTCTATTTTTTTAAACAGTAATATGAAAAGTTTCAGGGATAAGGAATGACTTTAGAAATTTCTTTCTAAAGTATTGTTTTCACTTTACGCATAAATATTGAGAAAATTTCACTGATCCTAAATGGAAAGGTAATAGAATTGTTTATAGAGAATTACTCGTAGATTCAATTTTTATCCCCCCATGTTGTGGGGAATGATTGCCTAGTGGTAATGGGATAAGGTTGAGCTACTTTATTAGGGGGAGTGGTTCTATGTTTAATAAAAAAATGGTGGCAATGGCAATGACTGTGCCATTAGTAATGGGGATGATTTCTACGGTTTCGGCGTTGGAAAAACAACAGCAAGTAAAGCTAGAAGCTTATTCGCCGCAGAAAAAAGCAACTGAATATTTAAAAGAAAATGCTGCACAGTATGGATTGAAAACAGACCTTTCAGACTTGCAATATATTTCTACAACAGAAACGTCAGTAGCTTCATATGTTAGATTCCAACAAGTTGTTAATGGTGCGCCTGTATTTTCAAAACAAATTACAGTTACACTTAACGGAGAGGGAAAGGGCGTACTTGCTGTTTCTGATTATCAATCCGTCAAAGGTGTGAAGGAAGTAACGACAAAAATTAGTGAAAAAGATGCAATACAAAAATCAATGGCGTATGTTGGAGAAGCAAGTGAGCAAAACTTATGGGCTCCTACAGAGAAAGAATTCGGATATATTGTTGAAGAGGGAATTGCTCTTCCAGTATATAAAGTTGTAGTCCATTCTAATAACCCGTTTGGTGCATGGGAAACATTTATTGATGCAGAAAATGGGAAGTTAATTAAAAAGGTTGATATAAACCGAAAAGCTGAAGGGACAGGAAAAGTATTTTTACCTAACCCAGTCGTATCTAGTGGTAGTAAAGTAGGCTTAAAAGATAATAACGATGCGGATTCAACAGCGTTAACGAATCAATTGAAGACTGTTACGTTAAAAGGTTTAGATGGGACAGGATTTTTAATTGGAGAGTATGTAACAATTTCTTCAAAAGCAAAAACAAAATCTACAAATTTACAATTTAACTATACACGTGCAAATGATAGCTTTGAAGATGTTATGTCGTATTATCATATCGATACATTACAGTGTTACATTCAAGGGTTAGGTTTTAAAAATATTAATAATCGCTCTATTAAAGTGAATGTGAATGGAACGACGGCGGATAACTCATTTTATTCTCCGACAACGAAAGCTTTAACTTTTGGTACTGGCGGAGTAGATGATGCAGAAGATGCTGGTATTATCGCACATGAATACGGACATTCAATTCAAGATAACCAAGTTCCTGGCTTTGGTAGTTCAGCAGAAGGCGGAGCGATGGGAGAAGGATTTGGTGACTTCTTAGGTGCTACGTATGAAGATGCAGTATCGACAACAGGCTACGGAAAAGCATGTGTTGGAGAATGGGATGCGGCTGCTTATTCTAGTTCAGATCCGACGTGCTTGCGCCGATTAGATACGAATAAAGTGTATCCGAAAGATGTTACAAATGAGGTACATGATGATGGGGAAATTTGGGCACAAGGTCAATATGAGATGGCACAAGCTTTTGGACGTGATGTAGCAACGAAAATTATTTTACAATCACACTGGTCATTAACACCAAACTCTAAATTCAGTGATGGAGCAAAAGCGATTAAGCAAGCGGATGCTCTTTTATATGGCGGACAACATGCTGCTGATATCGATCGTATTTGGGCAGCAAGAGGAATTAGTACGAATTAATATAAAAAGTCGTGGCGTTTATAAACCACGACTTTTTACATTTGCTTAAGTACTGGTACTAGTAAAATAAGCTATATGGATGATAATGTGAATTTATCCGCATCCATTTATTTTTTCTCGTCTTTAAAAACAAAATGCTCTTTAAATTTTCTAGACTCAACTTTTTGACCGTTTCTCATGGAGCGGAAAGGGTGTTCTTGCCAAGTAATGATTACATCAACCTCATTTGCTTTTGTAGAAACAGGGAAATTAGCATGTTTAAATCCGGTTTTCCCGCTTGCGAGACGACTTTCTTTTCGTGAAAAGAGTTCGTGTTTTGTTTTCGTATTTGGTTCATTACGAAAGACTTCGACTTGTACGTTATATACTTCACTGTTTCCAACATTTTTTACTGAAAATTGATAGGTTTGAAATTCATCTTTTTTAGCTTGAAGCATATTTTTGCTTATTTTTTTGGGTTCATCAATATTCACTTGCCATTGATCAGAGTTTTGGGAGATTGGTAAAGATTTTGGTGAATAGGCGTACGTTTCATTTACTACAATTAGGCATAACAAAAGAAGAAAGAAACTAATCGCTTTTTTCATATAAACACCTCGCTGTAAAATTTTTATTAATATGCGTAATTAAAATTGATAATATGTAATTAAATGGAAATAAGGTGATACTTTGATTCAAATGAATTTGAAAAAACTTGAAGAAGTAGTAAATGGAGAAGGACTAAAAGAATCGTTTTATCATATAGAAATACATGGTGTCTGTATAGATTCCAAAAACATTAAAGAAGGAAATTTATTCGTTCCAATCATTAGGGTGAAAGATGGGCATGAGTATGTGAAAGAGGCAATGGATAATGGAGCTATCGCTTCCTTATGGAAAAAGTCTTACGGTACTCCGCCAAAAGGGATTCCAATTATATTTGTAGATGACACTTTGTTTGCTTTGCAACAATTGGCACAATTTTATCGAAGAGAGATAAATGTAAAAGTAATCGGTATTACAGGTAGTAATGGAAAGACAACAGTGAAAGATATAATAGGAGGCGTTTTAAGTTCAACTTATAGAGTGCATAAAACGAAGGGTAATTTAAACAGTCAAATTGGTTTACCACTAACGATTTTAGAAATGAAACAAGATACAGAGTTTTTAATACTTGAAATGGGAATGAGTGAAAAAGGACAAATTCGAAATCTATCACGAATAGCACAGCCAGATGTAGCGATCATTACAATGATTGGACAGTCTCATTTAGAAACGCTTGGATCTGGAGAAGAGATTGCTAAGGCTAAATTGGAAATTGTAGAAGGATTAAAAGACGATGGACTGTTTTTATATAATGGTGATGAGCCATTGCTTTCCCGAAATAATAATATGCTAGATATAAAATGTAAATCGTTTGGTGAAAAAGACACAAACGATTTGTATCCCAATAATGTACAATTAGATGAATATGGTGTTCACTTTAAATTAAATGGTTCAACAAAAGTGCAGTATGATGTTCCTTTACATGGAAAGCATAATATTTTAAATGCGATCATTGGAATAGCTGTAGGACGATTTTATAATGTCTCTACGGAAAAAATACAAGAATCGATGCAGCAAATAAATATTACTAATATGCGTTTTCAGTTTCTAACTGCTAAAACAGGTTTCACCATTATTAACGATGCATGGAATGCTAGTCCTTCTTCCATGAAGGCTGCAATTGAGACGTTAGTGAAATTAAATGCCTATAAGAAAAAAATTATAGTGATTGGGGATATGTTGGAGTTAGGGAAGAAAGCTGAAACATATCATGGAGAAATTGGTAAAATGTTAAATGAAGAGAGCATTCAATATGTATTTACTTATGGAGAGTTAGCTGAAATTGTAGCGGAAGAAGCAAGAAAGAACTATCATACAGGAAAAGTACAGTCATTTGATAATAAAGCCAAGATAGCAGAGGAAGTATTGAAAGTTATAACGAAAAAGGATGTTGTTTTATTGAAAGGTTCACGTGGAATGGCTTTAGAGGAGATTGTACAAAACTGGATGTGAAAAATCAAAATATATTTAAAAGTGCTTGCATTTTATAGAGTGAAGAGATAGAATACTCTGTAAATATAAAAAGTGATGATCAGGAAAAGTACATGATGCAAAGGTCTACAGAGAGCAATCGGTTGCTGAGAAGATTGCGATACCGCATGATGGAAAGACACCTGTGAGTGTTGCTTTGAACGTGATAATTAGTAAAAGCAAACGGTACCTACCGTTATCAGGACTAAGATGGTCATTATGACAATTTGGGTGGTACCGCGGGAAAATCCGTCCCTATTTATAGGGGCGGATTTTTGTATTCTTTGAAAGGAGGTGAGTGACCGTGGATGATGACGATGACAACAATAACGTAAATAAATATAAAATTATTGGAGGGAAATGTAATGGATCAAATAATGAAGCGTTCACTCACAAAAGAATGTACGAAGCAAAGTGGAAAGGTTGTATTACTTCAAGGATGGGTAAAAAAGATTCGTCATCTAGGTAATGTTAGTTTTTTATTAATAAGGGATCGATCGGGAGTTATTCAATGTGTATTAGAAAATGAGTTAGCTGGATATAAAGTGGATGTGGAAAGTGTCGTTCAAGTCATAGGTCAAATAGTAGAGACTTCGAAAACAGAATTAGGGGTTGAAGTGCTTGCTCACGAAGTGAAAATATTAAATGGCGCAGAACAACTTCCATTTGAAATAAATAAAAAGAAGTTACAAGTTGGCCTAGATCAAATACTTAATGAGCGGGTATTATCATTAAGACATGAGAGAACCACGGCGATATTTAAAGTGAAATCTACACTCGTTCAGAGCTTTAGTGAATTTCTTATAGAGAACGATTTCACACGTATATTTACTCCGAAAATTGTTTCGCAAGGGGCAGAAGGAGGAGCGAATGTTTTTAAGTTGCCATACTTCCAAAAAGAAGCTTATTTAGCACAATCACCACAGTTTTATAAGCAAATGATGGTAGCGGGAGGATTAGAACGTGTTTTTGAAATTGCACCTGTTTACAGAGCGGAACATCACAATTCTTCCCGTCATTTAAATGAATATATATCTTTAGACGTAGAAATTGGCTTTATTCATGATTTTCATGAAGTGATGCAATTAGAAACGGATGTTTTACGATATATGTTTCAACAAGTAGCAAAAAACTGTGAAAAAGAACTACAACTATTACAAATAGAAGTGCCTGTTATTACAGAAATACCTAAAATTACATTGTTAGAAGCGCAAGAAATTTTGAAAAATAAGTATCGGAAAGAATCACCGATTGGGGATTTAGATACAGAAGGTGAAAAGTTACTAGGGAAATATGTGAAGGAAACACATAATAGTGAATTTGTTTTTATTACACATTATCCGAAAGAAGCGAGACCGATGTATACGATGCCGAATAACGAGAATTCAGCTATTACTGATTCGTTCGACTTACTATATAAAGGATTAGAAATAACATCAGGAGCACAGCGAATTCATAATTATGAAATGTTACTTGCTTCTTTTAAAGAAAAAGGATTACATCTAGATAAATTTCAATCTTATTTAAATACATTCCGATACGGTTGTCCCCCGCATGGCGGTTTTGGAATTGGGTTAGAAAGGGTTGTATATAAACTTTTAGAATTAACAAACGTACGAGAGGCGAGTGCTTTTCCGAGAGATTGTACTCGGCTTATACCGTAAAAAGAATCTTCGCGATAATCGCGAAGATTCTTTTTTAATGCTCTTTTATAGTTGGTTTGAAAATGGGAAATAGTGATTCTTTCTTTTGCTAATGAACTTAGTAAAAGTGAGTTAGCAATATGAACCAATGCATTTTGCATTCCAGGTAATATCATATATACAGCTAAAATAACGATAGTAAAAAAATAAAACAGGGCCGAAATAATCCTTTTCGACAAAAAATAATATATCCCTTGACAGTTACAAATATAACCGATATACTTCATATTAATTTCAAAAGAAAATATATTCTAAATATTAAAATGTGTTGAATAGGAGTAGTAAGGTCGTATATTTGTACAGAGAGCTATGGGTTGGTGTGACATAGTCAAATGACATCCTGAACTCGCCTAGGAGCAGTAAGGTGGAACGGAATCACATTCTTAGTAAATCTTAACGGTTAACCTTCGATATTAGGTTTGTAATCAAACGATTACTACTAAGGTGGATTCATAATGGAATCAATAAGGGTGGTACCGCGTTAAGTAAATGGCTTAGCGTCTCTTTATATAGAGACGTTGGGCCATTTTTTTATTTTATAGAAAAAGAAATGGAGGGTTTATTTGGATTGGTTTATAAAATTTATTCATTTATATAAAACGATTTTATTAGGAGGAAAATAAGATGAAACAGACGGAGCAATGGACTTCGAAATTAGGTTTTATAATGGCTGCAGCAGGATCGGCAATTGGACTTGGCGCAATATGGAAGTTTCCTTATATCGCTGGAAAGAGCGGGGGAGGAGCATTCTTTTTAATCTTTATATTATTTACTGTATTAATTGGACTACCACTACTTATAGCTGAATTTATGATTGGACGCAGTACGCAGAAACAAGCAGTTGGAGCATTTAAAAGTATTGCACCAAATACAGGGTGGCATTGGATTGGACGCCTTGGCGTTGGAACGTGTTTTATATTACTTTCGTTTTATAGTGTTGTAGGTGGATGGGTATTCATTTATTTATTCAGAGGAGTAACGGGACAACTTATTACTCCAGGACAAAATTACGGTTCATTATTTACTGAAACAATTGGAAATCCCACTTGGGCGATTATGGGACATTTCGCTTTTATGTTCATTACGATTTGGGTTGTATCAAAAGGTGTACAAAACGGAATTGAAAAAGCAAGTAAATATATGTTGCCAGCGTTGTTCGTTTTATTTGTGGCTCTTATTGTTCGCTCACTAACACTGGATAATGCAATGAAAGGTGTGAAATTTTTCTTACAACCAGATTTCTCAAAGATTACTTCAGAAAGTATTTTGTTCGCAATGGGACAATCATTCTTTGCGATTAGTATCGGTATTTCGATTATGGTCACGTATAGTTCCTATTTGAATAAAAAAGAAAGTTTACCAAAATCAGCAATAACAATTGTTGGACTGAATTTATTCGTTTCTTTATTTGCAGGTCTTGCTATTTTTCCGGCCGTATTTTCATTAGGAATGGAGCCAACAGAAGGGCCCGGATTACTATTTATTGTATTACCATCAGTATTTAGTCAAATTCCATTTGGTGGGTTTTTCTTAACAGTATTCCTTGCACTATTTACATTTGCGACATTAACATCGGCATTTTCTCTACTAGAGACAGTTGTTTCAGCATTAGCAAATGGGGAACAAGAAAGAAGAACAAAATTATCATGGATGATCGGTTTCTGCATTTTCTTAGTAGGTATACCATCCGCGTTATCATTTGGAGTATGGAGTGATATTTCGATTTTTGGAAAAAATATTTTTGATGCTGTAGACTTCTTATCTAGTAATATATTAATGCCACTTGGAGCACTATTTATTAGTATTTTCGTTTCATTCAAAATGGAAAAGAAGGTGCTAGAAGCAGAATTTTTTGTAGGTGGAAATTATGGAAAGAAAGTATTTACATGTTGGGCATTTTTACTTCGATTTGTAGCGCCACTTGCAATAATCATCGTCTTTTTAAATGTAATAGGGATTATTTAACAATAAATGTTATAATGTTCAGTAAAAAAGAAGGTGCTGATTTTTATGGCGAATTGGATAGAAACAGGGGAATACATGAATATTAGAGGGAAAAAGCTATATGTTGAAACGCATGGAAATCCTAAAAATAAACCAGTCCTATATTTGCATGGTGGACCAGGAGAAAGTTGCTATGACTTTTCATTTCATCAAGCGGAACGTTTAAAAGATTCTTTATATGTAATTATGATAGATCAAAGAGGTGTTTGTCGCTCAGAAGAAATTACTGAAGACGAAGCTTTTGGATTAAAGGATTTGATTGAAGACTGTGAGGAACTAAAAAAAGTATTACAAATTGAGAAGTGGTCTGTAATTGGACATTCTTTCGGTGGATATTTAGCATTGTTATATGCATCAAAATATCCAAGTTCAATAGAGAAAATAATATTTGAAGGACCAACTTTCGATTTTGCATTAACAAGTAGGGCTTTGTTAGAAAAGACAGGGGATTTATTAAAAAAGTATGGAAAAGAATTAGCGCTAGAAGAATGTCTCGCTTATTTATCTAGTAATGCTAGTTCAGAAGAGTTGTTAGAAGCTTATATAATATTAAGCGCTGAATTAGAAGAAAAAAGAATGGAGATTTACAATTATAAGGAAGATGAAACAGACGAAAGTTTATATAGTGATGAAGAGTGGGAAGTATTTTCAAATCGCTCCAAAATTCACTTTGATAGATTAAAATTAGAGGGAGCATGTCATACATCATTATTATCTAAAATAAAAGATGTACAAAATCCAATGTTATTAATTGTAGGAAAACATGATGTAGTAACGTGTGAAAAACAAATTGAAACATTTAATAAAGATGCTCGAAACGGAAAATATATCACATTTGAAGAGAGCGGTCATTCACCTCATTATGAGGAAGCAGATAGATTTGCAGAAACAGTCATGCATTTTTTGAAATGAAGAAAAGGGTGCTTCTATAAATGAGAAGCACCCTTTCTATATTTCTGGATATGTGATTGTTATGTTAGGCCATTTACTTTGCCAATTCTTTTTAATAACTCTGTTTTTGTACATATGTATGCGTCCTTTTGATTCGAGAAAATGAGCTGTTGGTCTCACTTGTAATGAAAGAACATCTTCAATACCGCAAGGCGCTGTTAATATAACATTGTTTTTTTCGTTTAATGTAACCCCTAAAGCCGTTGCTGTTTCAGGAAATTTAGAAATAGCATCGATAGAAGAGGAATAGGGAGGCATATTATTCACTACATGCATACGAGCTTGATTCTTTACTGACCAAGGTATAGAGGCATCCAAATTTATCAGTTTCTTTTCTAATGATTGTTCGTATACCTCATCTTTACGAAAAGGATCAAAATAAATGACATCAACGTCTGGTGTAGTTGTTCTTATTTCGTAGTTATGTAAATTATCCCAAATTTTAGAACGAACAAATCCGGCACAAATCCACCAATCAGGTAGTTCTAATGATTTCACCATTTGTAATACATTCATCATCCATTCGTCGTTTTCTATTAGGAAAATTATATCTTGCTCTGTTTGTATCTTCATTGATAAACTCACCTTTCTAGTAAATTAATGCATTAGTTCAATAATCCATAAAATCCAGTAAGCCCCTGGTACAAATAGTAGTTGTGCTAATAATGTACCGAAAAGTCTAGAAATCATTAGCCAACCGTACATTTTACTCATAGATTCAGCACCATTCTCTGATTGTAAAGCACGTTCTGTTAAAAGAGCGATGCGTGGATCGAGTAGTACGGTTAATAAAATTGTAGCAAAACCATTTACAAGACCAGAAGCTGTACTTGCGTTTGTTGCATAGTCTGGATTTAGAAAAGAAGCGTATAGGGCAGAAAGTACCCCTGCTGTATAAATAGCAGTAGCAAACATGTTAATAAGCATAATACGCTTTGGGATACCACCGATACGCAATCTATGAATCATTTCAAATCTTGGAAAGCGTACATATTTTTTTGTGTACTTTAATTTTTGAATGTTATTCGTTTTCATCATTCGAATGAAAGAGCCGTCTGTTTCAAAGTTTTGAATGACGTATCCAAATAGTTTTGTCAAAGTTGGATACAGTATAATCGCAAGTAATGTACCGATAGAAGCCGATAATAGTACAAGTCGTATAATATACTCTAAATTAATAGTAGAATCTAGTTTTGCTTCATCGACAATACCACCGATTAAAAAGGCTTGTAGTAAGTTTGATGTTCTTGAAATGAGTAATACCATTCCTACGACAGATAAAGCAACGGCAATCTTTTTCAAACGAACCCCTGCTAATCGAATACTATAAGAACTTGTTTCGACTGCGTGAATAATAATTGTAAAGGCCATAATAAAGATTAATGTAATAGACATTTGTTTCACCGGTTTCTATTAAAATAATTGTAACTTTTTTACTTTATCATATGTATCGTTTTTTGTAACTGAAAGTATGTGACATAGGAAAAGTAATTTTTCAGAAAAAAAGATAATGATAGTATAATAGAAGGGGAAGTGGGAAAATATGTTATAGGTTACTTATAAAGTAAAATGGGTGGGGGAATGAAACATGTATACAACATTTCTATTTGATTTAGATGGAACAAGAATAAAAAAAGAAGAGATTATTGCTCATATTTTACAAACAAATGAAGAGCTTAATAAAGAAGAAATTGTTATGATTGGAGATAGAAAGCACGATATAATCGGTGCGAATCATAATGAAATTGCATCAATCGGAGTTTTATATGGTTATGGTAGTGAAACAGAATTGACTGAAGTTGATGCGACTCATATAGTAAATGATGTAAAAGAACTACATCATTTTTGTTTAGAAAATAGTTTGATTAAGAAGTAAATATAGAGACTAAAAATCCCTTTATAAAGTATGGCGATGAAATCGTTTTTTGTTTAAAGGGATTTTTCATATGTAATCGAATACTTATAATTAGACATTTTTAGTATGAAAAATTTGTATGAATAAGAGGAGGGATGTCAGAATCAAAAGATTAATAGAAGTTTATCAATAATAGTTTGAATTTTCAGTTTAAAGGAGGGGTATAATTGGAGCTAGTTATTATATTATTAGCACTTAGTTTACTTATGTTTGTAGCATATAGAGGATTTTCTGTTATTTTATTTGCACCGATATTTGCATTATTTGCGGTATTTTTGACAGAGCCTAGTTTTGTATTACCTTTCTTTTCGAATATCTTTATGGAGAAAATGGTAGGTTTTATTAAACTATATTTCCCTGTATTTTTACTTGGAGCAATATTTGGGAAAGTAGTAGAAATGTCAGGAATTGCGGACTCAATTGCAAAGACAATTATAGAGTTAGTCGGTGAAAAACGTACGATATTAGCGATTGTATTAATGGGTGCTATCTTAACGTATAGCGGTGTTAGTGTGTATGTAGTAGTGTTTGCTGTATATCCGTTCGCAGCTAAGTTGTTTCGACAAGCGAATATTCCAAAGCGTTTAATCCCTGGAACGATTGTTCTTGGAGCAGTCACGTTTACAATGGATGCGTTACCTGGATCACCACAAATTCAAAATGTAATACCTACAACCTTTTTTAAAACGGACATTTATGCTGCACCGGTACTTGGGATTGTAGGCGCAATTTTTGTTCTTACATTAGGGTTACTATATTTAGAGAGTAGACGAAAGAAGGCAAAAGCAGCAGGTGAGGGATATTTTGGTTTTAACGATGGGAATACTGAAATGGCAGCATCTTTGCAAGTAGAACAAAAAGATATGCCGTTACTTAAAAGTGTTGAAATTACAAGAGCACAGCAAGTGATTGCTTTTATACCACTTATTTTAGTAGGTGTAATGAATAAAGCTTTTACTATTATGATACCGAAGTGGTATCCGAACGGTTTTGATTTTTCTGCAATTGGTATGAAGGCATTTGGAAAAGTAGAATTAAGTGCAGTAGTTGGAATCTGGTCGGTAGAATTGGCACTTATTATAGGTATAGTAACAACGCTATTATTATATTGGAAACGAGTGGTAACAGGATTTCAAGCAGGATTAAATACAAGTATTGGTGGAGCATTACTTGCAACGATGAATACAGGGGCTGAGTTTGGATTCGGTGGTGTCATCGCAGCACTTCCAGGCTTTGCAATTATGAGAGATGGCATCTCTGCCACATTCACAAACCCTCTAGTGAATGGAGCAGTCACGACGAATATTTTAGCCGGTATTACAGGCTCTGCATCAGGAGGAATGGGAATCGTTTTAAGTGCAATGGGAGATAAGTTTATTGCAGCGGCTCATCAATTTGATATTCCATTAGAAGTAATGCACCGTATCGTATCAATGGCATCAGGCGGTATGGATACATTACCGCATAATGGGGCTATTATTACTATTCTTACAGTAACTGGATTAACACATAAACAGTCATATAAAGATATATTTGCGATTACAGTTTTGAAAACGTTTGCTGTATTTTTAGTTATCGCATTCTATACCTTAACAGGAATTTATTAAAATAGGTACTATATGAATTATAGAGATTTATGAAACAAATATTTTATAGACGAAAACATTAATTAGGGTGAGAAGGGGTGGAGTACTTGCAAGAAGTTGCTGAGTTTCGTATGCCGAAGTCTGTATTATATGGAAGGAATTCGCTTGAAAAGCTGGGGGAACAATCCAAGAAGTTTGGAAAAAGAGCATTTATAGTAACTGATACAATTATGGAGAATTTAGGATATATTGAGAGGTGTACACAACAACTAAATACGAAAGGTATTACTGTTATTACATATAATAAAGTAAATGCTGAGCCTACAAATATACACGTGTTAGAGGCGTTAACTATTTGTAAAGAAGAAAAGTGTGATTTTATTATCGGTATTGGTGGTGGAAGTTGTATTGATGCAGCAAAAGCAGTTGCGGTGTTATATACAAATGGTGGAGAAGTGGAAGATTATGTTCAAAAGGATTTAGAAATAGACAATGATCCGCTACCACTTATTGCAATTCCAACAACTTCTGGCACTGGATCAGAAGTAACAAGTGTAGCAGTAATTACGAATAAACGAACAGATGTAAAAATGATGATGAAGCATCCGAGTTTTACCCCACAAGTAGCGATTATTGACCCGATTTTAACACGTTCGGTACCACCTCATATTACAGCAGCAACAGGGATAGATGCATTATGTCATGCCGTCGAGGCGTATATTTCTAAAGCTTCACAATCACTTACAGATGTACTAGCTCTTTCCGCTATTGAAAGTATTATGAAATATTTGCGTATTGCATATGAAGATGGAGAGAATATGGAGGCAAGAGAAGCGATGATGATCGCGTCTTTGCAAGCTGGAATCGCATTTTCAAATGCATCTGTTACGTTAGTTCATGGAATGTCAAGGCCAGTAGGGGCATTATTTCATGTACCACATGGTATATCAAATGCAATACTATTACCTACTGTTTTAGAATATACAAAAGGTAGTGCAGTAAAAAGACTAGCGGAAATTGGACGTTGTTTAAATAAAGATTTGTATTCATATTGTGATGAAGAAGTAGCCGACTACACGCTGAGGGAAATAAAAAAACTTTGTTTTGATATTCGTATTCCAAATTTAAAAGAATATGGAATTGGTGAAGTTGAATTTGAAAAAGCTATTTCTAAAATGGCATCAGATGCAATTGAAAGTGGAAGTCCAGCAAATAATCCACGTGTGCCATCATATGATGAAATTAAACAGTTGTATCGAGAATGTTTTCATTATCAATATGAAGATTCAATAAAAACATTAGAAAAATAATTTCAGAATATTCTTATTAAATTTCCTTGGAAATAGTTAAAACAAGACTTTATATTTATAAACGTAAAGTCTTGTTTTATTATATATAATATACATAATAAAATGTTGTAATTCGCTTAAAAAATAGTGTGAGGTAGGTGCGGTTTTCAATGAAAACAATAGGTTTAATTGGTGGTATGAGCTGGGAATCAACTACTGAATATTACCGAGTTATAAATGAAGAAATAAAAGAGAGGTTAGGAGGGTTACATTCAGCAAAATGTATGATTAATAGTGTGGACTTTGAAGAGATTGAACGATTCCAGACTAACGGAGATTGGAATGGAGCAGGAGAAGTATTAGGGAAAGCAGCATATTCGTTACAGAGGGGAGGAGCAGATTTTATAATTATTTGTACAAATACAATGCATAAAGTAGTTGAGGAAATAAAGAAGAATATTCATATTCCAGTTTTACATATCGCTGATGCAACTGCGAAAGAAATTAAAAGAAAAGGTATTCAAACTGTTGGTTTACTTGGAACAAAATATACAATGGAGCAAGATTTCTATAAGTCACGTATTGAAGAGAATCATATAGAAGTCATGGTACCATCAGAAAAGGATAGAGATAAGATAAACGAAGTAATATATACGGAATTGTGTTTAGGAAAGATAACATCTCAATCTAGAGTATATTATAAAAGAGTTATAGAAGAGCTAGTACAAGAAGGGGCACAAGGAATCATATTAGGTTGCACAGAAATAGGATTATTAATAAAGCAGGAAGACGTATCCATTCCGATATTCGACACAACTCATATACATGCAGTTGAAGCAGTTAATTTCGCTGTACGAAATAGAGTATAATTATATTATGTAACCTAGTTCGTATGTGTGGAAAACATTCAGAAAATACTTTATAATGTAAGTGTTTACATTTAAGGGGGAATGCGTATGTTTTCAGTTCAACCAATCGCATTTGTACATAATGAAAGAACAGAAATAAAAGATGATGAGTGGGGAGAAGTAAGATCTTATATTACTTTAACTGAAATGTATACAGAAGAAAGTATACAAGGCATTGAAGATTTTTCTCATATTGAAGTAGTTTTTTATTTTCATAAAGTAACTGATGAACAAATTCAATATGTTGCTAGACATCCTAGAAATAATCATGATTATCCTAAAGTAGGCATTTTTGCACAGCGTGGGAAAAATCGTCCGAATCGCATAGGAACAACAATTGTAAAGGTAATTAAAAGAGAAGGTAAATCAATTATTGTTGAGGGGTTAGATGCTATTGATGGCACCCCTATATTGGATATAAAGCCAATAATGAAAGAGTTTATGCCGAAAGAAGAAATTCTACAGCCTAAATGGGCAACGGATATAATGAGACAGTATTGGAAGGGGAACGGAGTAAAATGAGAATATATGAAGCAACAATTGCAGATTTAGATGGACTAGCATCAGTTTTTAATAACTATCGTATGTTTTATAGACAAGATTCTGACATAGAAGGAGCAAAAGTATTTTTACGAAATCGAATGGAGAGAAAAGAATCTGTTATTTTTGTAGCAGTTGAAGACGGTGAATATATTGGATTCACACAATTATATCCATCATTTTCGTCTATTTCGATGAAAGAATTATGGATTTTAAATGATTTATTTGTACAAGCTGCTAAGCGCGGAGCAGGAACAGGAAAAAAATTATTAGAAGCTGCGAAAGAATTTGCCTTAGAAAATGGTGCAAAAGGTGTAAAATTACAAACAGAGATCGATAATTTATCAGCACAGCGATTATACGCTGAGAATGGTTATTTGAGAGATAATCGTTATTTCCATTATGAATTGACGTTTTAAAAAAAATTAAGATTAAAAGAGCCGTTTTCACAATGAAAACGGCTCTTTTAATTTGCATTATAGTTGATTTAAAATCCAGTTTGTCGCATCTTCAAAGTTTTCTGCAATGTAGTTTGGTTCAATATGTGCCCACTTGTCTCGGTACGTATGTAAGGCATCGTATCCAGCCCCTGTTCGTACTAAAATCGTTGTAGCATTCACTTTTGCTCCTGCAACGATATCGGTCCAGCGATCACCAACTACAGCACATTGTGTTAAATCAAAGCCATGTGTTTCCGCTGCTTTAAGGAGCATACCTGTACTTGGTTTCCGGCATTCACAACCATCACCATGTTTATGAGGACATACGTAAATATCATCAAAACCGAAGCCTTCTAATTCTTGTGAGAAATCGGCTATAGTCGCTATTCCATCCGCAATACCTGGTTGATTTGTGAAAGAGAAAATTTTTATATTATTAGCTTTTAGTTTTTGTAAGGATGTTTTTGTAAAAGGAAATAATGTAAATGATCCTGGATAATGTATTGTAGTGTCCCCGCCAATTGTACCGTCACGATCAATGAAAATTGCTTGAATATTTGTCATAGTTATAATCCTTTCTATTAAAAAGTAGTTTAAAAATATTTTACAAATCGGTAACCATTTACTTCATATCCCAATTTTTTGTAAAAAGCATGAGCTTCTACTCTTTTTGTTCCACTAACTAGCCATGTGCCAATGCAATCATGATTCTTTGCCAATTACTCTGCATAATCCATTAATATTTGTCCAATACCTTTTCGTCGTAGTGTAGAATCAACGCTAATAATTGAAATTTCTCCATACCGAGTTACATCTTCTAAATTTTCACGTATACGAAACCCAAGTAATCCCCATATAGTTTCTTCTTCCTCATAAACATATAAAAAATCAAAAGGACTCATTTGTACGAATTGCAATCGGTTGTTCATATCTTCATAGGAAATAGAGGAGCCCTTTAATTCTTTCGTCAAAGAGCAAAGTGCATCTATATCGTCTATCGTCGCTTCACGAATTTGAAAAGACATATTATCCACTCCAATAAAATGTAATCAAACATTTATTATTCTGTTAAAAAATATTTTTTCCTGCTAGGAAAATAAATATTTTATAATGATATATAGATAGTTATATGTTATTCTTTTCCTTGTTTGTATTGGAAATGGAAAGAAGGGGAATGTATGTTAGAAGTAAATATCCGCTCTGCTGGATATGAAATAGGTGAAAAAACAATTCATGATATTGCCTTTTCGATTGAGCAAGGTGAATTAGTTGCTCTTATTGGCGCAAATGGTGCCGGGAAAAGTACGACGATTAAAACGATGCTCGGGTTACTCGTAAATGTGAATGGTGAAATATCATTTGGTGAAAAGAAAAATCCGTATGCATACGTGCCAGAACATCCAACTTATTATGATTATTTGACGCTCTGGGAACATATTGAATTGTTAATGGCTGCTCGAGAGAACGAAGTAGGAGGCTGGGAAAGGAAAGCGGAAGAGTTATTACATATGTTTCGAATGGATAAGCATAAACATGAGTATTTATCAAAGTTTTCAAAAGGGATGAAACAAAAATCGATGCTTATATTAGCATTTTTAACTGAGCCAGATTTTTATATCATTGACGAACCTTTTATCGGTTTAGATCCAGTAGCTACGAAAGAATTTTTAAGTTATTTATATAAAGAAAAAGAACGCGGGGCAGGAATTTTACTTTGTACGCACGTATTAGATACAGCTGAAAGAATTTGCGAAAGATTTTTACTCATCTCACAAGGTACATTAGTCGCAGATGGCCATTTAGAGGCAATTCAAACGTTAGCAGAAATGCCAGGGAATTCATTGTTAGACTGTTTTGATGTAATCGTAAGGCGTGAACAGCATGATTAAAAAACAATTTTATAAAAGGTTGCGCCATGAACTAGGGCGGAAATGGAAGTCCATACGTTCTATAACTGATTGGACGGTTGCGCTATATATTATTATTCCGGCACTTGTATTTATGGGAATTTATTATCGTTCACTATGGATGGAAGAACTATCGATAGGAGAGGCAGTTTATTTCGGATTAGGCCTACTTGTATTTTATGTGATTACGTATGCAAGAGGAGTTCGTTCATTTTTTGAACAAGCGGATAGTTTATTTTTAATTTCGTACCCCGCTCACATGAAAAAGTTAATCCAGTATGGCATGACATATACGTTTATTCGGATAGCGATAACGAATGTAGTGGTAGTAGTTGCTATGTTACCAGTGTTGCTGAAAAGTATTGGAGTGACGAAGGTACAAGTCGTATTATTTTGGCTATTCTTTACTGTATTTCGATTTATGTTGTCGTTATTAACGAGATTTATTCATGTACGTGTGGGGAAACGATGGTTACTATGGGTTATCAAAAATGTAATATTTTCTATAAGTCTATCCTTTTTTTGTATGAGTCTGTTTGTCATTTATAAAGATCCTTTTTATTCTATATTATGTATTGGTCTAGCAGTTTTTCTAATTATCGTATTGATAAAAGAAAAACTAAATTATAAAAATTCCTTTTTTAAAGAAGTTGAAAAAGAGAAAGAAGAAAGTATGCGCTGGACGAGTGGCATTATGCAAATTGGTGGTCATGCAGCTAAACCGAGTAGTTCGAATAAAAAGCCGTGGATGTTTCCGCGTTCTAAAAAGTTTTTAGGGAAGAAAACTGATTCTCGTATTGTTGAATCCTTTTTGAAAGAATTTTTCCGTACAAGTAGTGTACGAATATTTTATATTCAAATTGTATGTATAAGCACTGTAAGTATTATTATGAGTCCGAGATGGATTTCAGCTATTATTCTTGTATTTACTTTAGTTGCAATTTCCCGCTATGCGCGCGATTATTGGAATGAATTTACGAAAAAAATGTTTCTTCATTTATATTGTGATGAAGGCAAATTACTATTGTTAAGATGGAAGGCAGATCGCTATTTATTGTTTCCAGTAATACTTTTGTATGGAATAGTTATATTTTCTCATTTTTATTTATTACCAGCTGTAATTGCCGGGATTCTTTTTATAGTATGGATTGGTTGGATAGTATTCTTACCATAGAAAAAGAGCCAAAAAAATGAACTGCACCCCAATTGTTAGACACAGTCTAACAATTGGAGGTGCAGTTTTTCTATGGCTAAATTTACAGCTGATGAAAAAATACAAATCGTTCTACGTTATTTGAACGGAAATGAAAGTTATCGA